>CAWGSN010000001.1:0-154611 GCA_963825225.1 uncultured Alphaproteobacteria bacterium
CCGAAGTCCGCATGGGCTCTGGCAAGGGCACGCCGGAATTGTGGGTGGCGCGGGTCAAGCCCGGCCGCGTGATTTTCGAGATCGACGGCGTCACCGTGCAGACTGCGAAGGAAGCGCTCTCGCTCGCCGCCGCCAAGCTGCCGATCAAGACGCGCTTCGTCGCGCGCATTGCGGAGTAATGGTCATGGCCGAGATGAAAACCGCCGACATCCGCGCGATGAGCGACGATCAGAGGGAGGACGCCGTCCTCAACCTCAAGAAGGAACGCTTCAACCTGCGTTTCCAGCGTGCCACCGGACAGCTGGAGAACACCTCGCGGCTGCGCGAAGCCCGCCGCGATATCGCCCGCATCAAGACCATCGCCGCGCAAGCGCGCGCGAAGAAGAAGTAAGAGGCCGGATATGCCGAAACGTACCCTTCAGGGCGTGGTCGTGAGCGACAAGCAAGCCAAGACGGTGGTGGTGCGCGTCGATCGCCGCTTCACCCATCCGATCTACAAGAAGACGATTCGCCGCTCGAAAAACTACCACGCGCACGACGAGAACAGCGAGTTCAAGCCGGGCGACATGGTGTGGATCGAGGAGAGCAAGCCGATCTCGAAGTTGAAGCGCTGGACCGTGGTCCGGGGCGAACAGAAGAAAACGGCCTGAAGCAGGTCCGGTTTGACCTGACCGGTTTTGGGAAATTTCAAGCGCGAATTCTTTGCGCATCAGAAAGAGGACGAGGTGCATCAATGATTCAGATGCAGACCAACCTCGACGTGGCCGATAATTCAGGCGCACGCCGTGTCATGTGCATCAAGGTGCTTGGGGGCTCCAAGCGCCGGTATGCCACCGTGGGCGACGTTATCGTTGTGTCGATCAAGGAGGCGATTCCGCGCGGCAAGGTGAAGAAGGGGGACGTGATGAAGGCTGTCGTGGTGCGGGTCCGCAAGGACATCCGCCGCGCCGACGGCTCGGTCATCCGTTTCGACCGCAATGCCGCCGTGCTGATCAACAACCAGTCGGAGCCGGTCGGCACCCGTATCTTCGGGCCGGTGCCGCGCGAACTGCGCGCCAAGAACCACATGAAAATCATTTCGCTTGCGCCGGAGGTGCTGTGATGGCTGCCAAGATCCGGAAAGGTGACAAGGTTATCGTGCTGAGCGGCCGCGACAAGGGCCGCACTGGCGAAGTGTTCGAGGTCCGCCCGGACGAGAACAAGGCGTTGGTGCGCGGCGTCAACATGGTGAAGCGTCACCAGAAGCAGACCCAGGCCCAGGAAGGCGGCATCATCTCCAAGGAGTTGCCGATCCACCTGTCCAACATCGCCTATGTCGGCAAGGACGGAAAGCCGACCCGCGTGGGCTTCAAGATTCAGGCTGATGGCAAGAAGGTACGCATTGCCAAGAGCTCGGGAGCAGAGATCGATGGCTGATACCGCTTACGTGCCGCGCCTGCGCGCGGAGTATGACAAGAGCATCCGCGGCAAGCTGACCGAACAGTTCGGCTATGCCAACGTCATGCAGGTGCCGCGTCTCGACAAGGTCGTCCTCAACATGGGCGTCGGCGAGGCCGTCAACGACCGCAAAAAGGCCGAGACCGCCGCCGCCGACCTGTCGCTGATCGCCGGCCAGAAGGCGATCGTGACCTATTCGCGCGTCGCGATCGCGACCTACAAGCTGCGTGAAAACCAGCCGATCGGCTGCAAGGTCACGCTGCGCAAGGCCAAGATGTACGAGTTCATCGACCGCCTGGTGAACGTGGCGCTGCCGCGCGTGCGCGACTTCCGCGGCCTCAACGCCAAGAGCTTCGACGGCCGCGGCAACTATTCGCTCGGCATCAAGGAGCACATTATTTTCCCCGAAATCGACTTCGACAAGGCCGGGGAAACATGGGGCATGGACATCACGGTTTGCACCACGGCGCGGACTGACGACGAGGCGCGAGCCTTGTTGACCGCTTTCAATTTCCCGTTCCGGCAGTGAGACGCAGTTAAAGCCTCTCAAACGCGGAAACCCAGGAGCCAAGCATGGCAAAGAAGAGTTCGATCGAGAAGAACAACCGGCGCAAGCGGATGACCAAGAACGCCGCCCCTCAGCGCGCGAAGCTGAAGGCGATCATCGCCGACAAGACCAAGCCGATGGAAGAGCGGTTTGCCGCGACGCTGAAGCTTGCCGAGATGCCGCGCAACTCGTCGGCGACGCGCATCCGCAATCGCTGCGAACTGTCCGGCCGTCCGCGCTCGATCTATCGCAAGAACAAGCTCAGCCGTATCGCGCTGCGTGAACTCGGCTCCAAGGGCCTGGTTCCCGGGCTCGTGAAGTCCAGCTGGTAAGGAGGGTCGGTAAGATGTCAACGCACGATCCGATCAGCGATCTGATTACCCGCATCCGCAATGCGCAGATGCGTTCGAAGTCCAAGGTCTCGACCCCGGGCTCGAGGATGCGCGCCAGCGTCCTCGAAGTGCTGAAGTCGGAAGGGTATATCCGCGGCTATGCCAGCGTCGAACACGCCTCCGGTCGCAGCGAGCTCGAGATCGAGCTGAAATATTTCGACGGCGAGCCGGTCATTCGCGAGATCGAGCGGGTATCGAAGCCCGGCCGTCGGGTTTACGCCTCGGTGAAGAACCTGCCGCGCGTGAACAACGGTCTCGGCATTTCGGTGTTGTCGACGCCGAAGGGAATCATGGCTGACCACGAAGCGCGTGACGCGAACGTGGGCGGCGAAGTTCTCTTCACGGTGTTCTGAGGAAGGATTGAAGCCATGTCACGTGTTGGCAAACGGCCTGTGACGATCCCGTCCGGTGTGACGGCGAGCGTCGAAGGGCAGACCGTCAAGATGAAGGGGCCGAAGGGCCAGCTTCAGTTCGTCGTGCATGACGACGTCGAGGTGAAGTTCGAGAACGGCGCGGTCAAGGTCGCGCCCCGGATCGAAACCAACCGGGCGCAGGCCATGTACGGCACCGCGCGCGCGCAAGTCGCCAATCTGGTCGAAGGCGTCACCAAGGGGTTCGAGAAGAAGCTCGAAATCACCGGCGTCGGTTACCGCGCCGCGCTGCAGGGCAAGAACCTGCAACTCGCGCTCGGCTACAGCCACGATGTGGTCTACGCGATCCCCGAAGGCATCACCATCGTGGTGCCGAAGCCAACCGAGATCACGATCACGGGCAACGATTCCCAACGCGTCGGTCAGGTGGCGGCCGAGATCCGCGCCTATCGTCCGCCGGAGCCCTACAAGGGCAAGGGCGTGAAGTACGCCAACGAATTCATCTTCCGCAAGGAAGGCAAGAAGAAGTAACGGAGCCGGCCATGTCACTGAAAGTTACAAATGCCCGGCGCAAGCAGCGTGTGAGACTGTCACTGCGCCGCTCCGCCAATGGACGTCCGCGTCTGTCGGTGTTCCGCTCGTCGAAGCACATCTACGCCCAGGTCATCGACGACCTGAAGGGCGAGACGCTGGCGTCTGCCTCGTCGCTGGAGAAGGCGATGCGCGAGAGCGGCAACACGGGCGCCAACATCGATGCGGCCAAGGCCGTCGGCAAGCTGCTGGCGGAACGCGCCGTGAAGAAGGGCGTCAAGGAAGTGGTGTTCGACCGCGGCGGCTATCTCTATCACGGGCGCGTCAAGGCGCTTGCGGACGCTGCGCGCGAAAGCGGATTGAGCTTCTAACAACTGGTTTTGAACGAAGGACAGGGGCTGATCGCCTCTCAGAGATTGGAAAACACCATGGCAGGTGAACGCGAACGCGGCGGACGGAGCAGGGACCGCGAAGAGCGCGACAGCGAGTTCGTCGACAAGCTGGTCCACATCAATCGCGTGGCGAAGGTCGTCAAGGGCGGCAAGCGCTTCGGCTTTGCGGCGCTGGTCGTGATCGGCGACCAGAAGGGCCGGGTCGGTTTCGGCCACGGCAAGGCGCGCGAAGTTCCCGAGGCGATCCGCAAGGCGACCGAGTTGGCGAAGCGCAATTTGACGCGCGTCGCTTTGCGTGAAGGCCGCACGCTACACCACGACATCGCCGGTCGTCATGGCGCGGGCCGCGTCTATCTGCGCGCCGCTCCTGCCGGTACCGGCATCATCGCCGGCGGCCCGATGCGCGCGGTGTTCGAGACGCTCGGCATCCAGGACGTGGTGGCGAAGTCGATCGGCTCCTCGAACCCCTACAACATGGTTCGCGCCACCTTCGACGCGCTGAAGCATCAGGATTCGCCGCGTTCGGTGGCGGCACGCCGCAACATCAAGGTGTCCACGCTGCAGTCGCGCCGCGTCGGCGGCGACGCCGAAGTGGTGGCTGAATAGGCAACAGCGCGTTTTCAGCGCTTTCTGGAGTTAATACGATGGCCAAGGCCGCAAAGACGATCAAGGTCGAGCAGACCGGCAGCGCAATCCGCCGCCACCACTCGCAGCGTGCGACGCTGATCGGCCTCAATCTCAATAAGATCGGCCGGATTGCCGAGCTTCAGGACACCCCCGAAGTTCGCGGCATGATCAGCAAGGTTCAACATCTCGTCCGCGTCGTCGGCGAGAAGTAATTATAGGCAAGGAGACAGGGCGATGAAGCTCAGCGATATCGCCGACAACGCCGGCTCGCGCAAGAAGCGCATGCGCGTCGGCCGTGGCATCGGTTCAGGCAAGGGCAAGACTTCGGGCCGCGGCGGCAAGGGCCAGACCGCGCGTTCGGGCGTGCGCATCAAGGGCTTCGAGGGTGGCCAGATGCCGCTGCATCGCCGCCTGCCGAAGCGCGGCTTTAACAACATCTTCCGGCTCGACTTCGCCGAGATGAATCTCGACCGGTTGCAGCAGGCAATCGACGCCAAGCTGGTCGACGTCAAGGAAACGGTTACCGCGGAATTGCTGGTCAAGGCCGGCGTGCTGCGCCGCGCCAAGGATGGCCTGCGGCTGCTCGGCCGCGGCGAACTCACCGCCAAGCTCGCGATCGAGGTGCATGGCGCCTCGAAATCCGCGATTGCGGCGGTCGAGAAGGCCGGCGGCACGGTGAAGATCCTGGCTCCGGCCAAGAAGGAAGAAGGCGAGGCGGCGTAACATCTGCGTCATCGTCCGCCGATCGCGGGCAATCCGCCGATAGAACGATGGACTTATCGAAGCCGAGCACCAGATAATGTCCGGCGTCTGCCGATGGCCCCGCCAGGGGCTTGAGGCGTAAGGGGCGGCGGGAGAAAGCCAAGACATGGTCTCAGCAGCAGAACAACTTGCGGCAAACCTCAATTTCGGCGCGCTGGCCAAGGCCGACGAACTGAAGAAGCGCATCTGGTTCACACTGGGTGCGCTGCTTGTTTATCGGCTCGGCACCTATATCCCGCTGCCCGGTATCGACCCTGCGATCTGGGAACAGGTGTTCCGTTCGCAGGCCGGCGGCATCCTCGGCATGTTCAACATGTTCGCCGGCGGCGGTATTCACCGCATGGCTATCTTTGCGCTGAACATCATGCCGTATATCTCGGCATCGATCATCATCCAGCTTCTGACCACCGTTTCGCCGCAGCTCGAGGCGCTGAAGAAGGAAGGCGAGGCCGGCCGCAAGACACTGAACCAGTACACCCGCTATCTGACCGTGATCCTCGCCGCGTTCCAGTCCTACGGCATCGCCGTCGGCCTTGAGGGTGCCGGCAACGTCGTCAGCGAGCCCGGCCTGTTCTTCCGGCTCTCCACCGCGATCACGCTGACCGGCGGCACCATGTTCCTGATGTGGCTCGGCGAGCAGATCACCTCGCGCGGCATCGGCAACGGCATCTCGCTGATCATTCTGTCCGGTATTGTCGCCGAGCTGCCGTCGGCGCTCGCCAACATGCTGGAACTCGGCCGTCAGGGCGCACTGTCGACCGGCCTGATCCTGATCGTGATCGTGATGGCGGTGGCCGTGATCGCCTTCATCGTGTTCATGGAGCGCGCGCAGCGCAGGCTTCTGATCCAGTATCCGAAGCGCCAGGTCGGCAACAAGATGTTCGAGGGCCAGTCCTCGCATCTGCCGCTCAAGCTCAACACTTCCGGCGTGATCCCGCCGATCTTTGCTTCGTCCTTGCTGTTGCTGCCGACCACGGTTGCGAACTTCAACGCCGGCAAGGGTCCGGAGTGGTTCCAGTGGATCACCACCCAGCTCGGCCATGGCCGTCCGCTGTTCCTGTTCATGTATCTGGCGTTGATCGTGTTCTTCGCGTTCTTCTACACCGCGATCGTGTTCAACCCGACCGAGACCGCCGACAATCTGAAGAAGCATGGCGGCTTCATCCCCGGCATCCGTCCGGGCGAGCGCACGGCTGAGTATATCGACTACGTGCTGTCGCGCGTCACGGTATTGGGCGCGATCTATCTCGCCATCGTCTGTCTTATCCCTGAAATTCTGATTTCCTATGCCTCGGTGCCGTTCTATTTTGGCGGGACCTCGCTTTTGATCGTCGTCAGCGTGACGATGGATACGGTGGCGCAGGTGCAGGGCTATCTGCTCGCTCATCAGTACGAGGGGCTGATCAGGAAATCCAAGCTCAGGGGCCGCCGCCGCTAGCGTCTCGCGGCAACCGCAGCGGTCTAAAATCAAAGTCACAGGTGTGCGGCATTCGCTCACCAAGCCGGGGGGCGAATAGGCATGAGATTGATCCTTTTGGGCCCGCCGGGCGCGGGCAAGGGGACCCAGGCGCAACGGCTGGTTCAGAAACATCACATCGTCCAGCTCTCGACCGGCGAGATGCTGCGCGCCGCGGCTGCGGCGGGGACGCCGATCGGCCTGCAGGCCAAGGACATCATGGCGAGCGGCGCACTGGTGCCGGACGACATCGTGATCGGCATCATCTCCGACCGCCTCGACCAGCCGGACATGAAGAACGGCTTCATCCTCGACGGCTTTCCGCGCACGGTGCCGCAGGCGGCAGCGCTCGACGAACTGCTGAAGAGGAAGCACATGAAGCTCGATGCCGTGATCGAACTGCGCGTCAACGAGAGCGCGCTGCTCAATCGCGTGGAGACGCGCGTCGCGGAGATGCGGGCGCGCGGCGAGGAAGTGCGAATCGACGACACCCCGGAAGTGCTCTCGAAGCGGCTGGCGAGCTACCGCACCCTGACGGAGCCCCTGATTCACTATTATTCGGAGCGGCGGAAGCTTCTGACCGTCGATGGCATGATGACCATCGAGCATGTCACCAGGGAAACTAACCGAATCCTGGCCGCGATCGGCGCAGTGGAACCTAAGGTCGCGGCCGCCAGGAAGACGTCCAAGCCAGCGGGAAAGGCCGCCAAAACGGCCAAGAAGGCCGCCAAAGCCGCCCCAAAGGCCAGGAAACCGGCCTTCAAGGGGGCTAAAAAGACCAGGAAGCTGGCCGGGAAAACGAGCAAAAAGGCGGTCAAAAAGACCGCTGGAAAGCCCGCGAAAAAGGTCACGAAAAAGCGAGCTAAGCGGTAGAGACGGTTGACGAAACCGAGGTGAATCCTTTAATAAGCCTCGCATCCAAGTCGGATAGTTTCAGACGATGCCGGGCCCCAAAGAATCTGAGGGGACGGGCGTCGTGTTCGCGTTTGTGGACACACTGCCCGAGTTAGCAAGAACTCAAAGTCCGGTCCGCAAGGGATCGGCGACAGGAGAGAAGTCCGTGGCCCGTATCGCCGGTGTGAATATCCCGACCAACAAGCGCGTCCTGATTGCGCTCCAGTACATCCATGGCATCGGCCAGAAGAACGCGGCCGAGATCATCGAGAAGGTGAAGATCCCCGCGGAGCGCCGCGTCAGCCAGCTCAGCGACCAGGAAGTTCTGCAGATCCGCGAAGTGATCGACCGTGACTATCTGGTCGAGGGCGATCTTCGTCGTGAGGTCGGCATCAACATCAAGCGTCTGATGGACCTCGGCTGCTATCGCGGCCTGCGTCATCGTCGCGGCCTGCCGGTGCGCGGTCAGCGTACCCACACCAACGCGCGCACGCGCAAGGGCCCGGCCAAGTCGATCGCCGGAAAGAAGAAGTAATTTGGCGAATAGGGAGTAGCGAATAGCGAGTAGGGGGCAATCCTTACTATTCGCTATTCGCCATTCACTACTCGCCTTTTAGGTGTAGCCGCTGGCATTACGGCGGCGTTTGAGATCACAGGAAAGGTTTTGGAATGGGCAAGGAAGCCACCCGCGTACGCCGCCGCGAACGCAAGAACATCGCATCCGGCATCGCGCACGTGAATTCGTCGTTCAACAACACGACCATCACCATCACCGATGCGCAGGGCAACACCATTGCCTGGTCGTCGGCCGGCACGATGGGCTTCAAGGGCTCGCGCAAATCGACCCCTTATGCCGCGCAGGTCGCGGCCGAAGACGTTTCCAAGAAGGCGCAGGAACACGGCATGCGCACGCTGGAAGTGGAAGTTGCGGGCCCCGGTTCGGGCCGTGAATCGGCGCTTCGCGCGCTGCAGGCGGCGGGCTTCACCGTCACATCGATCCGCGACGTGACGACAATCCCGCATAATGGCTGCCGTCCGCGCAAGCGCCGGCGGGTTTGATGTTTTGATCGCGGGCGGCTTTTTCCGCCTCGTGATTGCTTTTGGAATGATGACAGCCGCGGGACTGATCCCGCGATCTCCAACGCCAGTACCAGATGCAGGTCGACTGGCCCATGGGTGAAAAAGTGACGATCCAGAAAAATTGGCAAGAACTTATTCGACCGAACAAGCTGCACGTAACGCCGGGCACCGATGCGACCCGGTTCGCAACCGTGGTCGCCGAGCCGCTCGAGCGCGGCTTCGGCCAGACGCTCGGTAACGCGCTGCGCCGCATCCTTCTTTCGTCGCTGCAGGGCGCGGCAGTGCAGTCGGTGCACATCGACGGCGTGCTGCACGAATTCTCCTCGATCGCGGGCGTTCGCGAGGACGTCACCGACATCGTGCTCAACATCAAGGACATCTCGATCAAGATGCAGGGCGAAGGCCCCAAGCGCATGGTCGTGAAGAAGCAGGGCCCGGGCGTCGTCACCGCCGGCGACATCCAGACCGTCGGCGATGTCGTGGTGCTCAATCCCGAGCTGCAGATCTGCACGCTGGACGAGGGCGCGGAAATCCGCATGGAATTCACCGTTGCCGCCGGCAAGGGCTACGTCGCCGCCGAGCGTAACCGGCCCGAGGACGCGCCGATCGGCCTGATCCCGGTCGACAGCCTGTTCTCTCCGGTCCGCAAGGTCTCCTACAAGGTCGAGAACACCCGCGAGGGCCAGATCCTCGACTACGACAAGCTGACCATGACGATCGAGACCAACGGCGCGATCACGCCGGAGGACGCGGTGGCCTATGCCGCGCGCATCCTGCAGGATCAGCTCAACGTGTTCGTGAACTTCGAAGAGCCGCGCAAGGAAGTGGCGCAGGAGATCATTCCCGATCTCGCCTTCAACCCGGCGTTCCTCAAGAAGGTCGACGAGCTCGAATTGTCGGTGCGTTCGGCAAACTGCCTGAAGAACGACAACATCGTCTACATCGGCGACCTCGTGCAGAAGTCGGAAGCGGAGATGCTCCGTACCCCGAACTTCGGCCGCAAGTCGCTGAATGAGATCAAGGAAGTGCTGGCACAGATGGGTCTGCATCTCGGCATGGAAGTGCCAGGCTGGCCGCCGGAGAATATCGACGAGCTCGCCAAGCGCTTCGAGGATCACTACTGATCGAACCGTCGTGGCCGGGCCCATTTCCCGGCCGCACCATTTTGGGCGAACGCAGGCAGCCCACCTGAGCAGCGTGTCCGACGAGCCGTCGCGACAGAACAAGGATAGAGGAATTTACAATGCGTCACGGCAAGGTTCATCGGAAGCTCAACCGCACCGCCGAGCATCGGCGTGCGATGTTCGCCAACATGTGCGCCGCGCTGATCAAGCACGAGCAGATCGTCACCACGCTGCCGAAGGCCAAGGAATTGCGCCCGATCGTTGAGAAGCTGGTCACGCTCGGCAAGAAGGGCGGGCTTGCGATGCGCCGCCAGGCGATCTCCGAAATGCGCGACCAGGATCAGGTCAGGAAGCTGTTCGACGTGTTGGCCACCCGCTACAAGGACCGCCAGGGCGGCTACACCCGCATCATCAAGGCCGGCTTCCGCTACGGCGACAACGCGCCGATGGCCGTGATCGAGTTCGTCGACCGCGACGTCGATGCCAAGGGCCAGGATTCCGGCCCGGCGCAGGAAAAGGCTCCGGAAGCGGCGTAAACCTTCTCAAATCCGGGTTTCAAAAGCGGCGCCTCCGGGCGCCGTTTTTTTGACCTCACCGGCGAGCCCACAATACCTTCGTCATGCGGACCGGTTGGAACGCCCGACCAAGGGAACCGTCCGGAGCCGCGGGCGTTTAACAAACATGAGCCGGGCGTTCGTCAAGGATACAGAGGACGTCGAAGATTTGCCTGACCGGCCAATCTCCGTTCTTCCGAATGACGTGACGCAGGAAGGCCTCCGCCAAATCGAGGACGCGTTGGCCGCAGCCCAGGCGGCACAGGCTGCAGCGCAAGCGGCCGGGGATCGGGATGCGCTGGCCCGCGCCCGCCGCGATATCCGCTATTGGAGCGCGCGGCGCGCCACTGCGGTGGTGGCGCCGGAGCCCGCCGACAATTTGGCCGTGCGCTTCGGCCACACCGTCACTATCGTGCGCGAGGATGACCGCCGGCAGACGTTCCGGATCGTCGGGGAAGACGAGGCCGACCCCGCACGCGGGACGATCTCGCACGCTTCGCCGCTGGCGCGAGCGCTGTTCGGCAAGGGCGTTGGCGAAGGCATTGCCATCGCCGGAGGCGAAGCTGAGATCGTGAACATCCGCTGATCCAGCTCCCCCGTTGCATCACCGACAGGTGACCGGCGATTGCGGCCGCGCAAGCCGCTTCCGATATCTCCGTCATCAATGATGGAGATATCTCATGAACATCGATCTTTCGGGAAAGACGGCGCTGGTCACGGGCTCGACGGCCGGAATCGGCCATGCCATCGCCAAGGGACTTGCGTCGGCGGGTGCGACCGTCGTGGTCAATGGTCGGACGCAAGGTAAGGTCGATGCGGCGGTAGCCGGGATTTCCAGGGCGGTGCCCGGCGCCAAGGTCCGCGGCGTTGCCGCCGATGTTTCGACGGCGGCCGGATGCGAGACGCTGGCCAAGGTCCTGCCGGATGTCGACATCCTGATCAACAACGCCGGGATATTCGAACCCAAGGGCTTTTTCGAGATCCCCGATGAGGACTGGAGCCGCTTCTTCGAGGTCAACGTGATGTCGGGCGTGCGGCTGTCGCGCGCCTACATGCCGGGCATGCTGAAGCGCAACTGGGGCCGCATCGTTTTCATCTCCTCGGAATCCGCGCTGAATATTCCAAAGGAGATGATCCACTACGGCATGACCAAAACGGCGCAGGTTTCGGTCTCGCGGGGCCTCGCGGAAATGACCCGCGGCACCGCCGTGACGGTCAATTCGGTGCTGCCGGGACCTACCATGTCGGAGGGCGTTGAAACCTTCGTCGGGGATCTGGCCAAGCAAAACAACCAATCGGTGGACGAGGCCGCGTCGAACTTCGTCAAGCAATTCCGGCCGACGTCGCTGATCCAGCGCTTTGCCAGCGTCGAGGAGATCGCCAATATGGTGGTCTATATCAGCTCCAAGGAAGCATCGGTCACCAACGGCGCCGCGCTGCGCGCCGAAGGCGGCATCATCCAGACCATCGCGTGAGGTGGGAGATGTCGGCCTATGTCATTTCCGAAGTCGCCGAGGCGCTCAAGGTGCGGTGGACGGCGCTGGATCGGCGTTTGATCTTCGTCGAGGGCGTGGCGGCGGCGTGACGCCTACCACCCCTCCAGCACGATCTTGCCGCGCGATTTTCCGCTCTCCAGCAGCGCATGCGCGCGCTTGAGATTGGCGGCGTTGATGGTGCCAAAAGTCTGGTCGAGCGTGGTGCGCAACACACCCTTGTCGAGGAGGTCGGCGACGTCGTTCAATAGGTGATGCTGAGCGATCATGTCCGCTGTCTGGAACGATGAACGCGTGAACATCGATTCCCAGTGCACCGAGACCGCCTTGCCCTTGAAGACGCCGACGTTGAATTCGGGCGGATCGTCGATCAGTCCGAACTTGCCTTGCGGCGCGATGAAGTCGGCAATTCCCTTGTAGTGCTGGTCGGTGAAGGTGAGGCTTGCGACGAGGCCGACCGGCGGCACCTTCAGTTTCTCGATCTGCTCCTTCATTGCTCTGGAATGATCGATCACGGCGTGCGCGCCGAGATCGAGGCACCATTTCTGCGATTCCGGCCGCGTCGCCGTCGCAACCACCGTCAGCCCGGTGAGGCGGCGGGCGAGCTGGATCAGGATCGAGCCGACGCCCCCGGCGCCGCCGGTGATCAATAGCGTGCGCGGATCGACGCTTTTGCCCGGCACCGCGGCGAGCCGATCGAACAGTAACTCCCAGGCGGTGATCGAGGTGAGGGGGAGGGCGGCGGCCTGCGCGAACGAGAGTGACTTGGGCTTGCGGCCTGTGATGCGCTCATCAACCAGATGGAGTTCCGAATTGGTGCCCTGGCGCTGGATCGAGCCGGCGTAGAACACTTCGTCGCCTACCTTGAACAACGTCACATCGGGGCCCACCGCATCGACGATCCCGGCGGCATCGAAGCCCAAGATTTTGGTCTCGCCTTCCGGAGGTGCGGCGCGCTTGCGGACCTTGTAGTCGACCGGGTTCACCGAGATTGCCTTCACCGCGACGCGGATGTCGCGGCCTTTCGGCTCCGGCTTTTGGGTCTCGAAATCGATCAGCGAATTCGCATCCTCGACCGGAAGCGACTTTCTGTATCCGACAGCCTTCATGTCTGTGTCTCCGGCCTGTCTTGAAAGACTTCAGCCTAACCGTGGTCCTGGCTCCAAAATTGACAAGAGCCAACAGGAGCAGCCGTGGCTGCTCCTGCCGCTTGGGACATCGTTACCACGCCACCTGCGTACGCATCGCAAACGCATCGAACTTCGACCCAGTGTCGCCGAAATTGGTCGGGCTGACCTGCTTCCTGACGTCGCCGTGCAGATAGTCGAACATGAATCGCACGTTGCGATTGACGTACCAGTTCAGCGCCAGCGTGTAGATGTTCTGCCGCCCGCCGGCGACGCCGTTGGCGGTCGCAAGTTGATCGTTGAGATCAATGGTGCTGAATCGACCGGCGATTTCCCATGCGCCCCAGCCGCCGCCGTCGAGCGAGAACGGATGGGCCGGAATGACGCCACCATAGGAGGCGCTGCCCGGATTGTACTTGCGGGTTTCGCCGGTCAGGATGTAGCCCGCCTGCGCATAGCCGCCCTGGAATTTGAGATCCGGCAGTCCAGGGATCGCCTTGCGCTCGACATTGAACCAGAAGTATTCGCCCTGAAGGAACAGCGACCCGACCGTGGCCGCAGCCTCGGCGCTGTAGACCTGGGCGGCGCTGACGCCGGCGATCGCGCCGGTGGAGATCAGCGTCGTCGGATCGATGCGCAATTCCGGGCGGTCGTTCAGCGTCACCGTTTGTGCGCCGGTGACGAGATTGTGCGGGGGCCGGATCAGCCACTCGGCGTCGCCGCCAATGTGGAGGGTGTAATCGTTGGTGCTGAGAACCTGCCCCGCGACGCGGGCGGCGGCGCCAAATTGCTCCGTGGTGCCGTTGGGGTTGATGCTGGAGGCGGAGTGGATGGCGCCCGTGGTGGGTCCGGTCGCATAGGCGCCGGCCCAGAAGCGGTCATCGTACCAACGCGCGCCGAAGGTGGAGCGGAAATCGCTCGCGGCGATATTGGCCGCGATCACCCCTGAGGATGCGCGCTCCATGAACATGATGTCGTTTGAGCTGGTGGCTTCGTCCATCGTGTAAAGGATATCCATGATGCCGCCCTCGATCGCAAGCGTGCCACCGAACGGCTTGAACCCGGTGTAGCTGAGATAGGCGTTCTCGATGCCCGATAGCGCCCCACCCGGAAGGAATCCGACGGCCGCTCCGCCGACACTCGCCGTGCTGGCAAATCCATCCGACGAGCCGCCGAAGTCGTAGATCAGGCCGAAGTTCCAGTCGCCCATGAATTTGCCCACGACGCCAATGCGGGCGCGGCGAACGTTGACCCCGTCATCGAGGCGCTGCGGAACGGTGGCAGCCGTATTCGGGTGATAGTCGTATCCGCCGCCGTCGAAATGGATGCGGCCGGTGATGGCGACGCAGTTCAAGCCGTCGGCGGTACAGATGGTCGGGCGATTGCCCGGCATCGTCACGACCGCGCCAGAGGGCGCGACCGGACCCTTGACGGGAATGGCCGCGCTGGCATTCGCGACTTTGGCCGTGGCGTCGACCTTCGCATTGGCCTTTGCAGCGGCGGTGGTGTTGGCGGCGGTCTGCTTCTGTAGCTTGTCGAGCTTCTGCTCCAGCAGGCGCAGTTGCTGCCTGAGTTGTGCGATTTCCGAGTCACTGCCCGCCGACTCCGCGTGGGCCTGTGAGGCCAACATCAGCCCGATCAGACTTGCTGCCGTCGCGACCCCTGACTTTGTTTTGGACATGAGAGCATCCCCCTTATCATTCTGGACTTAGTTCGCCGCCTTGCGCGAGGCGCCGGCATTTTCCGATTGCAGCGAAAGCCGCGTGCAATTGGAAAGAGTCCGGCGGTAGCGCCGACGTTGGCCCGTCGAAACCGCCAACGATTCTGGCAGTAATCTATGCCTATGGGACAACGCGGCCATAGCAAGCCGCCGGCGACGCAAAGAGAAGTCGTGATTGTTGCATTGAAGCCACAAGCGCTGCCGATCAAGCGCTTGCGATGACCGACGTCATACTTAGATGACGGGTGCCGAGGCCGAAGCGGCTTGCAACCACCCGCGCGTAATTGCGCCTGCCGTGCCCGGCCGTTCGCCCGCAAAAGAGGGCAAACTGCCCTTCTATTGAAGCAGCGAAAAGTCTATATTCCGCCGGTCTTTAGCCGAGGATTTGCATGTTACGATTCCCGCCCCTTGCCGCCGCGATCATCGTCTTTTTCGTCACCTTTTCCGCCGGCAGCGCAAGCGCCCAGGACCGCCGCGTGCCGGCGTCGGCAGCCGAGCTGCGGCTGTCCTATGCCCCGATTGTGCAGCGGGTGCAGCCGGCGGTGGTCAACGTTTATGCCGCCAAGACCGTGCAGAACCGGAACCCGCTGCTGGACGATCCGATCTTCCGCCGCTTCTTCGGCGTGCCCGGCCAGCAGCCGGAGCAGATGCAGCGTTCGCTGGGATCCGGCGTGATGGTCGACGCCTCCGGTCTCGTCGTCACCAACAACCACGTCATCGAAGGTGCCGATCAGGTCAAGGTCTCGCTCGCCGACAAGCGCGAATTCGAGGCCGAGATCGTGCTCAAGGACAGCCGCACCGATCTGGCGGTGCTGCGCATCAAGGACTCCAAAGAGAAGTTCACGACGCTCGACTTTGCCAATTCCGATGAATTGCAGGTCGGCGACGTCGTGCTCGCAATCGGCAATCCCTTCGGCGTCGGCCAGACCGTGACGCACGGCATCATCTCGGCATTGGCGCGCACGCAAGTAGGCATCACCGACTATCAGTTCTTCATCCAGACCGATGCGGCGATCAACCCCGGCAATTCCGGCGGTGCGCTGGTCGACATGACCGGCAAGCTCGCCGGCATCAACACCGCAATCTTCTCGCGCTCCGGCGGTTCGCAGGGCATCGGCTTTGCGATTCCCGCCAACATGGTCCGCGTCGTCGTGGCGTCTGCCAAAGGCGGCGGCAAGGCGGTGAAGCGACCGTATCTTGGCGCGCGCCTACAGGCGGTGACGCCCGACATCGCCGAAACGCTGGGACTGAAGCTGCCGACCGGGGCGCTGGTCGCCAATGTCGCGCCGAACAGCCCGGCGGCGCGCGCCGGGCTGAAACTGTCCGACCTGATCGTGGCGATCGACGGCCAGACCATCGACGACCCCAACGCGTTCGATTATCGCTTCGCTACACGCCCTTTGGGAGGTTCCGCGCAGATCGACGTGCAGCGCGGCGGCAAGACGGTGAAGCTGACGGTGCCGCTGGAGACCGCGCCCGACACCAACCGCGATGAGATCGTGCTGACCGCGCGCTCGCCGTTCCAGGGCGCCAAAGTCGCCAACATCTCGCCGGCGGTTGCGGATGAACTGCATCTGGACGCCTCCACCGAGGGCGTTGTCGTGATCGATCTCGCCGACGGCGGAACGGCCGCGAGCGTCGGGTTCCAGAAAGGCGATATCATACTCGCGGTGAATAACCAGAAGATCGCCAAGACCGGCGATCTCGACAAGGCGTCAAAAACCTCGTCGCGAATCTGGCGCATCACGGTGGTGCGCGGCGGCCAGCAGATCAACGTGACGCTCGGCGGATGAGCCCGAAACAGCAGCGCGAGGCTTCTAACCTCTTTGCCGCGGCAGGGATGGAGCAGGACGCGCCGCATCCGCTGCCGGACCGGCTGCGCCCGCGTTCGCTCGCCGACGTCGTCGGTCAGGATCACATCCTCGGTCCCGACGGCGCGCTGACGCGGATGCTGGCGACGCGCACGCTGGGTTCCCTTGTGTTTTGGGGCCCGCCCGGCACCGGCAAGACCACGGTGGCGCGGGTGCTCGCGGATGCGACCGATCTGCATTTCGAGCAGATTTCGGCGGTGTTTTCCGGCGTCGCCGATTTGAAAAAGGTGTTCGACGCGGCGCGCGCCCGCCGCGAGACCGGCAAGGGCACGCTGCTGTTCGTGGACGAGGTCCATCGGTTCAACCGCGCGCAGCAGGATTCGTTTCTGCCCGTAATGGAAGACGGCACCGTGGTGTTGGTCGGCGCCACCACGGAAAACCCGTCGTTCGAGCTCAACGCCGCGCTTCTGTCGCGTGCGCGTGTGCTGGTGTTTCATTCGCTCGACCCGGCGGCGGTGGAAAAACTCTATGCCCATGCCGAAAAGATCGAGGGCAAGAAGCTGCCGCTCGATGCCGACGCGCGCGCCGTGCTGGTGCGGATGGCCGACGGTGACGGCCGCGCCGCGCTGACGCTCGCCGAAGAGGTCTGGCGCGCCGCGCGCAAGGACGAAATCTTCAACGCGGAACAGTTGCAGGAGATCCTGCAGCGCCGCGCGCCGATCTACGACAAATCCGCCGACGGCCATTACAACCTGATTTCGGCGCTGCACAAATCGGTGCGCGGTTCCGATCCGGATGCCGCGCTGTATTACCTCGCGCGCATGATGGACGCCGGCGAAGATCCGCTGTTTCTGGCGCGCCGCGTCGTGCGCATGGCGGTCGAGGACATCGGTCTCGCCGACCCGCAGGCGCTGGCGATCTGCAACGCTGCCAAGGACGCCTATGATTTCCTTGGGTCTCCCGAGGGTGAACTCGCAATCGCGCAGGCCGTGATCTATCTCGCCACCGCGCCGAAATCGAACGCCGCCTACAAGGCGTTTGGCGCCGCGATGCGGGCAGCGAAAGAGGGCGGTTCGCTGCTGCCGCCGAAGCACATTCTCAACTCGCCGACGAAGTTGATGAAGTCGGAAGGCTATGGCTCCGGCTACGAATACGACCACGACGCGCCGGACGCGTTCTCCGGCCAGGACTATTTCCCGGAAGCGCTGGGACGCCAGACCTTTTATGACCCGCCCGACCGCGGCTTCGAGCGCGAAATCCGCAAGCGGCTGGACTATTGGACCAAGCTGAGAAGGGAGCGGGTGTCGAAATAGCGCCGGCTATTTCCTCGCCTTCACGAACTCCAGGATCTCGTCGGCCAGTCGCTCGTCCGCCGTGTTGATCGCGTAGATCTCCGAGATGTGGCTGTGCTGCGGCAGCATCAATTTACACCGATTTAACCACATCGATTCCCGGTGGTTGCGCGAGGCAACGCGCTATCCATAGTCTGGAGGCACCATGAACCGTCGCATCGTTGCACTGACAGCCGCCGCCATCCTCGCAGCGATAGTCGCGCCGCTCCGTCCGGCGGCGGCCGAGACCGTGGAGGTCGCGCCGGGTATTGAGGTGACCCGGAAGGCCTTCAAGGCGCCGGCGAGCGAAGCGCCGTTTTTTGGTCTTGTCGACAAAGAGCCGACGCTTCGCAAGACCGACGACGTCTTCGTTTCGCTCGCCGTCGAGGTTTACGGCTCGCGCGCCAACGTGTTTGAAGCGCTTTCCCGGCGCGGCTGGGAGGCGATGGCGGCCAACGATATGGCGCTGGCGGGCACACGCTTCAACCAGGCCTGGTTGTTCGCGCCCGGGCAAAGCCAGATCTTTCACGGCTTTGCGCTGATCGCGCTGGCGCGCTTCAACGACCCGGAATTCGCGGAACAATTGTTCAAGATCGCGCGGAAGCAGCCGGGCGCGCTGGCGACGCTGAATGCCGATTACGGCCACATGCTGCTGGCGGCGAAACGGTCAAATGAGGCCGAACCGGTCCTGGAGCAGGCGGTCAAGGATACACCGACATCGGGCAGTGCATGGTCCGATCTCGGCGCCGCACGCCTGCAAAATGGCAATCCCGGTGGCGCCTGTCTCGCCGCTGACCGGGCGGAGATGTTTCAGGACACCGCCCACGGCATTGCGGACATCAAGCGGATCTGGCGCGAGGCCCGATGCAGCGGGCATTGAGGTCAGACAACGCGTCAAACGGCCTGATTTCACCGTGACAATTCGGCCCATTTGGGCTACCTAGCGGTTCACCCGTTGGAGCAGAGCCAGATGAGCCGTCGCGACCGAAAACCGCTAGCCAAGTCGCGCGCCGCCGGCGACCGCCCCGAGGGAACGGTCAAGGGAGCGACCCCTTTTCGCAACCGGAAACCCGGCGAACGCGTGCAGGGCGACCGGCCGCCGGGCAAACGTCCGGGCGGCAAACCCACGCGTTTTTCCGAGCCGCGCCGGGAAAGGCCGGTGCCTGTCATCGCCGAGCCCGAGAAGACGAAGGCCGAGCTTCCGCTTCCGACCAAGGTCCAGACCGTGGTCGTGACCGCGGACGAGAACAATATGCGCGTCGACCGTTTTCTCGAGGCGCGTTTCCCGGGCCTGTCGTTCTCCCACATCCAGCGCATTGTCCGGAAGGGCGAGTTGCGCGTCAACGGCAAGCGCGCCGACAGCAAGGATCGGCTGGAAGAGGGCCAGAGCGTCCGTATTCCGCCGCTCAAGCTCGATACGCCGAAGGCCGCAGGCCAGCTCTCGGAAGCCGCCACCAAGACGCTGCAGGCGCTGAAGGACATGATCCTGTTCGAGGATGCCGACGTCATGGTGCTGAACAAGCCGGCAGGGCTTGCCGTGCAGGGCGGCTCCGGTATCACGCGGAATGTCGACGACATGCTGGAAGTGATGCGCGACGCCAAGGGGCAGAAGCCGCGGCTGGTGCACCGGCTGGACCGGGAAACCTCGGGCTGTCTGTTGATCGCGAAAACGCGCTTTGCCGCCACCGCGCTAACCGGCTCGTTCCGCCACCGTTCCGCACGGAAAATTTACTGGGCGTTGGTCGCGGGCGTGCCAAAGCCGAAACAGGGCCGCATCTCGACCTACCTTGCGAAAGAAGAGAGCGAGGACGACACCATCATGCGGATCGCGCGGCATGGCGATGAGGGCGCGAGCCATGCCGTGACCTATTATGCTGTCGTCGAGACCTCGGCGCAGAAGCTCGCCTGGGTTTCGCTGAAGCCGGTCACCGGACGCACCCATCAATTGCGCGCGCATATGGCGCATATTGATCACGCCATCGTCGGCGATCCCAAATATTTCAACCGCGAAAACTGGGAATTGCCGGGCGGCCTGCAAAACCGCCTGCATCTGTTGGCGCGCCGGATAGTGATCCCGCATCCGCGCGGCGGCGTGATCGATGCGACCGCACCACTGCCGCCGCATATGCTGCAATCCTGGAACCTGCTCGGGCTGGAGGCCGATCGGTTCGACCCGATCGAGAACGCACCGGAGGAATGAATTTGATCCATCCTTGCGCCGCCATCAATTTTGCGGGGAGGCGCAACAATGATCAAATCGAAGGCGCGCGCATCAGGTATCGCTCGGACCGGTTTGTTTTGCCATCATTCAAGGGCTCAACGCATGATCGGGAATCTGCTCCGCACCACGCTTTTTGTTTTCCTTCTCGCCGGATCTGCGTGCTCCAGCGCCGGCGCGCAAACCCTCGCCCTCGTGGGAGGCAGCGTGTATGCCTCACCTGACGCCGCGCCGCTCTCCGATGCAGTGGTTGTAACGTCGGCTGGCGTCATCACCGCGATCGGCAGCCGCAGCGAAATCAGCGTGCCGCCGGATGCGCGTGTCATCGATTGCGCCGGCAAGACCATCGTTGCCGGCTTCTGGAACAGCCATGTTCACTTCACGCAAGCCGTGTGGAAAAACGCCGGCAGCGCGCCCGCCGCGCCGCTGCAAGAACATATGCAGGCGATGCTGACCAAGTGGGGTTTCACCACTGTGTGGGATCTCGGCTCGGACCCGGATGACTCACTGCCGCTGCGTAAGCGGGTTGATTCCGGTGAAATCCCGGGTCCGAAAATCCTCCTTGCCGGCAACATTTTCCCGAAGGGCGGCCATCCCGCCTATCTACCGCCCGAATTGCAACTCCCTGAAGCCGCTACTGCAGATGAAGCCACGCAAATGTCGCGTCGTTACCTCGAAAAGATGCGCCTGGACGGGATGAAACTTTTCACCGGCGTATACATGGGCAGCGACAAGCCGGTCGTGAACATGGACGTCGCCATCGCCAAGGCCGCTGTCGACGTGTCACACGCGCAAGGCAAGCCGGTGTTCGCCCATCCGCAAAACCGGACCGGCCTGGAGACGGTGATCGCGGCCGAAGTCGATGTGCTGGCGCACATCATTCCGGGCGAGCCGGGTTACAGCCCCGAGCAGCTGGCGCGAATCAAATCGCAGGGCATCGCGTTGATCCCGACGCTTTCGCTGTTCGCGAAGACGATCGGCGGTCCCGCATTGGCAGAGCGGTTGGTCGGTTCCGGCGTCAATCAGCTCAAGGCTTTTTCGGGGAACGGCAGTCCTGTGTTGTTCGGGACCGATGTCGGCTTCACCACGATCTACGACACGTCGATCGAATACGAACTGATGCGCCGGGCGCTTTCGGAAAAGGAAGTGCTCGCTTCGCTCACGACCAATCCGGCCCGGTATTTCAAGTTCGCGAAGAAGGGCAGGGTCGAAAAGGGGTTCGACGCCGACCTCGCGGTGCTTGACGGCGACCCGATGGCCGACGTGAGCAATCTCGCCAAGGTCGCCTACACCATTCGTGCCGGCAAGGTGATCTACCAGGAGCCGTGACGCTGTTAGGCCTCAGCGCCTGAATTGCGCGAGAAACTGCCGCAGCGAATCGTGCGGGCTCTCGACGTCCGAGATCACCCAGCCGTCGGCTCCGCTGACGACGACGAAGTTCAAGGTGATCGCTCGGCCGTTATTGTCGAAGCTGACGGCGACATAGGTCTTGTCGAATTGCTTGCGCAGGATCGAAATCGAAACCGGGCCGAGCTTCCAGTTCGGGCTCTGCACCAGGAAATCGTAAGGCGCTTCGTGCGGCGCAATCCATGCGCTGCGGAGACTGCGGTCGAAAAACTGCTCCGCCGTCTCGGCATCGCGCGGCAATCCCTTCGAATGCTCCGATGAGCCCTTGCCGTAATAGGCGTAGACGTTGCGGATCAGTGATTCCGGCGAGCGGAACCCGGCTTGCGCGGGATAGCCAGCGAAGCTTGCGAGCCCGATCGTGACCGCGGTCAGGAATTTTGCGATTGCCATCAGCTTTATTTGAATGGATCCATGGCCTATCTTGCAGGCAAATGAAGCCCGACGAAAGAGCAACGCCTTGGTTCTAATTGACGCGCTTTCTTTACGCGAACCCGTGTCCACTTCGCTCGAAAACGCTATAATGCCGCATGCGTGAATTATTCGACGAAGTCGCCGGACAGTCTCCGCTCGATCCGGAGGAGGCGGTGCGGCGCACGGCGCGCGCACCCCAGCGCAAGCGATTTTATACCAGCGCCGGCGTTGCCGAGACCGAGGGCGGTTTTGCCGTTACCCTCGACGGCAAGCCGATCCGCACGCCGTCCGGTCGTCAGGTCGTGGTGCCGAACCGCGACATCGCGGAAGCGATCGCCGCTGAATGGAATGCGCAAGGCGAGAACATCGATCCCCTGACCATGCCGTTGACGCGTTTTGCCAACAGCGTCACCCAGGCGGTGGTCGATCGGGTCGCAGCGGTCGCGGACGACGTCGCAAAATATCTCGGCACGGATTTACTGTTCTATCGCGCCGGCCACCCCGAGGTGCTGGTCGCAAGGGAAGCCGCGCATTGGGACCCGATCCTGTTCTGGGCGGCGAACGAGCTCGGCGCGCATTTCATCCTGGCCGAGGGGATCGTTCATGTCGCCCAGCCGGAGCCCGCGATCAAGGCGGCGCGCGCGACTTTCCCCACCGATCCTTGGGCGATTGCGGCGCTGCATGTGGTGACGACGCTGACGGGATCGGCGCTGCTTTCGTTGGCGCTGTACCATGGCGTGCGCAGTCCGGACGAGGTCTGGGCCGCCGCCCATGTCGATGAGGACTGGAACATCGAAAAATGGGGCATCGACGAGGAAGTCGCGGCCCGCCGGACGGCCCGGCTGGTCGATTTCACCGCCGCGGTGACCATTCTGAAGGCCCTGAAGTCCTGAAATAAGGGGCTCGGTTAACGAGAGGTTTAGCGAGCCATAGCCGGATGACGCTTCAGTTAGCCTTATGAACCGGGCATATCTCGGATTTCGCCTTATTGGACGCTGGGACTGGATAAGATTTTTCTGCCCGGTTTGGCCTGGGACGGCGGACCGGAAGCCGGAGCCGGAGCAACACCTTATCCCTCCATGAGTCCGTCACAGTCTGGCTGAGGACTCGAACTCCTATTGCTTCGGCCGAGTAACGTTTCCGAGTCTCACGCAACGGATACTGACCTTAGACTGGTGACGCGATGGCCTCGTCCTTTAGCGAACCGAGCTATTGTACTGACGGCAGGTGTACAACTTGGCGCCCGCCATTCATCGGCTTAAGACTGTTCACGTACTCCTCAGGACGCTGCCAGCGGTAAGGAACTTTCAATCCCATAAAACTTGCGATGCTGCCGATAAACGAAGTGCAATTGGATATTTCGGCATTCCAGACCGGTGAACTCGCCTGCAATTTTTTGATGTATGCGAAGACCCTCTTTGCGTCCGGCTCGTTCAAGTAAACGCGGTAATGAGCGGTCAAGTACTCCGGATCAAGATCGCCATAGCTTGCCCCGGTCTCGGACGGCACCCACGTCAAATAACCGACTACATAAGCCAGGGTATCTCCCGCAGGGGTCAGGCCCGCGACTTCAACTCGTCGCTCGCTTGTCTTCCCGTACCAGACGAAAGCGTGGCCCCAGCTCGCCGCCGTTCTGGCTCTGAAATCAACGTAGTACGGGCCCTTCGCCGATCCCGGCTTCCAAGTCGACTGTGGCGCCGGTTTCGATTCAACAGGCGCCTCGCTGGAAACAAGCGCATTCGCGTCGACAACGCGCTTCTGGAACTCTCGTATCAGCGAAGCGAAACGTTCCGAAACGGCCCCAGTGTTAGTCTCGTTTGCAGAAGCCGATTGGATTTCGCACTGGAGCAAAACCGCGAGTGTGAAACCCGCAAGCAAGCAAAGCCCTGGTCTCTTCGGCCTATTTGCCACGCTTCGCCCTTCAACCGTCGACGATAAAGTCGGTTTAGCGAGACCTGAGTCGAAAACCGCCTGTTAGTATCGCGACACGACGGGTGCCTTGCCGATTGGGGTCTTCCCGATGGGGGTCTTGCCAATCGGCATTTTGCCGACTGGAGCCTCCTGATAGACGGGCTGTCTGCGCGGGAGGTCGGCAGCGCCAGCGGCAGTCACCACGGCAAGCATTGCGCCTGCTACAATCACAATCTTCATCACGGTATTCCCCCTTAGTTAGAAGAAGCCAAGCAGTAACCTGCCAAGCGTTTCCCCTCAGAATACGTCCACAGTGCGGCAATTAGGACACGTTCGAGGAATGGGCCTACAGTGCGGCAGATATGACACATGGGAACTCAACTCCTATTGGGTCAATGAAGCGATAGCCGAACGCCATTTTCGCGCCAATCCATCCGAAATTGACGACCGGCTTGCGTGGTCTGCCAAGGGTCTTGGCCGTGAGAAAACTCAGACGCTGAACTTGCGCGTAGAATTTCCATCTCGAATTCGTCGCCGCGGCTGTCTCGGCATGTCCGAAAAGTGCCGATAGTCGACATTAGATTGCTTGCTTGAATGGCGCTGCAGGGCCGGTCTAGCACGCGGATTTCCCTCTGATCATCGAGAGAACCGTCCGGGCGAGATCGGCAGCGGATTCCACCAACTGGTCTGCGCCAGCAGTTTCAAGTTCGTCTCGGGTGCCATAACCCCACAGCACGCCAAGACCGCGCATTCCGACAGCATGGGCCCCAGAAATGTCATACCTGCGATCCCCGACCATCAGACTGCGGGAAGGCGAGATATTATGCTTAGACAAAATATAGGCGAGCAGTTCAGGCTTGTGATCCAGCTCGCCGCCCGGCACTGAGCCATAGATGCCATCGAAGTATGTGGCAAACTCCAGCTGCTCCAGAATGCGGCTCGCGAAAGTCACCCGCTTCGACGTCGCGAGATAGATTCCCAATCCGGCTCGCTTCATCTCTTCAAGGGACCTGCCAATTCCCGGATAAGGCAAGCTTCCGAGAAGCCCACTTTCACCGTAGTGCTGACGATAGGCCGCTACTGCTTCGTCAACTCTGCCGTCTCCATATGGCTGCAGCAAGGCCTGCATCAGGTCTTCGAGCGGTGGACCGATAGCGCGTCGGATGTCGAGGGATTCATCCGGTTCATGTCCAAGGGCGCGCAATGCGGCAAGGCAGCTTGCAAGAATGCCGGGCTGCGAATCAATCAAGGTGCCGTCGAGGTCTAGAAGAACGGAGCAAGTCATAGCCCGAACATAGCGGCCGAAGGCAAGCGAGTACATGTCGTTTGGCTTGACTTCCGCTCCGGGTCGTTCGCGTCGTTTCCGCGATGTCGGCTGTGAGTCCGCTTTACCCCGATGAACCGACATCGTCAGTTAGAAAGCCACGTCGGAAAAGTGCCAGAAGCCGACGTACTGACATCGAACGGCACGAAGGCTATAGTCGCACCCCAGTCAACCACCTCTTGCCATCCGTTTGGTTTCGTCCGTCCTGCAAAGGATAAGCCATGGCCCACTGGTATTTTGAAGACATCGAGGTCGGCGCTAGCCGCAAGGCTGGCCCCTATCTTGTCTCTAAGAACGAAATCGTTCAGTTCGCCAGCAATACGATCCGGTGCCCCGCCACATCGACGAGGATGCTGCGGTGGGTTCAGTTTTTGGAGGACTGTCGGCATCGAGCGCCCACACGTTCTCGATCTTCATCCTGTTAACGACCAAGCTCCAGAACCGATTTCATGTCCTTGCGGGCATGGGATGGGATGAATTGAGTGCCCGGCCTCGACATTCATCACTCCCTGCGCGGTCCGTTGGCCCAACCTGCCAACGAAAACATAAAATGCTTCGGAGCCGGGATGCGTATGCACCGGTGTCTTTGCACCCGGCGGCCCATGGCCGTAGTTCGCGCGCAGCAGGTACTCGGGCGCGCTGAGCGGAGGAACGGGTCCGATCTCCGCGACCTTCGTTCCTCCAGCGGTTGCCTCGCCCTTCGGACCGAGAGTGAAGAGCCACGCTTTGCCGGCGACCTCAGCAGTGAGCGAAGGCAACCCGTCGTAGCTGACGGTGTCCGGGTTCCAGCGATAGGGCGGCGCAGCGGCCTTGGCTTCATCCAGCGTCGGGAAGCTCTCGACGTGCCAAAATAATTCGCCTTTTGGAAGTTGCTTCACCTTCATTTCCGCCACTGGCTGGACAATGTACTGCACGTGCGCGGCAACTAGCGAAGGCGCAAACAAAAGCCCTATCCCTAAGAACGAGAGGGCCAAAATGGCAGCGCACTGGCTACCGGGTATGAGCGCTCGCATCGTTTTTCTCCATCTTGTTCGTCGCCCTCTGGAACGCAGTCTCTATCTCAAAAATTCAGGTCGACTTGTGCAGTCGCCGTTAACTTCGAAAGAGCAATAGACAAAATACTTTAGTCTAAAAGACTGCCTCCAATTCTCAGCAAAGAAAGCTATTTTTGAAGATCCAAATTTTCGTGTCCAACATTCATTACAAAAAATTAACTCGTCATTCGACGCTCCGCTACGTCTCTTTGTCACTAGCAGGGGCGACGCACTGCATAAAGTAATAGGGAGGTCCCCAATGAACGCCAATGCTCTATTTATGGGGCTTGCGCTTACGACATTTGTCGCGACTGCTTCGCCGGTATTTTCTCAGCAAGGCCCGCCTCCATCAGAAAGAGCAAGACAAGTCGAAGCGGTGGTCACCAAGGCTGCGGCACTCATCGATAACAAAGGAAAGGCAGCTTTCGCGGATTTCAGAAAGAAAGACAGCGAGTGGTTCCACGGTGACATGTATCTCTTTGTCTACGATATGAACGCGAACGTATTGCTCAATCCCGCTTTTCCAAAGCGTGAAGGAACTAATGTGAGTGGTCAGAAGGATGCAAAGGACAAGCTATTTCATAATGAAATTATAAAGACAGCCGAAACGAAAGGATCAGGGTGGGTCGATTACATGTTTCCGAAGCCGGGACAGACTGAGCCTTCGCGGAAATGGACCTTCGTGAAGAAGGTAACAATCGATGGCGCTCCGGGCTTGGTCGCTTCAGGCTTCTACCCGGAATAGTCATTGAACTAAACGGCTCTGGCATAGCAGTGGGCCTAAGCGCGTTTGGCTCAGCGTCAAAAACCGCGCGGCTGTGGAACATCTCTTTGGCCAGCGCCTGAAGTTTTGGAGCTCGATCGGACGCCAAACCGGTGTCCACTTTTGCTGATCGCGTTCCCTGGGTTAACGAGAGGTTTACGACGCCGGGTTAGACTTTGCGCCTGGCCGAGACCTCCGACATGGCGATATCAATCAATCCCGTGCTTCCGGTGCTTGCCGCCCAAGAGGTTGGCGGCACAGCGCCCGAACTCGTGCTGCAGCCGGGCAGCGTGGTCAACGCGCAGGTATTGAAGGTCTTGTCCGCCGACCTGGTGCGGATCGCGATCTCCAGCCTCTCGATCGATGTGCTCTCTGAGATTCCGCTGCAGGAAGGCCAGGCCTTGCAGCTTGCGGTGTCGCAGACCAAGGACGGCATCCGGCTTGCCGTAGTCGGGCTGGGCGGAGACGTCGCCGGCGCATCGGCCGATGCCGTCACGCTGTCGCCGGAGGCACTGGTCGATACGGTGGCCCCGACGATTGTCGCGCCGAAGAACGTATTGACGCCGCTGGAACATGCGGCGGTGTCAGTCGCAGCGCAAAACGCGGCGACGGAGCAGGAGAGCCTCGCGCCACTGTTTGCCAATCTGGGTGCTGTCGCCTCGACCGGCAGCCTGCCGCCGAAACTGCAGCAGGCGATTGCACAGGTGCTGGCGCAGCAGACGAGCCTCGATCAGAACCTCGCGGGCAACGACATCAAGACCGCCTTCCAGAAATCCGGGCTTTTTCTCGAGGCGTCGCTGGCCACAGGTTCGGTCCCGACGTCAGGCGTGCCCGATCTCAAGGCCGCCCTGATCGTGCTGCGCCAGACGCTGCAATCGGCGCTCGGCGTAGACAACACGACCACGGTGCAGGTCGTGCTTGCAGCCGAACAGACTGGGCTACAAAATGTGGCGCCGACGCTTGCCTCAAATCCTGCCTCAAATCCTGCCTCAAACCTTGCATCAAGTCCTGCATCGGGCGTTGCGCCAGCGGCGGCATCCGAACTCGACATCCAGGAAATCCTGCTGCCGCAGGCCCTCCTTCCTGTCGCCGACGATATTATTCAACCGCGCGGCGCACCAGGTGCGCTCGCGGCCGCGCTCGATTCCGGGCCGAGCGCTGGTGCGACCTTGAACCTGCTGCAGGAAGCGCTGCAGGAACTCGGCAATCCCGCACAATCAGCCACAGCGCCGAGAGATGTCCGTGGCGACGACGTCACCGTTCACACCAACACGCCGCCGCCGCCGTTTCGCGGCGCGCTTCCGGTGGCCCAGCCGGTCGCTTCGCCCTCGATCGCGCCGCACGCGCCGCTCGTCACCACGGCGCATCATCTGCTTGACGACACCGATGCCGCGATTGCACGGCAAACTCTGCTTCAGGTCGCCTCGCTGCCGGATCGCGTCGACGTTTCGGGGGCGAAAGTCGATACGACCGCGCCGCGCTGGAATTTCGAAATTCCGTTCGTGACGGCACAGGGCACAGCGATGGCGCAGTTCGAGATTTCCCGCGATGGCGGCGGCGAGCGCGAGGTCGAAGCCGCCAAACGGATATGGCGGGCGCGGTTCTCGCTGGATGTCGAGCCGGCAGGCCCTATTCACGCGCTGGTGTCGCTCGTCGGTGAAAAGACCTCGGTGCGGATGTGGGCGGAGCGGCCTGCGACGGCGGCGCAACTGCGCGCCGGCGCATCGCAATTGAGCCAGGCGCTCAGCCGCGCTGAACTGAATCCCGGCGACATCGTGATCCGGGCCGGCGCGCCGCCGCAAGGCGCGCCCGCCAGAGCCGGGCATTTCCTGGACCGCGCGCTATGAGCGTGGACGTCAAAAACCAGCTTGCGGTCGCGCTGCATTACGACAGGAAAGGTGCGCCGCGGGTCGTCGCCAAGGGCAAGGGCACCATCGGTACCAGGATCATCGAACTCGCCAGAGCCCATGACATCCCGATCGAGGAGAACGAGGTGCTGGCGGGCGCGCTCTCCCATGTCGAGATCGGCGACGAAATCCCCGAAGAACTCTACAAGGCGGTCGCGGAAGTTCTGATCTTCGTGCTTCGGTTGACGGGACGGACCCGCTAGCTGTCTTCATAGCGTTTTCGAGCGAAGCATGCCATCGGACTTGATCCGGGGGTGGACACCGGTTCGCGTGAAGAAAACGCGTCGAAATCAATGTTGCCATTGTTTTACCACGATGCCTCAGCATCTGTGCCGCGCTCCTCAACCATTCGGATACAACCGTGATCAATCGTCGCCATGCGCTCGGACTTTTTGCCGCTGCCACCCTCGTGCCCTCGCGCAGCTTCGCCAATGTCTCCTACCAGCGCAGCGAATTTCGCGACGACCTCGCAAAACGGTTTTTCGACGCTGGCACGGTCGGCACCTTCGTCGGCTACAAGGTCGACGACTACCTGATCATCGCCAGCGACAAGGTCCGCTCGGGGGAGGCGAAGCTGCCGGCTTCCACTTTCAAGATTGCGAATTCACTGATCGCGCTGGAGACCGGCGTCGTCGCCGACCCGGACAAGGATATCTTCAAGTGGGACGGGGTGACGCGCAGCATCGAGGCCTGGAACAAGGACCACACGCTGCGCTCGGCGATCGCGGCCTCCGCGGTGCCGGTCTATCAGGAGATCGCAAGGCGGATCGGCGAGGAGCGCATGCAGAAATATGTCGACCTGCTCGATTACGGCAACCGCGATATCGGCGGCGGCATCGATCAGTTCTGGCTGACCGGCAGTTTGCGCATTGATCCGGTTCAGCAGGTCGATTTCGTCGACCGGCTGCGACGCGGCGTGCTGCCGGTCGGTAAACGCAGCCAGGAACTGGTGCGCGACATCATGCCGGCGACCAAAGTCGGCGACGCCACGATCCGCTTCAAGAGCGGCTTGTTGGGCGCGGAGCAGGGCAAGCCGTCATTGGGCTGGATGGTCGGCTGGGCGGAGAAGGGCACCTCCCAAACCGTGTTCGCCATGAACATGGACTGCAAGGAGCCCGGCCAGGTCGCCGCGCGCATGGCGGTGACCCAGCAATGCCTGACCGACATCGTCGCGATCTAGAGCCTCAAGCGTGTCGTTAGCGCCGGTTGAGCGCGAGCGAAACCGCCGTGATGTTGGTCCCCTGCGGCTGGATAGACACGGTCTGTCTGCTTCCGCGCGTCGTCAACGACAGATTGGCCGAGAAGTTCTGACCCCGCGCGGCGGCCTCGATGCGATCGCCGGCGGCGCGTCCCGAAAGGGTCCCGGAGGCGTTCCGGCTGGCTTCGGTCCATGAGCCCGAAATCGCGCCGTCCTGGTATTGAACCTCGCTCGCCAGATCGAAATTGTAACTTTCACTGGCGCATTTCAGATTGAGCCGAAGCTCGGCGCCGGTTGGGGCCACGTTGTAGGACGCCCGGCAACGCAGCCGCTCCTGTCCTCCGTCCGTTGTGCTCAGCACACCATCGCCGGACCATGAACCGGCCATGGCGGCGAAGGGTGACGCAACCGCGGCCTGCGCACTGCCGGGCAGACACAGCGATGCCAGCAACAGTAATGCTGCCGGCGCGATATTTGATCTGGACATCTGACTATCTCCATTTCTGGTTCCCCGTTCACGACCTAACGCGGGAGGCGCCGGCCCGGTTCAATGGGTTCCGGGACATCCGCGCTGCGCTGGACCAGGGTTCCTGAGGGAAGGTCAAATTGCCTCGCCATATCGCCGCTATTTGACCGCCGCAGCCTTCCTTCACCACTCCCACAGGGAGAGGTGCGACCGGGTTTGCCACTCCGTGTGAAGTCCGCAACTCACCCCAGCTTGAACAGCGCCTGGAGGAAATCGCTCACCGCTTTTCCGTGCTTCCATCGCGGTTGCCGGGTTACCGCCGACTCAAACCGCGGTCTCATGGGGTTAGCCAGCTCGCTGCAACCCAACTGAAGCTGGGAGTGATCGAGGTCACGGTATGTCGATGAGACAGGCCAGACCTCGTAGGACTACCGACGTCCTTGTCCAACTGACTTGAACCGGTAGTATCTGCCGGGCAATGAGGGGCAGAAATGAAGCGGCGCGAATTCATCGCACTGATCGGCATGTCGGTGGCATGGCCACCCGTAGCACGAGCGCAGCAGCAGCCGACGCTGGGCTTACTCAGTTCAGGTGAGCTCGCCGACTGGGCCATCAATCCCTTTCGAGCGGGTCTGGCGGAAGGCGGCTACGTCGAAGGCCGCAACCTGACCGTCATTTATCGTTCAGCAGGAAACCAATTTGACCGGTTACCGGCGCTGGCGGTGGAGCTTGTGAAGAGCCAGGTCTCGATCATTTTCGCGACGGGATCGCCGGTCCCGGCCCGTTCAGCGAAGGCGGCCACGTCGACAATACCGATCGTCTTCGCCTATGGCGGCGATCCAGTCGGCGACGGCCTTGTCGAAAGCTTCAGCCGGCCAGGAGGGAACGTCACCGGTGCGACCTTCATCGGAACGGCACTGACGTCAAAGCGGATGGAGGCGCTGCGGGAGATTCTCCCTCACGTTTCCGATGTTGGCCTGCTCGTGAATCCGAAAGGGACACTCGCGGACGTTCAGATCAAGGAAGCAAAGGCAGCCGCTCAGGCCTTTGGCCTGACCCTTCATGTTGTCAACGCAAACAGCGAGAGCGAGATCGACGAGGCATTCGCAACAATGAGCCGGTTGAAGGTGGGTGCGTTTCTTGCCAGCACCGATCCCTTGTTTGGCTTGGGCGGTCGAGGCCTGCACATTGCAAAGGCTCTCCCCTACGGGATTCCGGCGATTTGCAACGGGCGCGTGGACGCAGTTGCCGGTGGCCTTGTCAGCTACGGCGCCAACCTGTCGGACACATGGCGGCAAGCAGGTGTCTATGTCGGCCGCATCCTGAGGGGCGAAAAGCCCTCCGAATTGCCGGTTGTGCAACCCACCAGGTTCGAACTGGTCATAAATCTCAAGACGGCAAAACTACTCGGCATCGAGGTGCCGCCAACGCTGCTCAGCCGCGCCGACGAGGTGATCGAGTAGCGAACGTCCTGGAATTTTTATCCCTGGTCTCTCGGCCTCGCAATCGGTGGGATGCAGCTGCCGAAGCGCGGATCAAGCGGATCGAAACGCGATTTCAGTCGTGCGGCGATATACAGCGAAGCCAATGCCATCGAGCCGAGCAGGACTGTTATCCATGTCGGTAGCTGGACTGCCGCCGTTACGCCAATGACCAGCAGCACGGTGACGCCCAAGAACCGCCGCAAGCTCATCAACCCGCTCCCGTGAATGCCGCATTTCAGGTGGGGTAAACCGGCGCAGGATGACCCAATATGCCCTCGCGGGCAATGTGGGGTAGCGCGTCTGCAGAGCGGACAATGGGTCGCGGTCCATCGCTGGCTGTTGCTGACACTTTCGCGTTTGTCAGGTTGAACCGGGGTGCTAGTCTTGAGGTCCTACGGGGCGGTCCTTGCGGGGGCAAATGTATCGACGCGAGTTCATTGGTCTGGTCGGCGCAGCCGCGGCGTGGCCGGTCGTGGCACGAGCGCAGCAGGCAGCGATGCCGGTGGTCGGGTTTCTCAACCCTACCGCGTCAAAACTCTACGAATTCAATGCGGCCGCGTTTCGCAGCGGCCTTCAGGATGCCGGCTTTGTCGTAGGTCAAAACGTCCGGATCGAATATCGCTGGGGCGAGGGCGACTATGGCCTGCTGCCGGCGCTTGCAGCCGAACTGGTCGACCTCAAGGTCGCGGTCATTGGCGCAACCGGCGACGTCGGTTCGGCGCGTGCGGCCATGGCCGCGACATCGACCATCCCGATCGTCTTCACCATCGGCGCCGACCCGGTGAAGGTCGGCCTGGTCGCCAGTTACAACCGCCCGGGCGGCAATGCGACCGGCATCAGCGCCATCACCAGCCAGATTGGCACCAAGCGCATCCAGGTCCTGCATCAGCTCGTCCCGCGATCCAAGGTCGCGCTCTTGATGAACCCGAACAATCCCAGTGCGGTGATGGAACAGCACGACGCCGAGGCGGCGGCGACGATTCTCGGACAGAAATCCCTCGTGCTCAATGTGGCGAGCAAGGACGATTTCCCTGCCGCGTTCGAGACTTTCGTCCGCGAGGGAGCGGACGCGATGTTCATCGCCACGGACCCGATGCTGCTGAGCCAGCGCGAGGCGATCGTGGCGTTCGCAGCGAAGCAACGCGTGCCGGTGATCCATTTCGAACGGCAGTACCCCCTTGTCGGCGGGTTGATCAGCTATGGCACGAGCATCAGCGGCATGTACCGCCAGGCCGGCGCTTACTGCGGCCAGATCCTCAAGGGCGCCAAGCCTGCGGAAATGCCGGTGCTGCAACCGATCAAGTTCGAATTGGTCATCAACCTCAAGGCCGCAAAAGAACTTGGCATCGAGGTGTCGCAAAACCTGCTGGCCATCGCCGATGAAGTCATCGAGTGAGAGGGTGTGACGTCCGCGTCCCCAGGCTGACAGCCGGCTATTGGGCCACCCCGGGGATCACGGCGATCTTCGGAAAGCGCACATCCGCCGATCAACCTGAATTCACGGATTCACGTCCGGATCCGATTTCTTCCCGATCTGACCGAGATGCGTGAAGCCAAACCCATGAGCGTATTTCAACCCGTAGCCGAGCGCGCGGTCGAAGCCGATATGGGCGAGCCAGATCATCGCGAGCGACAGCACCAGCGGATCGGCCATCGCAAATCCCGCCGTCATCAACCCCATCGGCATCATGTAGCTGTGGGCGGCGTTGTAGACGATGGCGCCCAGCCGCGGTCCGCCCAGATAGGCCAGAAAGCTGAGATCGGGCGCCAGGAACAGGGCGGCATAGATCCACCACGATCCGTCCCAGACCCCGTAAAGCAGCGTCATCCCCAGAAACAGCGCCAGCCCTTCGAGCCGGAGCAGCGTTCGCGGGCCCCCGGTGACGGTGCCGGTGGGCTCGGCGCTTGCGGTATCGGTCATTGCATCCCCTGTGCAGAGGAAGCGGATATATGCGCATCCGGCAGCGGTACCAGAGGGCCTGAGAGGGGTGTTTCCGGTTCGGAAAAGGCCGTGTTATAGCGTTTTCAAGCGAAGTGGGTACCGGTTCGCGTGAAGAGAACGCGTCGAACAAAAATCTAGAGCCCGGTTCTGATTCAATCAGGACCGGGCTCTAGAACCCGCTCAAATCGTAAGGCAATCACGGGCGGGCGCCAATGAAAGACATCCTGGATACCCTCGGAGAACGGCGCGCCGGCGCCAAGCTCGGCGGCGGCGAGAAGCGCATCGAGGCACAGCACGCCCGCGGCAAGCTGACGGCGCGGGAGCGCATCGAACTCCTGCTCGACAAGGGCTCGTTCGAGGAATTCGACATGTTCGTCGAGCATCGCTCGACCGAATTCGGCATGGACAAATCCAAGGTGCCGGGCGACGGCGTCGTCACCGGCTGGGGCACCGTCAACGGCCGCAAGACGTTTGTGTTCGCCAAGGATTTTACGGTGTTCGGCGGTTCGCTGTCGGAAACCCACGCGCAGAAGATCGTCAAAATCCAGGATATGGCGATGAAGGCGAGGGCGCCGATCATCGGCCTTTATGACGCCGGGGGCGCGCGCATCCAGGAAGGCGTTGCTGCCCTGGCAGGCTATTCCTACGTCTTCCGCCGCAACGTCATCGCCTCAGGCGTGATCCCGCAGATCTCCGTCATCATGGGGCCGTGCGCCGGCGGCGACGTCTATTCGCCGGCCATGACCGACTTCATCTTCATGGTGAAGAACACGAGCTACATGTTCGTCACCGGGCCCGACGTGGTGAAGACCGTCACCAACGAAGTGGTGACGGCCGAAGAACTCGGCGGCGCCTCGGTGCACGCCACGCGCTCTTCCATCGCGGACGGCGCGTTCGAAAACGACGTCGAGACGCTCTTGCAGATGCGCCGGCTGATCGACTTCCTGCCGAGCAACAACACCGACGGCGTGCCGGAATGGCCGAGCTTTGACGACATCGGCCGCCTCGACATGTCGCTGGACACGCTGATCCCGGATAACCCGAACAAGCCCTACGACATGAAGGAATTGATCCTCAAGGTCGTGGACGAGGGCGACTTCTTCGAAATCTCGGAAACCTTTGCCAGGAACATCGTCACCGGCTTCGGCCGCATTGCCGGCCGCACCGTGGGCTTCGTCGCCAACCAGCCGATGGTGCTGGCCGGCGTGCTCAACTCCGACGCCTCACGCAAGGCCGCGCGCTTTGTGCGTTTCTGCGATGCTTTCAACATCCCGATCGTGACCTTCGTCGACGTGCCGGGTTTCCTGCCGGGCACCGCCCAGGAATATGGCGGCCTGATCAAGCACGGCGCGAAACTGCTGTTTGCGTACTCGCAATGCACGGTGCCGCTGGTCACCGTCATCACCCGCAAGGCCTATGGCGGCGCGTTCGACGTCATGGCGTCCAAGGAAATCGGCGCCGACATGAACTACGCCTGGCCGACCGCGCAGATCGCCGTGATGGGCGCCAAGGGCGCGGTGGAAATCATCTTCCGCGGCGACATCGGCGATTCCGATGCGATCGCCGCCCGGACCAAGGAATATGAAGACCGTTTCCTGTCGCCGTTCATTGCGGCGGAGCGCGGCTACATCGACGACGTGATCATGCCGCACTCGACGCGGAAGCGCATCGCGCGGGCGCTGGCGATGCTGAGGGACAAGAAGGTAGAGATGCCGGCGAAGAAGCACGACAATTTGCCGTTGTGAGGGCGACGATCTAGCAGGCTTTTCCGTAAGATTCGCTATGGCGTCCACCGTTCGAGTCGCACATATTTTGTCTATGACGGACGACTTAAAGAAGCTGCTTGAAACTGCCAAGACTGCCAAGCCGACGCCGGAACAGCGCGAGCAGCAGCGGCGCAGTTTTGTGTATGGCAACACGCATCTCGAAAATGAGATGATCACGCGAGAGATGGTTGATCGCGAGGCGGAGCGTATGGAGCGTAGCGAGTAGGGTGAGTTGAGCGCAGCGCAACCCACCATCTTCATCTTCGCATCAGCGGTGGGTTGTGGCTTGCGTAAATGAGGTCGTCATTGCGAGCGAAGCGAAGCAATCCATCTCGCCACGTAACTAGCGTGGATTGCTTCGTCGCTTCGCTTCTCGCAATGACGGTTTGCCCGGCCTGCCACGCGCCGCCAACCCCTCACTTCATCCCCATGCAGCTCGCATAGAACGTCGTGGTCGCCGGCCAGTCCGAGAACATGCCGCGGACGCCGACCTGTTTCGCCAACACGTCGAGCACGGTGAGCGTATCCCCGTCGCGGTCGATCGCGGGCTTGACGGATTGATGATAGAACGCGCCGCCCTTGCTCAGCGGGCCGTCGCGCTCCAGCGACCAACCGATCAGGTCGAGGCCTGCGGCTTTCGCGGCCTTGGCGTATTCGGACGGCACGATTTCCTTTTTGTCGTTCAGCGCCAGCATGGTCCAGATCGGCGGCCCCAGGATTTTTACGCCGGAGGCTTTCAACTCGGCCATCGAAGGTTTCCAGGTTTCGGGCTTGTTGGGATCGAGACCCTGCTTCTCGTAGCGTTCCTCGAGAAAGACCGCCTGCGCAGCGAAGGCCGGCTCGGTCTTCACCCAGTACAGGATGTCGGCCAGATTAAAACTCTGCGCGAACACGTCGCTTGGCGGAATCCCGGCGGCCTTGTAGGCGGCGAGCATCTGCGTGGCATACTTTTCCTGGGTGTAGTCGCCATCGAACGGCATCGGCACTTCCGGCGACTTCAGTTCGGGCGTGAATTTTGCGCCAAAACTCCTGATCAGCGCGATGCTCTCATCATGCGTCATCAGCGTGCCGGAATTGGCATAGAGATCGGTGCGCCAGCGCGGCGTGCCGTTCATGTAATCGGCGACGTTGGTGGCGTCCGGATTCGATCCGTCCATCTTGGCAGTGAGCTGCTTGAATTCGGCGAGCGTGATGTCGCTGGTGCAGCATTTGGCCGACGCTTTCTTGCCGGTAGCCGGATCGGCCGGGCTGAAACCTTGCGTGCATTTCGATGCCAGCGCGGGCACCGCGAGAATGTTGGTCGTGGTGTGCAGATCGCATTGCGAATGCCGGCAGACCAGCTGGCGGTCCTTGGTGAAGGTCACATCGCATTCGATGATGCCGGCGCCCATGCGGGCGGCGGCGGTATAGGCCTCCTTGCTGTGCTCGGGAAACATCAGGGCCGAGCCGCGATGGCCGATGGAGAAATCGCTTTTGTGGAACGGCCCGGTGCATTGGCTGAGTTTTTCCTTCAGCGGCCCGTCCTTCATCTTGTCGACCAGGTAAAACGGGCGCGGGCCGATCTGGGCCTCCGGAGGCAGGGGTACGTTTTGCGCCGCGGCGGGGGCGGCGGGGAGCGCAAGCGCGATCAACAGAAGGAGAAGGGGTCTGACAGGCATGTATGGAGACCTCGGGGGATGACGGTGCGGGAAGGATATCATCATGACATTATGACGGCTGCGTGTGGGGTTGCGCCGGTTTTGCTTTTATCTACATTTCGCTGACCTCGGGAACCCGTCCATGTCCACGCTGTTCGCCTTTCTCCATCACCTCTGCGCCTTCACGCTGGTATCGGCGGTTGCGATCGAATTCGCGCTGATTCGCCAGGAGTTGACGCTGGCGTCGGCGCGCCGGTTGCAAGTCACCGACATGGTGCTCGGCATCGCGGCCGGAGCGCTCTTCATCATCGGGCTGTTGCGGGTGTTCTTCTTCGAGAAGGGCTCGGATTATTATCTCCATAGCCACGCCTTCATGGCCAAGTTTTCCATCTTCATCGTGGTAGGCCTGCTGTCGACCATTCCGACGGTGGAATTCCTGTCCTGGCGAAAAACGCTCAGCGCCGGCCAGGTGCCGGTGATCCCGGCGAAGAACTTGCGGGTGGTCACGGCCGTGATCCATGGCGAACTGGTCGCGATCGTGCTGATCCTGCTGTTCGCCGCGATCATGGCGCGGGGCGGATGGGTTTAAATCAGAAGAGAATCGTAGGGAGGAAACAAAATGCCCAAGGCCCTGTTTGTCGTCCGCGCCACGGTGACCGATGCGTCCAAGCGCGCGGCGTTCGACGCCTGGTATTCGCGCGAGCATCTGCCGGATGCCGTGAAATCGTTCGGCGCCGAGAAAGCGTGGCGCTACTGGAGCCTGACCGATCCCGGGCTGCATCAGGCGATCTATCAGTTTCCCGACGAGGCCGCGCTCGATCGCGCCACGAAAGGATCCGACATGAGCCGTCTGATCGCCGATTTCAACCGCGACTGGCCCGACGTTACACGCACGCGCGAACTGCTGGTGCTGGCGGAGGAGTTTGAGAAATAATTTGCGCCGTCCCGGCCTTGGGCCGCGACCCATAACCACCAGCGGAATTGCTTTCTACGCTGGTCGTTATCTTCCTTCTCCAACAACGCCCGCCGTGGCGTACGGGTTCCAGCCTTCGCGGGAGCGACAGGAAAACCTGAACGCGCAGTTCAGCGAACATTCATCTCGACGCGCCGAAACTCTTCTTCTCACTTGAACCAATCGCAGAGGAGGAGATGTCATGGAACGCCGGCACTTTCTGAAACTCGCCTTTGGATTTGCGGCAGGCGGCATTGCGCTCGCCGCGAGCGCGCAGGCTGCGCCATTGATGCCGCAGCCGCTTGTCGGGGGCGGTCCTCTTCCTGGCAATCCGGATGCCCATTCCGCCGTCACCTCGGGCGACGAGGTCGACCGGCTGAAGCCGGAAGAAGTGCGCTGGGGCCATGGCCATCATCACGGCTGGGGCCATCGTCACTGGGGCTGGCACCATCGTCATTGGGGCTGGCGCCACCGCCACTGGGGTTGGCGCCGCAGGCATTGGGGCTGGCGTCGCCGCTATTGGCACCGCCATTATTGGCGCCGCCGTTATTGGCGTCACCGCTATTGGTGAGGCGCTGCAAGGGTTGGTAAACGTCGGCAAGAGCAGGGATTGCTTGTGCGGTCCCTGCGCTTCCTGATTTCTCGGCGTGCTGTTTGCCTCGCGTCCAATTCCCGGAGGTAGCAATTCGATTCCTGATCGAGCCGATACTGATTGCCGTTGCCGCGCTCGCCCCGCTGCCGGCCTTTGCCTATTCCTGCGCGGTGTCGCCGGCGAAGGATGCCGTGATCGTCAAGACCGACAATACTTCGGATCGCGGCGTCACTTGCAAAGTCGATTGCACGTTCAGGGCGCCGGATGGACCTGTCACGTTTACCTGCTCGCAGCAGATTCCACCCGGCGCCAAGGGCTGGTACGTCTGCCTGCGCCCGACCGGCGGCAAGGCACTGGAATTCGTCAGCGGAAGCGAGAGTTGCAAGTAGCGCGGGCGGCAAGCGCCAGGCAAATAAAAAGCCCCGCCAGAGCGGGGCTTTTCATATTCGCTTGCGTCAGCCCTAGACCGGACGGCAGCGCCCGTAAGCCCAGACAAAGCCATAGGGGCAGGCGCGGGGACCGGGCCGCACCACCACAACCGGCGGGCGCTCAACCACAACCGCGCGCGGGGCGACGTAAACGGCGCCGCGATTGGGCTGGCAACCGCCATAAGGACCGCGATGCCAGCCGGGGCCGCATCCGCCCGCGGCTTCCGCGGCGCCAAAGCTCGCAAAAGAGCTCGCGACCAAAACTGCAGCGAAAAGGTATTTCATGTTCTCTCCCGTTAATGACCGCAAGGCGGCACGGCCCGGACCCTAGTCACGCAGACCTGAATGGAAAATGAATGTTGTTGATTCGTGCTGGAGCGGCAACAAATCGACGGTTGAAATTCTTGCCGTCTGCTTTCGTCACGCCTTATTTGCGGCGAATTCGTAAACATTGGACCGCGCGAGCTGGTCTTCGTTCGCTCCGAACAGCGCGGCGAATTTCCTCTCGCCGGTGCGGGTGAAATTGACGACGCGGCTGCCCGGCGCGGAATCGCGCGCGGCCCAGTTCAACTCGGTGAACCGGCTCATCATGGCCGCGCCCAGCGTGCCCGCGAGATGATGACGCCGTTCGCTCCAGTCGAGACAGGCCTTGCAGACCGGCCGCCGCGGATGCGCCAGCATATCCGCATCGATCTGCAACGCGGTTGCCATGAAGCGCTTGCCTTCATGGGTGAGTTCGATCGTTTGTTTGCTTTGCCGGACCAGCCGTTGCCTCTTCATGCTGTCGAGCATCTGCACGCCGAGATCGCCCGCGAGGTGGTCGTAGCAGATCCGCGCACGACGCAGCTCCGGATCCTTTGGCCCGGTGCGCACGCGCATGTGTCCGGCGCGTGCGGCGAGCCCCGCCAGACCCTCGAGCACACCGGCGACGTCGGGGCCGGTGAGGCGATAATAGCGGTGACGGCCCTGTTTCTCCGGCTCGATCAGGCCGCCGGCCTCGAGCTTCGAAAGATGCGAACTCGCGGTCTGCGGCGTGATGCCGGCCTGGTGCGCCAGTTCGCTCGCGGTCAGCGCGCGGCCGGTCATCAGCGCGGTGAGCATGTTGGCGCGCGCGGGATCGCCGACCAGGGAGGCGACCATCGCGATATCGGGACCTGCTTTCATAGTTCGATGTTAGCCGAAGCATCGTCGTCGATCAAGCGCCTATATTCGGGCTCGATCAAACGATGGAGATTCCCGTGGCGATCACCGTTTTCATCCGTTACCAGCTCGATCCGTTCAAGCGGCCGATGTTCGAGGAATATGCCAAACGCTGGCTGACCATCATTCCCAAATGCGGTGGCGAGTGCCTGGGTTACTGGATGCCGCATGAAGGCACCAACAATATCGCCTTCGGCCTGCTCAAATTCCCAAGTCTTGCGGAATATGAGAGTTACCGGGCACGGTTGCGTGCCGACGAGGAAGGGATGGCAAACTTCAATTTTGCCGAGGAGAACAAGTTCATCCTGGTGGAAGAACGGACGTTCCTGCGTCCGGTGGCGGCCTGACCGCGGCGCTGGCGCTGACCGGGGCGCGCCACTATGTTTCCGGTCGAACCAAAAAGGGAGAACAACATGCCGGTCACGACCGCGGACAAGCGCGCCACATTCCGCAAGCTGCATGAAGCGGGATGCTTCATCATCCCCAATCCGTTTGACCCCGGCAGCGCGCGGGCGCTGCAGCAGATGGGCTTCAAGGCGCTCGCGTCCACCAGCGCGGGCTTTGCCTGGACCATTGCGAAAGCCGACCGGCACATCACCGTCGACGACGTCTGCGATCATCTCACCGCGCTGTGCGCGGCGGTCGATCTGCCCGTCAACGCCGATTTCGAAGGCGGCTACGCCATCGACGCTGAAAAGGTCGGCGTCAATGTCGCCCGCGCGGTCAAGACCGGCGTCGCCGGGCTGTCGATCGAGGATTCCACCGGCGATGCGGCCAAACCTCTCTATGACAAGGGTTTGGCCGTCGAGCGTATCAAGGCGGCGCGCAAGGCGATCGATGCCGACAACAGCGGTGTGCTGCTGACCGGACGTTGCGAAGGCTATCTGGTCGGCCAGCCTGACCTTGCCATGGTGATCGATCGCCTGACCGCCTATGCGCAGGCTGGCGCGGATTGCCTGTATGCGCCGGGCATCAAGACCAGGGAAGACATCAGTGCGATCGTGAAGGCGGTCGCCCCAAAACCCGTCAATCTGCTGATCGGATCATCCGGTCTTTCGCTGGCGGAAGCCAATGATCTCGGCGTCCGCCGCATCAGCGTCGGCGGTTCGCTGGCGCGATCGGCGTGGGGCGGCTTCATGAAGGCGGCGCGCGAAATGGCGGAGCAGGGCACATTCTCCGAATTGGCCAACGGCTATCCCGGCGGTGAACTCAACAAGATGTTCAGCTGAATACTCGGAAAAAGCGCAGCGGGCCTGTTCCCGCTGCGCTGCCGGTTCAGATCAATGACGCTTCAGCCGTTATTTGGCTGGCGCGTTATCCGTCGTCGGGGCCGGGTTGGCCGGGCGCTGCGGCGCGGCGCCGGTGGTCATGCCGGGCTGACCGTTGGTCATGCCGGGCTGATTGTTGTTGCGGGGCGTTACGTCACGCATGCCCGAAGGCGCCGCAGGGCTGGCCGGCTGCGTCTGCGCGGTCTGGCTGGTCGGCGAGGTGCCGGCCTGGTTGACGCTCGTATTGTTCAAACCATAGAACAGGGCGCCCATCACCAATGCGATAGCAACGGCGAACATCGCGATCTTGGCACCGCTGGCGGGACCCTCGGCGAGCTCCGGGTCGGGCTGTATCTCATTGTCGAGACTGTTCAGGCGCGCCTGATGGCGGATCTCGTCGTCGCTCAGATTGGCGCGATACGGATCGTTCGGATTGAATTGGTAGGCCATGGATGGTTCCTCCGTTAGCCCCATAACAACCGGCGGCGGTTGTGGAGGTTCCCGGACTGACCGCTTGCCCCCAGGCATTTTCGGCTATGTTCGCACATGGAACCCGCTGGTTCCGCGAAACTCAGGAGCTTGCCATGTGGACCCTGCCGCCGACCGATACCCTTCTGCATTGGCTGACGTATGTGGCGTTGACTGCGGGGGCGATGACAGCGGCGTTGGCGGCGGGAAGGCGCAGCATGGACTGGGTCGGTGTATGCATGCTCGGTTGCATTACCTCACTCGGTGGCGGAACGATCCGCGACGTGCTGCTCGGGCATTATCCACTGGTCTGGGTGCAGACCCCTTCCTATCTGGCGCTGACCGCGACTGCGGCGTTCGTGACCATCCTGATCGCGCGCCACGTGCACCGGCTCAATCTGGCGTTTCTGGTGCTCGACGCGATCGGGCTCGTGGTGTTCACCATGGCCGGCTGCGATGTCGCCCGGCAGGTAGACGCGTCGCTGCCGATCGTGATCGTTGCCGGAATGATCACGGGCTGCGCCGGCGGCGTGCTGCGCGATATCCTGTGCAACGACGTGCCGCTGTTGTTTCGCAGCGAAATCTACGCCAGCGTTTCCGTCGTCACCGGATTATTTTATGTCACAGCCTTTGGTTTGAAACTGAATGACGAAGTCTGGACCGCGCTGACGTTCGTGCTTGGCCTGACGCTGCGTCTGCTCGCGATCCGCTATAAATGGGAAATGCCGAAATTCGTCTTCAGCGGCGATCAGCGCTGACGAGCGCGCAGCGCTATTTTGCCCGGCGCGCTTTCGCGACCTGCGCCGCGCTCACCGCTGGGGCGGCATTGCCCCAGGCATTGCGGATGTAGGTCGTGACGTCGGCAATCTGCTGGTCCGACATTTTCGAGGCATAGGCCGGCATCGATCCGGTATTGGGCGCGCGCGGCGTCGTCATGGTTTGCGCGCCATCGAGGATGACGCGCAGGGTCGATGAGGGGTCGGCCGATTGCAGGTTGGCGTTACCGGGCAGCGGCGGGTAGATCCGTGGCGCGCCCGATCCATCGACCTCATGGCAGGCGATGCAGGCGCCTTTGTAGAGCTCTTCGCCATCGGCCATTTGCGCTGTCGGCGGGGGCGTGACGGCCGGCTCCAGTGCGCCGGCCGGCAGGTCCTTCAGGTAGACAGCGATTGCCCTGATGTCCTCATCGCTCATTTTCGAGGTCGAGTTGACCACGACCTCCGACATCAGTTCACCGGCATGGCTGCGGCCGTTGCGGCCGCTCTGCAGATATTCGGCGATATCTTCCACGCTCCATGATTTCAGGCCGCTGCGCTCGGCGCCGTCGAGCCGTGGCGCGAACATGCCCGCTACCTGCCCGCCGCCGAACTTCTGGTTGCGTTTGTCGGCGCCAAAAATGTTCTTCGGCGTGTGGCAGGCGCCGCAATGCCCGGCGCCCTCGACCAGATAGCGCCCGCGATTCCATTCCGCGCTCTTTTGCTGATCGGGCATCAGAATGCCCGGCTTGAAGAACAGCCAGTTCCAGGCCCGCATGACTACGCGATAATTGAAGGGCCAACGCAGCTCCAGCGGCGGCGGCGTGTTCCTGACCGGCGTCAGCGTCGCCAGATAGGCCTTGATCGCCAGCACGTCCTGACGGGTCATTTTCGTGAAATTCGGATAGGGGAAGGCCGGGTAATAGCGGGAGCCGTCGCGCGCCACGCCGAAGTGCAGCGCGCGGTAGAACTCGTCGTCGCTCCACCCTCCGATGCCGGTATCGCGGTCGGGGGTGAGGTTGGGCGAATAGATGCCGCCGAACGGCGTATCGATGCGTTTGCCTCCGGCGAACGGTTTGGCCGGATCGGCGGTGTGGCAGCTTGCGCAGTCGCCGGCCTCGGTCAGCGCCTTGCCGCGGGCGAGGTCCTCGGCCGAGGGCTCGGCCGGACATTCGCCGGAGACGAACGCAGCGCACAACAGCAAGCCAGCCAGAATCGCCCGCATGATCCAATGTCGCCCCCGCACCAAATGACCTCCCGGGGCGTTATACCGCGAAAGCAGGCAAGGCGTTACGTCATGCCATTTCGCGGCGGGGCTTCCGGGCGACACAAACCGCAACGTAGCGCGGTTATTCCCGGCACGAAATTGCGATCTTTCAAAGCCTGGCTTCCTTGCCCAGATTTGTAGTGCGTCGGGCGGAAAATCCGACATAGACTGGTTCTAACAAGTTCGAATGACTAGATGAAAAGTGGGCGTCGCGATCAAGGCGAAGAGGGTGGAATGGGAATCAATCAGGGTCCGATCAGTCTCGATCAGAAGTATACCCAAGGCTCCGGCCACGTCTTCCTGACCGGCATCCAGGCCCTGGTGCGGCTACCGATGGCGCAGATCCGCCGTGACCGCGCCGCGGGGCTGAACACCGCGGGCTTCATCTCCGGCTATCGCGGTTCTCCCCTCGGCGGTTACGATCAGCAGCTATTTGCCGCCCGCAAGCACCTCGAGCAGTACAACATCAAATTCCAGCCCGGCGTGAACGAGGACCTCGCGGCGACCGCGATCTGGGGCTCGCAGCAACTCAATCTCTCGCCCGGCGCCAAACATGATGGCGTGGTTGGCATCTGGTATGGCAAAGGCCCCGGCGTCGACCGCTGCGGCGACGTCTTCCGTCACGGCAACGCGGCGGGCTCGGCAAAGAACGGCGGCGTGCTGTGTCTCGCCGGCGACGACCACGGCGCCAAATCCTCCACCGTCCCGCATCAGTCGGACCACGCCTTCATCTCCGCGCTGATGCCGTATCTCTACCCCTCCAGCATCCATGAAATGATCGAGATGGGCCTTCTGGGTATCGCGATGTCGCGTTACTCCGGCTGCTGGGTCGGCATGAAGGTGATCACCGAGACGGTGGAGACCACGGCCGAAATCGATCTCACCGACGAGATGACACCCTTCGTCATCCCGACCGATTTCGAGCTGCCCGAGGGTGGCCTCAATTTGCGCTGGCCCGACGACCGCTTCGCCCAGGATCGGCGTTTGCAGGACTACAAGGGCTTTGCCGCCATCGCCTTTGCCCGCGCCAACAAGGTCAACCGCGTCACCATGGATTCGCCAAACGCCCGTTACGGCATCATGGCCTCCGGCAAGAGCTACGAGGATATCCGCCAGGCGCTGCGCGAATTGGGCGTGACGCCGGAAGTCGCCGCCAAGATCGGCTTGCGGCTTTACAAAATCGGCATGCCCTGGCCGCTGGAGCCGGAAGGCGTCCGGCAGTTCGCGGTCGGTCTGGAAGAAATCTTCATCATCGAAGAGCGCCGCGAGATCGTCGAGAATCAGGTCAAGCAGGAGCTGTTCAACTGGCGCGACGATGTGCGGCCGCGCATCATCGGCAAGATGGACGACCACGACAAGCGCTTCCTCCCCTTCGCCGAAGAGCTTAGCGTCGCCTCGCTGGCGAGTTCGCTCACCGAGCGGCTGCTTCGCCTCAACCTCAACCCCGAAATCGCCGCGATGCTGCGCGCCAAGGCCGACTGGTTCAATGGCCGGCAGGCGAGCCAGATGCAGGCAGTCGCGCCGATCACGCGCACGCCGTATTTCTGTTCGGGATGCCCGCACAACACCTCGACCAAGGTACCGGAAGGCAGCCGTGCCTTCGCCGGCATCGGTTGCCACTTCATGGCGCTGTGGATGGACCGCTCGACCGAGACCTTCACCCATATGGGCGGCGAGGGCGTGCCCTGGGTTGGCGTCGCGCCCTTCACCAGGGAAGAACACGTGTTCGCCAATCTCGGCGACGGCACCTACTTCCACTCCGGCATCCTTGCGATCCGCCAGGCGGTCTCTTCCGGCGCCAACATCACCTACAAGATCCTCTATAACGATGCGACGGCGATGACCGGCGGCCAGCATGTCGACGGCGAGCTGTCGCCGCAGCAGATCACTTTCCAGCTGCACGCCGAAGGTATCCGCGAGATCTATCTGGTGTCGGAAAATCCCGACGCCTATCCGGCCTCCGAAATCGCGCCCGGCGTCAAGACCGCACATCGCGACGAGCTCGACACGGTGCAGAAAACGCTGCGCAAGGTCAAGGGCGCCTCCGCGATCGTGTTCGTGCAGACCTGCGCGGCCGAAAAGCGCCGTCGCCGCAAGCGCGGCACGCTGGAGGATCCGGCGCGCCGCGTCATGATCAACCCGGCCGTATGCGAAGGCTGCGGCGATTGCTCGGTGCAATCGAACTGCATTTCGGTCGAGCCGTTGGAAACCGAGATGGGGCGCAAGCGCACCATCAACCAGTCGACCTGCAACAAGGACTATTCCTGCGTGAAGGGCTTTTGCCCGTCCTTCGTCACGATCGACGGCGGCAAGCTGCGCCGCCGCGCGCCGCCCGATCTCGGCTCGATCGGCGAGTTGCCGGAGCCTGCGTCGCGCCCGTCTCTGGAGCGGCCCTACAACGTCGCCGTCGGCGGCGTCGGCGGCACCGGCGTGCTGACGATCGGTGCGCTGCTCGGGATGGCCGCGCATATCGAGGGCAAGGCCAGCATGATCCTCGACATGTCGGGCCTTGCGCAAAAAGGCGGCGCGGTGCTGAGCCATGTGCGTCTCTCCGAACACACCGCCGACGTCACCTGTTCGCGCATCGTTACCGGCACCGCCGATCTCGTGCTTGCCGCCGACGAAGTGGTGGCCGCCGCCAAGGACACCATCATGCTTTGCGAATCCGGCCGCACCACCGGCGTCATCAACACCCACCTCATCCCGATCGCCGACTTCATCCTCAACCGCGACTTCAATTTCCAGGCCCGCAAGGTCAATCATGTGCTGGAAACCGCGCTGCGCAAGGATTCATCCTTCTTCGATTTCACCAAGCCTGCCGAAATGCTGCTCGGCGACTCCATCGCCACCAACATGATGATGCTGGGCTATGCCTATCAGAAAGGCCTGCTGCCGCTCTCGGCCAAGGCGATCGAGCAGGCGATCGAGGTCAACGGCGTGGCGATCAAATTGAACATCCAGGCGTTCCAGTTGGGACGTCTGGCAGCGGCCGATCCGGCCAAGCTGATAGCCATGATGAAGGATCAGGACGAGACCGTTGCGCCCAAGACGCTGGATGCGATGTCGCTCGATGAAATCATCGCCCATCGCACGGCATTGCTGACGGATTATCAGAATGCCAAACTCGCCGACCGCTATGGCGCACTAGTGAAGCAGGTTCGTGACGCCGCGACGACGGGCGGCTACGGCGACGCCTTGCCCCGCGCGGTCGCGATCAATTACGCCAAACTGCTCGCCTACAAGGACGAGTATGAAGTGGCGCGGCTCTTTACCGACGGCCGGTTTGAAAAGCAGCTTCGCGATCAGTTCGAGGGCGACTTCAAGTTCAGCTTCAACCTCGCGCCGCCGTTCCTGTCGCGCGGCGTCGACGCCCTGGGGCGGCCGGGCAAGCGCGCCTTCGGTTCGTGGATGATGACGGCGTTCCGGATATTGGCCAAAATGCGCGGTCTGCGCGGCACGGCGTTCGATATCTTCGGCCAGACCGCCGATCGCAAGCTCGAGCGCGACCTGATCGCGGGCTACGAGAAGGACGTCGCAACCGTGCTTGGCCTGCTGTCGCCGGTCACGCACGACACCGCGGTTGAAATCCTCTCACTGCCGGACCGCATCCGCGGCTATGGCCCGGTGAAGGAGAAATCGGTGCAGGACGCCAAGGCGCGCTACGCGCAACTCGCCGCCGATCTGGTCAATCCGCCACCCGCGCCGCGGCAGCTCGCGGCGGAGTAGGGGCTCTCACAACATCGTCGTCCCGGCCTTGAGCCGGGACCCACAGCCACCAAACACAGTTTTGTAGGGCGGGTTCTCTTTAACCCGCCATCTCGCATGGAGCGCGGCGGGTTAAAGAGAACTACGCAGCTATGGCGTCGCTGTAATTGGATCGTCATTGCGAGGAGCAAGGCGACGAAGCAATCCATTCTTTCTTCGCGGGGGGCTATGGATTGCTTCGCTTGCGCTCGCAATGACGATGCGGAGAGAGCAGGCGCGACCAATTGACCCGACGGGCAAATCACTTCGGATTTTCAGAAATAGTGTCAAGCCCCCTTCGCAAAAATATTTCTGTTTTCTCAACCCCCAAATCACTTCACATCAATGGGTATCCTGTCCCGAGAAGAGGGGCGTTGGCCATCGTCACGAACGTTGGGACGGGTTGCGGTGGACGCGGCAGCGTCAGGCGTAAGATGTGGTTGCAGGGCGGGCTTCACCCGTGAGCAATCTACGCTACGCAGACGACGGCGCTGAAGCGTACGGCAAAACCGTGTGGTCCTGGCATCCGTTGCTGGTGTCAAGTCGGCGGAGGCGAAGTCAACTCAACCGGGTTTGACCAGCCTTAATCCGCCGACGACGGAGGCAAGACGAATTCGTCTCCGGGGAGAGCGCGATATAAGCCGTAAAGCCATTGCGCAGGGAATGTCGGATTGCCTCCGCTGCCCTGTATGCTCGTGTGCGCACTTCTTGTGCACATTGCACACGAGACCGCGGGTGCAGCGCGCATCCGGCATTCCCTGCGCCCTCTGTTTTCGAGGGGCGAGAGTTGCAAACCTCGGGCGCGTCGCGCCGCGAGAACGCGTCGTGATATCCGCGCCCGCCATCGAACTTGAAGCCGGAGGGGGTTGGTGTTCCCCCTGATACGACGTTCACCCATAATCATCCCGACTTGGGTCCAGTGGCTACTGTCTCGCCTGACGGAATATTTCCTTGCTTGCCAAGGCCCTCCCGACAGGCCAGAAAAACTGCCGGGAATAAGAAGCGCCAGCGGAGAATGATTTGACCATCAAGGGCAAAGCCTACATTGCCGGGATCTACGAGCATCCGACCCGGCACGCACCCGATAAATCCACCGCCCAGCTTCACGCCGAGGTCGCCAAGGGCGCAATCGAGGACGCAGGGCTCACCAAAGCCGATATCGACGGCTATTTCTGCGCCGGCGACGCTCCGGGCGGCGTGATGAACATGGTCGATTATCTCGGCCTCAAGGTCCGCCATCTCGACTCCACCGACACCGGTGGCTGCTCCTACCTGATCCATCTCGGCCATGCGGCGGAGGCGATCGCGGCCGGCAAATGCTCGATCGCGCTGGTCACGCTGGCCGGCAAGCCGCGTACCGGCCCGATGCCGCCGCGTGCGGCAGGAGCGGAAGCGGACTTCGAGGCCGCCTATGGGGCGACCACCCACAATGCCTATGGCATGTGTGCCATGCGCCATATGCACGACTACGGCACCACCAGCGAGCAGCTCGCCTGGATCAAGGTCGCAGCCTCGCATCACGCCCAGTACAATCCGCACGCGATGCTGAAGGAGGTCGTCACGGTCGAGGACGTGCTGAACTCGCCGATGATCTCCGATCCGCTGCACCGCATGGATTGCTGCGTCGTCACCGACGGCGGCGGCGCGCTGATCGTCACCACGCCCGAGATTGCCAAGAGCCTGAAGAAGCCGCTGGTGCGTCTGATCGGCCACGGCGAGGCGACGAAGGGACCGCGTGGCGGCAAGGATCTCGATCTCACTTACTCCGCCGGCGTCTGGTCCGGCCCGCGCGCGTTCGAGGAGGCGGGCGTCACGTCGAAGGACATCAAGTACGCGTCGATCTATGACAGCTTCACCATCACGGTCTTGATGCAGATCGAAGACCTCGGCTTCTGCAAGAAGGGCGAGGGCGGAAAGTTCGTCGCTGACGGCAATCTGATTTCGGGTGTCGGCAAATTGCCGTTCAACACCGATGGCGGCGGGCTTTGCTCCAACCATCCCGTCAACCGCGGCGGCATGACCAAGATCATCGAGGCTGTCAGGCAATTGCGCGGCGAAGCACATCCGAAGGTGCAGGTCAAAAACTGCGATCTTGCGGTGGCGCATGGCACCGGTGGACTCTTGGGCGTGCGCCATGCCGCCTCAACCTGCATTCTGGAGCGTGCGTGATGGCTGAAGCAAGAAAATATCCGACGCCGCAGGGCAATCCCGAAACCGCGCCGTTCTGGGAGGCCGCCAGGCAGGGCAAGTTCATGATCAAGCGCTGCACCGCCTGCGGTGAGCCGCATTATTTCCCGCGCTCGATCTGCCCATTCTGTTTCTCCGACAAGACGGTGTGGGAGGAGAGCTCGGGCGAGGCGACGATCTACACCTTCAGCCTGATGCGCAAATCCGCCACCGGGCCTTACGCGATTGCCTATGTGACGTTGAAGGAAGGCCCGTCGCTGCAGACCAATATCGTCGATTGCGACATGGACAAGCTCAAGATCGGCCAGAAGGTGAAAGTGGTGTTCAAGCCGACCGACGGCCCACCGCTGCCGTTCTTCACGCCGGCCTAGCGAGATTGCGCGCGACGCGCTTTCGTGGACATGACGAAGAAAAATTCGGGAGGACGCGCAAAAATGCCGATCAAGTATGACGAGCTGATGGCCCTGAAAAACCTCGGCCAGAAATACGCCTATACCGACCGCGAGGTGATGCTCTATGCCTGCGGGATCGGGATGGGCGCAGACCCGATGGACGAGAAGGAACTCGCCTTCGTCAATGAAGCCGTCGCCACCTCACGCCCGCTGAAGGTGGTGCCGACGTTCGCGTCCGTTGCGGCATGGGGCGCGGGGCCCGGCGAAATGAACCTCAACCGCGTGATGGTGGTCGATGGCGAACGTGACATCACCTTTCACAAGCCGTTTGCCACTGCTGCCCACATCACCGCCTATTCTACCGTGCTCGACGTCTTCGACAAGGGCAAGGACAAGGGCGCGGTGATCCGGCACCAGACCGTTCTCAAGGACGAGAACGGCGAGAAGCTCGCGACGCTGGTCGCCTCGCGCTTCGCGCGCGGCGATGGCGGGTTCGGCGGGCCGTCGGAAGGCCAGCCCGAGCCGCACAGGGTGCCGAGCCGCGCCCCCGACAAGACCGTCGATATTTCCACGCGTCCGGATCAGGCGCTGGTCTATCGCCTTTGCGGCGACCGCAATCCGCTGCATAGCGATCCCGAGTTCGCCAGGCGCGCCGGTTTCCCGAAACCGATCCTGCACGGCATGTGCACCTACGGCATCACCTGTCGCGGTGTGCTGCAGACCTATGCCGATTACGATCCGTCCGCCTTCAGGCAGCATTCGGCGCGGTTTTCCTCGCCGGTCTATCCCGGCGAGACCGTGACGATGGAGTTGTGGAAGGACGGAAACGTCGTTTCATTCGAAGCCAAGGTGAAATCCCGCGACGTTACCGTCATCAGGAGCGGCAAGACGGTGCTGGGCTAAAAGGAAGTATTGCGGCCACGGCAGTGTGCTCCCTCGCCCCGCTCTTGCGGGGAGCGGGTTGGGGTGAGGGGCCTCTCTCCACGAGTCGGATGCGCGGAGGCTCCCCCTCACCCGGATTGCTTCGCAATCCGACCTCTCCCCGCAGGCGGGGCGAGGTAAGCAAGAAAACGAGCGAAGGAGAAACACGATGGGATTACTCGACGGCAAGGTTGCGATCATCACAGGCGCGGGTGGTGGGCTTGGTGAGGCCTACGCCAAATTGTTCGCGCGCGAGGGTGCAGCGCTCGTGGTCAACGACCTCGGTGGCCTGCGCGACGGCTCCGGCTCCGACGTCTCGATGGCGCAGAAGGTAGTCAATGCGATCAAGGAAGAGGGCGGCCGCGCGGTTGCCAATGGCTCCGACATCTCGACCATCGCCGGCGGGCAATCGGTGTTCGACGACGCCATCAAGAACTTCGGCCGCGCCGATATTCTGGTCAACAACGCCGGCATCCTGCTCGACGAGACTTTTGCCAAGGCCAAGGAAGCCAATTGGGACAAGGTGATCAGGGTGCATCTCAAAGGCACCTTCTGCTGCACCCAGCCGGTGTTCAAATGGATGCGCGAGAACGGCGGCGGCGTGATCGTCAATACGTCCTCGACCTCCGGGCTGATCGGTAATTTCGGCCAGACCAATTATGGCGCCGCCAAGGGCGGTATTTGGGGACTGTCGAACGTGCTGGCGATCGAGGGGCGCAAGTACAACATCCGGATCTGGACGCTGGCCCCGGGCGCGTTGACCCGTATGACCGCAGACCTGCCGCGCTATAAGGAGAACCCCGGCGCGGCCCTCGGCCCGGACGGCATCGCGCCGGCCGTGCTATACATGGTCAGCGATTTGTCGGGCGATCAGACCGGCAAGGTGCTCGGCGTCTCTGGTCCCCGTGGCGTCCGCGAGTTGCGGATGATGGAAATGGAAGGCTGGACGCCGCCGTTCACGGGATGGAAGGCCGAGGATATCGTCACCCACGCCAACGAGATCTTCTTCTCGGACGAGGAGATCAAGAAGTCGGCGCGGAGATTTAAATGAACTGTCATTCCGGGCACGCGCCAAAGGGGCGCGTCCCGGGATCACGAAGAGATAAGAGGACACATGACAAAACTCACCGCGCAGGCCGCAGGAACCTTCGCAATCGCGCCGACGCCGTTCCACGACGACGGCCGCATTGACGAGAAATCGATCGACCGGCTGACCGATTTCTATGCCGAAGTGGGCTGCGAAGGCGTCACCGTGCTCGGCATTCTCGGCGAGGCGCCGAAGCTCGACGCGGCGGAAGCCGAACAGGTGGCGGTGCACTTCGTCAAGCGCGCGAAAACCATGCAGATCATCGTCGGCGTCTCGGCGCCGGGATTTGCCAGCATGCGGTCGCTGGCGAAGGCGTCGATGGACGCGGGCGCCGCCGGCGTCATGATCGCGCCACCGCCGCATCTGCGCACCGACGACCAGATATCAGGCTATTTCAAGCAGGCGCAGGAAGCGATCGGCGACGACATTCCCTGGGTGCTGCAGGATTACCCGCTGACGCTGAACGTCATATTCACGCCTGCGGTGATCCGGAAGATCGTGATGGACAGCCCATCCTGCGTGATGCTCAAGCACGAGGACTGGCCGGGGCTGGAGAAGATTTCCACGCTGCGCGGTTTCCAGAAGGACGGCTCGCTGCGGCCGCTATCGATCCTGGTCGGCAATGGCGGCCTGTTCCTCGATTTCGAGATGGAGCGCGGCGCCGACGGCGCCATGACCGGCTACGCCTTCCCGGAATTGCTGATCGACGTCGTCAAACTCTCGAAGGCCGGCAGGCGCGACGCGGCGCATGATCTGTTTGATGCGCATCTGCCGCTGATCCGTTACGAGCAGCAGCCGGGCGCGGGCCTTTCGGTGCGCAAATATGTGCTGCAAAAACGCGGCATCATTGCCTCAAGCGCGCAGCGCAAGCCGGGCGCCACGATCACGGCGACCGCAAAAGCCGAAGTCGAATATCTGCTGTCGCGGGTGGCGCGCGTCGACCGCCGCGCCAATCTGCAACCGCAATCCAGCGCTGCGGGTTAAAAACATGGCCGAGACAGTCGCCCCGCGTCCCGCATCCACCATCCTGTTGCTGCGCGATGCCACCGCACAGAAGGAGATCGAGGTCTTCATGATGGTTCGCCATTATGAGATCGACTTCAATTCCGGCGCGCTGGTATTTCCCGGCGGTAGCGTCGACAAGGGCGACAAGGAGATCATCGCGACGCCTGATCTGTATTCGGACGGCGAGGGGCTCGATGAGGCTAGCTTAAGTTTCCGCATCGCGGCGATCCGCGAAACTTTCGAGGAAAGCGGCATCCTGCTGGCGCGCCCGAAGGGATCGAAGGCGCTGGTCGACGCCAAGCGGGCCGGCGAGATCGAGGCCGCGCACCGCGCTGATCTCTGCGACGGCAAGACCAGCTTTCTCAAGGTGCTGACCGACAACGGCATGGTGCTGGCGCTCGACGAACTCGTGCCCTATGCGCACTGGATCACGCCGGAAGGCATGCCGAAGCGGTTCGACACCTGGTTCTTCCTGGCGGCCGCGCCGCCGGAGCAGGTCGGCGCCCATGACGGCAGGGAATCCACCGAACTCGATCTGGGTGTCGCCGCGCGAGGCGCTGGAAGGCGGCGAAACTGGCCGCTTCAAACTGCCGTTCCCGACCACGCGCAACCTGATCAAGCTCGGCAAGCAGGAGAGCGTGAGCGCCGCGCTGGATGACAGCCGCGACAAATCCGTCGTCACCGTGACGCCGGTCATGACCCGGAATAATGGCGGCCGTCAGCTTCGAATTCCGCTCGAGGCCGGCTACGACGGCGACGTGTTCGAGGTCGGCTCGGTCGGCTAGCACACTTCGACGCACGGCGAAGTATTGTGGTCCCTTCACCGTGTAAGTTCCGGCTCGATTGCAATCGAGCACCGGGACCGACATGGAAGAAGCCCATCCGCGACAGCCCAATATGGCCGGCGAGCTTGCGCTGTTGCTGGTGCTCGCAACCCTGTGGGGCGCGTCCTACACCTTCATCCGGGTCGCGGTCGCAACCATCCCGCCGATCACCCTGATCGCCGGGCGCACGGCGATCGCAGGGCTGCTGCTACTGATCATCATGCGCTGGCGCGGGGTGCGGATGCCGCGGGACGCACTGACCTGGCGGCGCTTCCTGTTCCAGGCCTGCCTCAACAGCGTAATCCCCTGGACCATGATCGCCTGGGGCGAGCGCACGCTGGACGCCGGCCTTGCGACCATCCTCAATTCCACCTCGCCGATCTTTACCTTTTTCCTGACGCTTGTCGTCAGCCGGCATGAGGCGTTGACCTCACGAAAACTGTTCGGCGTCGTCGCCGGAATGGCCGGCATCTGCCTGATGGTCGGCGTGCAGGCGCTGGCCGGGTTCGGCGAGCAATTGACGGCGCAAATCGTCACCGTGCTCGCCGCGATCTGCTACGCGGGCGCGGCGATCTTCAGCCGGGGATTCAAGGGCCTCGACCCGATGGCGCCGGCGGCAGGCTCGCTCCTGTGTGGCACTGTCGTCCTGATCCCGCTGGGACTCGTCGTCGAGCAGCCATGGACGATCACGCCATCAATGAATTCGCTGCTGGCGCTGCTCGGGCTTGCCGTGTTCTCCACCGCCGCCGCCTTCGTGATCTATTTCCGCCTGATCCAGACGCTGGGTTCAGTCGGCACCACGGCGCAGGCTTACTTGCGGGTCCCGATCGGCGTTGCGCTGGGCGTGCTGTTTCTCGGCGAGCAACTGACCTCGACGGCCTGGATCGGGCTTGCCTGCGTTGTCACAGGCGTGGCCGCGATGACCATTCCGGCGCGGCGCACGAAGCCGGTCGAAGAGATCGTATGAATGCACCGTTTGCGTTTGGAAGCCGGCTGCGAGCCCAGGAGCGCGCCGACACGGGCGTTCTCCGATATCATTAAATCCGACGTGGCGGTGTGGGCCGAGGTGGCCAAGGGAGGCCGGCATCACCGCCGATTGAGGCCCGGCGGGCAAAATCCGGCGATTGTCGGCAGGGAACAGCCCCGAGGCGAGGGGCAGAGAACTCCGCCCGGCGAAATTGGCCAGCTTCAGCGTCGTTTTCAGCATGTTCCCCATGGCCCGGATAACGTCGTATATTAGAACCGATTGGAGCCCGGCCTCAATAACATGACCTCTGAATTGCCGCCGAATTCGCCAATGACGCGATCGTTCTCGTTGTCGATCGGCCAGCTGACATTCGGCAGCTTCCTGTTGGTGCTGGCTGTGATCATCATCACCTCCACGGCAAGCGTCATCGCCATACGCCACATCGATTCGACCTTTGCCGAACTGCAGCGGCTGCAGAGCGTCGGCGACCTCGCCGAGGATATCGACCGCCGCATGAACGAATTGCGGCTGGCGGCGCGGGATTTCGTCACCGATCCCGGCACCCAATCGGTGCAGGTCGGCGAAGCCGCGACTTCGCTCAGCGAGGTCCTGAAGAAGACCCGGCTGGAGCTTGCCCCCGAACAGCAGGACATGATCGACGGCGTCACCGAGCGTCTGTCGACCTATCGCGGCGGCATCGAGCGGATTTCTGCGCTGATCAACCGCCGCGCCGAAATGATCGTAGCGCTGCCGCCGCTGCGCGAGAAATTCGACACCGCCGTTGCCGAGACCTCCGATCCACTGGTTGCGTCGGCCCTGTCGCAGACCCAAAGCCGGATCGCCTCGGCGTTGCTGGCGCATAATCCGTCGGCCGCCGAACAGGCGGCTCAGAGCATGCGCTCGATGACGATCACGGATCCGGCGCTACGCGCGGCGGTCGACGGCTACGCCGAAGCCATCATCGCGATCTCGATCCGCGAGCGGCAGATCTCCGATATTGACAAGGAAGTGCTGGGTGCGGAGGGCCGCCTGATCCAGCGCGTCACGGAATTGTTGCGCGAGGTCAGCGCGCGCCGCGGGCATGTACTCTCGCGCGATTTTGCCCGGACGCTGACGGAGGCGAAATGGCAGAGCATCGTGCTCGGCACCGCCGGCGTGCTGATCGGGCTGTTCGCGGCGCTTCTGGTGGTTCGGCGCACGGTGCGGCCGCTCGCGTCGATCGCAACCTCGATCCGGGCGGTCGCCGGTGGCGAAAAGAGCGCTTCGATTCCGGCAACCGACGTGGACAATGAAATCGGCGACATTGCCCGCGCCGCCGAAGTGTTCAGGCAGACGCTGGTTGATGCCGACGCCGCGCGCGAGGCGGCGGTGCGCGCGCTGGCCGAGCAGCGGCTCGCCGAGGAAAGCTATCGCAAATTGTTCGAGGCCTCGGTGGACGGGATCTATGTCACGACGCCTGGCGGCGCGCTGCTCAATGCCAATCCGGCGCTGGCGCGGATAATGGGTTACGCCATGCCGCGCGACCTGATCGATGGCATCGGCGACGTCGCCGACAATGTCTACGTCGATCCGCAAGCGCGGGTGGAGTATCAGAGGTTGATGGAACGCTACGGTATGGTCCGCGAGTTCGAGTACCAGGTGCGTGCGCGCGACGGAACAATTCTCTGGCTTTCGGATAGCGCCAGCGCGGTGCGCAACGAGGACGGCGAACTGATCCGCTATGAGGGAACGGTTCGCGACATCACCGACCAGAAGCGAGCCGAGGATACAATCGCCGAAGGCCGCCGTTTGCTGCAAATGGTGATCGATACCGTGCCCGCGGTCATCAACGTCAAGGACAATCAGCTTCGTTATGTCCTGATGAATCGCTACATGGCCGGCATTTTCGGCATCGAGCCCGCGGAAGCGATCGGTCAGACCACCGCCGACCTGATGTCGCGCTACGGCGCGGCAAAGACCGATGAGAACGACAAGCGGGTGCTGTCGGGCGGCAAGGAACTCGGCTTCTATGAGGAGGAGTACCGGGATTCTTCCGGCGTCATGCGGCAGTGGCTGGTCAACAAGCTGCCAATTCTCGACGCGGCGGGCGATATCGAAAACATCGTCACCGTCGCACTCGACATCGGCGAGCGCAAGCGCGTCGAATCCGAGATGCGCAAGGCCAAGGACGCCGCGGAAAGCGCGTTGCGCAATTTGCGGGAAACGCAGAATTCGCTGATCGAAGCCGAAAAGCTCGCAGCGCTCGGGCGGTTGGTGGCGGGCGTCGCCCACGAGGTCAACAATCCCGTCGGCATCAGCCTGACGGTCGCCTCCGCGCTGGAACGCAAGACCGCGAATTTCACGGCCGAGGTCGCGCGCGGCGAACTGCGGCGCTCCAGCCTGAATGATTTTCTCGACACCAGCCGCGACGCGTCATCGCAGCTCGTGGCCAATCTCAACCGCGCCGCCGAACTGATCCAGTCGTTCAAGCAGGTCGCCGCCGATCGCAATTATTCCGACCAGCGCAGCTTCGATCTCGGCGATCTCACCGAGCAGGTGGTGATGAGCCTGCGGCCGGGTTTGCGCAAACACAATCTGACGCTCAACGTCGATTGCCAGCCCAATCTGGTGATGAACAGCTATCCCGGTCCCTACGGACAGGTGCTCACCAACCTGTTCCTGAATTCGGTGGCGCACGCCTTCCCGGACGGCAAGCCCGGCACCGTTGACATCCAGGTGCGCGAGTCCGGCAAGGACAACGTCGAGATCATCTTTTCCGATAATGGATGTGGCATGAGCCTCGACGTTCGCCGCCGCGCGTTCGATCCGTTCTTCACGACGCGGCGCGACCAGGGCGGCACCGGGCTTGGCCTGCACATCGTCTACAGCATCGTGACCAATCGTCTCGGCGGTCGGCTCGACCTTGATTCCGAGCCGGGCGGCGGCACGCGAATCCAGATGATCCTGCCGCGCGTCGCGCCGCTGGACCAGGCCGCGGAATAGCCGGCGCGACGATCCCCTCGTCTCAAAAAAACGCGCGCATCCGGTCGGCAGTGGCCGCGTCGCGAACGGTCTTGCCGTTTCCGTCCTTGTCCTCCGGCCTTGCGCCGGCCTCCAACAAGATTGCGTCGACATCACATCGCGCATGCGCGAGCGCCGTGGAATCGTCGAGCAGCTTTGCGGCTTTCCCGGCGTCGCCGGACACGATCGCATCCACCAGATCCCGAAAGGCTTTCTCGAGAGGGGTGGTTGGCGACGGCATCACATTGCCCCACGTATCGGCTGGCAGCCCGCGTTCTAGTTGGTATCCGCCAGCCTGCGCAGCGTCGCGCCGAAAATCTGGCTGGCCTTGCCGACCAGCGCGGTCCCGGTCATGGTGCCGCGCGTATCGGTGAACGTGCCGGTAACGCCGATGCCGACCGGGTTCGGCCCGCCGAACAACGGATTGGCATCGGGGCTGGACGTGTGACGCTGCACCAGTACCTCGCCCTTGAAGGTATCGCCCTTCACGGTGTAGCTGCCGGTGTAAAACAGATAGGCGTCGCCGCCGAGGATCTGGCCATCGCGGAACAGAATCACCCCGCTGCCCTTGCCGACGCGCCCGTCCAGCAGGGTGACGTGGATCGAATACAGACCGTTCTTCATGACGTCCCAATGCCGGCCTCCGCACCCACGGAAACCGGTGGTCCTGTTATGCCAAAGTGGAACCCGCAGCGTCAACGCGATAGGTTGCCAATCTATGCTACCCTGAAGCGAACTGCCCAATATTCGCCGCAGTCTCGTGACGCGAAGGTGATGAAGGCCGACCCAAGTTGGCCCGTGAAATGCATACTCTGTTGTGCACCGGCCGGTGGGTGCTGGAGCAACAGACAGGTGAGCAACTGGATCAATTCCGGCGGCCTTGCGCCGCGTCTTTACACTGACGACTTGGACGACAACGGGCTGACGACCGCTGGTCGTGACCGCGTGTGGCGATTGAGGATACCGTTGAAATACGGGGTTCCTCTGCTGCTGATGGTGCTGGCTTCGCAACTCGGGCACGCGCGTGATCGCGGCCAGTTCGCCAACTCCAACCCCGAGATCAAAGCATGGTTCGACACGTTGCGAAGCGGCAAGGGACCGTGTTGTTCGGATGCCGACGGCAGCGCGGTCAGCGATGTCGATTGGGAGTCGGGCAACGGACATTACCGCGTACGGATCGACGGCGAATGGATCGACGTACCGGACGAAGCCGTGATCACGGAACCCAACCGCGTCGGCCGAACGATGGTGTGGCCGATTCGGGGCTATGGCGGACTGACAATTCGCTGCTTCATGCCGGGATCAATGACGTGATGGTTGGCTAGTCAATGCTCGTCCGCCGAAGCCTTCGGCGAAGGCCAGGTAACATGACGTAAGCATTGTCGAGCCAAAGCTCGGCACGACCTAGCTGTGCGCGCTGACGCCTCAGGCATATTTCTTGTCGCGCTCCAAAAGCTCGATGGAAATGCCCTGCGGTCCGCGGATGAAGCAGATGCGCACGCCCGGCCGGATGGTGGTCGGCGGCTTGGTGAACTCGACGCCCTTGGCCTTGATCTCGGCGGCGACGGCGTCGATGTCTTTCACCGTGAGGCCGAAATGATCGAGGCCCTGATAGGGCGTCACCGGTGGCGTGTTGACGCCGTCGCCGGCCGTGACCGGCGCGATGAACACGTTGGCACCGCCGAGCTTGACGTCGATGCGCCCGAGGCCGCGGATGATCTCGCCGCCCAGAACATCCGCAAGCCAGGTCGCGGTCGCTTCCGGATCGGGACTGCGCAAATGGACATGGTCCCAGGTAACTGTCGGCATAACGGTCTCCCGAAATTATTGTTATTGCAACGCAAGGCTGCGCGCGACCGCAACAGTGGCGCCAATCTAGCGGTCGGTCATCCGCAATTCCATCCCCTGCAGCACAGTTCTGCCGCCGCAATATTGTCGAGCTCGCGTGAAACCATTTCGGTCCTGGGTGATTAATGAGCTAGCGGCGAAACCGGACAGCGGCAGTCGTGATGGAGGCCGTGCGGTGTAGTGCCCGTGGGGCTTTTTTCATGGGCGGTCCGGCCATCGCCGTCGCCGCCGGATGAGGGCGCGGCCATGAGGATCGCGGGGTGGACGTTTCGAAGCTCTGTGGCGCGCCTTCTCGTGCTGCCTGCCTTCGCCATCGTTGGATGCACGACATGGATGATGCTTCCTGGGCCCAGCGACGCCGAGGGCCAATCCGCGGCGGCGGCTTCGCCGGTCATCTATGTGCAGAATGTATCCCTGGTTGATCCCGCGGCCGCTCCGACGGATGCAAACTTGGCGAGCCCTGAACAGGCCACCGCGCCCAAAGAGGCGACCGCGCCCGCCACGGCCATGCCGTCTCCGGAAACGACGGTGGCGGAGAAATCGCCGCTCGATGGCTTGAAGATTTCCTCGCAGTCGTGGCGACGGGGAGGGCTCGGTTCGAAGGCGCTGGTTACATTGACGCTTCGCAACAGCAATGATTATGCGGTGAAGGATATCGAGATCGCCTGCGCCTTTGCCCGCCGCGACGGCAGTCACTTGACCGACCGCCGGAAGGTGATCGCCGACACCGTGAACACCAGGAGCCGGAAGACCTATTCCGGGATGTTGATCGGGTTCGTCAATGTTAACGCAAATAAGGCAAAATGTTCGCTGGTGACCGCCAGCCGAACCTAGCCGCCGAACCCGAAAAAGTGAGCGCCGGCGTTGAACCTTGGGTGCCGCCCGGGAACTAATCGGTATATCGCCAGTTAGGTGAATGAACCGCGCGAACGCCGCGGGGGGGAGCGACGTCGATGCCCGTAGCGCGTTATTTCCTGTTTGTCGGCGGCGTGTTGCTTGCGCTGCTGTTCGCGGTCGATGCTTTCGCGCCCCAGCAAGCGGCTGTGGCTGGCAATGCCGCCCCCTCGATCGACAAGACCGTCGTTCGCATTCGTTCCGATCAGAAATTGCCGGAACGGGTGGTCTACGACACCAGTCTTCCCACCATTGTTCCGCCGGCTGCGAAGACCCAAATTGCCGCGGTTCCGCCTGCGCCGGTCCGCGACGTCTCTGCCCAGGTGCGGGTGCGTGACACTTTTGCCCAGTTCGTGCCCGCCGAGGCCAAAAAGCTCGAAAAGCAGCTTGAACCGCAGGCACAGGCCCTGCACAAGCGAAAGGTTGCCAAGGCCCGCCCAGTCCAGCCGATGCGCTTCGCCCAGCAGCAGCCAGCACTTTGGCTTCTTCGGCAACAGCACCTGGAGCACCTGGTAAGCCGCGACGGATTCGAGGCGCGCCGCGACCCTGCCCCTGCAGCCAGCTTGACGCTCTTACTGCGGCAGCTTCGGGATCTTGTCGGCGAACCCGTTGTAGCAGGTCAGCCGCTCGTCTTCTTCCTTCAGGAACCGGCAATCATTGACGCCCTTGGCGGCCGGCGCCTTTGGCTTGGGCTCAGGCTTGAAGATCGCGTCGTAGCAGGTCAGGCGCTCCTTGGTCGCGTCATCGATGTCCTGACACGCCTGCAGCTTCTGCGCGACGGATTGGGGTTTTGCAGGCGGCGCCGGCGGCTTTTCCGACTTCTTGCCCGTAGCCGGCTTCTTCGATCCGACCTGAACCAGCGGTTTGCCGCCGATCGTCGGAGCCGGTGCCGGATTGGCGGGTGCAGGGGCGGGGGTGGTCGTTCCCTGAGCAAACGCTGCGGCCGGATACAGGATCGCCAGCGCCAGGATCATCTTTCTCATGTCAGTCAGCTCTCGAATGCATGGTTGCCGCGCGGTTTTGCGCCGGAATGGCGCGCTCGGAGAAATTCGAATTCCCGACTCTTGGAAATCGAAATCCTAGGCCCCTTGAGCCTTATCAATAGCTTAGCCGCCGCACGTTGCAACCATGTTGTGCTCAGAAACTTGGCAGCCTGACCTCGATATCCTCAGCGGCCTTCTGATCACCTTTGACATCGTTAGAAAGACGACCGTTGATCACGGTCGACGAATGCACTCGTTCACCGAACCCGGAGGGGATGACCTGGCGGGTTTTTCTTGGTCATGCCGAAAAATTCACAGGGCGCGGCATGCTTTCCAATTTCCTAACGGGATCGTTCAATTTCAAACGCTAGAAGAGGTCCGAACCTTAAAGTTTGAGGAGTATTAGATTCGCTATTGAACAAAACTTTCGGGGAAAACTCTGATGGACATCGAGACCGTCGCGGTCGTTGCTCTTGTGTTCGCAATCACCACCCTTGCCGCCGCGGCGTATAAGCAACGACGCAAGGACGTCCTGTACGGACCTTACATCGTCACTCCTTTTCAGCAGCGCTGGAATAATATTGCCGCGCACGAAGGCTGAGTCGTCCCGGAAACGCACAACGCCACCTAGCGGAATATGATCGCTTGGCGGCGTTGTGTATCAAAACTGGGCCCTGAAATCCCCAGCGTAGATATGTCGGCAAGGGAAGTGCCAAGGTTCGATGACACTCGGAAAAAAACAAAGGCCCCGTCTGGGCGCAACCAGACGGGGCCTTTTTGGTGGCTGGACGCAAGCTTTGCAGGGAAGCGTCCAAGTGGAACTTAATCACGGTTCCGAGCGGGAACCGCGCATGAATTTGAGGTCGCCGCGTAAGGAGTGTGCGACAAAAAACCCGTCCGTCGCGGTCAAACCCGGACGGGGACCAAGCACCGGAACTCGCCGACGGTGCCAAGGTCTTGATTTCAATTCGATGCGGCGGTAGCGCGCTCGGCACTCGGGACAGGCCACATCGGATTTATCCAAGGTTCCAGTATACCCCCGCGCCTCACCATGCGGGCCGGTTCGAAGCGGGCCCCGGCGCCGCGATGCCCGCTGACCAGGTTTACGCCGGCGGATTCAGCTTTGGTAGGTTAGGCGGGGCTGGAGTTGCGAGACGTTGAGTGCGAAAGCGTCGTCGAGCAACTCACGCCGATCGGGTTTGCAATGCAGACCATTTAGGCGCGGGTCCACAGTGTCGAGCAGCCTGCCGCCATCGCCTTCGTCGAGCATCCCGACACGGTCGGTTTTACTGCGCTGGTTGCTGAAAGATCAGATCGTCGCGGCGGTCGAGCGCGAGATCGATCAGGCCGCAGATGATGGTGCGGCACTATCCGAAGCACAGCGGCAGGAACAAGAGGCGACGATCATCGCCGACATGCTGATTGCTTCCGCGCCGAGTGCGCCGTGATCTGGTCCGCGGAAAGCAAGGGCGAGATAATCGATTTCCCGCCGCGACACAAATCCGGCTGCGCCGCTCGGCGTCAGGCTTATCGTCGCACCGCAAGCGGTGCCGTCGCCGGGCACATCGCCGGAGCATGTCCGCATCACGGGCGTGCTGCGATGATGATGACGGATTTGCAGGTGCGCGGGAGCTGCCGGAAGCCCCGGACATGCGAGGGGCGCGGAGGGTTGGGTTACCGGCACTAGCCTCCGCGCGCTGCCCATGACAAGCATGCGCCAAGTTGGCGGAAGCAGCTTCGTCGCTCGCGCGTGATGCAAGACCGTGCGACAGGCCGTTGTACAACGGTTGCGCATCCTCTTGCGATGTTTCGACTTCCGGGTCCTGTGAGGAGCGGAGTCAAGTACCGGGACCGCGTGACGGCGACCCTTCAACATATCTACTTTCCGAAAAACCGTGGTTGCAATGCCGGTGCTGAGGCTGTTGCCCGCTTGGTCTATGCTCGCCGCGACACTGCAAGGGGATGGTGACGATGACCGAAGTGGTGACGACGACGCACGATGCTCGACCGAAGCGGCGCAACGGCGCAGCGCAGCGCGACAAGGCCCGCATGGTGGCCGACGACATCGTGACCGCGAATCCGCTGGCAACGCACCTCGGCATGACGCGGCAGAAGGTGGCGCGGCTGACAGCGGAGGCGGTGATCGAGCAGCGCAGCGATGGCTGTTACGATCAGACCGCATCGAGGCTGCGCTACATCAAGCATCTGCGCGCGGAGCACAAGTGGTCGCCGCGCACGCAAGCCGACGCTGATCACGTCAAGGTCAAGACCGAGATGCTGCGACTGCGGCTAATGGAGAAGAAGCGCGAACTGGTGCGGCAGGACGAGGTCAACGAACTGATCGACGGCATCTGCGGGGTGGTGCTGACGCATCTGTCGAGCTTGCCTGCGCGGTGCGCGCCGCGTAGTGATCTTGCGATCCGGCGCAGCATCGAGCAGGTCGTCAAGAGATAGCCGACAAGCACGGCGAACCGCCGCTCGACGCCAAAGCGTGACCGACGTCGGCGAAAATGCCAGCCGGCGGGCCGCCTCACCAGCGATTCTGGAGCCGCAGGCTTTGATGGTGATCCGCCTTACAAGGCGATGTTTAGAGCAGGGTTGTGCTGCGTCACCGGGTTTGAACCTCAAGAGCGGGCGTTGGCCGAGTTGGAAGCCAGGCGCGGTCCTAACGAGCGGTACCTTCCGTATATCATCGCCGACGGCTGAAGGCGGTCGGACGGCAAACGCTGACCGTTGCAATGGCGGCCGTTGGCGAGGTGATGGCCGCGGAACAGAAAAAGCTGCGCGCCGAATTCAAGGCCGAGCTCGAGCGCGAGATCATGGCGCTGAAAAACGAATTCTTGCAGGACAGGCTCGATCAGGAACGCATGAAGCGGCTCAAGGTAGTGCCGTCGGGCTCAGTGATCGCGTGAAAACCGGCCTGGGGCGTGGTGCGCGCCATGTGGCGCATGTCGGATTTCGAGGCGGTGGTTTTCATCGTGATCGTCGCGCTCATGGTGGCGCTGGCGCTGATCGTTTCGTGAGGTGGCGCAATGCGGCTGGCGTTATCGGAGGTAATCCGGATGACCGGGGTGGCTCCCTCCGAATGGTTATTCCGGCCGGGCTATTATTGGGGCAACTTGTAATCGTCGCGCGGAGGCAACGCGACAACACGCTACCAGTCGCAATGCAGCCCCAGCGGGTGGACGACCTGCTGGGGCTGTTCTTTTAAAACGTGGCCAGGGTTGGGTGCTATTTGCCGATCAGCCTGTCGAACTCGGCCAGATCGCGCGCAGATTTGCGTTCGTTGTGATCCGCGGCAGCAGCATCGGCCGCAAGTCCTCGCCGGCGGCCGACGGCAATGCGTCGGGACGGAAGTAGCGCGCGCCGTCAACCAGGCACTCGACCAGCGGCAGCGAAATCCGCAAGCGCCGGACCTGGGCGTTCGAGCTCAAATAGGGAAGGACGCAAACCATGTGCGGGGCCATGGGGAACCGTGGTCAGCTTCGCCGGATCGGTCAACGGCTGGACGGGTCGCCGGGCTCGCAGCGTGAGTCATCGGTGCGTTATTTCGGGGCGGGGGTTGTCGGGATGGGGCAGGGCAGAAGGCGCGTTCGGCGGCCAGCGGGTTGGTACTTCCGGAGATTTGTTATCCCCGCGTTATCCCGAACGGTTTTCGCTTCGCCTCAGGGCTGAAGATTTATAGTCAAGTCTTTGATTTAACTGGCGCGCTCGGAGAGATTCGAACTCCCGACCCTCGGAATCGAAATCCGATGCTCTATCCAGCTGAGCTACGAGCGCCTGTGGTTCGCCCGATTATCAGACTTGGCTGGGCAGGGCCAGCAGCGGACGCTAATAGCAGGGGTACCGGCGGCCGTCCTGGCCGATATAGGCGGCCGCGCTCTGGCGGCAGTGATTGGTCGAGGGGCCGTCGTAATAGGCAAAGATGCCGGGCTGGGGACCGGGCCCGTAATTGTGGAGGTAGCTGATCTCGTAGGGCAGTGGCCAATGATAGCGGTGCTGATGGCGGTAATGCCGGGCATCCGCCAGACTCGGGGCCAGGGTGGCCGCGCCAAGGAGAGCGGCGAAAGAGAAAAGCTTCACTTTGGTCATCTCGATTCTCCGCAAATCCCGCTTAAGCCAAGCCAATCGGCCGATCTGGGCTCCATATAACCCGGAATGGGGGTAAAAGCTGCGGGAAATCGGCCACAGGGCGCCAATTTTTGGCACCCAGGCGATGCTTAACGAAATTCCAACACAGTCCGGCCAAGGTTCTGCGGTCTGGTCCGGACTTTACGGACCGACCCTCCCGCGTCTGACAAGGCTACCCGGTTCCCGATCGATCCATGCGCATCACGTCCCTTGCCCTGTTGTCCCTCTCGATCCTGGTCGCGACGCCAGCGCGCGCCGATCTGCATATCACCCGCGACCATGGCGGCTATGTCGAGGAATACAAGGCCAAGTATCAGCGCATCCGAGACCGCAAGGAACGCGTCATCATTGACGGCATCTGCAATTCGGCCTGCACACTGGTGTTCGGCATCGTGCCGATGAACAAAATCTGCGTGACGCCGAAGGCAAGTCTCGGCTTCCACCAAGCCTATTACGATAAGGCCTTCACCTTCGGCATCAAGGTCACGAGTTCGAACGGCACATCCGATCTGATGTCCTATTATCCGGACACCGTGAAGGACTGGATCCGTCGCAATGGCGGACTCACCACCGAGATGAAGAAGATCAAGAACGGCGAAGATCTCTGGAAGATCGTCGATCCCTGTCCGGAAGAGTTTTGATCTTCAGGCAAGTTCAGTCGTCCCCGACATGACCGGCACGCAGCGACCGCCGATATAGGCCGTCACCTCCTTCTTTTCGGCCTCCACCCGCCGTTTGCAAACTCGAACCAAACAATATCGCTGCGCGGAAGAGTGTCTGCCGAGCGTCGACCATTCGCAGCAATGCGGCTGCGGATATATTGCACCGGTCGAGTGACTGTGGAGGCGGGCATGGCGAACGAAAAGCGGAATTTTCTGATCACCGGCGCGGGCGCCGGTTTCGGACAGGCTTTGGCTACGGCAGCACTTTCATCCGGACATTCCGTGATCGGAACGGTGCGAAGCGAGGCGGCAAGGCAGGAATTCAACGCGATGGATCCGGCACGAGCGCGAGCCATCTTGCTGGATGTCACCGACTTCGCAGCCATCGGTCCCGCGATTGCGAGGGCTGAAAGGGACGCGGGTCCGATAGACGTCTTGGTGAACAACGCGGGGTATGGCCACGAAGGGACTCTTGAGGAGAGTCCGCTGGAGGAAATCAGGCGCCAGTTCGACGTCAATGTCTTCGGGGCAGTCGCGATGATGAAGGCAGTATTGCCGTTCATGCGCGAAAGGCGCCGCGGGCACATCATTAACATCACCTCGATGGCGGGATATGTGGGGTTGCCAGGCATCGCCTACTACGCGGGCAGCAAATTCGCTCTCGAAGGCATCTCCGATGTGTTGGCGAAAGAGGTAAGTGGCTTCGGCATCAAGGTAACCGCGATTGCGCCGGGCGCTTTCCGCACCGACTGGGCAGGGCGATCGATGATCCGGACCCCGCGAAGCATTGCTGATTACGATCTGCTGTTCGAACCCATTCGTCGGGCTCGCGCCGAAAAGAGCGGAAAGCAGGCCGGTGATCCCGCGAGGCTCGCTCAGGCGCTGTTGAAGGTCGTGGAAGCCGATGATCCGCCGGTCCATCTTCTCCTCGGCAACGACGCGCTCAACCTGGTCCGAGACAAACTGGAGTCGCTGGGACAGGAGATCAGCGCGTGGGAATCGGTCACGCGATCGACTGAATACGTGTAGACGTCCTCGAGAGCACTATCTTGCGACCTCTGTCGCGTCCTCGGCCTTCAACGGCGTTAAAACGTCACCACGCCGCGGATCGATTCCCCGCGCTTCATCAAGTCGAACGCGTTGTTGATCTCGGTGAGCGGCATCACATGGGTGATCATCGGGTCGATCTGGATCTTGCCCTGCATGTACCAGTCGACGATCTTCGGCACGTCGGTGCGGCCCCGCGCGCCGCCGAACGCAGTACCTTTCCAGACCCGGCCCGTCACCAGCTGGAACGGCCGCGTTGCAATCTCCGCGCCCGCGGGCGCCACGCCGATGATGATCGACTGACCCCAGCCCCGATGACAGGTCTCCAGTGCGTGCCGCATCACGGTGACATTGCCAGTGCAGTCGAACGTGTAGTCGGCGCCGCCGATCTGGTCGGCGCCCGATTTCGTCATATTGACGAGGTGCGGCACGAGGTCCTTGCCGAGGTCCTTCGGATTGACGAAGTGGGTCATGCCGAAGCGTTCGCCCCAGGCCTTGCGGTCATTGTTGATGTCGACGCCGATGATCATGTCGGCGCCGGCGAGCCGCAGGCCCTGCAACACGTTGAGTCCGATGCCGCCAAGGCCGAACACGATCGCCTTGGCGCCTTGCTCGACTTTTGCGGTGTTGATGACGGCGCCGATCCCGGTGGTGACGCCGCAGCCGATGTAACAGACCTTGTCGAACGGGGCGTCCTCACGAATTTTCGCGACCGCGATCTCCGGCAGCACGGTGTAATTCGCAAACGTCGAGGTGCCCATGTAGTGATGGATCGGTTTGCCGCCGAGCGAGAAGCGCGAGCTGCCATCCGGCATCAGGCCCTGGCCCTGGGTGGCGCGGATCGCGGTACACAGATTGGTCTTGCGCGACAGGCAGGACGGGCATTGCCGGCACTCCGGCGTGTAGAGCGGAATGACGTGATCGCCTTTCTTCACGCTGGTGACGCCTTTGCCAATGTCTACCACGACGCCTGCGCCCTCGTGGCCGAGAATCGCCGGAAACAGCCCTTCGGGATCGGCGCCGGACAGCGTGAATTCATCGGTGTGGCAGACGCCGGTGGCCTTGATCTCGACCAGCACCTCGCCCTCGCGCGGCCCGTCGAGCTGGACGGTCGTTACATCCAGCGGTTTGCCGGCGGCGGTGGCAACAGCGGCGCGAACATCCATGGCGTTCCTCTTCTCTTTTGACGTCGTGGTTCAAATGGTCGTTTCGTTGTGCGATCTCGCGCCGGGCTCCCCGCGCAGGCCTTGCCGCATAGCACAGGATGGGGCACTCAGGGCGGCAAATAAATCATGATAATGAGAATCTTGCCGCGCGCGGTGCCGGCGATTTTCGTCGTGCTGTGGAGCACTGGCTTCGTCGCCACCAAACACGTGGTGAACAATGCCGATCCGCTGACCTATCTCGCGATCCGCATGGCGCTTGTGGTGCTCTTGATGGCTGTGATCGTCGCGATTGCGCGGCCACGATCTTCTTCGGCATCGGGGCATGGCTGTTCGAGTACAATGTGGTGCACTGGACCACGGAGTTCGCGCTGGCGCTGACCTGGTTCGTGGTGGTGCTGTCGATCGGTTCGATCGGGCTGTTGTACTGGCTGATCCGCCGCTCGGCCGCGACCTCGGTGGCAAGCCTGTTCTATCTGGTGCCAGCATAAGTTCCATTGGATTCCTCAACCTTTGCCCAGGGTTGTGCCTGTTAATGCGATCGTAAGCAAAAACGGTCAAATGTTAGGCTTTTCGGGGGTCTTTCGTCATGTCTGCTCGTCTCGGTACCAAGGCAGTCATTTGCGCCATCTTCCTGATCGCAGTGAATACCGCGCTGGTGGTGGGGGCGGCCTATTGGTCGCTGACGTCTGAGTTTAGCGACCGGGCGCTGCGGGACATCGAGGTCAATTTGCGCACGCTGGCGCTGACGTTTTCCGAGACGTACCCCGACGCCAAGATCACGCTGAAGGACGGCGTCGTAGCCCGCGCCGAAGTTCCGCGCATGCCCGACTTCAAGGACCATGCGATCGTCGATCGCGCAGTCGGCTATGTCGGCGGCAACGCCACCCTGTTCGTCTATGACGAGACGAGCAATCAGTTCGTCCGCCGCTCGACCAACCTGAAGAAGGAAAACGGCGATCGTGCCGTCGGCACCCAGCTTGCCCCCGACCACCCCGGCCAGGCGGTGCTGCGCCGAGGCGAGGCCTACAAGGGTCCCGCCGTGCTGTTCGGCAAGTCGTACATGACGGCATACTACCCCGTCTCGAATTCGGCCGGAAAAGTGATCGGCGTTCTCTATGTGGGAATTCCGATGACGCAATTTGAAGGCATGCTGGCGCATGCAATCCAGACCATGGCGATTGCGGCGGCCGTTGCAGCGCTTCTGGTGATGTTGCTGACGATGCTGATCGTGCGCCGCGTGACCAAGCCGCTGATCTCGGTTACGAAGTCGCTGACCGCAATTGCCAACGGCAACAGCGACGTCGAGATCGATTGCCACGAGCGCATGGACGAGATCGGCGAGATCGCGCGCACGGTTGCGGTGTTCAAGAACAACTCGACCGAACGCCGCAGGCTTCGCGAGGAACAGACTGCGGCGGCCGCCGCAGCCGTCGAGCAGCGCAAGGCCGAGTTGCGCAGCTTCGTCGACGAGTTCCAGACCAGCATCGGCGGCATCATCGACAAGGTGCTGGATTCGTCCGGAGAGTTCGAGCGCGTCGCCAAACAACTCACCGAGACGGCGCGGACCACCGCCGGTCTTTCCGGGCAGTCGGCGGGCGCCTCTGAAACCGCATCCCAGCATGTCCGCTCGGCCGCAGTGGCTTCCGGTGAACTCTCCAACTCGATTGCTGAAATCACCCGCCGCGTCCAGGAGTCCAACGAGATCGCGGCCGACGCCGTCAAGCAGGCCAGCGCCACCGACCAGCGCATCAACGAGCTGTCGGAGGCGGGCGCGCGGATCGGCGACGTGGTGAAACTGATCACCTCGATCGCCGAGCAAACCAATCTGCTGGCGCTGAACGCCACCATCGAGGCGGCGCGCGCCGGCGATGCCGGCCGCGGCTTTGCCGTGGTGGCGCAGGAGGTCAAGAGCCTCGCCGGCCAGACCGCGAAGGCGACCGAGGAGATCTCAAGCCAGATCGGCAACATGCAGCTTGCGACCGAAGAGTCGGTCAGCGCGATCAAGGCGATCGGCCAGACCATCGAGCGCATCAGCGATATCGCCACCTCGATCTCGGCGGCGGTCGAACAGCAGCGCGGCGCGACGCAGAACATCGCCCAAAGCGTGCGTGCCGCCGCCAGTGGAACCGCCGACGTTGCCGCCAATATCCGCAACGCCGCCCAGGGCGCCGGCGAGACCGGCGAAACCTCGAGCCGGATGTTTGCTTCGGCCCAGGTGCTGTCGGGCGAAAGCCTGCATCTGAAGGCCGAGGTCGAGAAGTTCCTCGACCGCGTCCGCGCGGCCTGACCGCAACCTCGAGCGGCCGGCGCCGACCGCTACTGTTTCGGCTGCGGCACGATCCGGATATACGGCTTCGGCGCCTTCCAGCCCTGCGGATAGATCGTCTTGGCCTCGTCGTCGGTGACCGAGCCCGCGATGATGACGTCTTCGCCCTGCTTCCAGTCGGCAGGTGTTGCGACGCGATGCTTGGCCGTCATCTGCAGGGAATCGACCACGCGCAGGATTTCCTGGAAATTGCGCCCGGTGGTCATCGGGTAGACCAGCACCAGCTTGATCTTCTTGTCGGGTCCGATGACGAAGACGTTGCGCACGGTCTGGTTATCGGCGGCGGTGCGCGTTGCAGGGTCGCCGGAGGTGGAGGCGGGCAGCATGTCGTAGAGCTTAGAGACGTTGAAATCGATGTCGCCGATCATCGGATAGTTCGGCGCGGCGCCTTGCGTCTCCAGGATGTCCTCGGACCATTTCGAATGCTTGTCGACGGGATCGACGCTCAGCCCCATCAGCTTGACGCCGCGCTTGTCGAATTCCGGTTTCAACTTTGCGAGAGCGCCGAGTTCGGTGGTGCAAACCGGCGTGAAATCTTTTGGGTGCGAGAATAACAGCGCCCAGTTAGAGCCAATCCAGTCGTGGAATTTGATTTTGCCCTCGGTGGTCTGGGCTTCGAAGTCAGGGGCGAGCGCGCCAATCTGGAGTGCCATGGTTCGACCTCATGTCATTCAAGTTACAGGAGAATTTCTCTTTGGACTTCTCTTGGAGAGGATAGGCAATAGCGGGGTGGAAGTGAACTGCCTGCCGCAAAAGGCAATATCCTTCTCCTTGGGGTGGAACTCCTAGCATCTTCTTTCGATCCGCGCCCCTGCGGCGAAAGAGCCACAATGGGCCTAAAAGCCCGCCTTGCCCCGATATTGCCGTTTATGGCCCCCATCAACCCCGCTCCCGGATTGCCTCCAGATCGTCTTGGCCTGAACCGCGACTGTCGTCGCAGCGACCAATTGGCAACCACCTAAAAATCTCGGAATGCGAGTTCCGAACCGTTAACCACTCGTTAAATTTAAGCCCTTGTTTTTGTTGACGTGTGGGGATGCTTTCCGCGCAGTGGGGGATACCTTGTTCGCCTCATGTCTCTGACCGTGCGCCAGTAATTTCCGGCGCGCGGCACTGCTCAAAGTGGTCGCGCTCTTCCCTCTTTCGCTGTTGAACGCGCGCCTTCATCAACCGCTGCTGGGTGTGCAGGGCGGTGCGATCATAGCCGTCTGTGGTGCGTTCATGAGCATGTCCCGCGACCTTGGCGACATCCGCCAGCGGTACCGCAGCCCGCCGAGCCTCGCTGATGCCGCCGGCGCGGAGATCCCTATTCCATATTTCTTTCGGGATGCCGGCATCTACCGCAATGCCGGAAATGATCTTGCCGGCCTTGCGGGTGTCGGTCCTGCGCCAGAGGTTCTTATGGCGGCGGTAAAGATAGGGCAGGCCGGTTTCCGGGTTGGCGATGAGCGGGCCTTGCCGCGCCTCTGGCGGAACGTGCTGCAGCTCCTCCATGACCATCGGGCAGGCCTTGAAGTCGATCACGACCTCCTTCTGCGTCGTTCGGTCGGTCTTCGACGGTGTGAACCGTAGCACTAGGTTCTTGTCGACATGTTTCCAAGTCGGGCCGATCCATTTCTCGTTGCCGTCGATCACCGCAGAGGCCACACGTTCGGAGAGCGGCACCCATTGTCCCATGACATCGGTCTGTCGGTTGGTGCCTACGAATTGGATCGCGTAGGCAAGGGCGAGCGGCGCATGCCCATTGGCATGGGCGGCCTTCCGGGCCGCAATGATCTGACCCGCCGTCGGCGCGTGCTTGCGCCCGCGCAGCGTTGGAAAGTCGCAGACGCTGAGCGTCTCCTTGAACGCGGCGCAGTGCTTGTACTTGCACAGGATAGGTCAAACCCGGAGTTCCTCCTTTGGGGCCGCACGTCCGCTTCTGCCGAGTGCTGACATTGGTCCGGGAGGGCAGTCCGTTCGTTTCGCTGATTTGAAAATCCTGAATGCTACTTCCTGCATCGAGCAATTCTGTTACCCAATGCGGTCGTTTGCCTCGTCCGGACCATGTTTGGTGCGGCTCAGCCGGATTGCGAAATTTTGGTGGAACCGCTGGGTATCGACGCCGAGACGGTTCTTTCACAAGGTTCGGCGCAGCATTTGCACGCAACTGGCGCAGCCGATCCTCAAGCTCACTTTTTTGGGTCTCTAATCTCGACGCGAGAATAGATGCCACGCGCTGATGCAGTGCCCACAAATCATCGAGCGCCATTTCCGTTAATGTGCGGTCGTCCATATTGCGCTGCCGTTGTTCCCTGACGAAGAGGGCCGCCCTTGAAGCGGCCCTCCCAGTTCTGAACTGCCGGGCCGCAACCTATGCGATACGGAACGCGCTCTGCTTCTTGCGGCGATACGCCATGAAGCCAACGCCCGCGAAGCCGAGGATCATCATGGCCCACGTGGATGGCTCTGGTACTGGCGTTATCGACTGGCCACCAATCCAAGACAGTGCACCAACGTAGAAGGCTGGATTGTCCGTCTTCTGGGAGAAATCGAAGTCCTTACCGAAGAAACCAGCCAGCGCGGTGTTGGCGTCGCTGAACTTGACGTCCTTGGTATTGAGCACAAACAGCTGGTCGTCATTGATATCTGCGGCGTTGAAGCTGCCGAATGGCTGGTGCGGAACGGCGAACAGGGTTTCGACGCCGGTTAGCTGGACCGAACTGGAGAAGCTGATATGGAGGACGTCGGTGCCGCTGATCTGGTCGCCGTCACTGTGCTGAGGGTCGTTCACCGATCCCTGACCGACACCGAGGCCAGCGAAGTTGGGGTTCAGATCGTTCCACACCAGCGTGGAGGCGGTGACTGTGATGGTCAGCGACCCCTTGGTGAAGATCTGCGAGGCTGTGACGAGGTCGCCATTATCGTTGCCCACGCAACTGCCGGGGCAGTCGGTGGCGGCACTCTTGGTGAGGGGATTTTCGGGTATCTTCCGACAGGAGGGACGCGCCTTCTTGTGCTATATTATTCGCGTGATTGTCGCCGCGCCGGACGCGGAGACTGCGCGAAGATGTGGACAAGCTGACGGAGGGCAAAACTACCTAAATGGCTAAGGCTACAGCAGATATTCGATCTTTGGCACGGGCACAGACCGCGCTGGCCATCCGCACGCTGACGGGCATCTGCGGCTCCGAGGCCGCCCCAGCATCGGCTCGTGTGCAGGCCGCTGAGGCCCTACTCAGCAGGGGCTGGGGTCGACCGGCTCAGGTCCATACCGACGCCGATGGCGGAACTCTGCAGGTCGTGATCAGGCAGTTCTGGGATGTCACCGGCCAACCCGCGCCAACGCCAGCGCTGATAGAGCACGATGACGGCGGTAACGACGAGGCTTAGGGTATTATGCCCGGTCATTATGCCCGGTCACGTCGTCGCGAATGTTCATGGTGGTCCTCGCGGGCGGCAAATCCGGTGATAGTGTCACCGGGTCCGAGAACCCGCCGGTGAACTTGGACACTGCGTTCGGTGACAAGGCGGATTGGGCGCAGTTTCAGCATTTCCCTTCGTTCGCGGCAGTTTGACACCTCAAAGGCCTTGATCTGTACTGTCCTATGACATATCAACGCTCGTTGAAGCGTCATGAAACAGGGCCAAACAAATGAAACCGGCCGTCGCCTATATCCGCGTCTCCACTCAGAAGCAGGCCCGCAGCGGCCTTGGCTTGGAAGCGCAGCAGGCTGCGCTGGCGGCGTTCGCCAAAGCCGAAGGCTTCGACCTGATCGAGACCCTCACAGAGACCGAGACCGGCAAGGGCGCGGATGCGCTTGATCGCCGTCCGCCACTGGCCGCCGCGCTCGAAATCGCCAAGAAGCACAAAGCCCCTATCATCGTCGCCAAATTAGACAGACTATCGCGCGATGTTTTCTTTATCAGCGGTCTGATGGCGCACCGAACGCCTTTCATCGTCGCGGAATTGGGCGCCGATGCCGATCCGTTCATGCTGCACCTGTTCGCCGCACTGGCCGAAAAAGAACGCCGGTTGATCTCTCAGCGCACCAAGGACGCTCTGGCGGCCAAGAAGGCGCAAGGCATCAAACTCGGCGGCCTGCGAGAGAAGGGTATTCAGGCCCGCGACGAGGCCAAGGCCCGCGCTGAGATACTGCGGCCGGTGTTTGCCGAACTGGCTGACCTGTCGGCCAACGCCATCGCCCGTGAACTCAACGCCCGCCGGATCAAGACCACGAGCGGTCGCCCTTGGTCGGCGGTGACCGTGATCCGGGTGCAGCGCAGGCTGGGCTAGCCGGGTCGCGACCGGCACCGGCAGGGGGTAGCCCCGGAGGGCGATTGCCCGGAAATGGGATCGGGCAAGTACTGGTACCGGTAATTGTCCCACATTTCCGCGCGGCCATAGCGCGACCGCCGCAGCGCACAGGCGTTCTTAGCCCTTGTCCGGTGTCGGGTACCGGCTTTCAGTTTTGACGAATGTGAGCGCGTGCCAGCAGGATCTACCAGTGCGAATCGCCCTGCTGTCGGCGTCGTTGATCCTGACCGTCGCCAATGGCAAGGCCGCGCAGCGGCCAGCGCGCGCCGTCAGTGCGTTATTTCGAGGTGCAGCGTCAGACAGCGGCGAGGGCGGAAAGGCGCACCGGCGGCCCGCAGTCGCGAGGACAAAGCCAAAACACACTTCCCGCAAGTGCCCCCCACTTCCCCCACACCTTAATGATTTCAAATAGTTAATGTTGACTGCCGTTAACCACTCGTTTACGCCCGCATGGAAATGCTGGACCAGAAAAGAAATTGAGAAGTGCCCACTATGTCTGCCCCCAGTACCAAGGCCCAAGAAGCGTTCGTAGCGTTAGGTCACCTCCAGCCCTCCTGCCGCAAGACCGCAGCCCACGCGCTCACGATCGTCCGCGACGGCGTCATTACCGGCGAAGGCCCGACCACCAAAGGCCGCATCCATTTTTCCCGCGCGCTCGATGCCGATGACGCCGCCTGGTGCGCCCGCATCCTGACCGCGACCGCCGTCGAGCATCAGCCGGTGAGCCGCGGCGAAGCCGAGGCGCTGTTCGAAATCAGCGACGCCGCGGCCGAGCGCAGCGACGACGGCCGTTTCGACGATCTCTTGGCCAAGGCGATCGCCCACCATGCCGCTTCCGAGTCCGGCCTGCCGGTGCCGCCGCGCACGGTTGCGCTGTCGCCGGATACCGACATTGCAAGCTGGGCGCCGGCGAAAGCCGCCAACATCGATACAAACGTGCTGGAGTGGATCGCCGCCCAGATGCGCGGCAAGCGCCGCACCAACCACACGTTGGCCGCCATGGTCGCAACCCTCGTCGGCGCCGCCGCGTTGCCGCTTGCGCAGTTGCCGAACGTGCTGGATATGGGGATGCTCTAAAATCATCTGCGGATTTTTCATTTCAAAGCGGCGGGGATTTCCCCGCCGTTTTTTGTTGGGCGAGGGCAGGGGCTACGTATTGCCACCGCGCAACTTGCCAATTCGTCATCCTGAGGCGCACGCACTTGCGTGCCTCGAAGGACGACGGCCCGGTCTGTGGCCAATTCATCCTTCGAGGCTCGCTCGCGCCTCCAGCGACAACGGCAAAGCCGTTGCGCGGGGATGACGGGGATAGTGCTTTAGCGTGGTAGGCATTTTGGATATGTATCCGCATTCTCGCCGCGCATTGCGCCCGAGTCGTTGCAAGAATTTCTCGCCCTTTGAAACAGAGAGGGCGCAGGGAATGCCGGGTGCGCGCTGCACCCGCGGTCTCGTGTGCGAAGTGCACAAAAGAAAGTGCACACGAGCATACAGGTTCAGCGGAAACACTCCGGCATTCCCTGCGCAATGGCTTTACGGCTTATGCCGCGCTCTCCCCGGCGACGAATTCGTCTTGTCACCGTTATCGGCGGATTGAAGGATTTGCGAAAACCCGGTCGGGCTCTTGAAATCCTCCGCCAACTTGACACCAGCAACGGGTGCCAGGACCACACGGTTTTGCCGTACGCTTCAGCGTCGTTCGTCTGCGCGCCGTAAATCGCTCACGGATAACCGCCCTGCGATCGCCTTGCGTGCCGACGCTGCCGCGTCCACCGCAACCCGTCCCAACGTTCGTGACGATGGCCAACGCCCCTCTTTCGGGACGGGATGGCAATGATCTGCCACTGATTTGGGTCAAATGAGAACAGGAATATTTTCTTCGGAGGGGCTTGACAGGATTTTGCTGATTTGCCCGTCGGGCGCAAACAGCGGGGCTACGCCAGTTATTCAAGTCAATGCCGGCATACCAGTGCGCAGGGGTTGCAGGGATCGAGGACGCAGCCAGTTCATAGGCGGCTAACACCGCCTCCCCAACTGCGCCCTCTTTGACTGGGGCCGCTAGCTGTCCCAGCCAATCTGTCAGCCCGCGCAGCGTGCGGGCATCGTCGGCTGACATGCGTGATGGATTGGCTGTTACGTGCCTTGTCCGGATCACCACGCCGTCAACCTTACTGTCGCCGACGCATGCCGATGGATGCAGCGACGAAAAAAATTAATTCACGTCTCACTTGAGCTGTCGGCGCATGGCCACCAAGGCCCTGCCGAGCAACTTGGCTAGCCGTCGCTTGCGCTCGATCAGCGGCAGAAGCGCAAATCATTGGCACGAAATAGCAAATCATTGGCGCGCGATACCACGACTTGGATGCCGGTGTTCAGGTAACGCGACGTCAGTGCCGAACGGTTCGGGCAAAAACAATCGAAACGGAAATCTGATGAAGCGCCTGTTGTTTGCACTTTCCTTGGCACCGGGGTTCCGGCTACAGCGCAATCCGTCGTACTCACCGACACTGGCATTGCCGCCAGCATCGTGCGTGAAAGCCGCAATAAGTATTATGCCACAGGTAAACCATGCGCGTGTCCTGATGACAAAGCTCGCAACGGTACCGCATGGGGGGGCCGGAGCGCCGACGTCACGCCGGAGATGATTGAGCGGTACAGGCATCAGAAGCAGGCGTCACGGTGATACCGACTTGACCCTTACCACATTCGACGATCACTGGATGACGCTCAATGACCAAGACGACCATAATCGCCGCACTGACGCTCGTCGTTCTGGCGAGCGAGGTCTCCGCACAATCGCGCGACGCCTCGACGACCGACAGCAGCGGCACGACCACGTCCGCGCAGTCGCGGTCGATCTATGACGCTTCCGGGAAGCTCATCGGCAGCGTGACGACCGACAGCAGAGGCACGGTCACGTTCTACGATCCGAGCGAACAAGTCAGCAGTCGCGAAGTTCCCTTTAGAAGGGCGGACCTCCACGATGGAATGATATGCGGCTTTGCGGGCCCCTGTTGGAATCCTTCGGAGAAGTTTGGAGGCCACCCCTAAACGTCGGAAGATTTACCGGTCGTCGAAAATCTTTGCGCCCTGATCAGGCCAGCGTCACCGCGACCGCGATGACGACCAGCGCGATGAAGATTACGGCTCTGCGTCCGCGCCACAGAATGCTTGATTTCACAAGGTAAACATAAAAATAAGAACGGCCGCCTTCCCAATAGGGGCGAGCGTCGCACCCGCCCTTTAGCCACTGAATAATTTGATTTTTCCAGGATCCACAACGAAAAATGAAAATTAGCGATAGAGCCCCCAATAACTTTCACGCGATCGTTATTGTTCAACGCCAGAATTGCCGAATAATTTTTGATGGGGAGCTATGACAGCGACAAGAAGGTCAGCCTACCTCCGTACGCCCAACAGGGAGAACTCGGATGGATCGCCGAACTTTCGTAGGCGTGATGGCTGCAGGTGCCGCAAGCCCCGTTTTACAGCGCGTCGCCGTTGCGCAGCCCGCACTTAAGGCCCAGAACGTCGTTCTCGTGCACGGCCTGTTCGCCGACGGGTCGTGTTGGTCTGAAGTCATCCCTCAGCTGCAGTCGAAGGGCATCCAGGTTACGGCTGTGCAGAATCCACTCACCTCTTTAAAGGCGGCCGTGGAGGAAACACAGCGTGCTTTGACCCTGCAACAGGGGCCGACGGTGCTCGTGGGCCATTCTTTCTCCGGCATGATCGTCACGGAAGCCGGACTCGATCCAAAGGTTTCGGCGCTCGTTTACGTTGCGGCACGCGCGCCCGACGCGGGCGAGGATTACACGGCACTTGCGAAACAATATCCGACGCCTCCGGCTACCGCGGGCATCCTCTGGTCCGACGGCTATGGGAGGTTGAGCGAGGAGGCATTTCTTCGCGACTTTGCAGGCGACCTGCCGCCTGACAAAGCACGCGTCCTATACGCTGTTCAGGCACCATTCAAGCAGACGTTGCTTGCGGACAAGACGACCAACGCGGCATGGCGTTCCAAGCCGAGTTGGTACGCTGTGTCGACGGAAGACCGAACGATCAATCCTGACCTCGAGCGATTCATGGCAAAGCGAATGGGCGCGAACACGATCGAGGTGAAAGCGAGTCACGTTTCCCTGATATCGCAGCCCGACACGATTGCGAACCTCATTCTGGAGGCGGCGGGGCAGGCGTAGATCACAGTCCCGCGTTCTGGTTCAAATGCCGATAGTCCCTTGCGCAGTCGCCGTCCTCCCATCGTAGGCAGAGGAGTGTGAAATGGCCGACATCAGAAAAGAAAGCGACAGTCTCGGTATCGTCGAGGTTCCAGCGGACAAGCTTTGGGGGGCGCAAACCCAACGCTCCCTGGAGCATTTCAGCATTGGGCACGATCTCATTCCGCGCGAAATGATAGCAGCCTATGCGACGTTGAAAAAGGCTGCCGCCATAGCAAATAATGCCAGCAAGCGGCTTGAGGATCAGCGGTGCAAATTGATCGTGCAGGTCTGCGACGAAATCCTCGCTGGCCAGCACCACGATATGTTTCCGCTGCACGTTTGGATGACCGGCAGCGGCACTCAATTCAACATGAACATCAACGAGGTGATTTCGAACCGCTGCAGTCAGATCGCCGGTACCCCGCTTGGCAGCAAGACTCCCGTTCACCCGAACGATCATGTCAATATGGCGCAATCGTCGAACGATACATTTCCTTCGGCAATGTACATTGCCGCCGCGGTGAATACGAAGCAACGTCTTGTGCCGGCAGTTGCGACGCTGCGCGACGCGTTCGACGCAAAAGTCAAGGCCTGGGCTGACATCGTCAAGATCGGCCGCACACACATGCAGGACGCCACTCCTTTGACCTTGGGGCAGGAATGGTCCGCTTATGTCGGCATGTTGTCGGACAATCGAAGCGGCACTGCAAGGCGTTTACCGCCTTGCGCTCGGGGGCACGGCGGTGGGAACGGGAATCAACTCGGCACCGGGCTTTGCCGAGGCGGCAGCCGCTGGCATCGCCAAGCTTACCGGCCTGCCTTTTGTTACAGCGCCGAACAAGTTCACTGTGCAGGGAGCCCACGATGCGCTTGTCCAGTTGTCAGGGACGCTGCGCACGCTGGCTGTTTCTCTCTACAAGATCGCTAACGATATTCGGCTAATGTCGTGCGGACCGCGCGCCGGTTTTGCCGAATTGGCTATACCGGAAAACGAGCCGGGCTCTTCGATTATGCCGGGCAAAGTCAACCCCACTCAGTGTGAAGCCCTCACCATGATTGCGGTTCAGGTAATGGCCAATGACGTTGCGGTAGGTTTTGGCGGCGCCGGCGGCTATCTTGAGATGAACGTGTACAAGCCGCTCATCATCTTCAATACCACCCACTCCATCACTCTACTGACTGATGGCTGCGTGAACTTCCGTAAGTTCTTGGTTGAGGGCACCAAGCCGAATTTAAAAAAGATCAACGAATACGTCGAACGCTCTTTGATGTTGGTAACGGCACTCTCGCCAGTGATCGGCTATGATAAAGCGTCGAAGATCGCGCACTATGCCATGGATAACGACCTCACACTGAAAGCTGCGGCCCTGAAGCTGAACTTCGTTACCGAGGCGGAATTCGATAGCGTCGTCGATCCGAAGAAAATGGTCAAACCCTATGTAGCGAGCGGCGCATAGATTTGCATCACGTGTCGGGCCGAGTAGCTCAAATGACTTTGGAGGAAAGCTGCGAACGTCGTCCTCGCCACCGCCCGCGTTCTTTACGTCAATGGCCAGACGACCGATCAGGTCCTGAGCGCCGGTGAACGGCTTGCACGCGCACTCGGAATGCGCGCCGTGATTTTAGCGCGTTGGGGTGAACTAAGGATTCAATCTGAGGGCAAGGACAATGTCCTGGTTCGCGAGGTTGTAGCCGATCCCATTGGGGTTGACATGGATCGCGTCGCCTCGACGACGCGGTTCATTGACGATATCGAGGCCAACCGGAGGTCGGCGGACCGAGCGTTGGAGGTCGTTGGCGCGATCGCGCAAGCGCCGCCATTTCCGGCATGGACGTTCGTGCTTGCTGCAGCAGCAGGCGCGGTCGCGCTTGCCGTTATCTTCGGGGTGGAGCATCCGGCTGCGGCGGCCATCATATTCGTAAGCGCCGGGGCGGGTGCGTTTCTGCGCCGAGGCCTGGCGCAATTCAGTACTAACGTCTTTATTCAACCCTTCTGCGCGGCGCTCGTCGCGGGCGTTATTGGTGCGGCTGCCGTTCGTTTCCAGCTCAGTTCATCGCTACGCCTTGTTGCCGTCTGCCCTTGCATGGTTCTCGTTCCCGGCCCTCATTTTCTCAATGGCGCATTGGACCTCATTGAGGGTCGCATCCATCTTGGAACGTCCCGCCTCATTTATGCGCTGCTCATTGTTGTGGCGATTTCGCTGGGATTACTGCTTGGGCTGACACTTCTTGGCGTTTCACTGCCGGTCGATCCCCCCGGCAGGGCGGTTCCCCTATGGCAAGACGTGATCGCCGCCGGCGTCGCCGTCACCGCCTACAGTGTCTTCTTTTCCACGCCCCTGACCATGCTGGCATGGCCGGTCGCGGTCGGCATGGCGGCGCATGCGCTGCGATGGGTTGCAATCGTGACACTAGGCGCCAGCCTCTCTGTCGGTGCCTTTGTTGCCTGCCTTGCAGTCGGATTGGTGCTTGCACCCGTCTCGCGCCGTTTGCATATGCCTTTTGCCGCCATCGGCTTTGCCTCCGTGGTGTCGATGATACCGGGTGTCTACATTTTCCGAATGGTGAGCGGCTTGACGCAGATTATCAGTAGTCCGCAAGCGGGGTCGGAGCTGATCAGCGCGACGATTGCTGATGGCACGATCGCACTATTCATTATTTTGGCGATGAGCCTGGGCTTGATTGTGCCCAAAATGGTGATCGATCATTTCAGCACAAGACGGCCGCACGCAAAATCATAGGAGCAAGGGTTATGCCAACGCCTGCGGGGCGTTCCGATACGAGTCAAGGCCTGCAGTCCCAACCGGAAAACCATGGATTCGAACTGTCGCAGTTGGAGGAATGGCTGCCGCCACTGCTCAGCGTGATTAGGAATGGTCGATCTTACAGGGTTCTTCATGCTTGGTAACATCTTCACCGCACACGTCACCGGAAACCTTGTGCTCGCCGCAGCAGCGGCGGTTCGCGGGGGGCCGCTGAACTGGGCGCAAGTTTTGTCCATCCCGATCTTCATCTTCGCCGTCGCGGCTACCTGGTTACTAGCCAAAAGGGTCAGCCAGGCGCGGATCGGATTCGGTGCGGCTGTTGCTACTCGTACAGTTTCTTCTGCTCGCGGCAGTCTTGGTTTTCAGTGTCGTTACCAAACCTTCATCGCAACCTCACGGGCTGATGGCCGGCGTCGCGGCCATGATCGCCGTCGCCGCGATGGCCTGTCAGTATGCCCTATTTCGCCTGGTCATACCGGGCGCAATATCAACCGCGGTCATGACAGGCAATTTGACCAATACGGTTCTGTCATTGATGGATCATCTGCTGACGCCAAGACGTCCGTTGCTGGCTGACAATGTGACCCGATTAAAAAGATCATTGCGTCTGCTTTTCGGCTTTCTTGCCGGCTGCATCGTAGCTGCTGCCAGTATATCGCTGCTTGGCGACTGGGCTTGGTCTATCCCGACCATCCTAGCGGCCGTCGCCGTTGCGATGCGTTAATTGAGTACGCTGCTGGACTTGGGAAATGATGTATCGGGTGGCGCAGTAATCGAAACAGTGGGCGCACTTCGTACAAAAGGGAGGCATCTATGTCCAAAGACGGTCTTTTGTCCACGCAAAGTAGCGTTTCGGCGCGCGAAACGCTCGATCGCCTGCTTGGCGCGCTCGCCACGCGCAAGCTCACCGTGTTTTCCCGTGTCGACCACGCGGCGGGAGTCGCTTCCGCCGGCCTGCCATTGCGCCCGACTGAGGTGGTGGTGTTTGGCAATCCAAAAGGCGGCACGGCGCTAATGCAAGACCAGCAATCGGCCGGTATAGATTTGCCGCTCAAGGCGCTGGTTTGGGAGGACGCCAACGGCAAGGCTTGGCTTACTTATAACGATCCGGCCCGGATTACGCAGCGCCATGGTCTCGGCGCCGCGAGTGCGGCGGCTATCACGGCGATATCCGCACAATTGAAGGGCATCGCGCAGGAAGTGACGAAATAATCTTCTATATTGAGAGCCTCATGATTAAAAATTATAGCGATCACGCAGCGAATGAACGTACCTTTTTAGCCTGGGTGCGCACCGCAATCGCGGTCATGGGCTTTGGTTTTCTGATCGAAAGGTTTGATATTTTTCTGGCGACCATGGCGTCCGGGGCCTCGTCGCGGCCGGTGGCCCATGGCCATAGTTTTGCGAACGAGGCGGGACTTGCATTCGTTCTTCTTGGCGTTGCGATGACCGTGGTCGCCGCCATTCGATTTTCTCGTATCGCCAAGCAAATCGACAAGACTGAAACCGTTCCGAGTTCAGGTTCACTATTCGATCTGGCGCTTGCGATTCTTCTTGTTTTGCTTGGCCTCTCTTTATTTCTTTATTTGTCGCGTTCCGTGCTGCCGTTGCTCTGATGCCGAACTAGAGGAGACCGGTCATATGAGCGGACTTCGTGGGTGGATCATTTTTGCGTGGATTGCTCTGCCGACGGTGATGTGCGGCGGCTATTTGCTTGGTCAACTCATCAATCGGGGCAACGTCCTGACACCAACTCAAATCAACTTTTTCCGGGCGGGCCACGCGCATGCCGGCGTTCTGACACTAATATCGCTCCTGTATTATGTTTTTCTGGATCAGACGTCGGCTATTGGCAGATAGTGTTGAAAAAGTCTTTTTAGGGTGACGACCGAAAGTTTCTAGGACCGCTGATGCGTTTCGCGCGCGGGGTGGTCCTGTCGAAACTAACGACAACCGCGTGACCGGTGTAGATAGCAGCAACGCTGATCCTTGAACCGACAGAGACCATCCGGATGCTGTCCTTGCGTTCCATATTGTTCTCACAAAGCCAGTTGTACGGCGTAGCGGTCCCCATCGTCTGAGCGACGCGCAGGTCAATTTGGGGACGGTCGGTATCGATGAAAACTTGGTTTACGTCTCGCTCCCTGCCGAAGCTGCCGCTCTCGAAAGTACATGCGAGGGTCAGCTTTTCGGCGGACGCAGCGGGCGTGCTTAACACGACAGCGGCAGCCGCCGCCCGGACCGATGCGCCGTAAATGGTCTCGCGTGACTTGGTGCCCATGCGACAGAGGATGCGCCGGGCCGCGCGGGACCGGCGAGCCGCTAGAGATAGCGGGATAGCGCGCCGGGCACACAACGGTTGGCGGGGACAATGACCTTACCGATCACCGTCCGTCGTCCTGCTACGGCCCTCCTTTTATCGACGGAACAGATGATCGGAAGCAGGCTTAACCCGGCTATGCTGGTCGGGCGGATCGGGGTACTCCTCGGAACCCCGGTCAAAGAGAGGCACCCGACCATGAACGCGCGTCTTTCCATTGCTCTGGCCGTGGTTGCAGAGGTTACTGTCCCGAACGTAGCTGCGACCCATGAGCTGATCGTCAAGCCGACATTGATGAGCGCGACCGCAGGAACGCAACTCGACTTTGCCGTGCTGTCGTCGCACGTCTTCATCACAAGTCAGGAACTAGAAGCGCAAGAGGACATCCGCGCGGGCTTCGCATTCGATGGTAAGCGAACCGAGGTGCCGGTGAAGCCCGACGAGGGATCGCCGTCTTACCTTGGAAGCATCAAATCGCCGACCAATAGACCGTTCTTTCTGACGGCAACGCGGCTCCCGCAGATTTGGGCGACCACGCCGCAGGGAAGCCGGCCGGCGACCAAGAAAACTCCGGGCGCAACCAACGCTTTCAAGATCGACAAGTTTGAAAAGACGTTGATCAATGCCGCGCCGGGCGCTGCCGGTTTCGATGCTTCGATCGGCGATCCGCTGGAGATTGTGCTGACGACCAACCCGGCCACGGCAAGGGTTGGCGACAACGTCGGCGTGAAGGTCCTCGCCGCTGGCAAGCCGATCGCGGCGACCGTGAATGCGACCTACGACGGCTTTTCCAAGCAACCCGACACCTACGCTTATGCTACGCACAGCAAGGCCGACGGCACCGCTGTCGTGAAAGTCTCTCGGCCCGGCCTTTGGATGGTGCGGGTGCAGAATGCGGTACCGGAAGTCACCGACCTCTACGACCGTCACCTGACACGTGCTGTGCTGGTGTTCACGATCAAATGAACCAGCTAGGCGCTTGCTCCACGCCGCCTCGGAGCGTCAACGGTCCAGTGGCGGCTCGCCGTGCTTGTCGGCCATCTGCTGGCCCGGCGCACCAGTTCACGCCGCTTCTCCATCAGCCGCAACTGTAACATCTCGGTCTCGACCTTGACGTGATCAGCGTCTGCCTCCGTGCGCGGTGATTGCTGCCGTTCGCGCCGCAAGTATCGCAGGTAGGCAACTCGGCTCCGATCGAGCGAGAAGCCATCACCTTGCCGCTGGATCACGCCTTCGGCTCCGAGCTTGCCGACGTAAGTCCTGCTGCAATCGAGATGCAGCACCAATGCCGACGCGCTGACGGTCACGGGCTTTCTGGATCGCGGTCGAGAGACGGGCTTGGCGACGGACGGGCGATCAATGGTGACGGTCGCAGTCATCGTGTTCGTTCCTGTTGCGTCGCGGTAGGATACTCCGACTGCAGCGTCAGCGTGAAGGCGGTCTCTACCGCAGCCCCAATGCACTTTCGCTTTCGGCGGCATAGCGGACCATGCCGGACTTGCCGCTGGGCTCACCCGGTCGCGATTGACAAGACATTATGACGCACTTCGTCTGGGCCACTTTTCTTTGCAACGATCGAACCCGTCCGCACAGCAGACCTACGAATTGGCGTGACCGAGCGATTGATGGCGTGACTTCCCCGAAGGAACCGCCCCCTGATGCGCTTGCCCGATGGGCCGCTGAACTCGTGCCACACGCCCTAGCGAAGGAGACACGACGATGCTTGACTACTTCAAGCCCACCGAGAGCTTGCCAGCCGATGACGGGAACCTCGTCTTTGACGCGACTGGCGGAGGCGGCCGATCGACAGTGCTGCTCCCATACATTGAGCAGCATGGAGAGAGCGACGACGGCGGCATCGTCATCAACTGGACAACTGGAGACGGGCCGACGGGTGGGGATACGGTCGGCGTAATAGCAATCATCGCCCCTGCTGAACAGGGGGGCAGCGCGTTTGAGTTCAGCTTTGAAAACCTTCCAAACAATTCGAGCCAAAGCGGCCCAGGTGATGAAAGGCTGGCCGGCTTCTGCGCCACTGGCCAGATCAGCGGGGATGGCTCTAACCAGGGCATCGTCATCGATTGGACTAGCGGCGACGGCTCCAGCCACGATGCATTTCCAACAGAGACCATATTCCCGACGGAAACCATCCGCCCCATGGAGAGCGCTCACACGCTCCATGATCTGGTCGTTTGACTTTTGGCCCTGCGCCTCAACCTCCGCGCAGAGCCAGACTGCACACCCCGCCCCCGCCAAAGGCAAAGGGCGGGGTGTTTTTTTGCCATCAGTCCCAGCCCAGTCTTCTTCCGCCTCACGCTTCACAGCCGGCGCGCCGGGTTCTTCAACTTCAGCCAGTTGCGCGTGTGCCCGGAGACGCACCCAGCCCTTGAACGCGCCTGTGAGCTTCCCTGCGAAGCGGGGGCGCGTCTCGATTTGCTCGACTATGGAAAAACCGTGCGCCGCATAGCTCGGGCCGTAGCTTTTGCAGCAGCATCGTCGCTGGAACGGTATCCAGATATCGAGAGGTAATGCTTGATTTCACAAGGCTTATTTGGTTCTGGCGCAAATCGTAGTCAGCTACTGCCCGCATCGCCAGCGCCATCAACCGCACCGGCCGGACGCTGGCAACCCAGCCATCGACCGACCAGGCGCTGAAACCTTGATCTAGCTCAACCCTCGTACCCGTCACGGTGACGACCGTGAGATAGCAAGGCAGGGCGAGCATGCTGAAAAGTCTCTCGACGATTGCCGCACTATTGCTCTTGATGGGCTGTGCTCGTTTTGACGACGCGAAAGAACGTGAGGCGTGCCAAAAAGCGTACCCGAACGATCAGGTCGCGGCGGATGATTGTCTCGAAACCGCAACCCATGAATGGGAAAAAGTCCATTCGTGGCTTCCTCGGTTAACTCATAGGCGATCTCCAACGCCCTAGGGACGACGCCGATGCGGCTGCCAGATCGACCCAGGGGCGGGGGTCGAAAGATCCCGCCCTCGTTGAGCGGAGCGGCGCGCCAGTTTCACGCATAATCCCGCACTCATTCAAATTCTTGGCGGAGGGGCTAAAACAACCCCGCACCAAACCCGGCACTGATCGAGGCCAGCCATGCGCCTTCCTCAAGTAACCGACCGCGAATGGAGGCTGATCGAGCCCGCTCCTGCCGCCGGCCCATCGCCCTGGCAAACCGCGCCAGGACGATCGGCGCTATGTCAGCGCTTTTTACGCCGGCGATCCGGGGCATGCGCCGCGCCTATTGGGGGCTCATCCGCGACGCCAGCCTCGACTGGAAAAACTCGACACTGTTTTTCGGTCGCGGCGTGATCCCACCGCTGCCGGCCCGCGAGCCTCGTGGCCGCTATGCCGACCGGCGGCGCGAGCCCGCGGGCTGATTGACGGTCAAGACGATCGCGGGCTCGCGCGCAACATCGAGGCCGAGTGGCAGGCGTGCGAGACACGGCTGCGTGCCGAGCGCAGGGCAACAGTACAAAGGCCCGGTGGGGATGGGGCAGCGCCCGGGCCTTTGACTCCGCCCGTCAGTCGCCGGCTTGGGTCAGCCGTCACCCGACGAGACGCCGGCTTCACGCAATACAACCTGCACCCGAGTCGGGTGTCTAAATTGGGGCGCGATCCGATCACAAAAATCTCATATCGAGAAATTTGCGTGTCCGCGGCTGCAAGTGAGTTCATGCGCACCGCTACATATGCAAAAGGGAATCGCGCTTTCTGCACTTTTGAGCATAGCATCGCTCGGTTTATAGATTAGATCGCAGATGATTCGGGCGCCCTGTTCACCGGCTTTCTTGCTGGTTCGACGCCTCTGCTTTGATGGGCCACCTTGGCGGATAGGCGCTCGCCAGTCGAAACTATGGTCCAGCAACGAGCTTAGGTATCTGTTAGCCGCCCGGATTTGGTTTTGGAGACGTTGAATGAGGCGGCTGTTTCACCTGCTCGGACAGGCGGTGCTGCTGGTCATCGTGTGGGGCGTTGTCTTTGAGTTTGGATTCCGGCTGCAGCAGTATTTCGGTCCGCTGTACGATCTCGAAATGGCGAACGTCAATCTGAACTGGGAATCCGACGTCGTGAACCATCAGCCGACGCCGGAAAACCAGAACCTGTGCATCTACGGCGATTCAACCGGCTTCAGCTACAAGAGGTCCTTTGACGCCAACGGCATCAGGATCATCGACGACAAGGCGCTGCTGGCCGATTGCCGGAATCCGGCCTCGGTGCTGTTTCTCGGCGATTCATTCATGGAAGGCTACGACGACAAAAACACGCTGCCGTATCACGTTGCAAAATATTTCAAGACCGAGCGTGGAGTTTGCCTGAAGACCTACAATGCCGGATTTACGTCATACTCCCCAGCGATCTTCGTGCCGCAGGCGAGGAAGCTGCTGCCGATCGTGCGTCCCGACTATATCGTGGTGGACGTCGACGAGACCGATCTGTACGACGACTTCGCCCGCTATCGAAACCTGATCGTCCGCAACGCACGTGGACAGAATGTCGGCGTCAAGGTTTCTCCGATCGGACGCGAATGCAGTGCTGGTCTAATGGAGGCGCGCGAGCATCGCTTGTATGTGATGCGGCTGGCGGCGAAGCTCTGGCACTCCTATGTGCACATGCCATCGGTGATCGAGAAATACCAGGGATCGGACCTCGCCCTGTTTTCTTATTCGCAGGACCAGGGCACCGATCTCGAACGGAAATATGCACAGCCGCTATCGGCTTTCCGGCAGAATTTACAGGAGCTGGCTGACGTCTTGAAGGACTACACCGGGGACGGCAGCCGGGTGCTGTTCGTCTTTCACCCGCATATTCAGCACCTGAAACCCGACGCTGCGGGTCGGCTTTGGAACGATCTCGTCAGTTCCTCGGTGCAAAAAATGTGCGCCGCCAACAACTTTCTCTTCTTCAATGCGACCGGAACGTTGAAACAGCGATTCGGATCGCACCCTGAGAATTTCTACTGGCGGAGCGGTGATATGCATTATGATTTCAAGGGGCTGGAAGAATATTCCGCTGCAGTCGCAGCGTTTATGGCCTCGGCCGTGATCAAGCCGAAGGACTGACCGCGCCATCCTTGGCGGGCGCTTGCCTGGCGGCTATAGCATGACCAATATCCCTTACAAAACGCGGGACCGGGACACCTCATTGATCTGCCAGCTCGTCTGGGGCGCCGTGTGACCAAAGGTGATACGCAGGAATGGCTGATAACAAGCCCAGGTTGAAAATGGAACAGTCGACTCACGAAGTCGTTTACCGCGACGAAAAGGTCGTGGTCGGGTCCGATCGTTCGTTCGGGGTCGTGATGGCCGTTGCTCTGGGGGCCATCACTTTGCTGAATACCTGGCATTCGGGCCGGCTTTGGCCATGGACCGGCGGACTGGCCGCGCTGTTTCTGGTGGCGGGATTGTTGCGGCCCTCGACCCTCAATCCGCTCAATCTGATATGGCTGAGGTTCGGCCTGCTGCTTCACAAGGTGGTCAACCCGATCGTGATGGCATTGTTGTTCTACGGCACGGTTTTACCAACCGGTCTTGTCATGAGGATGATGGGGCGCGATCTTTTGCGGCTCAAACGGCAGCCAGACGCGGACAGCTACTGGATCGTGCGACAGCCTCCCGGACCGTCGCCCGAGACAATGAAAGACCAGTTCTAGAGCATGATCCGAAAAATGGGAATCGGTTTTCCGAAAGATCCGCTCAAACGAAATCACGATCCGATTCAATCCGATCGGATCATGATTGAGAGGAAAAAAATGGAGTTCGCGTCTGAGTTTTGGCGGTTTATGCGTGTCCGGAAGAAATTCTGGCTGTTACCTATACTTATCATGACGTTTGTGTTTGGCGGACTCGTGGTACTCACCAAAGGCTCCGCGATCGCGCCGTTCGTCTACACGCTCTTCTAGACGGCGCTATGCGGGTTCTCGGTATTTCTGCATTCTATCACGACAGCGCGGCAGCGCTGATCGCTGACGGCCGGATCATCGCTGCGGCCCAGGAGGAGCGTTTTACCCGCCGAAAGCATGACGCCGCTTTTCCACGCAACGCCATTGCCTATTGTCTTGCACAAGCTGGCGTTGCGGCCGACGAGCTTGATCATGTCGTATTCTACGACAAACCGTTCCTCAAATTCGAGCGGCTGCTGGAGACCTACGTCGCGCTGGCCCCTCGCGGATTCCGCTCCTTCAAGATGTCGGTCCCGCTCTGGCTGCGGGAGAAATTGTTTCAGAAGAACTTGCTGCGCGATGAGCTTGAGAAATTCTCCGAGGATTTCGACAAGAGCCGGCTGCTGTTTTGCGAACATCATTTGAGCCACGCGGCGTCGGCCTTCTTTCCATCGCCGTTCGACAACGCCGCCGTGCTCACCATGGACGGCGTCGGCGAGTGGGCGACGACCTCGGCTGCAATGGGCAACGGCAATCGCCTCGAAATATTCCAGGAAATCTATTTTCCCCATTCACTCGGGCTGCTTTATTCGGCGCTGACCTATTACATCGGCTTCAAGGTCAACTCCGGCGAATACAAGGTAATGGGCCTCGCGCCCTACGGCGAGGCGAAATACGCCAAGCTCATTCTCGATCATCTGATCGATCTGAAACCGGACGGCTCATTCCGGCTCGACATGTCCTACTTCGACTATTGCACCGGTTTCACCATGACCAACAATCGCTTTGCCGAATTGTTTGGCGAACCGGTACGAAGCCCGGATCAACTTCTGACGCCATTCCACATGGATGTCGCAGCGTCCATCCAGTCGGTGCTGGATGAGGCCTTATTGCGGCTGACGCGCAGCCTCTCCAAACAAACCGGTTCGCGAAACCTTTGTCTCGCCGGCGGCGTGGCGCTTAATTGTGTCGCCAACGGAAAGGTTTTGCGGGACGGCCGCTTCGACCGCATCTGGATTCAGCCGGCGGCGGGCGATGCCGGCGGCGCTATCGGAGCAGCGCTCGCGGCTTGCCACCTCTTCAAAAACCAGCCGCGCAAAACTGATGGCGCGGATGGAATGTCCGGTGCGTATTTGGGTCCCAGCTTCCTTCAAGCGGAGATCGAACCGAGACTGACCGCGGCGGGGGCAAGGTTCGCCGTGTTCAGCGAGGACGAAATGATTGAGACGACGGCGCAGGCCCTTGCCGGGGGAAAAGCCGTGGCCTGGTTTCAGGGTCGGATGGAATTCGGTCCGCGCGCGCTCGGCGCGCGCTCGATCCTCGGTGATCCACGTTCGCCGACAATGCAGAGGAGCCTCAACCTGAAGGTCAAATACCGCGAGAGCTTTCGCCCCTTTGCGCCGGCAGTCCTGAGCGAAGACGTCTCGGAGTGGTTCGACCTCACATCCGACAGCCCGTACATGCTGGTTGTGGCCGATGTCAGGGAGGATAAGCGGCGTGCTATGAGCGCAGACGAACAGGCATTGTTCGGAATCGACAAGCTCAATGTTTCGCGCTCGGAAATCCCGGCCGTGACGCATGTCGATTATTCGGCCCGCATCCAGACCGTACACTTCAATACCAATCCGCTGTTTCACAAATTACTCAGCCGATTTAAGGCACTGACCGGCTGCCCTATCCTTGTCAACACTAGCTTTAACGTTCGGGGTGAACCGATCGTGTGTACGCCCGAAGATGCGTTTCGTTGCTTCATGGGCAACGAACTTGACATGCTCGTCGTCGGTAACTGCGTGTTGCAGAAAGCCGAACAGGATCCCGCCCTGAAAAATGAATACAGGCTGTCACTCAATACTGATTGAGGTTATTCCAAGATCCAGAGACCGCCCGGCATCTGTGGGCCGCAACCTTACGCACCGATGAAATCGTCACGACCGTGTATCGCATCCCGCCAGTAACGAAATCAAAGTGACTTCCGTTATTGACCCCTGAACGGACATCAGCGCAGCTAGTTTTCTGCTCGATCTCAAAGTGGTAGGGTTCCAAATTTACGGACGATTGCGGACCATTGACAGACCATACTGGAGCTTCCCAGATGTCTTATCTTCCGCCGAAGTTGTCGATCCCTGCTGATGTGAAATGGATCGAGGTCAACGGATATCCCATGGCCTATCAAGATCGTGGAACTGGCCCGCCACTTGTCCTGGTCCATGGATCGTTCTGTGATTATCGAATTTGGCCGGACCAGCTCGAACCGTTTTCCAAACAACATAGAGTTCTCAGCGTAAGCCTCAGGCCTACTTCCCTGAACTGTGGGACGGCGCGGGAAACGATTTCTCATTCGCCCAGCACGCCGACGATGTGGGCACCTTCGTTAAAAAGCTGGCCATTGGTCCGGTCCACTTGTTGGGTGTTTCTCGCGGCGGTGCAGTTGCTATCGAAGTGGCGAAAAAATATCCTGACTGCATCCGAACCCTCATTCTGGCGGATGCAAGTGTAAGGCTTGAGCTTCCTGAAACGGAAGAGAATTTGAAGGCGACGGCCTTCCGACTAAACTTGTTTGCTGATTTGCGGAAAGACGTAGCCAATGGAGATGTTGAAGGCGGCACGGCCCGTTTCATGCATCGCTTGATCGGTCCGGGCGCTTGGGAGAGCTTGTCAGCGGAGCGGCAGAAGGAATTTCTTCAGAATATTCGGACGGCGATCGTCGATGATCCACTTCCTCTCACCACAGACGAAGAGCTGCGGAATTTCAATTTCCCTGTCCTTATGATAAATGGCGAGAAATCGCCGCCGATGTACGGTGTTTTGATTTTTGAGATGCGAAAGCGGGGCAATTTCGAGCCGCCGGTCATTATTCCTCGCGCGGGTCACGCAATGACCGCTCAGAACCCAAAGGCTTTCAATGAAGCTGTTTTAAAGTTTACATCGGAGCATTGAAAACAGCCTTTTCAGATACCTTGCATTTCCGCACTTTTCGGACATGCCGAAACAGCCTGACGATGTCCGCTCACCGCGGCAAAGCAGACATCCCGCCGCAAGGCCGCGACTTCCGTTTTTGACCCATTACGGTCATTCGCTTGTAAATCATTGGCAGTCCGGATTGGGCAGCGGCGAGGAACTCAACGCAGCCTCGAGCCTTCGGCCAGCCTCCTTGACCAGTGATCTTCGGGCCGAAACCACGGTGCTCTCTTGCGGAGATACACGTCGAATGCCGCCGGTGCGCAGGAGACAGCCTTCTCCGGTGCTCGCTTCGCTTCTGCTGTGCGCCCATCGATTTCTGCGAACATGAACGACAATTGCGAGTTTCCGCTTTTCGCGGCACGTTTTGGGTGGCACCATCCTCGTGAAAGGACGGGAGGGTCGCTATGCGCTGGTGTGTCTCGGTCGGGGCGGTGCTTGTTGCAGGAACTATAGTCGGCGTTGCTGGCATTGCCGCGCCGAGCCCGAAATCTCAATTCGCCGACACCAAAGAGAATGTACCATCCGTCAATGTCGAGCTCGTTATCGCTGTCGATGTCTCCTATTCGATGGACATGGACGAACTTGCAGTTCAGCGCGAGGGCTATGCACAGGCCTTCGTCTCGAAAGATTTCCTTGAGGCTCTAAGGACTGGTCCGAGCAGCAAGGTGGCCGTGACCTATTTCGAGTGGTCGATGTCAGGCGACGAGAAGATCATCCTTCCCTGGCGAGTGATCGACGGCCCGGAATCGGCGGATGTCGTGGCCACCGAGATCATGAAAACGCCGGTTCGCCGAGGTTCGAGTACGTCGATTTCTGGCGCGATTAATTTCGCACTGCAGCTGTTCAAAGAGAACCCATATCGCGGGCTGCGGCGCGTCATCGATATTTCCGGGGATGGACCGAACAACGACGGAGCTCCCGTAACCGTCGCGCGCGACGCTGCCCTGCAGAAGGGCATCACCATCAACGGTCTGCCGATCATGGTGAAGGAGCCATCCTATGCGACGACCGATATCGAGAATCTCGATCTCTATTACGAGGACTGCGTGATCGGCGGGCCGGGCGCCTTCATGGTGACGATCAAAGATCGAGAAAAATTCCAGGAAGCTATCCGGACCAAGCTTGTTCTCGAAGTGGCGGGCCTCACGCCCGAGCGCCGGATCGTCCCAGCCGCCGAGAAAGTGCCCCGGGTTCCCTGTTTGATCGGCGAGAAAAAGTGGCAGGACCGCTGGAGGCGGTGACAGTCGAGACAATCGTTCAGAATCGCCGGACGAACAAACATGTAAGCCGCGGTTGCCAATAGCGCGGCTCCAACAACAGCGCCCCGTCCAATACTGGTATGAGTTCAGCGGAATCGGCCGAGGCTAAGGGAAAAAATCAGGCGAAAGATAGAACAGGAGGCGCCGTCAATACTGTACGCCAATTGCTCAGCGAGCGGGGCCACTTCCGGTTATGGCAGATGTTGTTGCAAAAGCCGAAAATCGAACAACCCTAAAAATCTCGCGAAAGTTGATTTTTGGACTTCTCTGCTGCTGCGTCGCTTTACAAGGCCACTGCGGAGGTCCGTGATCGATTTTGGATGAAACGATATGGTCCCTCACGTCGCCACGCGTAAGACGCATCAGCGGCTCTTGGAATTTTCATTCGCCACCCCAAAAAGACTTTTGCAACAATATCGGCACTTTTCGGACCTGACCGGCTGGTCCGACGATGTCCGTTCTAGGGAGCGAAGCGGACCTCCTGGCTGCGCGCTCGGACTTCCGGGTTTGACCCAAGGCGGACGTCCAGCAAGGTCGCTTTCGCGCCAATGTTGGCAGCATGGCGAACATACACTGGGTTCGATCTGAGCGCCGTGATGTTTGCGCAATACGTCCTAGCCGGTGTTTGCGGCTACCAATTACCATGCCTTGTCGACGCCGCCGACGATCGCGTCCTTCAGCGCCCGCGTCACACGATCCGTGACCCAGTCGCTTTGGTGCAGTCTGGTTTCATCCCCCGGGTCGACCATCCGGTCGAACGAGACCCCCTCGATCTCATGCAAGCTCTCCATGAACGCAAAGCGGCGGAACACATTGACGCCGTTGGCGTCCGCCGCCAGTTTGCTGATTGCCTTGACCATTGCGATCGCCTTGTCCTTCTTGGTAGGCGTCAGGACCGCCGGCAGATATTGCAGGTCCATCAGGATCACGTCGGCCTGCGTTTCGTCGCGCAGCTTGATAAGTCCATCGCGGATGGCCTTGGTGGTATCGTCGAACGTGGGAGGTGGTGGCTTCAGGTCCGGGCTTTGCCAAATTGCATTCGTTCCGACCTGCCAGATCACCAGATCGGGCTTCTCGGCGATGACATCGGTATCGAACCGCTCGAGCTCGATCGGCGCTTCTTGGCCGCCAATTCCCTCGTTGACCATAGTGATCTTGGCGTTTGGATATGGGATCTGAAGAAGCGACAGGAGCCGGTCTGGGTAGGGCTTGATGTTGCCTTCGCCCGCTGTCGTCGATGAGCCGATCGCAATGATCTTGGGCTTTCCTCTGATGAGGCTGCGCGCAAAGTGAGGCAGGCCGTGCTCAAAGGGGATCGGCCCAACCGGGATGATCTGCGAGGGATCGCTGTCCACGGGTCACCTGTCAGTTGCGGCCGAGATAAACGTAAGGTGGAGGAAGAATAGCGCGTCACAGCGAGGTCGCCTAGCCTGCGGGCGCGGATCGCCCGCGCCGCCGGGATCGGTCTCTTGAGTCCGAAATTGGCACGAAACGGACCAACTGGGGCGGTCCGGCGATGTCCGTTGATCGGGGTAGAGCGGAAGTCGGCTTTCGGTGTCGTCAGGACCGGTTTTGACACACAGCGGACGTCTTGGCGGTCGAAGTCCACTAGCCCGGGTTCGCGGGCTATGATCATATGAGCGCCGACTTAAAACGGGCGAGAGGATCGGAATGAGGCGGCGGGAGTTTCTTGTCCTTCTGAGCGGCGCGCTACCGACTGCGGTTTGGCCGCAAAGCATCCTAGGTCAGGCTGCAGGTACACGTGTGACCCTTGTCTATCTTGGGGCGGGAGTGTCATCGGCCGCAAATCGATATATCGATGCGTTTCGCACGGGCCTAGCGGATTTGGGTTTGCGCGACGGCCGGAATGTCGAAATAGCGATACGCCTTGCGGAAAACCGCATCGAGCGATTGCAAGGGTTGGCAGAAGAAGCGGTGGCTATCAATCCAGCAGTGATAGTTGCGGGCTCCTCGGACGCGGCCGTTTTGGTCAGAAAGTTAACGTCAACCATCCCAATTATATCAGGTGCTCTCGCAGACGCCGAAAGGTTGGGTTTAGTCAACAGCTACGCCCGTCCAGGCGGTAACGTGACCGGTGTCATGCCATATGTTGCTGGCCTGCCCGCAAAGCAAATAGAATTGGCATTAGAGATTGTTCCGAAGGCGAGGAAGATCGGCATCTTGGGAAACATGTACGATCCGAAGGCGAACGCCCAGCGCGAGGAAATGACGGAAGCGATCACCAAACTCGGTTTCGCCGTTGTTGTTCCAGAATTGAAAGGCCCGGATGACTTAGGGAACGCAATCGACAAACTTGCGTTCGAAAAAACGGACGCGATCATCGTGCTGGAAACCACGATGCTTCTTAGCGCTCGGGACCAAGTCGCAAGGCTAATATCGGGAAAAAGCATTCCTGCGGTTTACGGATATCGCGAGCACGTACAGGCGGGCGGCTTGATTAGTTACGGCGTCGACTTAGTTTGGTGCTGGCGGCGCGTTGCAACATTCGCGCAAAAAATTCTTAGCGGAGTTGCGCCAGCCGATTTGCCTGTGGAATTTCCAACCAAAATACAATTGGCAGTAAACTTGATTACCGCAAAGGCCGTCGGTGTTACGCTTCCCCCAGCATTGATCGCCCGCGCCGACGAGGTGATCGAATAAGGTCCGCTACTTCCGGGTTTGGCACTTTTCGGACCTGACCGGCCGGTCCGACGATGTCCGTTCTCGGGAGCGAAGCGGACCTCCTGGCTGCGCGCTCGGACTTCCGGGTTTGACCAGAAGCGGACCTGAGAGCTGGCTATTCGATGAACCAGCCGAAGCGAAGTACGGAAACGTGGTTCTCCGGCGGCGAGCTTTATGCCAGTGTAAGCGCCGACCAGGCTGTTTCACCCAAGAAAGCAAACTCCTGCGAACCAGGTATCCCCGGCGGCGCATTCGGGCCACAGTCAGGGCAACAAGATCAACAACCCGGGAGGCGACGATGATCGCGACAAGGTTCACACAGCTTGTTGGCTGCGCGGTACCGATCCAGCAGGCAGGCATGGGCGCGGCTGCGCCACCAGAACTGGCAGCGGCAGTGTCGGAGGCCGGTGCACTCGGAATGTTGGGCACCGCTCGGCCAGGGCTGACGGCCATCACGTTCGCTGATCTGCTCGACCAGGTACGCTCGCTCACTGACAGGCCGTTCGGCGTCAACTTCATAGTTGCGCCAGTGTTCCTCAACGGTACGTCAACCCGCCCGCCCCTTGACCTGAAGTGCATCGAGATTGCTGCACGGGCGGCGAAGGTCGTCGAGTTCTTCTACGGCGAGCCGGAGCGGCGGTTCGTGGAGATGGCGCACGCGGGCGGCGCGCTGGCCTGCTGGCAGGTTGGGTCGCGGGAGGAGGCAATCGCGGCCGCCAGGGCGGGGTGCGACTTCGTCATTGCGCAGGGCGCGGAAGCGGGTGGACACGTTCGCGGGACCAGCCCTGCAATGACGCTGCTCGGCGAGGTGATCTCGGCGGTTGATGTACCGGTGCTGGCGGCGGGAGGCATCGGAACGGGGAGAGCGATGGCGACGGCGCTCGCAGCCGGAGCGGACGGCGTGCGGGTCGGGACGCGCTTCGTCGCCGCAGCGGAGGCGGCGGTGCATCCGGAGTACGTCGCCGCCCTGATTGCCGCAAAGGCACAGGATACCGCCTACACCGAAGCGTTCTCCGTCGGCTGGCCCGACGCGCCCCACCGCGTTCTGCGCTCGTCCATCACGGCAGCCGAAGCCTTCCAGGGCGATGCCGTCGGCGAAACAACTCGTCTGGACGGGACCCGGGTATCGATCTCTCGCTTCCAGACTTGCGTCCCCGACAAGACCACGACGGGCGCGATCGCGGCGATGCCGCTCTGGGCGGGAGAATTTGTCGGCGCCGTAAAGCGTGTCCAACCGGCGGCGGAAATTGTGCGGGAACTGGTAGAGGAAGCGGAACAGTCCCGGGAGACCGCCATGGCTGCCTCGTCGTAGCGCCAAAGAGGCCTTGAACAGACCCGCCCATCGCGTTGGCAGCTTTTGACCGATTGTGTTGCTTCTCAGAGTGGTGACCGAAATTTTCTAAGACCACTGATGCGTTTCGCGTGCGACGATATGAGGGACCACATCGTTACACACAAAAACGACCACGGACGTTCGTAGCACCACTCCAGCGCCTTGCGGCGGCAAGAATGTCAAAGAATCGATCTTCGCGAGAATTTCGGAGTAGTTCGATTTTCGACTTTTTCAACACTATCGACTGCCGGCTCAACCGGTCGACGCAACACAGGCATTAAATCTCTCTGCTGGGGTTTCAAGTTGCAAGGTCTCACGCGGCCCAGGAAAATCCCGCCCTTCCCGAACGGTGGTTTGAACCGGCAAGATGCAAGTTCCAAACCTAACGCGAGGTGCAAATCGGCGCCCGACGAACCTTCGCCACTAAAGAAACACCTCGGGCGGCACGCCTAGCAGGATCTGCCCGACCGACTCGAAATGAGCGCCGCGTGCCTGGATCTGCTGAGAGAGCGTGTGCATGTCGCGGAAGCGGCGCTCGAACGGGCTGTCCGGGAAGATCGCGTCGACGCCCGCTCCCTTATAGGCGAAGTCTACCACCTCGGCCGCTCCCTGGATCGCGTTGGTGCAGGCGAGCCGCACGCGGGCCCGATCGGTTACCTCGATCGGCGCCACATCGTCGGCATGCGCGTAGATCGTGGTGAGCGTCTCGATCAGATAGGCGCGTGCCGAGCCGAGCCGCGCCTCCGCGCGAGCCACGTCGGCCTGCACGACCGCGTTGTCGGCGAGCCGAGCCAGGTTGCGCGGCGCCTTGCGGGACGCCAGCGTGATGAACTCGGACAGCATGGCGCGCGCGATGCCAAACCCCACAGCGGCGACCCCGGTTGCGTAGAGGCACTGCATGGTAAAGGCATAGAGCGGGCCGCGTTCGTGGCGCAGCGTCGGGTCCTCGCGTGTGGTACTGAACGCCTCGGACACGAACACATCGTTGACGCAATAGGAGTCCGACGCCGTGCCGCACAGCCCGATCGTCCGCCAGGTGTCGAGCAGGGTCGCGTCGCTGGCCGGAAACAGGAGCGTGCGGACCGTGGGCCGGCCGAAGCGGTTGAGCCGCAGCGCGCCGTCCGCTTCGAGCACATGGCAGTGCGCGCCCATCCAACGGGCTTGCCGGCAGCCGCTGGCGAAATCCCACTTGCCGGTCAGGCGATAGCCTGCGTCAACCGCGCTCGCGCGCGAAGCGTTTGGAGGTCCCCAGGCCACGATGCTGCGCGGATCAGCGAAGACGGCGTGATTGACCGCAGGCTCCAGATAGGCGGCGATCAGGGCGGAACTGTTGGCGACGAATACGTTCCACGCGACCGAGGCGTCGTGCTGGGCGAGTTCTTCGATCGCCGCCACGTAGACCGCAGGCTCCGTCTCTTCGCCGCCCGCCGAGCGCGGCAGCAGCATGCGGAACAGCCGCGAGTCATGGAGCCGTCCCAACAACGCCTCGGGGATGCGCCGCGTGCGCTCGATCTCGTCGGCCGCAGCGGCGATCTCCGACCCGAGTTCGCGGGCGCGGGCGACTGGGTCTGGACTCGTCTGGATGTCCATGCGCCACCTCAAGTTGGCAGGCCATTGCGGCCGACCGTCCCGACGCTGTCAAGAGCTGGTTCAACATAGCGGAACGCGCCCTAGCAGCGCTCAAGAATGGTCAACCCGAACAGCCGGTCGAGCAGATAAAACAGACCGCGGTCGTCGGTGGTGACGTCGTTGCTCTGGACGCGCTGCGAGCCGTCCGGCCTGAATATCGAGGGGGGAGAAGCGCCATTTCTGTTGTTGGCACGAAACGGACCAATCGGCCCGATCTGACGGATGTCCGATATCCGGGGTAGACCGGAAGTAGCTGACAGAGGTTCAAACCGGCGCTTTTGACCCAAGCTGCCTTCAGGCACGATTACTCGGCGGTAGTCGGATCTATGGTGGCTCTGACTTGCGCGATGCTGTTTGCCGGGAATCCCGCCGTTTGAGCGTGTTTGCGAATTAGATCCTCGCTGGGTGCGCGATAGACGCAATAAATCTTATTGTCGGTAACGTAACTATGCACCCACTGAATTTCCGGGCCCAGCTCTCGAAGGACGTTGCAGGAACCTTGGGAGGCGCCTTTGAGATCATCCTTGCTGAGTTTTCCAGCCCCCGGCATTTCTCGTTCGATAACAAACTGCGGCATGGCCATTCTCCTCTGATAAGGATAGCCAATTCTGCCTCCTGTTTTAGTCAAAGTCCATAAATCCGAAATGCGGGGGTTGCCAAAAGACGCGCGCTCGTAGCACTGGATGGGCCGAGATTGAGCGACCTCGACGTTGCCTCAACGCGCGCTGGAGTAAAGGTTCCCCGTTTCGCAGTTAGCCGACTACGCGACGTAAGCGCTTCGAAATTGCTGCGGTGCATGCGTCTCCTTGTGGCATTTTTGGGACATGCCGAGACAGCCTGATGGTCTGACGATGTCCGCTCACGCGGGGATTGTGTTGAAAAACTCGAAAATCGCGGGGCTCCGAAAATCTCGCAAATGTAGCGTATCGGCGATTTTTGCCGCTACGAGGCGATGTAGAATTGATGCGAGGGCCAGCGATCGGTTTTGCGGTAATTCATGCGGTCCCTCACCTCGCAGCGAGAGAGACGCACCAGCGGCCCCGAGAATTTTCAGTCGTCGGCGAAAACGGACTTTTTCAACACAATCGCGGGCAAAACGGACTTCGCGGCAGGACCCGCCGACCTCCGAGTTTGACCCCAACCGGACGTTGCGCGCGCCAAGGCAAGAACTGTGGTATCCTCAGTCAAACGCGATGGACGGTTCAATGAAGCGGCGGAACCTCAAATGGCACTGCTGCTCGTGCTGAGCGTCCTCGTGTCCTGCGATTGCACACGGATCTGAAGATAGCTCTCCCGGGTCTCGAGGAGGACCAACGTCGTGAAACGGGACTTCGACCTCATCGTCTATGGCGCGACGGGTTACACTGGCCGTCTCATCGCCGAATATCTGGCGACGTCCTATCGCGGCGACGATGCTCCGTCGTGGGCGATCGCGGGACGCTCGACCGACAAGCTCCAGAAGGTGCGTGCCGACATCGGCGCACCAGACGATTTGCCTCTGGTTAAGGCGGATGCCGCCGAGCCCGCCAGCCTGCGTTCGATGTGCGAGCGTGCGGCCGTGATCATCACGGCGGTCGGGCCTTATCAGCTCCACGGTCCCGAGCTTGTGGCGGCCTGCGCGGCCACGGGCACGGCCTATGTTGATCTGTGCGGCGAACCGGCCTGGATGCGGCGCATGATCGACGCCCATCACGAAGAGGCGAAACGGACCGGCGCGCGCATCGTCTTCTCCTGCGGCTTCGATTCCATCCCGTTTGATCTCGGCGTGCTCACGTTGCAGGAGAAGGCGCGCGAGAAATTCGGACGCCCGGCGCGGCGGGTCAAAGCCCGCCTGCGCAACGTGAAAGGCGGCATGTCTGGCGGCACCGCGGCGAGCGCTCGGGCGACGTTGGCCGCCGCCGCCCGCGACACGGCCCTGATCCGGCTGCTGACCGATCCCTTCGCGTTGACGCCGGGGTTCACCGGGCCGTCTCAGCCGTCGGGCCTCATCCCCGAATACGACCCGAGCATGAACGTGTGGCTCGTGCCGTTCCCCATGGCGCCGATCAACACCAAGAACGTGCACCGCACGAATTTCCTGTTGGGACATCCCTACGGCACGGACTTCGTTTACGACGAGATGATGGTCGCGCCGGGATTTGGGGAAATCGCTCGCGTGACGACGGAGACGTTCGCCACAATGGTTTCCTTGGTTGCGACCGGCGGTCTCAAACCCGGCGCAGGCCCGACTCGGGAAGAGCGCGCGAAGGGCTTCTACGACATCCTCTTCCTGGGAGAGCTGCCCGATGGCGGACGGGTCGAGGCGGTAGTCACGGGCGACCGCGATCCTGGCTACGGCTCGACCAGCAAGATGATCGCCGAGAGCGCTCTCTGCCTCGTGCGCGACGTGCAGGGCGAGGGCGGCACCTGGACGCCGGGCGCGCTGATGGGTCCGGCATTGCGCAAGCGTCTGATGGAGCGCGCCGGCCTCACCTTCAGCGCGCGTTGAGGTAATGCTCAGAACTGCAGCGGCGTGCCGAATATCGCGGCTATCTCGGAAATCACAGCCAGAAAAAAGCAGGGAGGATGCCATGAGCGGTGCAAGGCTAAAACATTATGGCTGGGGCCGCGAAGACGAAGGCATGACTGCTGAGGAGCAGGCTTTCGTGCTCGGCCGTTACCACGCGAAATTCGCGCGCGATGCGTTTGAGACAAAAGCCGTACCGCGTCTTGAGGACCTGGCACTGCGGGCGCCGCGCGTTGCGCTGACGACCTCACTTGCCGCTTTCTGTACGAGCGAACGCTACGACCGGGTCGCGCACACCTACGGCAAATCCTATCCAGACTACGTGCGAGCCATGCTCGGCGACTACGACAGCGCGCCCGACGTGGTCGCATATCCACGCAACGAAGCAGAGATTTCCGCTGTGATGGACTGGGCCGGTGGTGTCAGCGCCTCGCTGACGCCGTTCGGGGGTGGGTCGAGCGTCTGCGGCGGCGTCGAGCCGCGAATCGATGGGCTTCGCTATAAGGCGGCCGTCACACTTGACCTACGCAATCTCGGTAAGGTTGTCGAGGTAGATCAGATATCGCGCGCCGCACTGATCGAAGGCGGTGCCTATGGTCCATCGTTGGAGAACCAGCTTAAGCCGCACGGCGTCACGTTGCGGCATTTTCCGCAGAGTTTCGAATATTCAACCCTTGGCGGCTGGATCGCGACGCGATCGGGCGGTCATTTCGCCAGTCTCTACACGCATATAGACGATTTCGTCGAAAGCCTGCGCGTCGTGACGCCGCGCGGCGTACTGGAAACTCGTCGATTGCCGGGATCGGGTGCTGGACCGAGCCCCGACCGCATGTTCATAGGCTCGGAAGGCACGCTCGGCGTGATTTCGCGCGCCTGGATGCGATTGCAGCCACGTCCGAAATTCCGTGCCGGCGCGTCGGTTCGTTTCAATTCGTTCTTCGGAGCGGCACGCGCATTGCGCGCCATCGCACAGGCCGGCCTCTATCCATCGAACTGCCGCATCCTTGACGCGCGAGAGGCATTCAACACCGGTGCGGCCGACGGCAGTGTCGCGATCATGGTGCTCGGCTTTGAATCCGGCGACCATTCGCCGGATGCCTGGATGGCACGTGCGCTCGAATGCTGCGCCGACCATGGGGGGACGCCGGAAGCCGCAAAAGCCGGCGATGCACATCTCGAAGGCGCAGCAGGAATCTGGCGGAACGCATTTATTCGCATGCCGTACGCGCGCGAGTTTTTGACACCGGCCGGTCTCATCAACGACACGTTTGAGACTGCTGTCACCTGGGATCGGTTCGAAAGCTTCCACGACAAAGTGAAGGCGGCGACGGAGCGTGCGATCCTCGAAGCGACTGGCCTGGAAGGCGAGGTCACATGCCGCTTCACCCACGTCTATCCGGACGGGCCCGCGCCCTATTTTTCTTTCCACACACTCGGCCGCCACGGTGCTCTTCTGGAGCAGTGGCAGGCGATCAAGAATGCTGCCAGCGACGCGCTGATTGAGGCGGGTGGTACGATCACGCATCATCACGCCGTTGGCCGTGATCATCGGCCTTGGTACGATCGCCAGCGCCCAGGGCTGTTCGCGGCCGCGCTTCGGGCAGCAAAAAGAGAACTCGATCCACAAGGCATGCTCAACCCGGGAGTGCTCATCGATCCGTAACGCGGATCGACGCGCCAACGGGACTAAGCGAATAACTGCGCTATTTGCTGCGGTGCCAATGGCGGGCGGTCGATCAAGCTTGGGTCGCGCAGAAAATCGGTTTGCCGACTGCCTGTCCCTTGGATAGCTTGATGCCTCTACCCTGAGATGTCTTCTGCCGTCAGCTGAGCTTCGGAGCATGCGAAATGCGGTTATGCCTTCTGCTTTGTGTGATCGCCGCCATCACGACAGGCCGGACGGGAGTTGCAATGGCTGCAGCGGAATCGCCAGGCGAATCCGCTCGGGTCGATCAATTGTTCGCAGAATGGGACAAACCGGATTTGCCGGGCTGCGCGTTGGCCGTCATGAGGGACGGGCGCATTATTTACGAGCACGGTTACGGAATGGCCGATCTCGATCACAACGTGAAGATAACGCCCACGACTGTTTTTCATGTCGCGTCGATGTCAAAGCAGTTTACCGCGGCGTCGGTTTTGATGCTGGCACAGGAGGGCAAGCTCTCTCTCGAGGATCAGGCAAAAAAATATGTGCCGGAGTTGCCGGATTTCGGGGTGCCGATCACACTCCGCCATCTGTTGCACCATACCAGCGGCTTGCGCGACCAGTGGGAATTGCTCGGACTTGCCGGCTGGCGCTATTCCCTCGACCTGATCACCGATGCCGACGTCCTGGCGGTTCTGTCGCGTCAGAAAACGCTTAACTTTCCGCCCGGCTCAAGACATCTTTATTCCAACACCGGCTACACATTGCTCGCGCAGGTCGTGAAGCGCGTCAGCGGCCAATCTTTTCGGACGTTCACTACCGACCGCATATTTTCTCCGCTCGGAATGTCGGGTAGCCATTTCCGGGACGACCATGCGGAAGTCGTCAAGGACATGGCTTACGGCTACGCCCCTCGTAGTGGTGATGTTGGTTTCGGCTTGAGCGTTCCGAATTTCGACACGGTGGGCGCCACGAGTTTTTTGACGACGGTCGAGGATTTGGCGCTTTGGGACGAAAATTTCTATACGGCAGGGGTTGGTGGTGAGCCGCTGGTCAGGCAATTGCAGGAGCGTGGGTCCCTGAACGATGGCACCCAGCTCAGCTATGCCGCCGGCCTTGAGATCGGAAAATATCGCGGCCTGAATATCGTCAGCCATGCCGGCAGGGATGCCGGTTACCGGGCTGACCTGATACGGTTTCCGGATCAGCATTTTTCCGTAGCTGTCCTGTGCAATCTGGCAAGCATCAATCCGAGTGCATTGAGCCGACGGGTCGCAGACATCTACCTCGCACCTTCATTGAGGGCCCGCGGACCGTCGGCTGCCGTCCCGGCGCTGTCGCCACAGCCTGACAACGAGCAGCTAAAGAAATGGGCCGGACTGTACGTCGATCCTGACGAGGGCGATCGGGTGATGCGCGTCCGCTTGGGGGGCAGCAATCTCCGCGGTGGTCTCGACGCCGATGGCAGCCTCTCTGATCTGGAAGCAACGAACGACGCCCGGTTTCATTACATTAGCGCCCCACAGACAGAGCTTGTTTTCCAGGATGGTGAAAATGGAACGCCGGCTACGCTGACGACTTACGTCGCAGGAAAAATGCAACATCGTTACGCGCGCGCGCCATCATATGAGCCGACCGCCAGCCAGTTACACGAGTTCACCGGCGCCTATCGCAGCGATGAAATAGACATGTTTTACGCAGTCATCGTCAGTGACGGAAAGCTTCTGGTTCGTTCACTCAAATCAAATGACGTACCATTGCTTCCGGTCTCAACCGACCTCTTCAACGGCAGGGGCAATCGAATCCGGTTTACGCGCGATGCGCAGGGCAAGGTAACAGGTGCGTTGCTCAATACCGGCAGAGTGTATAATTTTCGTTTTGAGCGTGCACAGTGAAAGCGGTGGTTGCTGATAACCCTTCGTCTGCCGGGCATGTATTCCTGTCCCATCGACGTCGAAACGGCAGGCCACGGATTGGCCGCAAGATGCTTTGGCTTGGTCAAGGGGCGGTATGAGGCGGCGACAATTCATCGGTCTCGTCGGCGGCATGGCAGCATGGCCGCTCACGGCGCGGGCACAACAGGCCGATAAATCACACCGAATAGGCTATCTCGCCCTGCTTCCCGGCGAGGACGCGACGTTGCTAAAGCCGTTTTCGCAACGTTTGCAAGAGCTGGGCTACAGGAAAGGCCAGAACATGATGCTGGAGTACCGTTCGGCCGAAGGCCGGCCCGAGCAACTGGCCCAACTCGCTGCAGAACTCGCGCAAAGCGATCTGGACGTGCTGGTCGCCGGCTTCGGAACTGTTGCGGCGAAAGCCGCTGCAGCAGCAACCAAGGTTATTCCTATCGTTTTCACCAACGTCGGTGATCCCGTGGGAGCAGGTCTGGTTGCAAGTCTGGCGAGACCCGGTGCAAACGTTACCGGCTTGAGCGCACAGGCAACGGACATTGCGGCCAAGCGGCTGCAGATGCTGCAGGAACTCGCTCCCGGCAAACAGCCCATCGCAGTTCTGTTAAATCCCGATACGCCCTTTTCGGCACTGGCGCTTCGGCAAGTCAGGTCGGCTGCTGAACAAAGGCTTCAGCCACTAGCCGTGTTTGAGGCGAGGACCACCGACGAGATGTCCGTGGGTATCGGTGCGGCAACCAGGACTGGTGCTGCAGGGCTGCTCGTGCTGGAAGATCCCCTGATTTTGGGGGCGAGCCGGAAAATCGTCGAACTGGTCGCCGCTGCGCGATTGCCGACAATTTACGGAGTGAGGGATTTCGCCGAAGTGGGTGGACTGTTGTCATATGGCCCGGATCAGCGGCAGATTCTCCGCCGTGCCGCGGACTACGTGGACAAAATTCTGAAAGGCGCCAAGCCGGCGGATTTGCCGGTCGAACAGCCTACTAAGTTCGAGTTGGTCATCAACCTTACGGCAGCCAAGGCACTCGGCCTCGTCATTCCGCCCGCGCTGCTTGCCACCGCTGACGAGGTGATCGAGTAGCGTGGTGGGTATCCGGCATTCTCACCAAGGCAATGTGCGGCCCGGACAAAGAAGATCATGTTTTATCCGGGAGGACCGAAGTAAGCGCTGCGGCAAAGGCTCGGTTCCATTGCGCACAACCGGATCCAGCCCGCCATTATGATGAGGGGCGCGCGAGTTGACTTTCCAGCGCGCTCTCTGAATATTTGGCCAAAAGACGAAAGCGGATCTGAAAACGACGCTTCAACGGGAGGACACAATGCCGACTTCGCGCAGGACACTGCTCAAGAGTTCCGCGGCTGCGGCCGCCGTATTGAGCCTTGATTGGACGCGCGCCCAGGCGCAAGCCGAGACGGTACGCATCGGCTTGATCTACGACCTGACCGGCCCCTTTGCCGCGGGCGGTTCGGTTGCCTCCTCGATCGGCGCGCAGATTGCAATCGATCTCGCCAACGAGAAGGGCGGCATTGGCGGCAAGTACAAGGTCGCTCCCGTCGCCGCCAATTCCCAGAGCAAGCCCGATGTGGCGATTAATGAGGCCGTACGCCTGATCGACCAGGAGAAGATCGACATCATCAACGGCGTTTATGCAAGCGCGCACGCGGTGCCGCTGGCAGCCAAGGTCGAGCAGCAGAAGAAGATCCTCTGGATCACGACCGCGGTCTCGACCGCCGTGTTCAAGGACAAGAACCTGCATTACGTCTTCCGCGCGCAGATTCATTCCGATCAGTACGGCCAGGCCTTTGCGGGCTTCATTACCGAACATGCCAAGGCGAAACTCGGGATGGAGCCGAAGGACGTCAAGGTCGCGCTCATTCACGAAGACGGCCCCTACGGCGTTGGCGTTGCCGCCGCCGACGAGGCTTATTCCAAGGAAGCCGGTCTTCAGATCGTGCTCAGGGAAGGGTATTCGGCATCCGCGCCCGACCTCTCCGTGCTGGTCACCAAGCTCAAGCGTGCCAGGCCCGATGTGATCTCGCACGCGGGATATAATCCCGACATCACCCTGTTGCTGCGCCAGGCACGCGAGAACGGCCTTCGTTTCAAGATGCTGTTCGGCAACGGCGCGGGCTACAGCCAGCTCGACAAGTTGCGCGCCGCTTTCGGCGCGGACATCGACAATTTCTGCAATATCGATCCGGTTCCCGCGCAATTGCTCGATCCCTCGAAACTGGCGCCCGGCATCGGCGATCTCATCAAAATCATGGTCACGCGCTACAAAGAGAAAACCGGGGCGACCGACGTTCCGCCGCACTGCTCGATGGGCTTCAACCAGACCTGGGTGCTGCTCAACAACGTGCTGCCCGTCGCCAAGGATAAGTATGGCGGCTTCGATCCGGAGGCCATTCGCAAGGCCGCGCTCGACGTCGACATCCCGCCGGGCGGCACCATCCAGGGCTATGGTGTAAAATTCTTTCCACCGGGTACGCCGCTCGCCGGCCAGAACGAGCGCTCGACGCCGGTCGTGATGCAAAATGCCGGCGAACATATCTCGGTGGTCTGGCCGACCAATATTCGCACGCAGGACCCGGTGTTCCCGCTGCCGAAATCCTCGGTCTATTCCGCCTAGAATTGGCTTCCGCCTTCGCTCTTCGAGCTAAGGCGGGACAAGTCCGCTAATCCGACCTGCGCTTGGCTACCTGCATCAGTGCAATTGCGACAGCTTGTCCTGCGCCGCAAGCTCGTCAAACGCCGGGCCGCTCTGCTGCACCTCAAAGCGGACCACCTCCGCGTGGGCCCGGCAGTATAGGGAACAGAAACGCGCAAAGTGCTGCGATGCAAAATTTCGACATCGGTGATGACCTTCTTTTGGTGGCGGGCGGGGTTTTCGAACCCTCTGTCTTGCCGACGGTGCAGAACATGACGGCGATGCAACGCCGGTCCACACTTGTCTATTGAGGGAAAAGGCCGCCGCGCAAGTCATTGGTTGCCCTTTGGTCCGGGCAGGAGGATGCTGTCGGCTGCAGGCACAATGGAGAGCAGCATGGGCAAGGCAGGTCTCGACAATCGCCACCGCAACCACGATGGCGAAATCAGCCACAAGCACGGAAACACCCTCCTTGGCACGTTGCGCAAGATTTACGGACAGGGTTTCGCCGCTGGTTATCCTGCAACCGAGAAGCTGGGCGACGTTTTGCTTCAGCTCAACGAGACGTCGCTGAGCCAGCTCCGGCGGGATTACGGGACGGGCCACCTCGAACACAAAATCGCGAACGCTTCGAAGTAAGGACCCGCGTGGCAAAGATCCTGCTCTCGATGGAAGAGTTGCAGGCGCGAGCGCTGGCAGAAATCCGGGAGCAACCCGGCTGCTCAAACGTTCGCAAGGTCGCAATCAATCGCGTCACCGATGAGCGGGCTGAAAATAATTGGTCAATGTGTGTGTTATCCGCGGGCGATGCCGACGCCAACACGGCGGCACGCGCTGCGCTCCATGTCCAGGCGGCCTTGCGCCACAACTACAATCTGGCAAGGGATTAGCGGCCCGGGCCCCCATGATGTGTCGCAAAACCCGACGCGCGAGTTTTCACACCGCCGGGATGGCCGAGTGCAGCTCATGGACGAGCACGCGCATGTTCTCGCTGTAATCGACGGGGACCACAACGAGATGCACACCGCCTTCGCTGAACGCCGCTTCCAGCATCGTCGATAGTTCCGACGCCGTTCCGACGTGCCAGCCCTTGGCGCCATATGACTTCGCATAGGCGACGAAGTCAGGATTGCCGAAGTCGAGGCCGAAGTCGGAAAACCCGTCGACCTCCTGTTTCCACCTGATCATGCCGTAGGCGCGATCCTCGAGCACCAGCACGACGAGGTTCAGCTTGAGCCGCACGGCGGTCTCGAGCTCCTGCGAATTCATCATGAATCCGCCATCGCCGCAGACCGCGAGCACCCGCCGCTCGGGGTGGATCAGCGACGCCGCGATCGCCGACGGAAGACCGGCCCCCATGGTCGCCAGCGCGTTGTCGAGCAGCAGCGTGTTGGCGACGCTGGTGCGGTAGTTGCGGGCGAACCAGATCTTGTACATGCCGTTGTCGAGGGCAACGATGCCGTCCGGCGGGATGATCTGGCGGACGTCGTGCACGATGCGCTGCGGCGTCAGCGGAAAGCGGTCCTCGGTCGACCGCTCGGCGAGGTGGGCAAGAATGCCTTCCCGTAAACCCAGTAGCGCCTGTGCATTGGGGAGCCTGCCTTCCAGCCGGTCGGCGAGGCTTGCAAGGCCGCCGCCGACGTCGCCGATGATTTCGGCTTGCGGGAAATATACCTGCTCCACCGTCGCCGGCGTGGCGCCGACATGGATTACCTGCGGTCCACCACGACCCATCAGGAAAGGCGGCTTCTCGACGGTGTCATGGCCGATCGAAATGATCAGGTCGGCCCGGTCGATGGCCTCGTGAACCCAATCCCGCTCCGACAGCGCGGCGGTACCCATATAGAGATTGGAGCCGGCATTGACGGCGCCTTTCCCCATCTGGGTGTTAAAGAACGGGATCTTGCAGCGTCGCACGAACGCCGACAGCGGCTCGGCAAGCTGCGGGCGGCTCGCCGCGGCCCCGAGCATGACGAGCGGCCGGCTGGCGGCCATGATCATGGAAGCGGCGCGGTCGATGGCGCTTGCTGACGCAACCGGAAGCTCGACGGCATGCGGGGGAACGATGTCGGCCGCGGCTTCGTCGGCCGCGATATCCTCGGGCAGTTCGAGATGCACCGGGCCCGGCCGCTCCTGCTGCGCGACGCGGAAGGCGTCGCGGACCAGGGTAGGGATGCTGGGCGCTGCGACGATCTGCGTCGCCATCTTGGTGAGCGGCCGCATGGTCGCGACGATGTCGACGATCTGGAAACGCGCCTGACGGCTGCTCTTGATCGCCTTCTGGCCCGTGATCATAACCATCGGCATCGCGCCCAGATGCGCGTAGGCCGCAGCCGTGGTCAGATTGAGCGCGCCGGGACCGAGCGTCGTCAGGCAGACGCCGGCGCGTCCGGTGAGCCGCCCGTAGGTGGCCGCCATGAAGCCGGCCGCCTGCTCATGCCGCGTCAGCACGAGCTTGATCTTGGAGCGCCGCAGTGATTCCAGCACGTCGAGATTCTCTTCGCCCGGAATGGCGAAGATGTACTCGACGCCCTCGTTCTCGAGGGCGCCGACCAGCAGATCGGAGCCCTTTGTCACGCGGCCGAGACTCCTCGCGCGCCTGGTTCAACCTTCTCCGCCCGGTGCGGCAGCGTCCAGTCCGGCCGAACGAAGTGGCAGGTATAGCCGTCCGGATATTTCTCCAGATAATCCTGATGCTCGGGCTCTGCCTCCCAGAACGGTCCGGCGGGCGCCACTTCGGTGACGACCTTGCCCGGCCACAGGCCGGAAGCGTCGACATCGGCGATGGTGTCTTCCGCGATCCGCTTCTGCTCGGCGCTGGTATAGAAGATCGCCGACCGATAGCTCGCGCCGCGGTCGTTGCCCTGGCGGTTCAACGTCGATGGATCGTGGATCTGGAAAAAGAATTCCAGCAGCTTCCGAAAGCTGATGGTCCCGGGATCAAAGATGATCTCGACCGCTTCGGCGTGATTGCCGTGGTTGCGATAGGTCGCGTTCGGCACCTCGCCGCCGGAATAGCCGACCCTGGTTGAAATCACGCCGGGATAGCGGCGCAGAAGGTCCTGCACACCCCAGAAGCAGCCGCCGGCCAGGATGGCGCGTTCCGTCGAAACTGACATGTCTGTTCTCCCTTTGGTTCGCTGCGGCCGTCGCCTCCCGAAACACCCGTCCGGACCGCATAATGCGGCCGAACCATGCAGAAGCGCAATGACCGGCGAATGCCGGGGCCCCGTCGCCAGCCCCCCACAAGCCGGACACATTTTTTTGTCGTGATCGGCACCGATTCGTGACAATATTAATACAATCAAATGTCAGTTCGGTTGCACGCGGGGCGGTAAATGAGTTTGGAATGGCGGGCGCGGCCAAGTTCCCTGGCCTGGTCGAATCCCGTGGCTTGGTGGTGGGGTCTTTTGACCCTGGTCAGCGGCGTCAATATTGCCGTCTGGTTCGTGCTGTACCGCCGGCTCCTCGAACAGCCGACCGGCAGTCTTTCCGGCACGTCCGGCGTCGGGCTCATGCTGCTGCTCTGTGCGGCCTATGTGTTCGGCTGCGCCTTCAGGTCGTTTCTTCCGCGCGCGGATGTCCAGCGCATCTGCCTGTTCGACACCTGGCTGTCGAGCGTGGTGGTCGGAAGGTCGGTCGCAACCGTGGCCGAGATCTGCTTTGCGGCGCAGTGGGCGATTATCCTGCACCAGCTCGGCACAATGACGGGATCAGACACCACGCTCACGGCCGCGTGGGTGATCCTGCCGTTGATCCTGATCGCGGAATGCTTCTCATGGTATGCGGTGCTGACCACGCACTATCTGGGCAACGCCATCGAAAATTCGATATGGGCGGTTGTTTTTTTCATCATCGGCATTGGCCTTTGCCGCTTGCTGCCGGAGTTCGATGGCGAGGTGCGCGTGGTCCTCGTCGTCGCGATCATTGGGATTGCCGGCTATCTGGCGTTTCTGATGACAGTCGACGTTCCGATGTATCTAAGCCGGTGGCGAACCGAGGTTGGCGACGGCAGCAAGCTGCTCCGGCCGCTTGAGGGTCTGCGCGACGTGAGCACACGCTGGATCGTGACGCACGACCTCGCCGAGTGGAAGGACGAGATCGCCTGGATGTCGCTCTATTTCAGTGCGGCGGTCTGGGCCAGCCTCGCGCTGTGCGTTTGCTACTCGCTGGAGGGTCAGCTACCGCGCTATCGTACGCAAGCGAGCGTCGCCAGCTGGTCGTTGGACGCGCCGACAGGTAGCAAGCAGCCTGCCATCATGGTGCGCCACGGCAACTAGGCGCACGCCGGCGGTTCGTCCGTCACATGGGCTCGCTTCTCCGCGCTCCCTTCCGGTAGGCTGTTCGGCACGGCACGATGGCTGCGCCGAAGCCGGGCAGGGAGTAGCCTCATGAAACCGCGGTCGCTCGTTCGATTTCTGTCCATGATCGGCGTCGCCGTCCTGTCGATGGCGGGGACCGCATCTGCTGCGGATGCAGGTGATGATCCCGGCCGGCTTCCATGGCGCCTATTCCGAACTCGGTCCGGCGTTCGAGCGCGCCAGCGGTCACCATCTGATCACGATCCGTGGCCCGTCGATGGGCGGTTCTCCGGAGGCGATTCCGGCTCGGCTGACCCGAGGCGAGCCCGCCGATGTGGTGATACTGGATGGTGGAGCGGCCGACGAACTGGGCAGGCGGGGACTAGTGCGCGCCGGCAGCAAGATCGAACTCGCCCGCTCGCTGATCGGCATGGTCGTGCGCGCCGGGGTGGAAAAACCAGACATCGGCAGCGTTGATTGCAGAAAGCAGACAATTTCTATTGACTTCGGAACTCTAGAGAATAGTCTAAAGTAGTATATTGGTGTTTAAATTAGAGGAGGCAAATTAAATGGGTATCAGAAATTTGCTTTTGAAAGCTGCGACCATAGCGGGTTTGACGCTAGGTGCGGCGTCTGTCGGGCAAGCCTCGCCAGCTTGGGAGTTCGCTTCCGCTGGGAACAGCTTCACGAACGGACAGTGGGACTTCGCGACGGCATTCACCGTCAACAACAACGTGACCGTCACCGGATTGGGCTACTACGCCGATCCTTTAACGGGCAATGTTGATGGCAACCAAGTGGCGTTCTATCAATGCGCTGACGCTGCCTGCTTGACCACCGGAACCTTGCTTGCGCAAACGACGGTGACCAACGTCTTTCCGTTGTTCGACCACTTCCGGTACGTCACGATTTCGCCAATCAATTTGGTCGCCGGCACTTCCTACGAGGTAGCGGGCGTCAGCAACCTAGATAACTACACTTGGAATGATCCGGGCTTTGGCACTGATCCGGCTATCACCATCCTTACCTCATCTGGCCAGTCTGCGCGGTGGGCATCGCTCGGTACGCCAAATTTCTTGACTGGATCAGGGAGCCTCGACATCCCTGGTGAGGACGGCATTTGAGGTCCCAACGTGTTCCTTGGAGCGCCGGTCTTTACGCAAGGCATCCCCGAACCCTCGACATGGGCGATGATGATCCTCGGTTTCGCGGGCGTTGGGTTCATGGCGTATCGTCGGTCGCGCAAAGATCAGGGCCTCGCGCTCGCCGCCTGATCGCCAATCCACAACGTGCGTGAGAGAGCCGCCTTCGGGCGGCTTTTCTTTGTAATGAAACAGCGCGCTACATAGCGCCGTAGGCGGCGACTAACTGCACATTGCCGGTGACTGCGGTCATACCGCGCAGCATCTGGGGACTGGTTTGGGGACTAGAGCACACGCTCTTTCAAATACACAATTTATATCAACAAGTTAGGTTGTCTTGGTGGCGGAGGTTATTTCCCCGCCGTTTTCTGTTTGCCGCCCTCCGGCTCGAGTCCCAGCGTGCGGCCGGGGAAGCCCGCGGCGTCGAAGTAACGTTGCGTGCCGACGCGCTGGAAGTTCAAGACGGTGCGCAGACCATTGGCCGACGGCTTTGATGTCACGGTGCCGGCATAGGCCTTCGGCGTCGCCCCATTGGGCATCGCTTCGGTCATGACGCGGCCGATCAGATTGCCCTTCGGCTTTTGCGTGAGCCCCATGATCTTGGCAGCGGTCGCGCCGACATCGGCGTTGCTGACCGGGAGCGCGTCGACATAGCCCGATTTGAAATCCGGACCGAGCGCGGCGGTGAAGTTCAGCGTATCGCCGCGGGAAAAGCTGCCATGCATGCCCTGGCCCTGGCGCAGCACCGTGTCCGCAACCTGCACCGAGCAATTGAGCGGCTCCTCGCAGCCCGACGACCAGGAGCGGAAATTGACCACGATCGAGGGATGCGGCGTGACGGCTTTGCCCTTGAGACCGAGCTGCGACATCGGCAGCGTGCCCGGGAAGCGGCCGAGGTCGTCATCGACGAAGAGGCCGCTGACGTAGTCCTGTTCCAGCAGCGCCTTGATGGTGCGGTCGATCAGCTTGCGATCTTTACCGGGAATGTAGACCAGATCCGATCCGCCGTTGGTGGCGATGACGAGATCGGGCTTGGTCGGATCCTGACCCAGCACGCCGTTGCCGGCCTTCGGATGGGCGTTGTCGGCCACGCGGGCGTTCTTGTCGTTGGGATCGAACAGCGGCAGGTTCAGCGCCTTGGCGAGATCGATCGCGAGGAAGCCCATGGGCAGGAAATCCTTCGGCGTGTCGTCGTAGGAGATCTTCGCCGACGGGCTGGTCTTGCTTTCCTTCGAAATCGTCGAGAAGCCGTGGTCGGCGGAAACGATGATGTTGGTGGAAGCGGTGAGGCCGAACTCGTCGAGCGCCTTGCGCAGTTGCGCCAGATTGTTGTCGGCGTTCTTGATGCCGGCCATCGAGGTCGGGCCGTTGATGCCGGGCGTGATGGTGTTGAGGCTGTCGCCGGTGTTGTGCTGGCTGCCGTCGGGATCGCGCGACCAGAACACCAGCACGAACGGCTTGTTGCGCGCCTTGAACATCGGCAGCACGACCTTGCTGGCGACGTCGGCCATGTATGCCTGCTGCGCGACGTTGGCGGAAGTGGTGCCCGGCGTCTTGGCGTCGCCGGCCTTGCCGTTGTCGCCGCGACCGGGCGTCACCAGCGGAAGGTTGGCCTTGGTCAGCGCGTCCTTCATCTCGTCGGACAGGGGCACGCCGTTCTTGCCGCCGGTGGAATCGTCGATCACGATCGTGGTCTTGCCGCGGTCGGTGTGGTCGAACAAAAGGGTCGGGCCGAGCTTGCCGATTGTCGCGGTAGAGAAGCCCTGCGCGCGCGCCATCTTCAGGATGGTTTCCTCGTTCAGATAGTCGCCGTTGAAATGTTCATCGACATCGCCGAGCACAGCGTCGTTTTCGATGAAAGGGACGACGGTGTCGCCGGCCGGCGCCGACGAATAGCCGGTATAGATCGTGTTGCTGAAGGTGCCGGTATCGCCCAGGTAATGGCCGCTCGCCATCGCCGAGCCGTTCGCCATGGTGAAGGTCGGAAACAGTGAATGCGAATTTCCGAAGTTGACGCCCCTGTCGCGGACCTCGGCCATGGCGGGTGCGGTCTGCGGCGTTACGATGCGCCCGCGCAGGCCGTCCGGCACGAACAGGATCAGATTGCGCGGCACAGGGTTTTGCGCCGAGGCAGCGCCCACGGTCAGCGTGATCAGGCTTGCGGACAGCAACACGACGGTGCGGCGCATTGGATTTTCCCCAGTGAGAAGCAATTTCGGCGATCGGCCGTTGCCTCCGTTTAGTTTTGCTCTGCGACAGAATTGTTACATTGGTCGGGAACCCGCTCAAGAGGCCGAATTGCGGCCCGCCCGTCGCCCAAAACGTCGATCTCTGGTTCATTCGACCGGAAACAATGCTGCTTTCTGGCCGTTCTTCCCTGAAAGGAGGCTGCGATGAGCAACTTCAGGGAAAAAGCGGAGGCTCAGACCAAGCGGATCATCGGGCAGATGATTGGCGATGATTTGTTGGTCCGGGAAGGCCAGGAACAGTCACGCAACGCGGAAAGCACCGACGACCAGCATGAGCCGCGCGCACGTGACACAACGAGGATTGACACCATGGCTAAGCAAAACGATCAGGCAGCCCGCGATGAGGGCCGCGAGCGCGGCCTGCAAACGGGCATGCCAAAGCCCCACCCGCCGCGCGCCGGCGAACAGGATCAAGGCATTGTCCGCGATGAACGCGGACAGGAACAGCCCCGCGACAAGAAGCGCGCGCAGCGCGTGAGCCGGGTTGATCGCGGCGGCGACCCGCCTGGCAAGCGAATGTGAGCGGGCATGATGTCTGATCGCGAACTCGCGAATAAGGCACCGCGCAAGGGCTGAACGCAGCGACAACCGGACACGGCCGTTGCTCTTGGCCGTTCGCCGAATTGTCCGATAGGCTGAACTTGAATGCGAGTCACGCCAAGCCCGGTATCGAAGGCGACCAAGGGGGAAAGATGTTCAAACGAGTTCTGATTGCAAGTTTTGCGAGCCTCGCTCTTCTCGGCGGCGCGTTGGCGCAGGAACGCTCCATCACCGTCGCCTCGACGACCTCGACGGAACAATCCGGACTGTTCGGCTATCTGTTGCCGCGCTTTACCGAAAGCACCGGGATCGGCGTCAAGGTCGTCGCCGTCGGTACGGGGCAGGCGCTCGATATCGGCCGGCGCGGCGACGCCGACGTGGTGTTTGTGCACGACAAGGTCGCGGAGGAGAAATTCCTCGCCGAGGGATTTGGCGTGAAGCGGTTTGATGTGATGTACAATGATTTCGTGGTGATCGGGCCGAAGGCCGATCCGGCGCACATTGGAGGTGGCAAGGACGTTGCCGAGGCCTTGCGCAAGATCGCCGAAAACAAGACCGCCTTCATCTCGCGCGGCGATCGCTCCGGCACGCATGAGGCGGAGCTGCGGCTCTGGAAAGTGGCGGGCGTCGATCTTGCCGCCGTCAAAGGCGACTGGTATCGCGAAATCGGGCAGGGCATGGGCGCGGCGCTCAACATGGCGTCGTCAGCCAATGCCTATCTGATCTCGGATCGCGGCACCTGGCTGGCGTTCAAGAATCGCGGCGACCTTGCGATCCTGACCGAAGGCGACCGGCGGCTGTTCAACCAGTATGGCGTGATGCTGGTCAATCCGGCCAAGCATCCCGATGTGAAGGCCAGGGACGGTCAGGCCTTCATCGACTGGCTGATTTCGCCGGCCGGGCAAAAGACCATTGCCGACTACAAGGTCGGCGGCGAGCAGCTATTTTTTACCAACGCGACCAACTAGCAGAAACGCCACGGTACTGACGCTGACGCTGAGCGCCACCAGGATCAGCCCGAGTCCGAGCGCGAGCGACAATTCGCCCTTGCTGGTTTCGAGTACGATCGTGGTGGTCATGGTCCGCGTGTAGCCGCGAATATTGCCGCCGACGATGATGATGGCGCCGACCTCGGCAATGGCGCGTCCGAACGCGGCAAGAAACGCCGTCAGCAGCGACGCACGCCCGAGCGAAAACAGCAATGCCATGCAGCGCAGATGGGACAGCCCGTCGGTTCGCGCGAGATCGGCATATTCGGTCCACAATAGCGAGGCCGGGCGGTGCACCAGCGACACCACGATCGGTATCGTGAGGGCCACCTGCGCGATGATCATGGCTGAAGGCGTGAACAGCAGTCCGGCGAACCCGAGTGGCCCGGAGCGGGAGAGCAAGAGATAGATCGCAAGCCCTGCCACGACCGGCGGCAGGCCGAGCAGCGCATTCGCCAGCACGATCAGAACCTGACGCCCGCGAAACCTTGTGATCGCCAACAGCACGCCGAGCGGCGCGCCGATCGCGAGCGCGATCAGGCCGGCCGACAGGCTGACGCGCAGCGACAGCCAGACAATGCCGAGCAACTCGGAGTCGAAGCTGCCGATCAGCGCAAGGGCCGCGGCGACTGACTGTGTGAAATCGTTCATCCCGGCCTGGTGAAAGAGACGCCGCTTCTGCCAGCGTCCTTTCTATTTCGCTTCGGCCGATTCGAGGCAATGAATCAGGAAAGCGGTGCGCTCTCGCGGTATGATTTTTTCCGCGTTGGCCTTCTGCGCGCAGTCACGCTGCCTGATCTGCTCGGCGCGGCGCTTCTCGGCCGCCTCGCGAAACTCCGGGGCAACGTTGGCGGGATCGACCAGTTTTTGCGCGGGAGCCGGCGCCGCGACGGCGACTGAAATCAGTGCCGTAAGGATGAAATGTTTCATTGAAAAACCTCATCGATAAAAACCACATGCTATCAAATACCGGCCCCGCCTGATACCGCGCTATTCCGGCCCCGCAGGCCCTGATTTCGTCGCGCGGGCAGCCGTAGTTTGCCGCGTTCCAGCACCCTGCAGGAAGCGTTAGTCGCAAAGCACACTCTAAGATAGCAGAAGTGCCGGCCGTCACAAATGTTTCCCGCCTGGCCGGCTCGTAAGCAAACGTTTAGCGGCTGCCTATAAAATATCTGTGATCAGTTTCTGCATTAACCACCGGTTAGTCATGCGCCTCCTGCCGATGAACGCGGATAAGTCTTGGCGTGTCGTCAAGGCTCAATGGAAGAAGGACGCTGAAGGCGTCGGCGAAGATTTTTCCACCTTTTCGATGGGATGCTATGCGGCCTTCGACGCCCTGACCAAGGACGGCGACCATCCGACCCTGTACTGCCTTTCGGACGGCGAGAAGATTCATGCGGCCTGCCAGGTCAGCCGCCTGATGATGAGCAAGTTTCCGACGCCCGTCCTTCGCGCGCGCTTCGTCAACGTGTCTCCGATCTACGAACTGGGGGTGGCCGATGCCGGCCAATATGCCCAGATCCTGGTGGCGCTGTTCTCCGGCATCGTATGGCTGTCGCGGGATACGCTGTCCGCGGGCCACATCCGCTTCTTCCTGAAGAGCCCCGGCGATTCACAATTCTTCGCCGCGCTGCAGGCGGCAACGCCGCTGTCGCCGTTTTCGGAGTTCACGATCGAGGGCGCCTTGATCGAGTGCAGCTTGAAGGAAGCGGAAGCTTCCGAACCGGCGCAAACGGCCTGATCTCGGCGCGCGCCTTAACTTCGCGATAACTCACTTTGCTAACGCCCTCTTGGGTCGTGTCCCCTTACAACAAGCGCCCTGTGGGGGGCAGAGAAATGCCGGGTAGTTCAACTGACACCGTGATCGCAGGTAACCTGCGACGGATTGCGGCCGGCCCGCTGTCGCGGGTGAAGTTCGGCGTGATCCAGTGGCTCATTCTGTGCGCCGCCGGTCTCGTGATCGCGATAATGCTCGGTACCGGCTATTTCGCGCTGCAATTCCGCGAACGCGCCCTTGAAGTCGCCGAGCGCGAACTCAACAACACCGCGCTCCTGCTTTCGCGCCATTTCGACCAGCAGCTCAGCGATCTCCAGCATGTGCACGACGACGTCGTCGCCTATGTGCGGGCGGACGGGGTCGATACGTCAGACGAATTCGAAAAGAAGATGTCGACCCTGAGCGCGCACGAGATGCTGCGCACCAAGCTCGCGGCATTGCCGCATGTCGGCGGCCTCAATCTGTTCAATACCAAGGGCTGGCTGATCAATTCCTCCGAGATGTGGCCGGTGTCGGATGTGAACATCGAGGACCGGCGCTATTTCCGGGAGTTCATGTCCGGAAAGCCGACGCCCGACGTGATCGTCGAGCCCGTCGTCAGCAAGGTGACGAAAGTCTGGACCACGGTGTTTGCGCGCAAGGTCGTCGGCGGCAAGGGCGAGATCATCGGCTTTGCCAGCCGCGGCGTCGAGCCTAGCCATTTCGAGGAATTTGTCGCGTCGCTGGCGCTCAACGGCGACACCGCGATTTCGATGATTCACCGCGACGGTACCATCATCGCCCGCTATCCCAACGACGGGAAGCTGGTCGGCCAGAATGTTGCAGACTCGCCCTCGTTTCAGCGGGCGCTCGCCCTCAACGGCAATATCTCCGGACGCTTCACGAGCATGTCGCAGGGCGAGGACAAGGTCGGTGCGGTCCGTTCGCTGATGCACTTTCCGATTCTGATCGTCGCGACCACCAAGACGTCGACGGCGCTCGGCGACTGGCGGGCGCAGACCAAATTGCAGTTTTGCGCGGCGGCGCTCGCGATCGTGGTCGTTGTCGCCATGATCTTCCTGATCGTGCGCCAGTTGCGACGTCAGCACGCCGCCGCCCAGCACAAGCTGTCGGAGAAGACCCAGCATCTCGACACGGCCATCAACAACATGACCCAGGGTCTGCTCCTGTTCGATGCTTCGGGCCGCCTCGTGATCTGCAACCAGCAATATATCGACATGTTCGGCGTGTCGCCGGAAATCGTCAAACCCGGGTGCCATCTGCGCGATCTGATCCTGCACCGCCAGGAGCAGGGCACCTTTGTCGGCGATGTCGACGCCTATTGCGCGAAATTCCTCAATCCGATGGACGACGGCGTTCAGACGGCGGAGACGACAACGCCCGACGGCCGCACGATTCGCCTGATCTACCAGCGCTCGCCGGACGGCGGCTGGGCCACAACGCTGGAGGACGTGACCGAGGGGCGGCGGGTTCAGGCCAGGATCGAGCATCTCGCCCACTACGACGCCCTGACCGGGCTGCCGAACCGGACGCTGTTCCAGCGGCACGCGGAAGCGCTGCTGCAATCGGCGGGCGCGCAGTTCGCGATCCTCTATATCGACATCGACGAGTTCAAGCGCATCAACAATTCACTGGGCCATTTGATCGGCGACGAATTCCTCAAGGGCGTCGCGGGTCGCTTGCGTCAATCGGTCGGGCCCGATGATTTCATCGCCCGCCTCGGCGGCGATGAATTCGCCATCGTGCAGCGTAACGTCTCTGGCGACGAAGACGTCAGCGTGCTGGTGGCGCGGATCTATGACGGGCTGCGGACGCCGTTCGATTGCAACGGCCATCGCCTTTCCAGCGATGCCAGCATCGGGGTTGCGGTCGCGCCGCGCCATGGCAGCGATCTGTTCGGGCTCCTGAAGAGCGCCGATCTGGCGATGTATGCCGCGAAGGCCGCCGGACGCCGGACCTATCGCTTCTTCGAACCGAGCATGGAGAAGCAGGCCAACCTTCGCCGCGAGCTCGAGAGCGAACTGCGGATGGCGCTGGTCGAGGGCGGATTTGAACTCCACTACCAGCCGCTGGTCGATTTGCGCAACGACGACGTCACCGGCTGTGAAGCGCTGCTGCGCTGGCGGCATCCGCTGCGCGGCATGGTTTCGCCGGCCGATTTCATTCCGGTCGCCGAGGATACCGGCCTGATCGAGGAGATCGGGCAGTGGGTGTTGCGGACCGCCTGCGCCGAGGCGGCCACCTGGCCCGCCCATGTGCGCCTCGCCGTCAACGTCTCGCCGATCCAGTTCCGCTCGCAATCCCTGTCGCTGAAGGTCGCGGCTGTGCTCGCCGAGACCGGGCTCGACCCGCGCCGGCTGGAACTCGAGATCACCGAAGCCGTGCTGATCGCGGACGATGACGCGGCGCTGGTGGCGCTGAACCAACTGCGCGCGCTCGGGGTTCACATCGCGCTCGACGATTTCGGCACGGGCTATTCCTCGCTGCAATATCTGCAGCGGTTCCCGTTCGACAAAATCAAGATCGACCGCAGCTTCGTCAAGGAAGTCACCCGCAATTCGAGCTCGGCCTCCATCATCAAGGCCGTGGTAAGCATCGCGGCCGACCGCAGCATGATCACGACCGCCGAAGGGGTCGAGACCCTGCTGCAACGCGAAACCGTGCAGAATCTCGGATGCACGCAGATGCAGGGATATCTGTTCAGCGCCGCGCGTCCGGCGCATGAAATCCGCACCCTCCTGGCGGCGTGCCCGGCGCCCGTCGAAGACGCGGCGTAGAAAATTACCAGACCCTGGAACTCTCTCGATCGCAACGCGTTCTGCTGCCGGGGCCGACCCGTGCAGGCCATCAATGCGGATTGCGGGTGTTTGTGCAGCCATGCTGTTGCTAGGCAGTTCGCTGGCGCATGCAGAGAGCGGGCTCGCGTCGTACTATCGGGGAATGGGCAAGAGCGGCGAGATGACGTGCGCCCACCGCAGCAGGCCGTTCGGAAGCACGCTCCGGGTTTCCTTCCGCAGCCGCACGATCGAATGCCGCGTCAACGACCGGGGCCCGTTTATTCGCGGCCGGATTATCGATGTCTCGATCAGCGCCGCGCGGGCGCTCGGAATGATGGGGGCCGGGGTCGTCATGGTCGTGGTCGAATAAAGGAGAATCCCGCGCAGCCGCGTTCCCCGCTACGGGCGTGCCTCGGAAATCGCTTTCCTGAGAATCCGCGACAGCGACTCGACCGAATAGGGTTTTTGGATCAGCTCGAAGCCGCGATGGGCGTTTTCCGCCAGCACGTTGCTGTACCCGCTGGTCAGCACCACGGGCAGGCCGGGATAACGGTCGCGAATGACGCCGGCGAGTTCGACGCCGTTCATGCCGGGCATGATGACGTCGGAGAAAACCAGATCGGCGGCAAACTCGTTCTCGCCGAGGATCGCAAGCGCGGCATCGGCGTTGTCGACCCGGCGCACCGTGTATCCGAGATCCTCCAAGAGTTCGGTAGAGAACTGCCCGACGTCGTCATTGTCTTCGACCACGAGGACGCGGTAGCCGCGGCCCCGCGCTGCCGGCTCGTGGCGGGCGGCGGCTTCCGCGGCCTTGGCCGGCATCGCGGCCTGCGGCAGATAGATGGTGAAGGTCGCGCCCTGTCCGGGCGGGCTTTCGACCGCGATGTCGCCGCCGGATTGCTTGGCGAAGCCGAAGGCCTGGCTGAGGCCGAGCCCGGTGCCTTTGCCGACCTCCTTGGTGGTGAAGAACGGTTCGAAAATCGCCTCGATATGGTCGGCGGAGATGCCGGTGCCGGTATCCACGATGGCGATGGCGACGTAGTCGCCGCTACGCGCGGCCTGGGCGCGTAGCGCCGGTATGGTGCGAGCCTTGCGGACGCGGATCGTGAGCCGGCCTTCGCCGTTCATGGCGTCGCGGCCGTTCACCGCCAGATTGATCAGCGCGGTCTCGAATTGCGCGATATCGGCGATCGCAAAACAATTGGCGTCCGAGATATCGACATCGATCCGGATCGTCCTGCCGACCAGCGGGCGAATGAGCTGGGCGACCGCCTCCACCTGGGCGCCGACATCGAACACCTGGGGTTTTAAGGGTTGCCGGCGGGCGAACGCCAGCAATTGACCGGTCAGTTTGGAAGCGCGTTCAACGGTATCGGAAATCGCATCGATGTAGCGGCGCCGCCGCTCTTCCGGCAATTCGCGGCGGCGCAGGAAGTCGGTGGCGGAACGGATGATGGTCAGCAGATTGTTGAAATCGTGCGCGACACCGCCGGTCAACTGGCCCACGGCCTCCATTTTCTGCGACTGGCGCAGCGCTTCCTCGCCCTGGCGGCGCTCGCTGATATCGATGGCCTCCGGCACCGCGCCGATCACAGCACCATGTTGATCGCGCAAGGGGCGCATCGCGAAATCGAAATAGCGTTCGCCGATCGGCAGCAGCAGCCGCATCTCGGTCTTCACCTCTTCGCCCCGCATCACCGCGATGAAGGCATTGCGGACGGCGTCGCGCATGCCGTCGGTGGCGGTGAACCAGGGCGTCTCCCAGAACGGCTTGCCGATGACGTCATTGGCTTCGGCGCGGATGCCCGCCAGCGCCGTCCTGTTGGCATACAGAACATCGCCATGGGGATTGAGCAGCCCCTGGTACTGATGGCTGGTCTCGAAGATTGCGCGCATCTGCGCTTCATTGGATTCAAGCTGCGCCGTGCGCTCGGAGATGCGCAGTTCCAGCGTCTCGTTCAGCCGGCGCAAATCGCTCTCGGCCTGCTTGGCCGCGGTGATGTCATGGGCGACGCCGATGAAGCCGATATGCTTGCCGGTCGGGTCCCAGCGCGGTTGGGATTCCGACCGCAGCCAACGGTATTCGCCGTCGGCGCGCCGGTAGCGGGCTTCCAGCACGAACGGCTTCAGTGAAGCTTCGCCCGCGACCGATTCCTGCAGGATGCGCGGCAGGTCGTCCGGATGCAGCACCTTGCGCCAGTCGAACACGATTGCCTGTTCGAACGGCAGTCCGAGGAAATCGAGATAGGCCTGGTTGGCGAAGGACCGCGTGCGGTCGAGCTTGGTGACCCAGACCGGGACGGGGGTGCTGTCGGCGATCAGGCGGAAGCGTTCCTCGCTTTCCCGTAAAGTGGCCTGCGCCAGCATCTGATCGGTGACGTCGAGATCGGCGCCGACCAGGCGCAGCGCGCGGCCGTCGCGGTCGCGCTCGATCCTGGCCACGACCCGGATCCACCGGATCTCGCCGTCGCTCGGCCGGATGATCCGGTATTCGGCCGTATAGTCCTCGCGCCGGCTCTTCAGCGTGTCGAACAGCTGCTTGACCTTGCGCTCGCGGTCTTCGGGGTGGATTCGGCTGACCCAGTCCTCATAGGTCTCGCTCTCGGTCTCAGGCGGCAGCCCGTGAACGAGGAGATATTCAGGCGACCGGCGGTTCCTGATGCCGTCGCGGAAATCGATTTCGAGCCCGCCGACGCGGGCCATGCGCTGGATGCGTGCGAGTTCCGCCTCGCGTTCCTGCAATGCGCGATGGGCTCTGTCCCGCTCGCGCGCGATTTCCTCCAGATGTTGCCGCAGCTTTTCGGCCGCCACGGCTTCTGGGAGGACGTTGGTGGAATCCGGAGGGGTCATACGCGCCTGCAACCTCGCGAGCATTTTCACATGAGAGGCGCGGGCATTGCCAGCGATCATTTGCTCTTGCTGAGCGACCGGCAGTTATAGGCCTTACGGAACCCGGCGGCCTGCGCGTCTTCCTCGGAACAGAACCAGCGATCCGGTTTGGTCAGCGCCGGGTAACCGCGGCAGGCCTGCAGATGATAGATGCCGAGATTGCCGGTGACGCGAGCGCGCACGGCGTACTTGCCCTTGATGCTGCAACTGGGCGGCATCACGAGATCGTCGGGGAACAGCGCCGTGCGGATTTCGCGGTCGCGGTCGGCCCGGCACGATCCGCCCAGCAGCGCCCCATCCTTCTTGCCGAGACGGAACTCTTGCGGCGCAACGAAACAGCCTTTCCACAGTCCCTGACGATCTTCTTTGGCGCGGGCCTCGTCGGTCTCGAAGCGCCCCGTTGCAGAGGATTCGACGTTCAGCGCGAAACCCTGGCGGACCAGCAACTGGCTGAGGCTGGTCGTCTCGCCCTCGACCTTGCAAACACCGAGATGCCGCTTCCTGTAAGTGGGGTCGACGCCGAGATCATCGCAGCGCACCGCGCGGCCGCCGATCAGTTTTGTCAATTGATCGCGCGCCTCGATACCGCAAGTCCAGCTATCGGCGTGTTCGTCGATGCAGAGTTGATCGAAGGCGGGCGCATCGATCCCGTCGAGCCGATAGGTCACATTGCCCAATTGAAGCGTGCCGCCGTCCCTGACGTTTGGCGTGGCGGCCCTGGCCTGGGACGCGGAGAGAAACGTCAGCGCAACAACCAGCAGAACCCGTGACCGCATGTGGCTCACTTCAAATGTTTTTTGTATTTGTGAGGGCTTTCTAGCACATGCCGGCGTTACGGAAGGATGCCTTCGAAATTGGGACACCTCCTAAGTGGATTAAGGAGTCCAATAGGGGCCAGCACTCATTGACTTCGTCAGAACAAAATAGGAACATATCCTCTTCGTCACCCACCGGGATCAACGCCATGTCCGCTTCCTCCCAGCCCGATACCGAACCGATTGATGGGCTGGAAGACGCCGTGGACCAGGCCATTTCGGCTTGCGGCGGGGATATGCGCGCGACCATCCGCGCGCTGATCGTCGCCAATGAATATCTGGAGTCCGAGGTCAGCGAGCTGATGAAGGCGGTCTCGCACGCCTATGCGCGGGGCCGCTTTAATACCTATTCCGGCTGAATCGTGCTACGCGCGGCGGCCGGCCGGGGCAAGAGACCGTTGCCTCGACCGATTTTTGCTGTACGACGGGTTTGTTAGCCGCGTTCCCGCATGTCACATTGCGGGTGAGGATCCTGCCCAAGCCCAAGCAAGAAGAGCATGTTCAAACGAATTCTGATCGCAAATCGCGGCGAGATCGCCTGCCGGGTCATTAAGACTGCCCGCCGCATGGGGATCGAGACGGTCGCCGTCTATTCCGAGGCCGACCGCGACGCGCTGCATGTCGAAATGGCCGACGAGGCGGTGCTGATCGGCCCGCCGGCGGCTTCCGAGAGCTATCTCTTGATCGACAGAATCGTCGACGCCTGCCGCAAGACCGGCGCGCAAGCCGTGCATCCCGGCTACGGCTTCCTGTCCGAGCGTGAAGCCTTTCCGCGCGCGCTTTCAGAAGCCGGCATCGTCTTCATCGGCCCCAACCCCGGCGCCATCGCGGCGATGGGCGACAAGATCGAATCCAAGAAGGCCGCCGCAAAGGCCAAGGTCTCGACGGTTCCGGGGCACCTCGGCGTCATCGAGGACGAAAAACACGCTGTGAAGATCGCCGACGAGATCGGCTATCCCGTGATGATCAAGGCCTCCGCCGGCGGCGGCGGCAAGGGCATGCGGATCGCGCACTCGAAGTCTGAAGTGGCCGAAGGTTTCAATCTTGCCAAGGCAGAAGCCAAGTCTTCGTTCGGCGACGACCGCGTCTTCATCGAGAAGTTCATCGTCGATCCCCGCCACATCGAAATCCAGGTGCTGGGCGACAAGCATGGCAACGTGATCTATCTCGGCGAGCGCGAATGTTCGATCCAGCGCCGCAACCAGAAGGTCATCGAGGAGGCGCCGTCGCCGCTGCTCGACGAGACCACCCGCCGCAAGATGGGCGAGCAGGCGGTCGCACTGGCCAAAGCCGTGAACTACGATTCCGCCGGCACGGTGGAATTCGTCGCCGGCCAGGACAAGAGCTTCTACTTCCTGGAAATGAACACGCGCCTGCAGGTCGAGCATCCCGTCACCGAACTGATCACCGGCATCGACCTCGTCGAGCAGATGATCCGCTCCGCCGCCGGCGAGAAGCTTGCGCTGACGCAAAAGGACGTCACGCTGACCGGCTGGGCGGTGGAATCGCGCGTCTATGCCGAGGATCCGTTCCGCAATTTTCTGCCTTCGATCGGCCGGCTGGTGAAATACCGCCCGCCCGCGGAAGCGAGCCATGACGGCATCACGGTGCGTAACGATACCGGCGTGCAGGAAGGCGGCGAGATTTCGATCCATTACGATCCGATGATCGCAAAACTCGTGACGCACGCGCCATCGCGGGCGGCCGCGATCGAGGCGCAGTCAGCGGCGCTGGATTCGTTTTACGTCGATGGCATCCGCCACAACATTCCGTTCCTGTCGGCGCTGATGAACCATCCGCGCTGGCGCGAGGGCAAGCTTTCCACCGGCTTCATAGCAGAGGAATTCCCGAAGGGGTTTGCGGCGCGGCCGCCGGAAGGCGAGATTGCGCGACGGCTGGCGGCCGTCGGTGCCGCCATCGATCACGTGCTCGGCGAGCGCAAGCGGCAGATTTCCGGCCAGCTGAACGGACGCCTCGTGCAGCGCGAGCGCCGCCGCGCGGTGTGGCTCGACCGCGCCGAAATTGCGCTCGACGTCGCGCGCGAAGCCGGTGGCATCGCGGTGCGGTTCATCGGCACTGACGATCTGCCCGGCAATCCGCATCAACTGGTCTCGAGCTGGAAACCGGGCGAGCCGGTCTGGCAGGGTACCATCGACGGCCAGTACGTCGCGATGCAGGTCCGCGCGATCCCGAACGGAATCCGCCTTGCGCATCAGGGCTTTGAAGTCCCGGTCAATGTCTTCACCGAGAGCGAGGCGGCCGCCGCGCGGCTGATGCCGGTGAATTCGGCGGCCGATACCGGCAAGAAGCTGCTGTGCCCGATGCCAGGCCTCGTGGTGTCGATCGCCGTCAACGAAGGGCAGGAGGTCAAGGCCGGCGAGACGCTCGCCGTGGTCGAGGCCATGAAGATGCAGAACGTGTTGCGCGCCGAGCGCGACGGCACGGTGAAGAAGGTTCACGCCGCCGCCGGCGCCACGCTGGCAGTCGACGCGTTGATCCTCGAATTCGCGTAACTCCGATGGCCTTCCGTCAGCGCCGCGAAAAGTTGCGTTCGATCCTCAAGGGATCAAGCTGCGTCCGGCCGGGCTCGGTCTATGACGCGACCTCGATCCGCATTGCCGAGGATCTCGGCTTCGAGGTCGGCATGTTCGGCGGCTCGGTGGCTTCGCTCGCGGTGTTGGGGGATCCCGACATTGCCCTGATCACGCTGACGGAGCTTGCCGAACAGATGCGGCGGATGTCACGCGCTTCGGCGCTGCCGGTGCTGGTCGATGCCGATCATGGCTATGGCAATGCGCTCAATGTCCGCCGCACCGTGCAGGAACTGGAAGCGGCCGGCGCCGCCGGGCTGACGATCGAGGATACGCTGCTGCCACAGGCCTTCGGGCAAGCCAAGACGCAGTTGATCTCGCTCGACGAGGGGGTGGGCAAGATGAAGGCCGCGCTCGACGGGCGCAGCGATCCCTCGCTGGTCATCATGGGCCGTACCGGCGCCGTGTCGATCACCGGTCTCGACGACGCCATTGCGCGCGCCAAAGCCTACGAGGCCACCGGCGTCGATTCGCTGTTCTTTACCGGCATCAAGAGCGGTGGCGAACTGGAAGCGATCTCGGCAGCGACCACGCTGCCAATCGTGCTCGGTGGCGCGCCGGAGGAGATGACGGGGCTGGATTATCTCATCGGCCAGCGCGTCCGGATCGCGTTGCAGGGCCACGCGCCGTTCGCTGCGGCCACGCAAGCCGTCTACGAGACGCTGAAAGCCTTGCGCGAGGGAACCTTGCCGAAAAACCTCAAGGGTCTTGCGTCATCCGAACTGACCGGCCGAGCGATGCGCGAGGCGGCGGTGAAGGCGCGCAGCGGCGAATTTCTTGGATTGAAGAAATAAATGAGCGGCGCGATCCGCCACGTCATGGTGCGGGGCCGGGTGCAGGGCGTCGGCTATCGCGCCTGGGTCGCGGACGAGGCGGACGCGCGCCAACTCGAAGGCTGGGTGCGCAATTGCCGTGACGGCAGCGTCGAGGCGGTGTTTGCGGGGCCCGCGGATGCGGTATCGGCAATGATCGCGGCGTGTCGGCGCGGGCCATCGATGGCGCGGGTTGCCGCGGTGCAGGAAGACGACGGCCATTCCGACGCGCTGAAGCTGCGGCGGGCAGGGGAACCCTTCTCGGTGCTGCCGACCATCTGATCGACGCGCTCGCTAACCGTCGTGCAGGTTCAGAAAAAGCCCGGGCTCAGATCCACGCCGTAAGTCAGCAACAGCAGGGATATGAACAGGCCGGCTGCACAAAACAGCACCAGCTGCTTGAGTAGCTCGACGTCGTTGATGGTGACGAAAGCGCGCGACAGCGCGCGTGCGATAGCCGTCATTTTTGACCTCCATGCTTCGGCGCTCAGCGGGAGCATAGGATAGTGCGAGTGCGATCGCAGGAATGTGAGTTACCTCACGGATCGGCCGTCTGCCAGGCCCTGCGTCAATGGCCCCTGGCAGCGTAAATTTGATAGAATGTGATGACGACCTCGAATGCGATCAGCACAATGACGATGATTTCGAGGCGCAGAGATCGGCGCGTGTCGATGATATCGGCAAGTGTGTTGGCCGTTTCCGAGACCACGGCGAGCTTCCGGTTGAGGGCATCTACGCGCTCTTTGAGTTCGTATTCGTCTTCAAGCCGAGCGTAAAGCCGCTCGAGGTCAGGACGGTCCCATAGTGCATCGGGCTTTTCCCCAATCGCGACCCGACCGGATACCCTGTGTTGGACGAGAAGGGCATTTCCGATCAGTTGCAATACCCTTTTTCGGTCCCGCCGGGTTCGTCCGTGATCTGCCAGCTCCTTTGCAAATGGCTCAATAATCTCGAATACCTTGGCTACCTGGCGTTCGTCGTGGGCAAGCACGACGCTCTTTGCGAGGACATCGGCAACGACCAATAGCCTTTCCGGCGACATGTCCCGCAACTGAATCGGACCGCCGGACAGGACCTGATCTTCGGCCTCACCGGCGAACGCGAGAGTAGCGGCTTCCTCTTCATGACTTGCCGGTTCCCCATCGATCCGCGGCTTCAGTGTTTCCAGGAAGTCTCTTTCTTCTTCCGACGCCAGGCCGATCAGTACCGCCACGCCGTAGCGGAACAGAACGGCGATACCGGACTTGCCGGCCCGAATCGCAAGCGGGATCGCCGAAAGAGCTTCGGCTTCGAAGCCCATCGTATTAATCCGGTCTCCAACATGCAGCGCGTGTGCTGTTGCCCGCGTTCCCTTCTCAGCGGAAATGAATTCGGGTTTGGTCATCTCGCCGTCTCCTCAAGCAACACGCTTGCCGGCTTCGGAGACTCCGCGCAGTTGGTTTAGTCCAGACATGTGGCTGAGGCAGCATAGCATCTCGCCAGGCGGTTGCCGGTTCAATTGAAGCGGATAAAACTGGATTCCCGCTCGAACGCGCAAAACGCCGCCGCAGAGAATATACTAGGGTCCAGACTCATTAATTAAATCCACCATACAAGGGTGGCGACGAGGCAGACAGAGGCGAGATAGTTTCGCGCCAGCCTGTCGTAGCGGGTTGCGATGCGGCGGAAGTCCTTCAGCCTGTTGAACGCACTCTCGATCCGCCAGCGAAGCTTATAGAGGCGCTTTGAGAAGCGGTACGGTTGCCTGCGATTGCTGCGGTTTGGAATGACCGGCTTGGTTCCGCGCTCATCCAGTTCCTCGCGCAATTCGGCGCTGTCGTAAGCCTTGTCGCCGAGCATACGCTTCGGCGGCTTGACCCTGCGGATCAGGCGTTCTGCGACCGGGCAGTCGTGTGCTTCACCTCCGGTCAACAGAATGGCGATCAGGCGCCCCTTAGCATCTGCGAGTGCGTGCACCTTCGTGTTGCGCCCTCCGCGCGAGCGGCCAACAGCCTGCTTCTGCTCCCCCTTTTCCGCCCGCCGCCGAGCGATGCGCTTTGACGTGAGTGGAGTTGATCATCTGCGTGTCCCTCGATCGACCATTGCCGGCGAGCTCCCGGAACAGGTTTTCCCAGATGCCGCGCCGCGCCCACCGAGCGAAGCGATTGTAGATCGTTGTGGGAGGCCCGTAGGCTTCGGGACAATCGGACCAGCGGCAGCCGCTTTTCAGCACGTGTATAATACCGCTGATAATGCGGCGATCGTCCTGCCGCTCGACACCGCGCACATCGGTTGGCAAGTGGGGTTCGATCCGCTGCCACTGCTCGTTGTTCAGCCAAAACAAATTCCTGCTCACGATCCCAATCCTTCCCCAAAGAGAATCAGTATCGTATTGTCACAGCAGAAAAATTAATGAGTTCTCACCCTAGCTCGATGGCGCTGCTCGTTGAAGCCGGCCCCGCAAATCCCGGCCGCCGCCAAGCGCGAAAATTTGATGACGCGCGATGTGCGGTCGTTAGGTCATGCGGTCATGGACGGGCATCGGCGACGGCGGCGCGGCGATGGATCGATACTTGTGTTCCGGCGACAAAACCAGTCGATAGGCCCTCAGCTTGGGATCTTGCCAACTATCGAGCAGCTGGCCACAGACGGTACATTCAGCCCGACCCGGCCGTCCAAGCGGTGAACCCGATTCCGCAACTTCGTAAGCCGATGCGCAAGATGGGCAGATAAAGTCCGATATCTTCATGAGAACAACCCATATCGTTTTTGGCTGCGACGATTATTCTGGATCAATGTGGCATCAGAAGGGTCCAGCCTGCCGCTGGCAGCACATAATTTGTGCGCACGCCAGGATCGGTCGCAATCGAAGTAGAGCTGAGACGGTGGTCTCGCCATACGTCGATTCATGAGCCCGCGCGCTAATGCGTTCGGGCGACAGCGCCGGATCGTGCTGGATCGAGCCGGTCTCGACATATTGCAGTCGCGGCCCGGACGGTCGTTCGACGACCAGTGCGTGCGCCGGTCACCGCGGCAATTTCGCGATCGCCCGGCTGAGCTGATGGATTTCATAGGGCTTGCGGAGGATAGGAAAATCGCCGTTCACGTTCACGGCGGCGTCGCTATAGCCGGTCGCCAGCAGGATCGGCAGGTGGGGCCGCTTGGCCTTGAGGTGGCGCGCCAGACCGAGGCCGTCCATCTTGCCCGGCATCACGATATCGGAGAAGACGAGGTCGATGCCGTCGTGCTCGATTTCGTTCAAGGCGGCTTCGGCATTCGCCACCCGGCGGACGCTGTAGCCGAGTTGCTCAAGCAGGCTGGTGCTGACCTCGGCGACCTCTGGATTGTCTTCAACCAACAAGACCGTACCGCTTCCGCCGGTGTCGGTAGCGGCCGTGTCGTCAACCGGCAAACCGACATCCTTCCGCGGCAGCAGGATCGTGATGCTGGTGCCCTTGCCGAGTTCGCTGGACACCTTGACCGTGCCGCCGGCCTGATGCGCGAACCCGTGAACCTGCGACAGACCCAGCCCCGTGCCCTTGCCGATCGGCTTGGTCGTGAAGAAGGGGTCGAATATTTTGTTGAGGACGTCAGGTGCGATGCCGGTGCCGGTGTCCTCCACGGAAATCGCGACGTAGTCGCCGGCATTGGCCTCTTCGCGGAGCGCGCTGTTATGGACGGCAACAGTAATGGTGCCGCCGTCGGGCATCGCGTCGCGCGCGTTGACCACGAGATTGACCAGCGCCGTTTCGAATTCGGCGATGTCGACCATGACCGGCCAGACCTTGCGGGCGATATCGAATTGTAGCGTCACCGCGCCGGTGACGCCGGTATAGAGAACCTCGCGCACGGCATTGATCCTTCCCGTGACATCGACCACCTGCGGGTTGACGCTCTGCCGCCGCGCGAATGTCAGTAGCTGGTTGGTCAGGGCGGCGCCGCGCCTGGAAGCCGCCTCGATCGCCGACAGCGCGCGCTGCAGCCTCGGATCGTCAGGTACTCCTTTCTTGAGCGTGTGAAGGCTGCCCGAGATAATCATCAGAAGATTGTTGAAGTCGTGCGCCACGCCGCCGGTCAATTGGCCGAGTGCGTCGAGCTTCTGGGATTCGGCCAATTGCTGCTGCATCTGCTCGAGCTTGAGCTGTGCTTCTCGGCGTTCGGTGATGTCCCGGGTGATCTTGGCGAAGCCGACGAGCTTGCCGCCCTCCCGGATCGGGTCGATCACCACGCTGGCCCAGAAGAAGGTCCCGTCCTTGCGGACGCGCCAGCCTTCTTCCTCATAGCGGCCGGTTTCCTCTGCGGTGCGCAGTGCGCGCTGCGGCTTGCCGCCGGCACGGTCGATTTCGGTGTAGAAGCAGGAGAAGTGCCGGCCGACGATCTCCTCGGGCGAATAACCCTTGATGCGTTGGCCGCCGATGTTCCAGCTGGTGACGATTCCGGTCGGATCCAGCATGTACAGCGCGTAATCGGTGACGCCCTCGACCAGAAGCCGGAAACTGCGTTCGCTCTCGAACAGATCCCTTTGGCGTTGTTTATCTTTTCCGAACATCCGAACCCCTGCTTAAGTGGCCCAAACGCCCGGGGCCCGGAATTGTTCCTAACGCCCCGGGCGTTTTTTGGCGACTGAGGCGGGTAGGCAGTTCGCTGGGCGAGCCGATCGGCAACGGGCTGTGGACGGAAGCCAAGCGCCGCACCATCCCGGATTTCCGGATTTCAGACGACCGGTGACGTCGTCCGGCTGTTCGAGGCGATCTCGTGAGATGGGGCTTACGGCTGCCTGTGCTTCGGGTAATTTGTCTGAAAGCAATGAATGTTTGAGGTGGCGACAATGACCGCAACGCCGCGAACGGTATTGGCGCATCTTGGTGCTGTAGTGATTTTGGCGGCCCTGGCGGATTTGGCGCCGACCCATGCCCAAACGCCGCCAAGCCCGATTCCCGGCGTCGAACTCGCTCTGATCGAGGATATCGTGACGGGCAGCCGCATCCTCGCCGACCTCGGCGTTGTCGATGCCTTTGGCCATGTCAGCGCGCGTCATCCGACCAATCCAAATCGCTTTCTGATGTCGCGGTCGCTCGCACCCGCGCTGGTCACCGCCGGCGACATCATGGAATTCGATCTCGACGGCAAAGCCGTCGACGCAGGCGGCCGGGCGGTGTTTCTGGAACGCTTCATTCACGGCGAAATCTACCGGGCGCGGCCGGACGTGATGGCGGTCGTTCACACCCATTCGCCCGGCGTCATTCCGTTCACCGTGAGCCAGGTGCCGTTACGGCCGCTGTTTCACAACGCAGCGTTCCTCGCGGCCGGCGCGCCGGTGTGGGAGATCAGAAAGGAGTTTGGCGAAACTGACATGCTGGTCGGCGATTCCGCGCGCGGCAAATCGCTGGCCGAAAGGCTTGGCGACAAGTCGGTGGTATTGATGCGCGGCCACGGCGACGTGACGGTGGGGCCATCCGTCAAGCTGGCGGTTTTCCGCGCCTATTATACCGACGTCAACGCAAGGCTTCAGACGCAGGCTGTCACACTGGGTGGCGACGTCAACTACCTGACGCCCGGGGAGGGTGCGAAAGCCGACGCGATCAATCTCGTAGTCCTCGATCGTGTCTGGAACCTGTGGAAGATGCGTATTGCGCCGACGCTTGCGAAATAGTTGCGAGGGTAACTCAGCTCGTCCCGACCACACTGCGAAACGTTGCTGCCAATGTCCGCAGCGCGGCGAGCTTGGCGGGGTCGCTGACCTTCGAATGCAGCATCACTTTTGACGAACCAAGCTTCGGCAGTTTGTGCGCCGCGCCGATACTGACGAGGCCAGCGGGCGCGATCCGCCGGGCCATCGGCGCGACGGCCAATCCCGCCAGGGCGGCTGCGACTACCGCGGTGAGGCCGCCGCCGACAAAGGCTTCGCTCCAGGGAATACCGGCCTTGTCGAGCGCGCGGACGGCGATTGCGCGTACGCCGCAGGGCGGCGCCAGCGTTGCGAGTTGCAAGACATCGCCGCGCGGCCAGACGAAGCGCTTTGAGGCGAACCAGCCGAACTCGTCTTCGGTCAGTTTCTCGCCGCCGCGGCGGCTGCCTTCCTGCCGCACCACCACCGCATCGAGTTCACCGGCATCATAGGCATCCAGCATTGCGCGCGAAAAACCAATCGTCACCGCAAGCGACAATTGCGACGACATAGCGTGCAGCCGTTCGAGCAGCGACACCAGTTCCGGCCCGGCGGCATGATCGCTGATCCCGAGCGACAATTGCTGTCGCGCGGGCTTTTCGCCCGATAATGCGCGGTCATGCGCTTCCATCAGCAGGCGCGCATGATGCAGGAACGCAGTGCCCTCGGTGGTCAGGCCCACCGCGCGCGGCGAGCGTTCGACCAGCCGCTTGCCGAGAACGCTCTCCAGCCGTTGCAGCTTCATGCTGACCGCGGCCTGCGTGGTGCCGAGCGCCTCGGCGGCGCGGGTGAAACTCTGTAGCTCCGCGACCAGCAGGAAGGCCTGCACGGTATCGATATCCAGCGTGCTCATGGTATCATCAATAATCGTTATCACTGTTATGAGAAGAGATAAGATACCAAAATGATGCAGACAAGTCTAGTTACAGGGGGCGCGAACGATCCGCGCAAGGCCGCAAGAAGCAAGGAGAACCACCATGCCGCTCATCACCGTCACCTATTCGAGTGTTCGCAAGGCGCCGTCGCTGAAGGCCGAAATCGCTTCCGCCGTCAGCGATCTCACCGCGCGAATCCTGCGCAAGGATCCCAAGGTCACCGCCATCATCGTCCGCTCGGTCGATGCCGCGGACTGGTTCGCCGGCGGCAAGTCGCTGGCGGAACAGAGCCTCGCCAGTTTCTGGCTCGACGTTCATGTCAGCGAGGGCACCAACACCAAGGACGAGAAGGCGGCCTATCTCTTAGCCGTCTTCAAACGCATGGGCGAGTTGCTCGGACCGCTGCACGAAGAAAGCTACGCGCATGTCGACGAAGTGAGGGGCGATGCCTACGGCTTCGGCGGCCTGACGCAGGAGCGGCGCTACATCGCAGGAAAGCTTGATGTCGCGCCGCAACGGAAAGCTGCGTAACTCTCTAGGTCATAGCTTCCGGCAGGCGCATTTTCGCCGCGCCAAACACTTCCGCAAACGCCTGCCGGAGCGCGACGTCGACGTCTTCCATGGTCACGGGGAGGCCGAGGTCGACCAGCGAGGTGACGCCGTAGCGCGGGTCAGCGACGCCGCAGGGGATGATCGCGGAAAAATGCGACAGCTCGGGTTCGACATTGATGGCAATGCCGTGGAACGACACCCAGCGCCGCAGCCGCACGCCGATTGCCGCGATCTTGTCTTCATGGCCCGCCCCCTTGTCGGGCCGCGCGACCCAGACCCCGACGCGATCCTCGCGGCGTTCGCCGCGGATGTTGAAGGCCTGGAGCGTGCGGATGATCCATTCCTCAAGGCCAGCCACGTAAGCCCGCACATCGGGCCGCCGCCGCTTCAGGTCGAGCATCACATAGGCGACCCGCTGGCCCGGGCCGTGATAGGTGATCTGGCCGCCGCGTCCGGTTTCGAACATCGGAAAACGCGGGTCGAGCAGGTCGCCGGCCTTGCCGCTGGTGCCGGAGGTGTAGAGCGGCGGATGCTCCAAGAGCCACACCAACTCGCTTGCCTGCTGGGCCGCGATATCGGCCACCCGAGCGTCCATCTCGGCCACGGCGTCCGGATAGGGCACCGGCTGGGCCGAAATCCGCCATTCGACATCGCCGCCATCGGGGGGCTTCGCGAATGTCGTCAAATCAAGGCTTTGGCGGTCATTAACCATTGGCTAACCATAACGTGGTCAGGTGGAACCACTTTAATTTAGTCCCGGTTCGGCGGTTTTCGAAGTGACCACCCTCGATAAAGTCAGTGTCGATCTCATGGTGGTGCTCGGCACCACCACCATGCCCATCCACCAGGTCATGCGGCTGTCCCGTGGCGCCATCATCGAACTGGACGCCACCGAGGCGGACGAGGTCAAGATCCTCGCCAACAACCTTCCCGTCGCCAGCGGCGTGGTGCTGGTCGATCGCAACCGGATCGCGGTCGAAGTCAAGCAAATGCTGCCGAAATTGCCTGACGTTAGGTAGTTAATTCGGTCGCAAAACCGCCTTGTCCCTCCATCCCTGATTTGTTACATCGGCGCCGTTGATCCGGCAGGCTTTAATCCTTCCAGCCGGTATCCCAAGCGCTCGTGGCGGAATTGGTAGACGCGCTGCCTTGAGGTGGCAGTGAGTAAAATCGTGGGGGTTCGAGTCCCTCCGAGCGCACCACCTCAAAAAAACAGCTTTGTTATTGTTGGGTTTTCGGCGCTGCGGCCCGCACCTTGTCACTAGGTGCGGGAATAGATGTTTCCGTTTCGGTCCTCGACAGCTTGTTCATTGCGCCAGCCGACATCGCGCGACGGTTTGCTGAGCGCGTATAGAGCGAAGCCATCTGGCCGCCCGCCCAGCCGAAGATGGCTTCCAGTTCGGCCACAGTGGCTCCGTGGTTGGTTGCGTTGGTCGCAGCAGCCTTGCGCAGGCCATGCGCCGACTTGTGGATCCCAGCCGCTCGGCAAGCGTCCCGGAACAGGTTGCCCAGGCTCTCCTTGGTGAGGGGGTTACCATTCGTAGTGGCGATAAAGGCCAAGTCGCCGGTCGGGCCGGCGTCGAGCGTTGTCTGAAGCTCCGGCAGGATCGGGATCGTCACCCACATGCCGGTCTTCTCGGTCTGGACCGAAATCACACCGTTACGGACATGCTGCTTGCCGACCACCGCGGCATCGCCGCGGCGCAGGCCGGTGTACAGGAACATGTCGAACATGACCCGCTCGCGCGTCCCACGGGGCCAGCGCCGCTCGAAGGTCGCGATTTCTTCGTCAGTCCAAACCGGGAATCCTGCTGCCTTCGCACCTTTTGACTTCTTGGCAGCGATACCCTGCGTCGGATCGGTTCTGACGAGATCGGCATCCACTGCCCAGGTGAACAGACCGCGCATGGTGCTCAGGAAGTTCTTCGCCTGGGACGGGGTATCTGCACGACGTTCGCGACCTTTCAAAATCGCCTTCCTGTCAATCCGCGACAGCAGTTCGCGCCCGGCAGATTTGAGGACGTGGAGCATGATGTTTTCGCGCTGCTTGCGCGTCGCCATCGACAAGTCGCGCCAGGCGATCGATTGCCGATAGAGCAGCCATAGCCATTCCAGCGTGCCCCTGGGGACCTTTTCCGGCGGGCGGGCTTGCTGGTCGGAGACCGCGGCATGATACGCCTGCTGAAATTCCGGCGATCCGAAGTCCGCGTTTATGCGTATTCGGCGACCTTTGTCGGCACGGACGTACCAGACGGTCTTACCGTGACGGGTGGTCTCGCGGTGAAGGTGTGGCGGTCGGGGGCGGGGCATGATCTCCATCACAGGACTGCTCCGCCGTCGACCTCAAGGTCTTTTTCAACGGCATTGAGGAGTTTTCCCCCGTCGCGTGAGTTGCAGAGGTGCACGAGTATTGTCCCGTCCGGTCGAACTTCGACTACGCCAGCACCGGCCTGCTTGGCGGCGCGGATCGTTCGCGCAACGTCAGCTTGGGTAATGTGAGCGCGGGTTCGGCTCATTTGGGATCAGCTGCCATCGACGGCGCCCCGCGGGTCTGATCAGTGGCCAGATTGATGCCGTACTTGGTCAGGATGTCCGACGGGCAACGACAAGCCCGCGACGTCGGCTCCGGGCCAAGCTGGATGTTCCAGCGGCCATTCCCGCGGTACATCTTTGCCGCGAAATCCCAATCGCGCGTCGTCGGCTCGTAGTTCGCCGACACCTCGACGCGCGGCGGCGCCTTGGCGGCTTTCTCGGCTGTGCGACGCTTAAACTCGGCGCACCACAGCGTCCACGTCTTGGACCAGTTCTGCGAGAAGGTGCCGCGTTGGGCGTTGAGCGCCTGGAAGCGCAGCACCTCGCCCTCGATGTCGGTCATCCCGTGATCGCGCGCGACCTCGATGCAGGCTTCGTCGGGGATCCAGTCCTCCGGCAAAGCGGTGCCCAACGGATTATTCGTGACCCTAGCCGAACTGATTTCTTCAATTGAATTTATTGGTTCTTCCGTTGTCTTCGTTGTACTTTCAGGCCCTTCAGGCTTTTTCACCGGCACGGTACTGACCACAACGGCAGTCTTAATTTTATTCGAAGATTTCCCTTCTTCTCCTTTCCTTTCCCTTCCCTTGGTGAACGTCACGTTGCATCAGGTGAGGATCGTCGTGATGATCGTCACGATCAACGTCACGGTGTTCGTCTCGTTTCCGTAACGATGCCCGTCTGGATTCCGTTGCCTTGGCAGTGCGAGCACGATAGGCGAGGCGAGTGCTTTCGGCGTCTAGCGCTTTTTCGGCTACAACGGGGTGGTAAAGGCGGCCGTCATCGCACTCAATGAATCCGTGAAGCGCGCGATCACGCACGACGAGCCAATCATCGACATTTCGGCCGAAGCCGGCGAGATTGGCCAATAGGCGATCATCGTTAGGAAGCGAGGCAGCGGGCACTTGATGCCACGCCGCGGCCCATAACAACACTCCTGCGCGGAACTCGTCTCCAGTCGTGACGACGGCAAAAACACTGTCCCTCAGCCTAACAACGTCCAACCCCATATAAGGAAAGTTGCGCAGGTCAAGGTCAGCCGGTGTGAAAGGTGGGGGGCGGGTCATCGGTTACCTGCCCTAGCAACGGGGTGAAGGAATTCGGGAATATCGACGACACCACGCTCGCTCATTTGCGGCACCCGATCGATGCAAGCACATCAGCCATCATCAGTGCGCCTCCGTTGGGGAGGCGGGGCGGCCGAGTGAGGAGACCGAGCTACTCATCCAGACATCAAGGTCGCTCAGACGGTACCGTACGGCGCGTCCAATCCGGACGAATACGGGTCCGCTTCCTTTCATGCGAAGCTTGGCGAGGGTGGATTTTGACGTGCGAAGGTAGGAAGCAGCCTCACTTGCAGTGAGATACTTTTCGTGGGTCATGCGGTTTTCCAATAGAAAAAACCCGCTCGGCAGACGCCGGCGGGCTGGTGAGAACGATGGCAGGGGAATCACGAGACAATAAAAAACGCCCGAGCAAAGCTGCTGGGCGTCGTTTCAAGGCGAAGTTCGCTTACGTGATGAATTTGACGTCTATTTGATTCCCAAACGTTCCTCAAGTGCCCTGTAGAGCTGCCGAAGATGCAATTCACACAATTCCCGAAAAAACCACCACACTCCGAATCGCGGCTCGGCTATCAGTTTTGACCACTGGGCCGCCCGCGCCCACGAAAGGTCGAGAAAGTCTGGTCCTAAGGCAGCGACAAGATTGCACTGGCGCAGGTTCGGCCGTTTCGTGTGATTGCTCTCCGAGCGAGGGTACGCTGTCAGTGCAATGACCAAACGGATAATTGCCGAGAGTTGTTCTGCAGTGTCCCACTGTCCCACGAGCTGTTTCACTACTTTATCAAGTGACTCAGGCACCTTAGGCGGTGAGCGGCCTAACCCGATTTTCCCAATCGCCCTTAGAAGTACAAATTGGTAGCTAATCGCAATCGATGGGTAGCGCTGGGTAACCGCTTTCCCCAGCGGTTACCCAGCAGTGTGGAAGAGCTTCCTCCGAGAAACCAAACGCGGCAGCAATGCTATTAAGTTGCGACCTGAGACTCGGCAAAGCCGGGGTCGTTTAGGTCTGCCCCGCGCGCTTCATCGCTATTGTTGCCTCGGCCAACTCGATCGCCCCCCGCGTCACTGTCGAATCCGGCAGTGAGCGCAGTTCGGTCAAATATTGTTCCCAGGTCTCCAACGTGGCTGAGAACGCTCCCGGTGGCTCCCCGAGCCAATGGGTCATAAACGGAACGTTCGCTGTAGCGATTTCCTCTGGCGCGTCTGTTGTCGTGCTCTTCATTTTTGCCTCCAACTGCTTTGCCCGGATCTGATGTGCGCACGCGAGGCTCTCCAAACGTCGTTTCTTGGTCCCGCTGGCCGCTTTCGCTGCCGCGTGGATGATTCTCGCCGCCTTCAAATGGGATTCCGGCGTGAACTTCATGGTCGGGGCTCCCGTGATCGAGTGTCCGGCCGGCCGGAAACTTGGTGCCGGCGTCGGAAAGCACAGCTCGAACGCTGATTTACGTATAGATTTCCCTGTGGTCCCAGCTCGGCGGGCTTTATCGGCAGTTGGTGGTCGACATGCCACCGCCAAGCCGAGTGGTGACGCAATTTACTGGAGGGGACGGATCAGGCAGCGACGACTGCCCGGATGACCCTTGCGGCACCTGAACGATGATCGGCTGCCGAGAGCGGGATGTCTGGGCCGCAGCCATGTTCTCTTCAAACTCCCGGCGACTTTGCCGTTGGATTTCCTCCAGCGCGGCCTGATCAGCGGCGAGTTTCTTGCTGATATCGATGCCGCAGTGCTTCATTTCGAGGTGCAGGAGCCCGATGCGGAGCATGCCCCGATCGGCTGGGCGGGCGTCCTCACTGACGAGTTTCTCTACCCGCTTAATCTCCGTGCACACGTCGGCAGCCCAGCCGCCGCGGCTCGTGGGTTGAGCGCGCGGCCTGTCGACCAGGATGCCAAATCCCGATAGGTCCTCGGCCGCCTTTGCAGGCGCGAGAGAGTGCAAAGTCATTGCGACTACGAGCGTTAGTCCTCTCATTCTCATGTTCTCCGGATTTTGGGATTCTGACCCTCCGTCCCGACCGCCGGGCGGATATTGCGAGTTCCCACACGTTCCAATCAGCAAAAAAGCAGCCAGGAATTGTGTGGCAACGCGACAAAGGGCCTCTTCGGGACGTATTGGCGAGGAATATGCGTCGCCTGCGGGCGGAGCGTGGTCTCAGCCAGGAGGCGCTGGCCCATGAGTGCGGAATCAACCGCACTTACCTCAGCGGGGTCGAACGGTCCGAGCGCAATGTCTCTCTCGATAATATCGCCCGAATTGCTCACGGTCTGAAGGTCAAGCCTTGGACGCTGCTGGACGACAGCGCGAAGTGAACCTGACCAGATCCGTCCGAGCCTCCTTCGGGCGACGACAGGCCATGCCAAGGTCGCTCAACGGGAGCTTAGCAGGGATGGATCGAGCGGTCGGAGCCGACTAGGGTCGAAGGGCTCTAGATCGGTGGAGCGTGCGGCTCCATCAACGATTAGCTCCGCGAGGGCCTCGCCGGTTGCTGGTGCGTTGAGGATGCCCCAAACGCTGTGCCCCGTAGCTACGTAAGCGCCCTCAATCTGGGGCACCTTCCCGATTAACGGCAGGCCGTCCTGAGTGAATGGACGAAAACAAGATTGCGCCGCGACGACCTTCTCCAGGCGCAGCGCCGGGGACAACCGTCCGCAGATCGCCTGGAGGCGATTGACCTCGCTCGGATCAGGCGTGACGGCGGCCGGGTCAAGCGGGAGCGGTGGCTCGTCGGAGAAGGCGGTGATGAGGGTGTTCCCGTTGGCCCTCGGAAACACCTCTACGGTCACGACGCCGCCGGTCTCCTGATGATAATCGAGGAAGAGCGCATCCGCAGGGACATTCATGCCGGTGTCGTAAACAACGCTGGGGCTTCTCCGCCCATACACGGCGGGTAGGGTCATCCACTCGGCGGCCATGACCGACCAAGGCCCCATCGCTACGACAACGGCGTCCGCCTCAACGAGATCACGGTCGACCTTGACTCCTCTAACGGTCGATCCACCCGCAGTCCGGACGATGCCAGTTATCCGCCCGTGCCGCAGTTCGGCACCGTGCTTCAAGGCGGCGCCCATCATGGCGGCGGTAAAGGCGCGAGGGTGAACGATCGCGGTCGTCTCCGTCGTGCCGAGCCGAGACTTGATGACTACGCCGTCGGAGAGCCAATCGAGTTTGGCCGGCAAGTGACGTCGGGCGTCACGTTCGGGAACGACGAAACCGCTATAAGTGGTCAACCGGCGATAGCCCCAATCACTTTCCATCTCATTGGAAAGGTCGGCGTGAAGTCTGAAGCTCCGCCGCGCCAGCGCATCGAGCGGGGAGCCGACGCACCAGTCGAGCGCCAGGAAGCCACCTGCCTTGCCTGATGCCGCAGCGGCCACCCCGGTCCTCTCCACCACGATGACCTCGATCCCGCGGCGAGAAAGGAAATAGGCGGTACAGGCCCCGATCACGCCACCGCCGCAGATTACGACGCGCATAGGTCCTCCGCCGTTGAGCCGTACAACCGCCGGCCCTTCCTAGCGGTTCGCCGTTCCATCGGCTAGCGATCACCCATAGCGCGGACGCTGATCTTGTTGCGCCGCTCAGGTAAACTCACTTCGTTGACTTGACCTGAAGCTCTCATCCTCGCTCGCCCGGGCCGGGTTGAATGGCAGGCGGATGACAGAACCGTCGCGCCTTCCCCCATGGTACTGTGCGAAAATCGTGATTTATGCACAAAATTGGTTGACCCATATAAAATGCGGCTTTATGCTGTGCATATTATATGTGCGAAATGGAGGCAATATGGCGGTCTACGGATACGCGTGGGTGAGTACAGAGGGTCAATCTCTGTCCGCCCAATTAGCTGAACTCAAAGCCGCGAAATGCGCCAAGATATTTCAGGAGAAGATCAGCGGCGCTCGGTCCGATCGAAAGCAGCTTACGCGCCTGATGGCGGCTCTCGAAAAAGGAGACGTGTTAGTCGTTACTCGGCTCGATCGATTGGCCAGATCCACGCGCGATCTTCTCAATTTGCTGGGGACGGTCGCCGAGAAAGGGGCGGGGTTCAAATCACTGAGAGACGCCTGGGCTGACACCACGACGGCGCACGGCCGCTTGATGCTGACAGTTTTAGGCGGTCTCGCTGAGTTCGAGCGTGAACTGATCCGGACACGGACCGGAGAGGGGAGGGCACGGGCAAAGGAGAGGGGGGTTGTACTCGGTCGGAAACCTAAGCTGACCAGCCATCAGAAGAGAGAGGCGATCGCTCGCCGGGAGGCGGGGGAGGTGCTGACCGATATTGCGCGGTCCTACAACGTGAGCCACTCGACAATCAGCCGCCTGAGCTAATCAATACGGCGCCGCCGGATGTCCGCTTTCACGTGGTCATCGCTCAGCACGACGACCACGAAATTGAGCTGGTCACCTTCCTTGACCAAGCCTCCGCTGATGGCCTTCCCAGCCGCGGCTTTCTCAGCGATCGCCACGGCGTCCGATAGTTCCTGTTGGACCAGTTTCAGCGCGTTGATGTTGTCCCGTTCTTCCATATCAAGCTCGTTCAGGGACCACGCGGTCTCGGGTGCGCCGGTTCGCCCCGTACGAACATCAATGACGTTCTCCCATATCTCTTTGTCTTTGACGGTTCTCACCCGATAGGAGGGATCGTACGATGTATCGAACGATATCGCGGAAGTCCGTGACCCAATATGCAATCGTTCGGCAATGCCGATCGCTTGGACGAGGGAAAGCGGAGCAGCACTGAAGGCCGCACGGAAACTCTGATCCGACTCCGTGTTCGTTTCACGATGAACTGACGCGCTTTGGCCAGTCGAACCCAACGATCCATCGTTCCGCTTAGCGTTGGCGGCGCAAGGGACAAGCGCGAGGGGCAGGAGTATCCCGATAATCTGTAGTTTCCTCTGCATCACACCAATTGGACGGCTTGCTAGGTTCATGAGATGGGTGTTTGGTTTGAGTGATGGACAATTCGGAAATAGTTTTTGCTGCAGAACACTTTGCAGTCGTACAGGGCATCGGGCGCACGATCTTGGGCAGCCATGGCCACTATCGCCGCCCGACGTCGGACCACAACGCTGCGGCAAAGATGAGCGAGCGGCAGCCGAGCGTCGGCGAAGCCTCCGTGTTGCAATAACCGGGCGTATTCGGCCCTGGCCCTGCAATGACGATATCCGGCTTAAGGGCGGCGAAGAACACAACAAAGAACAATGCCGAGATACCTAACGTGATGAGACTCAGAACTTCTTTCATAATGGCTCTTATGCATTTTCCAGTTCGCGCTGACCGAGCGCATCAGTCGAAGAGAAAATTTGGATTTCCGGGGCAAGCGAATTTTCGAGATTGTTGTCTGTTGCCGGCTCCGGCTCCTTGATCCGGAACCACGCGACATAGAGGGCAGGCAAGAAAAGCAACGTCAGAAGGGTCCCAACGATGATGCCCCCCATCATCGCATAGGCCATCGGCCCCCAGAAAATCTCGCGAGCGATCGGGATAAGGGCGAGACTTGCAGCGGCCGCAGTCAGCATGATTGGCCGCATGCGATGTTCGGTTGCTTCGACGACCGCGTCCCAGACGGGTCGTCCTTCCTCCTTCAGCTGTTCAATCTGAACAATCAGGATCACTGAGTTGCGGATCAGAATGCCAATCAGTGCCAGCACACCGAGGATCGCAACGAAGCCGAGCGGAGCTCCGCTCGGAAGCAAGGCCATTACCACACCGATTACCGCGAGGGGCGCAACCGCAAACACCAGGAACAGCCGGTGAAAGCTTTGCAACTGGATCATCAAGATGGTCGCCATGATGAAGAGCATGAGCGGAACGACCGCCGCGATTGGGGCCTGGCTCTTCGCGCTTTCCTCGACCGAGCCGCCGATGGCGACGGAGTATCCAGCTGGCAGTGCTTTTGCGAACTCGTCCACTTTTGGTGCAAGTTGATCCACGATTGTCTTCGGCTGCACGGTATCGAGGATGCTTGCCTTGAGCGTTATCGTGGGAATCCGCGATCGCCGCCAGATTGTGGGCTGCTCGATTTCGTAGCGTAACGTGGCCACAGCGCCGAGTGGAACCGATTGACCGCCCGAGCCGATCAATTGAAGGTCGCGCAGCGTATCGATCGAGGCGCGCTCGGGTGCGGTCGCGCGGCCCATCACATTCACCAGGTAAATGCTGTCACGGACCTGAGTGATCGAGGAGCCGGTAAGGACGCCATTCAACGTCGTCGCAATGTCCTCCGAGCTCACGCCAAGCTGGCGCGCCTTGTCCTGAAGCACATCGACCTTGACGACGCGCGCAGGCTCCATCCAGTCGAACACGACATGATCGAGGTGGGGATTAGCGCGCACGATACCGGCGAGGTTTTGGGAAAATTGTCTTACTTTAGCGATATCGGGACCGCTCAGCCGATACTGCACTGGACGACCGACCGGCGGTCCGACCTCAAGCAGCTTGACGAACGTATCCGTGCCCGGAAAAGTCTTCTTCAGATAGGTTTCGAATTGCGCCTTGACCCGATCGCGCGCGGCAATGCCGCCCTTGGTGACGACGACCATCTGGCCGAACCAGGCGTTCGCCGTCTGCACGTCGAACGACAGCACAAATCGCGGAGCGCCGGTTCCCACATAAGTCGACCAGTGCTCGACGGCAGGATTAGCCTGCAGCTGTTCACGCTCGAAGCGGGCGATCTGCGCATTGGTTTGGGTTATCGAGGCGTTCTGAGGTAGGTTCCAGTCGATGACCAGTTCGGCACGGTCCGACGACGGAAAGAACTGCTGCTGCACGAAGTTCATGCCCAACAGAGCTAGCGCGAAGGCCGCGATCGTCACCCCGACCGTGATCCAGCGATACCGCATGCAAACCAGAAGCAGACGGGCGAACGTCCGCCCAACCCAGCCTTTGGATCCATGATGCCCTTTGATCTTTGCCGGCAGGATGGCGACGCCAAGCAAGGGCGTGAACAGCACTGCGACAATCCATGACACGAGCAGTGAGACCGCAATAACCACGAACAAGGTGAAGGTGAATTCGCCGGCATTGCTGGTGTTAAGGCCAATCGGTATGAAGCCCGCTACGGTGACCAGGGTGCCTGTCAGCATCGGAAACGCTGTGGAGGTGTAGACGTGCGTTGCGGCCTTCTCGAGGGGATCGCCCACTTCCAGTCGTGCCACCATCATTTCAACGGCGATCATGGCGTCATCGACCAGAAGACCGAGCGCGATGATCAGGGCGCCGAGCGAGATGCGCTGCAGCGATATGCCGGCATATGCCATCACCACGAACGTGATCGCCAGAACCAAGGGGATCGCAATCGCAACTACGAGACCGGCGCGAAGGCCAAGGCTCAGGAAGCTGATCCCGAGCACTATGATCACCGCTTCGAATAGAGCCTCCGTGAAGCCGGACACGGCGTGCTCGACGACAACGGGCTGGTCGGCGACGAGATGAACTCCCAGGCCGATCGGTTGCTCGGCCAGGATCTTCGACATTTCCTCTTTCAACGCCTCGCCGAATTTCAGCAAGTTCGCGCCCGACTTCATCCCGATCGCGAGTACGATAGCGGGCTCGCCGTTGAAGCGAATCAGCGTCGTCGGTGGATCGACGTAGCCGCGCGTGATGGTTGCTACATCTGTCAGCGGGAAGAACCGGTCGTTGACCCTGAGATTGATCGCCTTCAGGCTTTCCTCAGATGCGAACTGGCCGTTGACCCGCACGCTGATACGCTCCGGCCCCTCCTGGAAAACGCCCGAGGGCGCGACGGCGTTTTGCGCCTGCAGAGAGGAGACGATGGAACGAGTGTCCAGTCCGAGCGCCGCGATTTTTCGGGTTGAAAATTCCAGGAAAATCTTTTCATCCTGCGCGCCGAGAATGTCGACCTTCCCGACATTCGGGACAGTCAGGACCTTTGCGCGAATGTCTTCAACGCGGTCGCGCAATTGACGCTGGCTCAGGCCGTCGCTGGTGAGCGCGTAGATGTTACCGAAGACGTCGCCAAAGCGGTCGTTGAAGCCCGGCCCGATCACGCCTTGCGGGAAATCGCCCCTGATGTCGGCGATCATGTTTCGGACGCGCGCCCAGGTCGGGGCGACGTCGGCGGCTTTAGTTGTGTCGCGCAGATAAACGAAAACGGTGGTTTGGCCCGCAACGGTGACGCTCTTGGTATAGTCGAGCGACTCCAGTTCTTCGAGCTTCTTCTCGATCCGGTTGGTGACCTGGCGCGTCATTTCCTCGGGCGAAGCGCCTGGCCATTGCGCTCCGATTACCATGGTCTTGATGGTGAAATCAGGATCTTCCTGCCGTCCCAATTGCAGATATGCGAACAGACCTGCCACCATGAAGGCGATCATGAAATACCAGACGAGCGAACGATGCCCGAGGGCCCAGTCGGAAAGGTTGAAGGTCTTCATGGTGTGGCGTCCTGTTCGATGCGGACTTGCTGTCCTTGCTTGAGGCTGTGGATTCCAGCAGTTGCGACGCGCGCTCCCGCAGTGAGACCGCCGATGACCCGAATGCCTCTTTCGTCCTCGGAGAGGTCAACCTTTTTCAACGAAGCCTTGCCCGTGGGGTCGTCGATGACCCAGACGAAAGTCTCGGCGCCCTTCTTGAGAACGGCGGACGCGGGCATTCTGAGAACCGCGGTGTGACCGCTGCTCAGCCTTGTGGTGATGGTGCTTCCGAGCCGGAAGCTCTCGGGCGGATCATTCAAGGCGATACGAACGCGGCGCATGCGCGTTACTTGATCGGCTTGCGGCGCTATTTCGCGAATTCGGCCCTGGACTTGGACGGCAGGAAGCAACTGCGGGCTGACGGTGAACGGCAAGCCGACGGTCAAAGGCACGAGGAAATCCAGGCCGAGATCAACCACGGCCTCCCGGGCGTCCAGTCGCGCCACGGTCACGACGCCCTGTCCGGGCGACACGACTTGTCCCACCTCGGCGCCCACGGCGGTGACGACACCCGCGAAGTCGGCCTTGACCTGGGCATAACCCAGCTGCTCGATCGCCTTGGCGAGGCTGGCGCGGGCGCGAGCGGTCGATGCTTGTGCGCCGGCGCGAATCTGCTCTGCATCATCAAGCGTTTGCTTCGTCGTAGCGTCGGTCTTGATTAGGATCCGTTTCCGCTCCTCGGTCCCGATTGCGTTTTCAAGCAGGGCCTCGGCTTTGGAAAGATCCGCTTTCGCTGACCTCACCGCGAGCTCAAGGGCAGTGGGATCGATGGCCGCAATGGTCTGTCCCTCGGCAACCAGATCTCCCACGTTGACCGGACGCGTGACGAGGCGACCCAGCACGCGGAAGCCGAGAACTCGTCTCATAGCGCGGCTGCACGGTTCCGACCGCTATCGTGCTGTCGGTAGTGACCGGTTGCAGGACGGCCGACAGCACGGGCCGTATAGGCTCCGGCGCCGTCGCCTCCTGCTTGCATCCGGCTATCGCCAATGCCGACGCGATGGTGCCTGCAACAACAAGAAAGCGCGTTCTCATAATCGATCCTCGCCATATGTCACGGGCTGGCCGGAGCTCAGCAGCTTGCCGCCGTCAATCACGACGCGATCTCCGGGCTCTATCCCATGCTTGATCAGCACCGCTCCGGCTTCATAAGCGCCGACGGTCACCGGTTTCAGCGAGGCTGTGTTCGTCTTGGGATCGACGATCCAGACTGCGGGCTTTGACCCCGCTGCGGTCAGCGCGGTCCACGGCAAGGTGATCTCCGCGGTGGATTTGGTCCCGGCGGTCCCCGCGACGGCACTTCCGAGCATCATTGCGGGGGGTGGATTTTGGATCGCGACTTTCACACGAACCGCGGAGCTCTTGGGATCGACGGCCGGCGATATTTCCCTGAGGTACCCGCTGGCGCTCACGTGGGCGTCCGAGACGAGTGCCAAGGACACGTGGCTGTGCTCCACGTCGGCAAAGAACATCAATTCAGGGACATCGAAGATCGCGTCTCGCTCGCCATCTTGCGCCAGCGAGAAGACCGATTGGGCCGCCTGCACGACTTGCCCGAGTTCAAGGCTTCGCGCGGTAATCACGCCGGCCGCGCGGGCGTGAAGTTCAGTATCGCCGAGCGCCTCGCGGGTTCTTCCCAGCTCCGCTTTCGCCATTTCAAGCGTGCTTTGTGCGGTTCGCAATTGCTCCTGCGCATGGTCGTAGGCGCCGCGCGTCGTGAAGCCGCTCGACAAGAGAGAGTTTTGTCGGTCAAAGGTCGCCTGCGCCACGCGCAGCTGAGCCTCCGCTGCGTCTACCCCTGCGGTAGCGGCGTCAAAATCAGCTTGCTGCTCGGCCGGATCGAGCCGGGCCAGGAGGTCGCCGGCATTGACGTGGGTCCCGACATCCACCAGGCGCGCGAAGACGCGTCCGCTCACACGAAAGGAGAGGTCGGCGGTGAAGCGAGCCTGGATCTCGCCGGTCAATGTCATAGCCGCCTGTCCCTGGCGTGGCTGCACAAGCTCGGTGCGCACCAAGGCGGGGCGCTCGGCAGGAGCGGCGGAGCGCTCATTGCAGGCACCCAATGGCGTAGTCAGGAGCGCAAGCGCGACTACGGCACTCATGGGCCGCGTAATGGCCATCGCAGGCCGATGGGGAATGAAGTGGTGCACGGTGAGTATCCTCTATCTAATTAAACTATACCGTATAGTTTAATTCGCTAAGCGTCAAGTCCTAAAAGCGGTCCGGCAGACAGGCTCGCTAGGCCAAAAAGCAGCGCCACGGTTGAGGCCGGCGCGCTAAGGGTTCGCAGTTAAATCAGTTTCCGCCACAGCGCAAAACGCGCCTGTAGTAGCCGTCTCGTCTGTACGCCAGCACGTAATAGCAATCCTCCTCCTCGGAGTCGTAGGATCGGCCGTAGGCAGAAGCCGCAGCCGCCGCATAGGGCCAGTAGCGGTAACCTCGGCCGTAGCCATGGCTGGCGTAACTGTTTCGGGCGTAGCTATTCGCGCCCAGGGCCGCGGCGCGACCCTCGATGCCACGGAAATTCGCTTGTCCGCCGCGATCGAGACCGTGGGGTCCGGCAGCACCGTCGAAACGCGAGAAATGAGGTGGAGCACCTGCGATATCGCGGGGAGGGGCGCCCGGAGCACCACCAAGAAGAGGGCCGCCTGCGCGCACAGCCGGTGGCGGGCCACCTGCGCCGAAACCATGAGGGGGACCAGCAAGGGCTGGCGGCGGACCCGGAGGAGGGCCGAACTGCGCGAATGCGGCACGTGGCGCGACGAGTGCGACGCCGAACATCACGCTTACAGACAGCATCAGGAGATTGTTCTTCAACATGTGTATGTCCTTCGATCTAGAGGTCTTGTCGGACGGTGGCTTCCACCCGCTCGCGTGCCACGGGCACGCAAGGGGGCGGCATCGTCTTCAATCGACGTCGGGTTCGGGGGCGGCGAGCGGCGGTCGTGCGGTTGGCCAACTGCTCGCGCTGCGTCAAAGGAAAGTCCAGGCCGAAGGAGTTCCATGTCGGGCCGGAGGTGCGGTCGATCCGGCCGCCCAGGCTCATGACCAGATCGCCGACGATCCGCAAGCCGCGACCGAGCTTGATTCTTCCCACGACCGATGCGTTGTCGCTAACTCGGCAGTTCACCCACGAACCCGCACGCATCAGGCTGATTTTGATTTCACCGTTCCGGCCATCGAAACGAGCATGACGGGTCGCTTTCGTCACCAACTCATAGATAGCCAATGCCAGGCGCCAGCACCGCTCGACTCCAGCGGCACCGTTTCAGCCGATGGTCCGAGTCGGATATTCATGCGATCCAGCTTGGATCGGCTCATCGCCAATCCCAGCTTTCGAAGCTGTTCGCCGGCGTCCACTAGCGTGTCGCCATCAGGCATTGTCAGAATGCTGTGGACCTGGACATGCTGGTGAAGCAAGTCGACGACATTGCTCAGCTCTTCCTTGGCGTCGACGTTGTAGTCCAGACGGCCTTGAAAGTCACAAGGTTGATGACCGAGGCGAGCTCGTTTTTGATGCGGTGGTTTAGCTCGTCCAGAAGGGTTCGACCCTCCAGGGCGGGCGTATAGGGTACGGAAACTGGCAAAGCGGCCTCCTGATTTATCTAAACTATACCGTATAGTTTTACTTGGAGAACATGTCAAGCCGGATTACCAGCGAGCACGGGTGCTCGCGCCATCGTGAATGCAGGGGTGAAGCCGAATGGTGAGCAAGCAGAATGAATTGAAACGGCCGCGTCAGGAAGACCGCCGAAAGACCAAGCCGGCGATGTCAAAGCGCGCATCCTCGATGCGGCCCAACGGGTATTCCTCAAGAGAGGTTATCAAAGCGCGAGTTCGATGAGATCGCCGAGACGGCGCCGGCGAGCAAGCCGACCATCTATGCTCACTTCCCAGGGAAGGAGGCGCTCTTCGAGGCGGTGGTGGCCCGGGTCATCGAAGGATTGACGGATTTCGAGGGCTTTGCGCCCAAGGGACGCTCCGTGCAAGACAGGCTCGCGAGCCTGGGCATCGAGGTCGTGCAACGATTTATCGACGAGACGATCGGCATTACGCGCGCCACAATTGCTGAGGCGGACAGATTCCCCGCCTTGAGCCGCCAAGTCCATGAACACGGGCGGGACCGCGCCGCGGCTGCCGTGTCACATGTCTTGAATGATGCCACTCACACGCTTTCGCGCGGCGCCAAGGGACCCTTCGGCTCGAAACGAAGCGTCTCCACGGCGCAGATTTTCATGGATCTCATTCTACTGCCGATGATAATGCGGGCTTTGATGGGGGAAGGCGCGAAAGAGCTGCGCAGCGAACTGCCCGCTTTCGTGCGCGAACGCGTCAGCTTCTTCTTGGCGGCTTGCGAAGCCGATTGGGCAAAGTGAATTCCTTGCGCGCCATCATCGACAAGCGCGATCGATTTTGGAGCGGCGCGCCTTTCTCAATCGGCGAGGGCACCTGCTCTGCACCCCTGGATGTAGCCCGGCGGTCGAAACCACGGCCTTGTGGGGGCGCCATCTCGGCGAACGCTTCGAAGGGCTGGGGCTCCGTCAGAATGGCAGTCTCGCTTCCGGCAACGTCGGTCTCGCCGTCGGCTTTCGCATCCTGCGCCAGCGTCGAACGCGTGGTGTCCAACACCACGCGTTCGGGCCATTTATGATCGGTATGGATCCGGATGTGGACCTTCTGATCGAGCGGAACGTCAGACTGTGGATCAATCGGTGCAGGGAAGCACCAGTTTGCGGCAAGAAGCGTCACGAGCAAAAAGCTCCCCTACCCACCAGAAATACTGAAACACCGGCATGATCGGAGCCTCAGCGCCCATGAGAGGATTGCAATTCGCTGCGGCACGCCTCGCTGAAATCGCGTAACGGATCCATCTCGTTGATCAGGTCGGGCAAATCGACGAAGGTCCTGTTTGGAGAAAGGGTTGGGGTCCTTAGGATCAAATCGGGTCGTTCCCTTTCGGCGGCTTCAATAACGGCATCGCTCGAAAGGATCTTCATCCGCGCGATGAGAGCATAGAGATCGACGAGCTTCGGGACCTCGGACTTGTCGTGGACGATGGCGTCGGCGTATAGCCTCGATGCTTCTTCTATGAAGTTCCTGTAGAGTTCCTCACGCTGGGACGTCGCAGTGAATGGCGGAAACGGTCCTTGCGACGCTGGGTCACCCAGTTGGTGACAATCGACGCCAGCGTTCCTGAAGCAGACCCCGAAAACGACGCCAGCGCGGGAATGTAGAAGCTATCCGTTTCAGTTATCTCCTTATTGTCGGCTCAATTGGCCTCTGCGAACGCCGCGGGTCGAGTTGGTCGTCGCGGTCTCTGGGTTGGGCTTTGCTGG
>CAWGSN010000002.1:0-105699 GCA_963825225.1 uncultured Alphaproteobacteria bacterium
GAGTTGATAGACGCCGGTGTCCATGCGCTCGACCAGGGCACCGACCGCAGCAGCGAGTTCCTGCCGCATCGCGGTCTCGCCGCCGGTGTTGCGGATCGCACCACGCCCGGCTTCCCTGCGCCCGGCGCTGGTCCGTAGCCGCAACAAGGCGAACCGGTCGCCCATGGTCGCGACCACCGCGTGCGCAGCATCCCATGCGGTGGTGACGGCGGCGACGATCACAATGCGGCCGGTCCAGGTCAGCGTCTGACCGCCATCGGTCCCGACGTTGCGTTCCCAGCGCCCGTCGTAAACTTCCCGGATGGCGGCCAGCACGCAGGCGCGGGTGTTGCGGTCGGCGCTCGAGGATCGAGGTGAAGTCCTTGATGACCAGCGTGCCGTGATCGCCAATCTTGCGCAGCAGGCCGCCGGTGGCCGTTTGATGTCGCTGCTTGCGTGGCGAGGCGGATAACAGCGCGCCCTCGCTGGCGATCGTGCTGGTGACAAAAGCCCCGGCTCCTGCCAGCGCCTGCACGGTCTCGGTCTTGGCGCCGCCCGGCCCGGCCACGATCAGCAGCCACAGCGGATCGCCAGGCAGGCGCTCGGATGCGGCCGCCGCAATCGCGGCAGTGGCGGCGTCGAGGTCGTATTCCGCGCCGAACCATTTTTTGAAAACCGTGTGAGTTTCGCCAGGCTTTGCCGCGGCAGCGAGCTCGCCGCCGTCGTTTTCTTGGACCCGAGCTGCCCGGCGCTGTCGACCAGGCGCGGGATCTCGTTGAGCCGCTCGAGCCAGCGCTCGTCGCGCGGCGCGCTCGAGCTCTCCATCAACGCCCGCAAAAAGTTGACGGCGGCGCCGGCCGCCATGCCCGAAGTCACCAGCTTGGCGGCGAGATCGCGCAGCGAGTTGTGCAGCGCTTCGCCGGCACGGATGCGATCGACCAGGTATTGCCAATCTGCAGCGCCGTTGTATCGCACCCGTACCGGCATCGGTGCTGCCCTTTTTCCGGCGCGGCCGCTCGGCGGCGCGGACATAGCCGAAGTCCGCGACCAGCATCTCGGCCAGCTTCGACCAGCGCGTTCGCCTCGGCCTTGCGGATATAGGGGAGATCCTCCCGCGCGATCTCGCCGGGCGCACTTTTGTGCCACGAATACGGCCGCTGGGTCTCGGGGTGAATGCCGAAACAGGCAACTTGCTGTTCGTCGGCGAGAAACTCGATTTTTTCAACGCTGCCGTTCGGTGCGACGAGGTTGACGACTATCTTGGCGAACGGCTCTTGCGTACGAAACAGCATGGCCCGCTTCGGCGCCCGTCCGATCCGGGTCAGGACGTAACCGCCTGCCTCGTAACGCTCGCGCACGAACTCTTCTGCCGCGGCGGCAGCATCGGCGTTGAGCAGATCCAGGTCGAGTGCCGGCACCAGCCGCGTAAGCACGCCGGTGTTGGCCGCGGTGGGATAGCCTTCGACCAAATCTCGATGTCGCCTTCGGACGTGTCAATTCGCTTCTGCCATTCCTTGAGCGCCGGAGCCTTGCCGTTCAACGGTAGCGGGGAATAGCCACCGTGCAACAGCGTCACCCGCAAGGCCAGAACCTCATGCGCGGTCATGATGCAGCCCTTTTGCCTTGAGCGCGAGATCGTCTAGCCACTGCTTCTGCTTGGGCGAGAGGTAGACGACGGTAAAACGCCCGGCACGCTCGGACAGCGAGTTGAGAAAATCCCTCGAGCGTGCGTTGAGCGCAGCGGCCGAGTTGCGCAGCTCGTCGATGAGGCGTATGAGGTCGCCGCTCTCCATCGCGATGAAATCCGCCCACGGTTTATGCGCACGTGGCCGTGGCAGCTCGCGGGCAGGCGTTGGTGCGGAGATGCTCGCCGCCAGATCATGCCAATCGCAGTTATTACTTTTCAGCACCCGCTCGATCGCCGCCACCGCGCCGGCCCGTTCGCCATGTCGTGGTTGCTCGACAGCATCGGCAACAGTCTGCCGAGCTTATCCCGAACCGCAGGTGGCAATGGACGGGCCGGTGTGGTGCTCACGATCCACGGGCCTTCAGCGATCAAAAGGGATGCGGTCGCCCTTCATGTCGTTGGGGTCGGCCGGGTAAACGCGAACCCCTTTTGTGGGCTTGCCGCCGAAGCTCGTTGGCTCGGTCTTCACGAGCACCGGCTTGCCGACCCAATCAGCGGGGTTTTTCCCGTAGGCAGACGCCAAGTTGAGGGCGTTGGTCTTGTTGCACGGTAGGGGCTTTCGGAAAGCCTTGAAGTGCAGCAACACCTTTGCCTCGCTCCTACCATCTGGGCGGTCGAAGATTTCCTTATCGACCGCGTCGGTCATCGTTGCGGTGGGCTTCTTGACGTCGTCCGGGCCGAGATACTTGGTGCCGTACATGTCGTTGAAATCGTCCTCGTTCAGGCCACCACCACCGTTACCGCCGCCGGCACCGCTGTGCTTTACACTCTTGGTCATCACTAATTCTCCGTTTGTGCAGGTTCATTTTCGGATTGCGGCGAAGCCGGCGCGCCGTGTCGCCCTTTGCCGCCGGGGCGGCGAAGCTGGGGATGAGGAATTCGGGTTTCGATCTCGGCATTCCGTTCTTTGACTTGCCGGAGGATTTCCTTTGCCGTGCGTTCCGCTTTCGTGAGCGACAGCGTGGCAACCATCGCCTCGGCAATATACGCAGCCGTTTCCGTCGGTTTCCACAGGTCGCCATCAGCAGCTTCGATCCTGTGCTGAAGGCAATAGTGCTCTTCGGTGAGCCGAGCGTGGGCGACTTTTAATTCGGTGTACGGCGCGACCTTCAGCGCCGCGTTCGGGTCGGGAATTGCAGTCGCAGCTTTCCATTTGCGCAAGACCGCGTCCGGGTGGGTGAGCTTAAATCGAACGCTGTCCGTTAGAAGCGCGCGCCACCGTTCAATTTGTTCGCGGTGGCGAAGACGCTCGAGCAGCCGGCGGCGGGCGCCCTTGTCGATGTCGGCGGCAATCACAATGGCGACCTCCGTTGAGTGGAGGCCGGGTTGCGCAATCAGAATCCGCAGGTTATTGGAGGGAGTTCGAGTTCCTACCAAATGCCGGCCGGTCCCTGTTGGCGCAGGACCGGCCGAAATTATTCGGTGCACTGCTCGTGTTCGGGCAAGCCGGCGGCTATGCGACGCTCGGCCAGCCAGTGAACTAGGTCCGTTTGGCACCAGCCAATGGTGCTGGGTGTAAGCCTGATAGGTTTGGGAAAAGTGCCAGCCCGGACTCCGCGCCAAAGCGTTGTCCTGGCGAGGCCTGTAAGTTGAGCGACTTCGCGGGGCCGCAAGATCTGATCGAGGGGCTGTTTGTTCATGGTCGCCTCTAGATGAAATTTAGGGCAACCGCATGAGTAAACCTGAAACCAAGACGATCAAGAAACAAATTCGACCCAAAAAAGTCGCGCGACAAAAGTCACCGCGATTTGTCGCGCTTCGATTTTCCGTGTCTGAGGTGGTTCTGCTTCACCGCCTCGACAGTCATGCAAAGCGATTCAGCAACCTTCTTACGCGCTTTTGTAATCAGTTTATTACGCGCTTTGGTAGCCAGCGCTTTGCCAGGCGGTGTTTCAGCATCGATAACGCGGTCCACGAGGTCCACGAGGTCGGCGATTTCCTTTCCGGTGTGTGGACGCTTTGGAGCCTTGGTTTTCGCCAGCCACCCTTGAAGGATGAGGTAGATATATGGAGCGTAAGGCCCGTAAATCAGGTCCGGGTTATCAATCAGTAATAAGCAAATATTTCGTAGTTCACGCGTTTTCGGTTTTTCCTTGAGATTGCTGTTCCATTCGGCGAAAACGCGCTTTCGCACCGCCTCGGAGTATTTTCGTCTAAGGTTCGCCAATGGCTCAAATGTTGTTGGATGCAGTCGGCTTTGCTTTGCCATGTTACCTCCAAAGCGGCAGCACCCTGCCATCGATTTGCGGCTGATCTGCGATCACCTTGCGCAGGTGTCGCTCCCACATTTCGAGGGCGGCGCGCTTCTGCGGCAGCCGTTCGTATCGATCGTAAACTTCGTGGACGTCGCCGTAGGAATGGGCCAGCACGGCCAGCCGATCGTCGCGCGGAATGCCGAGCGTCGACAATCCGGTCGCGAGCGTGCGCCTTCGCAGATCGTGCGGCGTCGGCCGGTCGGCCTTGAGGCTCGCCAGCGTGTCGGCGTTGCCGCCACTGCGTCGAGGCTCCTCAATGATGCGCCGCATCGCCTGCGACAGACTAGTGCCGTGCCAGCCGGTCGCGTTCGGCGAATTTGGAGGCGAAAACGAATTCCGGCTCGCATCGGGGCTGGCGGTCCGTTGTCGCGCGAGTCTCGGCACTCACAATTTCGATCGCGCCAACGCCGGTAGCGGCACCACGTAGGGCGCCTCGTCCCTTCATGCGGACCGGCGGCAGCTCCCAATGTGCGGTGCGGTCGATTGTGAGGTGATGGAGTTCGTGACCGCCATGCCGGCGACTTCTCCAGGACGCTGGCCAAGCAGCAGCAGGCACTGAGCGCCGCCGATATCGACGGCGCAGCCCCGCCTCTTCAAGCGCGCTTCCAGAGCAGCGCTGATCTCCTGGTCATTCAGGGTACGGGTTTTGCCCTGCCTTCACGGTGGGGCTTCTTGACGCCGCCATCGGGTTGACCTCGAGCAAGGCGCTCTCGCGGCCCAGGCAAACATTGTCACCAGATCGAGCGCAATCGGTTGGCCGGTCGTGGCGACGGCCACAACGTCGAACAGCAGGTTCGCCACGTCCTGGCTGGTAATGGCGCGGCGGCGCAGCTCGCCCCAGACCGGGCGCGCATTGGCGCGGAGGTATCCCTCGTCATTCTTCCAGGAGCGATTTGTGCCGCTTGGCGTGTTCGAGATAGAGGTCACGAAGGCATCGAAGGTCAGTTCCGCCGGTGCGGCGAACGCGCCTCGCGGCCGTGCGCTGCTCCTGCTGCGGGTCGGCTCCGGCGCGGACCTGGTCGCGCAGGCGCTCAGCAGCCTCGCGGGCGTCGACGAGGGAAAGGGCGGGATAGCGGCCGAACGTGCGCGGCGGAAGGCGGCGCCGCTGTGGGGACGGTAGCGAAACGTCCAGGTCGGACGCCGGCTTCGTAACGCGGAAAGCATAGCCCCGGGTCTTGGAGTCCCAGAGTTCGACGGATGCCGCTTTCCGGCGGAGGGGCGCTACGGAGGCGAGCGTCGGTCAGGTTCGACAAGGCAAGCAGCCCTCCGCAAATTGGGTGGGCTGAGCGCCCTAGTCCGCCTGACTAGGGGTCGAGCGGAGTGGGACTAGAGGTCCCACCGGGGGTTCACGGTGGGTCCAAAAAGCTGAAACTGCCCGCAACTTCTTGAACCCCCGGTAACAACGCGTAGGCGGAGAAATGCTCGTTTTTCAAGGGTTTTGAAACAGCGTGAGACTAGTCGAAAACGGCCAGGGACTGTCTGGGAGACTAGGGGTCGGAGGTTCAAATCCTCTCGCTCCGACCAAAATCTGAATCGCATGACGGGAAGGCCGGCTTCCGCCCGCGGGGAAGTTGGAAGCGCATTCCTGCCTGAAGCGCAGGCGTGCACAAGTTCGGACAGGGCGCGCATACCCGTCCCACCTTCGCGTCGCGGACAAAAGCGCTATTTCTTGAAGAAGCCGATGACGATCAGCAGGATCACCGCGCCAATGACGGCGTTGATGATAGCCGCCAAAATGCCGCCGACCAGGACGAACCCGATCATCGGCAACAACCAGCCCGCAATGATTGCGCCTATGATGCCGACCACGATATTGCCGACCAGCCCCAGGCCATAACCCTTGACGATCTGCCCGGCGAGCCAGCCCGCGATGGCGCCGATGATGAGCCAAATGATGAGCGATTCAATCATGACCATCCTCCCCATTGTGAGACGCCGCGGTATTCCGCGATCGTTGCCATCGGAGCCGCAACGCCAGGTATCGCACTTGCGCCGCCGTTCGCCCGCTGATCGATCTTGGGTAGTATTACGATCCGCCCGCGTCGCATTGTCAATCTGCAGCTGGCTGCGGTCACGATCTGCCAACCACATCCATAGCAGGCCACAGACAGGGGACTATTTTTGCGGACCGACTGGACGTGGCAAATCACGTTGAACTAGTTCGGCAAATTCGCACGGTCTGACTCGCATCGTATCCGCCGCATCCAAACTGCACGCTTGCGCATGGCGCAAGGCGGGTGAGGCAAATCAATGAGCCAGCAGCTTCGAACGAAAAAGCCCGCGCGCTTGATTTGCTGCCGCGCACAACAGCAAGTCATGCATTGAGCCGGCAATTGACTTGACAGTCGAAATGTTTCGCGCGCACATTCTTACACTAAGTAAGAATGACCACAGGGATGGAAATGTCTGAGCAGCCGAGAAGTCGGCGGCAGACGCGTGCGGCCATTCTGGGGCATCTGCTCCAGTCGGGCGGCGTGTTTCGGCCGCCTCTGGCCAAGGCCGTGCGCCTGTCCGAGGCGAGCCTGTCGCGCATCCTGTTTGACCTGAAGGCTGAGGGCCTGATCGAGGAAGTGAGGCGGCCTGCGCCTTACTTCGGTGGCCCGACCGCTCTGGTGTCGCTCGATAGCTCGGTGGCGCTGGCGGCGATTGAGCTGACCGGCCAACGGCTGAGCGTAGGTGTCGGCGGGCTTTCCGGCGAACTGCATTATACCGAACGTCTGCCGCTGCCGAAAATCCCCACGACCGAATCCGTCGGGCAGGTGTTCCGCGATGCGCTGCAATTGCTTCGTGACTGGACGCGGCGGCGCCGGGTCCGGCTCGCGCAGATCGGCGTTTCCGTTCCCGGCCTTGGCCGCTTGAGCGAACTCGTCAATCCGATCATTCCCTGTGACATCGCACTGGTTCGCAGCATGTTCGGCGAGACGTTTGCCGGCGTGCCGGTCGAGTTCACCAATTCGGTGGTGGCGCATGCCATGTTCCATCGCTGCCGCACCGAAGATTATCCGTTTATCGGCGCGCATCTGTTCGTCTTTGTCGGCCAGGGCGTGGCCGGCGCGTGGGTGGACGACGCGATCGAAGCCGATGCTCTTTTGCCGGTCGAACTCGGTCATATGGTGTTCGCAGAGGGCGGTCCGCGCTGCCGCTGCGGCCATGACGGCTGCGTCGAGGCCTATACGTCGCTCCCGGCGCTGGCCGAACTGCTCGGTGTCGGCGAGCCGGAATTGCTGCAACTCGGCGATGACTGGGTGAACGCGATTCCGATCCCGAGCCGCGTGCGGCAGGAATTGCGGCGCCGGCTGTTCCGGCTCGGCCTTGCCATCGGCAATACGCTGAACGCGAAACCTACGCCTGGCGTGGTCATTAGCGGCTGGCCGTCGCTTCTTGCCGGCGAAGACCGAAAGGCCTTGATCGACGGGATCGATGCCTGTCTGCTGGGCGGGCTCAAATTCGCGCAAGTGTCGCTCGCTTTCGTGCCGCCTTCGAGCGGCAATGACCCGAATTCCGCACTGGCCTTTACCGCCTGTTGCCTGGCTTGCCGCGGCGGCATGCCGGCCGCGACGGTGGAGGCCGCCTGACAATGCAATGAGCGGCGCGGCCTGGACCGCGTCAAAAAAGTTCACACCCGGGAGGAACGTACCATGACGATCAAAATAACCAGGCGTCGTCTGCTCGCTGGATCCGCTGCAGCACTTGCAATGCCGCGGCTTGCCCGCGCCCAGGGCGCAAAGCCGCGCATCACCGCGATCTCGCAATGGTCTGCCGGCAGCGATGGCGCGGCGATCTCGGCCCTTGGCAAACTGTTCGAGGACCGCGGCGGCGTCTGGCAGCATAACCCGGTGCCGGGCTTCACCACCGATATGATGAACAAGCTGCGGGCGCAAATCATGGCCGGGGATCCGCCCGCGATCTCGCAGCTCAAGGGGCCCGAGATCGCCGCATGGTCGAAGATCGCGCCGACCGTCGATATCAGCCCGTGGGTGAAGACCGCGGGCTATGCCGACAAGGTCTCGGCGGAACTGGCCAAGTCCTGCCAGCCGGGCGGCCATTGGATCGCGCTGCCCCTGCAAGTCTATCGGCTCAACACGCTGTTTGTTTCCACCAAGGGCATGGAGCGGGCCAAGGTCAGCAAGGCGCCGACCACCTGGGCCGAGTTCAACGATGTCGCGGAAAAGATGAAGGCCGCCGGCATGATCCCGCTGGCCAATGGCGGCACCCGCCCGGACGATGGCCAGAAATTCGAGATTGCGCTCGCCGGAATCAGTCCCGAGATCTATCGCCGCGCGCTCATGCAACTCGATACCGACGCCTTGAACAGCAAGGAAGTACTGGCGGCCTTCGAACAGCTTCGCAAGTTTGCCAACTACATGAACCCGAACATCGCCGCGCAGCCCTGGGCCGTGAATCTGCCGGCTTTCGTCAAGGGCGACATGGGCATGGTGATGACGGGCGGCTGGGCGCAGGGCAATTTGTTCAAGGCCGGTGCGACCGTAGCGGATTTCAGCAGCGGCCCCGCGCCGCAGGACAGCGGACCGCCATGCTTCGACCTCAACGCCGACTGCTTCATCTTCTGGAAGTCGAAGGGCGCCGATCTCGAGGCCGGGCAGAAGCTGTTTGCTGAGGTGGTCATGGAGCCGTCGACGCAGGAGATGTACTCGAAGATCACGGGCTCGATTCCGGCGCGCACCGACGTCAGCCTGGCGGGCGAGGGCTTTACCGATGGCCAGCGCAACTCGGCGCAGGTTTTGCGTGACGCCATTGCCAAGGATCGTGTGGTTCTCAGCCTCGCGCACAATATGGCCCAGCCGAACGGCATCACCGCGGCCATGATCGACGTGTTGACCGAATACGTCCACAACAGCGCCATTCCCGCTGCCGAAGGGCAGAAGAAGCTGGTCGCGGCGGTCGCCGGCGCGAAGTAGGCTGTGCCGGCATAGGGGACGGTATCGATGCGGGTAGCAGCAACGAATCCCGCGGCCGGGAACGCTACGGGGAGAGAGCAGGGGGTTTGGCGCCGCCGCTTTGGCGGCGCGCTGACCGAGCTTGCGATCTGGCTGCCGCTCGCGGCCTCGGCCGGGCACGTCGTGGTGTTCACGGCATGGACCACCTGGGTGTCGTTCACGGCCTCGTCGCTGATGCCTGACTATACCTGGGTGGGCTTGCGCAATTACTTCGCGGTGACGCGGACGGCGAATTTCCAGATCGCCTATGTCAACCTCGTGATCTTCGGCGGCGGCTTCGTGCTGCTGACGATGGCGCTCGGTCTGTTGCTGGCGGTGCTGCTCGACCAACGCGTCCGCGGGGAGAACGTGCTGCGCACGATCTTTCTCTATCCACTCGCAGTCTCCTTTGTGGTGACGGGCACAGTGTGGAGCTGGCTGCTCAACCCCGGACTCGGCATCCAGAAAGTGGTGCAGAATCTGGGCTGGACGGATTTCCGCTTCGACTGGCTGGTGCAGTCGGATAAGGCGATCTACACGCTGATCTTCGCCGGCGTCTGGCAGGGCGCCGGCTTTGCCATGGCGCTGTTCCTTGCAGGGTTGCGATCGGTGGATGCGGACCTCATCAAGGCCGCGCAGATCGATGGCGCAGGGCCATGGCGGATGTATCGAAAGGTGCTGCTGCCGACAATCTGGCCGATCTTCATTACCGTGTTCGTGATCCTGTTGCGGTCCGCGATCACCTCCTTCGACCTGGTGCGGGCGCTGACCGGCGGCGGGCCGGGCATCTCCACCATGCTGCCGACACTGGTCGTCTACGACTTCATGTTCCAGCGCAGCGAACTCGGGCGCGGCTCGGCGGCGGCGGTGCTGATGCTGCTGTCGCTGGTCGTGGTGATGGCGCCTTACGGGCTCTATGTGCGCTGGCAACGGCAGAAGCAGGCCCGGGTATGAAGTGGACCCGCCTCATCGTCTACGCTGCGCTGATCGTGCTGGCGATCCTGTTCCTGGTGCCGCTCGGCGTGGTGATCGTCAACTCGCTGCGCTCGAACCAGGAAATCGCCGCCACCTCGCTGATCGGCTGGCCTACCCAGGTGGTGTTCTCCAACTACGCGCAGGCCTGGAACAAGTTCTGCATGGCCGAGCATTGCTGGGGCATCGAGCCCTACATGCTCAATTCCCTTACCCTGACGATCCCCGCCACCATCATCTCGACGCTGTTGGGGGCGCTTGCCGGTTATTCGATCTCGCTCTGGCGCTTTCGCGGCGACCAGCTCGTGTTCGGTATCGTGACGCTCGGCATCTTTCTGCCCGAACAGATGAAGCTGATCCCCTGGGTGGTGGTGCTGCGCGATCTCTCGCTGATGAACACCATCGCCGGCCTGGTACTGATCCACACCGTCCAGGGCTTGAGTTTCACGACGCTGTTCTGCCGCAACTATTATGTCGGCATTCCGCAGGACCTCTTGAAAGCGGCGCGGATCGACGGCGCCGGCTTCTTCCGGATTTTCTGGAAGATCATCCTGCCGCTGTCGCCGCCGATCCTGATCGTGACCGTGATCTTCCAGTTCACCGGCATCTGGAATGAGTTCCTCTATGGCGTCACCTTTACCTCCGGCGGGCAGCAGCCGGTCACCGCGGCGCTGATCGCGCTTTCCGCGGCGATCACCTCCGAGCCGATGTATGGCGATCAGAGTGCGGCGGTGTTGATCGCGGCGTTGCCGACGCTGCTCGTCTATCTGTTCGGCGGACGGTATTTCCTGAGAGGCCTCACTGCGGGGGCCGTGAAGTGATGGGGTTGTCATGGCGGCGTTGAGCATTCGTGCCCTGTCGAAGCGGTACGCCAATCTGGAAGTGTTGAAGGGGATCGATCTCGACATCGAGAGCGGCGAATTCACCGTGCTGGTCGGTCCCTCCGGCTGCGGCAAGTCCACGCTGCTCAACATCGTCGCCGGGCTCGATCGCCCGAGTGCAGGCACCGTGGAAATCGGCGGGCGGGTCGTCAACGACATCGCGCCCAAAGACCGCGACATCGCCATGGTGTTCCAGTCCTATGCCCTCTATCCGTCGATGACGGTGCGCCAGAACATCACCTTCGGCATGGAATGCCGGCATATCCCGAAGGCCGAGCAGGACAAGGCGCTGGCCAATGTCGCCCGCCTGCTGCAGATCGAGCCGTTGCTCAACCGAAAACCGTCGCAATTGTCCGGCGGTCAGCGCCAGCGCGTGGCGATGGGCCGCGCTTTGGTGCGCGATCCCCTGCTGTTCTTGTTCGACGAGCCGCTCTCCAACCTCGACGCCAAGCTGCGCGTCGAAATGCGGATGGAGATCAAGCGGCTGCATCAGCGCATCGGCGCCACCATCGTCTATGTCACCCACGACCAGATCGAGGCGATGACGATGGCAACAAGGATCGCGGTCATGCATCACGGCGAGGTGCAGCAATTCGCCGATCCGGACACCGTCTATCGTTACCCGGCCAATCTGTTCGTGGCGCGTTTCATGGGCTCGCCGCCGATGAACACGATGCCGGCACGGCTCGTGGCCGAAGATGGCGGCCCGGTGGTCGTGATCGGCGCGGGACAGCCGGATGAGGTCCGCCTACGGCTGCAAGGATATGACGCAGCCGCCGCCTTTGTCGGCCGCGACGTCGTGCTCGGCATCAGGCCGGAATGCATCGCCGAAGGCAGCCGCGGCTTTTCCGGCGGCTCGGGCGCGCCGATCGTCGTCAATGCGCCGGTGGAGATGGTCGAGCCGACCGGTGCGGAGACCATCGTGCTGCTGCGGCTCGGCGGCGAGAGTGTGCTGGCGCGCATCACGCCGGATATGCGGCCCGCCCCGGGAGAACTCGCGCCCTTCGCGCTCGATACCCGCCGCATTTGCCTGTTCGACCCGGAGACGGAGCGGCTGATCGCATGACCCAGACCAGTTACGCCGGCCTTAAGGGCCGTGTGGTGTTGATCACCGGAGGCGCCAGTGGCATCGGCGCCGCCTTCGTGCACGCGTTTGCGGCCCAAGGCGCCCGCGTCGCCTTCCTCGACATCGATGCCGCTGCAGGTGAAGCGCTGGCGCGGGAAGTGGCCGGTGCATGCGGCGCCGCGCCGCTGTTCGTACCATGCGACTTGCTGGACATCGACGCCCTGCGTGCCGCGTTGGCTAAAGTCCACGCCACCCTCGGCGATGCCGCGGTGCTGGTCAACAATGCGGCCAACGACCAGCGTCAGGTTTTGTCCGAAGTGACGCCTGAACAATTCGACTGGATGATCGGAGTCAACCTCAAGCATGTGTTCTTTGCGGCGCAAGCGGTGGTGCCGCAGATGCAGGCGCGCGGCGGCGGTTCCATCATCAACATGTCGTCGATCGCGTGGATGCGTGGCGCACCGGCGCTGCCGGCCTACGCGGCGGCCAAGGCGGCGATCGTCGGCTTCACTAACTCGCTGGCCAAGCTGGTCGGGCCCAACCGCATACGCGTCAACGCCATTGCGCCCGGCATGGTGATCACCGAACGGCAGCGCCGGCTCTGGTACCCGGACGACAAGCAGATCGCGGAACTTCGCACGCGGCAGGCCATTCCCGATGCGGTGACGCCCGAGGACATCGCGCGCGTGGCGCTGTTCCTGGCTTCCGACGAAAGCCAGCGCATCACGCGGCAATGTTTTCAGGTCGACGGCGGCTTGGGCTAGGAGACGCCGGCGGATCACGCCGGCACCTCGCTATATCGCGCGCTCGCGAACGGATCAGCCCGGTCCGGCGCCTTGGGTAGCCGTATACACGGCGTAGAGCGACTGGCTCGCGGCCATGAACAGGCGGTTGCGCTTCGGCCCGCCGAAGCAGATGTTGCCGCAAACTTCGGGCAGGCGGATCCGGCCGATCAGCTTGCCCTCCGGCGACCACACCGTCACGCCGCTATAGCCCACGGCGCGGCCGGCATTGCTCGAGCTCCAGACATTGCCGTTGACGTCGCAGCGCACGCCGTCCGGTCCGCACTTCACGCCGTCGACCATGAAGTCGGAAAACCGCTTCCCGTTGGAAAGCTTGTTGTCGGTGCCGACATCGAACACGAACATGTCGCCCTTGCCGCCCGGACCGGTATCGCCGGGTCCCTTGCCGGTACTGGCGACATACAGCTTCTTGTAATCGGGCGAGAAGCAAAGTCCGTTGGGATCCGGCACCTGGTCCTCGGTCACCACGAGGTCGAGGCGGCCAGAAGGATCGACGCGGTAGCAGTTGGTCGGAAGCTCGCGCTTGCCCGGCACGAAGCCGGCCGGCTGGCCAATCCGCGGATTGAGCTTGCCGCCGGCATTGCTGGCGCCGCCCGCACCGTCCGGCTCGCCCTCGTAGAGCTGACCGCCATAGGGCGGGTCGGTGAACCAGTAGCTGCCGTCCGGGTGGGCGACGACGTCGTTCGGCGAGTTGAGCTTCTTGCCGCCAAAATTGTCGGCGAGCACGGTCGATGTGCCGTCGTGCTCGTAGCGCACCACCCGGCGGGCGAGATGTTCGCAGGAGAGCTGCCGGCCCTGGAAGTCGAACGAGTTGCCGTTGGAGTTGTTGGACGGCGTGCGGAACACGGTGACGCGGCCGTCGTCTTCCAGCCATCGCATCTGCCGGTTGTTGGGTATGTCGCTCCACAGGAGATAGCGGCCCTGCGCGCTCCAGGCCGGGCCTTCGGCCCAAAGCAATCCGGTGTAGAGACGCTTGATCGCCGTGTTGGGTTGGGCGAGGTCGTTGAACGACGGATCGACTGCGATGATGTCGGGGTCCCAGAAATAGGTGGTGGGGGCGCCGCCCGGGCCGAAATCGCGCGGCGGGGTGGTGATCGTACTGGGCGGCCCGAGCGGGGCGGCTGGCTGCTGGGCCAGCGCGCCGCTGGCCGCGGCTGCGGTGGCACCGGCGGCCACTGCCAGGCCCTGGACCAGCGTACGTCGTGACATCATTGATTGCGGATCGCGTTCCACTTCGCGTGTCATCGTATCCTCCCAAGATAGCCGGCCGGTTGATCCGGCCAGGCGGCCGTAAGGTTAATCCGATCCGGCTTCCGTTGCGAGAGCGCATTCAATTCAAGCGTGCAACGCAAGATGGCATTGAAGCGGCTAACTACCGGCCAGCCTTACGGTCAAACGGCCCCGGCGCGGGAGCGCAGGGACCGCCAACCTTGTGGGAGGTTTTCTTCCGGGGGGCCTGGGGGGCTGGGCCGGAAGCAAGGATTCGACGCACGGGATTTGCGAAAGTTCCTAACGCTGCTGCAAAAAAATTGGGAAGCCTCGCTGGACCATTCAGCGCGCCGCCGTGCTTCCCCTGCACCCCAGGCCGCAGCGCAAGCAGGCCTAGCCATTCCGAAGCATCCGGGGCTAACCTTGTTCCGAACGGCGCCAAGGGAGTTGGTCAAGGGAGTTTTCAATGGTCACGGGCAGGGAGATTGTATCGGCTGCGTTGATCGCATTGGCGCTGTTGGCCGGTCTGGGCAAAAGCGCGAGTGCCGCGCAGTGTGGAAATGGGCCGGCCGGCTTTGAGACCTGGAAGAGCGAGTTCGCAGGCGAGGCGAGGGGGAAAGGCGTCGGCGCCAATGGTGTCGCCGCGCTCATGCAGGCGAACTACGCGAGCGCCACCATCGCTGCCGATCGCAGCCAAAGAAGCTTCGGCCTCTCGCTCGATCAGTTCCTCGCCAAGCGCGGCGCCTCGACGATCGTCGCCCGCGGCCGTTCGCTCAAGCAATCGCAAGGAGCGCTGTTTGCCTCGATCCAGCAACGCTACGGCGTCCCGCCGGGGCCATTGATCGCGATCTGGGGCATGGAGACCGGCTTCGGCAGCCAACGTGGCAATCAGAACATGCTGTCGTCGATCGCAACGCTGGCCTATGACTGCCGCCGGCCGGAGTTCTTCTCCGAGCAGCTTTACGCGGCGCTGAAGCTGATCGATCGCGGCGTGCTGTCGGCTGGCACGCGCGGCTCCATGCACGGCGAGGTCGGCCAGACGCAATTCATGCCCAAGAACATCCTGGCCTATGGCACCGGCAATCTCGACGTCGCCGCCAACGCGCTCAACTCGACGGCGAACTTTTTGCGCGCCCATGGCTGGCGCGCCGGCGCAGGCTACCAGCCGGGCGAAGCCAATTTCGCCGCGATCCAGGCCTGGAACGCCGCGCAAGTCTATCAGCGCGCCATTGCGCTGATCGGCCGCCAGATCGACGGCGGCGAGGGGGCGGCGGAGAGGTAGCTCGTAGCTTGTAGGACGGAATAGCGACCTGTCCGCAGTAGCTCGTCGAGCGAAGGCGGAAGCGTATTCCGCCGCTTTGGCCGCGGCGGATTAGGCTCAGTCCGTCCTACCGGCCATGAATGTCGCGATGGCGTCGAGCGCAGCGGAGTCCGCGTAAGTCGTCGAGTGAAACCGCGTCTCGACCATGCCGATCTTGTGCTGCGGCCTGATCTGCAGGACGCGGAAGATGCCCGCGCCCGGCACCGGCTCGGCGGAGATCGCCATGACCAACACCATCGGGCCGAGCTCGGGCACGACGACCAGCATGATCAGCGACAGGCAGATGTTGGCCAAGACGACGACGAGCCCGATCGTGGCGCCGCAAGCGAGGATAAGCAGAACAACCGCAGCGGCCGCTGCGAGCATAACCGTGAATGGACCCGCCAACAGCGCGATGCCGCCCCAGATCCATCTGGCGGTGGGCGTATACGGCCCAAACAGGAACGCCAGGTAGACGTCCGGCTGCATCCAGTAGAAGTACCATGACGCGGGGATGAGCACGGCCATCCCGGCAAACCAAAGCTTCGTCCACGCGCCGACAAGGCGGGAAAAGACGCCGCCGGCACGCGTCTCCGACCATTGTTCCAGCCGCCCGCCAAGCCAGGTCCCCGACGACAGCAATGCGCGATCGACGGCGCCGCTGCGACCCCAGAACATGCTCACCACGATCTCGAAGAACTGGGCGGCGACCAGCAGCGCCGTCGCCTCGTCGGCGAAGCTGCGCACGATGAGCAGCCGCTCGCCGACGAGGTCCGGCATCGCGAGCGTCGCGTCGAGCCAGGCTTTCCAGCGCGCGAGGACCTTGATCGCTCCGGAAACGCACGCGGCCATCAACACCACGATCAGGAATACGATCCAGCGCTTGTAGGACCACTCGTTCACGCTGACTTCGCGCAGCAGGTCGAAGAACTCGCCCGGCGTGGACGGCCCGAGCGCCCAACTGATCCCGAGCAGGAAGACGCCGATCATCGCCACGAACAAGCTCCCCAGCGCAGACAGTCCGCCGAACAGGCTGAGGTTGCGGCTTCGCACCAACAGGAACGGTGTGGAGAGCGTGATGATACTGTCGAGCCGCTCGACCAGCTCGGCGGCGTCGCGCAAAGCGTAACACACGATGTTGCCACCATGGCTGTGGGAGATCACGCAGTGGTGCGCGGTCTCGTTGTTCTGCACGCACTTCAGGAGTCTCGCGCGCAGGCGCCGCGCCGCGCGGTCGCGCGCGAGGTGGCTCGGCAAACCCGACCATCGGAACCGGTGATACACGACGCGCCCGGGCAGGCGGGCCTCGAGATGCTCACGCAGCGCCGAGCCCGGCCGCGTCCAGGCCGCGTTCCTGGCGAATGTGCCGTGCACGAGGGTGATGTGCCAGGTTTCGCTCACGTCGCCCGCCGAGCAATTGGAAACCGATGATCCGGCAGCTTTGGACGAAAACTCTACCAGCGAGGCGAATGCGGGACAACGACGCGGCGGCAGCCCCGCTTCGATCAATAAAGGCCCCCCGGATTTGACGGCTAAATCGCGCCAATTATTAAGCAAACATTACCGAATGTAGCATAGAGTTAAAGGCATCTTCGCGCGTCGGCCGCGGCTTCATCCAAGGAGCATTTTCTTGCAGTCCTTCCCCAAAATCCAGGGCCGGCACTATTTCGCGATTTTCGTCCTGGCCTCGGCCACGCTGTCCTACCAGATCCTGATCACGCGCTTCTTCAGCGTGATGCTGTATTACCACTTCGCGTTTGCCGCGATTTCGCTCGCCATGCTCGGCCTGACCCGCGGCGCGATGCAGGTCTACAGAAATCCGGAGCGCTATGCGCCCGAACGCGTCGGCGCCGAATTCGCGCGCCACGCCGCCCGGTTTGCCATCACCGGCGTCGGAGCGATGGTGTGCTTCCTGTGCGCGCCGGTGCTGGTGCCTGCGCAGTATGTGCTGCCGGCGCTGGTGGCCTCCGCCGTTGCCTTCGTGTTGCCGCTCACCGAAAGCGGCGTCTGCATCACGCTGTTGCTGACGCGGCTGCCATATGGCGGCGGCTGGCTCTACGCCTCCGACCTCGCCGGTGCCGCGCTCGGATGTCTCGGCATCATTTTTGTGCTGCTGGTGATCGATCCCGTCAGCGCCACGCTCGGCATTGGGGCGCTCGCTGCCGGTGCGGGCTGGATGGTAGTGCGGGGCAGTGGCGATGTTCGTGCCTTGCGTCTGAGCGGCGCGGTGGCGTTGTCGCTGGGGGCTGTCGCCATCGTGCATGCCGGGCTCGATATTTCCGGCAAGAGCCATCTCGGCGTGTTCTGGGCCAAGGGCGCGCAACAGACCGGAACGCTGTTCGAGCGCTGGAACACCTATTCGCGCGTGCGGGTAACCGCGCTAGGCGAGTCGATTCCTTTTGGTTGGGGTTTCTCGCGCGCGCCCGATAGCAAGATCGAGCAGAACTATCTCGACATCGACGCTGATGCGGCGACCGTCATCACCCGTCACACCGGCGACATCGGCAAGTTCGCCTATTTGAAGAACGACGTCATCAATTCCGCATATCTGGTGCAGAAGCCGGCCGAGGTCGCCGTCGTCGGTGTCGGCGGCGGCCGGGACATTCTTTCCGCGCTGTATTTCGGCGCCAGGAAAATCCACGGCATCGAGATCAATCCGGCAATCTTCGAAGTGCTGACTGACAAGTTTGCCGATTTCTCCGGTCATCTCGATCGCGCGCCCGGCGTGTCCATGGTCAATGCCGAGGCCCGCAGCTACATCAACCATTCCCCGGATCGATATGATCTGGTCCAGATCTCGCTGATCGACACCTGGGCCGCAACGGCAGCCGGCGGACTGACGCTGACGGAGAACCGGCTCTATACCGTCGAGGCGTGGGGCGATTTTTACCGCGCGCTGAGGCCGGGTGGGTTGCTGTCGGTGTCGCGCTGGTACGATCCCGACAGCCACCGCGGCGAATTCTATCGCCTGGTGGCGATCGCAGCCGATGCGTTGCAGCGGACCGGCGTGCCTGCCGCCACGCTGAAGAACCATCTGATCGCGCTGAACGTCGGCAACATCGTCACCGTCATCACCAGGCCCGACGCGTTCACCGACGCCGAATGGCAGGGCGCGCGAACGCGATTAGCCGCGCAAGGTTTTACCATCATGATGGGGCCGGACATCGCCTTCGACGCCGTGACGTCGAAATTGATGTCGGGCACAGCGGATGCGGCCTACTTCGCCTCGCTCCCGGAAAACATCTCGCCCTCGACCGACGACGATCCGTTCTTCTTCTATACCGCGCGGTTCGGCGAATTCGTCGCCGCGCCGTTTTCGGCGCACACCCACAACAACACGGCGATCACGATGACGCTGGCGCTGATCGCGGTGGCGCTGGTGGCCTGCCTCTATTACGTCGTATGGCCCTTCATCCGACTGGCGCGCGCGATGCCGCTGTCGACGCTGACGCCGCCAGTGACCTATTTCTGCGCGATCGGCATCGGCTTCATGCTGATCGAGATATCGCAGATGCAGCGGCTGATGGTGTTTTTGGGCCATCCTGTCTACGGGCTGAGCGTCGTGCTGTTCACGATCCTTTTTTTCGGCGGCATCGGCAGCACCACCGTCGGCGCGCGTTCGCCGCGGCCGGGCGCGATCACGGGCAGAATTGTCGCGCTCCTGGCGACGCTCGCACTGGCCGGCCTCTTGACGCCGGTGTTGACGATTTGGGCGAGATCGGAAACCACGGCAATGCGCATCGTGTTGTCGATGCTGCTGTTGGCGCCGCCGGCGTTCTGCATGGGCATGATGTTCCCGCTTGGCCTCGGCATCTGGCGCCGCGCCACCGCGTTGCATCCGTACTTCTGGAGCGCCAACGGCATCACCTCGATGCTTGCATCCGTGCTCGGCATGGCCCTGTCGATCGAATTTGGCATCGCCAAAACCTATGCGCTTGGCGTCGGCGCCTATGCGGTCTGCGCCCTGATGATCGTCGTCGCGGGCCGCCAAACCAGCCGCGTGGGACTGTTTGCGGCAAGGCCGGTCAGCCCAGATGCGGCTGGTCCGGCCGTTGCGGGCGCGCCATCGATCCAGCCGGCGCGATCCGTTTCACCGGCCATGCCCGCGCGCGCCAATGAGGCCGCCGAATAACAGCTACGCCACCGCCTTTTCGATTGGCTGCTGCGTCATTCCTGCCGCTGGCTTGCAGCCGCGCGCTTCAGTAGGCTGGCCGGGTCGGTCGATAAAATCGCCGGCAAAGCGGGACGATAACCCGCAGGTAATGGAAACAGCGAGGGCTCGCGATGAAAATGCGTCCAACGGGCGTGATACCGCCCATGACCACGCCGTTCCGCAAAGACGGCGAGATCGATTTTAAACAGGTTGCACCCCAGGTCGACTGGCTGATCGGCGCCGGCAGCCATGGCATGGCGGCGGGCGGCTCGACCGGCGAGGGGCATACGCTCGATCACGAGGAGTATCGCGACCTGATAGCCGCGACCGTGGAGGCCGCGAAGGGCCGCGCGCCGGTGATCGCCGGCATCATCGTCGACTCCACCCGCGATGCGATCCGGCGCGGCAAGCTGGTGCGCGACATGGACGTCGCGGCGTTGCAGGTGACGCCGGTGCATTATCTGTTCAAACCGGACGACCAGGCGATGGTCGACCACTTCCGCCGCATGGCCGATGAAACCGGCATGGCCATCATCATCTACAATGTGGTGCCGTGGTCGTACCTCTCGCCCGCGCTGCTGACGCGGATCATGAACGAGGTGCCGCTGGTGGTCGGCGTCAAGCAGAGCGCCGGCGACTTAAAACTGTTCGCCGATCTCTTGATGATGGCGCCGGACAAGCTGATCTACAGCGCGGTCGATGCGCTGATGTATCCATCGTATGCGCTCGGCGCGCACGGGTCGATCGCCGCGATCCTCTCCGCCGCGCCGCATGCCTCGGTAGAGTTGTGGGACGCGGTCAAAGCCGGCGACCACGTCCGCGCGCTCGACCTGCACAAGAAGCTGCTGACGTTGTGGAATGCGATCGTGTCCGACAATCTGCCGGCCTGCACGCGCTATGCGCAATCGCTGCAGGGCTTGCCGAAAACGTTTTCGCGGGCGCCGATGCCGGAGGCTTCACCCGCGCAACAGACAGTCATTAAGAGGGCGCTGGAAGGACTAGGTGTGCCCGGCCAACGCGTCGATGCGGCGGAGTAGGTCGCGCGGTATTTCCGTGTCGCGAACATCGCGTCATCGAGACGCGAGCTTTACCGGCGAAGTGTAGCTGCTACACTTCGTGCAGGGCCCCGTGCGCTGCTCGTGAAGGCCAAAAAGAACACCAGAGAAAAATAGCAAGATAGAGGAAGGGGCTCCATGAAGGAATTTGCCGGAAAAACCGCCGTTATCACCGGAGGCGGCACGGGCATGGGACGTGAGCTGGCGCGCCAGCTCGTTGCCGAAGGTTGCAATGTCGCGATGTGCGACATCTCGCTCGAAGCAATGGCCGAGACCAAGCGGCTGTGCGAGGTTGAGCGGCTGCCGCAGGGCCTGCGCGTCACCACGCATATCGCCGACGTCTCGATCGAGGAGCAGCTCCAGCGCTTCCGTGATGAGCTGATCGAGCAGCAGGCGACCGACAAGATCCATCTGCTGTTCAACAATGCCGGCATCGGCGGCGGCGGCAGCCTGTTCACCAACACCCGCGACGCGTGGGAGCGCACCTTCAACATCTGCTGGGGCGGCGTCTATCTCGGCGTCCGCACCTTCCTGCCGCTGCTCTTGAAGGCCGACGAGGGCCACATCGTCAATACCTCCAGCGTCAACGGTTTTTGGGCCTCCGTCGGCATGGGGGTGTCGCACACCGCCTACTCAGCCGCCAAATTCGCGGTGAAGGGCTTTACCGAAGCGTTGATCAACGATCTCCGGCTCAACGCGCCGCACATCAAATGCTCGGTCGTGATGCCCGGCCATATCGGCACGTCGATCTTGTCCAATTCGCGCAAGATCCAGAGCGGCGGCGCCTCCGAGCGCCTGACCGACGCCGAGGTCGGGCTGGCCCGCGAGCGAATGAAGCTCATGGGCATCGACACTGCTGCCATGTCGGACGAGAACATCCAGGAGATGATGCTCGAGCGGGCGCGCGCGTTCCGCGAGGAGGCGCCGACCACGGCGGCCGCGGCTGCGAAAATCATCCTCGATGGCGTCAAGGCCGATCGCTGGCGCATCCTGGTCGGCGACGACGCGGAGCGGCTCGACGAGCGGGTGCGGCAATCGCCTGACAAGGCCTATACGCCGGAGTTTTATCAGAGCTTTGCGGCCGAGGTCGGCTGGCGGATCGGCTGAAACCATAGCGTTTTCGAGCGAAAGCCTGCCCCGGACTTGATCCGGGGTGGATACCGGTTCGCATAGCAATCAAGTTTACACAGATTGCGTAGACTTATCTGCGGTAGAAAACGCGTCAAATATAAATCAGGCGCGGGCGCGCGCGCCGGAGCGGTAGGCGAGGCGGGTGTGGCCGGAGCAATAGGGCAAACCGTCGAGGGGCTCGTTGCCGCAAAAGCAAAAATCCTTGGCGCCGGGCGTGCTGATCGGCCAGCGGCATCTCTCGTTATTGAGTTCGAGGAGCGAGCAGCGGCGTTCGGTCGCGATCGGCGCGTCGATCGGTGGCTCGCCTTCGTAGAGCGCTTGCAGCATCCGAAACTGTAGCCGCGGATCGGATTTCGAGGCGCGCGCCTTGGTGGTCTTTTGCAGGCGCTGTTCCGTTTGGGTCGGACCGCGCGTCAAACCGAGGCGGGTGAGCTTGCCGATCACCGCGTTGCGGCTGACGCCGATGCTGACGGCGATCTCGCGGCAGGAGAGGCCGTCGTCAAAAAGTTTCTTCAGGAGTTCGACGCGCTCGGAGGTCCAGGTCGGCATATACGAGAACATGTTGTCGGTCCCAAAATCTGTGGACCGCCGCGCTCCGAAAGCCTCGCGTCAGGACGGCTTGCCATTGTCACGGATCGAGAGCAGCCCGTCCTTGATGGCGAGCCGGATGCCTTCCTCGATCAGAGTTTTCGCAACGCCGGGAACGCTGGTGCCGTGGGTGCCCTGTCTCACCAGCCTTTCGAGATAGGTGATGGTCGAGAGCGCCAACGTGACGGGTACGCGGTCGGTTTCGGCCTTTTCTGTAGCCATGAGGGAACGCTAACTCTTAATCTACGCACTGAAAAGTATCTATTTAGAACTCTATTAAGTTTCAGGGGATGGAGTCAAACGCTCATCTCGCGGCAAGCTATCTATTTGTAAAGCCATTGGAAAATCTATGCCGCCACGAGCCTTCTATCGACCGCGGTCTACGAACTCGTGGGCGAGTCCTTTCATACCTCTTCCGACGGGAGAGGTCGGTGCGCAGCGCCGGGTTAAGGTCTCTCGATAGACCCTAACCCCTCACCAGAATTTCTCGCGGAGCCTGCGGAAGCATAAACATACGTCAGCCGTGCACGACCGTCTTTTCGATCATGCAATGGATGCCCTTGGAGCCGTTCACGGTTTGCGTCACGCGCAAATCCGCGGCGAGGCTGCAGAGCGTGTAGGCGTCCTCGCGCGACAGGTTTCGCTTCTCGCCGAGCAGCACGATCATGTCGCGCAGCGCGCGCACCACGCACTGATCGAGGTCGGGGTCCATCGCCATCGTCATGTAATGGGTCGGCGTTTCCGCGCGCGGATAATCCAGCCGCAGATCCTTGCGCAGCGTTAGCCGAAAGCGGCCCTGCAACGCGGTCTCGATCGCGGTGACGCAGACTTCGCCGTCGCCCTGCACGCCATGGCCGTCGCCGCAGGAGAACAACGCGCCCGGCACGAACACCGGCAGATAGAGTTTGGCACCGGCACCCAGTTCCTTGTTGTCGAGGTTGCCGCCCATCGCGCGCGGAATCAGGGAGGTGATGCGGCCCCAGGCCGGCGGCGGCGCCACGCCCATTACGCCGAAGAACGGTTTGAGCGGCAGGTCCAGCCCCCACGGCAGCCGGCCCACCATCCGTTCGCGGTCGAGCGGGATATTCATCATGCGCGTTTCGTGGAAATCGTCCGGCAGGGTGCCGGCCAGCGGCCGGATGAAATTGTAGCCCCAATCCTGCCGCAGCTGGACGTCGAGAATGTCGACCTCCAGCACGTCGCCGGGCGTGGCGCCATCGACCGCAATCGGGCCGGTCAGGATATGGCCCGGCACCATCCGCTCGTTCTGGGCGTGGACTTCGGCAAGCTCGGGCGGAACGTGAAATTGGCTGCGGTCCGGCACCACGTCGGGACCGCCGGAGATGGTATCGATCGTGATCTCATCGCCGCTGGCGATGGTGATGACCGGCTTCAATTTCGCTTCGAAAAAGCCCCAGTGGCAGGTTTTGGGACTGGAATGCAGGTGATGATGGGCCATGGGGAGACTTTGGGCTGGGGCGAGGACGAGGCGAGTGTGCCTTCGTCACACCGATATGTCGATGTTGCTTTATGCTGGTCATTTGCCGGACATAGTAAGTCCGCCTTGCGCAGACTGCGTACACTTGTCTGCACTCCGGCAATTCATGCTCTCAAAACGATGGATATGCGGGTCCGGCCCGCGTATGACGAGCCCGGAAATCCAAGAGGCTACCCTTGTTCTTTATCCTCTCCAAGACGTTCGGCGCCTTGCTGCTTCCGACGAATTTCCTGATCGGTGTGGGGTTAGTCGGCGCCATCCTGCTGGTGACGCGGTTTGCCTCGCTCGGCCGCAAGCTTGTGATGATCTCGGTGCTGCTGCTGGTGGTCTGCGGGCTGTCGCCACTTGGCAACCTGTTGCTCTACCCACTGGAGCGGCGCTTTCCGCCGTGGGATGCAGGGCGCGGCGCGCCGGATGGCATCATCGTGCTCGGCGCGTCGATCGAGGCCGATCTTTCGGCCGCGCATGGCAGCCCGGTGGTGCGTAGCGCGCCTGACCGCATCATCGCGGCGGCGGCGCTTGCACATCGCTATCCGAACGCTCGCATCGTGTTCTCCGGCGGCAGTGCCAACCTGATTTCGAACGATGCCAGGGAGGCCGATTTCGCCGGCGCGGTGTTCGAGAGCCTGGGCATCGCCAAATCGCGGCTGATCATGGAGCGAGGTTCGCGCAATACGCTCGAGAATGCCCAATTCTCAAAGGCGCTGGTGGCGCCTAAAGACGGCGAGCGCTGGCTGTTGGTGACGTCGGCCTTTCATATGCCGCGATCGGTCGGCCTGTTTCGGAAAGCGGGATTTGCCGTCGAGCCCTATCCCGTCGATTGGCGGGTCGGCGGGCGCGGCGATCTATGGGCCTTTACCAACATCGCCCTTGACGGGTTGGGACGGACGGATACCGCGGTGCGCGAATGGGCAGGTCTGGTCGTATACCGGGCCACCGGCAAGATTGACGATCTGCTGCCCGGACCGGCGCCCAAGTAGAAGTCGCAACCAGCGATCCGCCGGGCTACAATCAGCGAAACAGGCGCAACGGGTTCGCCGATGTGGGAGTTTACGCCATGCAACAGCAAACGCCGCCGGAAGCGTTCGATATGGCCGGCATGGTGACCGATCTGAACAGCCTGCTGCGGCTCAAGACCACCGTGATCGGCATCAAGATGTTCGCCACGATCGAAGAGATGACGGCGATCCCGAAGATCCGGCGGCCTACAGCCGTGCACACCACCGACCAGATCGTCAGCATGGCCTCGCGGCTCGGCTGGACGGTCGGCATCACCGGCGAAGATCTCGTTGGCGCACAATGCCGCGCCGTGATTGGGCTTGCGCCACAGGACGAAAAGTTCCTCGAAGGAAAAAACTATGTCGGGGTCTGGCATGGCACGCCTGAGGACGCGCGCAAGCGCCAGGAAGCGCTCGATGTCGTGCCGTACGGCCAGTATCAGGCAATGGCGGTGAGCCCGCTGACCAGCGGCCGGCTCAACCCGCCCGACATCTGCCTAGTCTATGCGACGCCCGGCCAGATGATCATCCTGATCAACGGCCTGCAATATACCGGCTACAAGAAGTTCGAATGGGGCGTGGTCGGCGAGACCGCGTGCGCGGATTCGTGGGGGCGGGCGCTGAAGACCGGCGAGCCCAGCCTGTCGCTGCCCTGCTTTGCCGAGCGGCGCTACGGTGGCGTGCCTGACGAGGAGATGCTGATGGCGCTGCAGCCGGCGCACCTTGCCAAGGCCATTATCGGCATGAAGCAGCTCGCCAAGAACGGCCTGCGTTATCCGATCGCGCCGTACGGCATTCAAAGCGACGTGCGCGCCGGGATGGGCGTTTCCTACGCCAAGAAATAGCCTTGCGAAAGGGAGCGGAAACCGTCATTGCGAACGAAGCGAAGCAATCCATAGCCATACGAGAAGTATGGATTGCTTCGTCGCTTCGCTCCTTGCAATGACGAGTCTTAAGGGAATCGAATATGTCTTCGTCGAAATTCGACATCGTCGTCTATGGTGCGACAGGCTTCACCGGCCAGCTCGTCGCCGAATATCTCGCCGCGCAGTACAAGGGCGACGGCAATCTCAAATGGGCGATGGCGGGGCGCAGCAAGGACAAGCTCGCCGCCGTGCGCGATGCGATCGGCGCGCCATCGGACACGCCGCTGATCGTCGCCGACGCCGGCGACCCCGCATCGCTGAAGGCCATGGTGGGGCAGACCAGGTCCGTGATCACCACCGTCGGTCCGTATCAGCTCTATGGTGCCGACCTGCTCGCGGCCTGCGTCGCGGCGGGGGTCGACTATTTCGATCTCTGCGGCGAGCCGCTCTGGATGCGCCAGATGATCGATGCGCATGAGGCGGCGGCCAAATCGACCGGTGCACGCATCGTGTTCTCTTGCGGCTACAATTCGGTCCCGTTCGAACTCGGCGTGTTCTGTGCGCAGGAGGAAGCAAAGAAAGTGTTCGGCGCGCCGGCCAGCCGCGTCAAGGGCCGCGTCCGAGCCATGAAGGGGACGCTCTCCGGCGGTACCGCGGCCAGCATGAAGGCGACCTTTGTGGCGACGGCGCGCGACCTCAGCCTGGTTGCGCTGCTGAGGAATCCATTCGCGCTGACACCTGGCTTTGAAGGCCCGAAGCAGCCGCCAGGCAACAAGCCGATGTTCGATGAGGAACTGGACTCCTGGACAGCGCCGTTTGTGATGGCGACCATCAATACCCGCAACGTGCACCGCTCAAACGTCCTGATGGGTTTTCCCTACGGCCGCGATTTTGTCTACGACGAGATGATGCTGACGGGTCCCGGTGAGAAGGGCGAAGAGACCGCCAAACGCGTCACCGCTGCCATCAACGCCGAGAAGCTGGGGCCGTCCAACGCGCCGAAGCCGGGCGAGGGGCCGTCGAAAGAGGAGCGCGAAAACGGCATGTATGATCTGCTGTTCGTCGCGATCGCGCCCGATGGCAAACAGGTGCGGGCTGTAGTGAAGGGAGATCGCGATCCCGGCTATGGCTCGACTTCGAAGATGATCTCCGAATGCGCAATCTGCCTCTTGCGCGACGCGCCGGAGGTTCCGGCCGGTATCTGGACGCCAGGGGCTGCGATGGGTCACAAGCTCATCAAGCGGCTGGTCGACCATGCCGGCCTGACGTTCGGGGTGGAGAAGTAAGTTTGCCCCTCGTCCCGCTTGCGGGACGAGGTAGCAAATTTGCACGACGCGACGGCTGAGCCGCGGGACGCGACCGCTACGCGGCGCGGGGGTCGTAGGTGTACATCCAGTCCATTCCTTTTGCCGAGATCGGCAGCAGCAATTTCAGCATCTGGTCGCGGATCCAGGCGCCGGTGGCGCTGAATTCGCGCTTGCTGTTGCCGTTGCGGCGGGCCAACGCCACGATCTTCTCCGCGCGGGGCCGCCGCTCGGCCTCGAAATTCTGGAAGGTCAGCGAGAGTTCCTGCCAGTCCTGCATCAGCGCCCCGAGCCGCATCGCGTCTTCCAGCGCCAGCGAGGCGCCCTGGCCGGCGTGCGGGCTGGTGGCGTGCGCGGCGTCGCCGATCAGAAGCGTCCGCTTGCGCGACCAGGTTGGCAAGGTCGCGACGTCGAGCGTGTCTGTCACTACGATGTTCTCGGCGGCGTCGACGATCTGCGGAATCGGATCGTGCCAGCCGGCGTGGAAATCGCGCAAGTGTTGCCGCAACTGCTCCTGGCTCATGGCGCGGAACGTCGCGGCGTCGATGCCGCGCGAGGGCTGGGTGCTCCACCACATCACGCCGTCGTCGGGATCGGCGCTGCAGAAGCCGTAGCCGAAAAATCCGCTTTGCCCGAACGTCGTCACCACGCGCTGGCCGACCGGCGTGGCTTCGATGACCGATCGCGGCACGAAGCCGCCAAACCCGATCAGCCCGGTGTCGAACGGTTTCGGCCCGTCCGGAATCACATGGCCGCGCACCGCCGAATGCACCCCGTCGGCGCCGATGACGAAATCGCCCGCCGCCGTTGAGCCGTCGGCGAAATGGGCTACGACCGGCTGGTCGGCGCGATCCTCGATGGCGACGAGCCGCTTTTCGAAGTGCAGCTCAACGTTCTCGCACCAGGCCTTGTTGACCAGCACTTCGTTCAGCGTGGCGCGGCACATGTTGACCGCGGGCTGGCCGAAACGCTGTCGCATGTTGCGGTTGAGCGAGCCGAGCAGGGCGCCTTTCTGCGAATGGAAATCGAAGGATTCGGCGATCGATCCGCGCCGGATCATTTCGTCGGCCAACCCAATCTCCGCCAGCACGTGCATCCCGTTCGGTGCGATCTGCAAGCCGCCGCCGATGCCGGTCGAGTAGGGCCATGCCTCGAACACTTCGGCGTCGATACCGGCCTTCTTCAGGAAGATACCCGTCACTGGACCTGCGATGCCGCCGCCGATGATCAGGGCTTTGGGTCTTCTCGTCATGCCTTGCTCCATGCATCCGTGAAGTGGTAGGAAACTACAGCTGCTAATTATCTTAGTGGCTAAGATATATACGGACTAAGATATGAGGCGGGCGTTGTCAAGACCGAAAGCGCGGGCTGCGCTGCTAAGGGAACTCGAAGAAGCGTTGCGGCGTTCGTCGGCGCAGGGCGTGATCTTCGGGCAAACCGTTGCCAACGTGGCCGGAATTTCCGGTTCCGATCTCGAATGCCTGGATTTTCTTAATCTGGAGGGACGGGTGACGGCCGGCCGGCTCGCCCAGGTCACGGGGCTGACCACGGGCGCCATCACCGGCGTGGTGGATCGGCTGGAGAAGGCGGGGCTCGTGCGCCGCGAGCGCGATGAGGCTGACCGGCGCAAGGTTTTCATCGCCATCGTTCCGGAGAACGTCGCCAGAATCGGAAAGTTCTACGTGCACATGCAGCGCGCGATGCAGAACGTTTTCGGCAGCTATACCGACGCCGAATTGCGGCTGTTGCTGGAATTCGCCTCGAAGGCCTACGAGACCATGCTGGCGGCGACCGAAGAACTAAAGTCGATGGTCGAGGCGGCCAGCAAAGAGCCAAAGGGCAAGGCGGGCCGGCCTAGGAAGCCGAAGCCGGCACGTTGAGCGGCTGGGCGGCTTTGTAATGCTCGGCGGCGACGAACATGCCCCACATCGCGCCCAGCATCATCCAGAAATGGCGCCAATGGTCGGTATCGATGATGAAGCTTTCGCCGACGGTGCCGAGATAGGCCGAGAAGATTGCGAGATATGTCCGCTGCCAGGGCGCGCGGACGAAAATGTAGCGGAACCCGTTCAGCGCCGTGACGAACACCAGGGCCGGATAACAGACACCGGAAAGCCAGCCACCCGACATGAACGCGTTCAGATAGGAATTGTGGGTGTCCTCGGGAAAGTAGCGGTTGAACTGCAGCGGGCCGATGCCGAACGGCAGGTCGAGCGCCATCTCGGCGCCGAGGATATGCCGCCCGAACCGGCCGAAGCGGCCCTCGTCGTAGCTTTGATCGAAGCTGGCGCGCTGCTTGAACATCTGCGCGATCGAGTCAAATGAGAGTAGCACCGCGATCAGCGCCACCGCCAGGATGACGGCGACCAGCGCCATCACGATGATGCGCGAGCGCTGCGCCTGCGAGCGGCTGGTCACGACCATCAGCGCCAGCATGAAGGCCGAGGTCAGGATCAGCCCGCCCCAGGCCGCGCGGGAAAACGCCAGCAGGATCGCCAGTGACATGATGCCGAATGCGATGGTGTTGCGGAGCGATTTGCCGAATTTGTCGGAGACCACGCTTTGCAGCACGAACAGCGCCGGCAGGATCAGGAACGCGCCGAGCACGTTCGGATCCTTGAAGGTACCGCGTGCGCGCTCATACAGCGTCAGTAAATCGTGCCCGCCGGGGACCACGTCGAAATAGCCGGCAACGGCCGTCGTTGCCGCGATCATCGCGCCCACGATGAGGCCACGCCGGAGCATGTCGAGCCTTGCCGCGGTGTCCTCGGAGGCGACCATCGCGAAGAAGATCACGGTAACAGCCATGTACCAGGAGGTCGCGATCCAGTTGCCGACATTGGGCCGGTCCAAAACGGCGACCGCGGCGATGGTGTAGCCGACATTGAGCAGGAACAGGACCAACAACAGCGGCATGAACACCAGCCGCATCCTTAATCCCGTCGCGACGAAGATCAGCGTGGCGGCGAGCGTGGCGATTTCATAGGGGCTGGGCTCGATGAAGACGATGGCGCCGGACGCACCGACCAGCCAGACCAGCGCCCGCTGAAGAGCGAGCACGCCGGGCGCCGCATTGATCGATGGAAGGGAACCCCCGGCTGTCGCCGCATACGCCATAACACACTCACGCAACTCGACCATGGTGACGCTGTCACACCCGTCATTGCCTGCGACAAACGCGAAGCGTTTGCGCAAGGGAGCGACAGCGACGAAGCAATCCATCTGTTCCCGAGCCGCAAGCATGGATTGCTTCGCTTCGCTCGCAATGACGGTTCAACCTCTCGAAAATCAGTAAGCGTTCTCGCTCTTCGTCAACAGCGCCAACGGCGTCTTGAGCAGAATGTAGAGGTCGAACAGCACCGACCAGTTTTCGATGTAATAGAGATCGAACTCGACGCGCTTCTGGATCTTCTCGTCGGTGTCGACCTCACCGCGCCAGCCGTTGATCTGCGCCCAGCCGGTGATCCCGGGCTTGACGCGGTGGCGCGCGAAATAGCCGTCGACCGCCTCGTCGAACAGCCGGCTCTGCAACTTGCCCTGCACGGCGTGCGGACGGGGGCCGACCAGCGAAAGGTTGCTCTTGAACACGACGTTGAACAGCTGCGGCAACTCGTCGAGGCTGGTCTTGCGGATGAAGCGCCCGACCCGGGTAACGCGGCTGTCGTTCTTGGTCACGACCTTGGAGGCCGTGGGATCGGAATGTTCGTGGTACAGCGAGCGGAACTTGAAGACGTCGATGCGCTCATTGTTGAAGCCAAATCGTTTCTGGCGGAACAGCGCCGGCCCCGGGCTATCGAGCTTGATCGCGAGCGCGACGATTCCCATCACCGGCAACGCCATCAGCAGCATCAGGAAGCCGACCACGTGGTCGAACAGCCACTTCATCACCAGGTCCCAGTCGGTGATCGGCGCCTCGAACACGTCGAGCGTCGGCACCTCGCCGAGATAGGAATAGGAGCGCGGACGGAAGCGCAGCTTGTTGGTGTGGGCGGACAGGCGGATGTCCACCGGCAGCACCCACAGTTTCTTCAGCATTTCGAGGATGCGCGTCTCCGCCGAAATCGGCAGCGCGAACAGCACGAGGTCGACGCGGGTGCGGCGGGCGAATTCGACGATGTCGTCGACCTTGCCGAGCTTCGGGCTGCCGGCGCAGGCTTCCAGCGCCCGGCTATCGTTGCGGTCGTCAAACACGCCGAGCACATGGATGTCCGAATCGTCCTGGGTCTTGAGCGCATCGACCAGCTGCTCGCCGCTCTGGTCCGAGCCTACCACGATGGTGCGGCGGTCGAGCCGGCCCTGGCGCGCCCAGCTGCGCACCAGCGTCCGCACGAACACGCGTTCGGTGACCAGCGCCGCAAGGCCGACGAAGAAGAACGTCGACAGCCAGACCCGCGAAATCTCGTTGCCGAGCTTGACGATGAAGGAGGCGCCGATGAACAGCAGGAATACGAAAGCCCAGGACGAGATCATCCGGGTCATCTGCCGGAGCTGTCCGCGGAACACCTGCACTTCATAGATATCGGAGGCCTGGAAGCAGATCACGGCGGTCGCCGTCATGCCGAAGATCGCCGCGACATACTCCCAATGAAAGCCGGTCAGGCGCACGACATAGGCGAAATAGAGCGCGATGCCGATCAGGCTGAGCATCGCGAAATCGACAAGGCGGACCGCGCCGGTGATCACAATCGGCGAATAGGCGCAGCTGACTTTCTGGTTGGCGACGGCAAGCGCTGCCGGAGTAAGCCTCCGGCGTCGCTCGATCGGCGGCCGTTCGGCGGTCGTGTTCATTGCGGCCGTTGCCACGGCATCTGGCATCGAGAGAACGTCAATCGGTTCCACTTGTCCACGTCCGTTCTTAGGCAGGCAGATAGAAACGGGCCTGCCGATGCGGAATTCCCCGCATTACGGCTTAAGGGACAAATCGGAAGAAACTGTTACGTTGGTAAAGAACGGTTAACGATCGGCAAATGCGTCGCGGTAGCCGGCCAGCACGCCCTCGACCATCGCCTTCTGCGAGAAGTGCTGGAAGATGCGCTCACGCAGCGACCTGGCCCGTTCCTGCGCCGCCGCCGAATCCTCGAGCGCGCTCTCGATCGCGTCCGCCATCGCGGCGGCGATGTTGGGGGCGAACAATGCGTCGGTATGGGAATCGAAGATCTCCGGGATGCCGCCGACATTGGCGGCCACCATCGGAATTCCCGCCGCCGCCGCCTCGATCACCACATAGGGCATGGAATCGCCGCGCGAGGGAACCACCAGCAGCGAACCCTTGGAGAAGCCGTAGCGCGCCTTGACGTGGCCGATGAAGCGGACGGCGTCGCCAAGGCTGAGCCGCTGCACCTGGGCTTTCAGGTTGGCGCTTTCCTCGCCGTCACCGGCGAGCGTCAGCGTCACCGGCCGGCCGTCGGCGCGCAGCCGCGCCACCGCGTCGATCAAAAGGTCGGCACCCTTGATGTGCCGGAATTCGCCGACATAGAGCACGTCGGTGGCGTCGTCCGCCTTCACGATCGGATCGAATTCATTGGCGGTGACGCCGTTGAAGACGCAGCGCACCAGTCCTTTTGGGGTGCCGATGGTGCGCTGATAGGTGTCGCGCGCAAACACGCTTTCGAACAGGAACAGATCCGTCGAGTCCATCAGCGCTCGTTCGAGGCGGGCGTAGATGTTTCCCTTCAGTGTCGACAGCGGGTAATGCAGCGAACCGCCGTGCGGCGTATACACCCTGATCGTATCCCTGGCGGCAATCTTCATACGGATGAAAGCGCCGGCCTTGGCGCCGTGGCCATGCAGGACGTCCGGCTTCAGACCCCGGACCAGGCGCAGGAAGCGCACCCACGCATATGCGTCGGTCGGCATCGGCTCGCGGTGAATGGGCACACGGTGAACGCCGAGCTTGAGGCGCGGCGCAATCTCCGTCAGTGCCTGCTCGGCGCGTTCGCCGCCGGTGAAGCTGTCGGCGATGATGCCGACGTGATGGCCGCGGTCGGCCTGGCCGTTGGCGAGATCCAGGATATGGCGGAAAATGCCGCCGACCGGCGCGCGCGTCGCGTGCAGGATCCGAAGCGGCTGGCCTTCCACCATGGGCATGATCAAAACCAGCGTTCGCCTATCAGCACGGTGTCGCCTGGACTGAGTGATGTGCCGGACGGCACGACATAGCGCGCGGTCCCGGAGGCGTCGGTGTGCGTGACGGCAACGCGGTCGCGCCGGGCGCGCGGCGAGAAGCCGCCGGCATAGGCGACCGCCATCGGGGCAGGGCCGGCGTAGGACTGGCCATAGGCGATGGGATCGAGGCTGGTTTGGGGGACGACGGCCAGCGGCGCGGTCCGGCCCATGCAACCCGCGAGCGCGAGCGCAGCAACCGGACATGGGGTCGGGGCGAGCACGCCTCGCATTTCGAGAATCCTGAAAAAGTATCAGCCCGATTAAGGGCTTTCATGGTTAACAAAACATGACCGCAGCCCGGTGGAGGCGCGGTTCCGGCCTGTAAAGCGTTCGGATTAACCCAGCCTCAACCTTAATGGAGTGTAATCGACAGGGGTCCGCGGGAGTGTGCGATGCGTTTAGCGTTCGGGCGTGCAGGCAAGGTCATGGACGTTGTCCAGCGGGCAATTGGAACGCGCGCAGCAGCCGTCCTGAAGCCTGCCGCCCCAAAGCCGGCCGCTGCGCAGCCCGTCGCCGCGCCGAAGTCGATCGTGCCGCCTGAATCCGGCGATCTGGATTTGCAGGCGCTCGGCCAGGCCCTGATGCGCAAGCGGAGCTGGATCATCGTTCCGACGGTGCTGGCGGCCGTGCTGTCGATCGCCGCCGTCAACATGATCACCCCCCGGTACAAGTCGGAAGCGCGCATCCTGGTCGATGGCCGCGAGAACGTCTTCCTGCGGCCGAACGGCGAACGCAACGAGGAGCGCACCGCGCTCGACGCCGAGGCGGTGACGAGCCAGGTCCAGCTATTGCTGTCGCGCGATCTGGCGCGGGAGATCATCAAGAAGAACAAGCTGGCCGAGCGAGCGGAATTCGATCCGGTGTTGCAGGGATTTTCGCCGCTGAAGTCGCTGTTGGCGCTGTTCGGCATCGGCCGCGATCCGTTCTCGCTGACGCCGGAAGAGCGCGTGCTGGAGGCCTTCTACGACCGCTACACGGCTTACGCCGTCGACAAGTCGCGTGTCATCGTCATCGAATTCCAGTCGCGCGATCCCGAACTCGCCGCCAGCGTCGCCAACTCGATCGCGGAAGGTTATCTGGTGCTGCAGCAGGGTGCGCGGCAGCAGCAGGCGAAATCCGCCGGGCAGTGGCTGTCGGGTGAAATCGAGGATCTGCGCAAGAAGGTCGGCGAGGCCGAATCCCGCGTCGAGGATTTTCGCTCCAAGTCGAGCCTCTTCATGGGCACCAACAACACCTCGCTGTCCAATCAGCAGATGGGCGAGATCAACACGCAGTTGAACAACGCGCGCGCGCTGAAATCGGATACCGAGTCCAAGGCGCGGCTGATCAAGGAAATGCTTCAGAGCGGCAAGCCGATCGAGGCGTCCGAGGTGCTCAATTCCGAACTGATCCGCCGGCTGTCCGAACAGCGGGTGACGCTGCGCGCGCAGCTCGCCGAGCAATCCTCGACGCTGCTCGACGGCCATCCCCGCATCAAGGAACTGAAGGCGCAGCTCGCCGATCTCGACCGCCAGTTGCGCGAGGAAGCCGGCAAGGTCTCGCGTTCGCTGGAGAACGACGCCCGTATCGCCGGCGGCCGGGTCGAGGGCCTGATCGCGAGCCTCGATCAGTTGAAGAAGCAGGCGTCCTCGTATAACGGCCAGGACGTGCAACTCCGCGCGCTCGAACGCGAGGCCAAGGCGCAGCGCGATCTGCTGGAATCCTATCTCGCCAAATATCGCGAGGCCAATACCCGCGAGAATATCGAGGCGGCGCCGGCGGATGGCCGCATCATTTCGCGCGCCACGGTTTCCAACACGCCGGCCTATCCGAAGAAGCTGCCGATCGTGCTGATCGCGACGCTGGCGACCTTGCTGCTCACGTCCGGTGTGATCGCAACCGGCGAGCTTTTGCGCATGACTGCGCCGCGCGTTTCCGCTGCCTTGACGTCTTCGTCGGCTCCGGTGCGGACGCAATCGCCTCCGACGGTACCATACTTCGAAGCCAATGAAGATCCCGAATCCCTGCCCGGCGCACCCCATGCCGCTATGGCGGCAGGGATCGGCGAAATCGAGCAACTGGCCGATGAACTCGGCCGTGCCGGCGGCGCGGCGCGCAAGGTCACTATCCTCGGCACGGCCTCGAGCGACAGCATCACACTGACGGCTCTGACGCTGGCGCGCCTGATGGTGCGGCAGGCCAAGGTCGTCGTGGTCGATCTGGCGGCATCCTCGCTGACGATGACGGCAGTGTCGGTCGATCCGGTAGCCCCCGGCCTCGCCGAACTGATGCGGGGCGAAGCATCGTTTTCGCAGATTATGACAAAGGACCGGCTGTCGCGCGTCCATCTGGTCAGCGCCGGACGCCCGGGTTTCGATCGCACGCAGCTGCAGTCGCCGCGGCTGACACTAGCGATCGACGCGCTGCTAAGGGTCTATGATCACGTGCTGCTCGACGCGGGGGCTGCCTCCGACCTGCCTGCGGAACTCCTGACCGCGCATGCCCGCGCGGTCGTGGTGCCGGATCCGTCGATGGATTCGGATGCGCGCAGCATCACGTGCGACCAGCTCAGGGCGGTCGGCTTCTCCGAGGTGACGATGTTGAGCAAGCCGTGCCAGCCAACCGACGCCGTCGAACGCGGCCCGCGTGTGGCGGCGTGAGGCGCGGAAGCTGAGGTTTGTCTCGGTGGCTTGAATCGGAGCCTGTCATCGGGCCGCGCTGTGCCTGGACCCGTTGGGCTCAATCCGCCCTGCGGACCAAGGACCTGGCGATTGTGGGCAGTCGTGAGCGGGCTGCAAAAATCGCCTGGAGCGGCTGACGCCCAAAGCCAAAGCTTCCTCTTACGTGGAGCCTGTCATTTTGCTCCGGGGCACACGATCCTCGAGCCGCACCGATACACCGCTCAGCTTTCTGATGAGAGCGATTAGGTTGCTGACTCCGGCAGCCGAATGGAAGGCACCACCGCCTACTCGCCCGGTGGCCCCAGCGTGACCCACTCCAACTAACTGGGCGACGGCGCGGAAGACCTGATAATAGAGCACGGCCCGATCATCGAGCGGCCGGAGCGCCCGATAGGTACGCTCATAGCGCCGTAGCACCGCGCCAATCAGCTGGTGTGCTACAACACGCAGTGCCCATGGCAGAGCGAGTGGTACGGCGGATATGTTGGCGATGGCCGAACCGATATCCATGGCAGGCTCTGCAATGACCACATTGGCCCAGTCGATAACCCCGGTGGGCTGGTTCTTTTCGGCAAGGATATTGAGCGGGTGGAAATCGCCATGGCAGATCGCCGCCTGTTGCGGCTGCGGAGGTCGATGATCTTCCAACCAGGTCAGGCCGGGTTTCAGTCCGACGAGATCGCTCCGCTCGACTATCGTACTAAGCCGTGCCAACTGGCCCTCGAAGGTGATGGCTCCCGCGTCGATGCCCGCAGCCGTTACGGCCCGCAACAGGGCTTCGGCCGGCAACTGATGCAGGCGGATCTGCATGTCTACCCATTTGTCGGTTATCCCGCCGAGGCTGGCCGGAACGTTGAACAAGAACCGCATCTGCCTAGCTAGCGAGGTGCTGGTGCCGAACCCTCCCTCGATGCCGTGCGCCAAGGTTTGTCCAGGCAGCCGCGTCATGACCATGAATGGTCCGCCGAGGATGTCCGGATCGCTTTCCGTCACAATCACGCGGGGTGCGGGAAAGTGCATTTCGGCGAGAGTATTCTGGACGACCGTTTCCAGCTTCACCCGCCCCGGATCGGCATCGGCGTGACTGAGGCGCAGGATCAACGGCCCCAGCAAAGGAGGTGCAACACGGTCGAGTGTGAAGCCAAAGATCGCGGCGTCAAAGCCGCCCTGAATGCGCGCTGGTCCGGCTACATACGCCGCGTCCGGGCACCCGAAGGCGCGCGCCAGGTGATGCAACAGCCGTTGGCCCACTTCTGCGTCATGGATCGGTTGCATCGCGATGAACTCCCGCCACCTCAACGCCAATGTCACGGATATCACTCCCAAGCGCCGCTGTCCTGTCACGCGTGTAGCTCGCACAGCGGACTGGGCCGAAGGCGTAATGCGCCACCTGTGCCCGTCGGCAAATCAGCAAAATCCTGTCAAGCCCGCAGATTTGCGCCTTCGGCTCAATCCGCCTACGCGCTACGTGCTGTCACCAACCACTCGAAGGTCGATCGCGCTGATCAGATCCGAACGGAGCACCTCGGCGGCGCTCATGGCGGCCATCGTCTGTCGCAACGTACTGACGTTCGATCCGAGCGACACGATACCGGCCAGCACCATGGCAATCGATCCGATGGCGGCAACCTGACTGAATCCGAACAGGCCGAGCATCGTAACGAGCAGCAATGCGCCGCCGCCGGCGATTGCCGCCTTGGAAACCAGAATGATCTTTCGGCATCTTTCCGAGATCTCGGCAAGCTCCTCGAGCCGCGCTTCGATCCGTGAAATCTCTTCGGTCGGGTTGTCTTCTTCCATTAGATTCAAAATCCAGATCTGCAAGGTTCACGGCTCGAGGTGGCGGCGGGTCTGCACATGTCCGCTCTCCCCAATAACAAGTATTTAGGATGAGTAGAGCGAAGCGAAACCCATCACCCTTGGCAAACCGCAATCGATGGGTTTCGCTTCGCTCTACCCCATCCTACGTTCTGGGCATCAATCTAACGACCGCGAGGGCGCTCGGTCTCACGGTGCCTCCAACACTGCTCGCCCGCGCCGATGAGCGATCGAATAGTTTTGCTGCGGTGCATGGGTCCGTTTGTGGCAGATATTGTTGCAAAAGTCGAAAATCGAACAACCCTAAAAATCTCGCGAAACTTGATTTTTGGACTTCTCTGCTGCTGCGTCGCTTTTCAGCGCCACTACGTAGATCCGTGATCGATTTTGGATCAACCGATATGGTCCCTCACGTCGCCGCGCGTAGAACGCATCAGCGGCTCTAAGAATTCTCGTTCGCTACCCCAAAAAGACTTTTGCAACAGTATCGGCACGAAACGGACATGGCGGGACAGCCTGACAATGTCCGCTCACCGGAGGCAGACATCCCGCAGCAAGGCCGCGACTTCCGATTTTGACCCCAATTCCGACATGTTGCCTCGCAGACACACCGGGAAACAAAAGCTCATGTCCTATGGTCGCGGCCGGCCGAATCATTGACGCCGAAATCGCGGAGCTATTGGCTACCGGTGACATTCTGTTTCGGTCCGGGGGGGCGCGATGAGCGGATTTGTGGAAGATAACAACTTCCAGTTCAAATTTCGGGAAGCCGATAATCAGTTTGCTTTAACGTGAAGGCGGTCAGGAGCCTTATCCTCGGGTCCACGGCGGGTCTCGTCGCCATGAGTGGAGCACAGGCTGCTGATCTTCCCGTCAAGGCCAAAGCGGTCGAGTACGTGAGGATCTGCTCCCTGTACGGTGCTGGTTTCTACTACATCCCCGGCACTGACACCTGCTTCAAGCTGGGTGGCTATCTGCTCGTCGACTTGACACTCAACGGCAGCGACTATTCGTCGGGCCTGAACACCATCGCTGGCTCGCAAAATCGCCTGACCAACTACTACTTCAGCCGTTCCCGTTCGGACGTCACCATCGATACCCGCACCGCGACCGAGTACGGCGTGGTTCGTACCTTCGCGGATATGGTGTTCAGCTGGACGACCGGTGCTTATTTGGGCAGCGCGCCTGGCGCGTACTCCGATACGTTCGCCGGCGCCGTTGGCGGCAGTTCGATTGGTGGCGGCCAGTTCGGTCTTTACCATGCGTTCATCCAGTTCGCTGGGTTCACGATGGGTCGCACGATCTCGATCTTCGACGCGCCGTGGACGAACTATCCGGCAGGCGGCCCCGATACTCTTCCGGGCGGCAGCAGCCACGTCACCGGCGTGAACCAGTTCACGTACATTGCCCAGTTCGGCAATGGCGTGTCGGGAGGCATCTCGCTTCAGGATCCGACCCTTCAGGATACAACCAACATCGTCAACACGTCGTACTTCGCGGCTGGCACGGCCGCCAGCGGTACCCAGGGAAGCAACAGCTTCGGCGGAACGCGTGCGCCTGACCTTATCGGCAGGGTTACTGTCGATCAGGCTTGGGGTCTGCTCAAGTTCTCCGCGGTCGCGCACAACAACCACGTCTCTTACTATGGTACGACCGAACCATCTGGTCACCCCGGTGACAAGTGGGGCTGGGCAGTCCAGGGCGCCTTGTCGATCAAGAACATCCCGACTGGTCCTGGTGACGTCATCAACATGCAGGCCGTCTATACCGACGGTGCAAGTCGCTACAACTTCCAGAGCTTGATGCCGACCGCGTTCGCCATGTATGGCGGCACGGGACTACCCGGCGCGTACCAGAGCCTTGGTGTTGGCTTGGTTGCGGATGGTGTGTACTCCGGTACGACGACTGCGGCTACCGGCACCTTGATTGAGACCGTCAAGACCTGGGGCTTCCGCGGTGGTTACACCCACAACTGGAATGCCAACTGGGCCAGCGCGATCTATGGTGCGTATGCTCAGGAGAGGTACGGTGCTAACTCGACTGCGGTGATCTGCGCCAACATGGTCCGGTTGCTTGCTCTGACCGGTAACTGCAGCCCCAACTTGAACTTCGGGGTGATCGGTTTCAACACGATCTGGACCCCGGTCAAGGGCCTGGCCTTCGTCGCCGACGTCAACGTCGTGCGGTTGGACCAGCAGTTCTCCGGTACGATTACCGCCCCGGCGGTTCTCGGTGTTTCCAAGCCGGCAGCTGTGTACGAGATGAAGGACCAGACTGGCGTGTCAATGCTGCTCCGCGCTCGGCGCAACTGGTGATCCTGATCTACTGATTGGGACTACAAGGACCCACGGGAGACTGCCGGGTTTTTGTTTGGGTACAGCATCAATGGCGGGCATCGTTGACCCAATTCGGACATGTTGCATACTGGTAAGCTGCATCGAGGGCAACGCGGAAAACATTTGTTCGCATTGAGTTTTTCTCAGTTCGACCCGAAGCGGAGCTATTTTTCCAGTACATTAGAAGCTACGCTGAACACGAATGTTCAAGCAGTCAACGCACGATCCTTGGAGGCGCCTCATGAAGCGACGCGATTTCCTGCTTGCGACGGCGCTGCTGGCGTCGTCGATACCGCGCGCCTCGGCGCAGCAGCCCGTCACGAAGAAGCGTCTTGCGGTCATTGTCTATAAAGTCGAAGATATGAGGATCGGACGCAGTCCCCTTGCGACAATCTTCTTTGAAGAACTGCAGCGCCTCGGCTACGTCGAAGGTGGAAACCTCATTATCGATCGGGTGCAGTATCAGTCGGGACGTCTCGAGGAGATTGCACGCGAAGTGGTTGCCACAAATCCCGATGTGATTGCCAGCCCCGGAACGCCGATGACCGTTCGCCTCAAAGCGGCGACGACCACGATCCCGATCGTAGCCATGACCGGCGACCCCGTTCGGTTCGGGCTTATTTCGAATCTCGCCCGCCCCGGCGGCAACATCACGGGTGTGAGCGTGGACGCCGGAGTCGAAGTGTGGGCCAAGCGCCTTGAATTGCTTTCCACTGCCGTTCCCAAATTGGTCAATGTCGTTTTCGTTTCATCGGAAGGAGTGTGGACGAACGCTGGCGGCCAGGCGGTGCGCGACGCGGCACAAAAGCTGGGGATTTCCCTGGTACGGGCTCCCTTGAGCAGCCCTTATGGTGAAGCGGAATACCGGAGTACATTCTCATCGATCCAGCGAGATCAGGTGGACGGATTGATCACTTCGGATGAGGGGCAGGTGCTTCTTCCGCAAAGGTCCTTATTGGTTCAGCTGATCCAGCAGCTTCGGCTTCCCGCCATTTACCCGTACCGTGATTTCGCGGAAGCAGGCGGACTGATGTCCTATTCCTCCGACCTCAAGTATGTCGTGATTAGGCAGGCAGCGCAGATAGCCGAAATATTGCGGGGAGCCAATCCGGGCGACATCCCATACTCTCAAGCAGAGCGGTTTGAACTTGTTGTCAATCTCAAGACGGCCAAAGAGCTGGGAATTGAGATACCCGCCCCGCTGGTTGCGGGCGCGGCTGCCGTGATTGAATAGCGCACTCGTGTATTTCCGCTCGTGGCACTTTTCGGACATAGCGCGATGTCCGACTTGAGACACCAAAGCCGACGTCCGCCGACTACCCCAATTTTATGGGTTCACGCCCATAACTCACCCACGACCCACGAACTGCGTCGCCTCGCGCGCGACTAAAATCTGGATGTAGCGGGTGCGACAAAACAACCCGACGGGCAAATCACCAAAAGTCTGTCCAGTCCCTCCGGGAAAAACATTTCGCTTTCGCCGTCGGGCAAATCAGTGATTTGAATCCGCTCGTCTCACCCGACAAGAGGGGCGGCTCGCGATCGTCACGAAACGCGCGGTGGGATGCGGTGGACGCTGGTAGTACCGAAGACGAACGGTGCGAGAGCGTACGGCGAAGTCGTGTGGTCCTGACGCCCCGATGCTGGCGTCAAGCTCCTGAGAAGCAAACTTCTCAGGGGCGACGGTGACAAGAAAGCCGATCACCGGGGAGAGCGCGAAGGAAACCGTAAAGCCATTGCGCAGGGAATGTCGGATTGCCTCCGCTGCCCTGTATGCTCGTGTGCGCACTTCTTGTGCACATTGCACACGAGACCGCGGGTGCAGCGTGCATCCGGCATTCCCTGCGCCCTCTGTTATCGAGGGGGCGAAGGATTTCAGCAAGACTCGGACGCATCGCGCCGCGAGAATGCGAAGACGTATCTGGATGAATCACCGTCATTGCGAGGAGCGAAGCGACGAAGCAATCCATTCTTTCTTTTACACGGAGGAATGGATTGCTTCGCTTTGCTCGCAATGACGCCAAGTCAACTGAACGCGTTGCGCAGCTTTTGCGCCATTTCGAGCAGCGCCGGATTGTGCTTCACCAGGCGCTTGGTGCGGTTCAATCCCGACATCACGCCGGCGGCGAGCTTGCCGCGCTGGCTCAGCGGAATGAAGCTGTCGAAGATCGGCTCGTCGTCCTTGCAGAACAGCCGCTTGTATTCGTCCGACCCGATCCCGAGATCGAAGGCGCGATAATCCCGCCCGGCGTAGTGATCGATGATGTCGCGCATCAGGATCAGGCCGGGGCTGTATTTCGCATTGGCGGACATCGTGTAGGTGTTGAACATCATCGAAAAGCGATGGCCGTCGGCAACGCCGGCGAACATCGCGATCACTTCCTCGTCGCACTCGAGCGCATGGATATCGATGAGGCGGTTGCCGCCGGCAACCGGCGTGGCGCAGGCGCTGCGGATAAAATCCTCGACGCCCGGCTCGGCGAACACGTTCGGCAATTTCTGTTCGGCCATCCGCAGCGGCTTGACGCGGAAGAACCAGTCGAGCAGCCGCGTGACGTCGGCGTCGGAAGCGGCGAGGTGATAGCAATAGCCGGGCAAGGGCTGCAGCTTGCGTTCCTTGCCCTTCAGGCGGCGGCGGAACGAGTTGCTGATCAGCGTCGCCGGTGCAGCCCCAGGCTCCATCGTCAGCAGCGGGCAGTCGTTGGCCGAGGGTTGATGCGGCAGCAACGCGATCGGATTCGGCAGGTTCCGCCAGCGCAGCGGCTGCTGATACAGCGCCAGTACATCGGCCTCGTAGCGTTGCGACAAGGCTGTGACAAAACCCTCGAGATCGGCGCTCGTTGCGGTCGCGGCAAAATCCTTGTCCCACAGCGGCATGTTGAAGGTCGAGTGCTTGCCGCCCATGAAGCTGGCGCAGCGCGCGCCATAGACGTGCTTGAGCGCGAGCGGAAGCAGCATCAGCGGCCGGCATTCCCTGTCGTACGCGATCAAGATGAAGGGGTTGAGACCCTCATGCGCGCCGACATTGCGCTGCCAGGCGTTGACGAAATCGAAGCGCTGGTACGGTGTGCAGGATTGCCGGGCGTTTTCCAGCCCGCGCCAGACCGCTTCGGCGCTGGCGAGATCGTGAAGGATATCGATGCTGGCGATGCGGCCCGGCTTCGACCAGGCTGTTGCATCCGCCGTTGGTTTTTCAATCGCGGCTGCCATGGTCATCGCAAGACCTGTACAACAGGAAATTGTTTACAATTTTCAGCTTGGGCCGACCTTCGCAGGGAAATGTCAACAAAGAGTAATACCATGCGGCCGCGGCGGGGCGCACGCGACCGTATTCTGGGGGCGGGACGTTGGCATCGGACAACCGGTTTTTGAAGCGGGCCAGGATGGAGCTCGCTTATCTCAGCGGCTACGCGGGGCTGCGAGCGCGGCAGACCGGCGGCGCCGGTGTGGTGCTGCGGTTCGAACGCGTGCGCCCGCGCCAGCAGCGGCGGTTCCAGCCGCTCAAAGCACACGAAATCACCCCGCAATTTCTCGACCGTACGATCCGGGCCCTGAAGCGCTGGAAATATGACATCGTCTCGATGGACGAGGTTTGCCGGCGCGCGGTGACGCTGCCCACCGCCAGAAGATTTGTCTGCCTGACCTTCGACGGCGGCTACAAGGACGTGATGACCGCGGCCTATCCGGTGTTGTCCCGGCACGGAGTGCCCTTCACCGTCTATCTTCCGACCGCGTTTCCCGACGGGCTCGGTGAGGCCTGGTGGCTGGCGCTCGAAGAGTTGATCGCGCGCGTAGGCCGTATCAGTCTCGTGATCGACGGCAAGGAACGGCATTTCACCACCCGCAGCGCGTCGGAGAAATATCTGGCTTACGAATTCCTCGTGAGTTGGTTGCGGACGCTGCGACCGCCGGATCTGACATTCGCGATCAACGATCTCTGCAAGCGCTATTCGGTCGACCTCGCAGGCCTGTCGCGCAGCGTATCGATGGACTGGGACGATCTGACAAAACTCGCTGGCGATCCGAATGTGACGATCGGCAGCGCCACGGTGAATTATTCGGTGTTGGCGAACCTGAATGATGCCGACGCGCAGCGCGAGATGGCGATGGGCAAGGCGGTGGCGGAAGCCGCCTTTCGCCGCGACGTCAGGCATTTCGCCTATCCGTTCGGCGATCGCGATTCCTGGCGCCGGCAGCATGTGGCGATGGCGCAGGAGGCGGGCTATGTTAGCGCGGCCTCCGCGCTGCCGGGCATTGTGGAGGCGCGGGGCCACGGCAATCTGTATGCGTTGCCGCGCCTTGCCTGGGACGGACGACAGCGCTCGCTGCGCATGATGCGTGTGTTGCTTTCGGGTGCATTTTTCGCCCAGAAGAGGGTCAAAAAGGACAATTGGAGTTGAGTATTCAAGCGTCGGGCCGCGACATCCAGCTAATGATCGGCATCGCCGGCAGCACCCAGCCGAGGCCCGCCACCACGTAGAAAATCGCCTGTAGCAGCCCCGAATTGGCCAGCCACGGCGTCTGCGCAATCGTCATGCCCATCAAGGACCAGACCACGACCAGGACAAGCAGAATGACGGTTCCGAAGAATTTGCGGGTGCGAATGGTCATGGCAAATATGTGAAGCTCGTGACAGGTTGCGCGCGGGAAGCGGCGGACTATAAGGGGCGCGGCCATCCAATCAAGGTTTTAAGACAGGATTTCAAGACGGGTTCAATGACCGGTATTTCCGCAACCGAGGCACCGCCAAACCGCGCCGTCAAATGGTGGCTGTTTTCGGTCGCCGCCCTGATCGCGATCATGGTGCTGGTCGGCGGCGCCACGCGGCTCACGGAATCCGGTCTGTCGATCGTGGAGTGGAAACCCGTCACCGGCATGTTGCCGCCGCTCACCGATGCGCAATGGACGCAGGCCTTCGAGGGCTACAAGACCATCCCGCAATATCGGGAACTCAACGCCGGCATGAGCCTGTCCGAGTTCAAGACCATCTTCTGGTGGGAATGGAGCCACCGGCTGCTCGGGCGCGTGATCGGCGCGGTTTATCTGCTGCCGTTCCTGTTCTTCCTGTGGCGCGGCATGCTTGGCGGCGAACTGAAGCGGCGGCTGTGGCTGATCTTCGGCCTCGGCGCGTTGCAGGGCGCGGTCGGCTGGTGGATGGTTGCCTCGGGGCTGTCGCAGCGCGTCGAGGTCTCGCAATATCGGCTGGCGACGCATCTAGTGCTGGCGTTATTGATTTTCGCCGCGATCGTCTGGACGTTGCGGCGGCTGACGGACCGGCCGCCGCTCGTGGCAAACGCGCGATTGAAGATCACCAGCGTGGCGTTGCTGTCGCTGGTCTTCCTGCAGCTCTATTTTGGCGCGCTGGTCGCGGGCCTGCGCGCGGGCAGGGTCTACAATACCTGGCCCGATATCGACGGCGCCTTCATTCCGTCCACCGCGCGGCTGTTCTTCGAAGAGCCATGGTGGCGCAATCTGTTCGACAATACGCTGACCGTGCAGTTCGAACATCGGATGACCGCCTATGCGCTGTTGGTGCTGGCGGTGCTGCATGCGGTCGACGCGGTTGCCTCGCGCACCGGGATGGCCGTGGTCCGCGGCGCCTGGTGGCTGATGGCCGCGATCATCCTGCAGGCGACGCTCGGTATCCTCACATTGCTCAATCAAGTGCCGATCGATCTTGCACTGACGCATCAGGCCGTCGCGATCGTGGTTTTGACGCTTGCGATTTTCCAGACCGAGCGGTTGGTGGCGCGCCGCTCGGCGCAGGACCAGGAGAGGCCGGTGCTGCCGGTCGGGAAGCCAGCTGAAATTGAACGATTCTAATGTATCGTGGTTGCAAGAAGTCCGCATTTTGCAGGCTTTTGTCATCACGCGATGCCATTGACGCGTTTGTGTGGAGCGGGACCGCTTTACTTGAAATGGGCGGGCGATAAAACGAGCCCCAAACGTAAGGGCTCATTCATGTCTTCCGCCTTCATCCAGGCCGCCATCATCCTGCTCCGCGAGGGGCTTGAAGCCATGCTGGTGATCGCAGCGCTGGCGGGCTATCTGACCAAGGCCGGCGCTGCGCATCGCATCGGGGCGCTGTACGGCGGTGCGCTCGCCGCCGTGGGCGCCAGCATCATCGCCGCCTGGCTGTTTGCGGCGCTCAATTCCGGCGAACACAGCGACATCCTCGAAGGCATCATCATCCTCGTCGCCGCCGGCTTGATGCTCTATGTCAGCGGCTGGCTGATGGTGAAGCAGGATCCGCGTGGCTGGCAGGATTATCTGGCTCACAAGGCCGACAGCGCGCTGGCGCAGGACACGGTGTGGGCGGTCGGCGCGCTCGCCTTCCTCGCCGTGTTCCGCGAAGGTGCCGAGACCGTGCTATTCATCAACGCGCTGGCGACGGCCGAAGGCGGCTGGGGCATCGGCCTGTTCGCGGGCCTTGGGGCTGCGACGCTCGGGCTCGTCGTGCTGTTCTATTTCATCAACCTGATCGCGCGGAAAATTCCGCTGCGGCCGCTGTTCATCATCACCTCCGCCTTCCTGTTCGCGATGGCGATCAAGTTCATCGGCGAAGCAGTGCAGGAATTCCAGGAGGCGACGTTCCTGCCATTCACCGAGATGAAGGGCGTCTCCTGGCTCGGCGCGCTCGGGCTGAACCCGACACTCGAGGCGTTGTCGGCGCAGTTGCTGGTGATCGTGTTTGCGCTGGCGACCTATTCGGTGATCCAGCGCAACAACCGCCTGGCGCGTGAGGACAGGGCCGCGGTTCGCACTACGCGGCCTGCCGCTTGAGCTCCAGGTAATCCAGCCCGATATCGAGCGCGGCCGAGCTGTGGGTAATCCAGCCCGCCGAGATCAGATCGACGCCGGTTGCCGCGATCGCCTTCGCGGTTGCAGCGGTGATGCGGCCGGAGGCCTCGGTGATCGCGTGGCCGCCGGTCATCGCCACCGCCTGCCGCAAATCCTCGACCGTCATGTTGTCGAGCAGGACGGCATCGACGCCAAGCGCCAACACCTGATCAAGCTGCGAAAGGGTATCAACCTCGACCTCGATCTTGACGAGGTGGCCGGCATGCGCCTTCGCTCGCTCGATCGCCGTGCGGATATCGCCGGCAAGTGCAATGTGGTTGTCCTTGATCAGGATCGCATCATCGAGACCGAAGCGGTGATTGCTGCCGCCGCCAGCGCGGACCGCGTATTTTTCCAGCGCGCGCAGGCCCGGCGTCGTCTTGCGGGTACAAACGATCTGCGCCTTCGTTCCTTGCGCAGCGGCGACCAGCGAGGCCGTCGCGGTCGCGATGCCGCTGAGATGGCAGAGGAAGTTCAAGGCCGTCCGCTCGCCGGTCAACAGGCCGCGCGCCGGGCCCTCGATGGTCGCGATGATCTCTCCCGGTGCGACGATGCTGCCGTCGGGCCGCTCCGTACGGAGTTTGATGTCCGGGCTTGCGAGCTGGAATGCACAGCGCGCGACATCGAGGCCGGCGACGATTCCGGGCTGGCGGACGCGCAGCGCCAGCGATGCTTGCTGGTCGGCGGCAACGATCGCATCCGCCGTGATATCGCCGGCACGGCCGAGGTCTTCGAGCAACGCGGTGCGGACCAGCGGCTCGTACATGATCGGCAGCAGAGGATTGAGTGTCATGATCGAGCGCTCCCAACGGAAAAGGTTTCGGATTCCACGATCTCGCCCACGGCGTCGAGCACATCCGAAAGGCAGATGAATGAAGGCACGGCCGAGGGCAGGGTGTCGGGAAAATCACTCCGATAATGCCCGCCGCGGCTCTCTTCGCGCCGATACGCCGCAACGGCGATCATCAATCCCGCCAGGGCAGGATCCGATGCCGCGCCGTGACCGCACGCGATCGGTGCGAGACTGCGAACCAGGCGCGCGATCGCGTTTTGGTCACGGAGTACCCCGAGGCCTTGCGACATCATCGGCCGCACGATCGACGGGTCGGATGCGGGCAGGGGTGCAAGATCTGTCCGCGTCTTCAGCGGACGGCCGCTCGCTTGCCTGACGCTTTCCGCAACCCACCCCGCGCAGACGATGGCTTCCATCAGCGAGTTGCTGGCGAGGCGATTGGCGCCGTGCAGTCCGGTGCGGGCAACCTCACCGCAGGCCCAGAGGCCGTCCACCGTGCTGCGGCCTTCGGCATCAACCGCAATTCCACCCATGTGGTAGTGTACGGCGGGGCGAACCGGAATCGGATCGGTTGCGGGATCGATTCCGGCCATTTTGCAGAACGCCGAGATCACGGGATAACGTTTGGCAAAATCCGGCCCCGGATGGGTCCGAGCATCGAGAAACACCCGATGCCCCTCGGCACGGCGCCGCCAGACCGCGCGCGCCACGATGTCGCGGGGCGCAAGCTCAGCGCTTGGCTCGCTCGCCATGAAACGCTGGCCGGTGTCGTCGATCAGGGTGGCGCCGTCGCCGCGAATGGCCTCGGTGACCAGCGGCATCGGGCGCGACGGCCCGTCGAAGGCGGTTGGATGAAACTGGATGAACTCCAGATCCGAAAGCTGTACGCCGGCGCGCGCAGCCAGCGCCAGGCCCTGGCCGAAGCAGCCGGCCGGATTGGTGCTGTCGAGAAACAATCCGCCAATTCCGCCGGTCGCGATCACGACGCGACCAGTATCGATCACGAGCGGGCCATGTTCGTTCACGGCGAGCACACCGTTGACGGCATTGTCCTCGACGATCAGCCGGCGCGCCTCGACACCTTCGAGCAGCGTGATCGACGGACAACGACGAACCGCCGCGATCAGCGCGCGCATGATTTCGCGGCCGGTGCCGTCGCCGGTGGCATGAACAATCCGGTTGCGGCTGTGCGCGGCTTCAAGCCCCAGCCGCCAGCTTCCATCCGGCTGCCGGTCGAAGGCAACACCAAGCCGGGCGAGGTGCTCGACCGCCGAGGGTGCCGCGTCGACAATTCGGCGCGCGACAGCCTCGTCGCAAAGGCCTGCGCCGGCGGCGAGGGTGTCGGCGAGATGCAGAGCGGGGTCGTCGTCCTCGCCCATCGCCGCCGCCAATCCACCCTGCGCCCACAGGCTGGATGCTTCCGCACCAAGAGGGGCTTTCGACAATATCAAGACCGGCTCCGGCGCGAGGTGCAGCGCCGTCATCAGCCCGGCGGCGCCGCCGCCAATGATCACCGGCCGGCTGGCCAGCGCTGAAATGTCCGTGCTCATAGCGCAAGCATCCTTTCGACGGCGCGCCGCGCCGGCGCGGCGATTGCGGGATCGATCGTGACCCGGTGCTGATCGGTCTCGAGCGCGCGGCGGATGTTGTTCAGCGTGATGCGTTTCATGTGCGGGCACAGATTGCAGGGCCGGATGAACTCGACATCGGGGTGCAGCACCGCGACGTTGTCGCTCATCGAGCACTCCGTCAGCAGCACGACCCGGGGCGGGCGCTGCTTCTCGACAAAGCCTGACATCGCCGCCGTGGAGCCCGAGAAATCGGCTTCCGCCACCACCTCGGGCGGGCATTCTGGGTGGGCCAGAACCGTGACGCCCGGGTGGTTCTCGCGGATCTGCCTGACATCGTCAGGCGTGAAGAGTTCATGCACCTCGCAATGGCCCTTCCACGCGATGATCTTCACATGGGTTTGGGCCGCGATGTTCTGCGCCAGATATTCGTCCGGCAGCATGATGACGCGCTCGGCGCCTAGTGACTCCACCACCTTGAGCGCATTGCCTGACGTGCAGCAGATATCGGATTCTGCCTTCACCGCCATCGATGTGTTGACGTAAGCGACGACTGGCGCGCCTGGATAGCGCTGGCGCATCAGCCGCACGTCCTCTGCCGTGATCGAATCCGCCAGCGAACAGCCGGCGGCGAGATCCGGGATCAGGACCGTCTTCTCCGGATTGAGCAGCTTGGCTGTCTCAGCCATGAAGTGGACGCCGGCCAGCACGATGATATCAGCGTCGACCTTGGTGGCTTCGCGCGCCAATAGCAGGCTGTCGCCGACGATGTCGGCGACGCCGTGGAATATCTCCGGCGTCTGATAGTTGTGCGCCAGGATGACGGCGTTACGCCTCCGCTTGAGTTCGAGGATGGCGTCGACGTCTTCGGCGAAGGTCGCCCATTCGGGCGGCGGGATCACCCGCTTGACCCTGTCATAGATCAGCGATGTGCGGGCGAGGGCATTGGAAGTGAGATGGGCCATTTATACTCTCCATGAGCATATTATGGCTTATACTTATCCTGAGCATAACCTAAGTCAAGTGCGCGAGAGCGGCAGCTTGGTACCGGCGACCGCCCGTTCGGCCAGAACGGCGTGGCGGAATCGGAACAGCTTAGCAGGCCGGCCGACCGTATCGGAAGCGATTGCGCCAGTTTCCTCAACGAGTTGCTGTTGTTCCATGAGGCGGCGGAAGTTCTGCTTGTGGACCAGTCGGCCTGCAAGCGCTTCAACACTGCGTTGCAATTGCAGCAGGGTGAATTCCGCCGGCATCAGTTCGAACACCACGGGACGGTATTTGATCTTCGCGCGAAGCCTGGCAATTCCGGTCGCGAGAATGCGGCGATAATCGGCGGTCATAGCCTGGCCGGGGACGACTGTTGTCGCGCTACCGCCGTCACGCACGGCTTCAGGGATCAACGCGGCCTCATAGAGCAGCTCATAGCGCTGCAGCACCAGTTCTTCGTTCCATTCGCGGCCGTCAAAACCGAATGTGATCGCGGCACGCTGCCAGCGCTCGCGCTGCAGCGGCGTTGAGGCTGCCGATTTCGCCCATGCGCGCAGCCGCGGCGTCAGTAGTTTCGCGAGCACGGCTGGCGGACCCGCCCGGTGATCCTCCCATGGGAAGTAATCGTACCAGCCGGACCAATGGGCCTCGAAACCCTGACCGACCTGATCCTCGCGCGTCAGCCCGAGGTAGCTGATCGAGATACTGTGCGGCGACTGGGCGTCGCCCGTGCGCCCGCGATCGGCAAAAGTGTAGAGCTGTTCGACATAGCCGAGCGGATGGCCGGTCTGCGCTTCGACCCACGCCCGCAGACCCGTTTGCAGCGAGCGATGCTTGAATTCAAACGGACCGCTCGGCAGCGCGCCTCCATTGGCGATGGTCATGATCTTGGGCTCACCGTCGGTCACCGCGACGAGGACGGCGACGAGATCGGCGGTGATCGCGCGGGCGGAATCTGTCGCCTTGGTTTTTCGCGGTGGCCCTGCCACGTCCAAAAAGTCCATTTCTGTTATTGGCGAAATCGCCGCTAGCAATATCCGTAGACGCCGCAGGCATAAGGCAGGCGATTCCAGTAACCGGTATAGGGGCCGCCGTAATACGGGCCATCATAGCTATAGGAATGGCTCGTGCCGTAATAGCCCGGCAGCGTCGAGGAGCCCGGCAGCAGCGGAGTGCCGTAGACAAGCGGGGCGTAGGGAACCGCGCCTACCGGCGTGAACAGCACGTCGGGATCCTGTTCCTCGACCACGACCAATTGCCGGCCGCGCCGCACGTATAGCGGTGCCGCGCCGGGTGCCACCGTCGTCCGGTAATTGTAGTGGGCGCGGGGCAGGCCCGGCGGCAATTGGCTGGCGGCGCGATAGACGGCGCGCTTGGTGGCTTTCGGGCCGTCGGCGGCAGCAGCGGTTCCGATTGCGAACACCGCGACCAGACATGGCAATATCCAGCGCAACATTGTTTGCTCCGAATCATCGAGGGCTAACCAATGGCAGTTTATGCCGGAATGACCGTTAATGAGAGGCTTGTGATTTCAGGCCAATTGGGCGCCTGGAACGAGGCGGTCGCGAAGCGCGACCGGGTCAAAATGATCGAAATCCTGATGGCGACGGAGCTGACCGCGGACCGGGCGGCGTTTAGGACAGATACGACGCTGGCCAACCCCGGGAAGTAGCACCGATAACGTTTCGTCATGGCCGGGCTTGTGGCTGGCCATGACGAGAACGGGTGCCGCTCATAACCTGCGCCTCACCGAGAGGTCACGCCGTCAGCGCCTGATCCAGGTCCGCGATCAAATCTTCCTTGTCCTCGATGCCGATCGATAGCCGCACCACGTCGGGGGCGGCGCCCGACTTTACCTTGGCGGCGTCATCGAGTTGGCTGTGGGTGGTCGAGGCCGGGTGGATCACCAGCGAGCGGGTGTCGCCGACATTGGCGAGGTGCGAGAACAATTTCAGGTTCGACACCAGGCTGACGCCGGCATCATAGCCGCCCTTGAGGCTGAAGGTGAACACCGCGCCGGCGCCCTTCGGCGCGTATTTGCGAGCGAGGTTGTTGTACTTGTCGCTGGCGAGGCCGGCATAGTTCACCCCCGCCACCGCTGAGTGGCCGGAGAGGAATTCCGCGACCGCCTTGGCATTCTCGCAATGCCTTTGCATGCGCAGCGGCAGCGTCTCGATGCCGGTCAGGATCAGGAAGGCGTTGAACGGCGACAGGGCAGGTCCGAGGTCGCGCAGGCCGAGCACGCGGCAGGCGATTGCGAATGCGAAATTGCCGAAGGTCTCCTGGAGCTTGATGCCGTGATATTCGGGACGGGGCTCGCTCAGCATCGGATATTTGTTGTCCTTCGACCAGTCGAAGGTGCCGGCATCGACGATGATGCCGCCGATCGAATTGCCGTGGCCGCCCAAAAATTTCGTCAGCGAGTGCACGACGATATCGGCGCCGTGATCGATCGGGCGGATCAAATAGGGTGTCGCCAGCGTGTTGTCGACGATGAGGGGCACACCGGCCTTGCGGGCGACTGACGCGATCGCCTCGATGTCGGTGACGCTGCCGGAGGGATTGGCGATCAACTCGATGAAGATCGCCTTGGTGTGCGGCGTCACCGCGCGCTCGAAGCTCGAGATATCATCGGGATCGGCCCACGCCACGTTCCAACCAAAGCTCTTGAACGCATGAGTGAACTGGTTGATCGATCCGCCATAAAGCTTGCGTGCGGCGATGATTTCGTCGCCGGGCATCAATAATTGCTGAAGCACCACGACCTGGGCGGCGTGTCCGGACGCCACCGCCAGCGCGGCGGTGCCGCCTTCGAGCGCCGCGACGCGTTCTTCCAGCACCGCGTTGGTCGGATTGCCGATGCGGGTATAGATGTTGCCGAACGCCTGCAGGCCGAACAGCGACGCGGCGTGATCGGCATCGTTGAACACGAACGACGTGGTTTGATAGATCGGCGTCGCCCGCGCTCCGGTGGTGGGATCAGGCTGCGCGCCGGCGTGCACGGCGAGGGTCGAAAATCCCGGGTGGCGGTCGGTCATACTATGCGTCCTGTTTTGGCTGGTTCGAAAATGCGCTGATGATGCTGATCGCAAGCCGCGTCCGACGTCAAGACGACCGGTTCACATATCGCGGATTGGCAACGGACGTGCCCCAGTGCAACGCGTTTTCGAAATGATTGCTTCGCATTGCGTCACGGCAGTTCGCTCCTGTTTTTCGCGGCGCGATCGGACGCAGCCGTTTCCCCCCCGCCGACGCTCATGCGGTTCAGCGACAGGCGCATGCCCTGGGTCGGGATCGGCGCGCGCTTGGAACTCAGCGTGCGCGAGTTGACACCCATCCACGAAATTTCCGACGACAGCCGTCCATATTCGATCTTTGGGCAACGGTTCATCACGACCTTGATCCCGGCGGCTTCGGCTTTTTCCGCAGCCGCATCATCGCGCGCGCCGAGCTGCATCCAGATCACCTTCGGCAGCGGCGACAATCCCAACGCTTCGCCGACCACCGGCATGATGTGGCTGGAATTGCGGAAGATGTCGATCATGTCGACGGGACGGCCGATATCGGCCAGCGAGGCGACGAAGGGTTTGCCGAGCAGGCTTTTGCCGACATGGCCGGGATTGACCGGAATCATGTCGTAGCCACGCTGCGCCAGATATTTGAAGGCGAAATAGCTCGGCCGCACATTGACCGGCGAGGCGCCGACCATCGCGATCGATTTCACGCGGTTGAGAATTCCGCGGATGTAATTGTCGTCGTAGGTATCGTGGTTCATTGAAAGATTACTTATCCTGCCATTTCGGCTCGCGCTTTTCGATGAAGGCGCCGATGCCTTCCTCGGCGTCGCGCGCCATCATGTTTTCCGTCATCACCTCCGCCGCATAGCGATAGGCATCCGCAAGGTTCATCTCGGATTGCCGGTAGAAAGCTTCCTTGCCGAGTTTCACGGTATAGGCGGATTTGAGCGCGACCTTCTGCGCCAGCGCGATCGCGGCGTCGCGTTCGGTGCCGGCCTTAACCACGCGATTGACGAGGCCGATACTCTGCGCCGTCGCTGCATCAACCGGCTCGCCGGTGAGCAGCATTTCCATCGCCTGCTTGCGCGGCACGTTGCGCGACAACGCCACCATCGGCGTCGAGCAGAACAGGCCGATATCGACGCCGGGCGTTGCAAAGCCCGCGGCTTCAGACGCGACTGCAAGATCGCAACTCGCCACCAATTGGCAACCGGCGGCCGTCGCAACGCCCTGGACGGCAGCGACCACAGGCTTCGGCAGATGCACGATGGCCTGCATCATCGCGCTACAGGCGTTCATGATCTGCGCGAAATAAGCGCGTCCCCGATCGGCATCGCTGCGCCGCGCGGTCAGTTCCTTCATGTCATGGCCCGCGGAAAAAGCAGGCCCGTTGGCGGCGATGACAAGCGCGCGCACGCTTTTGTCGTCGTGGATTTCCTTCAGCGCCGCATGCAGTTCGGCGATCAGGTCTTCCGACAGACTATTGCGCGCCTCAGGCCGGTTCAGTGTGAGCACGGCGGTGCTGCCGACGTGTTCGCGCAACAGGATCGGCGATGGTGGCACAGGCACGCGGGCGGATCGGCTCGTCATCGCGTTTTCCAATAGCTGATCGGTCACACTCATCGCGCGCCGTCGCCCACCAGACGCTGGCGGACTCATGTTCACGCTTTCATCAAAGTTGGGGGAACGGGATGCAGTTTGCAAGTCCGGTTCGGCGCGATCATTGAGAGCCGCGGGGCGAGGGCGACACCGGATTATCTCTTGTCCTTCTCGCCCAGAGCCAAAATCGCACGGTCTACAAAACGCTCCATGAGGTGAGGCGCCGAGGCACCAAACATCCGGATACGCCCCGTGTGCGCCAGAAGCAGCAACCCCGCCGCATGGGCGAAAATGTCGGCCATCAAAAACCTTGCCTCGTCATGGCGAGCACCGAGGGCCTCGGCAGCGCTGGCGATCGGATGGAGCGCCAACTCAAGCGCCGAATTGAGGACTTCATCGCGTTCCTTGCCGAGGCCGTGGGGCTTCATGCCGCCGCGAAATAGATAGAAGCCGAGATCGAGGTCTCTGGGATTGTCGGCGTAATATCGAAAGAATGCCAAGGCGGCCGCGCGGAACTGGTCCGCCGGAGTCTTCGCGCGCGCAACTGCGCCTGCGACGGCCTTTCTCAGAGCCGTCAGCGATTCTCGAAGAACCTCCGCGTATATCGCTTCTTTGGATTCGAAGTAAAAGTAGAGGGCTGCGGGCGTGTAGCCGGCCGCCGTCGCGATCGCTCTTAATGAAGCGCCGTCCAGTCCTTCAGCCTCGAACACCTGGCGCGCGGCGTCCATGATCAAGCTGCGCTTCAGCTCGCTCACCGCCTTCTGCCGGCCGATTCTCTGCTCTTTTGCCATTGGTCGTTTTATTAGCACACTTGACGGTTTATTTAACAGTGTTAGAATTTCTAACACTGTTAAAAATATCGATTGCCCACAGCAGGAGGCTGCGATGACAGTGAGGATCGAGAAGAACGGCCCCGTCTGGACCATCATCCACGATCGGCCCGAAGCCCGTAATGCCATGAACCCCGAAAGCGCGGATGCCCTGACCGCCGCCTTCCTGGAGTTTGACGCCAACAAAGATGCCGCGGTTGCGGTATTCTATGGCGCAGGCGGCGCGTTCTGTGCCGGTTGGGACCTCAAATATGTCCGCACGCTCAACGCCGCGTATCCGCTCGGCGAGCTTGATATTTCAACGGCCCGGCCGTGCGGCAACGGTGGCGAAATTCCACGCGGCCCGTTGGGGCCCTCCCGTCTGGAACTGGACAAACCCGTCATCGCGGCAATCGAAGGCCCGGCGGTGGCGGGCGGCATGGAATTAGGATTGTGGTGCGATTTTAGGGTGATGGCCGCAGAGTCTTATTTCGGCGTTTATTGCCGTCGATGGGGTGTGCCGTTGATTGACGGAGGGACGGTGCGACTGCCGCGCATTGTGGGACAGGGCCGCGCGCTCGAGATCATCCTGACGGGGCGCAAGGTGCCTGCCGAGGAGTGTCTGCCCATTGGTTTGTGCGAATACGTGACCCCGAAAGGTGGATCTCGCGCGAAAGCGGAGGAACTGGCACAGGAGATTGCGCGCTTTCCGCAGGTCTGCGTTCGCGCCGACCGCCGGTCCGCTATCAAGAGCCATGGCCTGACTGTCCGCGAGGCACTGATTCAGGAATGGTACAACGGGCGCGAGGCGTTGATCGCAGACGGCGTGGCGGGCGCGGCCCGCTTCAGCGGCGGGCTCGGCCGGCACGGCGATTTCGCGAAGATCAGATAGCGGTTCGACCCTGATGGCTTCTCGAATCGCGATGGTTTGACCCGGTGCGCGAATGACGGCAGGTTGGTTCTGCCATGACTGCCGGACTTGGTCCGGCAGTCATCTTTTAATGGTTAGTCCGATGATCAATCATGATGGCAGCGCGAATGACTGCGGCTGAACTTGACGCGTTCCTGCGCGCCGAGCTTCCGCAAATGTTTGACTATGACGACCTCACGATTGAGCACGCCGACGGTCGAACCTGTCGGCTGAGGCAGCGCTTTCGCGAGAATATGCTTCGCCCCGGCGGGACGGTTTCGGGACCGACGCTAATGGCGCTTGCGGATTGTGCGATGTACGTTGTCGTTCTCTCCGCAATCGGCCCGGTTGGGCTCGCGCTGACGACCAATCTCAACATCAATTTCCTGCGCAAGGGCCAGCCCGGCCAGGACGTGCTGGCCGATGCCAGGCTGTTAAAACTCGGCAAGCGGCTTGCGGTCGGCGAGGTCACTCTTCTCTCGGGTTCATCGCCCGATCCGATCGCGCATGTGACGTCGACCTATTCCATTCCAACTAAACAGGCTTTTATACGGTAACATTACACCATAATTGTAAGCTTTTGTTTTTACTGATGTTATTTGTATCATTTGGTATTGACGCGCTCGGCGCCGTTCTCTAGAAACCGCCGCAGTTCGGCGCTGCCTGCGCCGCGGTCTCCCTTTCACGGATTTCCTCACATGAAAACCTTTTCGGCAAAGCCCGCTGAGGTGACGAAGAAGTGGGTGCTGATCGACGCCAAAGGTCTGGTGGTCGGGCGGCTTGCCACGCTCGTTGCCATGCGCCTGCGCGGCAAACATCTCCCCACCTACACGCCCCATGTCGATTGCGGCGACCACGTCGTCATCATCAACGCGGCGCATGTCGTTCTGACCGGTCGCAAGCGCGACAACAAGGTCTATTACAAGCACACCGGTTTCATCGGCGGCATCAAGGAACGCACCGCGAAGTCGATCCTCGAAGGTCGCTTCCCCGAGCGCGTGGTGGAAAAGGCCATCGAACGCATGATCCCGCGCGGTCCGCTCGGTCGCGTGCAGATGGGCAATCTGCGCGTTTATCCCGGCGCCGAACATCCGCATGAAGCCCAGCAGCCCGAGAAGGTTGATATCGCTTCGATGAACCGCAAGAACATGAGGGCCGCATAAGATGTCGGACACCATGCAGTCGCTCGACCAGTTGTCGTCCCTGAAGACGGCCGCTCCCGAAGCGCCGAAATACGTCAAGAAGGTCGACAAGTTCGGCCGCGCTTACGCCACCGGCAAGCGCAAGGACGCGGTCGCCCGCGTCTGGATCAAGCCGGGCGCCGGCAAGATCCTGGTCAACACCCGCGAAGTCGAAGTCTACTTCGCCCGGCCGGTGCTGCGGATGCTGATTCAGCAGCCGCTGGTCGCCGCCGCGCGCGCCGGCCAGTACGACGTCATCTGCACGGTCGCCGGCGGCGGTCTGTCGGGCCAGGCGGGTGCTGTGCGTCACGGTATCTCGAAGGCGCTGACCAACTTCGAGCCGGATCTGCGCGGCGTGTTGAAGAAGGGCGGCTTCCTGACCCGCGACTCCCGTACCGTGGAGCGCAAGAAGTACGGCCGCGCCAAGGCGCGCAAGTCGTTCCAGTTCTCGAAGCGTTAATCGCTTCGCTAAAATTTGCAGCGATTGCTGCATTCACAAGATGAAAAAAGGGCGCGCAACAGCGCCCTTTTTGCGTTGAGTTTAGAGATGAATTAACGCAGTTTTTCACGAAAACTTGCATACGCCTGCAAACGAATTTCGAACGCGAGGGCCTTACCTTGCCTGGCTGTAACGGCGCAGCACCACATTTCAATTGCGCCACGGAACATTGCATCACACTGTCAGGGCGGGGCTCATGTCGTTCGATACGTCCACACTTTATCTGTTCGCCACCATGGTCGCTGGCATGCTCGGAGCCATGCTGATCTTCTTCGGCAAGCAGGAGAATGTCCCGGCGTTGAAATGGTGGGGCGCGGCCTACCTCCTTGGTGCGGCCTCGGTCGCGATCTGGACCATTGGCGGGCCCAAGCTTGGCGACCCGATGATCCTGGGGCTGAATGCCGTCGGTTTCGTTGCCTGCGGCATGGTCTGGAATGCCGCGCGTGTGTTCCACGGCCGCAAGCCCAATCTGCCGGGGCTGATGTTCGGCGCGATCGCCTGGATCGGCGTCTCGGTGGTACTGCCGTCCCTGGATTCCGCGATGCGCCTGACGATAGGCGCGGCGATCGTTGCGATCTATGCGGCGCTGACAACCTCGGAATTGTGGACCGAGCGGCGGCGGGCGATGCAGAAGCGCTGGCCGACGATTGTGGTGCCGGTGACGCACGGTTGCGTGCTGATGCTGCCGATCCTGCTCGGCGATCTGCTGCGGCCGCATGATGAGACCTTTTCCAGCAGCGTCTGGGTGACGGCGTTTTCGATCGAACTGGTGCTCTATGCGATCGGCACCGTGTTCGTCATCTTCATGCTGGTGTCGGATCGCGCGGTGACCGTGCACAAGACGGCGGCCTCGATCGATCCGCTGAGTGGCATGTTCAACCGCCGCGGCTTTGCCGAAGCCTGTGCGCGGGTGATCGAACGCGAAGCCACGGCCGGCCGTCCGGTGACGGTGATGATCTTCGACATCGACCACTTCAAGGGCATCAACGACCGTTTTGGACATCCCGCGGGCGACGAAATCCTCAAACTGTTTTCCACCGTCGTAATCAACAACCTTCGCATCAGCGATCTCTCGGGCCGCGTTGGCGGCGAGGAGTTCGCCGCGCTGTTGCCGTGCGCGCTTGACGAGGGTGTGCTGGTTGCCGAGCGCGTGCGCGAGGCGTTCGAGGCTTCCGGTATTGTCTGTGAGGACGGTCCGGTCGATACGACGGTCAGTATCGGCGTGGCCGGTGGACCGGCGGGCACCGAACTCGAAGTGCTGCTCGCGGCGGCCGACACCGCGCTCTATCAGGCCAAGCGCAGCGGCCGCAATCGCGTCGAGGCCGCGGAAGAACTGCCGCTGTCGCTGGAAAACTGGCGGCGCAAGACCGCAGGCATTGCGCCTCCGGTACGTCCACAACCGGTTACGACGTGAGGAAAACGCAGCGGTAACTTCGCGTTTACCATTCCATCGATATTATCGGTGCCATGGACTCGATCCGCACGCGTAACCCTCAGGCCACCTTGATGTCGCTCGAAGCGGCTGCAGTCTCCGCCCGTGGTGGTTTCGCCTGCCTGTTCTCTAGCTCGGAAGAATTCGAGACGGCGCTCATTTCCGAGCGCCGGGCGCAGGGCCGTTACGAACAGAGCAGAACGCACTGGCCTGCCATCCTGTTCGTCGGATGCGCGCTGATGGTCGTGGGAACGGTCCTGCTGTTCAACTGAGTTGGCTGGCACGGGCTGATGTTGGGGCGCCGCGAGGCGCCTTTTTCTTTTTGGCCGCTTAAGCTAGACATGGTCGTTCCCATCAAGAGGTCGTCATCAACATGATCACCGAAATCGCACAAATCGACGTCAAGCCCGGCACTGAAAAGGATTTTGAGGCCGCCGTCGCCAAGGCGCGGCCACTGTTCCTGCGCGCCAAGGGCGGCAAGGGCTTTGAGCTGCACAAGTCGATCGAGAAGCCATCTCGCTACCGGCTGATGGCGAAGTGGGAAACGCTGGAAAATCACACCGTCGATTTCCGCGGATCGGAAGATTTTACGGCATGGCGCGGCCTGGTCGGGCAATATTTTGCGGCGCCGCCCGAGGTTGAGCACACCGAGACGGTGGTGACGACGTAAGGTCGCAGCGGTCTACGCCACGGTCGCTTCCAGCATCGCGTCTTCCGCCTTGAAATGGTTGATCATGACTTTCGCGATCGCCATCAGAGGCAGCGCGAGCGCCAGCCCCCAGATCCCGAACACGACTCCGAGCATGATCTGGAACGCAAACAGCGTAGCCGGCGGAATATCCAGCGCTTGGCGCTGGATGATCGGCGTCAGCACGTAGCTTTCCAACGCGTGCACGCCGAGGAACAGGATGAACGCGCTCAACGCCGCGACCCATCCCGAGGCGAGACTCGCCAGCACCACGATCAGCCCGCCGAGGATAGCGCCCACGGTTGGAATGAAGGCGAGCAGTCCGGCCTGGATGCCGAGGATGAACGAGCTCTGGATGCCGATGACCGCAAGACCGAGCCAGGTGACGAAGAACACCGCGGCCATGGTAATGATCTGGGCCATCAGCCAGCGCTCCAGCGTCCAGCCGATGCGGTCGATGATGATAGTGGCGCGGGCGCGGTGTTTTGCCGGCGCCATGAACAACAACCCGTCGCGGTAGACGCCCGGCTGCACGGCAAAGGCGAGCCCCAGAAACAGCACAATAAAGAAGTTACCGACCGCGCTCACGGTGCCCAGGATCAGTTTCAGGCTTTGGCTGAAGATGGCGCCGCCGCTCGAGGCGATGGCGCCGGCGCTCGGAAGATTATGCGTCGGTGCGGCGCCCGGCGTCGCCGGCGTCGACGAATCCGAAGGCGCTGCATTCAGACTGCCGAAATCGAAGAAGCTGGTGTCGACCCCGGTTTTCTCCAGGAACGCTTTGACGTTCACCAGTTGCGACTTGATCGTATTGCTCAACACCGTCGCCTGCAGCGCGATAGTGGTGCCGCCCAGGAAAACGATGCCGGACAACATCCCCGCCAGCGCCAGGCAGACGATCGCGAGCCGCAGCGAATGCGGCAGTTTCACAACACGGCCGAGCAGGTTGGCCATGGCGGTGAGAGCGACGCCGAGCAGCACCCCCGCAAAGATCAGGAACAGGGTGGCGGCGAAATGCCAGGTGAACAGCAACAGCGCGGCGAACAGGACGATGCCGATGCCGCCGACCGATATCGCCCACGCCAGATCGTTGCGGGCCAAAAGGCGATCGTCAGCCGGATCCGTCACGTTGATTCCTTCGCGCAGAATATTCCTGCGCCAGTCTTTCGCGAAAACGCGGCCGGGATCAAGCCGTGAGGCTCGCGCCGGTTTGACGCTGGCGTGTCCGGTGTGTCAAGCGGTGCATGCAACGGAACGGGCGCGCTTTCCGCGAGGATGAGATGAATTTCAAATGGTTTGGGCCGGTTGCGCTGCTGGCAGCGCTCTGGATCGGCGATCAAATCAGGATCAACCGGCCCGGCCACAAATATCGCCTGACCGTCGAGGTCGATACCCCGGAGGGCCGCAAATCGGCCTCCGGCGTCATGGCCGTGCACCCAGACCGAAGCTACAGCCGTGGCGGCCACACAAAGACCGTGGGCGAAGCGGTGTTCGTCGATCTCGGCGGCGGCAAAAATCTCGTCGCGCTGCTGGCGCATATCGACGGGAAACTCGATCTCGACGGCATGAATTACGTGGCGTTGCGCGCCTATTTGGCCGACGGCAAGCGCGTGTCGTTTAATGAAATGAGCCGGATGACCGGCAGTGCGCCGGTAAAGGGCGCGCTGATCCCGGTTCTCGTGACGTTTGCCGATCCGGCCAATCCCGGGACCGCGCGCGATGTGCCGCCGGACGAAGCGGAGGCAGTATTGGGAAAAGGATATCGCCTCCAAGGTGTCACCACCGAGGTGGTGCCGAACGGATTTTGGCCGCTCGACTTCGGCGGCGCGCTGGGGGAGCCAGTGACCCGTGGCATCCAGACCAAACTGCCGTGGCTGAACGGCGCTGATAATGCCGCGCCCGCGGCGCTGCGGGCGGCCGGTCTGCCCGGAGTCGATCAGATCGACGCCAGGGAAACGTTTACGCGGAAGTAGCGGTCGTGCCCGTCATTTCCGGGCTCCGAACTGATCCTTGGCGCCTGTCTCGAGGTTAAACTTGCGGGCTAGCCCTGAGGTTCTCGCGGAACTCTCAAGCAGAAGTGGCGAGCATATCATGTTGATCCGGCGCGATGTCACAGGCATGATCGGCCGGAATTTTGGCTCAACTGAGAAGATCCTTGCGCAGGACGATGAAAGCAGAATTTTGGCGATGAGACGGCCTGTGGTCGGTGTGATCGGGAACGCCCATCGCATCGAAAATCGTTTCGCAATCCAGGCGGTCGGCGAACGCAACCTTCGCGCGGTGGCCGACGTGTCGGGCGCGTTGCCACTGATGTTCGCGGGATCGCCTGAAATCACCGACATCGGCGCCTTGCTCGACGCCGTCGACGGCGTGGTGCTGACGGGCGCCCGCGCCAACGTCCATCCGACGCGCTTCAAGACCGAGCCGCATGAGAAGCACGAGCCCTACGATATCCATCGCGACGACGTTGCCCTGGCGCTCGCCGAAGCCTGCGTCGCCCGCGGCGTGCCGATATTTGGCATTTGCCGCGGCTTGCAGGAAATGAACGTGGCCTTCGGCGGCTCGCTGCATCCGGAAATCCGCGAAATCCCGGGCCGCATGAATCATCGCATGCCGCGGCTGGAGAACGGCGAAATCCATCCCGATCCCACGGTCATCTTTGCCGACCGGCATGACGTCCATCTCACGCCCGGCGGCGCCTTTGCCACGATCCTCGGCCGCGAAACCATTCGCGTGAATTCCCTGCACGGGCAGGGCATCCTCAAACCGGGCGAGCGCGTCGTCATCGAGGGCGTGGCAGAAGACGGCACCATCGAGGCGATCCGCATTGCCGAGGCAGAAAGCTTTGCGCTCGGCGTGCAATGGCATGCCGAGTACGACCCGCAGCGCAATCCGATCAACCGCGCGCTGTTTCAGGCATTCGGCGAAGCGCTGAAGACGCACCAGCGGGCAAGCCAACCGGCCGGATAAACGGCCGTGGCATAAAGGGAGGATGCGATGCGGCACCGCCGATGGTCGAGGCGCGACCTGTTGAAGGCGTCGACGGCCTCGGTCGCGGGCCTCCTGTTTGCCGAGCCCGTGAGGGCAGCGGCGCCGCCACCTTCTGAAGTGACACCCGCCTTGATCGAAGCGGCGAAGAAGGAAGGCAAGGTGTCGTTCTATTCGGCGCTTGAACTCACGACCGCCGAACGGCTGGCGCGGACGTTCGAAGCCAAATATCCCGGCATCAGCGTCCGCGTCGAGCGTTCCGGCGCGGAGCGAATATTCCAGCGCATCGCACAGGAGCAGGGCAGCGGCATCAACGCCGTCGACGTCGCCAACTCGACCGACCCCGCGCATTATCTCGACTGGAAGAAGAGCAACTGGCTTGCTCCTTACCTGCCGGCGGAGGTCGCCCGGCATTTTCCGGTCGATCAGATCGATCCCGACGGCATGCACGCTACCTCCTGCGCCTGGCTGGAGGCCATCGGCTACAACACCAACCTCGTGAAGCGCGAGGAGGCACCGAAGAGCTACGCCGACCTGCTCGATCCGAAGTGGCGGGGCAAGATCGTCAAGGCCCATCCCGGTTATAGCGGCGCGATCATGACCGCGACCTTCGTGCTGACGCGCGATCTCGGCTGGTCCTATCTGGAAAGGCTTGCGCAGCAGAAGATCATGCAGGTGCAGTCGGCCGCCGATCCGCCCAAGAAGATCCTGCTCGGCGAGCGAGCTATCATGGCCGACGGCAACGACTACAATCTGGTGCTGCTTAAGGATCAGGGCAAGCCGGTCGAAGTGGTCTACCCGGTCGAGGGGTCGCCGCTGATCATCGTTCCCTCGGGCATTTTTCGCGGCGCGCCGAATCCGAACGCGGCAAGACTGTTCCAGAGTTTCTTCTTCGGCGCTGAAACCCAGCAGATGCTGGTCGACGTGTTCGCGCATCGCTCATTCCATGCCCAGGTGAAAGAGAAGGGCGAGCATATTCCGCTGGCGAGTTTGAAGCTGCTCAGGGCCGATCCGGCCGCGGTGCAGGCCCAGAGCGAAGAGATCAAGGCGCGTTACACCAGGATATTTGGCGTCTGAACGATTTGAAGCGTTTCCCCGATCTGCCGAGATGCTGTCCGTAATTCTACGGAACTGAAAATGAGGGATCACGGCGCGGAACTCGGCTAATTAGCTGAGGGCGCCGAATTATTGTCCACAATTGCCGATACCTTCAATTAGCCCGCCGCGCATCGATCTTCGTATCCATTTCGCATCCATTTTTGGGCAGCTGGACTTAATGACTTTGTGGAGCCGCCTTGCATCGGCGATGGTGTTGCTGGTCGTGGCGACCATCGGCGTACTGGGCTTGTTCAACCAGGCTTGGCTTTGTGGGCCTTGGCCGCACGGCGCTCGCGGCAGGCCTGATCGGAGTTCTGCTTGCGCTTGCGCTTGCGGCCGGCATCGCCAGATCGCTGTCGCGGCCGCTGACCCAGATGACCCGGGCCGTAGACGGCCTGTCGCGTGGTGAAGCGATTGCCATGCCTTCCGATGGCGGCCGGGAGATCGCCATGCTTGCCGCGGCAATTGGCGAATTGTCGACCCAGCTCGGCACCAAACAAAACCTGCTGGAGAATACCGTCGAAAGCATCCGCGACGCCGTCGTCGTGGCCAGCGAGAACGGCGTGATCGTCGTTGCCAACGCCGCGGCCCGCCGGCTGCTTGACGTCGACCGCGGCTTCAGCAGCCTGACGGGCACGCGAAGATTCGCCTGTTTCGTTGCCGACGGCACTACACCGTTGCCGATTCCGGATTCCCCGCTGGCGCGGTCGCTGCGCGGTGAAAACGTCGATGATTTCGAACTCGTAGTTCAACCCGAGCAAGCGAGCGCGAGTAGATACCTCGTTGTCAACGCCCGGCCTTTGCGCGACGCATCCGGCAGGCTCCGCGGAGCGGTCACGGTTCTCCGCGACATGACCGAGCAAAAGCGAGCGCATCAGGCGTTGGTCGAAAGCGAGCAAATGGCGCAGTCGATCGTCAACAGCTCGCTCGACGCCTTTGTCCAGACCGATGAAAACGGCATCGTTCTCGAATGGAGCCCGCAGGCCGAAGTTCTGACGGGGTGGACGCGGGCAGAGATGATCGGCGTGAAGGCGGAGGATCTGGTTTTTCCGGAACCGCTTCGCATTGCGCACCGGCAGCGGACCGCCCGATTCCTGCAGGAAGCCACCGGCGGCGCGATGGGTATGCGCTACGAATCTCCTTCGCTACACAGGGACGGTCACGAATTTTTCGTCGAAGTTTCGCTTACGGCGCTGCGTCGCGGTGACGGTTACGTCATCAACGCCTTCGTCCGGGACATCACCCAGAGGCGTCTCGCCGAGGAGAGATTGATCCAGGCGCAAAAGATGGAATCGGTCGGGCAACTGACCGGTGGCATCGCCCATGACTTCAACAACATGCTCACCGTGATCACCGGGACGATCGAAATCCTGGCCGATGGCGTCAAGGACGTCCCGCATCTGGCGACCATTACCAAGCTGATCAGCGACGCGGCCGACCGCGGCGCGCAGCTCACCGCAAGCCTGCTGGCGTTCGCCCGCAAGCAGCCATTGCAGCCGGCCGAAATTGACGTCAACGAGCTGGTTGGCGAAACCGTGCGGTTGCTGTCGCCGGCTCTCGGCAAGCAGATTGAAATCGAGACTATCCTCTGCGCCGATGTCTGGCCGGCGTTCGTCGACAGAGGGCAGCTTTCCGCAGCCCTCGTCAATCTCGCCATCAATGCCCGGGACGCCATGTCCGGCACCGGAAAGCTGACCATTGCGACCGGCAACGTCACATTCGGCGTTCCCGAGGCCGTGGCCCGCGGCGTCGAACGTGCCGGCGATTACGTTGCGATCGAGGTGAGCGATACCGGTACCGGCATCCCGCAGGCCCATCTCGACAGGATCTTTGATCCTTTCTTTTCCACCAAGGAGGTTGGCCAGGGAACGGGGCTCGGGCTCAGCATGGTGTTTGGCTTCGCCAAACAATCGGGCGGAAGCGTCGACGTTCGCAGCGAGGAAGGCTGCGGCACGACGTTCCGGATCTATCTGCCCAAAGCCGACATGAGTGCGCTTCAGCAGCCGACGCAGCCCGACGATCTGCCGGTGCAGGGTGGCCACGAGACCATTCTGTGCGTCGAGGACGACCGCAAGATACGCGACTATGTGACGTTGCAGCTAGAGAGCTTTGGGTACAAGGTCATCGCGGCCGCCAACGCGGACGAGGCCCTTGCCATCGTCTCTCAGGGCGCGGCGTTCGATCTCCTGTTCACCGACATCGTGATGCCGGGGAGCATGAACGGCAGGCAGCTGGCGGAGACCGTGATGGCCGGGCGGCCGTCGCTCAGGGTGCTCTTCACCTCCGGATACAGCGACGGAGTGCTCCCGCTCGACGGAGTGCTCCCGCTACAGGGCCGCGCGGGACACGGGATTCCACTTCTCACCAAGCCCTATCGGCGCGCGGAGCTGGCGCGCATGTTGCGCCGCTGCCTTGATCTGGCGGTCGATCCGGCGGGCGATCCAATACCGCTGCCTTATTCCGCGCGGGCGGACGTCGAGCGCTTCCTGCGCAAGAACCCGCCGGGATAGACTTCTCGCGATCCCGCGATGAGCAGCGCGCAAACCCGGATGCCGGCAAAACAAAAGGCGCTCCGAACGGAGCGCCTTTTGCATTCGTGAGCGGTGAGGTCTGCGGCGCTAACGCCGCGAAACATCACTGCGAATAGTACATGTCGAATTCGACCGGATGCGGGGTCATCTCGAAGCGCTCGACTTCGGTCATCTTCAGCTCGATGAAGCTGTCGATGAAGTCGTCGTCGAACACGCCACCGCTCTTGAGAAACGCGCGGTCCTTGTCGAGACTTTCCAGCGCCTCGCGGAGCGAGGCGCACACCGTCGGGATCGACTTGAGTTCTTCCTTCGGCAGATCGTAGAGATCCTTGTCCATCGCCGAACCCGGATCGAGCTTGTTCTTGATGCCGTCGAGACCCGCCATCAGCATCGCCGCGAAGGCGAGATACGGATTGGCCATCGGATCGGGGAAACGGACCTCGACCCGCTTGGCCTTCGGATTGGTGGTGTAGGGGATACGGCAGGAGGCCGAACGGTTGCGCGCAGAGTAGGCGAGCAACACCGGGGCTTCATAGCCCGGGACCAGACGCTTGTAGGAATTGGTCGACGGGTTGGTGAAGGCGTTGAGCGCCTTGGCGTGCTTGATGATGCCGGCAATGTAGGAGAGGCAAGTCTCCGAGAGGTCGGCATATTTGTTGCCGGCGAACACCGGCTTGCCGCCCTTCCAGATCGACTGGTGGCAGTGCATGCCCGAACCGTTGTCGCCATAGACCGGCTTCGGCATGAAGGTGGCGGTCTTGCCGTAGATATGCGCGACCTGATGGATGCAATATTTGTAGATCTGCATCTGGTCGGCCATCAGCGTCAGCGTGTCGAACTTCATGCCGAGCTCGTGCTGGGCGGAAGCGACTTCATGGTGATGCTTCTCGACCTTGACGCCCATCTTGGCCATCGCGCCGAGCATTTCGGAGCGCATGTCCTGCACCGAATCCTGCGGCGGAACGGGAAAGTAGCCTGCCTTGGTGCGGATGCGGTGGCCGAGATTGCCGCCCTCATATTCGGTGTCAGAATTGATCGGCAGTTCCGAGGAATCCAGCTTGAAGCCGGTGTTGTAGGGTGTGGTCTGGTAGCGGACGTCGTCGAACACGAAGAACTCGGCTTCCGGCCCGAAGAACACGGTATCGCCGATGCCCATCGACTTGACCATCGCCTCGGCCTTCTTGGCCATGCCGCGCGGATCGCGGTTGTAGGGCTCTCCGGTGGTCGGCTCCAGCACATCGCAGATGATGACCAGGGTGGTTTCGGCGAAGAACGGATCGATCGTCGCGGTAACCGGATCGGGCATCAGGCACATGTCGGATTCGTTGATCGCCTTCCAACCGGCGATCGACGAGCCGTCGAACATCAGACCCTCGGCAAAGACGTCTTCGTCGATCATGCCGATGTCGAAAGTCACGTGCTGCCACTTGCCGCGCGGATCGGTGAAGCGCAGGTCGACGTATTTTACGTCGTTGTCCTTGATCGATTTCAGGACGTCTTTGGCGGTCTTCATGAATACCCCTTTTGGCTGCGGGTCGGTTTCCAGGACTCTGCGACCGGACATTTCGCAAACGATGTGGTGAGATATCGCGAACGAAATCAGGCCGCCGAAGCAGCCCGTTTTTTGTTTTTAGGTCGCAAAATGCGGGATAGCACCCGGCTTAGATAGCGTCCAGCCCGGATTCTCCGGTTCTGATCCGGATCGCTTCTTCGATGTTGGAGACGAAGATTTTTCCGTCGCCGATGCGGCCGGTCTGGGCGGCGCGGCGGATCGCGTCGATGGCTTTCTCGACCAGTTCGTCCGAAATCACGATCTCGATTTTGACCTTGGGAAGGAAGTCCACGATGTATTCCGCACCGCGATAGAGTTCAGCATGCCCCTTTTGGCGGCCGAAACCCTTGGCTTCCGTTACGGTGATGCCCTGCAGTCCGACTTCCTGAAGCGCCTCTTTCACCTCGTCGAGCTTGAATGGTTTGATGATGGCTTCGATTTTCTTCACTGAGCGCCTCCCGGGCATTTCCAAATTCAGAGTACAGTTTCGATGTCGCGCGTGGCGCCGTCTGGTCGATCCTTCAGTCAGGGCCGGAAAAGCTCACAATTGCCGCGAACTACAACGATCCTGAGCCGGCTTCCTCACCGGCTTCCCCAAAAGCAGGGTCTATGCCAAGTTGTTAACGGGCCTGATTTCGGAACGTTATCAGACTTTTAACAAGCAAACGGCAGAGGTCGAACCGGACGGTGCATGATACCCAAGCTTATCGAATAGGCAAACCGATCAATTGGTGTGCAGCCGGCGAGGTGCAGGCCACTCGCGAGACGGGAAGTGCCTCCGGAAAAGGCGGTTGGACCGAGGATTCGGCATGGAAGTTCTGACCACGGCTGAGATGGAGCGTGCCGATCGACTGACGATAGCCGCCGGCACGCCCGGCTTTGCGCTGATGATGAGCGCAGGCCAGGCCGTTGCCGAAGCCGCCATGGATCTCGAGGGCGGCGGCCCAATCGTGGTGGTCGCGGGACGCGGCAACAATGGCGGCGACGGTTTTGTTGCCGCCGCCGAACTCGCCGCGCGCGGCCGCGAGGTCTCCGTCATTCTGTTGTGCGAGCGGGACAGTCTGCAGGGCGATGCGGCGCTTGCGGCGCGCGGCTGGAAGCATCCGGTGCTGCCGTTCAATCCCCAGGCCATCGGCAAGCCGGCGCTGATCATCGACGCAATGTTCGGCGCCGGCCTCAATCGTCCCATAAAGGGCGATCCGCACGAGATGATCGAGGCGATTAACGCCAATGGCGCGCCGGTTCTCGCCGTCGATCTGCCGAGCGGGATCAACGGCACCACGGGCGCCGTCATGGGCGTCGCGATCAAGGCCTCCGAGACCGTGACGTTCTTCCGCCGTAAGCCGGCGCATTTGCTGCTGCCGGGACGGATGCATTGCGGCCGCGTCCGTGTCGCCGATATCGGGATCGATGCGCGCGTGCTGGACGAAATCCAGCCGCGGACGTTCGAGAACGTTCCGCAGGCCTGGCAGAAATCCTTTCCCGTACCGCGCATCGATGGCCACAAATATGCGCGCGGCCATGCGGTCGTCGTCTCCGGCGATATGGCCTCGACCGGCGCGGCCCGGCTCGCCGCGCGGGCTGCGCTACGGGCAGGCGCTGGTCTCGTCACGCTGGCGTCGCCGCGCGACGCGCTGGCGGTGAATGCTTCGGCGCTGACCGCGGTAATGGTCCGCGCCGTCGATACCGTGATCGAATTCGCCGACATGCTGAGCGACAGTCGGCTCAATGCCTGCGTGATCGGGCCGGGCGCCGGCGTCGGCGCGCGCACCCGCGATCTCGTTCACACCGCGTTGTCGGCGAAACGTCATCTCGTGCTCGATGCCGATGCGCTGACGAGTTTTGCCGATGCGCCGGAGCGCCTGTTTGAATCGATCAAGGCATCTGATGATCCGCAGGTCGTGCTTACCCCGCATGAGGGCGAGTTTCCGCGGCTGTTCAGCGACATCAGCAACAAGCATCCCAACCGCTCCAAGCTCGAGCGGGTGCGCGCCGCCGCCGAACGCGGTGGCGCCGTGGTGTTGCTGAAGGGGCCGGATACGGTGGTGGCCTCACCGGACGGCCGCGCCAGCATTGCCGCCAACGCGCCGCCCTGGCTTGCCACTGCCGGTGCCGGCGATGTGCTGGCCGGCATGATCGCGGGGCTGTTGGCCCAGGGCGTACCGGCCTTCGAGGCCGCCAGCATCGGGGTATGGATGCACGGCGAGGGCGCGCGCGAGGCAGGACCCGGCCTGATCGCGGAAGATCTGACCGAAGTGCTGCCTGCGGTGTTCCGGCGTCTCTACGATGAGTTCGGCATCGAGTACTGACAAAGCGTTTTCAAGCGAAGTGGAAACCGGTTCGCGTGACGAAAACGCGTCAAACAAAGAATCCAATGTTGAGGCCGCTTGAATTGGCAGACATGGACGCCGCGGCGCGCGTTCATCGGGCAGCCTTCGATCACGCGCTTCCCTGGCTGACCGGTCTGCACTCGCCTGAGGAAGATCGCCGGTTTTATCGCGAGCGTCTCTTCAAGACTTGCAAACTGTGGGGCGCCTTCGACGGCGATGCCATGACTGGAATGATCGCATTCCACGACGACTGGATCGAGCAACTCTACGTGCTGCCGGAAGCACAGGGACGGGGCGTCGGCACCACCTTGCTTGAAGTCGCCAAGCGCGATTCCGATCGCCTGCAGCTATGGACCTTCCAGCGCAACGCGCAAGCGCGCCGCTTCTACCAAGCGCGCGGCTTTGCGCTGGTCGAACAGACCGATGGCGCCGGCAATGAAGAGAAGGAGCCGGATGCGCGCTATCTCTGGACGCGGGCCTAGGCGGAGCGAACCGGTTACGTCACGATATATTTCGCAACCGCCGCCTCGTTCCATTCCAGCCCAAGACCGGGCCCTCGTGCGGTGACCGTGCCATCGACGATCTCGGCGGGATGGGCGAGGATGAGGCGGGCGAAGTCGAGGAATTCGAGCCAGTGCGCGGTCGGCGTCACCGCCAGCATATGGGCGCTGGCTTCGGCGAAAAGATGGCTCGACATCGGAATATTCGCCGCCTCCGCCTGGGCTGCGACCTGAAGCCAGCCGGTGATGCCTCCGCATTTCATCAGATCGGGCATGATGAAATCGCTCGCGCCGGCCGCGATCGCTTCCGCAAAGCCGCGCGGGAACCACCAGTTCTCGCCGGCCTGAATCGGCGTGGGCGAGGTCTCGCGCACCTTGGCGTGGCCCGACAGGTTCTCCTGGGGCACCGGCTCTTCGATCCAGTGCAGATCGTAAGGCGCAAGGCGCGCGATGCGGCGCGTGGCTTCCGCTGGATCGAGCGACTGGTTGAAGTCGATCATCAATGCGATGTCCGGGCCGAGCAGGGCGCGCACGCCCTTGACGACCCGCGCGTCGTTGGCGGCGTCTCCGTCGCCGCCCTTGATCTTGATGCCGCGAAAGCCTTGTTCCAGCGAACGGCGCAACTCCCTTTCGTCGGCCACCGGATCGACCACGCCGTAACTGTCATAGGCCTTGATCGGCCGCGGCGAGCCGCCGAGCAATTCGGCCAATGGCCTACTCGCGATCTGGCCGAGCGCGTCCCAATAGGCCATGTCGAGGCCGGACACCGCCATGCCGACGAGGCCCTGCCAGCCTAACAAACGGAATATGGCATCCATCGCCCGCATGAGGTCGTAGGGCGCGATTGGCCTGCCGATGAGTTCGCGGCCGATCTCCTCGACCAGATGCGCCAGCGGCTTCAGCGTCAGCCTTGCGTAGGCAAAGATGTAGGAGCGGCCGGTAACGCCTTGATCGGTTTCGACATCAATCAGGACCATCGGCGCGGCATCGATCACTCCGAACGCGGTCTTCACCGGCCGTGAGATCGGGACGACCAGACCCCTCACTTTGACGCCGCGGATCGCGGGAACGGATTTGCTCATGCTCGTTTCCTCATTCCACACTGTACCACCGCACCAATCGTGGTGCGGCCCAGTCGGTTGCTACGGATTCGATCAGCCACCGTCCGGCGTAGTCGGCCGCAAAGGCGATCCGCTGGGTCTGGCCGGGCTCGATCGCCAGCGTATCCAGCCAGAACGGCTTCCAGCCGTCGTCGAGCCGGTCGAGCAGGCGGAAGTGGTGGCCGTGCAGATGGAATACGGTGGCGATCGCGCCGCGGTTGGTCAGGGCCAGCACGACGATGCGGCCGGCTTTGACCCGCAATGCAGGCGGGGCCGTTGCCGCGAAGTCGGCCAGCGGTACCCAGTCCCCTGGTGGTCCGCCAAGCGCCAGATCGACCCGGGATGCGGCCTTGAGGTCGAGTTGCACCGGCAGGCCATTGGAGGGCAGCGGCGGCGCGGGTGGCAGCGGTGAGGCGCGGATCGGCGGTTCATTGGACACGACGAGTTTGCCGATCGGGCGGGCTTCCTTGCCGTCATGGACCAGGATCGACGACGTCGTCCCGGCCGGCGCCGTGATATCGATGAAGACGTCGACCCGTCCGCCGGGGGCAAGAACCACCGCTCCGTTGCGGGCCAGAAACGGCTCGGCGGGCTGGCTGTCGAGGGCCATGACCCGGACGTCATAGCCTTCAATTTTTGTTGCAATGACAGACCGCTGGCAGCCATTGATGAAGCGAATCCTGATCCGCTCATGGGTCCTTGTGGTGATATCCAACGAAAGGCGACCATTGGCCGTGAAGGCCGGTGCGGCATTTCCGGGATCGACGCCTGGCGCGATGGCGGTTCCGTCGGGGCGAAGCCGCCAGTCCTCGATCAGCAGCACCTCGTCGCGATCAACCCCCACGGCTTCACTTTCTCGGACCACCAGCGCGCGTGACCGCGATGGCCGCGCCCGGCCATCGCCCAGAAGGGCGAGGTCACACAAAAATGTCCCGGCATGGCGCAACGGCAATTGCAGGGTTTCGCTGGCCCCCGCCGCGAGTGGGGCCCGCCCCAATAGCGGCTCGGCGTTTGGAACGCCGTCCAGCCCGCGCCAGTTGAGGAGCGCGGGGAGCGGCAGCTCGTTTCCGAAGGCGACTTCCGCAGTGTCGCCGCGATTGAACCTGATCTCAGATGATCCCAGCGACCAAATCGGCGTCTCCGGCGCTCCCGGGCGAAGCGCAAGGGTGTCGGCTTTGGCTTGCAGCGCCAGCGCGGTGCGGCCTTGGGCCGAGCCCGAGGCGGACCATATCGGGGTCAGGGCGGCGGCGCCTATTCGGGCCAGCAGCTCGCGTCGGTCCAGCAGGGTCTTGGGGCTTGCCATCGACCCGATCCGGACCATTTTCTGTAGTGTCTGTCCAGCGGTGGCGCCTTGCCTCGGGTGAGCGTCAAAAAGGGCCATTTTTTTGCTGCGGACCGGTGGGCTCATGTTATAAGCCCGCCGCTCGCGGCATCGCGGCCGGATTGGATGCTTTTCACGCGGGCGTGGCGGAACTGGTAGACGCGCTGGATTTAGGTTCCAGTGACGAAAGTTGTGGGGGTTCGAGTCCCTCCGCCCGCACCAAGCGCTCTATCTAAGCGTTTGCATGACGAATACTGGAGGGCCTGTTTTCCCCTTGGGGATTTGGGTCAGCCGAATCACCGGCGCAGGCTTTGGAGCCGTGCGTCGACCCAATTGACAATGTCGGGGCCATCAGGCCCGACGAAACAGAAGAAGATTGACGCCATGCAGGTCACCGAAACCCTCGCCGAGGGATTGAAGCACGAGTTCAAGATCAGCGTTCCCGCATCGGATCTCGATGCCAAGGCGGACGCCAAGCTGGTCGACCTCAAGGACAAGGTGCGCCTCAACGGCTTCCGTCCCGGCAAGGTACCGGTGAGCCACCTGAAGAAGGTCTATGGCCGTTCGGTGATGGCCGAGACCATCGACCAGACTATCCGCGACACCAACACGCAGATCTTCACCGATCGCGGCTTCCGTCTCGCGACCGAACCGAAGATCACGATGCCGACCGAGCAAAAGGAGGTCGAGGAACTGCTCGCCGGCAAGACCGATCTCACCTACACGGTGGCGATCGAGGTGGTGCCGACCATCCAGCTCGCCGATTTCAAGGGCTTTACGGTCGAGAAGCCTGTCGTTGACGTGTCCAACGCCGATGTCGATGACAGCCATCAAGCGCATTGCCGACCAGAACCGTCCCTATGCCGCCAAGAGCGAGGGCGCCAAGGCCGAAAACGGCGATCGCGTCACCATCAACTTCAAGGGCACGATCGATGGTGTGCCGTTCGACGGCGGCACCGGCGAGGGCATCCAGGTCGTGATCGGCGCCGGCCAGTTCATTCCGGGCTTCGAAGAGCAGCTGATCGGTATCGGCGTCGGCGAAACCCGCACGCTGAAGGTCGTCGTTCCCGAAGAATTACGCGAGCGAAAAGCTCGCCGGCCAGGCTGCCGAGTTTGAGACCACCGCGACGCTGATCGAGGCGCCCGGCGAGACCAAAATCGACGACGAGTTCGCCAAGACGCTCGGCCTTGAATCGCTCGCCAAACTGAAGGAAGCCGCGCGCGAGCGCCTGGTGGCCGAATTCGCCGGCGCAACCCGCCAGCGCGTCAAGCGCGCGCTGCTCGACCGGCTCGACGACAGCCATCGTTTTGAGGCGCCGCCGTCGCTGATTGCCGAGGAGTTCAATCTGATGTGGAACTCGATCAAGGCCGAGATGGAATCGAGCGGCAAGACCTTTGCCGACGAGAACACCACCGAGGAGGCCGCCAAGGAAGAGTACCAGAAGATCGCCGACCGCAGGGTCCGGCTCGGGCTCGTGCTGTCGGAGATCGGCGAAAAGAACAAGATCACCGTCACCGACGACGAAGTGAGCCGCGCGGTGATCGAGCGGGCACGCCAGATGCCGGGCCGCGAGAAGGAAGTCTGGGACTACTATCGCAACAATGCCAACGCGCTGGCCCAGCTTCGTGCGCCGATTTATGAGGACAAGGTGGTCGATTTCATCCTCGAACTCGCCAACGTGACCGAAAAGAAGGTTTCGCGCGAAGACCTGTTCAAGGACGACGACGACGCCGAGAAAACCGCCGCCTGATCGCGGCGCCCAGTGTTAATGATGAACGGCGAATGCAGGATAGTGACGGCTATTAGTTCGCCTGCGAATCAGCTTGAACTCGTCTAATTCAGCTCGCAAATGCCCGGTCTTGTCGCCGGGAAATTGGCTCATATCTGTGAGTTCTGTCCTTGAAGTCCTGCATCACGGGACGTTCGTCCGCGCCCGGCAAAAATCAGCCAGCTTGCCGATGGATGTTCGCCCCCGCCAACCTTTTGGGTGACTAATGCGCGATCCCGTTGAAACCTACATGAACCTTGTACCGATGGTGGTCGAGCAGACCAATCGCGGAGAGCGCGCCTACGACATTTTCTCGCGCCTGCTCAAGGAACGCATCATCTTCGTGACCGGTCCGATCGAGGACGGCATGTCGACGCTCGTCGTCGCCCAGCTTCTGTTCCTCGAAGCCGACAATCCGAAGAAGGAAATCTCGATGTACATCAATTCGCCCGGCGGCGTCGTGACGTCGGGGCTGGCGATGTACGATACGATGCAGTTCATCCGGCCGCCGGTATCGACGCTTTGCACGGGGCAGGCGGCTTCCGCCGGCTCTCTGCTCCTGTGCGCGGGCGCCAAGGACATGCGGTTCTCGCTGCCGAATTCCCGCATCATGGTGCATCAGCCCTCCGGCGGCTTCCAGGGCCAGGCCACCGACATTCTGCTGCACGCGCAGGAGATCCAGAACATCAAGCGGCGGCTGAACGAGATCTACGTGAAGCACACCGGGCAATCCTACCAGATGATCGAAGACTCCCTGGAGCGCGATCGCTTCCTGACCGCGGAACAGGCCCGTGAATTCGGCCTGGTCGACAAGGTGATCGACAAGCGTCCGGAAGAACCGGCGACGACGAAGACCCCGTAAGGTAACGGGTGGCGGTATCCCAGCGTTGACCTTAACGGTTGGTACAATCGGCAAATTTGGCCGTTATTGGCGTGCCTATGCCCGCGCATAGGCAGAAAGTTCCGCTTTCGTGCTGGTTTTGCGGCGTGGCAATCGCGCAACGCCTGGACGATTTCGACAACTTCTTCCCGTGCGAAGGCCGTAAATCACGGTATTGTCACGGTGTCCGCTCCGCGCCCGGTTAGCGAAATCTTGATAGTCGGGTGTCAGCATGGTTGGCTGTGACGGATAGGTTAAGGTCGCGGGGGGTCCGAGTAAGCCGTGATTCGCATGGCGTGTAATGAGTTAGGGTCTTTTTTGGTACGGAATTTGCTCTATCTATTTTCAGGTCCGGTTTGGTACCGGAATGGGTCGATCGAGCGACGGGATCGAACGGCGGACGGAGAGAAGAATGAGTAAGGTCGGCACGAGCGACTCGAAGAACACGCTGTATTGCTCGTTCTGTGGCAAGAGCCAGCACGAAGTCCGCAAGCTGATCGCGGGACCCACCGTATTCATCTGCGACGAATGCGTTGAACTGTGCATGGACATCATCCGTGAGGAGAACAAATCCTCGCTGGTGAAGTCGCGCGACGGGATTCCTACGCCGAAGGAAATCTGCAAGGTGCTGGACGACTACGTGATCGGCCAGGGCCACGCCAAGAAAGTGCTCTCGGTCGCCGTCCACAATCACTACAAGCGGCTCAACCACCAGACCAAGCACAACGACGTTGAACTCGCGAAGTCGAACATCCTGCTGATCGGTCCGACCGGTTCGGGCAAGACGCTGCTGGCACAGACCCTGGCGCGGATCCTCGACGTGCCGTTCACGATGGCGGACGCGACCACGCTGACCGAAGCCGGTTATGTCGGCGAGGACGTCGAGAACATCATCCTGAAGCTGTTGCAGTCGGCCGATTACAATGTCGAGCGCGCGCAGCGCGGCATCGTCTATATCGACGAAATCGACAAGATCAGCCGCAAGTCCGACAATCCGTCGATCACCCGCGACGTGTCGGGCGAGGGCGTGCAGCAGGCGCTGTTGAAGATCATGGAAGGCACCGTTGCCTCCGTGCCTCCGCAGGGCGGCCGCAAGCATCCGCAGCAGGAGTTCCTGCAGGTCGACACCACCAATATCCTGTTCATCTGCGGCGGCGCCTTCTCAGGGCTCGAGAAGATCATCTCCGCACGCGGACGTTCGACCTCGATCGGTTTCGCTGCGCAGGTTCTGGCGCCGGAAGACCGCCGCACCGGCGAAATCTTCCGCCACGTCGAGCCGGAAGATCTGCTGAAGTACGGCCTGATCCCGGAATTCGTCGGCCGCTTGCCAGTGGTTGCGACCCTGGAAGACCTCGACGAAGCTTCGCTGAAGAAGATATTGACCGATCCGAAGAACGCGCTGGTCAAACAGTACCAGCGGCTGTTCGAAATGGAGAATATCGAGCTGACCTTCGCCGACGAGGCGCTTGGCGCGGTCGCCCGCAAGGCGATCGAGCGCAAGACCGGCGCGCGGGGACTGCGTTCGATCCTCGAAAGCATCCTGCTCGAGACCATGTTCGATCTTCCGGGCCTCGAAGGCGTCGAAGAGGTCGTGATCTCGCGCGAAGTGGTCGAGGGCACCGCCCGTCCGCTCTACATCTACGCGGACCGCTCCGATCGCGCCGTCGAGAGCAGCGCCAGCGCCTGACGAAGGCCCCGGGCCTGGACCGATCGGGTCTCCCAAACAAGACGGCTGCCGGACGTTCCGGCGGCCGCAGTGGCGCAGGTATTCCTCCCGTTTAGCCCTGATTGGCAGGCATTTTTCCGTGACTTGACACCCCCATACCCGATAGCCACCTAATGCATTCGGTGGCGAAAATCGCGTTAAGATTCGTCGCCGAAACGATCCGGAAAAACAGGCTGCAACAGCGGCTTGCAGCCCCCGGAAACTCCCGGCACCTTGTGGCGGTTGCGCAAGCGAAGCGGACTGCGTGCAAGGGGGCACAACAAAAGGAACAGGCCATGACGACCGCCAAACCCCGGCCATCTATCGTCCACGGCGAAAGCCACTCATATCCGGTGCTGCCGCTCCGCGACATCGTCGTATTCCCGCACATGATTGTGCCGCTGTTCGTCGGCCGCGAGAAATCGATCCGCGCCCTCGAAGAGGTGATGAAGAACGACGCGCTGATCCTGTTGGCTACGCAGAAGAACGCGTCCGACGATGATCCGAGCCCGGATTCGATCTACGAAGTCGGCACGCTCGCCAGCGTCCTGCAGCTGCTCAAACTGCCCGACGGCACGGTGAAGGTGCTGGTCGAAGGGCTCGAGCGCGCACGCGTCCAGAAATATTCCGACCGCAGCGAATATTACGAAGCAACTGCGGTCGCGCTCGCCGACACCGACGCCAACTCCGTCGAGGCCGAAGCGCTCGCGCGTTCGGTGGTGTCCGACTTCGAAAGCTATGTGAAGCTGAACAAGAAGATCTCCGCCGAAGTCGTCGGCGTGGTTCAGGCGATCACCGACTTCGCCAAGCTTAGCGATCAGGTCGCCCAGCATCTCGCCGTCAAGATCGCCGATCGCCAGGGCATCCTGGAGACGTTGTCCGTTACGCAGCGCCTGGAGAAGGTGCTGGGTCTGATGGAGAGCGAAATCTCGGTGCTGCAGGTCGAGAAGCGCATCCGCTCGCGCGTCAAGCGCCAGATGGAGAAGACCCAGCGCGAATATTACCTGAACGAGCAGATGAAGGCGATCCAGAAGGAGCTCGGCGACGACGAAGGTCGCGATGAGCTCGCCGATCTGGAAGAGAAGATTGCCAAGACCAAGCTTTCCAAAGAGGCGCGGGAGAAGGCGCAGCACGAATTGAAGAAGCTGCGCCAGATGTCGCCGATGTCCGCGGAAGCAACGGTGGTGCGCAACTATCTCGACTGGCTGCTGTCGATCCCGTGGAACAAGAAGTCCAAGGTCAAAAAGGACCTCGTGGCCGCGCAAACGGTGCTGGACAACGATCACTACGGGCTTGAGAAGGTCAAGGACCGCATCGTCGAGTATCTCGCAGTGCAGTCGCGCGCCAACAAGCTGACCGGGCCGATCCTGTGCCTGGTCGGACCTCCCGGCGTCGGCAAGACCTCGCTCGGCAAGTCGATCGCGAGGGCGACGGGGCGCGAATTCGTGCGCGTCTCGCTCGGCGGCGTGCGTGACGAGGCCGAAATCCGCGGCCACCGCCGCACCTATATCGGCTCGATGCCCGGCAAGATCATCCAGTCGATGCGGAAGGCGAAGACCTCCAATCCGCTGTTCCTGCTGGATGAGATTGACAAGATGGGCGCCGACTTCCGCGGCGATCCGTCATCGGCGCTGCTCGAGGTTCTGGACCCCGAGCAGAACTCGACCTTCAACGACCACTATCTGGAGGTCGATTACGATCTGTCGAACGTCATGTTCATCACGACCGCGAATACACTCAATATTCCGGGGCCGCTGATGGACCGCATGGAGATCATCCGGATCGCCGGCTATACCGAGAACGAGAAGGTCGAGATCGCGCGCAAGCACCTGATCCCGAACGCCGTCGCCAAGCATGGCCTCGATTCCAAGGAATGGTCGATCGACGACGATGCGTTGCTTTTGATGATCCGCCGCTACACCCGCGAAGCGGGCGTGCGTAACCTGGAGCGTGAGCTGTCGACACTTGCCCGCAAGGCGGTGAAGGAGCTGATGATCTCCAAGAAGAAGTCGGTCAAGGTCACTGAGAAGTCCATTGAGGAGTTCCTGGGTGTACCGAAGTACCGCTACGGCGAGATCGAGAGCGAGCCTCAGGTCGGCATCGTCACGGGGCTTGCGTGGACCGATGTCGGTGGCGAGCTGCTCACCATCGAAGGCGTCATGATGCCCGGCAAGGGCAAGATGACGGTCACCGGCAATCTGCGCGACGTCATGAAGGAGTTGATCTCGGCGGCGGCATCGTATGTCCGCTCGCGGGCGATCAATTACGGCATCGAGCCGCCCTTGTTCGACCGCCGCGACATCCACGTCCACGTTCCCGAGGGCGCAACCCCGAAGGACGGACCGTCGGCGGGTGTCGCGATGGCCACCGCCATCATCTCGGTCATGACCGGCATTCCGGTCCGGCACGATGTCGCGATGACCGGCGAGATCACGCTGCGAGGGCGTGTGCTGCCGATCGGCGGCCTGAAGGAGAAGCTGCTCGCGGCCGCCCGCGGCGGCATCAAGACGGTGCTGATCCCCGAGGACAACGCCAAGGATCTCACGGAGATTTCCGATGCGATCAAGGGCGGCATGGACATCATCCCGGTCGCCCGGCTCGACGACGTCACCGCCAAGGCGCTGGTGCGCCCACCGGTGCCGATCGTCTGGGAAGAGGACACCAAGGTGCCGGTCAAGCCAGACGCCGCGGACGAGGCTGGCGGTGGGCTTACGGCCCACTGAGCTGGTTCGAATATGACAAAGGCGGCGTCCCGTCCGGGGCGCCGCTTTTTTGCGAGCGAGGCCCGGCTTGCGCCGAAGGGCGGGGCGGGGCTAAACAGGCGACCGAGGGCGGCTAGCTCAGCTGGTTAGAGCATCTCGTTTACACCGAGAGGGTCTGCGGTTCGAATCCGTAGCCGCCCACCAGCCTTCGCTCCTGCGAGCTTCGGCTGGGAAAGCCAGGTGCGCGAAGGGCGAAGGCTGTCGCGCCGTAGTCGCGCGGCGCGTTTTGAAAGATACCGCCGGTTACCCGTCGCGGAAATTCAAATCCGTCGGGGTTAGTGAAGTACGCTCGCCTCTATGTAGAAATGACGGGGCCTTTGGCGTCAGTGTACACTAAAAAGTAGTTGCCCATCACGAAGAGATGAATGCCAAAGCCAAGGTTGTAGTCTCTTCCCGCAGAGACATCTTCCAATTCCAAATCAGTTAGTTCGCGGCTGGGGTTTCTGACTAGCTTCGTTTCCATAGCTGATCTCCAATTCGGATTTTTACTAAACGATCTGAATTTCAAACAATTGGGCGTTGGACACCGTGATATCGAGCACAGAGCAAGGGGTGACGTACTCGGCCCCGGCAGCACGTGTTTGCGGTGCAACGCACGGCAACGATAACGGCAAATGAAAAACGTGTGCGACGCAGCGGCAGGATTCGAACCTGCATCGTCCCGACCACATGCAGTGAAGAAAATCGAGGGCTTTATCCAGTTAAGCTACGCTGCGGGCGAGGCAACCGAATAGCCCAATGGTTAGTCGCTCGGTTGACGCTAAGTAGCCAGCAGGTCGTACTACACGTCAATTCCAGACTTGCGAGCCGCGCGCCGTGTCTTGCCCAATTTGACGTCCAATGCATCTATTGACGAAAGTCCACTTTGAAGAAATTCATAAAGCTCTTCTCGCTTTTCTGGGCGACTGCTTTGAATTGCATTTGTGAACATGGCTTCTATCTGTTCGGAATTCATTTGCTCAAGATACACTTGGTTAGGGCCGTAGGCGCTCTTAGCCGCTTCGTATCGGTCCGCTTCACTATTCAACCTCAGTATCAACAGCGTCTTGGCCATCTGCGAAAGCCTGGGGTGTCGCGACACTGACTTGTAGAGTCTGATGTCGCGTTGACTCGCCTTCATCTTTTGCTTCTGGCTGAGAAAATTGTCATGCTCGTCATCATCTTCTTCTCCCTCCCGGTCCCATTGTTTTCGTTCATCGCTGCGTGCGTAACGATTGATTGCGCCCGATAAAGCTTCTTCGGCCTGACCGCTCACTGCTTCAAAGAGGAAGCTGCAAAGGTCGGCAAATTGCGAACCCGGCGTAGTTACCAGTTTCGGACCGTCCCACATCGTACACATCCGGTAAGCGTATTCGACAACGGTGGTACGCGCGTCGTTGCCGGACAGGAACAGTGTCTTGAACGGTCCTTGAGGACTAAGATCAGCAATGGCGTCTACAACTTCCGCAACGCCCGAAAACATTTTCAGGTCGTCAATCAATTCGTCGAGGCGGCGTGGTCTTTCCTCAGACGTATAGTAGACTTCGCGAAACCGATCGAATTCGATATCTAGGAATCGCTTAGCCTCTTCGATTGCCTTCGCGGCCTTGAGACTCGATTTAGCGGCGCCTGCCAGTCGTTCTCTAGTTTCTCTTATTTGCCGATCCTTTCGGGAAGAGATCAATGTGGCGCAAAAGTCGCCGTGGCAGTCATCAATCATACGAAGAATTCCCGTCAAATTATCTCGGCTTCTAAAGAGCCGAAGCATTGACGGAAGAAGGCCGGCTAATCGAGTGCAGAACGCCTTGTTCTTCTTTATTTCTCTCGCAGCTTCCGTCTCAGCAATGTCTGCTTGGACAAATGCGCGAAGTGCGTTTGACGAAAGGAAATCGGCCTGTGGTACAAAAGTGTCCGCGTAGGCCAAAATTTCACTTTTCTCCTCGCCGTGCCTAACGCTCCGTAGGATAATCCTCACTTCCTTTGGCGTGAGTTCGTCACGATGGAGAATGTTTTCCAGATCGTCTTCACTGGCGGAGTGCATTCGTGCCCCCATTAGGCTTGAACTGCCTAAAGGCTACATCCGAACGGGAGTAGGGGGACACAAAAAAGCCCATTGTGGCCGGTGTGTGCGCGCACGCACATTGTGAACGGGTCGAGTTCACGGCAACGATATTGCGGAAACAAACAGGAACAGGCTCGACAAATGCAATCCAAAATCCTAGCTCGAAGAGCGAAGGCGGATCGAAAATGAAAGTTTCCCCCAATATGGACACCCCTCAAGGCCACGAACTGAACGCCGACCAGATCGCCTACTGGAATGGCCCCGCAGGCCAACGCTGGGCTGACCGGCAGGCGGCGCAGGACATTCTGCTTGGGCCGGTCGCCGACATCCTGATCGATCGCGCCAAGCCGCAGGCAGGCGAACTGGTCATCGATATCGGGTGCGGCAGCGGCGTGACGACGATCGCGTTCGCGCGAAAGGTTGCACCGTCAGGCCACGCGTTCGGCGTCGACATCTCGGCGCCGATGCTGGCGCGGGCGCGGGCGAGCGCGCCGAAGGAATTGCCGGTCGATTTCACGCTGGCGGACGCCACCGTGTATCCGTTCGATCCCGCCAGCTTTGATCTCTTGGCATCGCGCTTCGGCGTGATGTTCTTTGCCGACCCGGTGGCGTCGTTTGCGAATTTGCGCAAGGCGCTGAAGCCGTCGGGACGGCTGGCGTTCGCCTGCTGGCGCGAGCCGCGCGAAAACCCGTTCTTCATGGCGCCGCTTCAGGCCGCCTACAAGCATGTGCCGAAATTGCCGCAGCAGGGGCCGGAAGATCCCGGGCCATTTGCGTTTGCCTCCGAAGAGCGCGTACGCCGTATCCTGGACGCGGCCGGCTTTGCGGCAGTCCAGATGGAGCCGTGCCCGCTTTTGCTCGACGCTGCGATTGGCCGCGGCCTTGATGGGGCGGTGCAGGCCGCGCTCGAAATCGGACCGGCGAGCCGCGCGCTGGAAGGCCAGCCGGCAGAACTACGCGCCGCTGCCGCTAATTCGATCCGCGAAGCGCTCACAGCTTTTGCCAAGGGCGACGCAGTGCTGCTTCCCGCATCGATCTGGATCGTCACCGCGAAGGCTTCGTGAAGCTCCGCGCTTAGGCTTACGCCCGCTCCGCCCAGATCATCGCCAAATGCACGATGGTCTGCACGGCTTTCTCCATGTCCTGAATGCTGACCCATTCCAGCCTTGAATGGAACGCATGCTCGCCGGCAAAAATGTTGGGGCAGGGCAGGCCCATGAACGACAGCCGTGACCCGTCGGTGCCGCCGCGGATCGAACTGCGCACCGGTTTCAGCCCGGCGCGGCGGATCGCCTCGATCGCGTAATCGACGATCTCGGGGTGAAGGTCGATCACCCGCTTCATGTTGCGGTATTGATGTTTGACCTCCATCCGGTAGGTGGAGTGCGGATAGTCCTTCATCACGTCCTTGACGATGCCTTCCAGCAGCGCTTCCTTTTCTTTCAAGCCCTCTTCGGTGAAATCGCGCACGATAAAGTTGACGGTGGCATTTTCGAGCGCGCCGGAAATACCCACCGGGTGCAAAAAGCCTTGCTTGCCTTCGGTGGTTTCCGGCGAGCAGGTATTTTTGGGCAGGTGACCGACGATCGCGGCTGCGATCTTGATCGCGTGCTCCATCTTGCCCTTGGCGAAACCGGGATGGGTGCTGACGCCCTCGATGGTGACGGTGGCGCCGTCGGCGGAAAACGTCTCGTCCTCGATATTCCCGGCGGTTTCGCCGTCCATCGTATAGGCGAAGTCGGCACCGAGCTTTTTCAGATCCACCTTGTCGACGCCGCGGCCGATCTCTTCGTCGGGTGTGAACAGGATCTTGATCTTGCCGTGCTTGATCTGCGGGTTGTCGATCAGGAACTGCGCCGCGTCCATGATCTCGGCGAGACCCGCCTTGTTGTCGGCGCCCAGGAGCGTGGTGCCGTCGGTGGTGACGATGTCATTGCCGATCTGGTCGGCGAGCGTCGGATGATCCGCCGCGCGGATCACCTGTGTCGGATCTGCCGGCAGCACGATGTCGCCGCCACGGTAATTGCGCACGATCTGCGGTTTGACGTCCTTTCCTGAGCAATCCGGCGAGGTGTCCATATGCGAGCAGAAGCAGATCACCGGCACCTGCTTGTCGGTATTCGCCGGGATGGTGGCGTAGACGTAGCCGTGCTCGTCGAGATGGGCGTCGCGAAGTCCCATCGCCAGCAACTCGGCGGCAAGCACGCGGCCGAGGTCCTTCTGCTTCTCGGTGGAAGGGCAGGTAGGCGAGCCCGGATCTGACTGGGTGTCGATCACGACATAGCGCAGGAAGCGCTCGGTCACGGTGTGGGTAAAGGCGAGGGATGAAGCCAGCATTGCAACCGCATCGGGATTAAGAAACGGGACGGCTCTATAACAGAAAAGCGCCATTCCGGGGCCCCGGAATGGCGCTTGAATGTCGGATCAGAACGCGTTGTGTCAGACGGCTTCCTTGAGTTCCTTGGCCGCGCGGAAGGCAACCTTCTTGCTGGCCTTGATGTGGATGGCTTCGCCGGTGGCGGGGTTGCGGCCCATGCGGGCGGCGCGCTTGCGGACCTGAAGGATGCCGAGACCGACGATGCGGATGCGCTCGCCCTTCTTCAGGTGCTTGGTGATCATGGTGACCATGTCGCTCAGGATCGCCTCAGCCTGCTTCTTGGACAATTCCTGGTCTTCGGCGATCGCCGCCGCCAGGTGCTTCAGGGTGATGGTAGCTGGAGTCGCTGCTTTCTTCGCCATATTGGCCCTCCTCGTTGCTGAATGGCTTGTAGAAACTTAGACGTATCAGGCCTTAAATGATTCGGGTGGCCGCTCCTACGCTGTTTTGCCTGAAAATAGGCCGTTTTTTGCATCGACGTCGCAAAAAGGCCCATTCGGCGCGGGGATTCGCAACGTCCTTGACTAAAAGGGGGGAGGCCTTTAAGTCCTCGCCTCTGCGCGGATCAAGATCTGATTACGCATCCGCGGGAGTAGCTCAGTTGGTTAGAGCGCCGCCCTGTCACGGCGGAGGCCGCGGGTTCGAGTCCCGTCTCTCGCGCCATCATTTCAATGGCTTAGCCAACTTTCCGCTTCCTTATTGTCAAATGTCCGAAGCTGGTCGGCGGTCAAACGCTGCCGGACAGTTCCAACGTCGGCCGCCCAGCGCAAGCGCGGCTCGCGGACCGATTTTCCTGGATTGACGAGGATGACGCGGCTGGCGCGGATCCAGACCGCGAGGTCGGCGTTGCTGTCGCCGACATAGATGAATACGGCAAGAACATCCGGCTCAGCATCTCGGCTTTCGTCCGGCCCTTGAGGTTTCGACGTGGTGCCCGACACAAACAATAAGGCCGCCCTGAAAGGCGGCCGTTTTTTTCCGGTGGGTTTGGATCGTTTAGCGGACCGTCGAGAGATCCGAACTGGTGACAACCACCGGCTTGCCCGCCTTGACGACATGGGTGGATTGGGCGGTCTGGCTGAAGTCCGCGTTGGTGCGTGCCGAGATACCGAAAGCCGCCACCGCGATGCCAGCCACGAGAGCCACGACCACGATTTTGAGGTGGGTAGAGCGGTCCGCCGAGTGAATGGAGTGGTTCATGTGATGCCTCCGAGGCGTCTATGCGCCGTCCGTTGGCAAAAGCTGTACGCCCCGTCTGTTTCGGGATGGTTTCGTGGATTCCGTGAAATGGTTTCGTCGCACGGGTTTTCGGGCTGATTTTGCGTGTTCATGCCGGCCGGCGGTCACCCGGCGGTGGTCGGGGCGAGGGTCAAATAGGGCGCCCGAGCGTACAAGTGATAATAAAAACAATAAGGTAAGGCCAAAATCGGCTCACGTCGCCCGCTTGATATCCTCCCGAATCGTCCGCGCCGCCCAGATGAACAGCAACGCGCCGAGCGTGGTCGTGACCGCGGCCGACAGCAGTGAATAGCGCACGGCGTTGGCGCCATAGTCGTTCTTCAAGGCGTCATTGATCATCCCAACGGCGAGCGGGCCGACGCCTTGGCCGAAACAGGTCGCGGTCAACAGGATGATGGCAGACGCCAGCGCGCGCATGCTCGGTTTTGCAACGGTCTGCGCGATTGCAAAGATCGGGCCGAGGTGGAAGCCGACCAGGAACGAGGTCGCCGCCAGCGCCGCGACCATGGTCGTGAAATCCGGCGTCAGCATGCACACCGCAAACACGGGACCGGCGAGCCCAGACATGATCGCGGGCGCCCATAATTTCCAACGGTCGTCGCGCTTGCTGATTTGCGCCACCACGAGGCCGCCGATCAGGGTGCCCGCCATGCCGCACAGGCCCTTGAAGGTGCCGGCATAGGTGCCGATCTCGACGCTCGAGAGGTGATGCACGCGCGCGAGGAACGGCGGGATCCACGCTGACGTCGCGTAGTTGGTGTAGGTCGTCAGGCAAAAGCCGATCAGCACGATGATGAAGGTTTTTTGCGAGGCGAGGAAACCGAGCGTCGGCCCAATCGGCTCCGGCGTGAACGTTTCCGCCATCGCGCCGCGCCTGGGCTCGGAGACCGTCAGCCACAGCACCGCGGCGAGCGCGATGCCGGGGAGTCCTGCGGTGAAGAACGCCATGCGCCAGCCATAGTGCTGGTTGACATAGCCGCCGATGAAATAGCCGAGGAATACGCCGAGATAGGTGCCGATGGCGTAGATGCCGAGCGCACGCGGACGTTCGTTCTTGTTGAAGAGATCGGCGACCAGCGATTGCGAGGCAGGCGTGCCCGCGGATTCCCCGATGCCGACGCCGATCCGAGCCAGCGCCAGCGCCGTGACGCTGGTGGCCATGCCGCACAGGAACGTCATCGCGCTCCAGAACGCAAACGCGACCGCGACGATGTTGCGCCGGTTGAGCCGGTCGGCAACGCGCGCAATCGGAATGCCGAGCAGCGAATTGAACAGCACGAAGCCGAAGCCTGCGAGCAGGCCCATGGTGGTGTCGGAGAGCACGAACTCCTTTTTGATCGGCTCGATCAGGACGTTGAAGATGGTGCGATCGAGGAAGTTCAGCGCGTAGACGACGGTGAGCAGCCCCAGCACGTAATATCGCCGCGCCGAGGGCCTTGCGGCGGCGGCGTCAGTTGATACGGCCACCTGCGGCGCGAAATCGACCATGGTCTCCCCGGTATTTTTTTTGACGAGGCGCGTTACTCACGCCTCGCGAATGAAATTCCCCGCCTCGAATTCAACAGGGCCGGCGTGCGGATCGAACGAGACGCCGATCGGGTCGCGCCCCGCGGCCATCGCCTCAAGTTGGTCCGTAAGCATCAGCCGGATCATCAGGATGCCGCGGTCGCTCTGGCCGAAATGCTCTTCCGAATGCAGCGTCACCTCGCCCTGGCCGACCTGCGCCTCGTAATCGCCAGGGAATTGCTGGTGTTCGCGTTCACTCATGTCCCACCAGAACTTGCCGTTGAATTTCGAGCGCATCCGCCCGATATCGCCCGAACTCTTTACCCGGCCGGCGACGTAGATACGGAAAGACGTGTCGTCGATCGGCAGCGTCCAGCCGATCGACTCGACACGGGCAAATTGCGCGACGCGCGGATTGGGCACCACACGCAACGTGGGGAGGGCGGCTTCCGTCACGCGGTAGAACACTTTGCCGTCGTCCTGATGGCGGATCGAACGCACGGTGACGCCGCGCGGCGAGGTCTCGAACTTCACCTCCGGCATCGAGGCCATCATGTTGGTGAATTGCGGGCCGCTGAACGAGCCGTGCAGGACGGGTACGTGGTAGGGGTCGACCACGTTCTCGAAATGCTGCAACCAGTTGCAGGGAATGATTGCGGGGCCGCCGCCGCCGATCGAGGAGTCATCTGCCTCGACGAACTCGCCGTCGTCCATCTTTTCCAGGCATTCGTAACGCGGCAGCACCGGCTTTTTCTCGGCCGGTCCCATATAGCCAAAGATCAGCCCATAGAGTTCCTGAACTGGATACCAGGGCTGGCGCACCTTGTCCTTGAACTGGCCGCGCTCGGGCTCGCAGGGTTGTTCGAGGCAATTGCCCTCGGCGTCGAACTTCCAGCCATGGTAGCAGCAGCGGATGCCGTCTTCCTCAACCTTGCCGTAATAGAGCGTGGTGCCGCGATGGCAGCAGCGTGCGTGCAGCAGGCCGACCCGGGCGTGCTTGTCGCGGAACAGCACCAGATCCTCGCCGAGCGCGCGCACTTTTCTGGGGATATCGGTGGCGTCGGTGACGAGACCGACAGGGTGCCAATAGCGCCGGAGCAGTTCGCCCATCGGCGTGCCACGGCCGACCGAAGTGAGTTCGGTCCGGGTTGTCGATGGTTTCATGGCATAGGCGGTGCCGAGATCGCGATCCCGCTGGGTAATGTTCATGCCGTTTCCTCCCGCCACGGCTTTGCGCCGCGGTCGTTCGACGTCTTGCGCGAAGTGAACTTTAGGTCGATGACAATGTCAACGATCCGAAATTCTGTAGGCGTCGTTGGCAGGCGCGCGCATTGTTGGGAGAGGTTATCCGATGAGCCAGATGTTGAAGAAGCCGAGCTCGGCCCAGCCGGTTGCTGACAGTGACGAGGAACTGGCTCCGATCACGGCGATGATGTCGTCACGGCTGATGGTGCTCGCCAATCTGCTAAAGCGCGGCGCGATCCTGCGCTACAAACGGCTGGCGGGGCTTTCCTCGGTCGAATTCGGCCTGGTTGCCTCGCTCGGGCGGCGGCCGCCAATGAGCGTAATTCGGCTGGCCGAAGCGGTCGGCATGGACAAAGGACAGATCAGCCGGGCGCTCGCCGAACTGGTTTCGCGCAAGCTGGTCGCCAAGGCGGTCAACCCGCGGGATAACCGGGAAGTGCTGGTTTGTCTGAGCAGGACGGGGCTCGTCGCCCATGACGGGATTGTGGCGGGTGCGCAGGAACGCAACCGGCGCCTCCTGGAACATCTCAGCGCTGAAGATCTGGAGGTGCTTCTCGCCCAGATCGATCGCCTGACCGAAACCGCTGCCGAGATGCTCGCGGCGGAGAAGGCGCTGGGCTGACGGGGCCGACGAAGATGGCGGTTTCGGACTATTCAGCGGGGCGTGGAGGCCTCAAAATAGCTTGTCTTGCGCCCTCTGTTGCGCTGCGCTAAGGCTCAAGAATAATTCCAATCAACGAATCTGCGGGTGTCCGAAACCGCAGCAGAAGGCACCGCCGATGACCGGTATCCTGCAGAATTACCTCCCACTTGTGGTGTTCATCGGGGTGGCAAGCCTGATCGGTCTAGCGCTCTTGATTGCTCCGTTCCTCGTCGCGTTCCAGCAGCCCGATCCGGAAAAGCTCTCCGCCTATGAATGCGGATTCAATGCTTTTGACGACGCCCGTATGAAATTCGACGTCCGGTTCTATCTGGTGGCGATCCTTTTTATCATCTTCGATCTCGAAGTGGCGTTCCTGTTCCCGTGGGCGGTGGCGTTCGGCAAGCTCGGCGCCACCGGCTTCTGGTCGATGATGGTGTTCCTCGCCGTGCTGACGGTTGGTTTTGCTTACGAATGGAAGAAAGGCGCGCTCGAATGGGATTGAGCCCTACTGCCGCTCAGGGGTCTTCGCCGGTGATTGCGCCGGGCGCGACCGGCATTATCGATCCCTCGACCGGCAAGCCGGTCGGCGCCAATGACCCGTACTTCCTGGAGGTCAGCCACGAACTCTCGGACAAGGGCTTCTTTGTCGCGGCCACCGACGATCTCATCACCTGGGCGCGCACGGGATCGCTGATGTGGATGACGTTCGGTCTGGCCTGCTGCGCGGTCGAGATGATGCAGGTCTCGATGCCGCGCTATGACGTCGAGCGCTTCGGCTTTGCGCCGCGCGCCTCGCCCCGGCAATCCGATGTCATGATCGTGGCGGGCACGCTGACCAACAAGATGGCGCCGGCGCTGCGCAAGGTCTACGACCAGATGCCGGAGCCGCGCTACGTGATCTCGATGGGGTCGTGCGCCAATGGCGGCGGCTACTATCATTATTCCTACTCGGTCGTACGCGGCTGCGACCGGATCGTGCCGATCGACATCTACGTGCCCGGCTGCCCGCCGACGGCGGAAGCGCTGCTCTACGGCGTGCTGCTGCTACAGAAGAAGATCCGGCGCATCGGCACCATCGAACGCTAAGGTTTTAAGTCAATGGACGACGGCAAGCTCGACGCCCTGGGACAGACGATTGTTAGCGCGCTTCCCGGCGCGGCGCTTGAACATTTGGTCGCGTTCAATCAGCTCACGGTCGCGGTGAAGGCCGAAAAGATCGTCGATGTGGTCAAATTCCTGCGCGACGATCCTTCGTGCCGTTTCGTCAGCATCATCGACATCACGGCGGTGGATTATCCCGGGCGCGAGAAGCGTTTTGATGTGATCTATCACTTCCTGTCGCCGACGCTGAACGAGCGCATCCGGCTGCGCGCCGAGGCCGACGAAACTACGCAGGTGCCCTCGATCATCGACGAGTTTCCCGGCGCCGACTGGTTCGAGCGCGAGTGCTACGACCTCTATGGCGTGATCTTCACCGGCCATCCCGACATGCGGCGGCTGCTCACGGATTACGGCTTTGACGGCCATCCGCTGCGCAAGGATTTCCCGCTCACCGGCTTCGTTGAGGTGCGCTACGACGACCAGGAGAAGCGGGTGCTGTACGAACCCGTCCGTCTCAACCAGGAATTCCGCAAGTTCGATTTCCTCTCGCCCTGGGAAGGCGCGGATTATCCGCTGCCCGGCGATGAGAAGGCGGAGCCGAAGGCCTGACCATGAACGAACAAAATCTACGCAATTTTACGATCAACTTTGGGCCGCAGCACCCCGCAGCCCATGGCGTGCTGCGTCTCGTGCTTGAGTTGGACGGCGAGGTCGTGGCGCGCGTCGATCCGCATATTGGCTTGCTTCACCGCGGCACCGAAAAGCTGATCGAGCAGAAGACATACCTGCAGGCGATCCCGTATTTCGACCGGCTCGACTACGTCGCGCCGATGAACCAGGAACATGCGTTCTGCCTCGCGGCGGAAAAACTGCTCGGCATCACGGTGCCGCGCCGCGGGCAATTGATCCGCGTGCTCTATTGCGAGATCGGCCGCATCCTGTCGCATCTGCTCAACGTCACCACGCAGGCGATGGATGTCGGTGCCTTGACCCCGCCGCTGTGGGGCTTTGAAGAGCGCGAAAAGCTGATGGTGTTTTATGAGCGTGCCTCCGGCTCGCGCATGCATGCGGCCTATTTCCGCGTCGGCGGCGTGCACCAGGACCTGCCGCCAAAACTGATCGACGACATCGATGCCTGGTGCGATCCGTTCCTGCAGGTCGTTGCCGACCTTGAAACCCTGCTGACGGGCAACCGCATCTTCAAGCAGCGCAACGTCGATATCGGCGTCGTGTCGCTGAAGCAGGCCTGGGAATGGGGTTTTTCGGGCGTGATGGTGCGTGGCTCGGGGGCGGCGTGGGATTTGCGTAAGGCCCAACCTTATGAATGCTACGCCGAGATGGATTTCGACATTCCGATCGGCAAGAACGGCGACTGCTACGACCGCTACTGCATCCGCATGGAAGAGATGCGCCAGTCGGTGCGCATCATGAAGCAGTGTATCCAGAAGCTGCGGGCGCCGGACGGGCAGGGGCCGGTCGTGGTCGAGGACAACAAGATCGCGCCGCCGCGCCGCGGCGAGATGAAGCGCTCGATGGAAGCGCTAATCCACCACTTCAAGCTCTACACCGAGGGCATCCACGTGCCGGCCGGCGAAGTCTATGCAGCGGTGGAGGCGCCGAAGGGCGAGTTCGGCGTCTACCTGGTCGCCGACGGCAGCAACAAGCCCTACAAGTGCAAGATCCGCGCGCCCGGCTTTGCCCATCTGCAGGCGATGGACTTCATCTGCCGCGGCCATTTGCTCGCTGACGTCTCGGCTATTCTCGGCTCGCTCGACATTGTGTTTGGAGAGGTCGACCGGTGATGGTGCAGGCGCCCATCCAGTTTAACCGGGCTTCGGGCGTGCTCAAGGGCGCGAACGCGTGGGAGCGTCTGGCGGCGATTGCGCTGACAATGGGCTCCAAGGTGGCGTCGAATTTCTCGCATCGCGGCTATAACCTTTGTGCCAATCTTTTGCGTACGACACTGCCCGATCGTGCGATTGCAATCAAACTCAACCCCGACGCGGTCTTTGAGTTTCCTTATGGCGACGGGTACTGGAGCAAGCTGCTCAATCGGACGTATCACTACGAAGACGAGCTGGAGTTGCTGTTTCGGGACTCCGTTGATGTCGATTACACGCTGCTCGATTGTGGTGCGAATTACGGCTACTGGTCGGTACTGGTGTCGAGCAAGCCGTTCGGCTCGCACAAGGCGATCGCGATCGAGCCGTCCGGGCAGAATTTTCCGAAGCTCGCCAACAACGCTAAAATCAACGGCAATCGCTTCGAGCTGATGAAATGCGCGATCGGGGCCGCAAGGGGCACTGCGCGGCTGTCGGGCACCAAGCACGAGGCGTTCAGCATCGCCGGCGACCAGGCTGACGGCGAGGAAGTGCCGGTTATCGCACTCGACAATCTGCTGGAGGACGGCAAGGTCGCGACGAGCGGAAAATTCCTGATCAAGCTCGACGTCGAAGGCGTCGAGATCGAGGCCATGAAAGGCGGCGCGCGGTTGCTGGAGGGCGATAGCGTCTTGTTGTGCGAAGAGCACGGCAACGATCCCCGGCATACCGTGTCGCGTTACATCCTCGAACAAACTCCGCTGAAGCTGATCGTCTACGATCCGCGCAGCAATCGCCTTGAAACCATGACCGACCTTTCGATCCTCGATCGCATCAAGGTTTCAACCCACGTCGGCTATAACGTGTTCGGCACCGCAAGCGCATTCTGGCTCGACCGGATCGACGCGCTCAATGCGAAAGCCGCGCGCCGCGCGCAATGAGAGACTGAACGATGTCCGTCCGCCGCCTCGCACCGAAGGAACTGCAGCCCGCGAGTTTTGCGTTCTCCGAGGAGAACCTCGCCTTTGCGAAAAAGGAGATCGCGAAATATCCACCCGGGCGCCAGGCGTCGGCTGCCATCGCCATCCTGTGGCGGGTGCAGGAACAGCATGAGGGCTGGGTCTCGGAAGCCGCGATCCGCGCGGTCGCCGACTTGCTCCATATGCCCTATATCCGCGTGCTGGAGATCGCGACCTTCTACACCATGTTCCAGTTGCAGCCGGTCGGCAGGAAAGCCCATATTCAGGTCTGCGGCACCACGCCCTGCCGCCTGCGCGGTGCCGGCGATCTGATCGAGGTGTGCCAGAGCCGTATCCATCACGATCCCTTCCATCTGTCGAAGGACGGCAATTTCAGCTGGGAAGAGGTCGAGTGCCTGGGCGCCTGCGTCAACGCGCCGATGGTTTTGATCTGGAAGGATACCTACGAGGACTTGACCAAGGAAAGTTTCGGCAAGGTGCTGGACGGCTTTGCTTCCGGCAATCCGCCGAAGCCGGGACCGCAGGTCAACCGTCAGTTCTCGGCGCCGGTGGGCGGGCCGACCACGCTGAGGGAAACCACGTGATGCGCGGTCGTACCCTGCGAGCGGGCGGGCCGGGGAGGGTGGCTTCGATGAAGACCTGGCAGTGGATGGCCCTTCACGCCGCGGCCGCAGCCATGTTCATTTTTCTGCTGCAGCGTTACGCGCTGAGCGCCTCGCTTGAATCCAGCCTGTTGTGGGCGCTGACCTTCGGCGGATGCGCTGCGGGTCTCGCTTACGCTCAGTCCAAACGTTGATCCCGGGAAGTTTTGGTCATGCTCGACGACAAGGATCGCATCTTCAAGAACCTCTACGGCCTGCACGACTGGGGCCTCGAGGGTGCACGCCGTCGTGGCGCCTGGGACGGCACGAAAGCGATCATCGACAAGGGCCGTGACTGGATCATCAACGAAATGAAAGCCTCAGGCCTGCGCGGGCGCGGCGGGGCGGGCTTTCCGACCGGGCTTAAATGGTCGTTCATGCCGAAGGAATCCACCGACGGCCGGCCGAGCTATCTGGTCGTCAATGCCGACGAGTCCGAGCCCGGCACCTGCAAGGACCGCGAGATCATGCGGCACGATCCGCATCTCCTGGTCGAGGGCTGTCTGCTCGCAAGCTTCGCGATGGGCGCGCATGCCTGCTACATCTATGTGCGCGGCGAGTTCATCCGGGAACGCGAGCACCTGCAGGCCGCGATCGATCAGGCCTATGAAGCAAAGCTGGTCGGCAAGGACAACATCAACGGCTGGCCGTTCGACGTCTATGTCGCGCACGGCGCCGGCGCCTATATCTGCGGCGAAGAGACCGCGCTATTGGAAAGCCTCGAAGGCAAGAAGGGCCAGCCGCGGCTGAAGCCGCCATTCCCGGCGAATGTCGGCCTCTATGGCTGCCCAACCACCGTCAATAATGTCGAGTCGATTGCGGTCGCGCCGGACATCCTGAGGCGCGGAGCGGCGTGGTTCGCCGCGATCGGCCGGCCCAACAATGTCGGCACCAAATTGTTCTGCGTCTCCGGCCATGTCGAGCGGCCCTGCAATGTCGAAGAGGCGATGGGGCTCACCTTCCGCGAGCTGATCGAGCGGCATTGCGGCGGCATTCGCGGCGGCTGGGACAATCTCAAGGCCGTCATCCCCGGCGGCTCGTCGGTTCGGATGGTACCGGCCGAACTGATCATCGATACGCCGATGGATTTCGACAGCCTCGGCAAGCTGCGCTCCGGGCTCGGCACCGCGGCCGTGATCGTGATGGACAAGTCGACCGATTTGATCCGGGCGATCGCGCGGATTTCCTACTTCTACAAGCACGAAAGCTGCGGCCAGTGCACGCCATGCCGCGAGGGCACGGGATGGATGTGGCGGGTGCTGACGCGGATGGCCGAGGGCCGCGCCCACAAGCGCGAGATCGACATGCTGCTCGAGGTGACAAAACAGGTCGAGGGCCACACCATCTGCGCGCTCGGCGACGCCGCGGCCTGGCCGATCCAGGGCTTGATCGCGCATTTCCGTCACGAGATCGAGGCGCGCATCGACCAATATTCGCACAAGGCCGATATCGACGATGTCGGCGTGCGCGATCCCGTCAACATGGTCGCGGCGGAGTGATGTCGATGTCGCAACCAAGCTTCTGGTGGCAGAGATACGGCACGATGGCGCAGGCGGCCGTGGCGCTGCTCGGCAAGAACGCGGCGAAGCCGGCCTATCTTGCGACCTATGGTGCCGAAATCCAGCAATGGGTCGAGGCGTCGATGAAGACCGCCAGCGTTACACCACCCGACTGCAAGCTCGGAAAGACCTGAGAGCGCAATGACCAAACTCATCGTCGATGGCAAAGAGATCGATGTCCCCGCGGAATACACGCTGTTGCAGGCGTGCGAGGCCGCCGGCGCCGAAATTCCGCGCTTCTGCTACCATGAGCGGCTCTCGATTGCCGGCAATTGCCGGATGTGCCTGGTCGAGGTGAAGGGCGGCCCGAAGCCGGTGGCAAGCTGCGCCTGGGCTGTGCGCGACTGCCGGCCCGGACCGAAGGGCGAACCGCCGGAAATCTCGACGCGTTCGCCGATGGTGAAGAAGGCGCGCGAAGGCGTGATGGAGTTCCTGCTGATCAACCACCCCCTGGATTGCCCGATCTGCGATCAGGGCGGCGAGTGCGACCTTCAGGACCAGGCAATGGGCTACGGCGTCGACACCTCGCGTTTTGCCGAGAACAAGCGCGCGGTCGAGGACAAATATCTGGGCGCGCTGGTCAAGACCTCGATGAACCGTTGCATTCAGTGCACGCGCTGCGTCCGCTTCTCCGCCGAAGTCTGCGGCGCGCCGGAAATGGGCGCGACCGGCCGCGGCGAGGACATGGAGATCACGACCTATCTGGAATCGGCGCTGACTTCCGAACTTCAGGGCAATCTCGTCGACATCTGCCCGGTCGGGGCGCTGACCTCGAAGCCCTACGCCTTCGCGGCGCGGCCCTGGGAGCTCGGCAAGACGCAATCGGTCGACGTGATGGACGGCGTCGGCTCGGCGATCCGGGTGGATACCCGCGGCCGCGAGGTGATGCGGATCCTGCCGCGCATCAACGAGGCCGTGAACGAGGAATGGATTTCCGACAAGACCCGTCACGTCGTCGATGGCCTGCGCACGCAGCGGCTCGACCGCCCCTATATCCGGCAGAACGGCCAGCTCCGCGCCGCCTCCTGGCAGGAAGCTTTTGCCGCGATTGCAGCTAAAGCCGGCCGCATCGACGGCAGGCGGATCGGCGCCATCGCCGGCGACCTCGCCGCGGTCGAAGAGATGTTTGCGCTGAAGGATCTTTTGGCGAAATGCGGCTCAGCCAATCTCGCGGTGCAGGGTGGCGATGCCTTCGACGCCAGGGCCGGCCGCGCGACCTACATCTTCAACCCGACCATTGCCGGCATCGAGCAGTCCGACGCGCTTCTGATCGTGGGCTCCAACCCGCGCAAGGAAGCCGCCGTCCTCAACGCGCGCATCCGCAAACGCTGGCGCTCGGGCCGGCTCAAGGTCGGCGTGATCGGCGCCAAGGCCGATCTGACCTATGATTACGACCATCTCGGCGCGGGCACGGACTCGCTCAGCGATCTCGCCGCCGGCAAGCATTCCTTCGCGGACGTGCTGAAGAATGCAAATCACCCGATCGTGCTGGTCGGCGCCGGCGCGCTGGCGCGACACGACGGCGCGGCGGTGCTGGCGCTCGCGGCCAAACTCGCGGCCGATTTCGGCGCGCTGAAAGACGGCTGGAGCGGTTTTGCCGTGCTGCAGGACACGGCGTCGCGCGCGGGCGCGCTCGATATCGGCTTTGCGGCCAGCGCCGGCAGCCTGACCCTGGCGCAAATGACGACCTTCGGCACGCTCGACGTGCTGTTCCTGCTCGGGGCCGATGAGGTCAAGGTTCCGGACGGGACCTTCGTGGTCTATATTGGCACCCATGGCGACCGTGGCGCGCATCGCGCCGACGTCATCCTGCCGGGCGCGGCCTATACCGAAAAGTCCGGCATCTACGTCAACACCGAGGGTAGGGCGCAGATCGCCAGTCGGGCGGCGTTCCCGCTCGGAGAGGCGCGCGAGGACTGGGCGATCATCCGCGCGCTGTCGGATGTACTGGGCAGGAAACTGCCGTATGATTCCCTGCAGGCGTTGCGCCAGGCCATCTTCAAGGCGGTGCCGCACCTGATGCGGATCGACCAGATCGAGCCCGGCAGGGCGGATGACGTCAAGGCGCTGGCGGCCAAGGGCGGCAGCGTCGACAAGACGCCGTTCAAGAGTTCGGTTGAGGATTTCCACCTCACCAATCCGATCGCGCGCGCCTCGGCGGTGATGGCGGAATGCTCCCGGCTGGCATCCGGGCAAATGCTGACGGCAGCGGAGTGAGCGTGACCTGATGGCTGAATTCTTCGCAAGCTCGTTCTGGACCGGCTTCCTTTGGCCGCTGATCATCATGGTCGCGCAGAGCCTGCTGCTCCTGGTCGTGCTCCTGATCGCGATTGCCTACATCCTGCTCGCCGACCGCAAGATCTGGGCGGCGGTGCAGATCCGCCGCGGTCCCAACGTCGTCGGCCCCTGGGGCCTCTTACAATCCTTCGCCGACCTCCTGAAGTTTGTGCTGAAGGAGCCGGTCATTCCCTCCGGATCCAACAAGGGTGTCTTCCTGCTGGCGCCGCTGGTCTCGTGTGTGCTGGCGCTGGCCGCCTGGGCAGTGATCCCGATGGATCTCGGCTGGGTGATCTCCGACATCAATGTCGGCGTGCTCTATATTTTCGCGATCTCGTCGCTGTCGATCTACGGCGTCATCATGGCCGGCTGGTCGTCGAACTCGAAATATCCGTTCCTCGCCGCGCTTCGTTCCGCGGCGCAGATGGTCTCCTACGAAGTCTCGATCGGCTTCGTGATCATCACCGTGCTGCTCTGTGCCGGCTCGCTGAACCTGTCGGCAGTGGTGGAAGCGCAAAATACCAAATTCGGGCTGCTCGGCTGGTACTGGCTGCCGCTGCTTCCGATGTTCGTGGTGTTCTATGTCTCGGCGCTGGCGGAGACCAATCGGCCCCCGTTCGATCTCGTCGAAGCCGAGTCGGAGCTGGTCGCGGGCTTCATGACCGAATACGGGTCGACACCGTATTTGCTGTTCATGCTCGGAGAATACGTCGCGATCACCACGATGTGCGCGTTGGCGACGATCATGTTCCTGGGGGGCTGGCTGCCGCCGGTCGCGCTGCCGCCGTTCACCTGGGTGCCCGGCGTCATCTGGTTCGTGCTCAAGGTATTCTTCATGTTCTTCCTGTTCGCGATGGCGAAGGCGATCGTGCCGCGCTACCGCTATGATCAACTGATGCGGCTCGGCTGGAAGGTGTTCCTGCCGCTGTCGCTGGCGATGGTGGTGATCGTCGCCGCAGTGCTGCAATTCGCGGGGCTCGCGCCGAAATGAGGTCGCTATGAGTATCAATGTCAACGCAACCGCCCGCTCGCTTCTCCTGACCGAATTCGTATCGGCGTTCTTTCTCGCCATGCGCTATTTCTTCAAGCCGAAGCCGACGCTGAACTATCCCTTCGAGAAGGGGGCGATCTCGCCGCGATTCCGTGGCGAGCATGCGTTGCGCCGCTATCCGAACGGCGAAGAGCGCTGCATCGCCTGCAAGCTGTGCGAGGCAATCTGCCCGGCGCAAGCGATCACGATCGAGGCCGGTCCGCGCCGCAACGACGGCACCCGCCGTACCGTGCGCTACGACATCGACATGGTGAAATGCATCTATTGCGGCCTGTGCCAGGAAGCCTGCCCGGTCGATGCCATCGTCGAGGGACCGAATTTCGAATTCGCGACCGAGACCCGCGAGGAACTTTATTATGACAAGGCGAAACTGCTCGCCAATGGCGACCGCTGGGAGCGCGAGCTTGCGAAATCGATCGAACTCGACGCGCCGTACCGGTGAGGTGAGGGCATGATCCTTCCCGCGCTGTTCTTCTATCTGTTTGCCGGCGTCTGCGTGGCGTCGGCGGTGATGGTGATTGTCTCGCGCAATCCCGTGCACTCCGTGCTGTATTTGATCCTGGCCTTTGTCAACGCATCGGGCCTCTTTATCCTGATGGGCGCCGAATTCCTTGCGATGATCCTGGTCGTGGTCTATGTCGGCGCGGTCGCGGTGCTGTTCCTGTTCGTGATCATGATGCTCGATGTGGACTTCACCGAGCTGCGCGAGGGCTTTCTGGAATATCTGCCGATTGGTCTGTTGATCGGTGGGATATTCCTGGCCGAATTGCTGCTGGTCGGCGGCAGTTGGGTCATCAATCCCGGGGTTGCAAAATCGATCACGGCGGCGATTCCGAACAATGTCAGCAACACCGAGGCGCTGGGCCTCGTGCTCTACACCAGGTACATCCATTACTTCCAGTTGGCCGGCATGGTGCTCCTCGTCGCCATGATCGGCGCCATCGTGCTGACGCTGCGGCACAAGGCGAACGTCAAGCGGCAGGACATCAATGTGCAGAACGCGCGGACCCCGGAGCTCGCGATGAGCGTGCGCAAGGTGGCCTCCGGCCAGGGCCTGCAGGATGCGGACGCGGCGGAGTGGGTGCGATGACGATCGGTCTTGGGCACTATCTCTCGGTCGGCGCGATCCTGTTCACGCTCGGAATCCTCGGCATCTTCCTCAACCGCAAGAACATCATCGTCATCCTGATGTCGATCGAGTTGATCCTGCTTGCCGTCAACATCAATCTGGTGGCGTTCTCGACCTTCCTCGGCGACATCGTCGGGCAGGTCTACGCGCTGCTGGTGCTGACGGTGGCGGCGGCAGAGGCTGCGATCGGTCTTGCGGTGCTGGTGGTGTATTTCCGCAACCGCGGTTCGATCGCGGTTGAAGACGTCAATTTGATGAAGGGCTGACGCAGCTATGGTTCAGGCAATCGTCTTTCTGCCGCTGCTCGGTGCCATCCTCGCAGGGCTGATTTCCATATTTGGCGCCCATGCGCGCAATCCGGGCGGCGATACAGTTGAGCATCATGACGACGCCCACGCCGCGGCTGTTCACGACGAGCATGGTCAGGATGACGATGGCCACGACGACCACCACGTGTCCGAACCGGCGGCGGCGGGCTCGCGCGCGGCGGAACTGATCACGACCGGCTTGCTGATGATTTCGGCCGTTCTGTCCTGGATCGCATTTGTCGACGTTGGCTTCATGCACCATGACGCGCGGATCGCGCTGTTCCCCTGGATCAATTCGGGCGAGCTGCAGGTGGCCTGGTCGCTGCGGGTCGACACGCTCACCGCCGTCATGCTGGTCGTGGTCAACACCATTTCGTCGCTCGTGCATCTCTACTCGATCGGCTACATGGACGAAGATCCGTACCGGCCGCGCTTCTTCGGCTATTTGTCGCTGTTCACGTTCGCGATGCTGATGCTGGTGACCGCCGACAATCTGGTGCAGCTGTTCTTCGGATGGGAAGGCGTCGGCCTGATGAGCTATCTGCTGATTGGGTTCTGGTACCAGAAGCCGTCGGCGAATGCGGCGGCGATCAAGGCCTTCGTGGTCAACCGCATCGGCGATTTCGGCTTCCTGCTGGGCATCTTCGCCGTCTTCATGCTGATGAAATCGATCGATTTCGAGACCATCTTTGCCGGCGCACCGGGAATGGCCGGCAAGACCATCGACTTCTTCGGTTGGCACGTAGACGCGCTCACGCTGACCTGCCTCTTGCTGTTCATGGGTGCGATGGGTAAATCCGCCCAGTTCCTGCTGCACACCTGGTTGCCGGACGCCATGGAAGGCCCGACGCCGGTCTCGGCGCTGATCCACGCCGCGACCATGGTGACCGCCGGCGTATTCATGGTGGCGCGGCTGTCGCCGTTGTTCGAGCTTGCTCCGAACGCGCAGGCTGTCGTGATGTTCTTCGGCGCCACCACCGCGTTCTTTGCGGCGACCGTGGGCCTCGTGCAGAACGACATCAAGCGCATCGTCGCCTACTCGACCTGTTCACAGCTCGGGTACATGTTCGTGGCGATGGGGGCAGGGGCTTATTCGGTCGGCATGTTCCATCTGTTCACGCACGCCTTCTTCAAGGCGCTGCTGTTCTTGGGCTCCGGCTCGGTGATCTATGCGATGCATCACGAGCAGGACATCCGCAACATGGGCGGGCTCTGGCGCAAGATCCCCTATACCTTCGCGGTGATGTGCATCGGAACGCTGGCGTTGACCGGCTTTCCGATGTTCGCGGGCTACTTCTCCAAGGATGCGATCATCGAGTCCGCTTACGCCTCGCACAACCCGTTTGCGTTCTACGGTTTCCTGATGACGGTCGCCGCCGCGTTGCTGACCTCGTTCTATTCCTGGCGTTTGATCTTCAAGACCTTCTTCGGTGAGCCGCACGATCAGTCGCACTACGAGGCGGCGCATGAGGCGCCGCTGTGGATGCTGATCCCGATCGGCGTCCTCGCCGCCGGATCGATCCTCTCGGGTTTCCCGTTCAAGGAATTGTTCGCAGGCAACGGCGTGGAGGAGTTCTTCCGCGAGTTGGTCAAGATGCACCCGCACATCATCGAGGACATGCACCACATCCCCGAAGCCGTCGCCTACCTGCCGACAGTGATGATGGCGATCGGCGCCTATGTATCCTACGTCTTCTATATCCGCAGGCCGTATCTGCCGGTCGAACTTGCCGGACAGCACCCGCTGCTCTATCGGTTCCTGCTCAACAAATGGTATTTCGACGAACTGTATGAGTTCATCTTCGTCCGTCCGACCAAGCGGCTCGGTCGCTTCCTGTGGAAGGTCGGCGACGGCTATATCATCGACGGCTTCGGGCCCGATGGCGTATCGGCGCGGGTGCTCGACGTCACCCGCAACGTCGTGAGGATCCAGACCGGCTATCTCTATCACTACGCCTTCGCGATGCTGATCGGGGTCGCCGGATTGATCACCTGGTTCATGTTCGGCTTGGGAGTCCAGTGATGACAACCTGGCCCATTCTCTCGGTCGTCACCTTCCTGCCGGTGTTCGGCACCCTGGTGATCTATATCAGCCGCGGCGACGACGAAGCCGCCCGGCGCAATTCGCGCTGGATCGCGCTGTGGACCACGCTGGTCACCTTTATCGTGTCGCTGATCCTGGTCTGGCGCTTCGATCCGGCGAGTCCGGATTTCCAGTTCGTCGAAAAGGCCTCCTGGCTTGCGAGCGGCATCACCTACCACATGGGGGTCGACGGCATTTCGCTGCCGTTCGTGATCCTGACCACCGCCTTGATGCCGTTGTGCATCATCGCGAGCTGGAAATCGGTGACGATTCGCGTGCGCGAATACATGATGGCGTTCCTGCTGCTGGAAACGTTGTTGGTCGGCACCTTCTCGGCGCTCGACCTCGTGCTGTTCTATTTGTTCTTCGAAGGTGGCCTGATCCCGATGTTCTTGATCATCGGCATCTGGGGCGGCCCGCGCCGGGTCTACGCCTCCTTCAAGTTCTTCCTCTACACGCTGCTAGGCTCGGTCCTGATGCTGCTGGCGATCATGGCGCTCTACTGGAACGCCGGCACCACCGACATTCCGACCCTGATGCACACCGCCGTGCCGCGCTCTTTGCAGACCTGGGCGTGGCTGGCGTTCTTTGCCTCCTTTGCGGTGAAGATGCCGATGTGGCCGGTGCACACCTGGCTGCCGGACGCCCATGTCGAGGCGCCGACCGCGGGCTCGGTGGTCCTGGCCGCGATCCTGTTGAAGTTGGGCGGCTACGGCTTCCTGCGCTTCTCGCTGCCGATGTTCCCGCTGGCGTCGCATGATTTCGCGTGGCTGATCTTCTCGCTTTCGGTGATCGCCATCATCTACACCTCTCTGGTGGCGTTGATGCAGGAAGATATCAAGAAGCTGATTGCCTATTCGTCAGTGGCGCATATGGGCTTCGTCACCATGGGCATCTTCGCCGGCACCTTGCAGGGCGTGGCCGGCGGCGTGTTCCAGATGGTCTCGCACGGCATCGTCTCGGGCGCGCTGTTCCTCTGCGTCGGCATCGTCTACGACCGCATGCACACGCGCGAGATCGCAGCTTACGGCGGCCTGGTGAACCGGATGCCGCTCTACGCGCTGGTGTTCATGGTCTTCACCATGGCCAATGTCGGACTGCCCGGCACCTCCGGCTTCGTCGGTGAATTCATGACGCTGATCGGCACCTTCAAGGTCTCGATCCCGACCGCGACGTTTGCCGCGCTCGGTGTGATCCTGTCGGCGGCCTATGCGCTCTGGCTCTATCGCAAGGTGGTGTTCGGCAATCTGGTGAAGCCGTCATTGGCAAGCATCAAGGATCTGACCTTCCGCGAAAGCCTGACGCTGTTCCCGCTGGTGGCGCTGACCATCCTGTTCGGCGTCTATCCGAAGCCCGTGCTCGACATGTCGGCGGCGTCCGTCCAGCAACTCGTCAACAATTACAACACCGCCGTGACTGCCGTGAAGGCAGCCGCGTTGCTCCAGTAACGTAGCGTTTTCAAGCGAAGCGGAACCCGGTTCGCATCAAGAAAACGCGTCAAGGATAAAGGCACCATGAGCTTCCAAAGTGCAGGTTATCAGTTGCTCCCGGTGTTGCCGGAGCTGGTGCTGGCCGCTGGCGCCATGGTGCTGCTGATGCTGGGCGCCTATCGCGGCGCGGAGACGACGAAGCTCGTCACGGCGCTCGCGGTTTGTCTTCTGGTCGTCACCGGTGCGCTGGAGCTGATGCTGCCCGCCGGCAAGCACGTGACGTTTGGCGGCAGCTTCATCGTCGACGACTTCGCCCGATTCCTGAAGATTTTGGCGCTGATCGGCTCGGCAGCGACCCTGATCCTGTCGACGGAATTCCTGTCCGACCCGTCGCGGCGGATCTTTGAATATTCGATCCTGGTGCTGCTCTCCACGCTCGGCATGATGGTGCTGATCTCGGCCGGCGACTTGATCATGCTCTATCTCGGGCTGGAGCTGATGAGCCTCGCGCTCTACGTGGTCGCCGCCAGCAACCGCGACAATGCCAAATCGACCGAGGCCGGCCTGAAATACTTTGTGCTGGGCGCGCTGTCGTCGGGCATGCTGCTGTACGGCGCCTCGCTGATCTACGGCTTCACCGGCACCGTCAGCTTCGCCGGCATCGCGGCGGCCGCGAAAGCCGGCAGCGTAGGCATCGTGTTCGGCATCGTGTTCCTGTTCGCAGGGCTTTGCTTCAAGGTTTCGGCGGTGCCGTTCCACATGTGGACGCCCGACGTCTATGAGGGTGCGCCGACCCCGGTCACCGCGTTCTTTGCCTCCGCGCCGAAGGTCGCGGCGATGGCCGTATTCACCCGCGTAACGCTGACGGCCTTTCCGGGAATCGTCTCGCAATGGCAGCAGATCATCGTGTTCGTGGCGATCGCCTCGATGGTGCTGGGCTCGTTCGCCGCGATCGGACAGAAGAACATCAAGCGACTGATGGCCTATTCCTCGATCGGCCATATGGGCTTTGCGCTGGTCGGGCTCGCGTCGGGTACCGTCGAGGGCGCGCAAGGCGTACTGCTCTATGTCGCGATCTATGTCGCGATGACGCTCGGCTCCTTCGCTGTCATCCTGACCATGAAGCGCAACGGCCAGGCGGTGGAGCAGATCAGCGATTTTGCCGGGCTCTCGCGCACCAACCCGCTGCTGGCCTTCTTCTTTGCCATGTTGCTGTTCTCGCTGGCCGGCATTCCGCCGCTCGCAGGCTTCTTTGCCAAATGGTATGTGTTCGTCGCCGCCATCAAGGCCGGCCTGTTCACGCTCGCCGTGGTCGGCGTGCTCGCCAGCGTCGTGGGCGCGTTTTACTACCTCACCATCATCAAGGTGATGTATTTCGACGAACCTGTCGGCCAGATCGATCCGATGCGCACTGAATTGCGCACGGTACTGGCGGTTGCGGGTATCTTCAACATCTTCTTCTTCGTCTATCCGGGGCCGCTGGTCAGCGTCGCCACGGCCGCGGCGAAGTCGCTGTTCTAGGACATGACCTTCGCGCTCGGTCCCGGGGCCACATCGGCGGGCTACCGTCTCGCCGCCTTCGACCAGATCGGTTCGACCAATGCCGAAGCCATGGCGCGCGCCCGCGACGGCGAGCGCGGCCCGATCTGGTTCGTGACGCCAGAGCAGACCGCGGGCCGCGGGCGGCGCCAGCGCGCCTGGATCGCGCCGCGCGGCAACCTCGCCAGCAGTGTCCTGGAGGTCATGGATATC
>CAWGSN010000003.1:0-254932 GCA_963825225.1 uncultured Alphaproteobacteria bacterium
TGCGGTCATCGCATGATGTGGGAGGCCACCGACGAATGTGTCGGGTTCGTCACGGAATTCCTGACCGGCGTTTCCGAGGGGCGTCGCGACAATCTGGCTTTGCCTCTCTCGCAAGACGGCCACAGCGCTCTGGCAGATTTCATCAATTTTCTCACGCCTGCAGTGGAGCTCTTTACTAACTGGCCGTGGATGCTGGCAGGAGCCGGGGTCGATACGATGACGATCGTCCGGCAATCGATCTATTTCGGAGGCAAGGCTCAGTTTGGCGACGGCAAACCAATTATCCTCGTCCCGGAATTCAGCAACAATCTGCCTTTCCTACTGCTCTCGAATTGGCTCAAGGTGCTTGGCTATCGCCCGGCGACTACGGGCCTGTCCGTGAATGTCGATGACCAATCGGTTACGGATTTGATACGCGCTGTTACCCAACGAATCGGCAGAAAGGCGGTGCTGGTAACTGCCGCCTCCGGAGTGCAGTTCGTATCGGCGATGGCCGAAGCCCACAAGGACTGGGTGTCCGACATCGTCGTACTCAATGCTTCACACCACCCTGACATGCCCCCCGGCATTCGATCCCATTTCATCTCGTCCGGCTGGTCGCTGCTTATTGCCATGACCAAGTTGCCGCAAGTGTTGCGAAACATTCGAATCGAACTGATCGAAGCATCGGGACCTGCCGGTGCACCGGCAATTGCCGATCGTCAATTGTCCGCAGAAGGAGAACTAAAATGAACGCGCTGCGGGACCATGTCCGGGGCGTCCACGGCAAGAAGCACGACATCGTGGTGCTCGGGCATAATCTGGCGCAGGTCCAGGCGCAGATGGAGGCCTACGGGCTTCCAGGGGCTGTGCAGCGCTAATCAATGCAAACCCAACATGCTGATCTGGAGCCAATTATGAGTCGCATCGTCTATGTATTGAATGGTCCTAACCTCAATCTCCTCGGCAAACGCCAGCCTCACATCTACGGTCATGAAACTCTTGCTGATGTCGAGGCCGATTGCCGCAAGGTCGCCGGAGAGCACGGACTTGAACTTCGCTTCCGCCAGTCGAACCGCGAATACGAGATCATCGACTGGATCCATGAGGCAAGAGAGATTGCGTGCGGCATCGTAATCAATCCTGCCGCATTCACACATACGTCGGTTGCGATCCTCGACGCACTGAATACCTTCGAAGCGACGGTCATCGAAGTCCACATCTCGAACGTCCACAAGCGCGAGGAATTCCGCCACCACTCCTATGTCTCGCTTCGCGCCGATGGCGTGATCGCCGGGCTTGGGACCCAGGGGTACACGCTGGCGCTGCGCCGTCTTGCGCATTTGCTCGACAAGCCCGCCGCAAAATGAGTTCGGATCCAGGGGCCGGCGTCGAAATCGCCGTGCACAGCCATCTTGATGAGAAGAGGAACACACCAATGACGATCAGCGGACGTACAAAGCTCATTGCCCATCTCGGCCATCCGACCGAGAGCTTCAAGGCACCGATGATCTACAATCCATATTTCGATAGATACAACATTGACGCCGTTGTCGTTCCGATGGGCTGCAAGGCCGACGACTACGCCGCGTTTCTCAAGCTCGTGTTCAAGCTTTCCAATATCCATGGCGCGCTTGTCACCATGCCGCACAAGGTGACCACTATCCCGCTGCTGGACGAGGTCATGACCACAGCGAAGGTCGCGGGCGCGTGCAATGCGATCCGTCTTGGCCCGGGTGGCACGCTTGTCGGTGACATGTTCGACGGCGAAGGTTTTGTTCGCGGCATTCTGCGCAAGGGGCGGGTGCTGGCAGGTGCGCGCGTGCTTGTGGTCGGGAGCGGCGGAGTCGGCTCTGCGATTGTGGCGTCGCTGGCCAAGGCTGGGGTGGCAGAGCTTGCACTGTTCGATGCCTATGCTGCAACAATGAACGGTTTGGCGGAGCGTTTGCGCACCTATTATCCGACGTTGAAGATAGAGGTTGGCTCCAGGGATCCGGCCGGTTTTGATGTTGTCGTCAACGCGACTCCGCTCGGCATGAAGGACGGTGATCCATTGCCGATGGACGTTGATCGAATTTCTCCCTCGACGTTCGTCGGCGAAGTCGTGATGAAACAGGAAATCACGCCATTTCTGGCGGCGGCAAGGGCGCGTGGCTGCGAAATTCAGGTCGGCACCGACATGCTGTTTGAACAGATTCCGGCCTATCTCGAGTTCTTTGGCTTTCGCACGACTACGCCGGAGGAACTTCGGGCCGTCGCCCAGATCAACTACTAAGAGGGTTTCCGCTTTGCGCCCAGAAGCGGTCGGTCACGCGAAGTCCGTTTTTGACCCCGAAGGTGATGTTGAACCTTTCCCGCGCTGCGGCGCAACATGCAAAATGAGACTGGCGGTCAAGCCACATGGGAGTGAAGACATCCGCTCTGTCGGCGTCATCGGCTAGCTTTCCTGAGATGTCCAAGGAACTCGATCACATGCGTTGCGGTCGGGCCCAAAACAAGTTGGCGAAAAAAGGAGGAGGCAATGTTGAAGGGCAGTTTGGGACTGATTGCTTTGAGCAGCCTGTTGCTTTCGGGGACTGCAATCGCTCAGGAGAAGATCAAGGTTGGTGTCACCGCAACCCTGGAAGGCACCTACACCGTGCTCGGTGAAGACGGCATTCGCGGTCACCAGACTGCGCTCAACACGCTTGGCAAGAAGGTCGGCGACAAGGAACTCGAGTTTGTCATCGCATCAACGGACGCGACACCCAACTCCGCCGTTCGCGCCGTGCGCAAGCTGATCGAGCAGGATAAGGTCCAGATCCTGCTCTCGCCGCTCTCCGGTGACGAAGGCATCGCGGTCAAGAATTTTGCAAAGACCCATCCGGAGCTTACCTTCGTCAACGCGGCTTCCGGCGCCCAGGAGACGACGTATGTCGATCCGGCGCCAAACTTCTTCCGTTTCAACATGGACGGCGCGCAATGGCAGGTCGGGCTCGGCAAGTACGCCTATGAAACCAAGGGCTATCGCAAGATCGCGACCATCGGCGAGGATTATTCCTTCATCTACACGCAGGTGTTCGGACTGGTGCTCGAGTTCTGCGGCGCCGGTGGACAGGTCACCAACCGGCAGTGGGTTCCGCTCGGAACCAAGGATTTCGCGTCCGTCATCGCAGCCCTGCCCGACGATGTCGATGCGATCTATCTGGGTCTTGGCGGCGCCGACGCCGTCAATTTCCTGAACCAGTACCAGCAGGCGGGCGGCAAGGCCCATCTGATGGGCGGCTCGATCATGGTCGACCAAACGATCCTCTCGGCCAAAGGCAATGCCAAGAACGCCCTGCTCGGAACCATCGCGGCCAGCGGCCAGGCCGATACCTGGGAGGATCCGGGCTGGCAGAAATTCGTGAAGGCCTATCAGGACTCATTTCCGGAGAGCAAACGCTTCCCGAGCCCCTCGCTGCTCGCTACCAACTATTATGGTTCCACCATGGCGCTGATCCTGGGGCTCCGTCAGGTCAATGGCGACCTCAGCAACAACCAGACCAAGCTCAAGGAAGCGCTGGCAAAGATCGAGATCGACGCCCCCAACGGCAAGATCAAGCTCAACTCCAACCGGCAGGCGATCGGAACCAACTTCGTGACCGAGGTCGTCGATGACGGCAAAGGCGCCCTGTTCAGCAAGGTCGTGAAGGTAATTCCGAATGTGAACCAGACGCTCGGCTATGATCCGGCGGTGTTCGCCAAGATCGGTCTGCCGAGCCGGACCGTTCCGGAGTGCAAGAAGTACTGACCTATTTTTGCACCTGCGAGCGCGCCCGCGACTGGCGGGCGCGGTTGCAGTGCGGCCTTCTCACCCTTGCAATCTCTCCCCGGATGTTGAACGCTGATCGAAAAAGCAAAGACATCCCGGGAGGGAAGGCATGAGCAGAGCGCTTGCCGTCTTCCACGGCCGGTTCGGTCGCGCGACGGTCTATCAATTGAACCGTCCCTTCAACGTGCATGCACACCGCGAGGGGCACCTCATCTTTCATGTCGGCGGAACGCCGGCGCAAATCGACGTTTGCGCTCACCGCCATCTTCTCACCGGCGATTCTGTCGTCACCGTCAATCCCTGGGAACCACATAACTTCCTCCCAACGGACATGGCGAATGGCGCGATCTTCTTCGTGCTTTACGTCAATTCCGAGTGGTTTGCGCCCGACGCGGCGAACTCGCAAAACCTTCGCTTCGGCCGCACACATTTCAAACGCACGGATGCGCTCGAAAAGCACATTCGCCGTACGGCGGCACTGGTCTGCGGCGCCCCTTCGCTCAGGAGCCTCGATTGCGAACTCCGACAGCTGATCGATAGCTGCTATGAGGAAAGTTGGCGGCAGCCGGAGCCGGCGCAGGAAGCACGCGCCGCCACGGCAATAACGGACTTTCGCGTTCGCAAATCCATCAGACTGATGTCCGAAAGCCCCGGTGCCGAAATCGAACTGGACTCGATCGCCCGCGAATCCGGCCTTTCCCGACCGCATTTCTACCGGCTGTTCCGCACCCAGACCGGCGTCACACCCCATCTGTACCTGAACACGCTGATCATGGAGCAGGCGCTTGACGCGTTGGTCGCAACCGAGACGCCGATCGCCGACATCAGCTTCGATCTCGGCTTTACCTCGCAGAGCGGGTTCACCCGCTTCTTCGCCGCCAATGTCGGGATGGCGCCGACCGATTACCGCCGTGCCGCCAAGGTGTTGCAGCCCTGAGAAGGCGCCTCCGAAGCGATAAAGATACTCTCGATCAAATCCGGCCCTCCCGCCCCCGTTAGGATGCAGGGAACGCGACCCCGAAAACGGTCGCGACGACGGGAGGATGCACGTCAGTGGCAGCGCAGGCGGCGGACATTGAGGCATTGGCGAGTGCCCTGCAAAGCGCTGTGGCCGGGAAGCTCGCATGAGCAGGTTCATCGAACGCCATCCGGCATGGGCGTTGATCACGATCCTCGCGGTCGCTGTACTGTTGTGGCTGGTCTTCGCGATCTGGCCGCCGGGTCTTGAGGCGGCCATCGGCCGCAAGCGGGTATTCCTCAACGCCGTATTCAACGGCATCACGCTCGGTGGACTATATTTCCTCGTTGCAAGCGGCTTCACGCTGATCTTTGGCCTGATGCGCAACGTCAATCTGGCGCATGGCTCGCTGTATCTGTTCGGCGGTTATATCGGATACACCATCAGCGTGTGGACCGGTTCCTGGGTGCTGAGTTTCGTCGTCGCATTCGTTGCCGTGGCGCTGGTCGGCGTCCTGCTGCAAGTCCTGGTGTTTCGCCGCATGGAGGGCCAGGATCTGCGGCAGACCATGGTCACGATCGGACTCTCGATCGTGTTCGCCGACCTGATGCTGTGGGCATTCGGCGGTGACTTCTACCAGATCCAGACGCCGGGCTGGCTGGTCGGGCCGATTCAATTGCCGCTTGTCACCGCTGTGAAATCCTCGGGCGAGCCGGTCTACCTGCTATACCCGATGGTGCGGCTCGTGATCTTCGCCGCCTCGGTCGTGATCGGCGTTGCGATGTGGCTCGCGCTCAATCGCACGCGGATCGGGATGATCGTGCGCGCCGGCGTCGACGACCGCGAGATATTGGCCGCCACCGGTGTGCAAATCCAGCTCGTCTTCGTGATCGTGTTCGCCCTCGGTGCGGGCCTTGCCGGTGTCGCCGGTGTTGTCGGGGGCACGTTCCAGTCGATTTCGCCGGGCGAGGACACGCGTTTCCTGCTCGCTTCCCTGGTGGTCGTGATCGTCGGCGGCATGGGCTCGATTCCAGGGGCAGCGCTCGGCGCCGTCATCATTGGTCTCGCCGAGCAGCTCGGCTCCGTCTACATCCCGACCTACGCGATCGTCGTGACCTTCCTGATCATGGTGCTGGTGCTGGCGCTGCGGCCGCAGGGCCTGCTCGCGAGGCGGTGACATGTCGTTGATCCAGGGCGCCCAGCTTCAGCCGAGCCAGCCCGCCTCCGCGGTGCGGCGGGCCATCACCCGCGCCTGGCCGGAACTCAACAGCCCCGCCGCCTGGCTGGTCGCGTTGATCCTGGTGATCATGCCGCTGATCGCCAACGGTTTCTTCCTGATCGAGATCTTCGGCACCACGCTGATCCTCGGCATCGTTGCGCTCAGCCTGATGTTCCTCGCAGGTTACGGCGGCATGGTCAGCCTGATGCAACTCACCATCGCCGGCTTCGCGGCCTATATGGTCGCGGTCATCGGCACGAGCGCCAACACCAATATCAGCATGGGTTGGCCGTGGTGGCTCGCGACCCCGATCGCGCTCGTGCTAGCAACCATATTCGGCACGCTTGGCGGTGCGCTCGCGGTACGCACCGAGGGCATCTACACCATCATGATTACGCTGGCGATCGGTGCGGCGTTCTACTACTTCACCAACCAGAACTGGCCGATCTTCGGCGGCCATACCGGCATCAACACCGTCGCCACGCCACATTTTCTGGGCGTCGACTGGCGCTCCGATATTCCATTTTATTACCTGGCGCTCGGCACAGCCGCGCTGTGCTATTTCGCGGTCCAGTATCTCTCGCGCGCGCCGTTCGGCCTCGCCTTGCAGGGCGTGCGCGACAATCCCCGGCGCATGGCTGCGCTCGGCTTCAATGTCAACGCGCATCGCGTGGCGGCCTATGCGGTCGCGTCGTTCATCGCGGGGCTTGGCGGCGTCCTGCAGGTCTGGAACTACCGGCAGATCTCGCCGGGCTCGGTCAGCGTCGGCGCCTGTATCGATATCCTGATTATCGCCATCGTCGGTGGCATCACGCGGCCGATCGGCCCGTTCATTGGCGCGTTCATTTTCGTGATCTTGCGCACCTTCGCACTCGACTTCCTTGTCAAGTTCGGGCTCGACGGCAATCGCTTCCGGCTTTTGATCGGCCTCGGCTTCCTCGCCATTGTGTTCTGGTCATCCGACGGCGTGGTCGGACTCTGGGAGCATTGGCGCCGCCGCATCACAGGCGCCCCGGCCCGGTTGGATGGAAGCCGCCATGGATAGCGTCGTCCAACGCCTGTACACGGTTGGCGCCGGCGCCGCGCTGGAACTGCGCGGCGTGACGCGGATGTTTGGCGCACTCGCGGCGCTGACGGATGTCACGATCACGGTGCGGCCGGGCGAACGCCGCGCGGTGCTTGGTTCGAACGGCGCCGGCAAGACCACGCTGTTCAACTGCATCACCGGCGACTTTCCGCCGTCTTCCGGCACGATCCGCTTCTTCGGCGAAGACATCACCCATTTCCCGCCCTATGAGCGGATCCGCCGTGGCCTGCGCCGGACCTACCAGATTTCCGCCCTGTTCCCCGGCCTTACGGTACAGGACAATGTCTATCTTGCCTGCTGCGGCGTTTCGCGCGGACGCTTTTCTCCGCTACGCCCCGGTGTCGACGATGCGCTGATGCATGCCGCCGACGCGCTGGTGCAGGCGGTGCATCTGACCGCCATTCGTGAGCAGCGCGTTTCGGAACTTGCCCACGGGCAGCAGCGCCAGCTCGAGATCGCGCTCGCGCTCGCCGGCGCGCCGCGCTTCGTGTTGTTCGACGAGCCCGCCGCAGGGCTCTCGCCGGCCGAGCGGCTCGAGTTGATACAGATCCTGACCTCGCTGCCTGCGCATATCGGCTACATCATCATCGAACACGACATGGACGTCGCGCTGCGGGTGGTCGAGAGCGTGACGATGATGCACAACGGGCGGATCTTCAAGGAAGGCCTGCCGCGTGAAATCGAGTCCGACCCCGAGGTGCAGGAGCTTTATCTCGGAGGCGGCCATGAGTGAAGCGCGCCGCTCCACGCCCTCTCTCGAAGTGAAGGGCCTTGATGTCTATTACGGACATTCGCATGCGCTGCAGGGCGTCGACATCACGCTGCCAAGCGGCGTGTTCTCAGTGGTCGGCCGCAACGGGATGGGCAAGACCACCCTGTGCAAGGCCATCATGGGCCTCGTGAAGGCTAGCGGTGGGTCGGTTCGCATCAGAGGCGTGGAAGTCACTGGACTGAGCCCGGCCCAGATCGCGCGCCTCGGTGTCGGTTACGTCCCACAGGGCCGGCGGCTGTGGCGCTCGCTCAGCGTCAACGAGCATCTGCAACTCGCGGGCGGGATGCGGCGCGGTCCATGGACCATCGAGCGCATCTACGAGACATTCCCCCGCCTTGGCGAACGCAAGGACCACGGCGGCAGTCAGCTCTCCGGCGGCGAGCAGCAGATGCTCGCGATCTCGCGCGCGCTTCTGACCAATCCGCATTTGCTGATCATGGATGAGCCGACCGAAGGATTGGCTCCGGTCATCGTCGCCCAGGTCGAGGAGATGCTGGTACGCCTCGGCGAGGATGGCGACATGTCCGTGCTCGTGATCGAGCAGAATATCGGCGTGGCGACGGCGGTCTCCCGGAATGTCGCCATCATGGTCAATGGCCGCGTCAACCGCATCATTGAGTCGGCGCGGCTTGCCGCCGACCGCGACTTGCAACAGCGCCTGCTCGGCGTCGGGCTCCACGGCGATATTGGGTCCGACATCGATGCAAGCCTGGCAAGGCCAGAAGCGGGCGATGCGCCGCAGCCCGCCCGGAGCAAGGGGCCGGTGCGGATTTTCGTCTCCAATCCCGCACTCCCGACACGCTGGTCGCAGCCGGTACCGATCGCGCGCATAGAGGCTGCCGCCCGCACCGTCACGACGGCCGTCACGCGACTGGAGGAGGTCGCGCGGCAAAGGCGCGAGCCGGCTGCGACCCGGAGCTCGGGACCACCTGTCGTGCTGGTCGTCGGCACGCTCGACACCAAGGGCGCAGAGTTGCGCTTCATCCGCGACATCGTTGCGAAGAGCGGCCTGCGCACTCGCTTGGTCGATGTCTCCACCAGCGGCAAGGCTTCCACCTGCGACGTCTCTGCTCAGGAAATCGCCCTGAACCACGGCCGCGGCGGATCGAGCGTTTTCGGCGCCGACCGCGGCGCATCGGTGACGGCAATGGCGGATGCCTTTGTCAATTGGTTGCGCCGACAGGGCAATATCGCCGGCATCATCTCCGCAGGCGGTTCTGGCGGAGCTTCGCTGGTTGCACCGGGCATGCGCGCCCTGCCCATCGGCGTGCCGAAGATACTAATCTCGTCGGTGGCGTCGGGCGACGTCGGCCCCTATGTCGGACCTGCCGACATTACCATGATGTATTCGGTGACCGACGTGCAAGGTCTCAATTCGATCTCGCGGGTGGTACTCGCCAACGGCGCAAACGCTCTCGCTGGCATGGTCAAGGCGCGCCTCGACGAGCGCGAGGCCCGGCAACACGATGCGGGCGCCGGCCTTCCGGCGATTGGCATCACCATGTTTGGCGTGACAACGCCTGCGGTGCAAAAGATCGCGGCCGACCTGCACGATGAGTTCGAATGTCTGGTGTTCCATGCCACCGGCGTCGGCGGCCGCTCGATGGAGAAGCTGGTCGACTCCGGCCAATTGGCGGGAGTCATCGATCTCACCACCACTGAAGTCTGCGATCTCCTGATGGGTGGCGTGTTTCCGGCCATCGACGACCGCTTGGGTGCGGTGATCCGCAGCCGCATTCCTTATATCGGCTCGGTCGGCGCGCTCGACATGGTCAATTTTGGCGCGCCCGATTCGATTCCCGAACGTTACCGCCAGCGCAAGCTCCACGTTCACAATCCGCAGGTCACGCTGATGCGGACCACACCGGAAGAAAACGAGCGCATCGGAAAATGGATTGGCGAACGGCTCAATCAGATGGACGGTCCGGTACGTTTCTTCCTTCCCGAAGGCGGTGTCTCCGCGCTCGACGCGCCGGGTCAACCGTTCTGGGATGCCGACGCTGACGCAGCCCTGTTCCGCACGCTGGAGCAAACCGTGCGCCAGACCGGCAATCGCCAGCTCATTCACGTCAAGAAGCACATCAACGATCCCGAGTTCGCCGCCACGATTGTGAGTGCGTTCCGTCCCCTGCTCGGACGCGCTGGTGGGCGGCGGAGAGTGGTGAGGTGAACCCATGGCCCGGTTTGAACGCGCGGTACTGCTGAAGAAGTTTCGCGAGATGGCGGCCAGGGGCGAACCGATCGTCGGCGGCGGCGCTGGCACCGGGCTGTCAGCCAAATGCGAGGAAGCCGGCGGCGTCGACCTGATCGTGATCTACAATTCCGGCCGCTACCGCATGGCCGGCCGCGGTTCGCTCGCCGGGCTGATGCCCTATGGCGACGCCAACGCGATCGTGCTGGAGATGGCCGGCGAGGTGCTCCCGGTCGTAACTCGGACGCCCGTGCTCGCCGGCGTCAACGGCACCGATCCCTTCCGCGACATGGACATCTTCCTCAATCAGTTGAAGATGCTGGGCTTCTCCGGGGTGCAGAACTTCCCGACCGTCGGCCTGATCGACGGCACCTTCCGCGCCAACCTCGAGGAAACCGGCATGTCTTACGCGCTGGAAATCGACATGATCGCGAAAGCGCGCGAGAAAGACATGTTGACGACCCCTTACGTCTTCAGCGAAGCGGAAGCCGCGGCGATGGCGATCGCCGGCGCCGACATCATCGTCTGCCATCTCGGCCTGACCACCGGCGGTTCCATCGGCGCTCAGACGGCACTGAGGCTGGAAGACTGCCCCGCACGTATCGACACCTGGGCGGAAGCGGCGCTGAGCGTCAATTCGAAAATTCTCGTGCTCGCGCATGGCGGTCCGATCGCGACGCCTGCGGACGCGGATTTCATCATCAGGAACACCCGCAATTGCCACGGCTTCTACGGCGCCTCCTCGATGGAGCGTTTGCCGGTGGAATTGGCGCTCACGGATCAAGTTCGGAAATTCAAGGCGATCGGCGCGCGCTAAAGCGCCGGGACCAAGGGAGGAAAAGATGTCGGGGAATCTGATCGGTGAATTGATCCTCTGGCTCATTGTCGCGATCGTCGCGGTCGTCATTGCCGTGTACATCGTGAACTGGCTCTACCATCGCTCATCGAAGGAAGTTTCCTTCGTCCGCACCGGCTTTCTCGGTGAGCGTGTCGTGATCAATGGCGGCGCCTTCGTGCTGCCCTTCATTCACGATTACACGCCGGTCAACATGAACGTGTTGCCGATGGGGGTCGTACGCTCCAGGCAGGATGCCGTCATCACCCGCGACCGGATGCGCGTCGATATCGAGGCGGACTTCTACGTTCGCGTACAGGCTACGGCAGAGGCCGTTTCGATCGCCGCATCGACGCTCGGACGCCGCACCATGGAGCCCGAACAGTTGCACGCCCTGCTTTCCGGCAAGTTCGTCTCGGCGATCCGCTCCGTCGCCTCGGAAATGACGATGGAACAGATGCACGAGCAGCGCGGCGAATACGTCGCCCGCGTCAAAGCCACTGCCGCCGAGGCGCTGGCGCAGAACGGCCTCGAACTCGAATCGGTCGCCATCACCGACCTCGACCAGACCGACCTCGAACACTTCAATCCCTCGAACCGCTTCGACGCCGAAGGCCTGACCCGCCTGATGGAGGACATCGAAGCCAGGCGCAAACTGCGCAACGACATTGAGCAGGATTCGATGATCCGGATCCGCACCCGGAACCTCGAAGCCGAACGGCAGGCGCTCGATATCGAGCGCGAGAGCGAGACCGCCCGCCTCGAACAGGAGCGCGACATCGAAATGCGCCGCGCCCTGCAACGCACCGAAGTCGCGCGCGAGCGCGCCTTGCGCGAGACCGAAGCCGAACAGGCCCAGATCATGGCCCGCGAAACGATCGAGAAGGCCCGCATTTCCAACGAACAAACTATCGCCGAGGCACGCATCGCCTCCGAGCGCGAGACACGGCACAGGGAAATAGAACGCACCCGCGCGGTGGAGGAAAAGGAACTGCTGGCCCGCGAGGAGATCGAAAAAGCCCGCATCGCCAACCAGCGCGCGGTCGATACCGCCCGCATCGCCTCCGAGCGCGAAGTCCGCCAGCGCGAGATCGAGCGCATGCGGACGGTGGAGGAAGCCGAGATCGCGGCGCGCGAATCGATCGAGAAGGCGCGCATCCAGCAGGACCGAGTCGTTACCGATGCGCGCATCGCCAACGAGGAAGATACCCGCCGGCGCGAGATCGAACGCACCCGCGCGATCGATGAAGCCGAGATCGCGGCGCGCGAGGCGACCGAGAAGGCGCGCATCACGCAAACCATGACCGTCAATGTCGAACGCATCAGCTCCGACGAGCGCACGCGTGCGCTCGAAATCCAGCAGGTCCGAACGATCCAGGAGGCCGAAATCGAGGCTCAGAAGGCGGTCGAGACTGCAAAGATCGGCCGCGAACGGACGCTGGCGGCTGAGCGCATCGGCGCCGAGCACGCCACGCGCAAGCTCGAGATCGAGCGCAACCAGGCCGTCGAGATCGCCGGCATCGCCGCCCGCGAAGCCACCGAAGCCTCGCGGATCGCCCAGGAAGAGCGCGTCCGCGCGCTCGAAATCACGCGTAACCGCACGGTCGAGGAAGCCGACATTGCTTCGCGCGAAGCCATCGAAGCAGCCCGGATTGCGCAGGAGAAGACGGTTGCCGCCCAGCGCATCCGCGCCGAGAAGGAGACCCGCGGGCTCGAGATCGATCGCACCGAGGCGATCGAGGCGGCGGAGCTGAAGCGCCGCGACGCCATCGAGCGGCGTCGCATCGACGTCGAACTGGCGCTCGAAAGCGAGCGCATCGCCTCCTCCAAGACCCGCGAGGTGCTCAATATCGACCAGAAGAAGGCGATCGAGATCGCCGACGAGGAGCGTGTGATCGCGCTTGCCGCCAAACGTTCGGAGCGGATCGACGCCGACCGGCAGGTCAAACAGGCCGAGATCGTTGCCCGCAAGGAGGTCGACACCACCGATGTCTCGCGCGAGCAGGCGCTGGAGGCGGCGCGGATCGAACGCCGCCGCGCGATCGAGCAGCTCGAAGTCGCCCGTGTCCAGTCGCTGCAGGAAGCCGAGATCGCCTCGCGCGAGGAAGTGGAGCGCGCCCGCATCGCCTCCGACCGCGGCCTTGATGAGGCCCGGGTCGGCCGCGAACGCGAACTGCGCAAGCTCGAAATCAACCGCGAAAGGGATGTGGAAACGGCGTTGATGGAAAAGGCGATCGCCCTTCACCAGAAATCGCTGGAAGAATCGGCGGCCAAGGCGGCAGCCGAAAATGCCCGGGTGCACGCCACCGAAGCGACCGAACGCGTCGTGACCGCGCGCGAGAGCGAGGTCGCCAAGCGGCGCAAGACCGTGGAAATATTGATTGCCGAGAAGCAGGCCGAGGAGACACGGATCGCCGCCGAAGCCGAACGCGTTCGCGCCGCCGTCGAGGCCGAGGCGCAACGCCTGCTCAACGAGGCGGAGAACGTGCTCACCGACCAGGCGCGCTACTCGCTGTTCCGCCGCAAACTGCTCGACCGGATCGAGGGCATCGTGCGCGAAAGCGTCAAGCCGATGGAAAAGATCGAGGGCATCCGCATCCTCCAGGTGGACGGCCTCAATGGCGGCGGCGCCGCCGGCGGCAGTGGCCGCAGCGCCACCGACGAAGTGATCAACTCGGCGCTGCGCTACCGCGTCCAGGCGCCGCTGATCGACTCGCTCCTCGCCGACATCGGCGTCGAGGGCGGCAGCCTCGCCAGAATGCCCGGCCTGATGCGCGAGGCGCGCGACATGCAGGGCATCCGGGATACGGCGTCCCGGAAGGGCGGCGAAAGCAAGCCGGCCGCACCTGCACAGAGTCCACCTGCCGGCGAGCCGCGGGCGGAGCGCACGCCGCGCAAGAAGGAGTGAGCGCCCGCCATGGCCAGAGTTTATGTCTCAACCGTCGTCAATGCCCGCAACGATCGCGTCTGGGCACGCGTGCGCGACTTCAACGGCATGCCGAACTGGCATCCCGCGATTGCGGAAAGTCGTATCGAGGGCGGCGAGCCCGCCGACAAGATCGGTTGCGTACGCGACTTCCGCCTGCGCAACGGCGATCGTATCCGAGAAAAGCTGCTCGGGCTGTCCGACTATGACATGTTCTGCACCTACTCCATCCTGGAATCGCCGATGGGGGTGGATAACTATGTTGCCACGCTGCGCCTGACTCCCGTCACGGATGGCGATCAGACCTTCGTGGAATGGAGTGCCGAGTTCGACTGCGCGCCCGAACGGGAAACCGAGCTTGTCGGCAATATCGGCGGCAGCGTGTTCCAGGGCGGCTTCGACGCGTTGAAACGCGCTTTTGGAGGCTGAGGTGCCGCATATCGTCAAGAGCACCATACTCGATGCCCCGACCGACGCTGTCTGGCCGGTGCTGCGTGATTTCAACGGGCACGACCGCTGGCATCCGGCGGTCGCGACCAGTGCAATCGAGCGTGCCCAGGCGGCCGACAAGATTGGCTGCGTCCGCCGTTTCAAGCTGAAGGACGGCTCGGAATTGCGCGAGCAGTTGCTCGCGCTGTCCGATATCGAGCAGACCTTCAGCTATTGCCTGCTCGATACGCCGATACCGATGTTCAACTATGTGGCACATGTCCGCCTGCTCCCGGTCACCGACGGCGATCGTACCTTCTGGCAATGGGAATCGCGTTTCACGACCCGGCCCGCGGACCAGGAGGGCATCACCCGGATGGTGGCGGAGCAGATCTATCAGGCGGGATTCGAGGCCATTCGCCACCACCTGAAGGAGGCCGCATGAGCGCAGAGGAAAATCGATGCCCATCTCGGTAAGGACGTTTGCGAATTCCGGCGACGCGGCTGCGGCATTGTCCGCCGATCGCGGCGCGCGCTACCTCGGCGGCGGCACGCTGGTCATGCGCGCGCTGAACGAGGGTGACATCTCGATCTCCACCGTCGTGCGCGCGAACGATCAGGCGCTAACGCGGATCGACGCGGCGGGACCGCGTGTCGCGATCGGCGCAGGCACAACCTTTACGCGGATCCTGGCCGAGCGTGATCTCGCCTTCCTGCACGCCACTGCCCGCTCGATCGGCGGACCGGCGGTGCGCAACATGGGCACCGTGGGCGGCAATTTGTTCGCGCCCAGTCCGTATGGCGATTTCACGGTTGCCCTGCTGGCGCTCGACGCGATGGTTTTCGTGCAAGGTGGCCTCGGCAGCCGCGAGGTTCCGATCGAGGAATTCCTGCAGTCGCGCGAGCGGCAGGCCGGCACCCTCGTGCTCTCGATCTCATGCCAGAAGCCCGCCAGCGCCGAAGCGTTCCGCTACCGCAAGATCGCCCGCATCAGGCCGAAGGGCGGCTCGGTCATCACGCTTGCCGCGCATCTTCCAATGAGCAGCGGCCGGATCGTCGGCGCCCGCATTGCGCTCGGCTCGATGGCGCCGACGCAAATTCGCGCCCGCGCCGCCGAGCGGGCGCTGGAGGGACGCTCGCTCGATCGATCGACGATCGACGCCGCCGCGGCGGCGGCCGTCGAGGGAACTTCTCCCGGCGACAACGCGCTCGCCAGCGCCTGGTACCGGCGCGAGATCGTCGGCGTTCACCTGCGACGTTTGTTGTCCGGTCAGGAATAGGATCGACATGGCCAAGACCGCCCTTCAATTTCGTCATAATGGCCGCGATGTCGCCATCTTTGTCGAGGGCGGCACCAATCTTCTGGTCGCGCTGCGCGAAGTGATCGGCGACATGACGCCGAAATTCGGCTGCGGGCAGGGCGGATGCGGCGCTTGTAGCGTGCTGGTCGACGGCCAACTCCACCTCTCCTGCCTCACGCTGGCCGAAACCGTGGCCGGACGGTCCGTGGAAACGCTTGACGGGATCAAGAACGGACCCGACCTGCATCCGCTGCAGCGCGCTTTCGCCGAGAATTTTGCCGCCCAGTGCGGCTATTGCACACCGGGGATGCTGATGGCGGCCAAGGCATTGCTCGACCGCAACCCGTCGCCGAGCCGCGCCGAGGTGGTCGAGGCGATCTCCGGGAATATCTGCCGCTGCACCGGCTACGAACCCATCATCAATGCCGTGCTCGCCGCCGCCTCCGGCGGCCGTGCCCGCGCCTGAAGGATTTTGGCATGCTGGAATTACGCAAGGATATCTTCGCCGACGAGCGCGACGACAATCTGAAGGAAATCGGCAAGGGAACGCAGCGGCAGGACATGCTTGGTCATGTCACGGGCACCTCGCCCTATTTCGACGACCACCAGCTGCAGGGCATGCTGCATCTGAAAGTGGTCCGCAGCACGCATTCCCATGCGCGCCTGCGCCGCATCGACACCAGCGAAGCGGAACATTCGCCAGGCGTGCGCCGGGTCATCCGCGGAGCAGATGTGCCGCGCAACCTCAACACCCTGCTCAGCCTGATCAATTTCGGCAAGGACGACGAGCCGTCGCTCGCGGTCGACAAGGTGCGCTACAAGGGCGAGCCGATCGTCGCCGTCGTCGCCGACAGTCCTCGCGAGGCCTACGAGGCGATGGCGAAAGTGCGGATCGACTACGAGGCGCTGCCGGCGGTGTTCGACGTCGAGGACGCCCTGAAACCCAACGCGCCCGTGGTCAACGATACCTATCCAAAGAACGCGTTCATCTATCACGACGTCTACGATCACCAGAAGCTGCGCTTCGGCGACGCCGACCGCGGCCTGGCCGAGGCCGACCATGTGCTGGAGCAGCGCTACCAGATGTCGCCGATCGAGCATGCGCCCACCGAAACCAACGGCTCGATCGCGACGCCCGACACCAATGGACGCTATATCGTCTATACCTCGACGCAGGCCCTGTTCTTCTCGCTCGACACCTGCGCCAAGATCCTGGATGTGCCTTCCAACACCTTCCACTTCATCGGCGGCACGGTAGGCGGCGGCTTTGGCGGCAAGGTGGACACGCTCACCGAGCCGCTCTGCATCCTCGGCGCCATGCTGACCGGACGCCCGGTGCGCTACGTGTTCGGGCGCGAGGAAGAGATGCAATACGGTCCGCCGCGGGGCGCCGAACGTATCTACATCAAGGATGGCGTGATGCGCGACGGCCGCATCGTCGCACGCAAGATCCGCGCTTACTTCGACAGCGGGGCCTACACGAGACTCTCGAGCTATGCCGCCGTCAAATGCGCGGCGCATCTGCCGGGCCCCTACACGATCCCCAACGTCTATGGCGACGTCTATTGCGTGTTCACCAATCGCACGCCGGCGACCGCGATGCGCGGTTTCGGTGTCACGGCCATGGACTTTGCGATCGAGTGCCAGATGGACAAGCTCGCGCATCTCGTCGGTATGGACCCGATGGAGTTCCGAATCCTCAACGCCTATCGCGACGGCGACATGAAGGCGCACCGGCGCGAGGCCAAGAACACCGCCCTGATCGAATGCGTCCAGGTCGCCGCGGAAAAAGCCAAGTGGCCGATCCGCGAGGAGTTCAAGCGCATGTCATCGCGCAAGGATGGCGGTGGCAGCCGCGCCACGGTCCCGCCAACGCCGCGTGAACCACACGCACCCCCCGTCGCTGCGTCCCAGCAGCGCACGACATACGATCGCGCGCCGGTCGCGGCGCGTGAGCCACTACCTCCGAGTCCGCAGACACCTTCGCCCTCTCCCCCACGGCCGCAGGCGCCGTCGCATGGCGCCACCCGCTTCTCTTCCGTCTTCGGCACCAGGAGGCGCTGACCATGGCAACGCATCGCGGACGCGGCATTGCGTCGATCAACTATCCCATCGGCATGAATCTCGGCGGCGACCCCAGCCAGGCGCTGGTCCATTCCAACCCCAGTGGCAAGTTCACGGTGGCGTTGTCATCGATCGATCTCGGCCAGGGAATGAAGTCGGTGACCCGGCAAATCTGCGCGGAAACGCTCGGCGTGCCAGTCGAGGACGTCTACGTCGACACCGCTGATTCCGACACCGGGCCACACTGCATGGGGTCCTTCGCCTCGCGCGGCACGCATCGGGTCGGCAACGCCGTCATGGCCGCCGCCAAGGAAGCGCGTGGCGTGATGATGGAGGCGGCCGCGGAGGAACTGGAAGTCAACGCGGCCGATCTCGAGACCGACGGCCGCGGCAACATTCACGTCAAAGGCGCACCGCACCGCTCGATCTCGACCAAGGACGTCGCGATCGCCGCCCAGTTCAAGCAAGGCAAGACGATCTCGGGACGCGGCATCTTCCTGGTGCCGCTCTCCGATGTCGATCCCGAGACCGGCGAGATGACGCCTGCGACCTGCTACGCCCATGCCTGCCTGGTCGCCGAGGTCGAGGTCGATGATGAGACCGGCGAAGTGGCCATGGTGCGGATGGACAGCGCCTACGAACTGGGCCGCGCGCTCAATCCGCGGCTGGTCGAGCAACAGCTTGTCGGCGGCGCCTGGATGGGGATCAGTCACGCGCTCTATGAAACCCCGGAGCCCTATTATCCGGACCCCAACCACGGGCCGCGCGACTTCGTCGAATATCTGATGCCGGGCCCCGGCGACATTTGCCCGCACGACATCGCGGTGCTGGAACGCCCGGCCGCCGATGGCCCGTTCGGCGCCAAGGGGCCGGGCGAAATGTGCGCCAACCCCGTACTGCCGGCGGTGGCGAATGCGATCTTCAACGCCGTCGGCGTGCGGATCGATGATTTGCCGATCACGCCGGAAAAGGTCTTGCGAGCGATCAAATCCCAGGGCGGCGCGCGGCCGCAGGCGCGACGGTGAGGCTGGACGCATGCCGGTTCGCAGCAACATCGTCGGCATCGACAGCCCGGAGGCGCTCGAGAAGGCGCTGCGGGCAGCCTATTACCTCGCGGACGACGCGATAGCGACCGCGTCCTATCTCGCGCTTGCGCTCGGCAAGCCGTTATTGCTGGAAGGCAACCCCGGCGTCGGCAAGACCGAAGCCGCCAAGGCAATTGCCGCCGTGCTCGGCCGCAAGCTGATCCGGCTGCAATGCTACGAGGGCATCGACGCGTCAGCCGCGCTCTACGAGTGGAACTATCCGCGCCAGATGCTGGCGATCCGCCAGGCGGGCGAAGAGAGCATCGATATCTACGGCGAGGCTTTCCTGATCGAACGACCGATGCTCGCGGCCCTGCGCGCGCCGGATTCGACCGTGCTGCTGATCGACGAGATCGACCGCGCCGACCAGGAGTTCGAGGCCTTCCTGCTCGAATTTCTCTCCGACTTCCAGATTTCCATTCCCGAGCGCGGCACGCTGCGCGCGACCGAACATCCGGTCGTCGTGCTGACGTCGAACCGGACGCGCGACCTGCACGAGGCGCTGCGGCGCCGCTGCGTCTATCACTGGATCGACTATCCGACCGAAGAGCGCGAAGCGCGCATCGTCATGATGCGGGCCTCCAGCGTGGCCGAGTCGACCGCGCGCGCGGTCGTTGCCGCCGTCGGCAAACTGCGGCGAGAGCCGCTCAGCAAGGCCCCCGGGGTCGCCGAGGCGGTCGACTGGGCGGAAGCCGCGACGCTGCTTCACAGGGGCGGCGCGCGCTGGCCGGAGGCCTTCAAGCGATCGATTGGCGTTGCGCTCAAGGACGAGGAGGATCTTCACTTTATCTTCCCCCGGCTCGACGCGCTGATTGCGGAGGCGGCGGCGTGAACGAAGAACCAGTGCTTCCTCGTGCCATCAGCGTCTTTATTTCCTTTGTCGCCCTGCTGCGTGCCAACGGATTTGCAGTCGCGCCAGAACAGACCACGGCTTTCCTTGCAGCCATCGAATTGCTCGGGCCGCGCAGCATCGAACATGTCCGAAGGGCCGGGCTCGCGACGCTTGCTCCGCCTCCGGAGCGGCGCGCGACCTATGACCGGCTGTTCGACCTCCACTTCCGTGGCAACGAAGCGATCGAGCGGGCGGACGTCGAAGACGAAGAGGTCGTCCGCCTGCAGGAGGAAGGACGCGGCGAGGACGAGCCGCCGCTCGCCGACGAGGCCAACGAATCCGGCCTTGCCGCGGCGCGCGCAGAGGCCCTGGTCGCGCGCCGCTTTGCGCGAGATGCGACCATCGATGCGCTGCGCCGGCTGTCGCGCGAAGCAGCCCACCTGCCGCGGCGGCGCGGTCACCGGCGCCGGCGCGCGCGTCGCGGCCCCTTCGCCGACCTGCGCCGCACCTTGCGCGAGAGCGTACGCAACGACGGCGAAGTGCTGCGGCTGGGGCGTTTGAGGCGCCGCGCGCGGCCACGCAGGATTCTGTTGCTGATCGACGTATCCGGCTCGATGAAGGCGCGCACCGAAGAGAACATGAAGCTTGCGCATGCGCTTTCACAGGCGGCACGCAATGTCGAAGTGTTCACTTTCGGCACAAGGCTTACGCGCGTGACCAGCGCGCTGCGTCTCAAGCGTCGCGAGCAGGCGCTGAATGCGGCAGCCCATCTCGTCAGCGACTGGGATGGCGGCACCCGCATCGGTGACGCGCTGCAGGCGTTTCTGGCCGTGCCGCGGTTCGGCAGCTACGCACGCGGCGCCGCGGTCGTGGTCATCTCCGATGGCCTGGAGCGCGGCGATCCCGTCGCCCTGCGCGATGCGGTTGCAAAATTGTCGCGCCGTGCCTGGCGTGTCAGCTGGTTGACGCCGCTCGCGACGGCGCCGGGATTCCAGCCGCAAACCGAGGCGCTGATCGCGATCCGGCGGTTCGTCGACGATCTCGTTGGCGGCGGCACAAGCGCGGCGGTGGTCTCGCATCTGCTGTCGCTTGGAAGCAGGAGAGCCGCGTGATTGGCATCGTCGACGCCCATCATCATATCTGGCGTCAGGCGGATCTGGCCTGGCTATCCGGTCCAATGCAGCCTCGCATCTTCGGGCCCTATGAACCCATCCGCCGCGACTATCCTATTGGCGAATATCTCGACGATATCGCGGGCTCAGGCGTCCTTCGTTCGGTTTATGTGCAGACCAACTGGCCCAATGATCGCTTCGAGAGTGAGGCGGCGTGGGTGCAGCAGACGGCGAATGACCACGGATGGCCGCACGCGCTCATCGCCTATGCTGATTTCAGCGTTGACGACGTTCGCCCGCAACTCGACCGTCTTGCGCGCTATCCGCTGGTGCGCGGTGCGCGGATGCAACTGCACTGGCATGAAAATCCGCTCTACCGTTTCGCTGCGCGTCCCGACCTCTGCACCGACCCCGTGATCCGGCGCAATGTCGGGCGGCTTGCCGGCTACGGCTGGAGCTTTGACCTGCAGGTATTCGCGCCGCAGATGGCGGGGGCTGCGATGCTGGCCGAATCATGTCCCGAGGTGACCTTCGTTCTGCAGCATGCAGGGATGTGGGAAGACCTTTCGTCGGAAGGCCGCGCCGCCTGGCGCGCCGGCATGGCGCGGCTCGCGCGTTGCCCGAACGTCGTCTCCAAGCTTTCCGGGCTGGGCACTTTCATTCACCGCAACGATGTCGCGCACATCGCCGATGTCCTGGACGACAACGTCGCGGTCTTTGGTGCCGAGCGATGTCTGTTCGGATCCAATTTTCCGATCGAAAAGCTCTGGACCAGCTATCGCGACCTCGTCGACGCCTACCGCACAGCTACGGCGCGCTTTCGCCCCGAACAGCGCGACGCCATTTTCGCGGCCACCGCCAGACGCGTTTACCGGCTTGGGCCATGAGCAAGACAAGCCGCACGGCGCGATGACCGAAAACAGGGATGAACCGGGAATCGGGAGGAACAGATGCCGTTGGAAATCAAGATACTCGACTATGGCGATATCGAGCTGGAATCGAGCTTTCTCGTGCTCGGGCGCGACTGCGGCCGCACCCGCCGCGTCCTGACGCTCGGCTTCCTGATCGTCGGCGGCCCCTATCCCGTCGTGGTCGACACCGGCTATCGCTCCAATCAGATCATGGAAACGCTGGGCATGCGTGGCCTGCAGTTCCACGAGAACATGATCGAGAACCAGCTCGCACGGCACGGCATTCGCATGGGCGACGTGCGCTTTGTCTGCCACACACATCTCCATATCGACCACGCTGGCAAGGATGATCTGTTCCCGATGAATACGACAGTGGTCCTCAATCGCCGTGAACTCGAATATTCCGTGTCCGGATTGATGCATCCGCAATACCCCGCACCCGACATCAAGCACCTGATCGACCGACTGCACACGAAAAGCGCGCTGCGCTTTCTGGATCTCGAACTCACCGGGCCGGTCGAACTGATGCCGGGCGTCTATTGCGATGCCGCCAACGCCCATACCGAAGGCTCGATGAACATCCACGTTCATACTGCCGACGGCATCGCGACGATCTGCGGCGACGTAATTTACGATTTCAACGACCAGATCGTGACACCCTTCAACGAGATCCATGACGCCGAGCCGCGCACCACCGGCAACCACGGCACCAGCAAGCGGGCGGAAAAGGCTGCGATCAAAAAGCTCCTGAGCAGCTCACGCTATCTGCTGCCGGTTCACGACAGACCGGCCAAGATCGAAGGCGGCACCGTGGTCGGACGGCTGCATGACCAGGTGCCCGGCCCTGTTGTGCAAAGCCTGCCGCAGCGCAACTGGTTCCCGGCGTAAAGCAAGGACGCAACCGATGACGCATGTCACTTTGCGATCGGAATTCGAAGACCTGATCGACCCCTACGCGCCGGTCGGCCAGACGGGGACGGGCTTCGAGTTCACCGAGGGACCTATCTGGCATCCTGTGGATCACTATCTGCTGTTTTCCGACATGCCCGCCGACGTGCGCCGGCGCTGGGACGCTCGACGCGGCGTCGTCGAGGTTAGGCGCCCCTCCAACAAATGCAACGGGATGACCTACGACGCGGAGCTGAACCTGATCGTCTGCGAGCATGCGACGTCCTCGCTCGTTCGCGAACGGCCGGACGGGCGCCGCGAGGTGCTCGCCTCTCATTTCGAGAATCAGGAGCTCAACAGCCCGAACGACGTCTGTGTCCATTCCAGCGGTGCGATCTACTTCAGCGATCCCTGGTACGGGCGTATGCCCGTCTATGGGGTTGAGCGGCCGCGGCAGCTCGGTTTCCAGGGCGTCTATCGCGTTCCGCCCGGCGGTGGCGCGCTGAAACTCCTTGTCGATCGTCATCTGTTCGACCAGCCGAACGGATTGTGCTTTTCACCGGATGAGCGGGTGCTCTACGTCAACGACACGGTGCAAGCCCTGATCCGCGCCTTCGATGTCGAAGCCGATGGCTCACTCTCCAATCCGCGCGTATTTGCCAGCGGTATCCGCTCGGAACTTGAGCCCGGATTACCCGACGGGATGAAATGCGACCAGCGCGGCAACGTCTGGGTGACAGCGCCCGGCGGCGTCTGGGTCTATTCGCCGGCCGGCGAGCTGCTCGGTAAGGTCCGCCTTTCCGAGTTGGTCGCCAATCTCGCCTGGGGCGGCCCCGATTTCCGGACGCTTTATCTGACCGCGACACATTCGGTCTATGCGATCCCGACCAAAGTTGGACCGCGCTACGAGCCCTATATGAACGGCAAGCGTGGCGGCGCAGGCAGCACGGCGCCGGTGCCCAATCTGACGGGCGGCGACATGCAGCTCGATCCGAAGCGCTGCGCGATGATCCTTCAGGACTTGCAAAACGACGTGATCATGGACGGCGGCGCCTTCGCGGACTCCGGCGCGCCTGCCCACGCGCGCGAGCAGCGTGTCGTCGACAACGTCCGCCGCCTGGCAGAGGTCGCCCGATCGCGCGGCGTCGTGATCATCCATGTCTGGTTCATCGTTGAGGCGGGTGCGCCTGGCGTCACGCTCAACGCGCCGCTGTTCGAGGGGCTTGTCGACAGCAAGGCCATGGTGCGCGGGAGCTGGGGCGCCGCCCCGGTTTCGGGGCTCGAGCCGCGAGCGGGCGACTTCATCGTCGAAAAGATGCGCATGAGCGCCTGGGAAGGCACGCGGCTGGAAACTATCCTCAAAGCCACCGGCCGCGACATGATCATCAATACCGGCGCGTGGACGAACATGTCGGTCGAGCACACCGCGCGCACCGGCGCCGACAAGGGCTATTTCATGATCGTGCCGGAGGATTGCTGTTCGACGATGAACGCCGACTGGCACAACGCCTCGATCAACTTCGCGCTGCAGAACGTCTCGGTCGTGACCAACACAGACGCTGTCATCAAAGCATTGGGATGAAAGGCACGGATGGTGCCAAAGTTGCTTCATCTTTCCTGTTCGCCGCGCGCCGACTCCGAATCGAGTGCAGGCGCGCGCGTCTTCCTTGATCATTTCCGCCAAGCGCGGCCTGACTGGGACATCGACGTGATGAACCTCTGGAAGGATTACCTGCCGGAATTCGAAGGCTACATCCTGGAAGCCAAATATGCCCGCCTCGGTGGGCGCGCCTTCACCGACTCGCAGCGCGATGCCTTTGCGATTGCCGAACGCATCGCGGTTCGCCTTGCGCTCGCCGATCGCGTGCTGATCTCAACCCCAATGTGGAATTTCGGCATCCCCTACAAGCTGAAACAATGGATCGATGTGATCACGCAGCCCGGACTGACGTTCCGGTTCGATCCCGCGCAAGGATACCTGCCTCTGCTGAAAGACCGGCCGACGGTTGTGATCCTCGCCAGCGGTAGCGATTTCGTCACCGGCATGAACCGCGGCCGCATCGACATGGCGACGCCTTATTTGCGCGAGGCGCTCCGCTTCATCGGTGTCAGCGACGTGCGCTTCGTGCCGATCGGCCCGACTGCCGGCCCGGTCGAACCGGTACGTGCAGCGCAGCAAAATGCGCATCGCCGCCTCGCCGAGATCGCTGCGAGTTTCTGAACGCGCCGAGGCCCGCGTCAGCAACTGGCCTGATGCCGCTATGATAAGCGAGGCTGTTTCAACGAACCAGAAAAACCAACTTGCCGCGAAAGTGGCGAGATTCGCTTACCTTATGCGCAGCTGCGGCGTCGCTGAGCTGATAGCGTGTCACTTCCAACGGATGGACGGCTCCAAGCGCAACCAGCGCCACGATGCGCTTGAGATGTTGCCGATCACGTCCGACGCTGGGCCGCAGAGCAACGACATCGCTGCGGTCCGGCTTTGGTGCCTGCGCGCCCGAAGCGATAAAAGCCGCCCGGCCGCCTGGTTTCAGCACGGCGAAGGACCGTTGCGCGACCTCTCCGCCGACAGTATCGAAGGCGGCGTCGCAGTCTCTCACGACCTTGGTAAAATCAACCGCATTGTAGTCGATGATCTCATCGGCGCCGATTTTGCGCAGATAACCGTGGTTCGACGCGCTTGCGGTCGTAATCACGCGAGCACCCAGATGTTTCGCCAACTGTATGGCAAAGCTCGCGACACCGCCGGCTCCTCCCTGGATCAGGATCGTCTCGCCCGCCTTCAGTTTTAAAGTATCTTCGATTGCACAAATCGCCGTCAACCCAGCAAGCGCCAGCGCAGTGGCATCGACATGTGACAGGCGATCAGTTTTCTTTGCGACGATGGCTGCCTTGATCGCAATCTTCTCGGCATAAGCGCCCTCCTGGCCAACGTCGCAGACGCCAAAGACCTCATCGCCAACACGGAGGTCTCCGACACCCTCCCCAATTGCTGAGACGACACCGGAGAAATCCCGTCCAAGAATGTAAGGGAATCGAGAAAGCTGGTTTGATTTGCCCTCACGCACCTTCCAGTCGGCGCCGTTGACGCTGGCGGCGACAATGTCGACCACGACCTCGCCGGATGCGGCCACGGGATCCGGCATCTCACCGAATTGCAGAACTTCTGGCCCGCCGTGTCGTTCGATGAAGGCAGCTTTCATTGGCATTCCTCGATTTTGCGAAACCAGGATCGCATTTTTGATTGATCCATTCAAATTTGACGTCCGGTCTTCCCGAAGGCTGACATTCACCGGCAGCACGGCGATGTTCGAAGAGCAGACATGCCAGTCGTAACGCTCATATGAAAAGTAAGCCGTTCTGCGGCGGCTTGCTTGGTTCGGTGCCCAGCACTTTCTTGAGTTCTGCGGTCAGACTTGCCCGCATGGCGAAGGCGACCTCCATTAGCCGGTACTAACCTTTCTTCGGCGACCAGCCATAAGCCTTGGCGCAGGCACCGCCCATCAGCATGGTCCGCTCAGCGTTGCTCAGGCGGTCAGTCTTAAGGAAGGGCTCGACGGCCTGCTCGTAGTTGACGACGGCGAACGCGCGCGTCCAGTCCGTGCCCCACAAACAGCGATCGAAACCCCAGGCATCAAACACGCGGGCAAGCGGATCCCAAATGTCGGGGAAGGGATACGGCTCCCGGGAAAGCGTGCAGGCGCCGCTGACCTTGATCACCGCGTTCGGGCGCCTGGCGAGTTCCAGCACCTTCGGGAGGTCGGCCCAAGGCTGCGGCGGCGCGGGCGGGATGCGCGGCTGCAGGATGCCCAAATGATCGATGATGAACCGCGTGTCGGGATGGCGATCGATGAGCCCAGTGCCCGCCTCCAGATTATCCCAGCATAGGATGTTAACCGGAAAGTCATAGCGAACGGCCGCGCGCAGGATCCGGTCGAGGCCCGGGTCGTTGGGCGCGCGGTTGGCCTCCTTCGTCAGCATGATGCGGATCCCGACCGTGCCCGGCGTATTCTTCCAGTCGGCGACGACATCGGCCACCGCCGGATCGTCCGGGTCGACCGGCTTGACGATGCCGAACCGGCCGGGATGGGCCCGTTGAACTTCCACGGCATAGCTGGCGTCGTAGCGGTACATGGAAAAAGCGGAGATGAAGATGGCGCCGTCGATGCCCACCTGGTCCATCGCCGCCACCATTTCGTCACCCGTGACGTGGTTGGGCCAGTTCGGCACACTGTGCCAAGGTCGCTTTGGAGTGTTCGCCTCATAGGCATGGACCTGGGAATCGATAATTGTCATCGGGGGCTCCTCAAGCAGCGTTCGATTTCATAACACACGAGAACGCGATTGGGGTACCGGTGCGCGCGCCGGCAGACAGATTCGAACTCCCGCCCCCAGGGTGTAGGTCCATAATGCCCCGCTTGTCGTTTGACCGCGCCTGGTCGACCTCGAACCCGGGCGAGCTTTTCGCAGCAGGACTGTCTCGCAGAGCTGTGAAATCAGCTCCCGAGCCAGGCCGATTTTTCAGTGTTTTCAGCGGGGGTCGGAGGCCTGGCTGGCGACGCAGCGCTGATAGCACCTGTCTCCGGACGAATTCCCTGCAAACAGGGAATTTCACTGGGAAAATCGGACGATCAGGCACCCTAGAGATCGTTTTGGAGCGGAAAATGTGCCGCAGCCATTCAAGTAATTCCCCGTTGCAGGACGTCACCAGTGTCGACGGGAATATCTGAGCTGCAGCGGATCAATCACCGGTTTTGCCAGTCGGGTCCCGCCGGCACAGATGATCGATCAAGCAAAGACGCGTAGGCATCAGGCTCGGCTGCCCGCCAGGCAATAGGAAGAAGGACCGATCGTGTATAGAAATTCAATATGCAGCGCTGGCCGCTAAGCTAAAGAACCCATAAGGAACGGCGAGTGCAGCGGTCGCCGCCAGAATGGTGAGGTGGCCATAGCATCGCTTAATCGGTGCGAGGAAAGCTGCTTTCCACCCTAAGCTCCTCTGCCATCCTGTTTTCCAATCACGCAGCGCCATGCCGCCAGGCGCTCGGCGGGATGCTGCTTCATCCACTCGGCGAGCTGCGGCGCGCCCATCAGGCAGGACTGCATCGAGACGTCAGCGAAGTCCGAGGTGGTGACGGTCTGCTCGCGGCAATTTGCCGGAGACGAGAGACTGCAGAGCACGGCGATGATCTTGATCAAGACAGGAGAGCCCCATCGCTACGATGGGCATTGGCGCCGCTGACCGTATGACTTACCGGTGCTTTGTCCTGCTGCTCGCTGACTGGATCAGCCGGCGGAAAGATGCTGTCGTATATCGCGCGGGCCTCTCGAATTAGGCGAGCTCGCTCGCGCTCAGACTTTGGGACAAATCGAATAACTTCGCCCATATTCGCTCCAAACATTCGTCAGAGAGGAATCCGCAGTTAGAGAACGAGGTTCGCTATTAGATGACAACGGTCATTCCATCTTGGTCTATGATATCAGCTCCAACTTTGAAGCTCCGCAGGCGGTAACGAAGCAATAAAAAGCTTGTGATTGGGCCGCGCGCCGGGCATCCCAACGTCACTACGCATTTCTTCTGCACGTCGGGCTGCGAAGCTGCCCATCAGATCATGTCCGCCACTCGCCTTCAGCGTTAGCTGCCGATCGAGCGAATGCTTTGGCCGCATCAACATGCGAAGCTTTCTCAGCTCGCCGCTGGTAGTCGTCGGCAAGGGCCTTAAGCTGACCCGCAATCGCTCGGTCGGTCATGGTTTGGGCAGCGCGGAGCAAGGTCTGTGCTGTTTTTAAGTATTCCTTGCCTCGTTGTGAGATCTGGAACGTCATAGAGCCCTCGCGCGGTTCTCAGGCGCCTGGTCTAAGGCGATGCGGAGCCAGGGCAGCCAATTGCGGTCACTTGCCCGGCGAACTCTGAAGCGATCGAGGCACTTCTTGGAACAAAGGGGGGTTCGCCACGAGTAGTACCGGACCAGACCAAACTTGCCATCACAAACTGCGCATCGCGCGGCTCTGCCACATCTAAGACTTTCGGAGCAGTTCAGCATTGCAGTCTCCTCTTGGTATTATCGTTGTTGTTCGTCGATCATCCTTCTTTCACCGTCGCACTTCATGAGCCTGTGCGGTTTTCCAACTCATCCAGCCTAAGACGATCGCGATCACCGGTTCAATTGAACGTGGGTAATCGTCGGGCATCCAAAGTGGTTACGGAACGATACGAAGGTTTATGGCGCTCGAAAGCCGACCACTTCTCGATGCGAGACTTCGATTATCTCGACGGTGTAGGCGATCGCGCTCCTATCGTAATCTCTAGGGTATCGTACACACCCAAAGCAATCTTGATCATTCGTGACCTGTTTAGAGGGAAAATGCGGTTTCGCTCTCAACCCTTCGAGAGAGGCAAATCGAGCGTCCTCGCATTCTCTGAGATCACGGCAAATCAAGCGGTGAAGCGTGAGGCCGACAGAAGCGGTCTTACTTTCAATCGGCCTGCGGGAACGCGCGTTTGATCCGTCATCTCATCGGGCAAGCGTGCGACCAACTGCTCGGTCGGCGCCACCTCGATGGACGGTGTTGGGATCGTCAGCTGACCAGTATCCAGGACGACCTTCTCTGGCCATGCGCGCGCGGATCTGATCCGGATGGCCGCCCTTTCGATGATCTCCGGCCGATCGGGAAAACTCGGAGGCCCCGGCAAAGACCAGCCGGCCATCAGCAGAAGAACCACAAGCACGCATCCGACAACCACAAATATCTGGCTGTGGGCACAGCCGACAGCTCCCGCGCTTCGAGCAATCTCGGTCAGCCCATGACAGCGATGCTTGACCACACTCATGTTGCGGCAAAATCGATTAGGGCTGCACACCACCGCTGATCAAGTCCGTTCGGGGCTCGGAGCTAGAATTATTGGCTGGCGATCAAATCAGCCCAGGAAGCTTCGATCCGAAAAACGCGACGTTAGCTAGCGAACCCCAGATCCTCGGCTCTAGACGCCTCCAACCGCTGAGGGCGGCGCATCTTCCTCCGCTTCCAAACAACATGGGTCGCGCCGGCGGCGCGTTGTTCGGCCTCAGTCAATGGGAAGGTGAGAAGGAAGGAAGATCCGACGGCGGCGCAAGACGTGTGAACTCGGCCGCCCAAACTGCTGGCCAGCTCGCCGATGATCGCTAGCCCTCGACCGCGCCGGATGGGTTCAGGTGCCGAGCCATTGTCAGAGACCCTGCACTTTACGACGTTGCCTGCAAGCAGCAACTCCACTCGCAATTCTGGATGTCTAGCGTCGAATTGTGCATGTCGTGCCACATTGGTCAGTAGCTCGGATACAATCAGCCCAAGCTTCCAGCAGCGTTCTCCTTCAAGCCGCAGATCATCCGCTGAAAACAAGACACGTATCGCCAGGCGGTCCAGTCGGTATTTCGTTATGGAGAAGCAAAGCTGTTGAAGGTACCTCGCGGCATCGGTGAGGCGCCCCTGATCCGGCATGCGCAGCGCCCGATGAACATCGGCGCATTGATGCAGGAGATCTACGACGTCGAGGAGCGCGGCCTTGACCGCCACGCTATCCGACCGCATCGCTTTGGTTGAAACCGCGTATATGGCGGAAGTGAGCTCGTTTTTTATTCTGTGGTTCAACTCGCGAAGAAGCAATGATCCATCGGGATTTGGTAACTGTACAATGTGTTTTGTCATTTCGTGCTCCACGATTGTTCTCTCTGGCCAAAAATGAAGCTAAACGTCCGCCGCGGTTTCGTTCGGATAGCAATGCCGGACAGCTCGCGCAACGAATGGTCTCAGACAGAGGTCTTTATAGCTCGACGCCACGGCGCTCCAATTCGGCTTCAATCGCGTCAAAGACGATCTCGGTCGGCATTACTGCAAGATTGGTCCAGAGGATGATCACAGCGCGCGCGGCGATTAGGTATTCCGTCATGCAACCGCCACTCTCAAGCGAGATGTTGGTTAGCTCCATGGTGAACGCGCACGTGTGATAACCACGTAAACGGTCGATATGGCGTCCGCAGCGGAGGAGCGGCGATGGTGTCGCGACAGAGTCTGCGGCGTTCGAACGTAACCATCGATCCTGGAATCGCGTTCGTTCGCAGACGCATTGGCCGAGTCGGAGAAGGTAGGGCGGCACGCGTTTAACGGGTCGGCACCGGTTGATAGACCGCATACGCACCTTGGTTCGGATATTGCCTCCTCAACAAGCACGGGTTGTCCGCCGCCAACCACAGCAAGCAAGGTCGTCGCGATTGCAAGTTTGGACATGTAACTTGCTCCTCTCGATGCTGTATGGAGTAGCAGACCTGCTTCGGACGATCTTGTTCATTCCTGATCCATTTAGACGGTTACTGCGCAGTTCCGTGCGCAACGCCAGAATCTGTTCGTTGTCCAATTCCTGCCAGCGAGCACAAGTCATTCGAAGAGCGATGACGACGCAGCGCGCCTGGACGGCATAGCATTCGACCTTGCTTGACCTTTATCGAACTGACAGCAGCCCCTGCCCGTTTCCGCTCTTGCCAGCCGATGTGTGATGGAACCTCTGGCTACACGCCTTGATCGGGCCGTCCGTGCCACACCGCGCTTGATTTGCAAGGTTGGACGATCGATGGCGACCGGCTGTGTATCTGGCTTCAACTGGGCTATAGCCTCAAGATTCGATTGGCCTGGCGCTTGGTCAGACGGTAGCGGGACCGACGACTGCGCCGCCGGAAGGTCCATGACAACGGGAGGCGTCATGGTCGGCTTGCTGGTATCCAGGACAACCTTTTCCGGCCATTTGCGCTCGGATCTGATCCGGATGGCCGCCCTTTCGATGATCTCCGGCCGATCAGGAAAGCTCGGCGGGGGCTCCGGCAAAGACCAGCCGGCTATCAACAAAAGAGCAACAAGCGCGCTTCCGACAACCACAAAATATCTGGCTATGGGCACAGCCGACAGCTCCCGCGATTTGAGTAATCCCGACCAGCCCATGGCAGCGATGCCTGACCACACTCATGTTGCGCGGCAAATCGATAAGGGGTGCCACACCGCCACATCGCGCATTCACTGGGGAAAACGACGCTCGACTAGAGGAAATTCTCCTTCACCATTTCCCAGACGTCCCCTCCACGGCCGTGCAGAATGGCGCGAGCCGAATAGAGCGCCATCCCGATCGCCGGCTCTACCTGCATGAATGGCGGCATGACGAGCTGCATCGCGTTGACGTGCACGTGCAGAAGTGCTGGCCCTGGTTGCGCCAGCCAGTCCTTCACAGTAGTTTCGAGTTGGTCCGCGCCCGAAACCGTCTGGCCCCAGAGACCCAACGCGCGCGCGACCCCTGCAAAGTTCGGGTTCTTCAACTTCGTAAAGGTATCGAGCATCCCCTCAGCCTTCTGCTCGATCTCCACAAAGCCAAGCTTGCCATTGTCATAGACGGCAATCTTGATTGGTAGCTCCTGTTGGACGACCGTCATCAGGTCTCCGAACAGCATCGAAATTCCACCGTCGCCCGCCATGCACACGACTTGTCGACCGGGTTCTGCCTTTTGGAGTCCAATGGCTGACGGCATGCCGTTGGCCATCGTTCCATGAAGCAGGCTCGCGAAAATGCGGCGCTGACCGTTCGCTTCGATATGGCGATAGGCCCAGGCGGCCGGGGTACCGTCGTCGGCCGTGAACAGCGCATCTTTTGCCGCATGGCGGCTGATCACCTGTGTCAGATAGGTTCCGGGAATACTGCCATCATGACCGACGCCAACCTTAGCCCTTTCCGACTCCCGGTACTTCGCGTAACGCTTAACGTATGCGCTTCGGAACGAGGCGTCGCTGCGCTCAACCAGCTTCGGTAGCAACGACTCCAGCGTCGCCTTCACATCGCCGACAACGCCCTTCGTGATCGGATGACGTCGTCCCAGATGGGTCGGGTCAATATCGACCTGCACGATCTTTGCCTTGTCGGGATAAAATTGCCGCCAGGCAAAGTCTGCGCCCAACATCAACAACGCGTCGCAGTCCAGCAAGGCATGGTAGCCGGCTTCATTGCCGAGCATCCCGGTCATTCCGATGTTGTAAGGATTGTCAAACTCGAGGAAGTCTTTTGCCCGCGACGTATGCGCGATTGGCGCCTTCAGCTTGTTGGCAACCGCGAGAATCTCCTGATGCGCCCCCTGGCAACCCGACCCGCCGTACAGCACGACATTTTCGCTTTTGTTGAGAATTTCTGCGATCTCGGCAAGATCGATGTCGTTCGGCCGCGTGACGGGCCTGGCGACATGCACCGCGTAAGGGATGCTATCATCCACGACCGAGGCGGAGATATCCGCCGGCACGATCAGAACGGCAACACCGCGTTTCGCCAGGGCTGTTTGGCAGGCGATCACGGTCTTCCGTCGCGCCTGTTCCGGCGTATGGATCATGTCGCAAAAGACGCTGCAGTCCCTGTAGACCTGCTTGAAGTCGACCTCCTGGATGAAATCGAAGCCCAATTCGTCGCGGATGATTTGACTAGCGATCAGGATGACGGGCGCACGGTTGCGATTGGCCTCGAATATCCCGTTGATGAAATGCAGACTTCCCGGGCCGCAGCTGCCGGCGACTGCTGTCAGGCGATCCGCTACCTGCGCTTCCGCCTGCGCGGCGAACGCTCCCGCTTCCTCGTGTCTCACCGAAACCCATTCGATTTCACTTTTTTCGAGTGAGCGGGCGATCAGGTTGAGCGTGTCGCCCACCACGCCGTAACAATGCTTGACGCCTGCATTCTGCAAGGTTTCAACAATGATATCCGCGACCAGCTTGCCCATCGCATTCAAATCCTGCTGTGGCCATTGCTGCCACAACATGCACCCAACTGCAGGCCCGGGGCTTGTATCGGAATGCGAGGACTTGAACCTGACTGCGCAGACAGCGCACAGTAGTCGAAGGTGTCCGCTTTAACCAACGGCCTCGGCGCCGGACTGGAGCCGACTGCGGATTTGCAGGGCGCGCTTGTGAGCGGGGGATACAATTCCCGCCGGCGTCCGATCAAGGGCAGCGCTGAGATGCTTGTAAGCTTCTCGCACGCGCCCCTGTTTTAGCAATAGCTCGGCAAGGTCCGTCGCAGCCTTCAATTCAAACAGGGTGGCGGACTGGCGTTTCGCCCAGTCGATTGCCGACAGAAGGCTCCCCTCCGCTTCGAAATAATCCTCGGCCGATCGAGACGCCAAGATGAGCCCTTTCATTCTGAACAAGGCAGGCATGTACAGGTATTTTCCGCCGCGATGCTGCGCTTCAATTGCGCTCATGGTCAGCGTCAGCGCTTCCTGGTGTTCGCCGATGGCTATAAGACCCGCACCCAGGTCGCTGACAAAGTCCATGTTGAGCATTTCGTGACGTTGGGTGTGAAGCTCTTCCAAAGCCCTCTTCAGCAGCGGAATCGCCTCGCTGAGATCATTTTGAAGGAGCAGCCACTGACCTCGCAGGCCAGTCGCTACGGCACGGTAGGGTTTTAAGGAATAGGCCGCAGCGAGCTCGGTCAACTGCGCGATGTACTGCTCCGACCGGCGAGAGTCCGCCAGGGCCAAATAGACCGGAAGAACCAAGCTTAGAGATCGACACAGCGTGGCTGGGTGACCGGATTTTTCTCCTTCCTCTATGGCGCGCTTTGCGTAGTCAAGTGACTGGTCCAGCAGCCCTCTGTACAGCAGACAACGAGCCATCCCGACGAGTAAGAGGCTATTGTGATGAAACAAGTTTTGCCCCGCGCCGAAGCGCACGCCGGACGCCGAGTAGCTCAGGCCGGATTCGAAATGCTTTAGTGCGACGAGGTGATTTCCGGCCAAATGATTGGCGGCGCCCAACATGGATTCAGCGAGCGCCATATCGTCGGGATCCTGGGTTTTTAGGGCCACCTCCTTGCTTCGAGAGGCGATATCGAGCGCACTATTAATGTCTATGTTCCAACGGTAATACATGAAGAGCCCGCTCAGGAGCCGCAACTCGTAGGCAAAGTCTCGTTGCATGACCGCAACGTCCAGCGCCCGAGAAAAAGCTTCGCGAACGCGCTGGCCGCTCCCTTCGGTGTGCATCAGCGCCAAGGACAATGATGCGTAGATCTCCATCTCCCGGCGAGAGTTCTTGTGCTGATCTCCGAGACGAGCTATCGCCCGCTCTGCCCAGCCTTGGCATTCGATCAATAGTGACAGCTCCATGAACAGCGGCATTGAAGCCGCTGCAAGTCTCGTCGCGACCTCGTCATCGCCGTACGGCCCAAAGCTCCATTCCAGCGCCGCCCGAACATTACTTAGTTGTCCGGAATAGATTGTGAATCCTTCGGCTTTTGGCAGAGTCAAAAGGATCACTCTCTGTGATTCAAGCTGTTCAGCGACATATTGCGCGTGCCGGAGGGAGATTAAATCGACTTCGGCATGCTCCTCCAATTTTCCGAGTGCATACGCGCGCGTCGTGTGCAGAAGTCGATACTGTGGCTGTCCCTGGTCAAGCCGAGTTTCTAATAATGACTTTTCAAAAAGACCGGCGATTGCGTCCACAATAGCCGAGGAGCCCGAACCTGATTCGCCAGCGACGCGTTGCGCGGCCTCCAAGGTGAAATGGCCGACGAAAAGGGCAACGCGTCTAAAGGCAATCCTTTCGACGTCCGATAGTAGATCGTAACTCCAATCCAATGTCGCCCTAAGAGTTCGATGTCTGGGAATTGTCGTCCGATGGCTCAGTTTCAGCAATTCCAGCCGAGATAGCAGGCGTGCAACAGTTCCCCTGACACCGAGTGCGGCCACCTGACCGGCCGCCAACTCAATTGCCAACGGTAGACCATCGAGTTTTCGACAAATTTCCGCGACAAACGGCGCCTGCTCGTCGGTGAGAACGAAGGTTCCATCTCTTGCAGACACGCGTCGTGCAAACAACTGGGCCGCCGGATATTGAAGCACGGCTTTTGCCGTTTGCGCCGAGCCGTCTGGTGGAGACTCGAGAGCACGAATGCGGCAACAACGCTCGCCCTCTACTTTCAGGCATTCTCGACTCGTGGCCAGAAGATGGACCTGCGCCGTTTCCTGGTAGAGTTGCTCGGCAAGCAAGGCGACCGACTCGATCACGTGCTCACAGCTATCGAGAATGATGAGGAGCTTTCGCGAACGAACGAGGTCGACCAGCTCCAAGCTGGCATCTTTCGATTTGAGTGCAAGTCCCAAGGATGTCGCGACAGCCCCCGCAACATGACGCGGATCGGTGAAGCCTTCCAGGTCAACAAAATAGACTTCGCCGCCAAACTCTTCGGCCGCGGCGCGGCCAACAGCGTAGGCAATGGTCGTCTTGCCAATGCCGCCGGGGCCAAGCAGTGTTACGAACCGCCCCTCTCGAAGCTTGTCGCTAACCTCCCTGATCACCGTTTGGCGCCCGATCATCATAAGCGGTCGCTCGGGCAGCCCACCTTGGTGCCGGAACTTATCGTTCCTGCTCTCCGTATTGCCTGCGAGAGGGACGACGGTGCCCACGAACGAATAGCCCCGTCCCTGGATGTTTGCGATGTATCGGTTGCCAAATTGGCCGTCACCAAGCGCCTTGCGTATTGCGGCCACGTGGACCCGGAGGCTCCCCTCCTCAACGGTTACGTCTGACCAGACGTGATCGATGAGTTCCTGCTTCGCGATGACCTCACCCGGGCGGTCGGCAAGATAGATCAAAATGTCGAGCGCCCGATCCCCGAGGGGAAGCACCTGACCGTCGCGCCGGAGCACCCTCTCGCCAATCGAAAGTTCGAAAGGGCCGAACCTCAGCTTCCTATGAACTACGGCGCAAGACATGTGTCAGCCAAATGAGGAATTTCCCCCGGTATGCGTACTGTCGGTCGGCAAACGCCGCAATTGTGCGCGCGTAAAGTTTGCCACAACGAAGCTCGTAGTCTTTCCCACACCTTTGGAAAGCACGAACTAAACCTTGGTATAACTCAATCATCCTCAACGCGGAGAGTTGAACCGAACCTCGCGCCGCTGCGACCGCAATGACGGGGAGGAGCAGCATGCGCCGGCACGACCGTCCTGCGCTGTGCGTCCAGTCGCTGAAGCCGGTTGCACCAAGATCAGTCAGCACGGACAAGTCTTATGTTCGCGCCCTCTGCGATGCCGATGTGAATTGAGTTGCATCGCCGGTGGCCAGCGGAGGCGACCTGTCGCGGGCCTAGTGGCCGCTGACGCAACGTGGGCAAGCTAAGGCGCGCCTCTATTTCCCTTTGCGCGATCTAGCGCGGTCTGAATACAATTCAGGAGGTCGCTCTCATCGAACGGCTTGGGCAGATAGCAGATGACCCCAGCTTGAAGTGCGCGGGCACGAATATCATCGCTCGGATAGCCAGTTATCAGTACGGTAGGAATCTCTTTGCCCAATCGAGACAAATTGTTGTGCAAATCAAGGCCACTCATCTTGGGCATGTCGAAGTCGACAACCAAGCAGCCAGTGCGGCTCAGTTCGGGTGAGCGCAAGAACTCCTCTCCGGACGAAAATGCCTGGGCGACCAACCCTACCGAACGCATTAAAACTTCGATTGCGTTTCCAACCGCGTCGTCGTCATCGACTATGGCAACTATTGGTCTGGTATTGGGCACTTGGCACGACCGGTAACCGCGAGCAGCGTTTGGAGAAACGGATGTCGTCCGCGACACTCTTGCTTATCCAACCTAGGCGCAACCGCTACGTGCTTCGATTATACAAATGTATAGTAACTCGGACCGGAAATTTTGTGGTCCATGGAGCAAGCTGCGTCACAGGCATCGACTTTCATATCACCCTGGCCCCTGTTAGCTCACAAGAGCCCCTCCAGCTTGACCGCGCTGGAGGGGCAAGGGGGAGGCCGCAGGGAGTGATCGGCCTCGGGGGAGGGAGAACTTCACCATAACGGCACGCATTGGTGCTCACTATTGAACTAGCGGAAAGATCGAGTACCAAATGGGAATGTACGCACTATACGAAGGTTGTGCGCTGCCAGCTTAGTCGGTTCGACTTTGGTGGGCAGCTGGCTGCCTGACCCAGAACCTGGCCGACTTCAACCGGCCAGTTCGCCGATGGCTGCGAACCGTCGGAGCCGAATTGGGCTGGTTGTCCCCTCTATCGCCCACGCGATAATCTCGCTATGCTTCATGGCGAACTGGCAAAGCTAATGCGCATGTCGATGAGGAACATGTGGTAGAGCAACCGCCAACAGTGATAGTCGTCGACGATGATCCGGGGGTGCGGGACTCCCTAGGCAAGCTGCTTCGATCGGCGGGCTTTCGGGTCAGCCTATTCGGGTCGGTGAGCGAATTTCTCGAGGCGGACCGGCCAGAAGGACCCGCTTGCCTGGTGCTTGACGTGCGGCTTCCCGGCCAGAGCGGACTCGAACTGCAGCGCGAACTGGCAGGTGCCAAAAGACAGCTGCCGATCATCTTCATCACTGGACATGGTGACATTCCAATGTCGGTGCAGGCGATGAAGGGTGGCGCGATCGAATTCCTGACAAAGCCATTCCGCGAGCAGGATTTGCTTGAAGCGATTCAGTTCGGTCATGCCCGTGATCGAGCGCGGCTTGAGCAGGAACGAGCTATGGCAGACCTGAAAGTTCGTTTCGAAACGTTGACGCCGCGGGAGCGCGAGGTCATGGCGTTCGTGGTGAGCGGGCGGTTAAACAAGCAGATCGCAGCCGACCTCGGCGTAAGCGAAATAACGGTAAAAGTTCATCGTGGCCAAGTAATGCGCAAGATGCGGGCATCGTCCTTGCCAGACTTGGCGCGCATGGCCGACCAATTGCAACTGACGCCGACAAAGCCACGTAGCCCAGGTCGCGTTGCCTAGCGCAGACGCTTAGCCTGCATCTCCCGTAATGGTCCCATTGCGTCTCATCATCGTGGGTCAGGGTGCCTGCTGCACTCGACGTCCGCTACTCGCGGACCCGAAGCAGGCACTCCACTCACGAGGCAGCGGCCGGATGAGCCGGCGCAATGAAGCCAAAGATAGCGCCACGTGGCACGTTGGGGCTCGCCCACAATCGTCCGTTATGCGCTTCGATAATCGACCGACAGATCGACAGCCCAAGCCCCAAACCGCTCGGTTTCGTGCTGTAGAAAGCCTCGAACACCCGGTCAAGGGTCGCTGGCTCGAAGCCTGGACCTGAATCTCGAACTTCGACTGACACGCCATCCGGTTCGTTTCGGCTGCTGATGAGCAATTCACGCTCCTCTTCACCGACGTCGTGCATCGCTTCGATGGCATTGATGATCAAGTTGAGTAGCACCTGTTGCAGCTGGACCCGATCTCCTTGGACACCCAGCGGGCCCTCCGCTAACTGCGTCTGCACCGAGACGCTATTGTTTGCGGCCTCGGTACGGGTGAGAGCAATAACCTCGAGGATGGCATCGTTGATCTCAACGGCGTCTTTTCGGGCGGGCGCCTTCCTAATGAGTGCGCGGATTCGCCCGACGACCTCGCCTGCGCGATTCCCCTCCTTGATAATAAGAGAGAGCACGTCGTCCACCTCGCGAAAATTCGGTGGTTCCGCGCTCAGCAAGCGCCGGGCGGCCGACGCGTACGTGACTGCCGCTGTAATCGGCTGGTTCACTTCATGGGTGATCGAGGCCGTCAATTGGCCCATCGTCGCTACGCGGTTGGCGTGCGCGAGTTCCAGCTGCGCCTCCGCCAGATAGGATTCACTGCGGCGTAGCCGGTCTTCGGCCTTCTTGGCTTCATCGATATCAACAGACAGGCCGTACCACTGGATGATGCGTCCCTGCCGATCGCGCAGAGGCTCACCACGAACATGGTACCAACGAAACTCGCCGTCCGCCCGGCGCAGACGCATCACATCCTGGTACGAAGTTCCAGTCTGAATTGCGTGATAGAAAGTTCTTGCAATTTCTGCATAGTCGTCCGGGTGCAGCAATGCCTCCCAACCACCATGCTTGAAATCCTCAAATCGCATACCGCTATAGTCCAAAACGCGCTGATTGACATGGGTCAGTTCGCCGTCAGGGTCCGTTGACCAGAGGAGGCCTGGTACCGTTTCGATGATCTGACGGAGCTTGTATTCGCTTTCCCGCAATGCTTGCTCTGCGCACTTGTACTCCGTCAAATCGAGGACGAACGCGACACCCTCGTTGCCCCCATCTTCGAACAGCGCGCCTCCAATCAGCACGGGCACGCGGTTGCCATCTTTTCGGAAAAACTCCTTCTCGTATGGCTGAGCAATCGTATTTGAGTTCAGTTCCGCCAGGGCGCGCTTGTCGCGCTCGCGCCATTCCGGTGGGGTCAGGTCGGTCCAGCGTATGCGACCTGAAACCAGATCGTCCCGGTCATGTCCTACGAGATGAAGAAACGCGTCATTGGCCTCAAGAACCCGACCTTTCAAGCCCGAAATGAAAATCCCGATGATGTTGGAATCGACCAGACGCCGAATCTTCGCTTCGCTTTCCCGCAGTGCCTCCTCGGCGCGCTTGCGGTCACTCATGTCGATGACAAAGACGACCCCCTCGTCTGGCTTTCTCTCGAAAAATGCACCGCCGACCAGAACTGGGACGCGGCTGCCGTCTTTGCGGCAATACTCCTTCTCGTAAGGTCTGCAGGTTCCGGTCCCGCTCAGCTGGGCCAACGCATCCGCGTCGGCGGGGGCCCACTCAGTGGGCGTCAGTCTCGTCCAACGCATCCGACCGGAGATAACGTCATCATGGCCGTAGCCCAGCATCTCGAGAAAGGCATCATTGGCTTCGATGATCCGCCCCCGCGAATCCCCGATAAAGATGCCGATGATATTCGAGTCGACCAAGCGCCGGATTCTTGCCTCCCGCTCCTGGAGATCGTTGTACAGGCGCGCGTTTTCGATCGCGATCACCGCCTGGGCGGCGAAGGTCTCGAGAAGCGCGATCTGTTTGTCAGAGAACGGTCGGACCTCCATTCGCCGTACTAGAATTGTTCCGATGGGGGTACCCTCGCGCAACAACGGCGTCGCAAGCGTCGTGCGCCAACCCTCGTCTTTCACGAGCCTGCTGCCCACCGGATACTCGCTGTCCTCCGCGGCGATATCATGGACATGAATCGTCCGACGATCGCACGCGGCTCGTCCGGTCGCCGTGTCTCGGTCTACGGGAACGCCCTCGCGGCCATCCATCGTCGCCGAACTTTCCCCGTATGAAGCTACCAACCGAAGAAGGTCGTCCTCCAGGCGCCAGATCCTCGCATTGCTCGCACCGCACAGGCGCGCGGCATGTTCGGCCACCGCGTCCAGCACCGACTGAATCGGCGAGTTCGAGATGAGGCGCAGCATCTCAGAGGTGGCAGTTTGTTGCATCGCCGTCTCGGCAAGGCGCTCACGCGCGTGGGCGATCTCCCGCCTGCATGCCTTGAGCTGCTGTTCGAGATCGGCGCGGGTCTTGCGAGCTCGACCAACGCGCGCCTTCGTTTCGGTCAAGTGAAGCTTGCGACCTCGCGTTCGGCTCTTCGCTATGTTGCGAGACAAGGTCATCTCCATCGCCGGACTAGCCTCCAATGCTGGTCGTACAGCAGGGGATCGGGCATGCGGAAGAATAGCACGCAACCCTGCGGGATGTAGAGAGGCGAGTGCAGTAGGCCGCTGGCGCGGACCGTGAGCCTTGTGATGCTCAGCCCAAAGTTTTTCTTCTGCCAATGCCATGGGCTATCGCGAACTGCGGCTGGAGCCGTTATACTGCCCTCATCGTCTAAAGCCGAGGAACAGCTCCGCATGAACGAGAGTATCCACGGAGAAAGGAGCGCTTCTGAGCCGCAAGATCGGGTGATCGAACTCATCGAGCAACAGACGGCCATCTCGGAAGTGCTGCGCGCCATTGCAAGCTCGCCGCACGACTTGCAGCCCATCTTCGACGCCATCCTCGACAGCGCCACACGTCTCTGTCGAGCAGACTCAGGCGCCTTACGTCTCTCCGAAGAAGGCGGCCTTCGTCTCGTGGCGGTGCGAGGGGACCCCTTTTTGGTTAGTCAGGTGTGGTCATTAATCCCAGTTCTCGCAGAAAAGGGGAGCCTTCCGGATCGATTAGCCGCAAGCAGATTACCCACCCACATCCCTGACTTCACAGCAGTTGAAGGCGATCATCGGGACGATTTCTGGATCACGGTGGTGAACGCAGGTATTCGAACGGCCCTGTTTGTGCCGTTACTCAAAGACAATGAGATAGTCGGGTTAATTAGTCTGGCCCGCAAACAGGTGCAGCCGTTCACTGACAAACAGATTTCCTTATTCAGGGACTTCGCTGCGCAAGCTACCATTGCCTTGGAGAGCACCCGCCTCGAGCGGCAATATCGCGAGGCGCAGATGGTGCTGGCGCATGCCAACCGCGTCGCGACGATGGGCCAGTTGACGGCCTCGATCACCCATGAAGTGAACCAGCCGATCACAGCGGCAGTCACATACGCGTTAGCCGCTCGGCGTTTCCTAAGCGCGGATCCACCGAATTTTCGCGAAGTAGATGACGCGCTCTCTCTGATTGTCAAGGAGGGGAAGCGCGCGGGCGAGGTCGTCGAGCGAGTTCGTGCGCTCGTTAAGAAGGTGCCCCCACGAAAGGACGCCGTAGCGATCGAGGTTGCCATCCTTGAGGTTATTGCTCTCACCCGTACGGAGGCCGCAAACAATAGCGTGTCGGTGCGGACGCAATTTGCGGAGGGCTTGCCGCGTGTCCAAGGCGATCGGGTCCAACTGCAACAAGTGATGCTGAACTTGATCGTTAACGCCATTCAGGCCATGAGTGGTATTGGGGAAGGTGCGCGCGAATTACAGATCAGCATCGATGCCGTCCCGTCCGAAGGTGCCGTGCGCGTCGGGGTGCGGGACACCGGCCCGGGGCTGAGCCCGGAGAGCCTCTCGCGTCTGTTCGAGCCATTCTACACGACCAAGCCCGAGGGCATGGGCATGGGCCTATCTATCTGCCGCTCGATCATCGAAGCCCACGGCGGACGGCTGTGGGCGATCCCGTGCGAACCGCAGGGTGTTCTCTTTCAGTTTACGATCCCTGCCACCTGAGATCTGATCGCTCGAAAGCTCAAGAGGACCGGAACGTCAGCTTCCTAGTCTTACCACCGATGGACGCAGAGCCAGAGCGCACCTGTTCAAGCTTTCGCTCTGCCCGATGATTTCGCCACCCTTCGCCCGGTTTGCCGCGCCCGAACGCTCGTCTGTTCGAGGATACGCCTCGCCAAAATGAGATCTGGTGTTGTGAAACCTTCGGAGAACTGGCTATAGACGGGACTGATAAGATCATGGGCTCTCTGCATCTCGCGGCGCCCAATCCAGATACGCGCGAGTTCCAATCCAGCACGCAATTCGAAAGGCAGCGCTGATTCTTGCCGCGCCTGCATCATCGCCTTCGCGAAATACTCCTCTGCCAAGAGACCCTCGGGCACTTCCCCGGACGCGAACGCCGAGCCTTTCGCCAGGAACAATGCGGGGAGGTGAAGAGGCTTATTGGCCTTGACAACGGCGGCAATCGATCGATCGATAAGCGTCATCGCTTCCGAGCGCGCGTTTTGCTTCGCCAAGCTAACCGTTAATTCAGAGACAAGATCACTCGTCAGTACCTCGTACCGGTGAATTGCCAGTTTCTCCAGAACTCTCTTGCAGATGTTGTATGCCATCTGCCATTCGGCCGACGCGGACCAGGTAGCGGCCCCTGAGCCCCAAAGCGACCGCCCGAGCCGGCGCCAACGAATAGCTCTCAGCGGTATGCTCGAGCTTCGAAAGACTGCGTTCGACCTGCTCCAGATCGTCGACCCAAAAATAGAGCCGCATCGGGTTGGTGAGCGCGCGAAACAGTCCGATTGGATGCCCTGACCTTTCGGCCTCCTCAATGTTCATCCTGGCGTAGTGGGCGGCTTGGTCGAGATTGCCAGAGAAAAATAGTGAATGGGCAAGAGCGCTAAACGCAGAACTCCGAAAATCGAACAGGTATTGGCTGGCGTGGAATCGTCGGAGGTGAGGTAAGCCACGCAATGATCGTTTCAGATGTTCTTGCGCCCGCCGTCGGTCAGAACGCAGACAGTATGCCGCCCCCAGCATGGAATCGGCGATCGCCGCATCGTCTGGACTTCCGGTTTTCCTTGCGGCGGCCACGCCACGAAGCGCGAGTTCATACGTTCCTTCCGCGTCGACGATGCCATGAAGATACATCGACATTCCGCTAAGTAGGGACAAGTGCAGACGCGCATCTTCGTGCCGCTGCGCAAAGTTCAGCGCTGAACTGAAAGCCTCCCGAACCCTCTCATTATTTCCTTCGGTGTACATGAGTGACAAAGCAAGCGCTGCCTGAATCTTCATCTGATGCCGAGGTTCGCAGTCCGCCGTCATCCGATCGATCGCCTTCTCCATCCATGTTCGGCATTCCAAGAGGCGCGACATGGCCAGAAGTAGCTGCGAAGCTGCGGCCGCCAATCTTATGGCTGTGGGGTCGTTTCCCTTCGGACCAAAGCTCCATTCAAGCGCGACACGGATATTTCCGAGATAGTCTCGCACGACGCTGGTTGCAGCTTCTGTGAACTCCAGATCGAAGAGGTTGACCGGATTGCTTTCCAGCATTTGAATCGAAAAGGTCGCGTGCCGCTCGGCAATAAACTCTTGCTCGCCGCTTGTGGCCAACTTCTCCAAAGCGTAGGCGCGCGTCGTATCAAGCAACCGATAGAACGGTCCCCGCGGGCTGGTCCAAACCCCGATCAGAGATTTATTGACGAGATTTCCTAACGCACCCGCGATCTCAGACCGGCCTATCCCCACTTCCTCCGCCACTGCGAGCGCCGCCTCCAGCGTGAAGTGCCCTACGAAAATTGCGACACGTCGCAAGAGGACTCGTTCGACCTCCGAAAGATAGTCGTGGCTCCAGTCCAGCGTTGCGATGAGCGTTTGATGCCGTGGATTTGCGGTTCGTCGGCCGAACTTCAGGAGATCGAGGCGCGAACCCAGCCTTGCCACCGTGTTCCTGACGCCGAAGATAGCGGCCCTTCCGGCGGCGAGCTCGATGGCGAGTGCAATGCCGTCAAGCTTGCGGCAAATCTCGGCAACCATGGGAGCTTCGTCGTCACTAAGCGAAAAGTCGCCGCGGCGAGCACTGACACGCTCGGTGAACAACCGTGCGGCCGGATAGGCAAGCACCTCTGACACAGTCAGCCCCGGCTGCTCTGGCGGGCAATCCAGTGGACAAAGACGAAGTACGCGTTCACCGGGGACGTGCAACGCCTCCCTGCTGGTCGCAAGTATGTAGATGTCGGGGGTATTTTGAAAAATATAGTCGGCGATCTCCGCGGTTTTCTCGATCAGATGCTCACAACTATCAAGAATGATAAGCACCCTGCGAGGGCGCAGAAAATTAAGCAACGCCTCCCTTGGATCGACTAACTGCGAGTCGAGCCCGACCGCGGAAGCGATGGCGCCGATGACATGTTCCTTCTCGCCTACGGTTGAAAGATCGACAAAGAATGCCGCGCCAGCGAAGTCCGCCAGCGCCCCCTGTCCGACTGACAGGGCAACCGTCGTCTTGCCTATACCGCCAGCACCCAGAATTGTGATCAGGCGTTGGTCCGTCTGGAGCCAACCTTGAATCTCACGGACAACATTTTCGCGGCCGACCATGCGGCCCATCGCAGGCGGCAGGTTGGACAATCCCGTAGATGCGCTACTCCTGTCGCGCTCCGCGGGAAGGCGCGTGACCGGCGCAATGAAGCTATAGCCACGGCCCTGTACGCTTGCAATGTACTTGTTACCGAACTGACCGTCGCCCAGTGCCTTGCGCAGCGCCGACAGATGGACGCGAAGGCTGCCTTCCTCGACCGTTACGTCAGGCCATGCCTTCGCGATCAGTTCAGCCTTCCCGACAACCTCACCGGCGTTTTCGAGAAGAGCGATCAGGATGTCGTAAGCCCTACCACCAAGTGGAATAACCTGGTTCGCCTTCTTGAGAGAGCGCTCGGCGACATTCAGTTCGAATGGGCCAAACCGAACCAGGATAGCACTCGGTGAGCCAACTTGTTGAACCGACATGAGTTATTCCGCCAAGATCCTCGACAATTCGATCGTTGCGCCGCTCGTCGTCAGTCTTGTGCAAATACACCCCCAGCCCATCAAGTGTTAGCCGAGACTTCCTCCAGCAACAAGCAGTCAGTGTATCGAATTGATCGCGCTGTCGCGCCGGTATGAACCGTTCAACACCTGCGTCGCCAACCGCAGATCGACGGTCTCAAGGCCTTCTCGAAATTTCGCATGGATGGATTGCAGGATCCGCCACGCGGCCTCCTTTCGCCCGACCGACTTTTCGGCAATCGCAAGGCTGGTCGCAGCCCTGAGCGCCCACGACAGGCTGGCTTGTCTGTGCGATAGTTCAAGCGCAGACAGAAAATACTGCCTGGCAACTGCAAGCCCCTCGTCGTTGCCCAGGGCCAGTTCGCCCCTGATACGACGCAGTTCCGGAGCATACCATTGGGTCTCGTCAAGATTGATCTTCGCTCGTTCGAAGACTGCAAGTCCTTGCCGGGCCCGACCGCCGACGGCCGTGCATCTTGCAAACTCTGCTTGCAGGATCCAATTGAAGACCCCATAGCGCGCCGCTGACAGCTTCTCCAAACCGCGGTAGAGCGTCGCCGAAGTTGCATCGCTCGCGCCTCTCCTGACTTTGCAAAGAGCCTGAATGCAGAGGCCGAGGCCGTGATAACTCTCCACCGCGTATTTTGCGGCGTGGTCGACAAGCTCGTTGGCAAGCGCTTCAGTCTCGAGATCGTCCGGACTTGTCAGGTACGTGTTGAAGCTCGCCCAGGCGAGCGCCACGCAGAGCGGTACCGCGTGATCTAGTTGGCGTGCCTCAGCGATCGACATCAGGTTGAGGCGCCGCGCCTGATCAGGAAAGCCCCGGAGCCAGGCGAGGTTGGCCAATACAGCCAGGGCGTCGGCTCTCCGATCGTAGCCAAACCGCTTGATGAGAGATTGTCGGGACGCTTCATCATCGCGATGCAGGGACAATTCGAAATGAGCTTCGGCCTGCAATATTCGCCCAATGTGGTGGTATGTTACGCCGCGCATGTAATTGGCTGTTGCGATCGCGCCACGATTGCCGCTCCCGTCAGCGACATCGCCACATCGATCTGCCAATTCTGTCGCCTCGGCATAACTTGGAAGCCGTATCTGGTGAGCCCAGAGAACAAGCAGAGAATCGAGCTGGCATTCGGTGTCGTTGAGGCACTCGGCAAGAAGGCGCGCTTTCGCCCAACTCGCGTACGACTCTTCAGTCATACCATCCGTGAACATCATGCAACTGGCGAGTGCGGACTGAATTATCATTTCTTGCCGTGAGCCGGCACTCGCATCGTCGAGTTGATTAATGGCTTTCGTCATCCACTCGCGGCATTCGGTAAGAAGGGCCATTGCCATCCAGGTGCTTGCCGAGGCGGCAGCAAGTTCAACGCCAATTTTCGCATCACCCTCGACCGAGAAAGCCCAGTTCAGAGCGGCTCTGAGATTGTCGACCTCGACCCCAAGCGCCCTGAGCCTTTCAGGCATATCCATTGAAGCGCCTTGTTTGAACAAGTCGCAGAAGTACTGGGCGTGACGCAGGCGACAGTGGTTCTCTTCATCGCTCTTGGCGAGTCGTCGTGAAGCAAAGACAAGAGTGGTGTCGAGTAAACGCAGCCGCCCCTCCTGCCCCCGAGCGGCGATCATCGATTTCGAACGAAGCTCCCAAAGGCAATCCGAGACATTTGCTTCATCTATCGTCTCGTCAGCGACAACGGCGACCGCCGCTTCGAAGGTGAATCCGCCGGCAAAAACACTGAGCCGGCTCAGTACGCGCTTCTCTGCCTCACCAAGCAGGTCATAGCTCCACTCCAGCGCGGCGTTTAAGGTCTGGTGCTTCGGCAGGGCCGTTCTACGCCCCACCCATGACAGGTTTAGTCGGTCGTCGAGCAAGCTCGCGGTCTTGCTGAGGCCAAATATGTCAACCCTGCCGGCTGCGAGTTCGATTGCCAATGGAATTCCATCAAGCCGCCGGCAGATTCCCGCGGCAATCTGCGCATCCGCATCGACCAGCTCGAAGTCACCTCGCACGGCCCGCACGCGGTCGACCAGCAGTTGAACAGCGGGATACCGCAGGACGTCGTATGCCGACAAGCTGCTATCTTCCGGAGGGTATGCGAGCGCGCAGAGTTCATAGACATGTTCACCTTCAACACGCATCGCCTCCCGGCTGGTCGCGAGCAAATGCAGTGTCGGGACACGGCGAATCAGTTCTTCAGCGATAGCCGACGCTCCATCGATAAGGTGTTCGCAACAGTCGAGAATGATGAGCGTTGGCCTTTCCTGCAAACGATCGATCAAGGCTGGAACGACATTATTTGTTTGTACCGATACACCGAGTGCTGCGGCCACGGCTGGCGCGACGAGTGGGGCGCCGCCGAGAGCACCCAGGTCGACGAAATGAACCTGGCTGTTGAAAGTTGCGCTCATTTCATGAGCAACTGCGACCGCTAACGTGGTCTTGCCGATGCCGCCAGGCCCGACGATCGTCACAAACTTCTGCTCGGCCAGCTTCATCTGGATCGCGGCCAGGGCGTCCCTTCGTCCGAGCATCCGCATCAAGCGCGCGGGCAGTCGGGACCTCGAAGATGGATTGAGATCCCCCGACGTTGGCGAGGAAAGTGACGTTACCGGTACGACGAAGCTGTACCCCCGCCCGGGCACGTTCGCAATATATCGCCTGCCACGGTCACTTTGATCGAGAGCTTTCCGTAGCGCTGAGATGTGGACGCGCAGGCTGACTTGTTCGGCTCCTCTCTGTGGCCAAACGCGCTCGATCAGGGTTTTCCAGCCGACGACCTTGTTTGCCTGCTCCACCAGGACGATGAGGATATCCATGGCGCGCGCGCCGAGCGGTACGACCCTTGCGCCATTTGTCAGAAGTCTGTTTCCGATCGAGAGTTCGAAAGGGCCGAAGCTCAGCACTTTGCCGCGCTGATCGCTCATGGGATATTCTCGTCCATGCCAGTTCTTGAGGTGACCTCGTCAGGGATTCCGCGCTCGCGTCGCCAGTTGGCCGGGCTTTGACCAAAGGCCTGCCTGAAGAGCCTGCATAGATGTGCTTGATCCGAAAAGCCTACGCTCAAGGCTATTTCACTCAGTGATGCCGCACTGGTGATCATCAGGTGGCAGGCTCTCTCCAGACGCCTTCTCACCACGTAGGCATGTGGCGAATCGCCAATAGCCAGTTTGAACTTACGTGAGAAGTGCGCCGGGCTTCGACGCGCGACAGCACTGAGATCCCGAATGTGAATGGTGCGGTGTAAGTTGCTGTCAATGTAAGCTCGTACCCGAAGGATCTGCCAAGCCGCCAGACCGCCCCTTGCGGAGCCGTTAGCGCCTGAACAACGTTCGATCTCCGCTTGCAGGATGTGCGATGCTGTGACCAGCGACGCCTTGGCTGCCTCCTGATCATGTCCCAACTCTCGCCTTGCAGTTTCAAGCAACTTGGCCACGCTGTTCGCAACCAGGTGGAACTGTTGATTGGCTGCAAAGGAAGACTCTGCTGCGGTGGTTTGAAGTCCTTCCATTATCTCTCCCTCGACGAACTATCCGAGGCTTCGGACCGGCGAGAGCGTGCAGCAAGGGGCCCCTTTTGGCTCGTTAATCAGCGTTATGAACTGTTAAGTTTGGGCAAATGCACATTTCATGGGCAAGCGCCCTAATGAATAAAAGCTATTTATTTTCAATTAGATGCGGACAAGGCAGGGTCGAAGGCGGCGCGCGCGCCCAGGATGGTGCTAACCGCCCCTTTTGGCTTTGTTGAGTAGTGCGCCGAACTATTTAACTGCAACCTACATGGAAATAACAACAAAATATCAAATACATACGACAATGGCTGGCACGTTGAAGAGCTATTCGAAGCACCTTCAGGCGGGCGCTCAGACCCAAAACGCTATGAGAGACGCGAGGATGCAGACGTACAGGGCCGCCTCCGCCAGTGGAGGATTCGCGAACATCGATCTCAATCCGAGGCGACCGACAGCAAATCGAACGGCGATCAGGATCACCAATGCGAGGAACAGATATCGCACAAAGGGAGCCACCAGGATGCCTCCCAAATCAATATCCCTTGGTGCGCTCATTGGATCTCCCTAAAGCAGGCTTTCCAGCCGATAGAAGAGCCCCCGGTCGCGCCCGGCCACCGGCATTCCCTTTCCTCCGACAACCGAGACGCTGCAGCTCATTCCTGCAATGAGCGGTACGTCCGGCGGGACTTGTTCGATCCTGATTCGCACCGGAATTCGCTGTGCAAGCCGAACCCAAGTAAAGATCGGGTCGACGTTTGGAAGGCCTTGTGTGCTGCTTGCCGCGTTCGCAGCGCTGATACCGCCCGTGATGCTCTCGATCTTCCCCTTAATCGGGTCTTGAAAGCCCAGCAGCGTCGCCTCAACGGGATCACCAACATGGATGTTGGCGAGCTTTGTCTCCTCAAAATAGGCATCGATCCAATAGGAATGCTCGTCGATCACCGACAGGTTGGGCGTCCCGGCTCGGGCAAAGTCTCCCACGCGCATCAGGAGGTTTGTGACGTAGCCGTCGACAGGCGACCGTATCTCCGTCCTCTGAAGATTGATCTCGGCTTGCGAAAGCCCGGCCTTGGCGCTCGCAAGCGCGGCTTCTGCCATCTTCGCGTTTCCGTCGAACTGCTGTTTCTCCTCAATCGAGGTGGATAGCGTCGTAAGAGCCGCCCGCCGGGCGTTCTGCGCTTTCTTGACTGCGAGATCGGCCTCTCGGTTCAGGATTGTCGCCTTCGCATTATCCAGCGCCACCGCAAAATCAAACTTTTCGACGATGTAGAGCACGTCTCCCTTGTAAACGTGTTGGTTGTCGTAGGTTCGCACGTCAACAATCTGGCCCGAGATCTGTGGTGCCACATTTGCGACCTGCACCCGGACCATCCCATTGCGCGTCCATGGAGATGTCATATAGATCCGCCAGCCATGGCGCGCCGCAACAAGCGCTGCGACTACAAGTACACCGGTTGCCACATAACGGAGCACCTTGAAGGTGGATCGTCTTCTCGTCGTCAGTGCAACGATCATCGAACATCTCCTTTGCTGACCGAGCCATGTTCGCAGAAATGCCGGATCCTTCGCTTCTCGCGCTCAAGCACCAGGCCTGCCGACCAGAGGTCGGTCGCTGCGCCCAGAAGTGCCTCGCGTGCCTCGGCCTGACTAACATGCATCCGTCGGAGAACGGATCTGCCTCCAGCGCAAAGTCGTCTGCTGTTCCCGGACCAAAGGGCGCGTTGCAATTGGCCAACCTTTGAACGGATTGCCGGGTCGTCAGAGCTCTGCGCCAAATGAAGGTGAGCGGACGCCGCAGCGAGCGACAAGTCATTGGTCGAAAGGAGGCATTTAAGCAACTCCCGACGCGGCCGGCGCGTGCCGGCAACCGACGCGACGTACTCGGCGATCCGTGAAGCCAAATCAAATTCGAGCGCTGGCAGGCTGTATTCGGCGCCGGAGACGGATGCCATCAAAGTTTTCCGTGCCGCCCTGACGGCCGCATGTTGCTTGTCGAGCGCAGACACCGGCCACACCAGGCGGGATGCCAGAAACACGACCCCGAGCGCGAAAGCGACAAATGTGCATTCGGAATAGAAAGTGAGCGGATTATAGACTTGAGGGTTGGACGGCGCGAGCAGGACCAGGAAAATGTTGTTCATGGTCAGACCGATGCCGGCGATCGCAGGACGGACGCTAAACAAACAGCCAACAATCAAGACGGGCGCGATCGCAATAGCAAGTCGCACGAAATCCTGCGACTCCGTCAGGACGTAGAAGCGCACGATTCCGGCGCTCACCGAGGCGAGCACGAAGCTCACCATGGCTGCCACAGCGAATTTTGAAGGACTTGGCATCGTGGTGCTAAGTGCGCACAGGATCGCTGTAATCGTCAGGGCGGCAGCAGATGCGGGCCATCCGGCAAACACGAGAAATGTCGCTCCCGCGAGGAGCGCAATTCCGATGCGCGCTGCGTTACCCAGAGCAATGACAAATTCCCCGCGCCGCGGCAGGCGAACGTCGCGCACGGGCTCAAGCCCTTCTCGCAAAGATAGCAGTCCGTCGTCCAGCAGTCTTTTCGATTCCACGATGCGGACAGCCTGTTGAATCTGCCAAACCGCTCCTGCGACAATATCCGGGCGGGACAACTCGATTTCACGCAGCTTTGTCAGAAAGACAAGTGCCTCGGCGTGATGGTCGTCGAGAGCGGCAAGACATTGGTCTTTGACAGTAATGGCCAAGGGATCGCCGTGCGCAAGCAAACGCAAAAGCCGAACCTGTTGCACAATCTCGACGAGCGCGAGCATGGCACTCCTTGCGCCTGCAGCCCGGTGGTGTCCGTCCGCCATATCGTGAGCGATGATATCGACCTGATCTCTCAATCCCGAAATTTGCGCCAGGAGTGCTCCCGCTCGTTCGGGGCTCTCCTCGTTCCCACTCAACACATCGCGCGCATAGCCGCGGACATCGCACCAAATATCGTTTATCCGTCGATCCAATCCGCGCCACACCGGCGGTGATCCAAAGACATCATTTATCAGCGTCACGCACAGGATACCGATCGCGATCGCCGCCATTCGATCCGTCATCGTCGTGAACACATTCTGCGGCGTGTCGATATTAACGAGCGCAATGATTGCGACCGTGTAACCGGACAACACGGCGGCGTAGGCCTGATAGCCGCGGAAGTAGCTTGCGACGAAGACACAAATGCATATCCAGCAAACGAAAGCGCCGAGCATTCCGATCCGCTCGCCGGGAAAAAGACCGGCGATTACGACCGACATGGTGGCGCCTATAAGTGTCGCCGCGATCCTGTTGGCAGCTTTCGCAAGCGCCGCGCCGCGCGTTGGCTGCGCGAGAATTGCTACCGTAACGGCCGCCGATGACGCCCCCCCGAGCTGCAACCAGAACGCGACATAAAGCGCGATTGCTGCCGCCAACCATATTCTGAAGGCATAGGCCCATATATGAACCGGTACTACCATGCGCGAACGTCACGTGCCTTCAACGAACAGCTCCCGTCCTCCGCAAATGAGGTGGAATGCCTTCGGGCAGAACCACGCTGAATAGAAGCTCGATCCCCATCGTGTCTTGCCCCTACCCTCTCCACAGTCAGCGGGAGAGATTAACCTTTGCAACGTCGATAAGCTGGGTCGCCTAGCCGTCGAGAACGGCCTTCGTCATGCGGATGGCTTCGACCAAATACTCAGATGCAGCTTTGCCCACCAACTTTCCTCACCTATCGGAAGAACATCTCCCCGCCGAGGGTCTCCGCGCGACGGGGGTGCCGCGGAGACCCTCTCGGCGAAGCGAGGGACTGCACGCTTCGCCGCAACGGGAGGGGTATTTCAATCACTTGCGAGCCCATGGTCCTCGAGGATCCTCAGATCGCTGACTGAGTAAGAAAGTGAGTAGCGGAACCCGAACTCGATCCGGTCCGGCGCGAGTGCGTGAAGCTCTTCGCCATTGGCTTCCCGAAGATTAAGCTCGCCCTTCCCGATCCATGCGCCGACAATGGTGAGATTGTCGGTGATCGACATCGCCAGTTCGTTGACCGCAGGCTTGTCCTGGTGTCCGGCCGCCAGTCTCGGGAAGTATCGCAACAAGACTGTGGGGCGGCTGAGGAGAGACTGTCCGTTTTCGACCGGCTCGTGCAAGGTGACGCAGGCTTCCGCAAGACGCTGGCCATGCGCGGAGAGGCTCGCGCCAAATCGGCTGCCAGACGCAACCGGCGCTGCGGCGGGGCCTGCGACCGCAAAGGAGCGCGTCTGAAAAATGTTGCCCATCTTCTTTGGAAACCCCCGCGTCCAACCGCATGCAAGCGCGGCGTCATTGTCGACATAAATGTACGGACACCACATGACCGGCACGTCGCGATACATCGCGTGGACCAAAATAAGCGCCTCGCGGTATTGATACCGAGCCGGATCGAGATATTCGTCGTCCTGGGCCGTGAATTGCCAATCCAGAAACATCATGGCAGCGCGACCGTTGGACTTCGGGTCTCGGGAAAGACCATTCGGCAATGTCGCTGCCGTCGCCTCAGGGTCCGTCCAGAACTCGACTCCAACAGCATCGCCGGCATAGTGCCAGGGTGGTGGCGGAGTTAGTGCGGCCTGACCGAATGGGGATTTCGGAACTGTAAAACCCTTTAGCATTCTCGCTTCCTGATGCATCTACCCGCTTTCGGTACAGAGGCTACCGAAACTGACCACAATTGATTTGATTGAAGTGCGTCGACTTGTTTATTCCTGCCGCAATCCAGAACGTGCCCGTTGGGATCAGCCAAGATTGCTAGGCGGTCAGGTCTGCCAAAATCTCGATATCGGAGACGGAATAGGAAAACGAGAATCGACATCCTCGCCCCACCTTCAGCGGCCCCAGCACTTCCAGCTCTTCGCCATAGGCTTCGGGAAAATTGAGTTCGCCCTCGCCCATCCAGATGTTTGTGATCAGGAGGTGATCCGAGACGCATCGAACGAGTTCATCCACGGCCGGCTTGGCGTGCAAGCCCGCGGAGAGCCGCGGAAAATATCGCCGTCCCACAATCCGGCGATCGAGCAAGCCGACAAGACGCTCGGCTTTTTCGCGTAAGGTGACACGGGCTTGCACCAGCAACCGGCCATGAGCGGACATGCAGGCGGTGAACCTGCTATCGTGCGCGAGTTGCGCCGCAGCCGGGCTCGCGGCGGCAAAGGTGCGGGTCTGATGTATGGCACCGAATTTTTTTGGGTAACCCTGGATCCAACCTCTCATCAAGGCAGCGTCGTTATCGGCATAACAGTATGGACACCACGCTATTCGTGACCCCTTCCACGTCGCGTCGAGGAGGACGATGAATCCGCGACTCTGATATCTTGCAGGATCGAGATACTCGTTGTTCTGCGCGGTGAACTGGTAGTCTGTGAAGAGCGCAACAGAGTGGCCTGGACATTTCTTATCAAGCTCGACACCCGTCGGAAGAGTATAGACAGACACATCGGGATCGTTCCAAAACTCCACCGCCAGAACGTCACCTGCGAAATGCCAGGGTGGAGACGGGACCAATGCGGCAGTGCCCTGAGGGGACCGAGGGGCAGTGAAACCTTTCAGCATTTCCTCGTCCCCACTACCAATAGTGTATCGGCCATGCGTCATATCAACATGAAACGTTAGCGTTGGTGCTGTTCCCAACGCTTGGATAGACGTGCGATGACTTGGTGGTTTGTGCGCACCCGATGCTAATGGCGCAACCGACCGAACTGAGCAACCTCGCATATCCACCCAAAGGGAAGCGGAAGGACTGCATCGGGGGTCGAAAGCTCCAAAGGCTGACATTTCGCTACAAGCGCGAACTCCGGCAAGAGTGTATTCCTATCTGCCCTGATGACGATGTCGAGTATCGGCTTCGATTGCGCATGCGAGTCCTCTGATGAACATAGAGAGCCAGAACAACTGGATGCTTCGGCCGATGCCTTTGGCGCAGTGGTGCGTGTCGCTGGCCTTGCTGTCCGCGACGGCCTCGCCCGCCCCCTCCTTCTCACAAGGAACACCGGAACAACGCATGGCGTGCACACCCGACGTGCTCATATTTTGCAGTGCGTTCATTCCCAATGCCGACGAGGTAACGACTTGTCTCAGAGAGAAGAACGCCGAGCTTGGCGATGCGTGCAGGACTGCGATCGAGGCGGGAATGAAGCAGCTACCCGGCGTAAGCGATGGCACTGGAGCTCACGAACGCATCGCAGGATAAAGGGTTCGGCCAGATGTCTGTTCACAAAATGAAGTTTGTGCTGGTGAACGACATGGCGCCGCGCAAGCCCTCTGTCTGCATGGAGTGTTCGCGACCGCTGGAACGGGGCTACTTGCATGATTTTTCCACCTCAAAGCGCTATTGCGGGATCGAGTGCTACCGCCAATGGATGGTGGTGAGTGGCTTCGTCGGATCGATCGCTCCAACAAACCCATTCGAACTCGCTATCGCTTGGCCGAAGCTCACCGTTGACGTCGCGTCCGCGCTGTTCGACGTCGCGTGGCGTGACCATGACGGTTGATGCTTGAGACGCATTCTTTCTGACCCCGTCCTGATCTGAAGGGCGGCGCACCACAGAGTGACGCGACGGCGCTAGTTCCAGTTTTGACAGGACTGAGTGACAGGCATGTACCAGGTAAAGAACAATCGCCGGGCTCAAGAGGCAGTTGATAGCTCACGCTTTCGCTCGCCCCGCCATTATCGTCGACCCTTGCGACGCGGGCGGCGTTCATTGACATGCACGGCGTTCGCACCGCGGCTCTGGGTCACCGCGGAGATCGCCGTCAAATACGCCGATCACAACCCCCTCCTAATCGACCAAGCCACCAAGACTCTCGAGAACGCGCTACGCAGGGAAGGCATGCCTGATTAGCAGCCTGTGTCCCTTGCGGACTACATCCAAATAGCCGAGCGCCCTATTGGAGCCACGCCCTCCAGGTTTCCGCCATAAGACTCGCCGCTGCTGCGACGCGCTTCAGTGCCGCATATGCTGATTCATCAGCTCAGCAGCAGGCATCATGTTGTCGTTCATATCTGCCATAATCCACATTGTGCCGGCGACGACCACGAATACGATGAGCAGGCCGAAGGCGAGCGCGAGTATGTTGTTGGTGCTGTCCGGCCCGGTGGTGATATGCAGGAAAAACACCAGGTGAATGCCCATCTGGGCAATGGCGAGGACCGCGAGGCCCAGGCCCACGCCACCCGGCCAGAGCAGCGACGTGTTCGCAGCCCAGAACGACGTAGCTGTGAGAATGAGCGCCACCAATAGTCCGATGGTGTAGATCAGAGCCAAGGAGGGAGCCCATGCCTGTACTTCCTCGCTCGGGATGTCTCCGGGTGCACGATCGTATCGAACGTCCGTCATGGGCTAACTCCCATCAGATAAACCACCGTGAAAACGCCGACCCAAACGATGTCGAGCGCGTGCCAGAACAAGGAGAAACAGAGTAGGCGGCGCTGCACGATGGCGTCGAAACCCATCACCGCCACCTGCGCCATCATCACGGCCAGCCAGATCAGTCCGAGCGTAACGTGAAGCCCATGGCAGCCGACGAGCGTGAAGAAAGCGGAAAGAAAAGCGCTGCGCTCCGGCGTTGCGCCGATGGCGATCATGCTTGCGAATTCGCGGATCTCGAGAGTGAGAAACGCGGCGCCGAGCGCGAAGGTGATCAGGGCTCCTAAATAGGTCCTGAGGTAGCGGCGCGAATTGATGGCCAAGGACATTAGTCCGCAGGTGTAGCTCGATACGAGCAGGCAGGCGGTTTCGATTGCGACCGTGCGTTGATTGAACAACTGGGTGCCGGTCGGACCACCTGCCGTCGAGTGCACGAGTACCGCGTAGCTCGCAAAGAGCGCGGCGAACATGATGATGTCGCTCAACAGGAAGATCCAGAAACCGTAAGCAACCACGATCCTCTTTGGGGCGGGCCCCACGTCACTGGCGCCTGGCACCGCCTCTTGTTGGACGCTATCGATTGCGGCGGCGATGTTCATGCTGCAGCTCCTGCCCGTTGGGCCCGTTCGAACTGGGCAATCTGTTCGGCTGGCACCTCGAATTCAGTGCGTCTGCGGAATGCGAAGGCAAGCAGCGTCACGAATGCGCCCAACAGACCCAGACCTGCCATCCACCAGATGTGCCAGATCATCGCGAAGCCGATGACGACGGCGAAGAAGGCGCTGACAAAGCCGGTGGCACTGTTTTTCGGCATTTCGATGGGCTGGTACGCACGTGCTGGCCCCGGCTTGTCCTGCTTTGCCTGCTCCCGTCGCTTGCTGGTCCAGAAAGCGTCTCTTCCGGTGACGTTCGGCGCGAAGGCAAAATTCCACGCTGGTGGCGGCGACGCCGTCGCCCATTCAAGTGTGCGGCCATTCCATGGATCGGCGGTCACACGCAACTTGTCGCGGGCGCGGATCGACACGACGAGCTGCACGACCTGGCAGACGATCCCGCCCAGGATAACGACGGCGCCGACCATCGCGACTATCAGCCAGGGCTGCCACGCCGGATTGTCGTAATGCTGCATGCGCCGGGTCATGCCCATCAGGCCCACCAGGTAGAGCGGCATGAACGCGAGATAGAACCCGATGAACCAGCACCAGAACGAGGCTTTGCCCCAGCGTTCGTCGAGCGCGAAGCCGAATGCCTTTGGGAACCAGTAGTTGTATCCGGCCATCAACCCGAACACGACGCCCCCGATGATGACGTTATGGAAGTGCGCGATCAGGAACACGCTGTTATGCAGCTGAAAGTCGGCCGGCGGCACCGCCTGGAGGACGCCGGTCATGCCACCGATGACGAAGGTCACCATGAAGCCGATCGACCACAGCACTGGCACCGAGAACCGAACCCGGCCGCCGTACATCGTGAACAGCCAATTGTAGATTTTCACGCCCGTCGGCAAAGCGATGATCATGCTCATGACGCCGAAGAAGCCGTTGACGTTCGCGCTGGCGCCCATGGTGAAAAAGTGGTGCAGCCAAACGAGAAAGGAGAGGACGCAGATCGTCATGGTCGCGGCCACCATCGAGCGGTATCCGAACAGCGGCTTGCCGGAGAAGGTCGCGATGACCTCGGAAAAGATTCCGAACGCCGGCAGGACCAGGATGTAGACTTCCGGGTGTCCCCAGACCCAGAACAGGTTGGCGTACAACATCTGATTGCCGCCGGCGTCGTTCGTGAAGAAATGGAAGCCGAGATAGCGATCCAGCAGCAACATCGCGAGAACCGCGGTCAGCACCGGAAAGGCCGCCACGATCAGCAGATTGGTGGCAAGCGAAGTCCAGCAGAAAACCGGCATGCGCATGTAGCCCATGCCAGGCGCCCGCATCTTCAGTATGGTCGTGACGAAATTTATTCCCGCCAGCAAGGTGCCGAGACCGGAGATTTGCAATGACCACAGATAGTAGTCGACGCCGACGCCGGGCGAATACTGTAATTCGCTCAGTGGGGGATAACCCCACCATCCGGCTTTTGAGAACTCGCCGACTGCCAAGGAAACGTTGATTAGCAGCGCGCCCGAGGCTGTCAGCCAAAAGCTGACGGAGTTGAGGGTGGGGAAGGCGACATCGCGAATGCCGAGCTGCAGCGGCACCGCGAAGTTCATGACTCCCACCACAAACGGCATTGCCATGAAGAAGATCATGATCGTGCCGTGCGCCGAGAAGATCTGGTCAAAATGTTCCGGCGGCAGATACCCTTGCGCACCGCCGGCGGCAACCGCCTGCTGCGCGCGCATCATGATTGCGTCACTGAAGCCGCGCAGCATCATGACGAGCGCCAGTATGCAATACATGACGCCGATCCGCTTGTGATCGACCGAGGTGAGCCACTCGCGCCACAGATAGAGCCAGGCTCCCTTAGCCGTGATGAATCCGAGGACAACCAGTACGACCAGGACCATGAACGCGATCGCGCCCATGATGATCGGTTCATGGAGGGGAATGGCGCTCCAATCAAGCTTGCCAAGGAGATTCATCGTTCGGCCCTCTGCGATGTTGAACAGATAAGTTGACACGGATGGTCGTCCATTGCCGATGCGGTGTTCACGACTCCGTTGAATAGATCGGCGGCAACGGCACGGTAGGTGAACGGCGCGACCGCTTTGCTTGGCTTGGCAAGATCGGCATAGGATTGCGCATCGAGGACCGGACCAGTGTCGTGCGCCAGGCGAACCCATCGCGCAAATCCATCGCTTTCGACTGCATCGACCGCGAAGCGCATGTCGGAAAATCCGTCACCGCTGAACATTGCCGAAAATCCCGGATAGGTGCCAACATGATCGGCCTGTAGCTGAAGGTGTGTCACCATTCCGGACATCGTGTAAATCTGGCCGCCCAGCTGAGGCACGAAGAAGCTGTTCATGACGCTCGATGACGTCAGCTCGAAACTGATCGGTGTGCCAACCGGTACGACCAGCTTGTTAACGCTCGCAATTCCCTGCTCCGGATAGATGAACAGCCATTTCCAATCGAGCGAGACGACCTGGACGGTGACAGGCCTGACTGTTGAGGCAATCGCCTTGCGCGGATCGAGGTCGTGTGCGCCAACCCACGCGACGCCGCCAACGAGAAGCACCGTCATGGCGGGGATCGACCAAACAAGCAGTTCGAGACGCCCGGAATACTCGAAATCCGGCAAGTATGCAGCGCGCAAGTTCGACGCGCGAAACCAGAAGGCGACGGCGAGCGTGGCGAGGATTGTCGGAATAACGATCGCCAGCATGATGCCGAGCGAGTTGAACAGGATCAGCCGTTCGGCTGTAGCAATCGGTCCTTTGGGGTTGAGGACACCTTCGGTGCAGCCGCCGAGTGTCGCGGCGCTGATCAGGACCACAGCAAGTAAACTGTATCGCATATTAGACCTCGCTGAAGTTGACGGTGCAGTAGTCGCTGCGGACCGCGCCTGGCAGGAACTCGGCATGCATCGAGACGCCGCGGCCACCGTGCGACGACCGCATGGGCGAAAATGAGCTACTTCCATGGTCGATCAGGAAGGCCGCAAACAGCACGAACAAATAGGAGATGGAGAACACGAACAGCCTGTGAGCGGTGCGGCGATCGACCTCGATGCTTCTGTTCAGCTGGCGTGCAAGCAGAAGGAAAAGCACCCCGCAGATAGCGGCGATCGCGCCATACACCGGGCCTGCAAACCCCAGTACCCAGGGCAGCTCCGAGGCAAGAACCAGGAGGCCGCTGTAGATCAAGATCTGGCGTGTTGTTGCAGCGCGTCCCGCGACAACCGGCAGCATCGGCACGCCTGCACGCGCGTAGTCGTCGGTACGATTAAGCGCCAGAGCCCAGAAATGGGGCGGCGTCCAAAGGAAGATAATGAGGAACAGCACAAGCGGCTCGAGCCCGACGTCTCCGGTTGCTGCGGCCCATCCGATCACGGGCGGCAGCGCACCAGCGGCACCGCCGATGACGATGTTCTGTCGCGTAGCTCGCTTCAGCCACGCCGTGTACACGACAATATAAAAGAGGATGGTGCAGGCCAACAGTGCGGCTGCCGTGAGGTTCGTCGCTAAAGCGAGGACCACCACTGCGAAACCGCTCAGCACGAGTCCAAAGACAAGGGCCTCGAATCGGGAGACCTTGCCGCGGGGAATTGGCCGCATCGCGGTGCGAGCCATGACGGCGTCGATATCGGCGTCATACCACATGTTGAGCACGCCAGCCGCTCCGGCCCCGGCGGCGATGGCAAGAACCGCGGCAAGGGTGGTTAGCGGATCAAGTCGACCTGGAGCGCTGCTCAATCCAACGAGCGCGGTGAAGACGGCGAGCATCATCACACGTGGTTTTGTGAGTGCGACGAGGTCGGACACGCTCCAACAACCGGCCAGCGGGTGAGCGGAATGAAACGATGATGCGAAACTAGCTCGTCTTTCCCCAAGCTGACCCGCAATGGATTTGACGTTCATCTCGCTGCTCCGGATTTGCTCAAAATGAGAGCTGCCGTGTTCAGTTCGAACAGCCCACCAATGCGTGCATTCAATATGCATTCTCTCTGCCAGACGTGATTGAACGCGGCTGCTCGATTGGGGCCAATCATGCTCAAAACTGTCAGCTGACGAGTTCGGATCTAGGGACGCGCGCTGCGATCGCACGATTCAGGATAATCCGAGCACGTTTCAACAAGCGCTCCACGCCAGCTTTTCCTAAAGCAGATCACCGTTCGGATATCTGCAACGGGCCGCTCCCTGGTTCGAATATCGACGAGGTCCGTTGCGTTTGCTCGGAAGGACCGCCTAGCCTTACGGAGAAATATCAATGAAGACGCCTTCGCTCTGGATGATTGCAGCCGCCTGCTTTATCGCCCCGGCATCTGTGGCACACGCGCGTTCCGCTTATGACGGCTCCTGGGATCTCGTCTTCGTGACGCAAAATGGCACATGCGATCCCACCTACAATTTCACTGTCAATGTTTCTGACGGAGTTCTGACTCATCCCAATCTCGTAAAATTCACGGGATACGTCGCGAAATCTGGTTCCGTTCATGCGTCGGTGACGGTTCACGACAAATTCGCTTCCGGCACGGGCAGGCTTTTCGGAACCTCGGGTCGCGGAAGATGGAGCGGCCGCGCGGGAAGTGCGCGATGCTCGGGCTACTGGACCGCGCAACGCAATTGACCGCTCTAAAAAGCGAAACACCGTGCTCTGAGCCGCTGACGTGCGAGGCGGCATTAGAGACGACCGCGCTGGCAGCCACACTCCTGTTTGCCCACGGGCAGACCACAGAACGGACGGTTACCGCTGCCGAGCGGCTTGGGCGCGCTCTTGCCGTGACGGTTAAGGTGCTACCTTACTGGGGCGAGCTCACCGTCGAACTCGAAGGCGCGCCCATCTCACAAATCGTCCCCGCCAAGCCGCTCGGTGTCGACATGGGCAGGGTACTGGCCGTCACGACCGTGATCGATCAGGTCTGCCACGGCAAATTATCGGCCGAGGCTGCGCAATCCGCGCTTAAGTCCGCCGGCCGGCTGCCGCCAGCTTCCACGCCACGCTTCACTTTGTTCGCAGCCATTGGCGCGGCTTCGCTTGGCGTCATTTTCGGTACGCTCGAGGCGACGAGCCTGCTGCTGATCGCGACCAGCGCCGCCATCGGTGCGCTCGTCCGCCGTTGGCTGTCCGGCTTCAGCAATAATCCACTGATCCAGCCGCTTTGCGCCGCGTTTATCGCGGGTGTCGTGGCCACTGCTGCCAGCCGTTTCCAGCTATCGCATGCAGCAACGCTGGTCGCTTTCTGTCCCTGCATGGTGCTGGTCCCCGGTCCACATATCCTCAACGGTGCCATCGACCTCGCTCGTACGCGTATCGCGCTGGGAATCGTGCGTCTGGCCTATGCCGGCGTCATCGTGCTCCTGATCTGCGCCGGCGGCCTGTTCGGGTTCACGGCCGTCGGCGCAAATCTTGCGATGGGCGAATCGTCTCCGCCCGTGCCCTTGGTCATCGACGTGATTGCAGCAGGATGCGCCGTCGCCTCCTTCGGCACCTTCTTCTCAATGCCGTGGCGTCTGCTCGCGTTCCCGATCGCGATCGGCATGCTCGCGCATGCCGCACGCTGGGCGCTGATCTCCGTCGCGGGGGGAAGTGCTCCAACCGGGGCGCTCGTCGCATGCATGCTCGTCAGCGTCCTCGCGACGCCGGTCGTCGATCGCCTGCATCTGCCCTTCGCGGCTGTCGCCTTCTCCGCCGTTGTCTCATTGATGCCCGGCTTTTTCCTGTTCAACGCCGCGACGGGCCTCGTCGAATTGGTCTCGATCGGGCCGGGCGCGCCGGCGGCTCTGCTGATAAGCATCGCCACGAGCGGCGCCACCGCATTTCTGATCATCATGGCCATGACCTTCGGGCTGATCCTCCCGCGCATGCTGTTCGAGCGCGCAATGCCCACGCGAGCATGATGAGGCACGCTCGTTCAATGCACCGCAGCGCCGTCCAAGAATAACCCGAAGCCTTGCTGTATCCGATGCTAATCGGGCGGCTGGCCCTGGAAACCGTTGGTACATCCATGACGACAGTTCTGACCAAATCGTTCCCGCAAGAAAAGCCCCCCGTAGGAAAGGCGGTCCCGGACAAAAAACGCATCTTGATCGTCGGCGGTGGCTTTGCCGGTATTGCGGCAGCGCGGGCACTAAAACGAACCGATGTCGAAATCACGCTAATCGACCGGCGTAATCACCATATTTTCCAGCCGCTCCTGTACCAGGTCGCCACCGCCGTTTTGGCGCCATCCGAGATAGCGGCGCCGATCCGTCAGCTTGAGGCGAAACAGAAGAACCTTAGCGTGTTGCTGGCCGAGGTTAGGGGCATCAATCTCGGAGCTCGCACCGTCGAGGTTGTTTGCCCGGGGATTGGCAGTCGAAAACTCGCGTACGACTTCCTGGTGATCGCGGCCGGAATGCGTCCGAGCTATTTTGGTCATGACGAGTTCGCGCGCTTTGCGCCGGGCCTCAAGAGCCTCAACGACGCTGAAACGATCCGAACCAAGATCCTGAGTGCGTTTGAATTGGCGGAGTCGACCGATGACCCGAAAGAACGCGCGCGCCAAATGACCTTCGTGTTGGTGGGCGCTGGCCCAACCGGCGTCGAGCTTGCCGCTTCGATAGCTCAACTGGTTGCGGTGACCCTGCGCAACAATTTCCGCAAGATCGATCCTGCCGAGAGCCGAATTGTGCTACTGGATGGCGGCGCTCGTATTCTTCCGACCTTTGCAGAATCTCTGTCACGAAAGGCGGCCAAGCGACTAACCAAGCTCGGCGTTGAAGTTTCGACGGGCGTAAAGGTCGAGAAGGTTGACGACCAGGGCGTAATCGCTGCTGGCGACCGCATTCCCAGCGCCACCGTGCTTTGGACAGCAGGCGTCAGCGCCTCGCCTGTCGTAAAAATGCTCGGAACGAAGACTGACCGCGCCGGGCGCGCTTCCGTTGGCGCTTTCATGGACATCCCCGAGGCGCCCGATGTCTTTGTCGTGGGAGATGCAGCCACGATAACCCAGGATGGTCACCCCGTCCCCGGAGTGGCGCAGGCAGCCATTCAACAGGGTCGTTTTGTCGGGCAAGTCATCGCCAACCGCGTCAGGAAACGCAAGGATGGCCGACCGTTTCGGTACCGCAACAAAGGCAATATGGCGGTGGTCGGCAAGAACTTCGCGATCCTCGAGTCCGGCCAATTGCGCAGCAGCGGCTTTGTGACCTGGCTGGTGTGGGCCGCGCTACACGTGCTCGCGCTGCCGCAGCTTCAGAACCGGTTCCGCGTTCAAACGCAATGGTTCTGGTCTTATCTGTCGGGGCAACGGAGCTCACGGCTGATTTCCGAAGGACCGCGGTCGTCCGCGTCATAGTAGTAGTCAGTCGTCACTGCCGGATTCTGCCGCTGATAAGGGACTGCACCTGTGGACGTCTCCATCATCTCGGCGCTCGCCGCCCTCACCGGTGCAGCCGTCGGTGGCTTGACGAGCGGAATTGCGACTTGGCTCAACCACCGTAGCCAGGTCCGCGTCGAGTGGATTCTTCACGAGAAGAGCCGCCGGCAGATCCTTTACAGGGATTTTATCGAGGAAGCTTCCAAGTGCTACATTGATGCGCTCCAGCACGATAAAGCCGACATTCCCGGCCTGGTCGGTGTTTACGCGAAGCTGAGCGCGATGCGGGCGCTATCTTCAAAGCCGGTGGTCCATTGTGCCGAAGACGTCGCCCGAAAAATCCTGGACACCTATTTGGAGCCGGACAGGAGCTTCGTCGAACTGCGCGAAATGGCCATCGATGGCACGATCGATCTATTGCGAGGCTTTAGCGACGCCTGCCGCGATGAATTCGAAGAGATGCGGCCAACACAATTTTGAGCTTCACCCCGCTTGTGCATCAGCAATCGCAATCGCCTTTAGCCGGATGCCGTGGTCGCCCGCGGTTGGCGCAAGCCGTCAGATGCACTGGCCTTAAGATCGGATCGGATCGTCTCGACCCAATTCGCGAACGCCTGCATGAACGCCCGCAGGAATTTCCGGGTGCCATCGTTGACGAGCTTACCCTGCTCATCGAAAAGCTTGTCGGCATGGGCGACATAGGCTTCCGGCTGCTGCATGGTCGGCACGTTCAGAAATACCAGCGACTGCCTGAGATGATGATTGGCACCGAAAGCCCCGATCGCGCTCGGCGAAGCGCTGACGATCGCACCGGGCTTGCGGTCCCAGACGCTGCTTCCATACGGCCTCGAGCCGACATCCAGTGCATTCTTGAGAGCAGGCGGCACCGACCGGTTATATTCGGGGGTGACAAACAGCACTGCGTCAGCGGCCTTGACGCGCTCCCGGAACGCGGCCCATTGCGCGGGTGTGGCCGCGGTCTCTAGATCCTGATTGAAAAAGGGCAGTTGCCCAATCTCGACGATTTCGAGCCTCATCGAGGATGGCGCGAGCGACATCAGCGCATTCGCCAGCATCCCGTTGAGCGACGCCTTCCGCAGGCTTCCAACCAAGACACACACATTCATCGGCTTATCCATGATCATTCCTCGATTGTGATGTTTCCGTTCGAAGCGAATGCGGATCGCTTCATTCGTGAGCTTCCAGGCAGGCAAGGCGGCAGTCAGCCAGCGGGTGACCAGCTATGCGGTCGCTTGAGATTTGATGCTTCTCGTGAAGTCAGGCTTGCGCTTTTCCAGGAATGCCGTAAGCGCCTCTTTTGCGTCTTCAGAGCGGACTTGCGTACTGAACTCTTCGTTCTCGGCCTTCATCGCCGCCTTGATCTGCTCACGAAATGGCTGCTTCATGAGCCGCTTGCTGGCTTGCAGCGCTGCAGCCGGCTTTGCTGCCAATTTCCGGGCTGTTTCGGTCGCTCTCGCCAGCACATCCTTATCGGACACGATTTCGGTAACCAGGCCCAACTCCGCCGCGCACCCGGCATCAAAGGGACCGCCCAACAAAATCAGCTCCGCCGCACGGACATGACCGATCCGCGCCGGTACGGAGCAGCTCGATCCGAATTCCGGCACGAGAGCAAGATTGATGAAGGGCATCTGGAATTTCGCGTTTTCGGCTGCGTAAATGAAGTCGCAATGCGTCAGCATGGTGGTGCCGCCGCCGATCGCGGCGCCTTGGACCGCGACGACGATCGGTTTGTCGAAATTGACCAGCGCCGCCATCAGTTGGGCTTGCGGAGATTCTCCCGGCCCCGGCGGATTCTTCAGAAAATCCTCGATATCGTTGCCGGCGCAGAACGAATCTCCCGCGCCGTGCCAGAGGACGACACGCGTGTTCTCGTCCTTCGCCGCTTCGTTGAATATGCCGGCGAGAGCCACATACATGGCTGACGTCATCGCATTTCGCTTTGTCGGGCGGTTGAACTGGACCCGCAAGATGCTGCCGGCATGTTCGGTGACGATATCAGCCATGGTCGAAAGTCCTGTCTTTTGATGGATTTCACTGCAAGTCGAGCGTTCGGGGCGGCTTCCGCCGCGTCCGGCCGTTCGTCACACTAGGCCGCATGCTCCTTTGCTTTCGGAACGGCACCGCTTTCATGCAGACCATCGATTTCGGCCGCGCTGAAGCCGAGTTGCCGGAGAACTTCCTCGTTGTGTTCTCCAATCTTCGGGGCGCGCTTCGCCGGCACTTTGGCGACGCCATGCACCTGCATCGGACTGGAGATGGTGGACGTCAGCTTGCCGCCGGCACCATTGAGCGGAACGATGATGTCGTTGGCCTGGAGCTGCGGATCCTTGATCACCTCTTGCGGCCCACGCACCGCTCCGAACGTCACGTGCACGCCGTTGAACACCTCGTACCAATGCGCCATCGGCTCGGCACAGAAGGTCTCGTCGAGGATCGCCGTGAGCTCCGTCATGTTCGCCATCAGCTTCGCCGGATCGGAGAAACGCGGATCGGTCAGAAGATCAGGGCGGCCGATCGCCTTGGCGACGGCTGCCAGCTTGTCGCGTCGTGACAAGGAGAACGAACCAGGTGCCATCCTTGGCGCGATACACATTCATTGCCGCATTAGCGGGGTGCATGCGATCGTGCAGCCCGAAGAATTTCGCATCGCACAGCGCGGCCTGGATCGAGACGCTGGCGGACCATACGCCTTCGGCGAGCAACGAGGTCGTGACATGCGCTCCCTCGCCGGTGCGCTCGCGACGATAGAGCGCAGTGACGATCGCCGAATAGAGCCCGACCGCGGTGGCATTGTCGCCGCTGCCGGCGACCGGCCAGGTCGGCGGCGCGCCGGCATCGCGCGTCATCGACAGCAATCCGCTGCGTGCCCAGTACGAGGTAATGTCGAAGCCGGGAAGATTCGCGTCCGGCCCCTTGTCGCCGAAACCTGTAGATGTCGGCGTAGATCAGCCGCGGATTCCATCCCACCACATCTTGGTATTCGAGGTTCAATTTCGTGCGCGCGCGGGATGCGGCGTATTGACGATGAGCACGTCGGCCCATTTGACGAGCTTTTCGAGCACCTGATGGGCGCTCGGGGATTTCAGATCAAGGGCGATGCCGCGCTTGTTGCGATTGGCGAGGTGCCAGGGGTACGCATCCTCGGCGACCGGCTGCGGCGGGAGGTGGTTGGCAATGTCGCCACAGCTCGCCGCTCGGCGGCTCCACCTTGATGACGTCGGCGCCGAAGTCCGACAGGATCACCGCGGCGCTGGGGCCCGCGATGAAGCTCGCGAGATCCACCACCTTGAGTCCGGAAAAGATGTTGTCGTTCGGCATGTTCGTCTCCTTAGTGTTGAAGTTCGAGCGCGATTGAAACGCGGCGGTCATCGTCGTTCAGTTTTTCCAGTGTCCGGGAAATCCAGCCGAGCAGGCGGGTTTGGACCTGGCGACGGTTGATCTCGTTCAGCATCTCGTGCCGACCGCCCGGATAAAAATCGAAGGCGATGTCGCGCAGCCCGGCATCGCGGTAGCGGTCAATCAGTCTGTGGAGTCCCCGCAGTTGCTGCCCGACGGGGTCATCGCTTCCGGACAACAAATAGATCGGCAGATCGCCGCGGATCTTGCGGAGGGCGACCGGATCGCTCAACCGAGGCGCGGCGCCGAGGAAGGAAACAAGAGAGCCGGGGTGAAGGTCTTCAAAGCAGAGGGGGTCCGCGATGAACGCATCGACGATTGCCCGATCGCGGCACAGCCAGTCGAAGGGCGTGCGCGCCGGCTCGAATGCGGCGTTGAGGAGGTTACTGCCCGCGGTCTCGGCAAGTGCTGCCCGGGCCAAGCCTTCAAGCACTCCCGATCCCGAGAGGATCAAGCCATCGATCTCGTGGCTGTGGTCGATGACGTATCTCTGCGCGGCAAAGGATCCCATGTCGTGCCCCAGGAGAAGCAGCGGCAGGTCGGGATTTTCGTCTCTGGCGATCTCGCTCAGGCGGACCATGTCCTGGACGAGAAGTTCGAAGCCGCCCCGGCCGAATTCTCCCAATTGCGAATGGGCCGAGAGGCCGTGCCCGCGATGATCGTTGGCGTAGACGGCAAGACCTGCCGCAACGAGCGCTTCGACGGTGTCGGCGTAGCGCCCCATGTGTTCGCCCATCCCGTGGGCGATCTGGACAACGGCGCGGGCCTGGCCGCGGCTGTCCCAGTGGGCACACGCGATGCACAGTCCGTCAGAGCTGGTCAGTCGGAACCGCTCTGTCGGGACTGGGGTGGGAGAAGACGTTGCCATGGCGAATGTCCGGTCTCGCTTACGCTCGAAATTCAGCGTCCGTGAAACTGCGGCGCGCGCTTTTCGAGAAAGGCTGAGGTGCCTTCCTTCTTGTCTTCCGTCGCCGCGCAGATGCCGAAATAGGACGCTTCGAGCGCAAACCCCTCGGCCTGGCTGGTGTCCAGCCCCTTGTTGGCCGCCTCCAGTGAGAATTTCACGGCGATCGGCGCATTGGCCATGATCTGCTTCAGGATCGCCTCGGCGCGAGCAATGAGATTGGCCGCGGGGACAACTTCGTTGACGAGGCCGATGCGATAGGCTTCCTGGGCAGAAATCGTCTCGCCGGTGAGGATCAGCTGCAGCGCACGGCCCTTGCCGACCAGGCGCGGCAGGCGTTGCGTGCCGCCACCGCCTGGCAATAGCCCGAGCTTCACCTCGGGCTGCCCGAACTTGGCATGTTCGACGGCTATCCTGATGGTGCAAGCCATCGCCGTCTCGCAGCCGCCACCGAGCGCAAAGCCATTGATGGCCGCGATCACCGGCTTGCCGAGATTTTCGATCAGGTCCAGCACACCTTGCCCGAACCGGCTGGTTTCCTCCGCCTCATAGGCGTCGACATGCGCAAGTTCGCTGATGTCGGCGCCGGCGATGAAGGCCTTGTCGCCCGCTCCGGTGAGGATCACGCCGTGCACGGAAGCGTCGGCCTTTGCATCCTCGAATGCGGCCTTCAAATCGGTCCAGGTCGGCGTGTTGAGCGCGTTGAGTACCTTGGGCCGATTGACCGTCACATAGCCGATCGACCCCTTTTTCTCGTATTGGACGTTCGCAAGCGCCAATGCCGCCCTCGGCACGGAGTTGGGTACTGTTGCAGGCGAAGGGGTGAACGGTGCAGCTTGCGCAACCATAATCGTATCTCCTTATTGGGGGTAGCCGGCGCCGGAGCGCCGGCCGCTGAGATGTCACGCGAAGGCGCCGAGGCCGGTGACAGCCTTGCCGACGATCAGATTCTGCATCTGATAGGTGCCTTCGTAGGAGTAGAGCGCTTCACAATCCGCGAAGAAGCGCGCCGCTTTGTAGTCGGCAACGATGCCGTTGCCGCCCATCAACTCGCGGGCCCAGGCAACCGTCTCGCGGCATTTGGCCGTAGCGAACGCCTTGGCAAGCGCGGCATGGGCGTCCGTCAGCTTGCCTTCGGCATGCAGCTGCGCCTGGCGCACGATCAGGCACTGCGAAGCCGTGATGTTGGCGATCATTTTGGCGAGAAGATCCTGGACTAGCTGGAACGACGCGATCGGCTTGCCAAACTGCAAGCGCTCCTGGCTATACTTCAGCGCGGCTTCATAGGCGCCCATCGCGCATCCAGTCGCCATCCACGCCACGGCGTAGCGTGTCATCTTCAGCACCTTCGCGGTGTCGCGGAATGAATTGCCGCTCTGGAGGCGGTTCGTTTCCGGCACTCGAACATCCTTCAGCGTGATGTGGCCGTTCTGGACCACCTTGAGCGCAATCTTGTTCTCGATCTTCTCGACGCTGAAGCCGGGCGTGGTCTTGTTCTCGACGATGAAGCCCTTCACCTGGTTGTCGGCGATATCGCGCGCCCAGATGATTGAAACATCGCACCATGGAGCATTGCCGATCCAACGCTTCTCGCCATTGAGAATCCAGGTGTCGCCCTCGCGCTTCGCCGTGGTCAGCAGGCCGCCGCTGGCACCTGAGCCCACCAGCGGCTCGGTCAGGCCGAAACAGCCGATCTTCTCGAAGCGCGCCATCTGTGGCAACCACTTCTGCTTCTGCTCTTCCGATCCGTCGATGTAGATGGAGCCCATCGCCAGGCCGACATGCACGCCTATGAAGGTCGCGACCGACGGGTCGACGCGTGCGAGCTCCATCTGAACAAAGCCCAACAGCCCCAAGCTTCCGCCTGCGCAGCCGTAGCCGTGCATTGCAAGGCCACCGATGCCCAACTCCTTGATCGCCGGCAGCAATTCGAAGGGGAAAGCGTCCCTCACCCAGTAATCTGTGATGATTGGCGCGACCTTTGTTTCCATGAACGCGCGCACCCGTTTCACCGTCGCGAGTTCGTCGGCGCTCAAGGTCTCGTAGAGATCGTAGAAGTCGCTATTTGGCGGCGGTAGCGGCTTCCGTGCGACGATCTTGCTTGGTGCGGTGGCGGTGGGCATTTGAGACTCCTTTGGCTGCGGCTTGAAGCCGGGAAAAATTGAAGGACGTGTCGGATGTGTGATTGATCGGGCCGGCGGCGCCTGGTCTCAGGCGACCGCCGCCTTCGATTTCGTTTGGCTCGACTTGGCGACCTTGTTGCGCAACTCGATCAGGCCGAGCAGGACTTCGTCGCGCTCCGCCTCCAGCTGCTCGATGGTGCGCGAGCCCGCCTCGGCATGGACGCTGTCGATAAGCTTCTTTTGCACTTCCGGAGTCAGTTCCGGCGAGCCGAGGGTCTTCCACCAGGCCGTCATCGGGCCGGAGAACTGCTGGAAGAAATGCTCGATGCCGCCCGGACCGCCACCGAGATGGTTGAGCATCAGGCCGCCCATAACGCCCCAGCGCAGGCCCGGGCCCCAGGACAGGGCGGTGTCGACGTCAGCGGCGCTCACCACACCCTCGGCGACGAGGTAATAGATCTCGCGGCTCAGCGCTGCCTGCAGACGGTTGGCGACATGCCCCGGCATTTCCTTGTTGACGCGCACCGTCCGTTGCCCGATCGAGGTGTAAAATTCGTCCGCGCGTCGGATTGTCGCTTCCGAGGTCTTTGCCCCGCCGACGATCTCCGTCAGCGGGATCAAGTGGGGCGGATTGAACGGGTGGCCGATCACGCAGCGCTCGGGATGGGACGCGGCGCCCTTCTGGATTTCGCTCATGGTGAGCCCCGACGAACTCGACGCGATGATCACGTCGGGTGGCAGCAGCTCGTCCAGCTGCTTGTAGAGCTTCTGCTTGAACTCGATCCGCTCGGGCCCGTTCTCCTGGACGAGGTCGACGCCGGCGAGCGCCTTCGCGAGGTCGGGCGTGAACGTCAGGTTCGACTGGGACGCTCCCGGCGACAGGCCTAATCGCTTCAGCGCAGGCCAGGCGGTCTCGACGAACTTCCTCAGCGCGGCTTCCGCGTTCGGTGCGGGGTCCGTTGCGACGACCTGCAGTCCCTTGGCAAGAAACAGTGCGCTCCAGCTCGCACCGATCACGCCAGTGCCGATGATGGCGATGCGGCGAATTGGCTTGGTGTCAGTCATGTCTTTTCTCCGATGCGTCTGTTAGATTTCGGCGTAGGCGATGCCGGTCAGATTGCCCTGGGCGAAGAGGAAATTTCGTTCACCGGATCCATCGAGCCGTGCGGAATAAATCGAGCCGGCGAAATCGGTCACGAACATGCGGTCGTTTGGAATATCGAGCGCGATACCGATCCCTTCCATGAGATGGGTCACCACGATCTCCGGCTCGGCAGGCTTGTTGTCGATCGAGGCCCGGCTCACTGTGTTGCCGCGCGGAGGATCGCCGCGGTCGGTCCAGTAGAGAATACGGTTCTTGTGGTCGAGCTCGAGATCGATCGGCTCCGGCAGAGCGTCGTAGAAGATCTCAATGTCGGACCTGTTCGCCGCGGTTTGGCCGGCGGGAATCTCAACATTGGCGCGAAAGAGGCGACCGAGCCCGGCATTGTCCGGGCCTTTTTGCGTCCAGTAGATATGTCCGAATTTCGGGTCGATCGTCAGCCCAACGCACCATCGCGTCTGATCCCGGCTGTCAGCTTCGCCGCGCCCTGCCTCGATGAGCGTCTCCAGCCGCGTGCCGTCGAGATTGCAGCGCATGACGCGCATGCCCTCGCGGTCGCACCAATAGAGCTTGCCGCCTTTCTTATCGAGGATGATCTGCTTCGGCGTGTGGGTCTTTCCCTGCGCGACGATGGTCTTGCGGTTCTTGCCGTCGATGTCGGCGCGTTCGACCGACCCGTCATTCAGGCTTGGGATGCCCATGTTGGTCCAGTAGATATGACCAGCCTCCGCATCAACGACGATGCCATCGGGCAAATGGCAATCCGACACGATGGCCTTTTTGTCGGAACCGTCCGCATTCATGGAGTGAATGCGGCCGGCGTTCAGTTCAAGGACAAAGAGACGAGGGGCGACAGCGCTTCGATTGTTCTTCTTGACGGCTTCAGGCATGTGACACCTACATTGCGATCTGACGCGAATTCGGTCAGCACTTGACCGCGACTGTGCCGCCAATGCTTGCCACGATATTGAATGGGACGATCGTCACTGGAATGGTTGTGCTTCTTCATTGCTGTCGTGCAGCGCGCCTGAACACGCACTGGTTCGTGAGCCTTGACGATGCGCGCTCGAAAATGGAGGATTGACGTAGGGACCCAAATGAGGTCCGGCACCCAGTGCGATCGGTAACAGGGCGCCGATATCGCTGTTGAATGGCTCATCGGCGCCCCCGCCGGGCATGAGCAAAACCCCGGAAAATTCCAGTACCAATTGCCTAATTTCGTGGGAGCAGGTCAAAAGGCGAAATAAAATATGCCGGCGTTATTCCCGTCAGAGACACAATAGAAATTAATGAGAAACGTCTCTCGCCGGTTGAAGACATCGGGCAGCCAAGAGTTGCCTCGGTGGTTGTCACGCATAGTCGCCCGCCATCAAGGAGAACGAAGGGCAATAGACTGAACAGAGCGGTTGCTTCCGAAAAATCCGCGATCAATCGGGCGACCCCCGCCCCCAGCGATCCGGTTTCGTCGCCAAACAAAGCCTAAGTCCTCTGCAAACGTTACGGAAAACAGGCCGTTGCCGAAATTGGAATGACCAAAGTTTTATACAGCACATTCACAGAGTAAGTGATCGACGCGCTCACCGAATTACCGCACGCGGCAGCGGCGTATGTGAAGGTGGGTGAAACGCCGCCGGGGCCGAAATAACGACTTTGGGTATATGCTTGGGTCAGGGCTCCATCCGCGATTCCGTTGACCTGACAGGCAGCCTTGACAGAAGCGCAGCGCGCGCCGTCTTCCACCGCAAAGTGAAGGCTCCCAATGAGATAGAGAGCAACGCACAAACCCATCGTGCCGATGAGCAGCGCGATCAAGACCGGCGCGATAATTCCGAATTCTACCGCCGTGGTCCCTTGCTGATCACGGCGTAAAGATTTTAGAAGATTACTCACGATCAGCCCAACCTCATAAATGCCGTTCGGTTGATGGGTGTTGCGAAAGTGCTGGCGACACTGAGACCAGGAAATAATGGCGTGTAGGTAAATGTCGTCTGTACCTGAATATAGTCACCGGGCTGCAAGCTCGGCATACCCGCAGCTGTGCAATCGGCGGGCTTGGAGTAGACATCGCCGACGTATTGCAGCGCGTTCGATGAATTGACGCAGTAGTACCCCTCAGACGGCGAGCCGGGCATCAGGGAAACGCGCGTGCCAAGCGAGGTGCTCGTCAATGCGCTCTGCATAGCAGTGGTCAGCGCTGGTTGACAGTTTACGATAGCCGGCAATTTCGACAAGTCGCAGGCCTTCCAAGCCGCCTGTGCTGCAATCTGGGTTGCGTTTTCCGCCTGCATTCGCTGGTAAATGTAAATTGAGACGTCGGTGACGTTTGCGAGCGCGGCTGCTAGAACAATGGCAAAAAAGCCAAACTCGATCGCAGCCACTCCGCGCTGGTCGGTCCAAATCGCCCTGGTTCTTGCGCCGAGCTTGCGCGCAAGCTTCCTCGCAGAACGATGTCTCAAATCGGCTGTCTGTCTGTGTCTCATAGGACCAGCATGCTCCTCGAGGGAATTGCCGCGGTTGGCATCTTCAGCCCCGCCTGAGGGCATTGCCCTATATCCGTCTTCAGGATGCCGGCAGTGCCGCTGATCTGAAAATTGTCTGCGACCATAACGACGCACGATTTCCCGGCGTTCGCCTTATCGATGGCTCCCTTAAGGGTGACACTCGCATGCGGCATGTAAATCAACCCGGTTATGTTCCAGGTCGGGCTGTTTCCCGCCGCCGAAACATCAAGACCGGATGTCAAGTTAGGGTCTTGATAGATCGCAACGCCCGACCAAGGTCCTGAGGTCGGCGCGGCGAGGTCGAGCCTGCCGCCGGGACCGTTTGTGTTGTCGGCGGGCATGTGGCTGTACGAACCCGAATTATCGCCGGAAAAAACCACCGTCACCGCCGAACCATTGGAGGTCGTCAGCGCGTGACCATTGAGATCGAGCTGACCGTTTTCAATGATGAGAACGGCTGGGGAGCCGGGTGGCGTATTGATAACCGTGTCGGCCGTGAGCATCTGGTCCCCGCACTTGAAATTATTGCCCGCCGTCAAGTTTAAAGTCCCATTTAACTGGTTTCCGACCGCCACGGAGTACGAGTTGCCGTGCTTGCTTTCCTGCGGGTAATTTCCGCCACAGCCGGCGGAGCCAAGAGGGGGAATATTGCTCGCCAGCCCGATGTAGGGGTCCGTCACAACCGGAACATTCGAAACCGGTGTAACGCCACAGCCATTGCTATTTCCGTGAGCCATACCCAAACCAGCCCCCAGGTTGGAGCCATTGCACTGAGCCGCGGTATTCGACATGACGTTACAGCCGTTCATGTTGGCGGTCGGCGCTCCGTTGGTGCGGATACCTTGAGCGACGCCACTTCCGGCAAGCGCCAACATGCAAATATCCTGGGGTTGAGTGGCTGCCTTGGCAACCGCAATCGCGCTTAATTTCTTTTGCAGGGTGCCGTTCACGTTGCCGTCGCCCGTGACGCCGAGAACCCGGGACAAAAGCAGCGGCACATAACTCGAGATTGTCGCGCTATAACAAGTGTTGCCGCCGCCAGGACAGGCGGCGGTATTGATGACTGCAACGCTGACATTATTGGCGCCGTCGACAAAGCCATAGCGTGCCGCTACGGCCTTGCCTTCGACGTCGTAGTTAGCCCCGCCGTTGGTCGCAGCCGCGAGAGTTGCCGCATCGGCAGCGTTTTGCATGTAGCGGGTTACCATATACCAATTCGAAACTTCGAAGCCGATGGCCAAGGCTCCTACCAGCGGGATTATCAACACACCCACTGTGACTGCCACGGCGCCACGTTCGTCCGCGCGTAGCCGATGCACACCATCCAGGATCGATTGAAGCATCATGGTAAAATCCGTTGCCCGTTCTCCAATGACAATCACGGCATTGACTCACAGATTCATTAAGATGGTCCTTGCCAGAAATCGACACGAGTACGTCGGATTTTAACGATCTGTTTATTTTTTGCTGGCCATCGAGCCAAGTGACCATGCGATCATAGCGGCATGCAAATCATAGCGGCGACGATGATGGCAGCAGTATGGGCGGCACTCGATGGCAACGGCTGACTTCTAGTAAAGCGAACCCCTTTTAGATGGCAATCACGCTAAACAAAAAACCAATGCGATAATGAAGCGTTGCCTCACATAATTTGCGATAGTTTAGGAAATTTTATACTTTAGGAGCCCTTCGAATGCGGCGGAGGAGAAAATAGCCGATACGCTCACTATCACATTGGTACGCAACGCATCATCTTGCTGATCTGTGGCAACGCGTTTTCAGACGTGAGACGCTGAGTTGATGGCGGAATGTGGAAGCGAAGAATGAGCTATGTCATTATTCTTGCGACAGCCGCGCTTCTTTCGACAGGCGCACTCTTCTTATATCGCCGGAAAGTGGGAAAGCGCCCGCAAGCGGTTGCCACCGGGACTGTGTCCTGTAAAAAGTGCGGCGCGCGGATTTTTGTTTCCAATCCGGCTAAGCTTCATCATGAGTTTAGCGTGAAGTGCGTCGCTTGCGACACCCGTAAGCTTTACAAGCTGGTGGACCTTACGAGTTGAAGGACATTAACTCTCGCTGTGAGCGCGCGATGACTGTTGCCCTGGGACGATTGCGACAAGTCGGAACAACGCGGCCTCGGATGAGCTTGTCATTGTTCCGCCCTCCTTGATGAGGACGTCAGCTGAATTGCCGATCTCTTTCGTTGGCATTCTAATAAAAACTGCGGCTCACTATCGCGAAAACTACGGTGTTTCGAATTTAAGGAACCTTAGAGTTTAGCGCGCATATTGACGCTTGGAACTTCAGCACCCCTTTGTTCCAGGGGATTACATCTGGGCAGGACAGTAAATGAAAACTCTCTTTTCAAAATTCTTGAAGGACGAATCAGGTGCCACTGCCATCGAATACGGACTGATCGCCGCGGGGATTGCAATTGCTATTATCACCGCGGTGCAAGGTGTCGGCGTGAAGCTTAGCGGGACCTTTGACACGCTCAGCACCTCACTGAAATAGTCGAGCGAACGACGGAAGTCTCAAGACCGGGCGTGACGTGGGCGCCCGGTCGCTCATATAAATCCACTGCCCCCGCAGTGCGGAACGTCGCGGGCGTATCTTCAAAACCTTGGGAGATGGAATTTAAAGGCGGCTCTTCTTTTGGGGCTGGGCGCTTTCGAACGGGAGTGAGCGGACGAAGGCAGGGCGCTATCGACTTCCACAAATAAACCATTTCGGACGGGGCTTCTCTTTGAGCTCGACCGTGGCAAGCGTCCGCGGAAGCCTCAAGCTCAAGAACCATTCGTTAGATTCGATCGATCATATTGAGTCTCATGCGACGCATGGTCGGTACCGCCACGGGGATTATTGGCTTCTTTCTGAGTGATCAGGCCTTTCTTTGCCGGCCGCCTTGTTGAAGGTTGCCTGCATTCGACAAGGCTGTGGCTGCGGGATTTGGAGTTTATTAGTTCTTAGCTAGATCCATGCCCATGCGCCGGCACGAGCCCTCTCGACAACAACCCTCGTCACGACCTACTCCAGAGCCATCTCGGCCGCAGGAGCCACCGCGCCGGCCCGATCCACCGAGGAAGTAGGCTCGGGCGTCAAGCCGTCAGGCTGCCGGCGGGCACCGTCATTGGCAGAGAAAGCCACTGACAAAGTTGCCTCCTGAGAAACGACCGACGCTGAACGTGCAAAACGCCAGGAGTTCGCTCTCTCAGTGGGCAACTCGCGCAACTACGGCCGCTAACCTGCGGAAGTCATGCAACAATTACTAAGTCAACGCTTTCTCTAGTAATATCAGTGACTTGCTGGCGGAGAGGGAGGGATTCGAACCCCCGATAGGCTTGCACCTATGCCGCATTTCGAGTGCGGTGCATTCGACCACTCTGCCACCTCTCCAGGCGCCAATTTTGGGTGATTCCTCGACCCGCGGTCGGCGCGAGTTCTAGGCGAGGACGGCGGGCCAGACAAGGCGCACGGCCAAGAATTCCGCGAAGGGCCGGACGCAAAAAGGGAGACAAAAAATGCAGCATTTGACGGTTCAGGCCAATGGCGCGGCGTTTCACGTCGCCCGCATGGGAACGGGGCAGCCGCTGTTGCTGCTACATGGCTGGCCGGAATTCTGGCTGACCTGGGAGCCGGTCATGACCCGGCTCGCCGACTGCTTCACGCTGTATGCGCCCGACCTGCGCGGCTTCGGCGACAGCGCCAAGCCCAGTGGGCCGCATGGCCCCGACCAGCACGCCGCCGACATGCTGGCGCTGATGGACGCGCTTGGCCTCAAGCAAGCCGGCATTGTCGGCCACGATGTCGGCGGCGGGCTGATGCAGCCGCTGGCGCGCGCCGCGCCGGAACGCATCAAGGGATTATTCTTCTTCGACTTCCTCTATCCCGGAATCGGGCCGCGGATGGCGGAGCCGGACCGGCTGAACAATATCTGGTATCAGTCGTTCAACCAGCTGGAGATTGCGCCAACGCTCATCGGCGCGAGCCGCGAAAGCTGCCTCGCTTATATCGGCTATCTTCTGAAACACTGGAGCCATCGCAAGCAGGCCTTCGACGGTGTGCTCGAAGCCTTCGTCGACAATTTCCTGAAGGATGGAAACCTTCCCGGCGGCTTTGCCTATTATCGCGCGGCGCATGCGGGGCGCATCAGCATGTTGAAAGGCGAGGCACCAAATCTGCCGCCGATCGACGTGCCGACCTGCGTTCGCTGGGCCGAGCACGATCCGTTGTTTCCCTACGCCTGGACCGATCGGCTCGGCGAGACATTTTCAAATCTCGACCTCGCATTGTTTGGGGATGTCGGACACTTTCCCCATCGCGAGGACCCCGATCGCGCGGCATCCGAGATCGCGGCGTTTTTCACACACATCGGCTGGCGCTGATCGGGATTGAAGACAGAGAAAAGGGTGGGGCCGCCAGACGCGACAAAGCACCGGCGGCCCCGTGCCGCTTCTTTAAAATTCTGGCCGGGAAGTGCGGCTTCGCCGGTCAGCCGGAGCGACGAAATGACGGTAGCAACGCGCGCAAAAACGGCAACGCGATCCCGGTTTTAACCTAACCGATCAACCTTACCCCGTGCTATGAAACTTTTGCGTCACGATTCTGATGGAATCGAAACCGCAAGGCGCGCTGCTAGTTTTATTGCGTTTTCCTGATGCAGGCCGGTATTCAGCGCGCCTGAAGGCGCGTCCTAATCTTTACCCTTTTGCACTTTCTTGTCGTCTCTATCGCTCTCGTTCTTGTCTTTGGCCTTCTCGCTCCTGCCGTTGTCCTTCTTTCGATTGGTGAACCGCGCATTGCCGAGGCCGGTGCCGATGGTCAGCACGCCCCATCGCTCGACATCCTGTATGAAGGGAACTTCGGAAAGGCCCTGCACCACGCCGTCATTGTGCATCAAGACGGCGGTGTCATGATCGCCGATCGAAGGAATTGCTTCCACCAGACTCAAAGGCAGGTTGAACTTGCTGCTCTCCCAATTGCCCGGCAGGTTCTGCGCGCCCTTTTCGATCGAGCCGTCCGCGTTGATCACGCCGGGACAGGCGATGCCGATGAAGGGTGCAAGCTTGTGGCCTTCGGCATCAGTTGCGGCGATCAGATCCTTCAGCATCCTGACCAGCCGCTTCACCGCGCCCTCGCGCGTCGGCTCGTCATCCGCATGCCGCCACAGTTCGGACTTCCACACCTCGGCTTTGGAAAGATCGGGCGCCTTCTTCCAGCGCGTCTCGACCACGCCGCAACGGATGTTGGTGCCGCCGATATCGACCGCGAGAATGCCGTCATAGCCTTCGAAGATCCATGACGGCGCCAGATGCAGCGTGCCGATCAGGCCGGCGTCATCGGGATGAAAGCGGATCGGCACCAGGTCGACCTTGAAGTCTTCAGCCTTGAGGATGATGTCGGTGCGGGCGATGGCGAGTTCGCCGACCCGGCTTTGCCTGAAGCCGCCGCCGACCACGATGCGCTCTGTATCTGCCCACGCTTTGGTCTTGAGGAATCGCCCCGTCACATAGGCCAACTCCCCGGCGAACTCCTCGATCGCGCCGTGCACCAGCGCGGCGGCGCCGATATCGTTGCCCAGCAGCGCCTCGTCGAGCTCGCTCTTGGCGATTTCCCTCGCGGATTTGTTGCCCAAGGGGTCGTCGCCGTTTTTCTTCAACGGCTTGCGCAGTGTATCGAGGATCTTGCGGAACGCCCGCTTGCTGGCGCGGTCGCCCAAAAACCCGTCGTCGTCCTTGAGCTCGACATTGAAGCTGTCCACCTCCACCGACGGCAGGCGGGTGGCACCGTGGCGGGCGATGCCGGTGGTAGAGATGCTGTCTTCTGCCATTTTTCCCTGCCCAGCCGGATTTCGCTGACACAACGGGCAGGGAACCCATTGGTTTCACGGACCCACTATGTCGGACATTCCTTGCGGCGGGGCCGGCGCTCCAAAAATGCCAAAATACCTCATTTTGGGCTGGTTTTTGGCCCCCTTTGCCTTGACTCGCCGTGCTTAGCGGCTATAAGTCCCGGCATCCGGCGCGGGATTTCTCGCGCCGCTTGTTTTTGCGCGAATTTGAGGGTTCGCACCCCGGCCGCGCGAAAATCGTACCCATAACGACTGACCAAAAAGCCGACCCGGACATGTCCCTTTTGGGAATAGGTCCGAGGCCGGGATCGAACACGAAGGATTTAAACGATGTTCGCAGTCATCAAAACCGGCGGCCGGCAATACCGCGTCGTTCCGGATGATGTGCTCGAGATAGGCAAGATCGCCGGCGAAGTCGGCACGATCGTGCAGCTTGGCGAAGTTCTGGTTGTCGGCGGTGATACGCCGGTTCTGGGCACGCCGACGGTTGCCGGCGCGACCGTTGCGGCCGAAGTGCTGCAGCACAAACGCGGCCCGAAGGTGATCGCGTTCAAGAAGCGCCGCCGCAAGAATTCACGTCGCAAGCGCGGCTATCGCGACGAGATCACGGTGCTTCGCGTCACCGAGATACTGACCGATAACGCCAAGCCATCGATCGGCCCGCGGCCGAAGAAGGAAAAGGTTGCCGCAGCGCCCGCCGAGGGCGACGAGGCACCGAAGGCGGCCAGGAAGAAGGCGCCCGCGAAGAAGGCTGCGGCGAAGCCCGCCGTGAAGAAGGCTCCGGCCAAGAAGGCCGCCGCGAAGGGCAAGAGCGACAAGAAGTGATGGTCGCGCATCAAAATGTGATGCGTGACAAAAAGTGAAATGATTCCGTCAAGGAATTGATCTAGAGATTACGGCGAAGTTGGAGACGGGCCATGGCTCACAAAAAAGCAGGCGGTTCATCGCGGAACGGACGTGACTCGGCAGGCAAACGCCTTGGCGTCAAGGCGTATGGCGGCGAGCATGTGATTCCCGGCAACATTATCGCGCGTCAGCGCGGCACCACCTGGCATCCCGGCCTTAATGTCGGCATGGGCACCGACCATACTCTCTTCGCCAAGGTCGAAGGTCATGTCGAGTTCCGTGCAAAAGCCAATGGTCGCACTTTCGTATCGGTGGTTCCGATGTCGGAGGCGGCTGAATAGACGGTGGACAACATGAGTCCGCCGGATCCTGTTGAACCGGCGGAGCTCAAGAAGGCTCCAAGGGGAGGCGGGAAACCGGCCTCCCCTTTTCGTTTGCGTATGTTTCGCATTTTTGGAGCCCGACATGCTGCAGGACATCCCGACCCCGACGTTGCGTGAGGCGAGTCGCTGCGTCCTCGAGACCGAACGGCTGACGTTGCGGCGACCGACGCTCGCGGACGTAAAAGCGATTGCGCGTCTCGCCAACGATCGCCGCATTGCGGAAAACACCCGCCGCCTGCCGCATCCCTATCTGCAGGACCACGCCGTCGAATTCGTGCGCGCGCTCGCCGCCGAGCACCACCAGACCGTGTTCCTGATCGAGAACAATCATTCGCCGCTTGGCATGGTCGGCATCGACTGGCGCGAGCAAGACGCGCCGGAACTCGGCTATTGGCTCGGCGTCGAGCATTGGGGCCAGGGTTTTGGCACCGAGGCCGCGCGCGCGGTGATCGATTTCTTCTTCGAGGAATTCGATGCCGAACACCTGATCTCCGGCGCGCGCGTCGCCAACCCCTCCTCGCGCAACATTCTGGAGAAATGCGGGTTCCAGTGGAGCGGCGTCGAACTGCATCGCTTCGAGGCGCTGGGATCATCGACCCCGGTCGACCGCTTCCGCTTGTCGCGCGGCGTCTGGGCCTCGCTGAAGAACTGGGGCAATTCGACGAGAAGGGAACGCTAGCTCCATCTTGTCGTCCCGGCGCAAGGCCGGGACGACAGCGGGGCTACACCGGCGGATTGACCATGCCATCCTCCCGCCCGAGCTTTTGCTCGCGCAGGAAGATGTAAAGCCCGGCACCGATGATGATCGCGGCGCCCAGGATCGTCGCCCACGACGGCACGTCGCCGAATACCGCAAAGCCGAATATCACCGCCCAGACGATCATCGAATATTGATACGGCACCACGACGCTGGCCGGCGCCAGCTTCAGCGAGCGGTTGACGCACAGCAGCGCGCCCACTGACGTAATTCCCGCGGCCGCGAACAGGCCGAGGCTGCCGAGGGACGGTGTCACCCAGCCGATCGGCGACATCAGCGCGCCGAGCAGGAACGTGCCGCCAAATTGCGACGACGCCAGCACGATATCGGGAGTGGCCCGCAGCGATCGCGTGATCAGCATCAACAAGGCGAACGACAGGCTGCCGCCGAGTGCGATCATCGCGGGCCAGCTCACGGTCTGCGCCGATGGCCGCAGCGCGATCAACACGCCGCAAAATCCGATCAGGATGGCAGTCCAGCGCCGCCAGCCGACATGCTCGCCCAGAGCGATGCCCGACAGCGCGGTCACGAAAATCGGCGCCGCCAGATAATAGGTGATGACGTCGGCGAGCGGCAGATAGACGGTCGCAAGAAAGAAGGCGGCGACTTCCAGCGTGGAGAGCGTCACCCGGAGCAGTTGCAGCCAGGGACGTTCGAGGCGGGTGAATTCGGCGCGCTGTTTCCACATCGTCGGCAGCAACACCAGGAGCGCCGCGCAGGCGCGCAGCCACAACAACTGCCCGACCGAATAGGTCGCAACCATGAACTTTCCGAGCGCGTCGCCGAACGAGAACATGAAGATCGACAGCAGCATCAGCCCGATGCCGGCCAGCCGCGCGGAACGCTCGTCGTAGGTCGAAAGTTTTGCGAAGAGGCTCATAATCGTCTTGTTGTCGCCGACGGTGAGTTGGCCTGTTTTGCAGCCCGGTTTTAAAGCCGTGGGCGCCCGGGAGCAAAAACAAGTTCACGTAGTCTGCGCAAGGCAGACTACTATGCCCGGGCACGCCGAATTGAACCAATTGTCGCAACATGGCCGCTGCGATACCCATATCCAGTCAGCCGCCTAAAACCGCAGGAACCTGCCATGACCGACTTCGACCCCGTACAACATCACATGGTGAGCGAACAACGCTGGTTCGAAGATTTCAAGCTCGGCGAGCGTTTCGTAATCCCGAGCCGGACACAGACCTCGGCGGTGTTCGCCGCGTTCCAGACCGCGAGCGGCGATACCCACCCGATCCACTACGATGTCGAATATTGCCGCAGAAGCGGCATGCCGGATCTGCTCGCGCACGGTTTCCAGACCCTGATCCACACCGCGCCGGGGGCCGGGCTGTTTCCCTACATTGTCGAGGAATCGCTGGTCGCCTTTCTCGAGCAGTCGAGCCGTTTCTCAAAGCCGGTCTATGCCGGCGACACTATCTATCCGGCACTCGAAGTAACCGAACTCGTCCCCGGCCGCACCACCGGCGTGGTCACACTGCGCTCGACCGTGTTCAACCAGCGCCGCGAACTGGTGCTGGAAGGAATGCAGAAGTTTTTGATCCGCAAGCGGCCAGCGGAATAGATTCGAAGTGTCTTGTAACCACTCCCGCTTGGCGTCGTAGAGAGGTCCAGCGTTGGGATTTATCGGATCCACGATCGATTTGTACTTCTTCAGAAATGTCTAACGTCCTGATCGCCAGCTGCCGCCCGGCCTTGCTGTCCGAAGGATAATGCAATCCCAGCACTTCGCGATTGCGAGCAATCCGTGCCGCCATTTGCTGCAACGGCGATATCCCTGGATGAGGCGCCGGCACATTTTCTGGCGCATCCACGGCCGGCAAACTCGCGGCCGACATCGCGCCTGCAAGAAATTCCCGCCGTCTCATTCAATCACCTCGTCGGCGCGCAGCAGCAGCGATGACGGCACGGTCAGGCTCAACCCCTTGGCGGCTGTAAGATTGAGGATGGTCGCAAAACGCGTCGCCTGCTCGACCGGCAAATCGGCCGGTTTGGTGCCTTTCAGAATCTTGTCCACATAGGTCGCCGCGCGACGGAACATGTCGGGAAAGTCGACGCCATACGCCATCAGCCCGCCGGCAGCGGCGTAGTCGAGAAAGCCACAGGAATAAAGACCATATTTTAGCGCGAGCGTGGCAATCGCCTTGGCGTTACCGACCAACATCGCATCATCGAACACCACGAAAGCGCGAACCTGCTTCGCCCTCATGTCGGCAAAGGCAGCTTCAAGCTCGCCGGGTTCGCGTGCGTTGAACTGATGCAGCTTGATCCCGAGCGACTGTGCGACCTGTGCGACCTGGGGCAGCACCGGCTCGTTCATCTGATTGTTCGGGTTGAGCAGAACGCCGACACCCATCAAGTCCGGTATGGTCTCCTTGAGCAGTTCGAGCCGCTTGGCATTCAATTCAGGCTGGAAAAACGTTAGCCCCGTCACATTGCCGCCCGGCCGCGCGAGGCTCGCCACCAGACCCGACGCCACCGCATCGCCGACCACCGCCATCACGATGGGAATCGTCGACGTCGCCTGTTTCGCCGCCGTGACGCCCGGGGTTCCGTGGGTCACGATCACGTCGACCTTGACGGTGATGAGTTCCGCAAGCAACGCCGGCAGCCTGGCATAGTCGCTGTCCGCCCAGCGATATTCGACGATCAGGTCGCTGCCCTCGCGATAGCCGAGATCGCGCAAACCGTTGCGGAACGCCTCCGTCCGCTTGGGCAGGCTGCCAGCAGACGGCAGGCCCAAAAATCCAACGCGGGGAATTTTGGCCGATGGCGATTGCGCCTGGCCGGCGCGTTGCCACATCGTACTCGCCGCGGCGCCGCCGATCGCGGCGATAAATTCCCGCCGCCTCATTCGATCACCTCGTCGGCGCGGGCGACCAGTGTGGCAGGCAGGTCGAGGCCGATGATCTTCGCCGTCTTCAGGTTGATGATCATCTGGAATTTGCTCGGCTGATAGATCGGGATGTCGCCCGCTTTGGCGCCATTGAGAATCTGATGGACGTCGCTCGCCATGCGTTCGGCGAGTTCGCCGAGATCGGGCGCCAACGCCATCAGCCCGCCTTGCTCTACATAGTCGCGGTAGGGATAGATCATGGGGATGCGGTATTTCTCCGCCAGCGCAACAACGGCGGCGCGTTGCGCGAGAAAGCTGCCGCCCTCGTCGACAATGGCAGCATCAAATTTCTGCTCCGCTATATCGGCGAAAGTCCGCTGCAGCTCTGCATCGTCCACTACCAACAGTAAAAGCTGTGTAACTGTTACCCCCAGACGCCGCCATCCCTGATCGAGCGACGTCCAACTGCCGTCGTCCCAATTACCCGACAGCAGATGGCCGACCCTGGCCATCGACGGTATTGCCTCTTTCAGGATCTGAAGCCGCTTGGCGTAGATCTCGATCCCCGCATTGATACTGACGCCGGTAAGGTTGCCGCCGGGTCGCGCCAGATTCGTCACCAGGCCTCCCGCGATCGGATCGCCTGCGATCATGACAATCGGTATGGTCACGGTGGCGTTCGCGAAAGCTTTGATGAGATCGTTGAGGTTCGAAACGATGACGTCGGGCTTGCGGCTCACCACGTCGGCAACCAGGTCGGCAAAACGGTCGGAGCGGCCTTCGGCGGAAAAACGCTCGATAACGAGATTGCTTCCCTCGACGTCGCCGAGCCCGCGCAACGTTGCAAAGAACCGCTGCATCCAGAACGGTCCCGCGCCCTCGGTCAGGCGGTCGGCGGGGATGCCGGAATGAACGAAAGCGAGACGCCGCTGCCTTTGCGGCTGCTGCGCGCGCGCCGCGAGCGGCCAAAGACAAGGCAAAGCCGCCGCACCGCCGATAAGCCCGACAAATTCCCGCCGCTTCATTCACCACCCCAAGCCCCGGTTGGGGCCGATTGAAGCTATATCATGCCGGAGGGTCCGGAATATCGCCGCGGGCCGCAAAAAGGCCCGAAAATTAAGGCTTTTCGCCAATGTTGGGGCGCTCGAGGGTTGCCGCAGCGCCCCCCCTGCCTTACCTAGAAGAAATCATGAAATTCCTGGACGAAGCAAAGGTCTATATCCGTTCCGGCAACGGCGGAAACGGCTGCGTGGCGTTCCGCCGCGAGAAGTTCATCGAGTTCGGTGGACCAAGCGGCGGCAATGGCGGCCGCGGTGGCGATGTCGTCATCGAAGTGGTCGATGGATTGAACACGCTGATCGACTATCGCTACCAGCAGCACTTCAAGGCGCAGAAGGGCACCAATGGCATGGGCAAGGACCGCCATGGCGCCAACGGCAAGTCGATCGTGCTCAAGGTGCCGGTCGGCACGCAGATTTTTGACGAGGATCGCGAGACGCTGATCCACGATTTCACCACGCTCGGTGAAAAGTTCGTGCTCGCCGAAGGTGGCAATGGCGGCTTCGGCAACGCGCATTTCAAATCCTCCACCAACCGCGCGCCGCGCAATGCCAATCCGGGCCAGGAAGGCGAGGAGCGCTGGATCTGGCTGCGGCTGAAACTGATTGCGGACGCGGGCCTCGTCGGCCTGCCCAATGCCGGCAAGTCGACCTTCCTCTCGGTCGTTAGCGCCGCCAAACCGAAGATCGCGGACTATCCCTTCACCACGCTGCATCCGCAGCTTGGCGTCGTGAACGCGCAAGGCCGCGAATTCGTGCTGGCGGATCTTCCGGGTCTCATCGAGGGCGCGCATGAAGGCGCGGGCCTCGGCGACAGATTTTTGGGCCATGTCGAGCGCTGCCGCGTGTTGCTGCACCTGATCGACGCGACCTGCGAACATGCCGGCAAGGCCTACAAGACAGTCCGGAACGAACTCGAAGCCTATGAGGGCCACCTCGCTGAAAAGATCGAGATCGTGGCGCTGAACAAGATCGACGCCGTGGCGCCGGACGAACTAAAGAAGCAGCGGGACCGGCTGAAACGCGCCGCGAAGAAAACGCCGTTGTTGGTATCGGCAGCGACCGGCGAAGGCGTGCCGGAGGCCCTGCGGGCGCTGGTCGAGGTGATAGGCGAAGCCCCGGTCTCGCTGAAGGCCAAGGGCGCCGCGCAAGCCGAGCCGTGGGCGCCGGCGACGCCGCAGGGCTGAGATCGCGGCGCCGACCTGTTTGCAATCGGCCCTTCGATATTGCAGCATCTGACGCCCGCAATCTTTCGATAGTAGCAAAACATGCCGCAGCGGAAGAACGTTCTCTGGATCATGTGCGATCAGCTTCGCTATGATTACTTGGGTTGCACCGGACACCCGACGCTGAAAACGCCGAACATCGATGCGATGGCCAGGCGCGGCGTGCGCTTCTCGAAGGCCTATGTGCAATCGCCGATCTGCGGCCCCTCGCGGATGTCGTCCTATACCGGCCGCTACATGCGCTCGCACGGCTCGCACTGGAACGGCTGGCCGCTGCGGGTCGGTGAGCCCACGCTCGGCGATCATCTCAAGAACATCGGCGTGCGCAACGTGCTGGTCGGCAAGACGCACATGACGCCTGATATCGAAGGCCTGAAGAGCCTGGGGATCGCACCGGATTCGGTGATCGGCGTACATGTGTCGGAATGCGGCTTCGAGCCCTATGAGCGCGACGACGGCATGCATCCCTCCAGCAGGCCCCGTCCGCGCTACGACAGTTATTTGCGTGAACAGGGATACGAGGCTCCCAATCCCTGGGAGCATTGGGCCAATTCAGGCGCGGCCGACGATGGCACGCTGCAGAACGGTTGGTTGCTGGTGCACGCCGACAAGGCCGCCCGCATTCCCGAAGAGCATTCCGAGACGCCCTACATGACCCGCCGCGCGATGGATTTCATCGCTGAGTCGGAAGCGGACGGGCGGCCTTGGTGCCTGCATCTGTCCTATATTAAGCCGCACTGGCCCTATATTGCGCCTGAGCCCTACGCCAGCATGTACGGCGCGGCCGACATCTTGCCGGCGGTGCGTTCGGAGAAGGAGCGTCAGGAAGCGCATCCGGTTTTCGCCGCCTACATGGACATGCGCTACTCCCGCAACATGGCGCGCGACGAGGCGCGCGAAAAAGTCATCCCGACCTATATGGGCCTGATCAAGCAGATCGACGACCAGATGGGCGTGCTGATGCAGTTCCTCGAAAGCCGCGGCCTGCTCGACACCACGATGATCGTGTTCACCTCGGATCACGGCGACTATCTCGGCGATCACTGGATGGGCGAGAAGGACCTGTTCCACGACCAGTCCGCAAAAATTCCGCTGATCGTAATCGATCCCTCGCGCGAGGCTGACGCGACCCGCGGCACCGTCTGCGATGCGCTGGTCGAGGCGATCGACCTGGCGCCGACCTTCATCGAGTATTTCGGCGGCAAGGTGCCGGATCATATTCTTGAAGGCCGCTCTTTGATGCCGCTGCTGCACGGCGCCACGCCGGCCGATTGGCGTAAGGTGGTCTTCTCGGAATACGACTATTGCATGCAGGACGTTCGCCTGAGGCTCAACCAGCCGATCGAACAGTGCCGCCTGTTCATGGTATTCGACGGCCGCTGGAAATATATCCAGGCGTCAGGCTTTCGGCCCATGCTCTACGATCTCGAAAGCGATCCGTACGAATTCGCCGATCGCGGCGAGGATCCGTCATGCGCGGACGTGATCGCGCGGCTGCAAGCGGCGCTGCTCGACTGGGCGCTGCATCCGAAGATGCACATCACCTCGCCCAACGCGAAGATCGCCGCGTACGCGGAGAACCAGTTGCAAGTCAAAAACGGCGTCCTGATCGGAATCTGGGATGAGGCCGAACTTGCTGCGATCCGGCAGAGGATCGAGCAGCGGGCGCAGACCTAGCGCTAGTTGGTGATCTTGTAGCCGGTCGCCTTCACGATCGGCTGCCAGAACGCCGTGTTGGCGGCGAGTTCCTGCGTGAGGCCTTCCGCCGTTGAGCCGACCGGGATCAGGCCCATCGCCAGCAGCTTTTCCTTCACCTCAGGCTTGGCGAACACTACAGCAACCGCCGCACTCAGTTTCCCGGCAAATTCCGGCGGCGAGCCGGCCGGTAGCCACATCCCGTACCAGGCACTGGCCACCAGATCGATGCCACTCTCCTTCAGCGTCGGCACCTCAGGCAGGAACGGCGAGCGCGCCTCACTGCTCACGGCAAGAATCTTGATGCCGCCGCTGCGGTGCTGCGGAATCGCGTCCGCAGCGGTGATAACGGCGAAGGGCAAATGCCCGCCGAGCAGGTCGTTGATGATCGGCGTGGTGCCGCGATAGGCGACCCGTGTCAGCGGTATCTTCAGTATTTCCTCGAGCCTTGAACCGGCAAAATGCGGAATGGTCCCGTTGCTCGGCACGCCGAACGACGCCTTGGTAGGATTGGCCTTGAGCCAGGCGACCAGGCCGGCAAAATCCTTGGCATCGACCGCGGGGCCGATAGCGACGCAGAATTCAAATCGCGCCAACAGCGACACCGGCATGAAATCCTTGTCGCGATCGAAGCTCGGCTTGGCCTCCACCATCGGCAGCAGGAACATGGTCGGCCCGGTGGTGACAAGTATCGTGGTCCCGTCAGGGTTGGCGCCCTTGACCGACTTGATCCCGATCAACCCGTCGCCCCCGTTGCGGTCCTCCACGATGATGGTGCGGTCGAGCAGCGGACCGATGTGCTGAGCGAGCAGCCGGCACAGCGTGTCGCCGCTGCCGCCGGCCGCAAAGGGAAAGATGATTTTGGTCAACGGGCCGGATTGCGCGAGCGCGTCGGCCGTTCCTGCAACCAGCGACCAACAGATGCTTCCGGCCAGAAATTTTCGGCGATCCATTCAGGCTTTCCCCACAAGATTTGGCCCATTACAGCAGAGTGTGGCCGCCATTGAAACGACTGCCAAAAGGCGTAGCGCCAAAGATCGCTCAGGGGCCGTCCGGGATCGCTTGCGCCCGCCGCCGTCCTGCTGCAAAACAGCCAGCTTCCGGAGCATTTTGAAGACCTGATCCATGGCCCGCCCTGCGCTGAAGAACTTTCGCCGTATCGTCGTCAAGGTCGGCTCGTCGCTCCTGATCGATTCCGATGCGGGCGAGGTGCGGGCGTCCTGGCTTGCGGCGCTGGCCGCCGATATCGCCAAACTGCATGGCGAGGGCCGCGATGTACTGGTCGTCTCGTCCGGCTCGATCGCGCTCGGGCGCAGCCGGCTGAAGCTGCCGCGCGGCACCCTGAAGCTCGAGGAAAGCCAGGGCGCGGCGGCCGTGGGCCAGATCGCGCTGGCACGGATCTGGTCGGAAGTGCTCGGCGACCACGGCATCGGCGCCGGACAGATCCTGGTGACCTTACAGGACACCGAGGAACGCCGCCGCTACCTCAACGCCCGCTCGACCATTGCCAAACTGCTGGAATGGCGCGCGGTGCCGGTCATCAACGAAAACGACACGGTTGCCACCAACGAAATCCGCTACGGCGACAATGACCGCCTCGCCGCGCGCGTCGCTACCATGGCGAGCGCCGACCTGCTGATCCTGCTGTCCGACATCGACGGCCTCTACGACGCGCCGCCCGGCGCCAATCCCAATGCGAAGCTCGTTCCGGTCGTCGAATCCGTCACCTCCGAAATCGAGGCGATGGCAGGCGCGGCCGAATCCGAGCTGTCGCGCGGCGGCATGTACACCAAGATCGAGGCCGCCAAGATCGCGACCACCGCCGGCACGCACATGCTGATTGCGTCGGGCAAGATCGAGCATCCGCTGCAAGCGATCGCAAATGGCGGGCGCTGCACCTGGTTCCTTACGCCCGCCAATCCCGTCACGGCGCGAAAACGCTGGATCGCGGGCTCGCTGGAGCCGAAGGGTACGCTGACCATCGATGCTGGCGCGGTCACCGCCTTGCGCGCCGGAAAGAGCCTGTTGCCGGCCGGCGTGATCCGGATCGACGGCCAATTCGCCCGCGGCGACGCCGTGGTGGTGCGCGGCCCTGACACCCATGAGATCGGCCGCGGCCTCGTCGCCTATGACGCCGAGGACGCCGAAAAGGTCAAAGGTCGCTCCTCGCCTGATGTCATGGCCATTTTGGGCATCAGCGGCCGGGCTGAAATGATCCACCGCGACGATTTGGTGGTCGGGCCCGCCGGGGCCATTCCGGCCAAATAGGCCATTGGCCTAGCCGCCGGGCCTCTCTCCGCCAGCCAGCCATGCCGGTTCCGCACCTCGCAAAAGCGGGATTTCAGTGCTAGGACATGGCCTTAACCTTTCGCTCGAGACCGCCATGACCGCGCCCCTCAAGGCAATCGACGGCAACGCCGATTTGCCCGCTCTGATGACCGAACTCGCCGCCCACGCGCGCACCGCCGCGCGGGTACTGGCGCTTGCCTCGCCCGAACAGAAGAACCAGGCGCTCGACGCCATCGAGCGCGCCATCCGCAGCCATGCGCCGGCGATCCTCGTGGCCAATGCCGAGGACGTCGCGGAAGTGCGGGCCGGTGGCGCGACCTCGGCCTTTATCGATCGACTGACGCTGACGCCGAAGCGGATCGAGGCGATGGCCGACGGTGTCGCCACCGTGCGCGGAATTGCCGATCCGGTCGGTGCCGTCACCGAGAGTTGGCAACGGCCGAACGGCATGACTATCGAGCGCGTGCGCGTGCCGCTCGGCGTCATTGCCGTGGTCTTCGAAAGCCGGCCCAATGTCGCCGCCGACGCCGGTGTGCTGTGCCTGAAGTCCGGCAACGCGGTGATCCTGCGCGGCGGCTCCGACAGTTTCCGCTCCTGCCGCGCCATCCACGACTGCCTGGTGCAGGGCCTTCGCGAGGCCGGCCTTCCCGAGGCCGCCATCACGCTGGTGCCGACCCGTGATCGCGCCGCCGTGGGCCTGCTGCTGACCGGATTGAACGGCGGCGTCGACGTGATCGTGCCGCGCGGCGGCAAGAGCCTCGTCGCGCGCGTCGAGACTGAGGCGCGCGTGCCCGTGTTCGCGCATCTGGAAGGCGTCAACCACGTCTATGTCGATCGTTCCGCCAATCTCGAAATGGCGAAGTCGATCGTGCTTAATGCCAAGATGCGCCGCCCCGGCGTCTGCGGCGCCGCCGAGACCTTGCTGGTCGATCGCGCCGGCGCGTCGACCAGCCTGAAACCGCTGGTCGAAATGCTGATCGATGCCGGCTGCGAAGTGCGCGGCGACGCCGCCGTGCAGCGCGTCGATAGCCGGGTAAAGCCCGCCTCGGACGAGGATTGGGGCACCGAGTATGAGGACGCGATCATCGCGGCAAGGGTCGTCGACGGCCTCGATGAGGCGATCGCGCATATTCACAATCACGGCTCGCACCACACCGATGCGATCGTGACGGAAGACGCCAAGGCCGCGCAGAAGTTCCTCAACGAGGTCGACTCGGCGATCGTGCTGCACAACGCCTCGACGCAGTTCGCCGATGGCGGCGAGTTCGGCTTCGGCGCCGAGATCGGCATCGCCACCGGCAAATTCCACGCCCGCGGGCCGGTTGGTGCCGAGCAATTGACGAGCTTCAAATATCGCGTCCACGGCACCGGGCAGACGCGGCCGTGAAGGAAAAACCGTTTTGGCGCGAAGCGCCGCTCCCGCGGTGGCATAGCTGATGCCGCCGCAATCCGCCGCGCAAATCATTCCGTTCCACACCAACGGCATGCGCATCGGCCTGCTCGGCGGCTCGTTCAATCCGCCGCACGCGGCGCACCGCGCCATCAGCCTGTTTGCCATCAAGCGTCTGAAGCTCGACCGCGTCTGGTGGCTGTTGACGCCGGGCAATCCGCTGAAGGATACTGGCCGGTTGCACGACTTGGCTGAACGCGCCGATGCCGCGCAAAAAATTGCCGACAGCCCGCGCATCGATATCAGCTGTCTCGAAGCTGTCATTGGAACCCGCTACACTGTCGATACGATCATCCATCTGCGGCGTCGCGTATCCGGCGTGCATCTGGTCTGGATCATGGGCGCTGACAATCTTGCGCAGTTCCACCGCTGGAAGGATTGGCGGCGCATCGCATCCGAGGTGCCGATCGCGGTGATCGACCGTCCGCCACAGAGTTTTCGGGCGCTGGCCGCCCCGGCCGCGCAGGCACTGGCGCGCTACCGCCTGCCTGAGAATCAGGCTACGCGGCTAACGGATCAGCACGCCCCCGCCTGGGTATTCCTCACCGGCATGAAACTGAACCTGTCTTCGACCGGCCTCCGGAACTCGGACGGAAGCTGGAGGACGAAGTGAGCGTGGGGTCTCACTGGAATATTGAAACCGTTAACCCCACATGCCTAATATAGCCCGTGGACGCGAAGGATTCGGCGTTCGCGATACAGTGAAAGGAATGGTCCCTGGCCACATCTGTATTGTCCAAGTCTGTTTTGCCCAAGGTTTCCAAGACTCGAGCAAAGCCTGCTGCAAAAACCGCGCGTAAAACATCGACCCAAGCTGCGGCCTTGAAGGCGCAACCCGACGCCGACAAGACGCTGAATATGATCCTCTCCCGCCTCGACGATATGAAGGCGGAAGAAACGGTCACCATCGACCTCCGCGGCAAATCCGCATTTTCCGACTACATGATCGTCACAACGGGCCGGGCCAACCGGCACGTCGGCGCGATCGCGGAAAATGTCACGAAAGCCTTGAAGGAAACCGGCCTCAAAAGCATTCACGTCGAGGGCTTGCCCAATTGCGACTGGGTGCTGATCGATTCCGGCGATGTGATCGTGCACGTATTCAGACCCGAGGTGCGCGAATTCTACAATCTGGAAAGATTGTGGACGCAAAATCCGGCGGCGGCGAAGGCGATCTGAGATCGTGAAGCCGATGCGAATCGGCTGCAGCGCATGTAACGTGCGCGCGCAAATGCGCGCGGTTTGTCGATTGACGCATTTTGCGCGGCAAACCGGTTTCCACTTTGCCGGAAAATGCTTTGGATGCGTCTCGTCATCGTTTCAATCGGCCGGCTGAAGCAGGGCCCGGAACGGGAACTGGCCGAACGCTATCGCGAGCGCTTCGACGACATCGGCCGCAAGCTCGGCTTTCGCGGCCTCGAGATTCATGAAATCCCGGAAAGCCGCGCGCGCGACGCCGCGACCCGGATCGCCGAAGAAGCCGATGCGATTTCAGCGCTGATACCGGAAAAACACGTGCTGGTGGCGCTCGACGAGCGCGGCAAAAACATCGATAGCGCGACCTTTGCCCAGCATCTCGGCTGCTGGCGGAACGAGGGAAGCGGAAATACTATCTTCATAATTGGCGGCGCGGACGGACTTTCGCCCGATTTGCAGCGCAAAGCTAAGCTGCGCATAGCGTTCGGCTCGGCGACCTGGCCGCATCAAATGGTTCGCGTCATGCTTCTGGAACAGATTTACCGGGCCGCAACGATTCTGGCGGGCCACCCCTATCACCGCGCCTAGGGCACGGTGGCGGAATAGAGAAAGCGCTGATTAATCCGGATGCCGGCAACGCGGGACATTCACTCATACCCTGACACCGCCGTCCGCGGTGGGCAGTTGGTGCCCCCTGTCCCGCTTTCGATCCTGCTCCTGTCCGCAAGCCTTGTCGGTCTCTCAGTTTCGCCGGCCGTTGCGCAGGTCGTGACGCCCGCACAGCCAACACAAACACAACAGGCGACCGCGCCCTCCCCCGACGACATCAAGCAGCGCGAGCAGGAACTCGAGGCCACCCGCGAGCAGCAGAAAAAAGCCGCCGAGCTGCAGCAGAAACTGAAAGCAGATATTGCGGTGATCGGCCAGGACCGCAGCAAGCTCAACGCGCAGCTGATCGACATCGCAGCCCAGGTACGCGGCGTGGAGACGCGCATCGCTGACGCCGAAGCGCGGCTGCGACCGCTCGACGGCCGCGAGCAGCAGATCCGCGCCTCACTCGATTCGCGCCGTTCCGAGATCGTCGAAGTGCTGGCGGCACTACAACGCGCCGGACGGCGCACGCCGCCGGCGCTGCTGGTGCGTCCCGAAGACGCGTTGCAATCGCTGCGCACCGCGATGCTGCTTGGATCGGTCGTGCCTGAATTGCGCGGACGCGCGGAGAAACTCGCAAGCGACCTCGGCGAACTCGTCGCGCTTCGCAAGACCATCGCCACCGAGCGCGATGCGCTGGCGCTCGACCGCGACAAATTGAAAGACGATCAGATGAGGCTGGCCGCGCTGGTCGACGAACGCCAGCGCAAGCAGAGCGCAATCGAAAAGGACATGGAAGCGGAAGGCGCGCGCGCCATTACGCTGTCCAAGCAGGTCGACAGTCTGCAGGGCCTGATCGCCAAAATGGAGCAGGACCTGAAGAGTGCGGCCAAAGCGGCCGCAACCGCCAGTCTGAAGGGGTCACCGGTTACCCCCAACGGCAAGCCCAATCTGGGAGCACTGAAAGACCCCGCCCGGCTCAGCCCGGCGATTGCCTTTGCATCCGCCAAGGGATTATTCGCCCTGCCGGTTAATGGCACCAAGATTCGCGATTTTGGCGGTTCCGACGGCGCAGGTGGCGTCGAAAAAGGCATTTCTTTGGCAACCCGGGCCGGCGCCCAGGTCACAACCCCGTGTGACGGCTGGGTTGTTTACGCCGGGCCCTTCCGCAGCTACGGACAACTCTTGATCCTCAATGCCGGGGGCGGGTATCATGTCCTGATCGCCGGGATGGAGCGCATTTCGGTAAACATCGGCCAGTTTGTACTTACGGGGGAGCCGGTCGCGACCATGGGGTCGACATCCCAGGTCGCATCCATTCTCGCCACCACCGCGAGCCAGCCCGTGCTCTATGTTGAGTTCCGTAAGGACGGCACTCCAATCGATCCAGGCCCATGGTGGGCCGCAAATGAAGGCGAAAAGGTTCGCGGATGATGCGCAAGACTTCTTTAATTCTACTCAGCGCCGCCACCGGTGCGGCACTGACGCTTTTCGTCACGCAGCCTCGCTCTGTGCTGATGGGATCGAGCGCGCGTGCTGCGACCTCTGACACCTATCGCCAGCTCAATCTGTTCGGCGACGTGTTCGAGCGGGTGCGCAGCGACTATGTCGAGAAGCCCGACGACTCGAAGCTGGTCGAATCCGCGATCTCAGGCATGCTGGCCGGCCTCGATCCGCATTCCAGCTACATGGACGCCAAGAGTTTTCGCGACATGCAGGTGCAGACCCGCGGCGAGTTCGGCGGGCTCGGCATCGAAGTGACAATGGAAGACGGATTGATCAAGGTCGTCTCCCCGATCGACGACACGCCGGCATCGAAGGCCGGTATCATGGCCAACGACATTATCACCAATCTCGACGACGAGGCCGTGCAGGGTCTCACCCTGAACCAGGCGGTCGAGAAGATGCGCGGCCCGGTCAATACCAAGATCCGGCTGAAGATCATCCGCAAGGGCCAGGACAATCCGATCGACGTTACGCTGGTGCGCGACAATATCCGCGTCCGCTCGGTGCGCGCGCGCGTCGAAAGCGAAGATATCGCCTATATCCGCATCACCACCTTCAACGAGCAGACCACCGAAGGCCTGAAACGCGAGATCGGCAATCTGACGACCCAGATCGGCGACAAGCTGAAGGGCTTCATTATCGACCTCAGAAGCAACCCCGGCGGCCTGCTGGAGGAAGCGGTGACCGTTTCCGACGCCTTCCTCGAGCGCGGCGAGATCGTCTCGACCCGCGGCCGCAATGCCGACGAAACCCAGCGCCGCGCTGCCCACCCGGGCGACCTGACCAAGGGCAAACCGGTGATCGTGCTGATCAATGGCGGCTCGGCTTCCGCTTCCGAAATCGTCGCCGGCGCCCTGCAGGACCACAAGCGCGCGACGCTGGTCGGCACCCGCTCGTTCGGCAAGGGCTCGGTGCAGACCATCATCCCGCTCGGAAGCGGCAACGGCGCGCTGCGCCTGACCACCGCGCGCTACTTCACGCCATCGGGCAGATCGATTCAGGCCAAGGGCATCGTTCCCGACATCGAGGTACTGCAGGACGAGCCTGAAGGGATTAAAGGCCGGACCGACACCAAAGGCGAAGCCTCGCTGCGCGGCCATCTGAAAAACGATGGCGACGAGAAGACCGGATCGCAATCCTACCTGCCGCCGGACCCCAAGGACGACAAGGCCCTGAAGACCGCAGCTGACCTGCTGCACGGCATCAAGTCCAGCGCCACTGCGCCGGCCACCGGCGACAAGGCGGCGATCGACAAGCCCGCCAACAAGGCGGCGAACTGATCGCACCAAGTCAATTTCCGTGAAAAGGGCGGCCTTCGGGCCGCCCTTTTTGTTGCCGGTTCCAATCCCCCGAGCAGGCCCGGACCGCTTTTGCGCGCGGTGCGGCGCTCGAATCCGGCCCATCGTGGTATCTTGGGTGCAGTTGATTCGGGGAGGTTCATGACGGAGACGGCCGACGAGCTGAGCACGCCGCTCGGACAGGAAAAGGCGCCCAAAAAGCGCCGGTTTCGGCTGCCGTTCACCGTGATGCAGGCCCTGGCCGTGATGCTCGGCCTGTTCCTGGTCGGCTTTGGCACCATCGCGCTGTTCACCGACAATCCCTTTGGCGGCGAGCCGGTCGCGCGCATTGCGCTGCGGAAGACCTCTGGGGCCGACGAGAAAGCCGCAATGGCCGGTTCCGGCCACGCCAAGTCTCTCGCGAAACCCACATCCAGGCAGGCCGCGTCGGGCGAGAACAAGACCGTCACCATCATCGATGGCTCCAGCGGCAAGCGCCAGGACGTCGTGATCGGCGGCGATGCCACGGGCGACAAGACCGATGCGGAATCGGCTCCCCCGCCGGCGATGGCCGGCAGCGATCAACGCCTGCTGGAAAAGTCGCGCTACGGCCTGATCCCTGTTGTCGCCGACGGCCTAAAACCTTTCACGGTCTATGCGGCCGACGCCGACCGTGCCAAGGCGGCCAAAATGCCTGTGATCGCCATCGTCGTCGGCGGCCTCGGTGTCGGTGCTGCGAAAACCGTGGACGCCATCATGAAGCTGCCGCCGGCGGTAACGCTGGCGTTTACGCCTTACGGTGCCGACCCGTCGAAACTCGCCGAACGCGCGCGCGCACAGCGCCATGAGATCCTGCTGCAGGTCCCGATGGAGCCGTTCGATTATCCGGACAACGATCCCGGGCCGCAGACCCTGCTGACGACGCTGGCGCCCGAGCAGAACATCGACCGCCTGTACTGGCATCTCAGCCGGATTCAGGGCTACGCGGGAATCGCCAATTTCATGGGCGCGCGTTTCGTGGCCACCGATGCCGTGATGCAACCGATCATCCGCGAGGCGGCCAAGCGCGGCCTCGGCTATCTCGATGACGGCTCCACCCCGCGCAGCGCAGCGTCCGCTTTGGCGGCCGGCCAGGCCATGCCCTTCGCCAAGGCCGATTTCACTATCGATGCTGTGCCGACCTCGGCGGAGATCGATCGGACGCTGATCAAGCTCGAAACGCTGGCCAAGGAACGCGGGCTGGCCATCGGCGTCGCCTCGGCGCTGCCGATTTCGATTGAACGGATCGCCGCCTGGATCAAGACCCTCGACAACCGCGGCATCATGCTTGTGCCATTGACAACGGTGATGCTGAAATCAAAATCAGGCTAACGATCAACCTGATGGCGCCCTTCCGGATTTCGCCCGTCTGATCGCTCGAATTGTGTCGCTGGGAGTCCAGACGGAATGGCGCGCTACGAAGACCTGCCTTACCGGACATGCGTCGGCATGATGCTGATCAACGCAGCGGGGCTGGTCTTCATCGGTCGCCGCGCCGGCGGCATCGAACATGTCGATGAAAGCCACGTCTGGCAGATGCCGCAAGGCGGCGTCGATCCCGGCGAGGACACCTGGGCCGCAGCGAAACGCGAGCTTTACGAGGAAACCAGCGTTCGATCGGTCGAGAAACTCGGCGAGGTCCCCGACTGGCTGATCTACGACATTCCGCGCACGGTGGCAGGGCGCACCTGGAAGGGCCGCTATCGCGGGCAGCGGCAGAAATGGTACGCGGTCCGCTTCACCGGCAAGGATGCCGAGATCAACGTCATGAGCCCGGGCGGCGGCGGCCACAAGGCCGAATTCGTCGGCTGGCGCTGGGAGCCCATGAAGAATCTCCCGAACCTGATCGTGCCGTTCAAGCGGCCGGTCTATGAGCGCGTGGTGAAGGAATTTTCAAGCCTCGCGGGCCAATAGGTCGCATGGACAAGCCCTACCGCCCCAATGTGGGCATCGCTCTGTTCAACGCATCCGGCCAGGTGCTGATCGGCCGGCGTTTTCGGGACGATGGACCGGAAATCATTCTTCCCGGCCTAGAATGGCAGATGCCGCAGGGCGGCATCGACGCCGATGAGAACCCGCGCGATGCGGTGATGCGCGAGCTCTGGGAAGAGACCGGCGCGGTCAGCGCCGAGCATCTCAGCGAGACCGACTGGATGACTTACGAGTTTCCGCCATATGACGGCCCGCCCACCCATCGCCTCGCCAAATTCCGCGGCCAGCGGCAGAAATGGTTCGCGCTGCGGTTCACCGGGCGCGACGACGAGATCGACCCGCTGACGCCGCGTAACGGCCAGCCGGCCGAGTTCGACCAATGGCGATGGGAACGCCTCGACCGCGTCGCCGATCTCGTGGTGCCCTTCCGGCGCGAGGTGTATCGGACGGTGGCGAAGCTCTTTGCAAAGTTCGCGGACTAAATAGCGCAGGATGACGCTGCTTCGAACCGTCATCCTGCCCTATCTCTCTAATTGTTTGAGCATGATCTCTTCGGAAAACCGGTACCCACTTTTCCAGATCATGCTTTAATTCGGCCCGACCGTGAACGGGCCGATGGCGACGACGTGGCAATCGCTATCGCGCTTGACGCATTCGCTCAAGGCCTCGTTGACCGCAGCCTGTTCGCTTATGTGCTTCACCGCCAGCCCCGGCCGCCTTGCGGTGCCGACGGCAAGCGCGCTCCAGCCGCTCGCTGCATCGGCAAGTTTGCGGGCGGCATCGTCCCTCGCCTCGGGGGCAATCAACGGACTGTCGGCGGCCCTGAAGAAACCGGTTACCCTTAGCGTAGTCGGCACCGGCACCACGAAGCTGTCATCGGCGGCGACGATCATGCAGGGAACGCCGGCCACCGCACCGCAGGATTCCAGATTCCGGCGCGCTAAATCTTCGAGGGCCTCGATGCCGAGATTGTAGAAGAACGCGCCGCCGGGACCGAGCGCGATCGTCTTGGATTTCCGACCCGGGCCATAATAGGTATCCAGCCTCGACCGGCCTTGCTCGCGCACCAGCGGCATCTCCTTTGCCGAGAACGGTCTTTCGGTCGAGGGATCGTGCTTGATCCAGGGCAGCGGCGGCACCGGCGGCTTGCCATGCGGATAAACCACCGAACTGTCGACGGCGTAGATTTCGCATTTTCGGGGCGACTGGATCGCCTCCGCACGCTTCTGGCATTGCTCGAGCGCCATGGACTGCGCCACCTCTTCGCTCGGTTGCGCGGTGACGAAGGCGTTGGTTCCGGTGATGTTGAGGGCGAACGCCTTGTGGTCCGTCGCCGGCAAATATTCACTGGTCAGCGCGCTGCGGGCGCGATCGCCGATGAACGGCGTGCTCTCGACCGCAAATCTTTCACTCGACGGGATCGGCGGCGGAGCCGGCGGTGGCGGCGCTGCCGCGGCCTTCGCTGCAGGGGTTGGCGTCGATGCCGGAATCGGCGTTGCAATCTGCGGCGGAGTAGCCGTCGGCGCGGGCGCCGGACGCGTCGTGTTGTTCGCCGTCGACGTCGCCTTCGGCGCCGATGTCTCGAGCTTGGTGAAATACAGGAATCCGCCGACCCCGATCGCGGTCAGGCAGACCAGCGTAACCGCTGCCGGCCACATCCAACTCGGCGGCCCCGAATTGGCCGGCTTCTTGCCTTGCGGTGTGGAGTAAGTCCCATCCTCGCGCCGGGTGCGCAGGCTTTCCTGGATATCGATCGCGCAGCGCACGGCTTCGACGGCGCTCGGGAATTCGGCGAGAACGGCGTCTCCGGCGGTGTTGAAGATGCGGCCGCCGCCTTTGGCAATGAAATCGTCGGTCACCTGACGATAGGACGCCAGCCGTCGCAGCGTTTCCTCTTCATCCTCGGCGACCAGACGGCTGTAGCCGGCAATATCGGCCGCAAAAATCGCCGCGATCTTGCGTTTCATGAAGACCAGACCTGGACCAGCATCTGCGGCCGCAGAATGCCGCCAGACGTCCGCGGGTGCAACCATGTTTCAACGCCCGCCACAGCGTGACGAGCGCTGAATTTATTGGGATTTTTACGAAGTTTGGCGCCAGGCCGACACTCTAATGCATCGCCGTTGCGTTGAGCTCGTGCTGGATGCTCTTGAAGTGGTCTAGCCGCTCGATCGCGTGATCAAGTTCGGAGCCTTCCTTCTCCGCGAGCTTCGCTTCCATCTCAGCAATGGTCTCGGCGAATTGTGTCCGGTCGAGCTCCTGCATCGAGGTGGCGACGTTAGCGAGCACGGTAAGGCCCTTCTCCGACATTTCGGCCAAGCCACCGAGCACGATGATCTTCTGTTGCGTGCCGCCGCTGATAATCGTCAGAATGCCGGGACGGACCGCGGCGACGACCGGCGCATGTCCGGCCAGCACACCGAAATCGCCTTCCAGGCCGGGAATATCAACCTGATCGACTTCACCGGAGAAGGCGAGTTTTTCGGGCGAAACCAGATCGAAGTGGAAGGTGGCCATTGGATAACCTGCGATGGTGAGTGGCGAATGGCGAGTAGTGAGGGAAGGGAATGGCCTTGAACTATTCGCCACTACCTATTCGCTATTCGCCTCTTACGCTGCCTCGGCAGCCAGCTTCTTGCCCTTCTCGACGGCTTCTTCGATGGTACCGACCATGTAGAAGGCGGCTTCCGGCAGGTGATCGAACTTGCCGTCACAAATCCCGCGGAAACCCTTGATGGTATCGGCGAGATCGACGAACTTTCCCGGCGATCCAGTGAACACTTCGGCGACATGGAACGGCTGCGACAGGAAGCGCTCGATCTTGCGGGCGCGGGCAACCGCAATCTTGTCTTCTTCCGATAATTCGTCCATGCCGAGAATCGCGATGATGTCCTGCAGAGACTTGTAGCGCTGCAGCACCTGCTGAACCATGCGCGCGGTGTCGTAGTGATCCTGGCCGACAACGAGCGGAGAAAGCATACGCGACGTCGAGTCGAGCGGGTCAACCGCCGGGTAAATCCCCTTTTCCGAAATCGCGCGGCTCAGCACCGTGGTGGCGTCAAGATGCGCGAACGAGGTGGCAGGCGCCGGATCGGTCAAGTCGTCGGCCGGCACATAGATCGCCTGCACCGAGGTGATCGAACCCTTGTGCGTGGTGGTGATACGTTCCTGCAATGCGCCCATGTCTGTGGCAAGCGTCGGCTGATAACCCACCGCCGAAGGAATGCGGCCGAGCAACGCCGACACTTCGGAGCCCGCCTGGGTGAAGCGGAAGATGTTGTCGACGAAGAACAGCACGTCCTGGCCCTGGTCGCGGAAGTGCTCGGCAACTGTAAGACCGGTGAGGCCGACGCGGGCGCGCGCCCCAGGCGGTTCGTTCATCTGGCCGAACACCAGAGCGCATTTCGACTTGACGTTCGGATCGGGATTGTGCGGGTCGGCGTTGACCTTGGATTCAATGAACTCGTGATAGAGGTCGTTGCCTTCGCGAGTCCGCTCGCCGACGCCGGCGAACACCGAATAGCCGCCGTGCGCTTTCGCAACGTTGTTGATCAGCTCCTGAATCAACACGGTCTTGCCGACGCCGGCGCCACCGAACAGCCCGACCTTGCCGCCCTTGGCATAAGGTGCAAGAAGATCGACGACCTTGATGCCGGTAACGAGGATTTCAGCTTCCGTCGCCTGGTCGGTATAGGTCGGCGCGTCCGCATGGATCGGGCGCATGGCTTCCGCTACCACCGGGCCGGCTTCATCGATCGGTTCGCCGATTACGTTTATGATGCGGCCGAGCGTGCCGGCACCGACCGGCACCCTGATCGGCAAACCAGTATCGGTAACTTCGCCGCCGCGGACCAGCCCTTCGGTGGTGTCCATGGCGATGGTACGCACCGTGGACTCGCCGAGATGCTGGGCGACTTCAAGCACCAGACGGTTGCCATTGTTGGTGGTCTCAATGGCGTTCAGAATGGCGGGCAGATGGCCCTCGAACTGCACGTCGACGACGGCGCCGATGACTTGCGTGATGCGTCCGGTCTGGTTGGCGGGTGTAGCCATGAAACTCTCTCCTTCGAATTCTGTCTCAGCGTCCGTCAGTTTGATCGTGGTGCCGCTAGATCGCCTCGGCGCCGGAGATGATCTCGATCAGCTCCTTGGTGATCATGGCCTGACGGGTTCGGTTGTAGACCAGGGTTTGCTTGCGGATCATGTCGCCGGCGTTGCGGGTGGCGTTGTCCATCGCGCTCATCTGCGCGCCGTAGAACGAGGCATTGTTTTCCAGAAGCGCGCGGAAGATCTGTACCGCAAGATTGCGCGGCAACAGATGCTTCAGAATTTCGTCTTCTTCCGGCTCATATTCGTAAGCCGTCGACGCACTGGCGTTCGCGGCCGGCGTCTCCACCACCAGCGGGATGATTTGCTGCGCGGTCGGTACCTGGGCGATGACGGATTTGAAGCGTGAATAGAATAGCGTGCAAACGTCGAATTCACCCGCCTCGTAACGCGCAAGAACCTTCTTGGCGATATCCTCGGCGTTAACGAAGCCGAGCTGGCGGACCGAGCGCAGGTCGAGGTGCTCGACGATCTGCTTTTCGAACAGGCGGCGGAGCTGTTCGTATCCCTTGCGGCCGACGCAGAAGAACTTGACCTCTTTGCCCTGGTTCATCAGCGACAGCGCGCGGTCGCGGGCGAGGCGCACGATTGCGGAATTGAACGCACCGCACAGGCCGCGCTCGCCGGTGCAGACCAGCAGCAAATGCACCTGATCCTTGCCGGTGCCGGCCAGCAGCGCCGGAGCGTCGGGCGAACCCGCTGCTGCCGTCGCGATGTTGGCGATCACCGCGTCCATCTTTTCGGCGAAGGGCCGCGCCGCTTCGGCGGCGGTCTGCGCACGGCGCAGCTTGGAGGCCGCGACCATCTGCATAGCCTTGGTGATCTTCTGCGTCGCCTTGGTGGAGGCGATGCGGACCCGCATGTCTTTCAGTGAAGCCATTCTTAGTTCACCCCGGCGATCCGATTACTACGATCTGACCGCAAGCCTCAACTATTCGTCGCGCCCGGCCAAGCGCCGGGCGCTTCAGCCATTCTCAAGCAAACGTCTTGGCGAAGCCTTCGACCACGCTCTTCAGCTTGGCTGCGACATCGTCGCCGAGATCGCGGCTGTCACGGATGGCGTTGAGAATGTCGGAGTTCTTGCCGCGCAGCAGCGATAGCAGACCGTCCTCGAACGCGCGTATCTTGCCGAGCGGGAGCGGATCGAGATAGCCGTTGGTACCGGCCCAGATCACGCAGACCTGCTCTTCCATCTTCAGCGGCGAGAACTGCGGCTGCTTCAGGAGCTCGGTCAAACGAGAACCACGATTCAGCAGGCGCTGGGTCGAGGCGTCGAGGTCGCTTCCGAACTGCGCGAACGCCGCCATTTCGCGGTACTGCGCCAGCTCGCCCTTGATCTTGCCGGCGACCTTCTTCATCGCCTTGGTCTGCGCCGACGATCCGACGCGCGACACCGACAGACCGACGTTCACCGCCGGACGAATGCCCTGGAAGAACAGGTCGGTTTCCAGGAAGATCTGGCCGTCGGTAATCGAAATCACGTTGGTCGGGATATAGGCCGACACGTCGTTGGCCTGGGTTTCGATCACCGGGAGCGCGGTCAACGAACCCGAACCCTGGTCCTTGTTGAGCTTGGCGGCGCGCTCGAGCAGGCGGGAATGCAGATAGAACACGTCGCCCGGATAGGCTTCGCGGCCCGGCGGGCGGCGCAGCAACAGCGACATCTGGCGGTAGGCGACGGCCTGCTTCGACAGATCGTCATAGATGATGACGGCGTGCATGCCGTTGTCGCGGAAATATTCGCCCATGGTGCAGCCGGTGAAGGGTGCGATGTACTGCATCGGCGCCGGATCGGAAGCGGTGGCCGCAACAATGACCGAATATTCCAGCGCGCCCTGCTCTTCCAGCACCTTGACGAACTGGGCAACGGTCGAACGCTTCTGGCCGATCGCGACATAGACGCAATACAGCTTGATGTTCTCGTCCGGCTGGGCGTTGAGCGGCTTCTGGTTCAGAATGGTGTCGAGCGCGATCGCGGTTTTGCCGGTCTGGCGGTCGCCGATGATCAGCTCGCGCTGGCCACGGCCGATCGGGATCAACGCGTCGATCGCCTTCAGGCCGGTCGCCATCGGCTCGCTGACCGACTTGCGCGGAATGATGCCGGGCGCCTTGACGTCGACGCGCATGCGCTTGTCGGCCTGGATCGGACCCTTGCCGTCGATCGGGTTGCCGAGCGCGTCGACGACGCGGCCGAGCAGGCCCTTGCCGACCGGAGTGTCCACGATGGCGCGGGTGCGCTTGACGGTCTGGCCTTCCTTGATCTCGCGGTCGGCACCGAAGATGACGATACCGACGTTGTCGGTTTCCAGGTTCAGCGCCATGCCGCGGGTGCCGTTTTCGAACTCGACCATTTCACCGGCCTGGACGTTGTCCAGACCGTAGATGCGGGCGATACCGTCGCCGACGGACAGCACCTGTCCGACTTCGGTAACTTCAGCCTCCTGGCCGAAATTCTTGATCTGATCCTTGAGGATTGCGGAAATTTCCGCGGCGCGGATGTCCATCAGCCTGCCTCTTTCATCGCGTGCTTGATCGAATTGAGTTTGGTGCGAAGCGAACTATCCACCATGCGGCTGCCGAGCTTGACCACAAGACCGCCGATGATAGAGGGATCGATCTTCACGTTGAGCGCGACGTCCTTGCCCGTCACCGATTTCAGTGCGGTCTTGAGTGCGTCGAGATTTTTGTCATTGAGCGTTTCGGCAACCGTGACGTCGGCGGTCGCCTCGCCCTTGTAATTCGCCACCAGCGCGCGGAAGGCGCGGATCACGTCAGCGACGGCGAACAGCCGGCGATTGGCAGTGAGGACCTTGAGGAACTTGGCCGAAGTGCCGGCAATTCCGGCCTTGTCGAGCACGGCCGCGAGCGCCCTTGACTGCGCGTCGGCGGAGAATACCGGGCTGCGCACCAGCCGCTTCAGATCGGCGCTGTCGTTCAGCATGGCCTCGAATTTTTCGAGGTCGCCTTTGACGGCGTCGACGGATTTCTCGTCGCGCGCCAGTTCGAACAAGGCCGTTGCATAACGACCGGACACTCCCGAAACGGACGGATCTTCAGCAGCCACAGACACGCTCTTTTCAGCTGTTAAACTCGCAAGGGAAAAACCGTCGCCACAAAGCGGCGCCTAGCGATCCAAGCCCTTGGAATTCAAGCGGGACTTCGATTATCGACCGGCACGCCGGTGCCGGGATCGTTAAAATCGCGGCTTTGCTAACATAGCGAGCGCGCAGGTGCAACATGACGGCGCGTGCGCGCGATGCGCTGTCGCACGTCAATTTCAGACCGCCTCAAGCGCCATTTCCAAGCGCCAATTTGCGGCGAATCAGCTGTCACGATTTTGGTCCACCTGCACCCGGACCGGAGGGTCCGTCCGCAGCAGCCTCATTGGTTCCGCCCTCATTTGCATGGACGCCATGAGCGGGCGGAAATGGCCTCCAAACTCTTCACGCGCTCTTCACGCGCCGTTTACTTGCGCAAGCCTTGCGGGTGCCAACGAACACTTCACTCAACAGTAATAACAAGCATTGTAGTAGTTAATAATTAGTTAAACGGAAATATTACAGGATGTCTATCGATTAGTGATCTCAGTAACAAGATGTGTCAGCGAGAGACAATCTGGCTTTACTGCCTAATTCACGCCTTATTGCGTCACCAAACGGCAACCATGCAAATGGGACGGGGGTTCCACTTGTCACGCATGTGGCAATACTGTCTGAGGGACTAGTTGATGTTGAATACCAATAAGCTTGCGCCGGGATCTGTAACCCGGTCGCGTACGGCGTTCGCTCTGATAGCCGCAACTCTCCTGGTCGGCGGCAGCGTCACCGAAGCTTCGGCCAAGTCCAGGCACCATCGTCATCACCTTTCCCACCACGCCGGCAAAGCGACCGGCAGCGACTGGCGGGACGCTAATGCCTCGATGGGCTCTACCTCCGGGCACAGCTTCTCGGGAATGGCCTCCTTTTACGGCAATGAATCCGGCAGCAAGACCGCTTCCGGCCAGCGCTTCAACCAGAACGCCATGACCTGCGCCCACCGCTCGCTGCCGTTCGGCACCAAGCTGCGCGTCACCCATGGCGGCCGCAGCGTTGTCGTCACCGTCAACGACCGCGGTCCCTTCATCAAGGGGCGTGTCCTCGACCTCTCGACCGGCGCAGCGCGCGCCGTCGGCCTGACCGGTGCCGGCGTCGGCCGCGTCACCGCCGAGGTCGTCTCCTAAAGCGCTGATCACGCGCGGTTTCCCTGAACAGATCTGGTAAGCGTTGCGTCGCGTAACGGTCGCGGGTTCTTTGGCGCGGCCAATAAGGGCCTGCCGTCGCAAATGGCGGCAGGCTTTTTTGTTGGGTCACAAAAAGCTCTGCGGATCGACGTCGACTTCGAGCTTGAGATTGCCCTTGGTCTTGGGTCCCGCCGCCAGCCAGTCGCGCAAATATTCCGACAGGTCGACATTGCGCAGCGACTTCACCAGCAGCCGAAACCGATAGCGGCCCTTGATCACCGCGAGCGGCGCCTCGGCGGGGCCCAGCACCTGGATGCGCTCATCGATCGGGGCGATGGCGGCGAGCTTGCGCGCAAAGCCTTCGGCGGTCGGCCGGTCGCCGGCGGAAATGATCAGGCTGGCGAGCCGGCCGAACGGCGGGTAGCCGGACCGTTCGCGCGAGGCGATTTCGCTAGCATAGAACGCCTCGCGATCGCTCGCGACCAAGGCCTTCATCACGGGATGTTCGGGCTGGTGGGTCTGCAGGTACCCGACGCCACGGCCTTGATCGCGCCCGGCGCGACCGATCACCTGGTTCAGCAGTTGAAACGTCCGCTCGGCGGCGCGCGGATCGCCATTGCTTAAACCCAGGTCCGCATCGACGACGCCGACCAGATTGAGCCGTGGGAAATTGTGTCCCTTCGCCACCAGTTGCGTGCCGATGATGATATCGACGCGGCCTTCGGCGATGTCGTTCAACTCGCTGCGCATGGTCTCGATCGAGGTGATCAGATCGCTCGACAGCACCATGGTGCGCGCCTCCGGAAACAACTGCGCCGCTTCCTCCTGCAAGCGCTCGACGCCGGGGCCGACCGCGACCAGCGATTCCTCGGCATGGCAGTGCGGACAGATGTTCGGGCGCGGCATCGAGAAGCCGCAATGGTGACAGACGAGGCGCTGGCGGAAGCGATGGTCCACCAGCCAGGCGTCGCAGATCGTGCAGGCAAAACGATGCCCGCAAGCGCGGCACAGCGTCAACGGCGCGTAGCCGCGACGGTTGAGGAACAACAACGCCTGCTCGCGCTTCTCGATCGCGAATTGCATCTGCTCCGCCAGAAGCGGCGAGATGAAGCGGCCGCGCGCCGGCCGCGCGCGGCGCAAATCGATCGCCTCGATATGCGGCATGTGCTGGCCGCCGAAGCGCGATGGCAGCGCGACGCGCTGATAGCGCCCTTTGCGCGCATTGACTTCGGTCTCGATCGACGGCGTTGCGGAAGCCAGGATGATCGGGATTTTCGCGATATGCGCGCGCACCACCGCCATGTCGCGGGCGTGATAATGCGCGCCGTCCTCCTGCTTGTAGGCCTGGTCGTGCTCTTCGTCGACGACGATCAGGCCCAGATCCGCATAGGGCAGGAACAGCGCCGAGCGCGCCCCGACTACGACCGGCGCTTCGCCAGCCGCGATCGCCGCCCAGTTCCGCGCGCGGGTGCGCGGCGTCAGTTCGGAATGCCATTCCAAGGGACGCACCCCAAAACGCTGCGCAAAGCGATCGAGGAATTGCCCGGTCAGCGCGATCTCCGGCATCAGGATCAGCGACTGCCTGCCGCGGCGGATGATTTCGGCGACCGCCTCGAAATAGACCTCGGTCTTGCCCGAGCCGGTGACGCCATCGAGCAGGGCGACGTGAAAGCTGCTGCTTGCCGCGAGCGTTCGCATTGCGTCCACCGCGGTGCGCTGCTGCCGCGAGAAATCGGGCTGCGCATAGGACGGATCGGGCGTCGGCGGTGCCTGCAACGGCGGCATCGCTTCGATCCCGAGCGTGCCTTCATCGACCAGCCCATCGATCACGCCTGCGCTGACGCCGGCTTCGCGGGCGGCGTCGGATTTAGCGTGCAGCAGGCCGTCTGACAGCACCTCGATCAGCCGCCGCCGCGCCGGCGTCAGGCGCCGTGGCGCTTCGCCGACCAGCCGCACGCCCAGCCGCATCCGTTCGGGGCCGAGATTTTCGCCCATCCGCAGCGTCATGCGCAGCACCATGCCGCGGGCGGACAGCGTGTAATTGGCGACCCAATCGACGAGCGAGCGGAGTTCTTCCTTGAGCGGCGGCACGTCGAGCTTTTCGCCGACATCCTTCAGCCGATTGTGCAGGCGCGGATCGGGATTGGCGTTTTCCGCCCACACCACCGCCACCACCTCGCGCGGCCCGAGCGGCACGCAGACGACATCGCCGGGCTTCAGCTCCATGCCGCGCGGCACCCGATAGGAATAGGCCTGATTGAGCGCAACCGGCACCAGCACGTCGACGACGCGTGTCGAGGCGGCAGAAGTAGTGCTGGGGCGCGTGGTGTGGTCCATCGGAGAATCGGTTCGAGTGACAAGGGTGAGGCTAACGCCGCGGCGGGAAGTTAGCGAACGGTAAACGAAAGCAGTGCGATATAATGGCTGGAATCATCGCCTCCAAGGCAACACTCGAGGCAGGAGTCAGCGCAGCATCCATGGCCAAGCCCGTTCCGTCACTTCAACCGGTCGAACTCGATTGCGCCGACGAGACGCTGGCGCTGCAGATGACGCGTTGGCTATCGCACCTGCGCGCCGAACGGCGGCTATCGCCCAAGACGCTGGAAGCCTATGCCCGCGACGTCCGCCAATGCCTGACCTTTCTCAGTGAGCATTGGGGCACGCAAGTGACGCTGAAGGGATTTGCCGCGCTTGAAGCCAGCGACGTCAGGGCCTTCATGGCGATGCGCCGCGCCGACGACATCGGTGGCCGCTCGCTGATGCGGGCATTGGCCGGCCTGCGCTCGTTCGGGCGTTTCCTGGAACAGGAGGGCAAGGGCAAGGTCGGCGCCCTGTCGGCGATCCGCGCGCCCAAAATCGGCAAGAGCCTGCCGAAGCCGATCCAGATGGCAGCCGCCAAACGCCTTGCGGACGCCGACGAGCGCGCCGGCGAGGATCGCGATCCCTGGATCTGGGCCCGCGACGCCGCCGTGATGGCGCTGCTCTACGGCTCGGGCCTGCGGATCTCCGAGGCGCTGGGCTTGAAGCGCCGTGACGTGCCGCTGCCCGGCGAAGGCGACGTCATCATCGTCACCGGCAAGGGCAACAAGACGCGGATGGTGCCGGTGCTGCAAAACGTGCTGGCGCTGATCGCAGATTACACGGCGATGTGCCCGCATCAGCTTAGCCCAGCGGGACCGATCTTCGTCGGCGCACGCGGCGGCCCGCTCAGCCCGCGCATCATCCAGCTCACCATGGAACGGTTGCGCGGCGCGCTCGGCCTGCCCGACAGCGCAACACCGCATGCGCTGCGGCATTCCTTTGCCACGCATCTTTTGAGCCGCGGCGGCGACCTGCGCGCGATCCAGGAACTGCTCGGACACGCTTCGCTCTCGACCACGCAGATCTACACCGGCATTGACAGCGAGCGGCTCCTGGAAGTCTATCGTACCGCCCATCCGCGCCGCTGATGGTCCGCGCGCGGGCGCCGACACACCACCGTCACATCGTGTACTTCCCTCCCTAGCCTCTTGCGCTCACCGTATTGTTCGGCAATCGTTGCGTATCGTTGGCAGGAGGGAATCATGAGCGCACATGAAAGCATGGAGCATGCGGAGCACGCCGAGCACGCTTCAGGCTCGAACAAGAAGATCGCGTTGCTGATCGCCGTGATCGCCTTGTTTCTGGCGCTGTCGGAAACGCTGGGCAAGGGCGCGCAGACTGAAGCCATCAGCAAGAATGTCGAGGCCTCCAACCTCTGGGCGTTCTTCCAGGCCAAGAGCATCCGCCGCACGGTGGTTCAGGCCACCGCCGAACACGCCAAGCTCAGCCTCGGGACCGTCGGTGACGCGGCTTCGAAGGCGGCGCTGCAAAAGCAGATCGACGATTGGCAGAAGACCGCGGCGCGCTATCGCTCGGAGCCGGAAACCGGTGAAGGCTCCGAGCAATTGTCCGAGCGCGCCAAGCATGCCGAGCACGAGCGCGACGAGGCAACGGCAAAGTATCACCACTATGAAGTCGCCTCGGCTCTCTTCCAGATCGGCATCGTGCTGGCATCGGCCACCATCATCACCGGCATCATCGTGCTGGCGTGGGGGTCAGCCATCCTGGCGCTGGTCGGCATCGCCATCACCGCGCTCGGCGTCTTCGCGCCGCACCTCCTGCATCTGCATTGAGGGTTTGGCATTGAAGCGCTGAGCCCGCATCGAACTCCGCTTCACCTCTCCCATCGGGAGAGGTGAAGTCCGAACTCTGGGAAGAAGCGGATGATTATCAGCGTGCCTCGTGCACGCTCTTGCGAAAACGCTGGATCAGCCGGAGCATCCGGGCTGACCAGCTGGCGCCGTCGCCGCGCATCATTTCGCGGATGCGGCGCTTCATCGGATCGACCAGCACCGCCGCCTTGGCGCGCAGCGCAAGGATAAATTCATAGAGCTTCTCGAACCACTCCATCTCCAACAGCTTCGGCCGTGTCACGTCGAAGATGAAGGCGGTGACGCCGACGCCGACGAATTTCGCGAAGATGATGATGATGATGGCACTCGCCCAGTATTCATTGGCCAATAGCCATAACCCGACCAGCTTGAGCGGAAACAGCGGAATCACCGGCACGATAAATACGATCAGCGTCATCGCCGGCGACAGCGTGTCGATGCGCTCCGCCAGCCATTGCTTGAACGCGCGCAACGGAATCCAGGCGACCACCCGCGCCACGATTGGCTCGAGATGATCCCACAACCATGCTTCGATCAGGAAGATGACCGCGAGCAGAACCCAGAACGGTTGAAGTAGGCGGCGCAGCATCCAAATCATCTCTTGCCGGATATCGATCACATATGGATCGCCCGCTTGCCGACCGCAAGCGCGGCTTCCTTGATGGCTTCCGAGCGAGTTGGGTGTGCGTGGCAGGTTCGTGCCATATCCTCAGCAGAACCGCCAAACTCCATCAGAACCGCGGCTTCATGGATCATTTCACCGGCTTCGCGGCCGATAATATGCACGCCAAGCACCCGATCCGTCTTCGCATCTGCGAGAATCTTCACGATGCCGTCCGTGGTCTGGTTGACCTTGGAGCGGCCATTGGCGGTGAAGGGGAATTTGCCCGACGTGTAAGCCACGCCCGCTTGCTTCAGCTCCTCCTCGGTCTTGCCGACCGACGACACTTCCGGCGTGGTATACACGACGCCTGGGATAACGTCGTAGTTCACATGCCCGGCCTGGCCCGCGATGATCTCCGCGCAGGCCACGCCTTCGTCCTCGGCCTTGTGCGCCAGCATCGGCCCAGCCACCACGTCACCGATCGCATAGACGCCCTTCACGCTTGTGGAAAAGTGCGCGTCGATCTGCACCCGGCCGCGATTGTCGAGCGCGACACCAGCCTCCTTCAGCCCGAGGCCTTCGGTGTAGGGCACGCGGCCGATGCAGACCAGCACCACATCGGCTTCGATGGTCTCGGCAGCGCCCCCGGCGGCCGGCTCGACCTTAGTCGCCAGCGTCTTGCCTGAGGTATCGACGGCGGTGACCTTGGCGCCGAGCCTGAACGCGAAGCCCTGCTTTTCCAAAATGCGCTGGAATTGTTTGGCGATCTCGCCGTCCATGCCGGGCAGGATGCGATCGAGGAATTCCACCACGGTGACTTTGGCACCGAGACGGTGCCACACCGAGCCAAGTTCGAGCCCGATCACGCCAGCGCCGACGATCAACAGGCTTGACGGCACCTTGTCGAGCGACAGCGCACCGGTCGACGACACGATCCGCTTCTCGTCGATCTCGATGCCCTTCAGCCGCGCGATATCGGAGCCGGTGGCGATGACGATGTTCTTGGTCTCGACGGTCTGCGCCTTGCCGCCACTGCCTGATACCTCGACCTTGCCGGCACCGAGGATCTTGCCGGTGCCGCTGACGACGTCGATCTTGTTTTTCTTCATCAGGAACTCGACGCCCTTGACGTTGCCGTCGATGCCCTGCTGCTTGAAATTCATCATCGAGGGCAGATCGAGTTTTGGCACGGAAACGCTGACGCCCATCTTCGCAAACGAATGCCCGGCCTCCTCGAACATTTCGGAGGCATGCAGCAACGCCTTCGACGGCATGCAGCCGACGTTGAGGCAGGTGCCGCCAAGCGTTGCGTTCTTCTCAACCACGGCGACCTTCATGCCGAGTTGCGCTGCGCGTACCGCGCAGACATATCCGCCGGGTCCGGTGCCGATGACAACGAGATCGTAGGTAGCCATGATTGAAGTCCTGTAACTGAATTCCGCGAACAGCGATTACCGGCCACCCGACACGTCGAGGATGGCGCTGGTGACGTAGGATGCGTCGTCCGACATCAGCCAGACGATGGCGTTGGCGATTTCTTCCGCGGTGCCGACACGCTTCATCGGCACCATATGCGCCAGCCGGTGGACGCGATCGGGCTCGCCGCCGGATGCATGAATCTCGGTGTCGATCAGCCCTGGCCGGATCGCCGCGACGCGAATGCCCTCGCCGGCAACCTCATGGCCGAGGCCCACCGTGAAGGAATCCACCGCGCCCTTTGACGCCGCATAATCGACATAGGTATTGGGCGCGCCGAGTTTCGCCGCGACCGAGGAAAGATTGACGATGACGCCCCCCTCGCCGCCATTGCGCGTCGACAACCTTTTCACGGCCTCGCGCGCGCACAAAATGCTGCCGGTGACGTTGATTGCCATCATGCGCTGGATGCGCTCGGCTGACATGTCCTCGACCCGCGCCGACGGCCCGACGATGCCGGCATTGTTGACCAGCGCGCCCAGCGTTCCGAACTCATCGGCGGCCTTGAACAGCGCGAGAATCTCCTTTTCGCTCGCGACATCGCATTTCACCGCAACCGCCTTGCCGTTCTTGCGCTCGATGGATGAAACGACCTCCTTCGCCGCCGCCTCGTTGCTGGCGTAACCGACCACGACCCGGAAGCCGCGGGCCGCGGCGGCAATCGCGGTGGCGCGGCCGATGCCGCGGCTTCCACCGGTGATGACAACAACGCGATCCGTCACATTCGCCCCCATCAATCCACGCATTCAACATCCGCTCATGATGCCCGCCAGCTAGCGGGCATCCGATCGGGTCATGCCTCAGAGATCCAGCACCAGGCGTGCCGGATCTTCCAGGCTTTCCTTGACGCGGACCAGGAACGTCACCGCTTCCTTGCCGTCGATCACGCGGTGATCGTAGGACAGCGCCAGATACATCATCGGGCGGATCTCGAGCTTGCCGCCGATCGCCATCGGGCGCTCCTGGATCTTGTGCATGCCGAGAATGCCGGACTGCGGCGCGTTCAGGATCGGCGTCGACATCAGCGAACCATAGATGCCGCCATTGGTGATGGTGAAGGTGCCGCCCTGCATCTCGTCGATCTTGAGCTGGCCGTCGCGCGCGCGGCGGCCGAAATCGGCGATGCTCTTTTCGATATCGGAGATCGACTTGTGATCGCAGTCGCGCACCACGGGCACCACCAGACCCTTGTCGGTGCCGACGGCGACGCCGATGTGGTAGTAGTTCTTGTAGATGAGGTCGGTGCCGTCGATCTCGGCGTTGACGGCCGGAATGTCCTTTAGCGCCTGCACGACGGCCTTGGTGAAGAAGCCCATGAAGCCGAGCTTGGAGCCGTGCTTCTTCTCGAACACATCCTTGTACTGCGCGCGCATCGCCATGATGTGGCTCATGTCGACCTCGTTGAAGGTCGTGAGCATCGCCGCCGTGTTCTGCACGTCCTTTAGCCGCCGCGCGATGGTCTGGCGTAGCCGCGTCATCTTCACGCGCTCTTCGCGCGCGGCGTCGTCGGCGGGCGACGGGGCGCGTACCTGGACGGCGGCCGCCGGCTGATTGACCGGGGTCGGCGCCGAGGCGGCCTTCTCGATCGCGGCAAGCATGTCGCCCTTGGTGACGCGGCCATCCTTGCCGGAGCCCGGAACGGTGGCGGCATCGATGCCGCTTTCGGCGGAGAGCTTGCGCACCGACGGCGCCAGCGGCGCGTCAGACGGTGCGGCCTTCGGAGCCGCTGCGGGAGCAGCGGCCGGCGGCGGGGCCGCCGGGGCCGCAGCCTTGGCGGGGGCTGTAACCGGCTTTGCCGCACCGCCTACCGCGCCGTCATTGATCTGTCCGAGCAGCGCGCCGACGGCGACGGTTTCGCCGTCCTTGGCGGCGATCTCGCCGAGCACGCCCGCGGATGGCGCAGGGACTTCGATGGTGACCTTGTCGGTCTCGAGCTCGACCAGCGGCTCGTCCACCGCCACGGCATCGCCGGCCTTCTTGAACCAACGGCCGATGGTGGCCTCCGTCACGGACTCGCCGAGCGTCGGAACGCGAATGTCAGTCATGATGTGTTTTCCTCTTCGCGTCGTGACCGGGCTCGCCCCGGCCGTCCACGCCTTCGTCAGTCATCAATAAAGCAAGATGTGGAGTGCCCGTGACGTGGGGGTGAAGACGGTGCTTCGCACCTTTCGCCCCGGGCATGACCACTTTGGGAAAAGCTAGTTCAGCGCGTCATCCAGGAAAGCCTTGAGTTGCGCCTGATGCTTCGACATCAAACCGGTGGCGGTAGCCGCCGACGCCGCGCGGCCAGCGTAACGCGGACGCCTGTTCGGCGCGTGGATCTGGTTCAGCACCCATTCGAGATAGGGCTCGATGAAGTGCCACGCACCCATGTTGCGCGGCTCTTCCTGGCACCACAACACTTCGGCGCCCTTGAAGCGGCCGAGCTCTTGGACCAGCGCCTTCAGCGGCACCGGATAAAGCTGCTCGACGCGCATCAAATAGATGTCGTCGATGCCGCGCTTCTCGCGCTCCTCGTAGAGATCGTAATAGACCTTGCCCGAGCACAGCACGACGCGACGGATCTTGTCGTCCGGTGCCAGCTTGATCTTCTCGTCCGGCAGCATCTGGGCGTCATCGTAGAGGATGCGGTGGAACGTGGTATCCTTGCCGAGCTCGTCGAGGCGCGACACTGCGCGCTTGTGGCGCAGCAACGACTTCGGCGTCATCATGATCAGGGGTTTGCGAATTTCGCGATGCAACTGACGCCGCAGCGAGTGGAAGTAGTTCGCAGGTGTGGTCGGATAGACCACCTGCATGTTGTCTTCGGCGCACATCTGCAGGAAGCGCTCGAGCCGCGCCGAGGAATGCTCCGGGCCCTGCCCTTCATAGCCATGCGGCAGCAGACAGACCAGGCCGGACATGCGCAGCCATTTACGCTCGCCCGAGGAGATGAACTGGTCGAACAGCACCTGCGCTCCATTGGCGAAGTCGCCGAACTGGGCTTCCCACATCGCCAGCGCATTCGGCTCGGCCAGCGAATAGCCGTACTCGAAGCCGAGCACGGCTTCTTCGGACAGCAGCGAGTTGATGACTTCGTAATGACCCTGGTCGTTGCCGAGATGATTGAACGGCGTATAGCGGCTCTCGTCCTCCTGATCGATCAGCACCGAATGGCGCTGCGAGAAGGTGCCGCGCTCGGAGTCCTGTCCGGACAGGCGGACGTGATGGCCTTCCTGCAGCAGCGTGCAGAACGCCAGCGCCTCGCCGGTTGCCCAGTCGATGCCGACGCCGTTGTCGATCGCCTTCGCCCGATTTTCGAGGTAGCGCTGGACGGTGCGGTGAACGCGGAAGCCATCGGGCACTTTGGTGATCTTGCGGCCGATATCCTTCAGGATCGCGCTATCGACGCCGGTGACGCCGCGGCGAGCGTCCTCTTCTTGATCGGCGTGCTTGAAGCCCGCCCATTTGCCGTCGAGCCAATCGGCCTTGTTGGGCTTGTAACCGGAGCCTGCCTCGAGTTCGGCATCGAGCCGCGCGCGCCAGTCGGCCTTGGCCTTCTCGACCTCGCCTTCGGTCATCACGCCGTCGGCGATCAGCCGCTTGGCGTAGACCTCCAGCGTGGACGGATGCGCCGCGATCCTCTTGTACATCACCGGCTGGGTAAACGCGGGCTCGTCGCCCTCGTTGTGGCCGTGGCGGCGGTAGCAGAACATGTCGATGACGACAGGCTTGTGGAATTTCTGCCGGAATTCGATCGCGACTTTGGCCGCGAACACCACCGCTTCCGGATCGTCGCCGTTCACATGGAAGATCGGCGCGTCGATCATCTTCGCCACATCCGACGGATAGGGCGAGGAGCGCGAGTAGCGCGGATAGGTGGTGAAGCCGATCTGGTTGTTGACGATGAAGTGCAGCGAACCGCCGGTGCGGTAGCCCTTCAGGTCGGAGAGACTGAAGCATTCCGCCACCACGCCCTGCCCCGCAAACGCGGCATCGCCATGCATCAACAGCGGCAGCACGGAAATACGCATGTCCGGCGGATCACCGTGCTGGTCCTGCTTGGCGCGCACCTTGCCGAGCACGACCGGATCGACGATTTCCAGATGAGACGGATTAGCGGTCAGCGACAGATGGATCTTGTTGTTGTCGAACTCGCGGTCCGACGAGGCGCCGAGATGATATTTGACGTCGCCGGAGCCTTCGACCGCGTCGGGATTGGCGGAGCCGCCCTTGAATTCGTGAAACAGCGCGCGGTGCGGCTTGCCCATCACCTGGGTCAGCACGTTGAGGCGGCCGCGATGCGGCATGCCGACGACAATCTCCTTCACGCCGAGATTGCCACCGCGCTTGATGATCTGCTCCAGCGCCGGGATCAGCGACTCGGCGCCGTCGAGGCCGAAGCGCTTGGTGCCGGTGAATTTGAGGTCGCAGAACTTCTCGAAGCCTTCGGCTTCGACCAGTTTTCTGAGGATCGCGCGCCGGCCCTCGGGGGTGAAGCTGATTTCCTTGTCAGGGCCTTCGATGCGTTCCTGGATCCACGCCTTTTGCGCGGCATTGGAAATGTGCATGAACTCGACGCCGAGCGTCTGGCAGTAGGTGCGCTCGCAGATCGCGACGATTTCGCGCAGGCTGCCGTATTCGAGGCCGAGCACGTGATCAAGGAAGATCTTGCGGTCGAAATCGGCTTCGATAAAGCCATAGGAGCGCGGGTCGAGTTCCTCGCGGTCGCGCGGCGCCTCGATGCCGAGCGGATCGAGCTTGGCGTGGAAATGACCGCGCATGCGATAGGCGCGGATCAGCATCAAGGCGCGTACCGAATCCCGGGTCGCCTGATTAACTTCCGCGGCGGAGACTTCGGCGCCCTTGGCCTGTGCCTTGGCCGCGATCTTGGCCCCGACTTCCTTCTCCACGGTGGCCCAGTTGCCGTCCAGCGCCGAAGTCAGTTCGTCACGCGGCGTCATCGGCCAGTTGTCGCGGCCCCAGGAGGCGCCCTCGGCGTTCTTCTGGACGACGGCGGGGGTGTCTTTCAGGCTTTTGAAAAATTCCTGCCAGTCGGGGTCAACCGAAGCGGGGTCCTGCTCGTAGCGGGCGTAGAGATCGTCGATGTAGGTGGCGTTGGTGCCTTGCAAGAATGAGGAGAGGGCAAATGCTGCATTCGCGTCCTGGCGAGACATGATGGCGTCCTGGTAAGTTTCGCTTCGCGCATGGAAAACGGCGCTTTGGCTGGTCCGGAAGCCGGACCAGCGAGGTAAGGAAGCTTTACCCTATTTGGCACGAATGTTCGCGCCCAAAAGATCCAAGAATTGAATTAAGACTTCAATTTTTCGGCAAGGGTGTGTCCGAGCCGCGCAGGCGATGGGGAGACGGTAATTCCGGCCGATTCCATCGCCGCGGTCTTGGAACCGGCGTCGCCCTTGCCGCCGGAGATGATGGCCCCGGCATGGCCCATGCGGCGGCCGGGAGGAGCGGTGACGCCGGCGATGAAGCCGACCATCGGCTTCTTGCGGCCTCGCCTGGCCTCGTCCTTGATGAACTGGGCGGCGTCTTCCTCGGCAGAGCCGCCGATTTCACCGATCATGATGATCGAGGTGGTCTCGGGATCGCTCAAGAACATTTCCAGTACGTCGATGAACTCGGTACCCTTGACCGGGTCGCCGCCGATGCCGACCGCGGTGGTCTGGCCGAGGCCTTCCTGGGTGGTCTGGAACACGGCTTCATAGGTCAGAGTGCCCGAGCGAGACACGATGCCGACATTGCCGGGTTTGAAGATATTGGCCGGCATGATGCCTATCTTGCATTCGCCGGCGGTCATCACGCCTGGGCAATTCGGCCCGATCAGCCGCGACTTCGATCCCGACAGCGAGCGCTTCACGCGCACCATGTCGAGCACTGGAATGCCTTCGGTGATGCAGACGATCAGCGGGATTTCCGCAGCGATCGCCTCGCAGATCGCGTCGGCCGCGGCCGGCGGCGGCACATAGATCACGGATGCATCGGCGCCGGTCTTCTCGCGCGCTTCGGCGACAGTGTCGAACACCGGCAGACCCAGATGCGTCGAGCCGCCTTTGCCGGGCGAGGTGCCGCCGACCATCCTGGTGCCATAAGCGACCGCGGCTTCGGAATGGAACGTGCCGTTCTTGCCGGTAAAACCCTGGCAGATGACTTTGGTGTTTTTATCGATCAGAACGGACATGATGGATGTTGCTTCCCTGGATGATCGGAAAAGACGTCAGTGGATCCGCCGGTAGACGCCGGTGAGCACGTCGGCCCATCCTTCTGCGTCAGGCGAGAACTGGATTTTCATGGTGTAGTTGTTGTCGTCGACGATTTCGTAGACGTGGCGCGCATTGCCGCGCAGCGAGCCGCGCACCAGGATCAGTGCCTTGCCGCTCCAGCCGCCTGAGGCCGGCGATGGCGGGTAGTAGCCAAGCGAATCGTGCCAGAACAATTTGTAGAGCCGGTCCTCGCGGTCGTAGGTGAACACGCCATGGGTGGCGAAGCTCTCCTTGCCGTCGCGCATCTGGACGGCGTCCTGGATCAGATAGAAGCCGTTGAGATCGATGCGCGCCTTGACGTGCGCGGTGGCCGGACCGCCCGCGGTCCAGCGCGACGGATAGACCATCTCTTCGCCAGCCCACTCGCCCGCGAAAACCGCGAGCTTGCGATGTTCTTCCAGCGGCGACGGTGCGGCGAGATGGTCCTGGGCCATGGGACTAGCCTCCCTTGACGGCATTCACGATTTTCTGCGCTGCGTCGTCGAGATTATCCGCGGGCAGCACATTGAGCCCGGATTCGCGGATGATCTTTTTGCCGGCGTCGACATTGGTACCCTCGAGCCGCACCACCAGCGGCACCTTGAGGCCGACTTCCTTGACGGCGGCGACCACGCCCTCGGCGATGACGTCGCATTTCATGATGCCGCCGAAGATGTTGACGAGGATGCCCTTCACATTGGGATCGGCGGTGATGATCTTGAAGGCGGCCGCGACCTTTTCCCTGCTCGCGCCGCCGCCGACGTCGAGGAAGTTGGCGGGCTCCATGCCGTAGAGCTTGATGATGTCCATGGTCGCCATCGCAAGGCCGGCGCCGTTGACCATGCAGCCGATAGTGCCGTCGAGCGTGACGTAGCTGAGATCGTATTTCGATGCCTCGATTTCCTTGGCGTCCTCTTCGGTCTCGTCGCGCAAGGCTGCTACTTCCGGATGGCGGAACATGGCGTTGTCGTCGAACGACACCTTGGCGTCGAGCACGCGCAGTTCGCCCTGCCTGGTGACGACCAGCGGATTGATTTCCAGCATCGCCATGTCCTTGGCGGTGAAAGCGTTGTAGAGCTGCGTCACCAGCTTCTCGGCCTGCTTGGCGAGATCGCCGGAAAGATTCAGCGCCTTCGCCACCGTGCGGCCGTGATGGCCCATGATGCCGGTCGCCGGATCGACCGAGAAGGTGACGATCTTCTCAGGATTATTGTGCGCGACGTCCTCGATGTTAACGCCGCCCTCGGTCGACACCACGAACGACACTTCAGAGGTTTCGCGGTTGACCAGGATCGACAGATAGAACTCCTTGTCGATGTCGGAGCCTTCCTCGATGTAGAGGCGGTTGACCTGCTTGCCGTGCGCGCCGGTCTGGATCGTCACCAATGTGGCGCCGAGCATCTGCCTGGCGAACTCGTTGACCTCGGCAACCGACTTGGCGATGCGCACGCCGCCCTTGTCGCCGGCGGAAGCTTCCTTGAACTTGCCCTTGCCACGGCCGCCGGCGTGGATCTGGCTCTTGACCACCCAGATCGGGCCGGGAAGCTTTTTCGCCGCCGCATCCGAATCCGAGGCCTTCAACACAGGCTCACCGCGTGAAATCGGCACTCCGAATTCATGCAGCAACGCCTTGGCCTGGTATTCATGGATATTCATCTGGACGCTCCCCAAGCCCTGCGGTGGTGGGTTACGAACTCACCGCCATTTTCCAGCTGGTATACCATATACCAACAAAACTGCAAATCCGAGCTGAATTTGGTTAATAGCTAAATTTTATCAACGGCCTAGCAGATCTGGCGCGATCTTCCTGCAGGCATCGACCAGGCCCTGCACCGCGCCGACCGACTTGTCGAAGGCGTCACGGTCCTTGCCGGCCAGTTCGATCTCGACGATGCGCTCGACACCCTTGGAGCCGATCACGACGGGCACGCCGACATACATGTCCTTCACGCCATATTCGCCGTTGAGATAGGCGGCGCAGGGCAGCACGCGCTTCTTGTCCCTGAGATAGCTTTCGGCCATCGCGATCGCGGAAGCCGCAGGCGCATAGAAGGCCGAACCCGTCTTCAGCAGGTTGACGATCTCGGCGCCGCCATTACGGGTGCGATCGACGATCTCGTCGATCCGCGCCTGCGAGGTCCAGCCCATCTTGACGAGATCGGGCAGCGGAATGCCGGCCACGGTGGAATAGCGCGTCAGCGGCACCATGGTGTCGCCATGGCCGCCGAGCACGAAGGCGGTGACGTCTTCGACCGAGACGTTGAATTCATCGGCGAGGAAATAGCGGAACCGCGCGGAGTCCAGCACGCCCGCCATGCCGACCACTTTCTTGTGCGGCATGCCGGAGGCCTTCTGCAGCGCCCACACCATCGCGTCCAGCGGGTTGGTGATGCAGATGACGAAGGCGTCGGGGGCGTACTTCTTGATGCCGGCGCCGACCTGCTCCATGACCTTGAGATTGATGCTGAGGAGATCGTCGCGGCTCATGCCGGGCTTGCGCGGCACGCCGGCGGTGACAATGCAGACCTTGGCATTGTCGAGCGCCTCATAGGAATTGGCGCCGGTCAGATGCGCGTCGAAACCGTCGACCGGCGAGGACTGCGCGATGTCGAGCGCCTTGCCCTGCGGCACGCCCTCGGCGATATCGAACATGACGACGTCGCCGAGCTCCTTCAGGCCAACGAGGTGAGCCAGCGTTCCGCCGATCTGACCGGAGCCAATCAAGGCAATCTTGTCGCGCGCCATGGGAAATTTATCCTTCTGAGACGAAGAGGAGGATGGAAAGTGGACTGGAAGGCTGGTTATCCCTTTCGAATGATACGTTCAAGTCGCGGCATGCCCAATTGTCGGTCTCGTGCCGGGACTGCCTCGATTTCGATCAGGCTGATCCCGCTACCGCCTTACGTTTCGACCAATCCGGTACTCGACCCGCTCGCCGCGGAATCCTTCCGGCCATGGGGTAACGCCAGATAGGATTCCGAGCTCATTTCGATCAGCCGCGACGAAGTCCGCTTGAATTCGTTCGCCTCATTGCCATCGGCCGCCAGATAGAGCGACGCCGGATCGGCGGCGGCTGAAGCCATCAGCTTCACGGCATTGTCATAGAGCGTATCGATCAGCGAGATGAACCGCTTGGCGGCGTTGCGTTCGGCATAATCCATGACGGGAATGCGATCGATCAGGATGGTGTGATAGTCGTGCGCCAGCCACAGATAGTCTGATGCAGCGAGCGGCTTCTCGCAGACATCGGCAAACGAAAACCGGGCGACGCCATGCGACGAACAGGGCACGTGCAGGATGCGGCCCTTGATCGCAATATCGCGCGCCTTGCAGGGCGCGTTGCCGGTCATCCTGGACCAGGCCTTGTCGAGCGCGGTATTGGCGTCGTTATCCGCCGGCACCAGCCACATCTTCACGCCGGCGAGTTTTTCCAGCCTGAAGTCAGTACGCGCATCGAGCCGCAGCACGTCCATATGATCTGATATCTGCGCGATGAAGGGCAGGAACAGCGCCCGGTTCAGGCCGCCCTTGTAGAGGTCTTCGGGAGCGACGTTGGAGGTCGCCACCACGACGGTGCCGAGCTCGAACAGCTTTGTGAACAGCCGCCCCAGGATCATGGCGTCGGCAATATCAGTGACGTGGAATTCGTCGAAGCACAAAAGCCAGGCCTGATCGAAGATCGCGTTGGCGGTCAGTCCGATCACGTCGCCGTCGGCGATCTCGCCGCGCGCGATGCTCTGCCGGTAGCCGTAGATCCGCTCATGCACCTCGGCCATGAATTCGTGGAAATGGGCGCGGCGCTTGTGCTCGACCGGGCTTTGCTGAAAGAAAAGATCCATCAGCATGGTCTTGCCGCGGCCGACCTCGCCATGAACGTAAAGCCCGCGCAGTGGCGGCTCGTCGTTGTCGCCGAACAAACGCTCAAGCAGGCTTTGTTTGCGCAGCGGCTTGTAGCTCGACAGCCGGTCTTCGAGCGCTCCAAAAGCGGCGGCGGCGCAGGCCTGCGCGGGATCGGCCTCGATCGCGCCTGAGGAGACCAGAGCCTGATAATGGGCGCGGAAGGAGGTGGGTTGGGTCGACAACATGGCCCACCTTACGGCCTTAAGCGTGCGAAAAATGCAAGCCGTGAATTGGTGGTGGGGGTATGCGCTTTCTTCTCCCTCGCCCCGTTCTTGCGGGGTCGAGACGAGCGAAACTCGCTCTTAGAGGGTTGGGGTGAGGGGCCGGTGCCGCAAATTCGGTCGCTGTGTTACGCGCTCAGTGCGTAGGAATCCTCGACCACATAGGGCCCGCCGCCGGTAGAGGCTCGCGAGGAGAACAGCACGAAACGCGAGGCCATAAACGTGCGGCTGGGGAAATAGCCGCGCACCGAGAGATAGTCGGCGACATCCTGGCTCGAGGCGTCATGCAGGCGGGCGAGCGTCACATGGGGGGTGAATTTGCGCCCCTCGGGATCGAGCCCGATCCGCTGCATCATCCGCTCGAGTTCGGCCTGCAGTTCGATCAGCGGCCGGCTCGGTTCGACGGAAGCGACCACGGCGCGCGGCTTGCGCCCGCCAAAGCTTTGCAGACCCTGCAACTTGACCTCGAACGGCTTGCGGTTGACCCGAAACAGCATCGAGGCAATTTCATTCGCCGACATGCCGTCGATGTCACCGATGAAGCGCAAGGTCACGTGATAATTTTCGGGATCGATCCAGCGTGCGCCCGGAAGGCCGCCACGCAAATTGGAAAGGGTCTGGCCAATCTCGGCCGGAATTTCCAGTCCGGTAAACAAACGCGGCATCGCTCGACTCCCGATGCTGAAACCCGGTGACGAATCACCGATCACCAATTCCTACCTGACTTATGTGACTCTGCGAAGCAGTCGATGTTAAGAGACCGGAAACCTACGGGGAAAATATCGAAGTAAGGTTATCCGCCGCCAGTTTTTTCAGCTGCGTTGCGCGGAAATGGCGCCGAGAAATGCCTCCACCAGGGGCAGAATATTTTTCACGATGGTATCGACCCCTTCCGCGGTCGGATGCAATCCGTCCGCCTGATTAAGCTTGGCGTCCGCGGCGACGCCCTCCAGGAAAAACGGATAGAGCGGCACGCCGAAGGATTTCGACAACTCCGGATAGATCGCATTGAAGCGGGCCGCGTAGTCGCTGCCGTAATTCGGCGGCGCCAGCATCCCGCACAGCAGCACCGCGATCTTGCGGGCCTTCAGCCGCGTCAGGATATCGGTGAGCGCAGCGCGCGTCACGGCGGGATCGATGCCGCGCAAGGCATCGTTGGCACCGAGCTCGAGGATAACAGCCTCGGTTCCCTCGGGCACCGACCAGTCGAGCCTGTCACGGCCGCCGAAAGTGGTGTCGCCAGACACCCCGGCATTGATCATATCGACCTTTATCCCCTTGGTTTCCAAGGACTTTTGCAGCCGCGCCGGAAACGCGGCGGACGCCGACAGGCCAAGGCCGGCGCTTAACGAATTGCCCAGCACGACCATCTTGACCGGTTTTGCCGAGGCTTGCGCCAAAACGTTTCCCCCCGTCATCAAGGCCATAATCAACACGAGTATGTGCACGAACATGCACATCCGGCCCTCGACCCCGACAGCGGAAGTGCCATATGACCGATCCATGGACAGTCTCATCGAACCCTCTTCACTGACCGGCCTCGAGCCGGACACCATTTCCATTTCCAACGTCAATCTCTCGCTCGGAGCGGGCGCGGCACGCGTTCATATCCTGAAAGATATCAGCCTTCGTGTGGCGCCGGGCGAAGCGATCGGCCTGATCGGGCCGTCGGGCTCGGGAAAGTCGACCTTGCTGATGGTGATGGCGGGGCTGGAGCGTCCAGACAGCGGAGAGGTGGTGGTCAACGGCACGCCGTTCAATGCCCTTGACGAGGACGCCCTCGCCCGCTTCCGCGGCCGCCAGGTCGGCATCGTGTTCCAGTCGTTCCATCTGATCCCGACCATGACCGCGCTAGAAAATGTCGCGGTGCCGCTGGAGCTCGCCGGCAATCCCGACGCGGCCGCGCGCGCAGCGCAGGAATTGAACTCCGTCGGGCTAGGCGATCGCCTGCATCATTACCCGACGCAACTCTCAGGTGGCGAGCAGCAGCGCGTGGCGCTCGCCCGCGCGCTGGCGCCCGACCCTGCCATCCTGGTCGCGGACGAGCCGACCGGCAATCTCGACGAGGCCACCGGCAAGCAGATTGTCGATCTGCTATTCACCAAGCATGCCGAGCGCGGCATGACGCTGGTGCTGGTGACGCACGATACCTCGCTGGCACAACGCTGTGACCGCGTGGTGCGGCTGCGCTCGGGCCGCCTCGACGGACATTCCGTTTCATGACCATGGCTATTGAAGCCGCGCCGAGAGGCCGCGCATCGTCGCTGGCGCTGCGCTACGCGCTGCGCGAGCTGCGTGGCGGCCTGCGCGGGTTTTACGTCTTCATTGCGTGCATAGCGCTGGGCGTGATGGCGATTGCCGGCGTCGGCTCGGTTGCGGCGAGCCTCAGCGAGGGGCTGACCCGCGAGGGCCGCACGTTGCTGGGCGGCGACGTCGCCTTCTCGCTGATCCAGCGCGAAGCCAAACCCGACGAGATTGCGTTCCTGCGCGCGCGCGGCGAAGTTTCGGTCGCAGCCGCCTTGCGCGTGATGGCCCGCAGTGGCGACGGCAGGCTGGCGCTGGTCGAGCTCAAGGCGGTCGACGGCAACTACCCGATGCTGGGGGATTTGACGCTCGATCCCGAAATGCCAATGACAGATTTGCTTGCGCTGCGCGACGGCGCCTTCGGCGCAGCGGTGGATTCCACTTTGCTGGCGCGCCTCGATCTCAAGCTCGGCGACCGCGTCAGCATCGGCAACGCCAGTTTTCAAATCCGCAGCGTGGTCGGCGCCGAGCCGGACAAGCTCGCCGGCAATGTCGGTCTCGGCCCGCGCTTCCTGGTCGGCGAGGCAGCCTTGCGCGCAACCGGATTGTTGCAGCCCGGCAGCCTGGTGCGATGGATCTACCGGCTAAAATTGCCGGACAATGCGGCCGACGAACGCGCCGCGAAGCAATTGATCGACGATGCGCGAACCGCGCTGCCGCAAGCCGGCTGGGAAATCCGCAGCCGCGGCAACGCCTCGCCGCAGCTCGAACGCACCATCAGCCGTTTCACGCAGTTCCTGACCCTGGTCGGCCTCGCCGCACTTCTGGTCGGCGGTGTCGGGGTCGCCAACGCCGTCAAGAGCCATATCGATCGCCGCCGCGACGTCATCGCCTCGTTCAAGGCGCTGGGCGCCACCGGCCGCGACGTCTTCACGATCTACCTGACGCAGGTGATCGTGCTCGCCGGGATCGGCTCGGTGATCGGACTTGCCGCCGGCGCGGCACTGCCGTTCGTCATCGTGGGCCTGTTCGGCAAGCTGCTGCCGCTGCCGGTGATCCCCGCCCTGCACCTTGACGAGCTTGCGCTGTCCTTCATCTACGGCCTGCTCACCGCGCTCGCCTTCGGACTTTGGCCGCTCGGGCGGGTGCATGACGTGCCGGTCGCGGCGTTGTTCCGCGAGGAGGTGGCCCGCGAATGGCATCGCCCGCGCTGGAGCTACCTCGCTTTGATGGCCATTGTGGTCACGCTGCTGATCGCAGTCGCCATTGGCCTTGCCTATGACAAGCGGGTCGCGACGGTGTTCGTGGCCTCGTCGGTTGCGGTGTTCGTATTGCTGCGCGGCGTCGCCGCCGGCCTGATGGCGCTGGCACGCCGCCTGCCCCGATCCAACATCACCATGCTGCGGCTGGCGATCGCCAACATCTACCGGCCTGGCGCGCTGACGCCCTCCGTCGTGATGTCGCTCGGCCTCGGTCTCGCGGTTCTCGTCACCATCACCCAGATCGACGGCAATCTGCGCCGGCAATTTTTGGCGGCGCTGCCGGACCGCGCCCCCTCGTTCTATTTCATCGACATCCCGACGTCGGACGCCGACCGCTTCGGCGCCTTCCTTAAGGCGACCGCGCCGCAATCGACCGTGGAGGATGTGCCGATGCTGCGCGGGCGCATCGTCGCGGCCCGCGGCGTCAAGGCCGACGAGCTCAAGCCGTCGCAGGATTCCGAATGGGTGCTGCAGAGCGACCGTGGCCTGACCTATACGGCCGATATCCCCAAGGGCTCCAAGATCGTCGAGGGCGAATGGTGGAGCGCGGACTATAACGGCCCGCCGCTGGTTTCGATGGAGAAGAAGATCGCCGACGGGCTGAGGCTCAAGATCGGCGACGAGATCGTCGTCAACGTGCTCGGCCGCGATATCCCGGCGAGAATAGCCAATCTACGCAACATCGACTGGCAGGGCCTCGGCATTAATTTCGTGCTGGTGTTCTCGCCCAACGCCTTCAAGGGCGCGCCGCACAGCCATGTCGCGACCCTGACCGAAGCCCACCCGGACGCCGCCGGCGACGCCCGGATCATCAAACAGGTCGCCGATGCCTTCCCCATGGTGACGAGCGTACGGGTCCGCGAGGCGCTGGAGACCATCGGTACCGTCGTCACCAACCTCGTGGTCGCGATCCGCGGCGCCAGTGCCGTGACGCTGATATCGGCCATCCTGGTGCTGGGCGGGGCACTTGCCGCCGGGCACCGCCACCGGGTCTATGATGCGGTAATCCTCAAAACCCTGGGCGCGACCCGCGCCCGGCTGCTTGGGGCCTATGCGCTGGAATATCTGATGATCGGCTTTGCCACCGCGGTGTTCGGCGTGATCGCGGGCTCGATCGCGGCCTGGCTGATCGTGACCCGGCTGATGACGCTGAGCTTCATCTGGCAGGCCGGCAGCGCGGCCGGTGTGGTCGCCGCCGCCCTAATCGTCACGGTCGGCCTCGGGCTCGCCGGAACATTGCTGGCCCTGAACCAGAAACCGGCCAGCGTGCTACGAAATTTGTGACAATTTGTAGCGGCCGGCAAGGCACGGTTAACGATGCTTTTGGCTAGGAATTGCTGATTAGAGCGACATTCAGCCGCGCGTGGAAGCTTGCGGCGAATGTGTTAGTTTCCCACATACCAGCCTGGGTCAGAGGCCGGTTTGATGACGCAAAATTAATGTCAGCAAATCGCGGCTTCTGGGATAGATTTCTAACCGGCGCCGCAAACCCCTTGCGCTCCGCCGGGCAACCAACGGGAATTCGACCATGTCGGACCTAGACCGTAACTATGCTTCTCCTTTCGGCCGGGCCGCCGGGCGCGTTGACGCCGCGACCGTCGACGCCGGTCTGCGCGCCTACATGCTGCGCATCTACAACTACATGTCGATCGGGCTGGCCATCACCGGTCTCGCAGCGCTCGGCGTCTATATGGCGGCGGTGACCACTGATCCGTCGGCAGGCGTCGCCAAATTCGGCAGCCAGTTCCTGACGTCGTTTGGCTACGCGATGTACGTCAGCCCCCTGAAGTGGCTGTTCATCCTCGCGCCGCTGGTGATGGTGTTCGTGATCTCGGCCGGCATCAATCGGCTGCAGCCCGCGGCCGCCCAGATGCTGTTCTGGGTGTTCTCGGCGTTGATGGGCATTTCGCTGTCGTCGATCTTCCTGGTGTATACGCACACCTCGATCGTGCGGGTGTTCTTCATCACCGCGGCGACCTTCGGCGCACTGAGCCTCTACGGCTACACCACCAAGCGTGACATGAGCGGCATGGGGTCGTTCCTGTTCATGGGCCTGATCGGCATCATCATCGCGAGCCTGGTTAATCTGTTCCTTGCGAGCTCGATGCTGCAGTTCATCGTCTCGGTGGTCGGCGTGCTGGTATTCGCGGGCCTCACCGCCTGGGATACCCAGCGGCTGAAGAACGACTACATCTACGGCTATGCCTCGCAGGGCGGAGCGGTCGCGGAGCGTGCGGCAATCACTGGCGCACTCTCGCTCTACCTGAACTTCATCAACCTGTTCACGCTGCTGCTGCAGTTGCTTGGCCAGCGCGACTAGGCGCTTTCCAGCCAAGCCCAGGAATTGAAGCCCCGGCCTCACGGCCGGGGCTTTTCTTTTGCGGCCGGCAAAAATAATCTGCCCTCCATGTCCACGCCAGAAATCAGGCCCGCGACCGAGGCCGACGTCCCCTTTGTGACCGAAATCTACGAGCACGCGGTGCGGTATGGCACCGCGACGTTCGAACTGATCCCGCCCGACCTCGTCGAGATGACCCGGCGCTACCGGGCGCTGATGGAGGGCGGCTTTCCGTATTTCGTTGCGGCGGTTGAAGGCCGGGTGATCGGATACGCCTACGCCGGCCCGTACCGGCCGCGGCCGGCCTACCGCTTTACGGTAGAGAATTCGGTCTATCTGCAGCCGGCCATCCACCGCCGGGGCATCGGCCTGTTGCTGATGCAGCGGTTGATCGCCGAATGCGAGGGGCGCGGCTACCGCCAGATGATCGCGGTGATTGGCGATTCCGCCAATGCCGGCTCGATCGGGGTCCACACCAAAACCGGATTCCAGATGATCGGGACGCATCCGAGCGTCGGCTTCAAATTCGGTCGCTGGCTGGACACAGTCATGATGCAGCGTGCACTCGGCGAAGGCGCCACCACGCTGCCGGCGGATTCAAAAGCTTAGAATTGGCTACACCACCGCCAGCTTGCGATCGATAACCAGCAGCACACGCTCGAGTTCGTGGCCGCGACGCAGGATCAGCCCGGTCGCGGAGATCACGCTGTACATGCCCTGCTTGCGCGCGAGCCGCGGATCCTTCTCGATGCGATAGATCGGGACCTCGGAGGCACGGCGGAACACCGAGAACACCGCGCGCTCTTTCAGAAAGTCCATGGCATAGTCGCGCCACTCGCCGTCGGCGACCATGCGGCCGTACAAATTGAGGATACGAGTGAGTTCCAGGCGATTGAACGTCACGCGATTAGGCAATTGGCTCGCAGTGGCGGGGCGCGCCACTGCGCGATTCTCGCTTGGATCAGTGTCCTCCGACATCGAACTCATCGAGCGCCTCCTGTCATCCCGATGACATGATTGCGCTAACCGCAGAGCACCGCAAGGGGCCGCTGACCAACACCGCCCAAGGGTTGTCCAATACCGCGGGAACTACCCGAGTCACGGGAACGTTAGCAGAATCATATTGCTGCCCCACTTCCGCCCACCGTCCGCCCCCGTGAGCTGCGAAAAACCAGTCTTGCGTTGACCCGGTCCTTTCGGTTCCGGATTCCTCAGCCCCCAGCCCCCCGGGGCCGACGGGATCGGGTCTGTTCGCAGGGGAGTTAATCCCGACACTGGGCCAACGAAAGTTGGTCCTTTTCTTTTTGGGCTGCCACAACACACACGTCATTCCGGGGCGCGAGTGAAACGGGCACGCCCGGCATCCATAAGCGCGATCGGAAGTATGGGTTCTAGCGCAACGCTGTGTAGGCTGCGCCCAGCATCGGGCCGGGCTTGTCGCGGTTGCCGTCCTGGACATAGACGACTGCGGCATCGACACCTTCGCCGGAAATGTTTTCCAGGGGAACGGTCCAGCTTCCGGAGCTGCCGTTCCAGTCGCCGACCTTCAGGAGATTGCGCACCACATTGTAGTAGGTGACTTCGCGGCCGCGATTTTCGCCGCGTCCGATCGAAATCGGCACCGCCTTCGAGATCGAGCAGATCCAGACCTCGCCATGCGCCGAAGTCGGCGCCTTGCTCGCGGCGATCGACACATTGATCTGCTTGCCGGACAAACTCATCGTCACCGGCACCGACATCACCCCATCGGATTTCCCGGTATCCCTGATCGCACCTTCGATGCCGGCGCGATCGCTGCCGATCACATGCATCGAACCGTTGACGACCACCTGCGGCGTGTAGACGTCGCGATCGCCGCGCATGTGCGAATAGGCTTTCTGCCGCGCGCTGAAACGGGAGTCCGCCAGCGTATCCTTCCAGCCGAGGTAATCCCAATAATCGATCGGCATGCTCAGCGCTATCACGTTGGGATCCTTGGCAAGCTCGCCGATGATCTTGTCGGCCGGCGGACAGGACGAGCAGCCTTGCGAGGTGAACAGTTCAACCACGGCGCGCGGATCGGCATGAGCGGGGCGGATGATGGCGATGATCGCGCATACGCTGAGCGCACCGGACCACCGCGAAATATTATAGGCCATCATCGCTGTCATGCTGCGAACCGGTCGTTACGAATTCCATCCGTATTTGTACGGGGCATGGTCTGATCCTGAAAAGCGTGCCCCAAACGCCAAGAAAGCGGCCTTTTTCATAGGCCGCCTTCTTGCTGGTCGCTACTCACTTCGCAGTGAGGCATCGATCACAAATCCGCGTTAGGCCGCGAGTTTGCGCAGCACATAATGCAGAATGCCGCCGTTCCGGTAGTACTCGAGTTCGTCGAGCGTATCGATGCGGCACAGCAGCGAGACCCGTTGCAGCGAGCCATCGCCGGAGACGATTTCCGCCGTCAGTTTCTGGCGCGGCTTCAAATCGCCCTGCAAGCCCCGGATCGTTACCTTCTCGTCGCCCTTCAGCCCGATCGACGTCCATGACTGGCCGTCCTCGAAGGTCAGCGGCAGTACGCCCATGCCGACCAGGTTGGAGCGATGGATGCGCTCGAAGCTCTGGCAGATCACGGCGCGGACGCCGAGCAGCCGCGTGCCCTTGGCGGCCCAATCGCGCGACGAGCCGTTGCCGTATTCGGCGCCGGCAAACACCACCAGCGGCACGTGCTCCGCCTGGTACTTCATCGCCGCATCGTAGATCGACATCTGCTCGCCGTCTGGCCAGTGCTTGGTCAGGCCGCCTTCCGGAATGTTGCCATCGGCGCCCTTCAGCATGAAGTTCTTGATGCGGATGTTGGCGAAGGTGCCGCGCATCATGATCTCGTGGTTGCCGCGCCGCGTGCCGTACTGGTTGAAGTCGGCCGGACGCACCTGATGCTCGCTGAGGAATTTTCCGGCCGGCGAGGTCAGTTTGATTGAGCCGGCCGGCGAGATGTGGTCGGTGGTGATCTTGTCGCCGAACATTGCCAGAATCCGCGCATCGACGACGTCGCTGATCGGATCGGGCTGCTTCTTCATGCCTTCGAAGTAGGGCGGGTTCTGCACATAGGTCGAACTCATGTTCCAGCGATAGGTCTCGCTCTCGACCGTCTTGATCTTGCGCCAGTTGGTATCGCCCTTGAACACGTCGGCGTAGCGTTTCTTGAAGATCGTGGCGGTGACGAACTTCTTCATCACGGCGTTGATTTCTTTGGTCGTCGGCCAGATGTCCTTCAGATACACCGGCTTGCCGTCCCTGCCCTCGCCGATCGGCTCGACCGCGAGATCCTTGGTCACGGTGCCCGCCAGCGCATAGGCCACCACCAGCGGCGGCGAGGCGAGGTAGTTCGCCTGCACGTCCGGCGAGACGCGGCCTTCGAAATTGCGGTTACCCGACAGCACGGCGGCGGCAACGATGCCGTTGTCGTTGATGGACTTCGAAATCTCCTCCGGCAGCGGACCGGAATTACCGATGCAGGTCGTGCATCCGAATCCGACCAGGTTGAAACCGACCTTGTCGAGATCGGCCTGCAGGCCGGAATTGGCGAGATATTCCGCGACCACCTGGCTTCCCGGCGCCAGCGAGGTCTTGACCCAGGGCTTGGCCTTCAACCCCTTGGCGGCGGCGTTGCGGGCGAGCAAGCCTGCGCCGATCAGCACGCTCGGGTTCGAGGTGTTGGTGCAGGAGGTGATCGCCGCGATCACGACGTCGCCATGGCCGAGATCGAAATTGCGAGCCTCGACGGCGTAGCGATGCGAAGCATCCGCCGCCTTCTTGTATTCGCTGGTCATCGCCGTGGAGAAGCCGGTGGCGACCGCTGGCAACGCGACGCGCCCTTCGGGGCGCTTCGGTCCGGCCATCGAGGGCACCACGTCGGCAAGATCGAGCGTCAGCGTTTCCGTGAACACCGGATCGGTGGACTTGGCGGTGCGGAACAGGCCCTGGGCCTTGGCGTAGGCCGAAACCAGCGCGACGCGGTCAGCCTTGCGGCCAGAGGTCTTGAGATAGTCGATGGTCGCGGCGTCGACCGGGAAGAAGCCGCAGGTCGCGCCATATTCCGGCGCCATGTTGCCGATGGTCGCCTTGTCCGCGACCGAGAGATTGTCGAGGCCGGGGCCGTAGAATTCTACGAACTTTCCGACCACGCCCTGCTTGCGCAGCATCTGCGTCACGGTCAACACCAAATCGGTCGCGGTGACGCCTTCCTTCAATTGACCCTTGAGCTTGAAGCCGATCACTTCCGGCAACAGCATCGACAGCGGCTGGCCCAGCATGCAGGCTTCCGCCTCGATGCCGCCGACGCCCCAGCCCAGCACCGCAAGGCCGTTGACCATTGTGGTGTGCGAATCGGTGCCGACGAGCGAATCCGGATAGGCGAGTTCGAAGGTGCCGGTCTTCTTGCCGACCGTCATCTTCTCCTTCCTGGTCCACACCGTCTGCGCGAGATATTCGAGATTGACCTGATGGCAGATGCCGGTGCCGGGCGGCACCACGGAGAAATTGGAAAACGCCTTCTGGCCCCACTTCAGGAACTCATAGCGTTCCTGGTTCTGCTTGTACTCCTCGACCACGTTCTTGCCGAACGCCTTGTTGTCGCCGAAGAAGTTCACGATCACGGAGTGGTCGATGACGAGATCCACCGGCACCAGCGGATTGATCTTCTCGGCATCGCCGCCGAGCGCCTGCATGGCGTTGCGCATAGCGGCGAGATCGACCACCGCCGGCACGCCTGTGAAATCCTGCATCAGGACGCGCGCCGGGCGGAACGCGACTTCGTGTTCGAGCTTGCGCTTCCTCAGCCATTTCGACACCGCCACGATGTCATCCTTCTTGACCGTGCGGTCGTCCTCGTTGCGCAGCAGGTTTTCCAGCAGAACCTTCATCGAATAGGGAAGTTTGGAAATTCCCTTCAGACCGTTCTTCTCGGCGGCAGGCAAGCTGTAATAAACGTAGGTCTTGCCACCGACCTTGAGGGTCTTGCGGCACTTAAAGCTGTCGAGCGAGGTCATGTGAGGAAATCCCAATTCTCAGTTATACCCGGCAAAGGGTATTTAAACACCGTCAGCGAGGCTGACCTACCGGCTTGCGGCCGCCGATTGTGTGCTGCATCAACTTTCGGGCTTATAGAATCTTTCTAGAAGCGCCGCCACACCGACAATCGTGCTGCAGCATTGCACGACCCAAAAATTCTGATGCGGTACCCCAAGGTTTTCTGAAGGGCCGCAACGAGGCAAGATGCGGCTCTCAGGACGCCAAATCAGATGTGTGCGGGGCGGCCGCGAGGTATTTTCCGGCCTCGACTTCGAGGCCGCCTCGGGCCAGGCGCTCGCCGTTATCGGCCCCAACGGATCCGGCAAAACCTCGCTGTTGCGGCTGATCGCGGGCCTCCTCGTGCCGGCAGGTGGATCGATCAGCCTTGAAGGCGGCGCAGCGGAACTGACGCTACCCGAACAGGCCCATTATCTCGGCCATCGCGACGCGCTGAAGCCCGCGCTCAGCGTACTGGAAAACCTGTCGTTCTGGCGGGATTTTCTCGGCGGCGATGTTAGCGACAGCAGCGAAAGCCTGGCCAAGGTGGGGCTCGCCCATGCCACCCATTTGCCGGCGGCGTATCTGTCGGCCGGCCAACGACGGCGGTTGTCGATCGGCCGGCTGCTCGCGGTGCGCCGGCCGGTCTGGCTATTGGACGAACCGTCCTCGGCGCTCGATACCGCCGGGCAGGATTTGTTTGCAGGCCTGATGCGCGACCATCTCGCCGGCGGCGGCATCATCATCGCCGCCACCCACTCCCAGCTCGGGGTTGAAACGAGAGAACTGCAGATGGGGGGCACGGCATGAGCGCTCTCGCCGCGCTGATTCGACGCGACATCCGGATCGCGCTGCGGGTCGGCGGCGGTGCGCTGATCGGCGTGCTGTTTTTCCTGACCGTTACGGTGCTGATGCCGTTCGCGGTCGGGCCCGATCTGGCGTTGCTGACCCGGCTCGGACCTGCGATCCTTTGGCTCGGTGCGCTTTTGGCGAGCCTGCTCACGCTCGACCGCCTGTTCATGGCCGACCACGAGGACGGCTCGCTCGACCTGATCGTGATGGGCCGGACGCCGTTGGAACTGGCCTGCGCCGCCAAAGCGCTGGCGCACTGGCTCGCCGCGGGACTGCCGCTGATTGTGGCGACACCCGCACTCGGGCTGTTGCTCAATCTCGATGCCGCGGCCACCTCCGCCGTGGCGCTGACGCTGCTGGCGGGCACGCCGGCGCTGACTTTTACCGGCATGATCGGCGCGGCGCTGGCAGTGACGCTGCATCGCGGCGGGCTGTTGCTGGCGGTGCTGGTGCTGCCGCTCTCGATCCCGGTGCTGATCTTTGGCGTCGCGGCCTCGCAGGCCGCGATATCAGGGCCGCTGGCGTTTGGAACGCCGTTTTCAATTCTGTGCGCGCTCTCGCTGGTCAGTTTCGTGATCGGACCGTTTGCCGCAGCCGCCAGCCTGCGGCACGGGCTGGATTGACAATAATTGACGCCGATCAACTCTCGCGGAGCCGAGGTGAAACCAAACAAGCCGCATTGCCTGCCCCGCCGCTGACGACTATCACGGTGCCATGACGCTGATCGACCTCGCCAACCCCACCAAATTCCTGTCGGTGACGACGCGCGTGCTGCCGTGGCTGGCGGGTGCGACCGCAATCCTGCTCGTGATCGGCCTCTATCAGTCGGCGATGGCACCAGACGATTACCAGCAGGGCGCCACCGTCAAGATCATGTTCATCCACGTCCCGAATGCGTGGCTATCGATGTTCGTGTGGGGCGTCATGAGCCTGGCGGCGCTGGGCACGCTGGTGTGGCGGCATCCGCTTGCCGACGTCGCGGCAAAAGCCGCCGCGCCGATCGGCGCTGCATTTACCTTTCTTGCGCTGGTCACGGGCTCGCTGTGGGGGCGGCCGATGTGGGGCACCTATTGGGAATGGGACGCGCGGCTCACCTCGGTGCTGATCCTGTTCCTGATGTATCTCGGCCTGATCGCGCTGTGGCGCGCGGTGGACGATCCCTCACGCGCAGCGCGGGCGGCGGCGATTCTCACTTTGGTTGGCGCGATCAATCTGCCTATCATCAAATTCTCGGTCGACTGGTGGAACACGCTGCATCAGCCGGCTTCGGTGATGCGGATGGGCGGCTCTTCGCTTGACCGCGCTTTCCTGATTCCGTTGCTGATAATGGCGGTGGGATTTTCGTTGCTATTCATCACGCTGCATCTGGCGGCGATGCGCAACGAGATCCTGCGCCGCCGCGTCCGCAGCTTGCAGATGATGCAAGCCAGCCAGCAGGCCGCGTGACGCGATGGCGCTCGGTCCCTACGCCTCCTTCATCGTGACGTCGTACGCACTTGTGACGGCCATGGTGTTGATCCTGATTGCCTGGATCGCCCTCGATTATCGCCGCCAGAAGGAGCGATTACGCGAGCTCGAGGCCGGCGGCGTTGTCCGGCGTTCCGGCCGCACGGCAACGGATATCTGATGGGCGAGCCTGCAACATCCGGAGCACCACAGCAAAGCCGCCGCTGGCTGGTGACGCTGCCGCTGATCGGCTTCATCGCACTGGCCGGGCTGTTCCTGCTGCGGCTGCACGGCGGCGATCCCTCGAAAATTCCGTCCGCCTTGATCGGCCGCCCGGCGCCGCAAACCGCGCTGCCGGCGCTGGAAGGTCTTGTCAGCAATGGCGCGGCGATACCCGGGCTCGATCCGGCCGCCTTCAAGGGCAACGTCAGCGTCGTCAATGTCTGGGCGTCCTGGTGCGTGCCATGCCACGACGAGGCGCCACTACTGACCGAATTGGCCAAGGACAAGCGGCTGCAGATCGTCGGCATCAACTACAAGGACTCGCCCGATAATGCCCGCCGCTTCCTCGGCCGCTACGGCAATCCGTTCGGCATGGTCGGCGTCGATGGCAACGGCCGCGGCTCGATCGAATGGGGCGTCTATGGCGTACCCGAGACCTTCGTGGTCGGCCGCGAAGGCACCATTCTCTACAAGATGGTCGGGCCGGTGACACCGGCCAATTTCGACAGCGTGCTCAAGGCCGAGATTGAGAAGGCGTTGAAATAATTTTCGGCCTTTTATCTGCCGTTCATTTCGCGGCCATGGCGCCGCCACGAATTCGAAGCTAGCTTGATGCGTTACTTAAACCCGTCCTGGGAGGGATACTTCTATGCGTCATTTCACGCTCGCTTCTCTTCTCGCAACTGCACTCACGGTCGGCCTGCTGACGGCGACGCCATTGATGGCCCAGACCACGCAACCCGCGGCCAAATCCGACAGCAAGATGGCGCCCGCGCCGAAGGCGGCTACCGAGTCGAAGATGGCGCCGGCCCCGAAGGCCGAGCTGCTCGACATCAATTCCGCCACCGCCGAACAGCTCGACGCGCTGCCCGGCATCGGCAAGGCCTATTCGGCCGCGATCATCAAGGGCCGCCCCTACAAGGGCAAGGACGAGCTGGTGCAGAAGAACATCGTCCCGCAAGCAACCTACGACAAGATCAAGGACAAGGTGATCGCCAAGCAGAAGAGCTGAGCTCTTCTCTCTTACTTCTCCCTCTCCCCGCGAAGAGCGGAGCGAGGGAGTAGAGCTACCCCTTCGACACATCGCCCGCGTCCGCCTCGCTGGCCTCCAGCGAGGCTGGCTCCAGATGGTAGCGCTTGGTCAGCGGCATCTGGGCGATCGCAAAGATCATCGTTAGCGGAATCACGCCGAACGCCTTGAAGCCGACCCAGAAATCGGTCGACTGGGTACGCCAGATGAACTCGTTCAGGATCGCCATCGCTAGGAAAAACAGCGCCCAGCGCATGGTGAGGATGCGCCAGCCATGCGGCGTCAGGTTGAACATCTGGTCGAACATGATGGCGATGAAGGAGCGGCCGAACAAAAGACCGCCGCCGAGGATCGCGGCGAACAGGCCATAGATGATGGTCGGCTTCACCTTGATGAAGGTCTCGTCATGCAGCACCAGCGTCAACGTGCCGAACACGATCACGATGACGCCGGTGACGATCGCCATGATCGGTACATGCCGCGTCACCACATAGGACGCGATCATCGCGGCGATGATCGCCACCATGAAGGCGCCGGTCGCGACGAACAGATGGTATTTCGCGTTGGCGATAAAGAACACGATCAGCGGCCCGAGTTCGGTCGCGAGCTTGAACAGCGGATGCGGCTGGGTCTTGTCCATTAGTTCACGCTCTTGATTTGAGGCATGACCTTGTCCGGAAACCGGCTCCCACTTTTCGGGGTCATGCCTCTATTCCTGCAATCGCCTGCGCGAAATCCCGCGCGGTGAATGGCGCCAGATCGTCGACGCCTTCGCCGACGCCGATGAAGTGCACCGGCAGCTTGAACTTCTCCGCCAGCGCCACCAGGATGCCGCCACGCGCGGTGCCGTCGAGCTTGGTCATGACGAGGCCGGTAACGCCAGCGGTACGATGAAACGCCTCGACCTGCGACAGCGCATTTTGTCCCACCGTGGCATCGAGCACCAAGAGCACCGCATGCGGCGCCGTGGCATCGACCTTCTTGATGACGCGAACGACCTTTTCGAGCTCGTTCATCAGCTCGGCCTTGTTCTGCAATCGCCCGGCGGTGTCGACCAGCAGCACGTCGATCTTCTGTTCCTTGGCAGCGGTCAGCGCGCTGAAGGCGAGGCTTGCCGAATCCGAACCTTGCGCGCCGGCGATGACAGGCGATTTGGTCCGCTCGCCCCAGACTTTCAATTGCTCGATCGCGGCCGCTCGGAACGTGTCTCCCGCTGCCATCATCACCTTGCGGCCCTCGGCGCTGAATTTCGCCGCCAGCTTGCCGATGGTGGTGGTCTTGCCGGAACCGTTGACGCCGACCACGAGGATGACGAACGGCTTTTGTGTTGCATCGATCTCGAGCGGCTTCGCCACCGGGGTCAGCACCTTCTCGACCTCGGTCGCAACCACCGCTTTGACGTCATCAGCCGAGATCGCCTTGTCGTAGCGGCCGGCGCCGACGGCGTCCGCGATGCGCACCGCCACTTCCGTGCCGAGATCGGCACGCAGCAGCACATCCTCGATATCGTCGAGCATGACACGGTCGAGCTTGCGCTTGGTAACGAGGTCGGTAACGGCTGACCCGAGCGAACTCGAGGTTCGCTTCAGGCCGCTCGAAAGCCGCCGCCACCAACTCAGTTTGGGGGTTCCGGGAGTGGTATCGCTCATGTTGGACGTGTGTTAGCGGTTTCGCGCCATGAACGAAAGCCACAACAAACCGATCGATGTTCCCGATTTGACGGCCGAAGAAATCCAGGCCCGCGTGCTTCACCGTGACGGCCTGATGCTGGTCATCGACAAGCCCTGCGGCCTGCCGGTACATCGCGGCCCCAAGGGCGGCGCCAATCTGGAAACCTCCTTCGACCACTTGCAATTCGGCCTACCGCGGCCGCCGGTGCTGGCCCACCGGCTCGACAAGGACACCTCCGGCTGCCTCGTGCTGGGGCGTCATCGCAAGGCCACCGCCTCGCTCGGCCTATTGTTCAAGCATGGCAAAATCGGGAAAACTTATTGGACCGTCGTGGAAGGCGGACCTGCCGAAGATGAAGGCATGATCGACATGCCGATCGGGCGGCTGAACGTCGAGCGCGGTTGGTGGCAGAAGCCGGATCCGGACGGTCAACAAGCCGTCACAAACTGGAAGGTCCACGGCCGCGGCAGTGGCCTCGCCTGGCTCGACCTGGAACCGGTCACCGGCCGCACCCACCAGTTGCGCGTGCACACCTCGGCCGCGGGCTGGCCGATCGTCGGCGACAATATCTACGGCAACGGCCCCCGCTTCGGCGAGCCGCGGCTGCATCTGCATTCCCGCGAGATCGTGATTCCGATTTCGAAGAACAAGGAACCGGTCCGCGTGATCGCGCCCGCACCGGAGCATATGCGCGAGCGGCTCAGGGCGTGCGGGTGGAATGGGGAGTAGCAGGCAGAGTCCAGCGCTTGATGCCGACGATGGGCGCGAACTCGACCAGGCTGGCTGTCTCAAGCATGCCCGGCAGGGACCGCCAATCCGGAGCAATAAGATCTCTCGCGCGGCCCATCTCAGCATCGGACATGCCCGTAGCAAAGGTGCAATGGGGCGTCCAGCTTCCAGTTCGATAGTGGGGCCGGCGCCGCGTAACAGACGCCACTGCCAGCTCCGAAAGTCGACAAATCAGTCAAGGTGACGGGTATCTGACCAACGTTGTCGAAGGCTCCATCAAGCGAAGCTACTGCCGCGTCCACGGCTAACGCATCATAAACAGCCAACGTCACATGCGGCGGATAATTGAGATCAAGCATCGACCTCGATAGGCCTGCATCCGCAAGCCGTATCCAGCGCGCCGAAATGGCATCAGCTATTTCAGAACTGAAAAGTAGGCTTACCGCGAAGGCCATGCTTGGCTAACTTCCTGTCAGCCGCGCACCATCATGTCCGGCGATGGTCAGTGCTCGTACCACGCCCGGCGTTTCGCCTGATATCGCCACCGGAAGGAAATGCTCCGTCCGTCCCTGCCTGCAGCTCTCGATCAGCACCTGCCGCGTCGCACCGATCTCCGATGCCAGCCGCTTCCGCAACGCCGCCTCGCCTGTCTCGCGCAACCGCTTCGCGCGTTCCTTGATCGCTTCGCCTGCGACCTGCGGCATCCGCGAGGCCGGCGTGCCCGGACGCTTTGAATAGGGAAACACATGCAAGAAGGTGAGGTCGCATTCCCCAACCAGATCCTGCGAGCGCGAGAACATCTCTTCGGTTTCGGTCGGAAAGCCCGCGATGATATCGGCGCCGAGCGCGGTATCCGGCCGCAGCCGCCGCACCTCGGCGCAGAATTCGATGGCATCGCGGCGCGAATGCCGGCGCTTCATCCGCTTCAGAATGAGGTCGTCGCCGGACTGCAATGACAGATGCAGATGCGGCATCAGGCGTTCATCATGGGCGATGACATCGAGCAGATCGCGGTCTGCCTCGATGGAATCGATCGATGAAATCCGCAGGCGTTTCAGTTCCGGCACATGCCGCAGGATCTGCTTTGTCAGCTGCCCAAGTTTTGGCGCGCCCGGCAGATCGGCGCCATAGCCCGTCAGATCCACGCCGGTCAGCACGATCTCGGCGTGGCCGCGCTCGACCAGCGCGCGGACCTGCGCGACCACGGCGCCCATCGGCACCGAGCGCGAATTGCCGCGGCCATAGGGGATGATGCAGAAGGTGCAGCGGTGGTCGCACCCGTTCTGCACCTGCACGAACACCCGCGGCAAGCCGTTCTGAAAACCTTCCAGCAGATGTGGCGCCATTTCGGTGACCGCCATGATGTCGGCGACCGCGATCTTCTCGCTGGCGCCGACACCAAACCCGGAATCGAACGACGCGCGCGCGTTGCGCCAGGCCTCGCTCCGCATCTTCTCGTCATTACCGACGACGCGGTCGACTTCCGTCATGCCGGCAAACATTTCAGGCTGCGTCTGCGCCGCACAGCCGGTGACGACGATGCGCGCATCGGGGCGCTCCCGTTTCAGCCGACGGATCGATTGCCGCGCTTGCGCCACGGCCTCGTTGGTGACCGCGCAGCTGTTGATGACGACAGTGTCGGAAAGGCCCGCGCGCTCCGCCTCGCGCCGGATCACCTCGGCTTCAAAGGCGTTGAGGCGGCAGCCAAAGGTGAGGACGTCAACGCTCATCTTTTTAAGCGACGTTGGCGAACAGCGCCGGATCGAAGCGGCCTTCATATTCGAAATCAGCGGTGCCCGTCATCAGCACATGGTCGTCGCGCTCGCGCCATTCGATCGACAGCTTGCCACCGGGCAGCGACATTTCGACAATGCGATTGGTGCGCTTCAACCGCGCCGCCGCAACCGCGGTCGCGCAGGCGGCCGAGCCGCAGGCCCTGGTCAGGCCGGCGCCGCGCTCCCAGGTGCGCATCGTGATGTGATCGCGATCGACGATATGGGCGAGCGTGATGTTGGCGCGATCGGGGAAGATCGGATGATTCTCCAACAGCGGTCCGAAGCGCACGAGATCATGGGCGTTGACGTCGTCGACCCAGAAGATCGCGTGCGGATTGCCCATGTTGACGGTCGAGGGCGAATGCAACACCGGCGCATCGATCGGCCCGACCTGCAATTCGATGTAGCGCGTGTCGCGGAATTCTTCGGCCAGCGGAATTTCCTGCCAGCCGAATTTTGGCGCGCCCATGTCGACGGTGTAGAGATCGGGCGACGGCCCCTGCCAACAATTCAGCAGGCCGGCACGGGTCTCGAAGGTCACAGCCGTCTGGCCGGTCTTCTCAAACAGCCGCCGCACTACGCAGCGCATGCCGTTGCCGCAGGCGCCGGCGTCCGAGCCGTCGCTGTTGTAGATGCGGATGAAGGCCTCGGTGCTCTTCAGCCGCGGCGGCTGAAGCACCATCAGCTGGTCGTAGGGCACGCCTTGCGGCGAGGCCACGGCACGCGCTTCCTCCGCCGTCACCACGGCAGGCCTGTCGCGCAGATCGACCACGACGATTTCGTTGCCGATACCGTTCATCTTGGCGAATGCGTGATTGGCGAGCGCGCTCATGGAATTTCCCAATTTCTGCCTGTCTTATATGGCGAATGATGACGGATTGACCAGTCTGCAGGGGTGCATGACGCATCTGTCATGGGACGAAAGCCGACCTTGCGTGTTAGGGATAGCGGCGCTTCGGCGGCATGAACCGGGACATGCCGCGACCGCTTGGGATGGATGGAGAACACCTAAAATGAACCGTATCAGCACTTTCCGCTCGGCCATGGTCGCGCTGATCCCGATGGTGGTTTTCGCCTCAGGCGGCGCCGCGCTGGCGCAATCGCCGGCACCTTCGGCCTCGCCGTCGGCAAGCCCGTCCGCAGCGCCGACCCCCGCCGCTTCTGCTACCCCTGCCCCGGCGGCAACACCTTCGCCGGCCGCCTCCGCCAGCCCGGCACCGGCGGCGTCGCCCGCCCCTGCCGCCTCGGCGACGCCGGCGCCGGGAACCTCCCCCACGCCGGTCGCCAGCCCGTCGGCTTCGCCCTCACCGCCGCCCGCGGCGACCGTTCAGACCGCCGATCCCTTTGGTGAGCCGTTCACGCTGGAGCCCAAGAAGGTGGTGGTCATGAAAGGCACCGCCAATTGGGATGCGGCATTCGACACCCTGATCAACTCGTTCAAGGCGCTGACCGCGCTGCTTGATAAGCAGGGCATCAAGTCCACAGGCAATTCCATGATCGTCTACACCTCGACCGACGATACCGGCTTCACTTTCCTCGCCGAAATTCCGGTCGAACAGGAGCCGAAGAACCTGACCAAGGACATGAGCATCGGCAAATCGCCCGACGGCAACGCCCTGAAGTTCGTCCATCGCGGCTCCTACGACAATATGGACAACACCTATGAGGCGATCACCAATCACCTCGACGACAAGAAGCTCGAGGCCAAGGACACTTTCATCGAGGAATACATCACCGATCCCCTGAAGACCGCGGAGGACAAGCTGGTGATCAACGTCTATGTACCGCTGAAATGAGACGCATGAAGCTTTCGTTCGCGCTTGGCATCGCCAGCGCCGCTCTGCTGGCCGCACCCGTACTGGCGCAGACGGCTCCACCGGCCGCGATCTCCGTGACCGGCGAAGCGACGGTGTCGGTGCCGCCGGATCAGGCGCAGGTCGATGGCGGCGTGGCGACGGATGCCAAGACCGCGCGCGAAGCCTCCGATGCCAACAATGCCGCGATGGGCAGGGTACTGCTGGCGCTGAAGGGCGCCGGCATCGACGAGAAGGATTACCAGACCTCGCGGCTGTCGCTGCAGCCGCAATACGCACCGAACCGTTCCGGGTCGTCGTCGCCGATCGTCGGCTACCGCGCCACCAACCGCGTGACGATCCGCGTGCGCGACGTTACCAAGGTCGCCAGCATGATCGATGTGTTGGTCGGTGCGGGCGCCAACGATATCGGCGGCATCAATTTCATGGTCTCGCAGGCTTCCAAACTGCTCGATGAGGCCCGCGAGCAGGCGATCGCCGACGCGCGCCGCAAGGCCCAGATCTATGCCAAGGCCGCCGGTGTCACGCTGGGCGAGCCGCTCAGCATTTCCGAGGAAGGTTCGCCCACCCCGGTTTTCCGTGGAAAGGTCGCCGGCGGCATGGCGGCTACCGCGGCGCCCGTGGCGCAGGGCGAAGAGACGCTGTCAGTGACGGTAAACGTGTCCTGGGCGATCAAGCCCAAGGAATAATCAAAAATAGTCTTCGCGCGCCTCATCGCTCGTGCAGAACCTCCTGTTGATAGCGCAGCAGTGGCGAGAGCAGATAGCTCAGGATCGTGCGTGACCCCGTCTTGACCTCCACCGTCACCGCCATGCCCGGTGACAGGTCGACCATCCGGTCGTCGACCTGCATTTTGGTGCGGTCGAGCGAAATCCGCGCGCTGTAGTTCAACTCCTGGCCTTTCGGCTCACTGCTGTCGTTCTGCGCGCCCATACGGCGGTCACCGAAGCGGTCCTGCGGCTGGTCGCGGATGATGGCGTCCTGCGAAACGTTGAGCACCTCTCCGTGCAGCAGGCCGTAGCGGGTGAAATTGAAGGTATCGATCTTGATCTCGGCTTGCTGTCCGGCGTGGACGAAGCCGATGTCGCGGTTCGAGACCATGGCCTCGATTTCCAGCCGGCTATCGCTTGGGACGACCACCATCAGGGCCTGCGCCGGCGTGACGACGCCGCCAACCGTGTGGATCGCAAGCTGCTGCACCACACCGTCGACGGGAGCGGCCAATCGCTGCAGCGTGGTCTTGCGCTCGGCCTTGATCAGATCCTGCATCAGCCCGCTGACCTTCTGCTCGGCTTTTGTGAGTTCGTCCGACAGCGAGCGCATGAATTCGGCGACGGCCTGGCCGCGCGTCTCGCGGATCGCAGCTACGGCCGCTTCCGCTTCGTGCAGATGACTGTTCTGGACGCGGAGCTCCTCCTGCTGCTCGACCAGCAACTGCAAGATCTCGAAATAGGTGATCTTCGAGCTCAGCTCCCTTTCCATCAGCGTCTTTCGGATATCGACGCGCTGCTGGACGACCGGAATCATCGCCTCGAGCTTGTGGATGGTGGCCCCGGTGGTGGCCTGTTCGGCTTCCTTCTGCGCCTGCTGACGCGCGAGCGCAGCGACCTTGGCGCGGTGCTCGGTGATCTGGTTGAGCAACAGCTGGCGCTGGGTGCTGACCAGGATCGGATCGGCGCCGGCGGGCGGCGTGAAATCGGCGGCATGATCATCGCCTGCCGCAAGTGCCGCGCGCAGCCGCGCGACGTTGAGCTGCTCGGCGAAGAGGTCGTTGCGGAGGTGGTCGCGCTCGGCGGCGTTCACGGTCGGATCAAGCTCGACGAGCACGTCGCCGGCTTTAACCGCCTGCCCGTCCTGCACCCGGATGGCGCGCACAACACCGGTCTCGAACGGCTGGATGATCTTGGTGCGCCCGCTTGGCACGATCTTCCCCGTGGCCGAAGCCACGATGTCGATCGTGCCCCACCAGGACCAGAGCAACGCCGCGCAGAACAGCACGACGATCGTCGCTAGGATCGCCCGCCCGGTCGGCGATGGCGGCGTCTCCACGATCTCGAGCGCCGCCGGCAGGAAGGCGAGCTCTTCGCGCCTGTCCCGGATGCGCCGGAACGGAACGACGATTTCGGTCCGCTTGATGGGAAGCGCGCCGCTAGCCGACTTCATAGATTCCTCCCTGCAACCGGTGCAACGCCGCGTAACGCCCGCCGGTCTTGATCAGCGCGTCGTGGGTACCGTCCTCCACCAGGCGGCCGTGATCGAGCGTGACGATCCGGTCCGCGGCTCGCACGGTGGAGAGCCGGTGCGCGATGATCAGGACCGTGCGTCCCCTGGCGATCTCCTTCATGTTCTGCTGGATGATGCGCTCGCTTTCATAGTCCAGCGCACTGGTTGCCTCGTCGAAGATCAGGATGCGCGGATCCGAGATCAGGGCGCGGGCAATCGCGATGCGCTGGCGCTGGCCGCCGGAAAGCGTCGAGCCCCGCTCGCCGACAATCGTGTCGTAGCCTTCGTCCAGTTCGAGGATGAAATCGTGTGCGCCCGCGAGCTTTGCCGCCGCGATCACCCGCTCCATCGGCATAGCCGGATCGGCCAGCGCGATATTTTCGCGCACCGAGCGATTGAACAGCACGTTTTCCTGCAAGACTACACCGATCTGGCGGCGTAACCACGCGGGATCGGCCATCGCGAGATCCATGCCGTCGATCATGACCCGTCCGCTTTCCGGCACATAGAGACGCTGCACCAGCTTGGCGAAGGTGCTCTTGCCCGACCCCGAAGGCCCGACAATGCCGACCATCTGCCCGGCCGGCACGTCGAAGCTGACGTCGTGCAGCACTTCCCGCCCGTTGAGGCGATAGCGGAACGTGACGTGGTCGAAACTGATATTGCCGCGGATCGACGGAAGGCGCGCCCGCGCCGGCGCGTAGGTCGGTTCAGCGGTGGTATTGAGGATGTCGCCTAACCGCTGCACCGACAGCCGGGCCTGGTGAAAGTCCTGCCAGATCTGCGCAAGCCGCAGGACGGGCGCACTGACCCGGCCGGCGAGGATATTGAAGGCGACGAGCTCGCCGACCGACAGGCCGCCGTCGATCACCAGCCGCGCGCCGAAATACAGGGTAGCTGCGGTGACCACCTTGCTGACGAACTGCACCATCTGGCTCGTGGTGTTGCCGAGGCTCAGGACGCGGAAGCTGGCGCCGACATAGCCGGCGAGCTGCTCCTCCCAGCGGCGCTGCATTTGCGGCTCGACCGCCATCGCCTTGAGCGTCTCGATCCCGGTGACGCTCTCGACCAGGAACGCCTGGTTCTCGGCGCCCCGCCGGAATTTTTCATCGAGGCGTCGCCGGAACAACGGTGTCATGACCCCCGAGATCGCGATGTAGAACGGGAACGAGCCGAGCACGATCCAGGTCAGGAGCGGTGAATAGGCGAACATCACCGCCAGAAATACGAAGGTGAAGAGCAGGTCGATGGCGAGCGTGAGCGCCGAACTGGTGAGAAAATTGCGGATGTTCTCCAGTTCGCGTACCCGTGCCACCGAATCGCCGACACGCCGCGCCTGAAAATAGGCCATCGGCAGCGCCAGCAAATGGTTGAACAGCCGCGCCCCGAGTTCGACGTCGATGCGGTTGGTGGTGTGCGAGAACAGATAGGTGCGCAGGATGCCCAGAACTGTCTCGAACATCGAGATCGCGACGAGGCCGATGACCAGTACATCGAGCGTGTTCAGCGAGCGATGCACCAGCACCTTGTCGATGACGACCTGGAAGAACAGCGGCGAGACCAGCGCGAACAATTGCAGGAAGAACGACGCCAGCAGCACCTCGCCGAGCAGGCGCCGGTATTTGTGGATCGCACCCAGAAACCAGCTGATGTCGAAGCGGCGGCCGATGTCGGACAACCCGGCCCGGCGCGTCATCAGGATCAATCCGCCATCCCAGATATCAAGCAGTTCCGCGCGCGACAGCAGCGCGGCACGGCAATCCTGCGGCGACTGCACCAGCACTTCATCGTTACTGGCCTTGGCGATCACCATGAACCGGCCGTCCCGCAGGCTGGCGATCGCCGGCAAGGGCATTTTGGCAAGACGCGACCATTTGGTGCTGCAGGCCCGTGCCTTCAATCCGAAGTCCCTGGCGCATCGGAGAATCTCCGATGCGCCGATCTTGTTTGTCCCTAACCGGTGGCGGATCTGCTCGCGATCCGCCGCGACACCCTGGAAATGCAGTAACGTCACGAGGGCCTCGAGTCCCGAGGAGGTGTCGTTGCTGTCGGTCGCCGTGCTCATCTGCATTCTCCAGGGTGACGCTTAGGTTCACGCGTGCTGCGGCATCGTCAGCAGCGGCGGCTGGTTCACTTGCGGATCAGCCAACGGCATCGCGCCGTGACCTTCGCCGTCCGAGACGAAGCTCGACGCCATGAACTGACCGAGCAAGGCCGCGTTCATGCTCGGCAAGGCCGGCGGGCTGGCAACCGGCGGAAGCGGCGCAACCGGGTCAGGCGTCGTGACCGGACCTGGGCCGGCAACCGGACCAGGGGTGACCGGATCCGGCGTTGCCGCCGGGCCCGGCACAACCGGATCGGGCGTGGTGACCGGTGCAGGTGCGCCACTGCCGGGGATGACGACGTTGTTGCCGGGTCCGCCGTCGAGCACGTTCTGCGCGGAGCCGCCGATCAGAATGTCATCGCCTGCATCGCCGTTCAGGGTGTGAACGCCGGCACCGCCGAGCAGGATATCATCGCCGGCGCCGCCATTGGCGGTGAGCAGGATGCCCGCCCCCAGTCTGGTCGCCTCGATGACGTCGTCACCGCCGAGGCCGTTGATCACGATGCGATCGTTCGGATCGAAATTCTTGATCGTCACGGTCTCGCCGAGACCCGTCACGGTGACAACGCCGTTGTCGCTGGAGACGGAGATCACGTCGTTGCCATTGGTCGCATTGAGGATCACGGTATCCGGCGCACCGTCATTGCCGCCCAGGTCGAGATTGACCTGGCTCACGCCAGTCCCGGTCAGATCGTTGACCGTGATGGTGTCGGCGCCACCGAGCGCGTTGAACTGGATGTTCTCAACACCGTTGAGATCCATGGTGATGGCGGCGACGTCGCGCGTGAACCGCACGCGGCTGCCGTTGGCCGAGATATCGATCTTCTCGTTGATGTTCGCGCCATTGAACAACATCGTGTCGGTGCCGGCCTGACCCTCGACGATGTCGCTGCCATCGCCGGGGTTCCAGACGAAGGTGTCGTTGCCGGTCCCGAGGAAGGCCGTGTCGTTGCCGCGACCGCCATTGACGAGGTCGTCGCCCTGGCTACCCTTGATGACGTCGTCGCCGTCGCCGCCGTTGAGCATGAACTTGACCTGGCCGGCCGTGATTGACGAGGCGTCGATAGTGTCGTTGCCGGCGAGACCGTTGATCGCGAGCGTGTCGCCTGCCTCGGCGTTCGCGATCGTTACCTGCTCGGCGAGGCCATTGACCATCAGCGAGGTGCCACTCTTAACGACACTGATAGCGTCGTTGCCGAGGGTGCCGTTGACGATCACGGTGTCCGCAACACCGTCACCGCCGGCGGCCCCCGGCGTAGCGCCGAGATCGATCGCCACCTGCGTGACACCGGTGCCGGTCAGATCGTTGACCGTGATGGTGTCGGCGCCGCCCAGGATGTTGAGCTGGATGTGCTCGACGCTGTTGAGATCCATGACAACGCCGCCGATGTCGCGGGACAGCCGCGCCCGGCCGCCATTGGCCGAGATATCGATGCGCTCGCCAATGTTGGCGCCGTTGAACACCAACGTATCGGTGCCGGCTCCGCCTTCCACAACGTCACTGCCGTCACCGGGATTCCAGACGAAGGTATCGTTGCCATCGCCGAGGTCGGCGAAGTCGCTACCTTGTCCGCCGGTCACCGTGTCGTTGCCGGTGCCGCCGATCAGGGTGTCGTCGCCGTGGCTGCCGATGATGGTGTCGCTGCCCGCACCGCCATCGATCACGAGGCTCATGGATCCGGCCGGCATGGTACCCGCATTGATGGTGTCGTTGCCGTTACCGGCGCTGATCGTCAGCACGTCGGTGGCTTCCGTGCCGGTGATGGCAACCTGTGCCGCCAATCCGCTGACCGTCACGGAACTGCCAGAAGCTGTTACCTGGATCTGGTCGTTGCCGCCGGTGCCGGTGACCGTGACGTGGTCGATCGAGCCGTCGCCGGTTCCCGTGCCGGGCGTCGCACTGAGATCGAGTGCGACCCGCGTGATGCCGGTCGTGGTCAGGTCGCCCACCGTGATGTTGTCGGCGCCGCCGCGGGCCGTGAAGTTGATATGCTCGACGCTGTTGAGATCCATCGTGATATTGGCGACATCGCGCGTGAACCGCGCGCGGGTGCCATTGGCCGTGATGTCGATCTTCTCGTTGATGTTCGCGCCGTTGAACTGGAGCGTGTCGGTGCCGTCTTGGCCTTCGACCACGTCGCTGCCGTCGCCCGGGTTCCAGACGAAGGTGTCGTCGCCGGCGCCGCCGAGCATGGTGTCGTCGCCGCGTCCGCCGGTGATGGTGTCGTTGCCGTCGCCGCCGAGCAGGCGGTCGGCCCCGTCACCGCCGGTGATAGTGTCGTTGCCGGCGCCGCCGTCCACGGTGAGCTTGATGAGGCTGGCGAGACCGTTGCCGGCGGTGAAGACGTCGTCGCCGCCGTTCATGTTGAGCACGAGGTTCTCGGTGGTGCCGATATCGATAGAAAACGGAGCGGGGCTGATGCGATCGAAGCGCACGCGCGTGCCGTTGGGCGTGAGCGTGAACTGTTCGGCGCCATTGCCGCCGTTGACTTCCGCGGTGTCGGTGCCGTCGCCGCCTTCGAAGAGATCGGTGCCGTCGCCCGGGTTCCAGATCATGCGATCGTTGCCGGCCTGGCCGAACACCTGGTCATCGCCGGCGCCGCCGGTGAGCGTATCGTTGCCGGCGCCGCCGAACAGGAAGTCGTTGCCGCCCTTGCCGAGCAGGATGTCGTTGCCGGCCTGACCGAACAGCATGTCATTGCCCGAGCCGCCGGTGAGGATGTCGTTGCCGTCGCCGCCGAACAAATTCGCGGCGGGCAGCGCGCCATTGGCTTCGTTCACTGTGATCGTGTCGTTGCCGGCCTGGCCGAACACCTGGATCAGGGTGGTGTTGGCGACGGTAGCATTACCGCCCGTGATCGGGACAGCGCCACCGTTGACGAGAATGTTACCTGCCGCATCTCTGCTTGTTACGATCGTGTTATCGGTGGCGTCACCGAACTCCGAAAGAAGGCCTTTGGAAAAAATCGACGTGATAGCCATGCTGAAACATCCTTTTGTAAATCCACCCTCAGCCTCATGTTTAGCGGCAGCGCGCTTGACAGACTTGAACTCGCGCTTCAGACGGTCTTGAATTCCGCTCCAGATTTCCTGACTGTTTTCCCGAATGTGAGATATGGTTCACAAAACCGGTGACATCGCCGACCGAGGCACGCCGTGCTGTTCCATTTTTCCGATTACATCCTTGATGCCGGCCGCCGCGAATTACGCTGCGGCGATCAATCGATCGAGGTCGAACCGCAGGTGCTCGACCTCCTGATCTACCTGATGCAGAACAACGACCGCGTGGTGAGCAAGGACGACCTCATCGCTTCGGTCTGGGGCGGACGAGCCGTATCGGACACGACATTGACGAGCCGTATCTATGCGGCCCGAAGGGCGATCGGCGATAGCGGCCGCAGTCAGGCGCTGATTCGCACCATCGCGCGCAAGGGCCTGCGTTTCGTCGGCGACCTGCGCATGCAAGCGGGCGACGACGCAGCGGCTGCACCTGAGCCGCAGTCGAGTGACGCATCCACGCTCGCGCAACCGGCGCCGCCGCAGCCCGACCGTCCGGCGATTGCGGTGCTTCCGTTCAGCAACATGAGCGGCGATCCGGCGCAGGAGTATTTCTCCGACGGGATCAGCGAGGACATCATCACCGCGCTGTCGAAGTTGCGCTGGTTCTTCGTCATCGCGCGCAACTCTTCGTTCATGTACAAGGGCAAGGCCGTCCACGTGAAGCAGGTCGGCGAGGACCTCGGCGTCGGCTATGTCCTCGAGGGCAGCGTACGAAAGAGCGGTGGGCGCGTTCGCATCACCGCGCAGCTCAACGATGTCGCCAGCGGCAGCCATGTTTGGGCGGAACGCTATGATCGCGATGTCGCCGATGTGTTCGCCGTGCAGGACGAGATCACCGCGGCCATTGTGGCGGCGATCGAACCGCAGCTGTATGCGGCGGAGAACATTCGCATCCGGCGCAAGCCACCGAGCAACATGGACGCCTGGGATCTCGTGATGCAGGCGCTGTCATACTACTGGCGGGTGACGCGGCAGGATCATGCGATCGCGCAGGATCTGCTCAGGAAAGCGATTGCCATTGAACCGAACTACGGCCAGGCGCTCGGCGTGCTCGGCGCCAGTTATACGTTCGGCGCCCATATGGGCTGGGTGGAACTGGAAGCCATCGCGCCGATTGCCGAACGCACGGCGCTGGCCGCGATTCGCGCCGACAGCGAAGACGCCTGGGCGCATTATGCGCTCGGCGCCTTCTACCTCATCACGCGGCGCTTCGACGATTCGCTGGCCGAATTCGAACTGGCCCTTCGCCTCAATCCGAATTTTTCGCAGGCCCAGAACTATTATTCCGCGGCATTGGGTTTTTGCGGCCGATGGGAAGAAGCCGCTGCGGCGGCCAACCGTGCGATCCGCCTGAGCCCGCGCGATCCGTTCCTGGCGCTTTATTATGGCTCGGCCTGTCTCGCCCAATTCTTCGGACGCAATTATGAGGAAGCGATACGGCTGGCGCGCATTTCAATTCGTCTTCGCAGCGATTTCGCCGGCGCGCACCGCGTGCTGACCGCCGCCGCCGGAATGTCTGATGATCCCGAAGTCGCGGCCGCCGCGCTCAGGGAGCTTCGCCGCGCGCAGCCCAATATTTCGCTGGCCTGGGTCGCCGATCACGTACCCATCAAGCACGATTCCGACCGGGAGCATTATCTGGAAGGTTTTCGCAGGGCTGGTCTGGAGTAGAAGCGTTTTCGAGCGAAATGGATACCGGTTCGCGTGAAGAAAACGCGTCAAAACTAAAAATTCAGATCTCCAGGATCTGCCCGGGCTTCAGCGCCGCAAACCGCTCGCGCGGAATCCTTGCCTCATCCAGCGCCTCGCCCAGCGCGATGACCGGCGCGTCGATCGCCTCGTCCGTGAGCTGGAACGTGCCGTGATGATGCGCCAGCGCTGTCTGCGCGCCGCAATCGGCCAGCGCTTTCACCGCGTCCGACGGGTTCATATGCTGGTCGCGCATGAACCAGCGCGGCTCATAGGCGCCGATCGGGAGAATCGCCAGCCGCAGCGGACCATGCGCTTCGGCGACCCGCCGGAAATGCTTGCCGTCGCCGTAGCCGGAATCGCAGACGATGTAGAATTTGCCGGCCGGCGTCTCCAGGACAAAGCTCGCCCACAGCGCCTTGTTGCGGTCGAACAGCCCGCGCGCCGACCAATGCCGCGTCGGCACCAGCGTCACGGCGATGCCGTTGCCGAGTTCGACCCGATCCTTCCAGTCGAACCCTACGGCTTTGATCGCGGCGTCGGCGCCGCGCATGGTGACGTCGTTGCCGAGCGGCGTGATCACGCGCGGCGAAAATTTTGCCGCGAGTTTTGACAGCGTCGCCAGATCGAGATGGTCGTAATGGCCGTGCGACACCAGCACGATATCGATGTCGGGCAACGCATCGAACGCAATGCCGGGATCGTTGTGCCGTTTCGGCCCGGCCCAGCTCAAGGGTGAGGCCCGCATCGACCACACCGGGTCCACCAGGATGTTGAGGCCTCCGGTCTGGATCAGCCAGCTCGCATGACCGACGAACGACAGCCGTACCTTCTCGCCGTTAACCCGCGCCGGCGGTGTGTCGGCATGTGGGCTCGCCACCCAGTCCGGCCAGTTCGCGCGCACTCTTCCGCTGCCGAACTGCCAGCGCAGCACCTCGCCCAGGGATTTCGGCGGCACGCCGTCCGGATCGAAGAACTGCAGGCCGTCGAAATGATCGGAGACGGGACCGTCATAGGTTTTCATGCGGGACATCCAGACAGACGGCAGGCCTACGGCCGCAGCGAGGGCGGCAAGCATTCCGAGAACGCTGCGGCGGGTGATGGCCACGGGGCAGGCTCACGAAGGGAGGGACGGAATGAAAGGCATGAGCCGATATATGGCGTACGCGGGCCCGCCATGGAACTGCGGCAAACCTGACTTTGTCGCGATCGGCCGGGAAATTTCCATTGTACAGTAATACACGTATTATCAATTACTTAGGTGCGGCTAACCGGATCTGGGCTTGCCAACTTTCCTTGACTTTCCAGCGCCGGCGGCGTTTAACGCCGGCACTTCTCGGAAAGACGTTCTTTTCGACCCGCCGCCCGGCCCTTGAGACCGGAGGCCAACGCCCGACAGCGCGATGCGCCCTCGGGCGCAATCGTGTTTGGAAAACAGGACAACGGCATTGTTCGACAATCTGTCGGAAAAGCTTGGTGGGATACTCGATCGGCTGACGGGTCGCGGTTCGCTGTCCGAGGCCGATGTCGACGCCGCGATGCGCGAGGTGCGCCGCGCGTTGCTCGATGCCGACGTCTCGCTCGACGTGGTCCGCAGCTTCACCGACCGCGTCCGCGAACAGGCGGTCGGCGCCACCGTCGTCAAATCGGTCACGCCCGGCCAGATGGTGGTCAAGATCGTCCATGACGAACTGGTCGCGACCCTCGGCGCGGACGGTCAGACCATCGACCTCAACGCGGTGCCGCCGGTCGCGATCATGATGGTCGGCCTGCAGGGCTCCGGCAAAACCACCACTACCGCAAAGCTCGCGCGCCGCATGGTCCAGCGCGACAAGCGCAAGGTGCTGATGGCTTCGCTCGACATCTATCGCCCCGCGGCGATGGAGCAATTGGCCGTGTTGGGGCGCGATCTCGATATCCCGACACTGCCGATCGTGGCTGGCCAGAAGCCCGCGCAAATCGCGCGCCGCGCACTGGAAGCCGCCAAGCTCGGCGGCTACGACGTGGTGCTGCTCGACACCGCCGGCCGCACTACGCTCGACGAAGAGATGATGTCGGAAGCAGCCGAGATCAAGACAGCCGCCAATCCGCATGAAGTGCTGTTGGTCGCGGATTCGCTGACCGGCCAGGACGCCGTCAACCTCGCGCGCGCCTTCGACCAACGTGTCGGCCTCACCGGTATCGTATTGACGCGTGTCGACGGCGACGGCCGCGGCGGCGCCGCGCTGTCTATGCGGGCAGTCACCGGCAAACCGATCAAGCTGATCGGCACCGGCGAAAAGACCGACGCGCTGGAGGATTTCCACCCGAGCCGCATCGCCGGCCGCATTCTCGGCATGGGCGACGTGGTGTCGTTGGTCGAAAAGGCCGCCGCCAATATCGATGCCGAAAAAGCCGCGCGCGTCGCCGAGAAGATGCGCAAGGGCCAGTTCGACCTGGCCGACATGCGGGAGCAGTTGATGCAGATGGCTAATATGGGCGGCATCAGCGGGCTGATGGGCATGATGCCCGGCATCGCCAAGATGAAGAACCAGATTGCGAATGCCGGCATCGACGACAAGATCATCAAGCGCCAGGTCGCGGTGATCGATTCGATGACGCGGCAGGAGCGCAAGAGCCCCGACATCCTCAAAGCCAGCCGCAAGAAGCGCATCGCAGCTGGTGCCGGCGTCAAGGTCGAGGAAGTCAACAAGCTGCTCAAGATGCACCGGAACATGGCTGACATGATGAAGGCCATGGGTTCGGGCAAGCGCGGCCCGATGGCCGGCATCGCGCAGGCGATGGGCTTTGGCGGCGGCATGCCGTCGCCCGAACAGATGAAGGCGTTGGCGGAGAAGATGCCTGGAGGCACTGGGCCCGGCATGCCCGCGCTGCCGAAAGATCTTCCGGTCGGTCTTCGCCAGGGCCTGCCGAATTTGCCGGGACTTACCGGTCTCAGCGGCAAGCCGACTTTACCTGGTCTCGGCGGCTTCCCCGGCAAGAAGAAATAATCGCGATCAATTCACTCCCATCGCATCAAATCGAACACTTAAGGAGAATCACATGTCAGTCGTTATCCGCCTCGCTCGCGCAGGCACCAAGAAGCGCCCGGTCTATCACGTCGTCGTCGCCGACTCGCGCTTTCCCCGCGACGGCCGCTTCATCGAGCGTCTCGGCCACTTCAATCCGCTGCTGCCGAAGGATAATGAGGCGCGGCTGAAGCTCGACATGGACAAGGTCAAGGCCTGGCTCGCCAAGGGCGCGCAGCCGTCCGATCGCGTGACGCGTTTCCTGGATGCTGCCGGTGTCGTCAAGCGCGCCGCGCGCAACAATCCGGAAAAGGCTGTGCCGCGCAAAGAGCGCAAGGCGCAGGCTGAAGCCGCCGCGAAGGCCTAAGCGTTAGCGGCGCACGACGGTGGCAGCACCGATTTGCGTCGCCCGGATTGGCGCTGCGCATGGCGTGCGCGGCGCGGTGAAACTGTGGACGTTTACCGAAGACCCGCTGGCCGTGAAGCATTACGGCCCGCTGATGACCAAAGACGGCGCGCGTCAGTTCGAGGTGACGCACGTCCGCGAGGCGAAAGACCATCTGGTCGCGACGCTGAAAGGCATCGCCACCCGCGAAGACGCCGAACGGCTCAATGGCATTGAACTCTACGTCGCGCGCGAAAAACTGCCTGAGACCGACGACGACGAATATTACCATGCCGATTTGATCGGGCTCGCCGCTGTGAATGCCGCGAACGAGCCGCTCGGCCGGGTGGCCGCGATCCATAATTTCGGCGCCGGCGATATCATCGAGATCGCGCCGCCGCGTGGCCCGAGCATGCTGCTGCCGTTCACCAATGCGGTGGTGCCGACAGTCGACCTCGCCAATGGGTTCGTGGTGATCGAACTGCCCAAGGAAATTGAAGACGACGACGTTCCGACGCTTACGTGATGGGTTCAATGACCTGGCGCGCCACCATCCTCACGCTGTTTCCGGACATGTTTCCGGGGCCACTCGGCGTCAGCCTTGCGGGCAAGGCGCTGGCCTCGGGGCTGTGGGCGCTGGAAGCGCGCGATATCCGAGATTCCGCCACCGACCGGCACCGCAGCGTTGACGATACGCCTGCCGGCGGCGGTCCAGGTATGGTGCTGCGTGCCGACGTGTTGGCCGCGGCGATCGATGCCGCCGATATCGGCCAAGCCCGTCCGCGCCTCTTGATGAGCCCGCGGGGTCGGCCATTGACCCAGTCGCTTGTGATGGAACTCGCGGCTGGCTCCGGGCCCCTGATCGTCTGTGGCCGGTTCGAGGGCATCGACGAGCGGGTCATTGCCGCGCGCAAGCTCGAGGAGGTCTCGATCGGGGATTATGTGCTGTCCGGCGGCGAAATCGCCGCCATGGCGCTGATCGACGCCTGCGTGCGGCTGTTGCCGGGGGTGATGGGAAAACAGGTCTCCGGGGCCGATGAGAGCTTTTCCGAAGGACTACTTGAATACCCGCAATACACTCGCCCGCAGGAGTTTGAGGGCCGGCCGATCCCGGAAATCCTCATTTCCGGTGACCACGCCAAGGTAGCCGCCTGGCGAAAAGCCGAGGCGGAAGCCCTGACCCGGGCACGGCGGCCGGATTTATGGGCCAACAGGACGTCGCAAAAGACCCGCCAAAAAAGCCCAAAAAGCACGACAGACGGGTGACAAGCGGCCGCCTTTGCCTTATACGGGCGCCAAATCCGCGCAATGGCAGGATAGATGGACGTTCGCGCAGCCCGCGCTGGACTGGCTGGGCGCGCCGCCAACGGAGATTTCAATGGACCTCATTCAACAGCTCGAAAAAGAGCAATTCGAAAAACTGGCGGCGACCAAGTTGATCCCGGAGTTCGCGCCCGGCGACACCGTGATCGTCAACGTCAAGGTGGTCGAAGGCGAGCGCACCCGCGTGCAGGCCTATGAAGGCGTCTGCATCGGCCGTTCCGGCGGCGGCCTCAATGAGAGCTTCACCGTTCGCAAGATATCCTACGGCGAAGGCGTGGAACGCGTATTCCCGGTGATGTCGCCGATGATCGACTCGATCAAGGTGGTGCGCCGCGGCAAGGTGCGTCGCGCGAAGCTCTATTACCTGCGCAATTTGCGCGGCAAGTCGGCCCGCATCGTCGAGAAGACCGAGCGCGCAGCCGCCGTCGGCGAGTAATTCGTCCCCGTTCAGGGGGATGTGACCAAAAGCGCGGGGCCAAGCCCCGCGCTTTTTGTTGCGACATGCCTATCTAGGGGAGGTCCCCGCGCATCGATTGATTGTCGCAGGCGCAGGCCCCGTGTTAGAAATTTAAAATGGTTCCAGATCAGACCAGTTCTGCCTGCCGGCGCGTCGCACCTATCGTGATCGACGATCGCTCGCGCCTGCCCGGCCGCTTTTTCGGACGCTTCGCGACCTCGGCGACATCTGAGCTTAGCCGCGGCCTTTGATGCCGCGCTGACTGTCCGTTGCTTGGTGCGTGTAACCGCGCTGACCGCTCACACAGAATATATTTTGGAGCTTACGCTCATGTCCAAACCGACCACGCTGTACGACAAGATCTGGAACGACCATCTGGTGCACGAAGCCGACGACGGCACCTGCCTGCTCTATATCGATCGCCATTTGGTGCACGAGGTAACTTCGCCGCAGGCGTTCGAAGGCCTGCGCGCAACGGGGCGCAAGGTCCGCGCGCCGGAGAAGACACTGGCCGTGGTCGACCACAACATCCCGACCACCGACCGCTCCAAGCCCAATCCCGATCCGGAAAGCATCGAGCAGATGCGCGTGATGGCGGAGAACGCCAAGGAATTCGGCATCGAATATTACAACGAACACGACAAGCGTCAGGGCATCGTGCATGTGATCGGCCCCGAGCAGGGCTTTACACTGCCCGGCACCACCATCGTCTGCGGTGACAGCCACACCTCCACGCATGGCGCGTTCGGCGCGCTGGCGCACGGCATCGGCACTTCCGAAGTCGAGCATGTGCTGGCGACGCAGACGCTGATCCAGAAAAAAGCCAAGAACATGCGCGCGGTGGTCGACGGCAAACTGCCCGACGGCGTTACCGGCAAGGACATCATCCTGACCATCATCGGCGAAATCGGCACCGCCGGCGGCACCGGCTATGTGCTGGAATATGCCGGGGATGCGATCCGCGCGTTGACGATGGAAGGCCGTATGACGGTCTGCAACATGTCGATCGAAGGCGGCGCCCGCGCCGGCTTGATAGCGCCGGACGAAAAGGCCTTCGAGTTCCTCAAGGGCCGCCCGAAATCGCCAAAGGGTCAGGCTTGGGACGCCGCAATGCGCTACTGGGAAACGCTGCGCTCCGATCAGGACGCGCATTTCGATCACGAGATCCGGCTCGATGCGGCAAAACTGCCGCCGATCGTCACCTGGGGCACGTCGCCCGAGGACGTCGTGTCGGTCACGGGCGCGGTGCCGGATCCCGACCAGATCGCGGACGAAGCCAAGCGGCTCTCAAAGCATCGCGCGCTGAAATATATGGGCCTGACGGCGGGAACGAAAATCACCGACATCAAGCTCGATCGCGTGTTCATCGGCTCCTGCACCAATGGCCGCATCGAGGATCTGCGCGCGGCGGCGAAAGTCGCCGAAGGCAAGACCGTCAGCGGTCACGTCAACGCGATGATCGTGCCGGGCTCCGGCATCGTGAAGGAGCAGGCGGAAGCCGAAGGCCTCGACAAGATCTTCATCAAGGCCGGCTTCGAATGGCGCGAGCCGGGCTGCTCGATGTGTCTCGCCATGAACCCCGACAAGCTGTCGCCGGAAGAGCGCTGCGCCTCGACCTCGAACCGCAATTTCGAGGGTCGCCAGGGATTCAAGGGCCGCACCCATCTGGTTTCGCCGGCCATGGCGGCGGCCGCGGCCATTGCCGGGCACTTCGTCGACATCCGGGAGTGGAAGTAGCGTTTTTTTCAAGCGAAGCGTGCCCTCGGACTTGATCCGGGGGTGGCACTGGTTGGCGTAAAGAACGCGTCAAACCAGGAGACGCTAACCGCCCTTGCCTCAACATCGAGGCATTCTGGAAACGCCGCGTTAAGGCGCGGCGCGCAGACTGGCTCCTTGCGGGATGAACTTGCGAGGAGCCGGACGTGGCCGACAAACCAGAATATGTCGATATGATCAGCGAGGCGACGCGCCAGACCAGGCGCAGCGCGGCGCGCATCGTTGACCTCGACCCGGTCGTGGTCAAGGATACCTCGCGTCTTGGTCACCGGTCCGAGCGGTTCGAGGCGTGGCGAATGGAGACGTTCACGCCGTGGGAGCTCAAACCCTGGAAATTCAAGGATTGGGGCTGACCCGTTCGCCCCAAACATAGGCGACAAAAAGCAGGCGCGCCGAGGGGGGCGCCTGTTTTGTTTCGGGCCTGATCTCACCAATAGCCGTAGTGATGCCAGCGGTGGCGCCAGCGGTGATGACGATGCCAGGGCGATAGCGGCAGATCTTGCGCGGGCCGTAATGGGTCCAGATCACCCGGCAGTAACGGTGCGGATAGGCATTAGCGCGGGTAAGCGTAGCAGGCCGGCGCGCCAACGAGACCGGCGCCGCGGCCTCCGAAGTGCTCACCGCAGCCGACGTCCTCAGTCATCAGTCGGAGAAGCTGCGCCGACGTCAACACGTTCCTCGACCGGATTCGCGCCGCCTGACCTTCGGCGCAAAATCGGCATTCACCACCAGAACGGTCCGAAGCCGAAACCGAGCACGAACGGCGCCGGCGCATAATACGGATATGGCCGGTAGTAATAGGGTCGCGCGTAGTAATAGGGCCGGTAATACGGCCGGTAGCCATAATAGCGCCGGTAGTAGCGGCGCGCGCTGAAGTCGGTCGCATCCGATGTCCCGGCGATTTGCGCCTTCACTTGCGGCGCCGCAGCCGCCGATTTGATCGCTGCCGGGCCGGCCAAGGCAAGCGCGCCGGCGACAACCGCCGCTCCGATCAAACTCCTCATGACAGCTCCTCCTCCTGATCCATCCCAGATCCCGGTTACGAAATAACGCGCAGCCATCGCGCCGGTTTCATGGCGGCAAAAGCCGATGTGAAAACAGGCCCGCCGATTAATTTTCAACCGCTTGCGCAAAACCGGCATAGACTATCGCCGTATCTTCTTCAGTGATTTCGCTTGCAGGAGATCGTCATGACATCACTGCGCATGAACGCTTCGCTTACAGCGATGGCAACTGCTGTCGCTATATCGTGCTCCGCCGCGGCGTTCGCTTCGCAAGGGCCGGGTGGTGGCATGGGAACGGCGAGCCATTTCACGCAGATGACAATGACGATTCTCGTCTATGGTGCATCGGCGATTGTGGTCGGCGTCGGATTGATCGGCGCCGCGCGCGGGCGCTAGCGCGAAGAACGATTAGCCGGGCCGCCAATAGCAGTTCATGCGCGGCGTGATCACCGTGCCGCTCGGCCGGTATTCCTGCACATAGGTCGCGGTGCAATCGCGCACCGCATTCGGTCCCGGATTGTAGCGCGGATAGACGTCGGGTTCCCACTGGTCCGACCGGTAGATCGGCACGCGGCGCAGCGGTCGTCGGCGGGTTTGCGCGGACGCATCGGTAACGGCCGGCTTCCATGCCTGCATGACCCGCGCGCCTGACGGTGCCGTCTGGGCCTGTGCGGCCACCCCTGGCAGCAAGAATCCGGCAAAAGCGGCCAATACTGCCGCTGTCACAATCCGCTTCATTACCATCCACCCAAACCTGCTATCGGGCATACGGTCTCCGATTGCCGCGCCAAGGTCAACCGGGCGATGGCGTCCAAAACCAGTAGGCGCGGGCGTGGAACACGCGCTAAACAGGCGCGATGTGGAAACAGGCAAAGGCGCCCTCGCTCGCCGAAATGGAAGCCATCGCGCACGAGGTATTCGAACGCCTGCCAAAGGGTTTTCGAAAGCTCTGCGAGGGTGTGATCATCCGCGTCGACGATTTTCCGACCGACGAGGTGCTCGACGAGCTGCAGGTCGAGAGCGAATTCGACCTGCTCGGCCTGTTCCAGGGCGTTGGCCTGCCGTTTCGCAGCAATGACGACATCGCCCGCCTGCCCAACATGATCTGGCTCTACCGCCGGCCGATCCTCGATTACTGGGCAGAGCATGAGGAGACGCTGGGCCATATCGTCCGCCACGTGCTGATTCACGAAATCGGCCACCATTTCGGCCTCTCCGACGCCGATATGGAGGCGATTGAGGCCCAAACAGAGTAGGATTGCGCAAATTGGCCTTTTGCCGGGGCCGTATTCGCGATAAATCAGCCGCCCTGTCCCTTCATTTCAGCCGGAAGTACGTTCGATGGACAAGTTCACCACACTGGAAGGCGTCGCGGCGCCCCTGAAGATCATCAATGTCGATACCGACATGATCATCCCCAAACAGTATTTGAAGACCATCAAGCGCACCGGCCTTGGCAAGGGTCTGTTCTCGGAGCAGCGCTACAAGGATGACGGCAGCGAGAATCCGGATTTCATCCTCAACAAGCCGGCCTACCGCAATTCCAAGGTGCTGGTCGCCGGCGACAATTTCGGCTGCGGCTCCAGCCGCGAGCATGCGCCGTGGGCGCTCTTGGATTTCGGCATCCGCTGCGTGATCTCGACCTCGTTCGGCGACATCTTCTACAACAACTGTTTCAAGAACGGCATTCTGCCGATCCGCGTCACCCAGGACGACCTCGACAAATTGTTCGACGACGCCGAGCGCGGCGCCAACGCGACGCTGACCATCGATCTCGCGGCCCAGGAAATCCGCGGTCCCGACGGCGGCACGGTGAAGTTCGAGATCGACCCGTTCCGCAAGCATTGCCTGCTCAACGGCCTCGACGACATCGGATTGACGATGGAGAAGAAGGCCTCGATCGACACCTACGAGGCCAAGGCAAGACAAGAGCGCGCCTGGGCCTGATCCAGCCCCGGGCGCTCGAAAACCTTGAGGCGACGCCGATGCGGCCTGACGTCGTCACCTTCTGGCATGGCCCGCTCGATGCGCTCCGGCTGACCTGCCTGCGATCGCAGGTCGCAGCCGGCCACAAGGTCACCGTCTACAGTTTCGACCCGCTGGCCGGCCTGCCCGATGGCGTCGGCAATGCCGAGGCCGAGGCGATCCTGCCGCATTCGTTTTCCGAGCGGCTGCGTCCGCCGCAGCCGGACGGCAGCTGGCGCGACTGGACCGTCCTTCAATTCAGCGATTTCTTCCGCATGCGGCTGATGGCGAAGCAGGCCGGGCTATGGCTCGACGCCGACGTGCTGCTCCTGAGGCCGGTCGAGATCGATTTGGCAAAGCCCTATTTCGCCTGGGAGCGGCCGCGCCAGCTTGGCAATTCGGTTTTGTACCTGCCGCCGGATGATCCGATCGTGCTGGCGTTCGAAAGTTTGATGGAGCAGGAACAATTGACGCCGGACTGGCTCGCGCTACGGCATCGCCTCACCTTCGGGCTGCGGCAGCTCTGCGGCCGATCGAACCACCTCTCCGACATCCGTGTCGCGATCTACGGTCCGGCCGCGCTCACCGCGCTCGCGCGCCGCTCGAACGAATTGCAGTATGCGCTGCCGAAGCAATCGTTCTATGCGGTCCATGCTGAGCCGAAATTGTTTTTCGAGCCTTCGGATCTTTCAGTGCTGCTCGCCGATTCCGACATCATCGGGCTGCATGTTTCGCCCAAAGGCCGCGGCCGCGAGAGGCCTATTCCCGGCAGCCTGTATGCCTGGGCGGCGGAGCGGTTTGGGACTCTTTAACTCACCCTCCCCCTCCAAGGCCCCTCCAGGGGAGGGTAAGAAAAATCAATGCCCCATCGCTGTGATCGCATCTGCAATGGCGATGGTGCGCTTGGCCATCTCGACGTGGAGCCGTTCCACCATGCGCCCGTCGAGCTGGATCGCGCCGCGCGAGGCGTTTTCCGGCTGCTCGAACGCCGCGATGATTTTTCGCGCTTGCGCGACTTCTTCCGCGGGCGGGGTGAAGATCGCGTTGCAGGCCTCGATCTGGCCGGGATGGATCAGCGTTTTGCCATCAAACCCGAGATCGCGGCCCTGCGCACATTCGGCGGCAAAGCCGTCGACATTCGAGAAATCGCTATAGGGTCCGTCGAGGATTTCCAGACCATGCGCCCGCGTCGCCAGGATGCAATGGGTGATCATCGGGATCATGGCGGCGCGGCCCGGCTGCATGCGGATCCGCGTCTCCCGAGAAATGTCGTTCGGCCCGAACACGAAGCCGGCAAGTCTCGTTTCGGAATCCCTCGACGCTGCAGCGAGCTTATCGGCATCCAGCACCGCGCGCGCGGTCTCGATCATGGCCCAGACCCGGATCGAGACATCGGCGTTGATGTCGCTCAGGCGGTTGGCAATGGCGTTGAGATCGGCGACGGTCGATATCTTGGGAACCAGAATACCGTCGGGGCGAGCCCTGCCGGCCATGCCGACGTCGTCGACCCACCACGGCGTATCCAGGCTGTTGACCCGGATCAGAACCTCGCGCTTGCCGAACCCGCCGACCGTGATCGCCTTCGCGATCTGGTCGCGGGCCAGCGCCTTGGCGTCCGGCGCCACCGAATCCTCAAGGTCGAGGATGATGCCGTCGGCGAGAAGAACCCGCGCCTTTTCCAGCGCCCGCGCGTTCGATCCCGGCATGAACAACAGGCTGCGGCGTGGACGGATCATGGGCAGGTTTCCTGAAGTGGCTTCTTGAACCCATGCGATATCATTACAGACGTTCTCCCGAAAGCCTTGTTCCTGTCATCGGTCTATGGTTAGGCAAGAGGATGGCTCCATTCCCGCAACATCTGCTCGACGGCCACCGGACCTTTACCTCGCAGCGGCTGCCTACAGAACAGTCACGCTACCGGGAACTGTCCGAGCGCGGCCAGTCGCCCGCGGTGATGGTGATCGGCTGCTGCGATTCCCGCGTCTCGCCGGAAGTGATCTTCGACGCCGGCCCCGGCGAACTGTTCGTGGTGCGCAACGTCGCCAATCTAGTGCCGGTATTCCAGCCGGACGGCGGCGCGCATGGCGTGTCGGCGGCGCTGGAATATGCCGTGCAGGTCTTGCGCGTCAAACACATCGTGGTGCTCGGCCACGCGCAGTGCGGCGGTATCCGTGCCTTCGTTGACGATATCGACCCTCTGTCGCCGGGCGACTTCATCGGCCGCTGGATGGCGATGTTCATCAAGCCGGGCGAGCAGGTTGGCCAGCGCGCCCATGAGACGCGGCAGGATTTTACCACCCGGATCGAAAAGGCCGCGGTGTTCCGAAGCCTGGAGAATTTGATGACGTTTCCGTTCGTCCGCACGCTGGTCGAGTCCGGCGAGATGAATCTGCACGGAGCCTATTTCGGCGTCGCCGAGGGCTCGCTGTTCGTGCTCGATCAGGCGGCCAAGGAATTCCGGGGTGTCAGCGAGATGCAGGTCAGCCTGTAGCCGCTAGAGCGGGATGAGAATAGGTTTAGTCATAACCGGCGTTGGCGAAGTAATTTGCGCACTCGGTGGATGAGACGGTGTCGAGGATCGGACCGATCGCATTGTAGACGGCCTCGGTTGTTCGCTTTGCAGCCTTGCGCAGCCAATGTTTGAGTTTGGAGAAGAACTGTTCGATCGGGTTCAAATCGGGCGAGTATTTCGGAAGGAAGAAGAGGTGCGCGCCCGCCGCACGGATAGTGCGGCGGACAGCACCGCTTTTGTGCGAGCCGAGATTGTCCATGATCACGATATCACCGGGCTGTAGTGTCGGGACCAGGACGTTCTCGACGTAAAGCCTGAAGGCTTCCCCATTGATCGGGCCGTCGAAGAACCAGGGGGCGGTGATGCGATCGTGGCGCAACGCGGCCAGGAAGGTCATGGTCTGCCAGCGGCCATGCGGTACCTTGGCCTTGATCCTTTGACCACGCGGCGCCCAGCCGCTGCCTGATGGCGCGACAAGCCACCTTTAGTGACAGCTCTTACTACCCGTTCTCGAAGGTCATTTGAGTACGCTCGTCCCATCCATGCTGGCCTCCTTCCCAGCCAGCATGTTGAATCAGAACGGTCCTGATTCGGGAAATCCCCAATCGATTCAGGCTAGACCCATCCCGCTCTAGAATCCGCGCAGATCCGTTACGGGCTCGGGCGGATTCTTGCCGATGATTCGCTTGATTGCCCGGTTGACCATGTTCAGATTGTTGTCGAACGAGCCGTGGCCGGCATCGATCGTCTCGTCCTTGTTGGCCTCACGACGGATCGGAACTTCGGTTTCGGTGACGGGTGGATCGAGAACGACACCCTTGCTGGCAGCGGTCCAGGCATCGAGAATCTTTTGATAGCCATTCATGAAGTCGACGCCCGCGGACCAGGCGGGCCAGGCCGTCTGCAACCCCAACACTGGCGTCTTGTGGTCCGGCTCCAGGGCGCGCGAAACCAGATACAGCAGCGACTTGGAATAGAGCACCGGAACGCAAGGATCGCTTTGCTCATTGGCATCGCTCAGCACGTCGATGAACGTCGTCTTGGGATCTGCGACTTTGTTCGCGAACGCCGATCCGTATTCGGCCGTTGCAAATGCGACCGTGCAGGCCGGTGCCCACAGATGAATTGAACTGGCCTTGAGACCCTGCGCCTTTATCGCCGACAGAAAGTACCCTTGCATGATCGATCCGGCCGAGTGCCCCATCAGATGGATGTCCGGCCTTTGGCTCCTGCTCAAGCCGCCGATCGCCGCCTGCAATTCCTTGGCGGCGGTCATCAGGCCACCACCCTTGCTGCTGGCACCGGCGGCCCGGTATTTCATGTTCTCCCAGATCGCCTTTACACCGGCGTCGCGTGCAAACACCTCGAAGGCGCGATCCTTGACTTCATCGATCTTGCTTCTGAGCCAGCCCTTGTCCGCTGAGACCGGAACGCCCAGCTTTTCCGCCGCACCCTGCAGGATGTCCGTTGCCGATTCGAGAAAGCCGGTCTGCCAGACCACAAAGATCGGCATGATGCCGTTCGCCTCGAACCAGGGACCGAGAACCCGCGCCCGATCGATACCGTCGGCACGGCTGTTCAACCCGCCATGGTCATAAATGGCGATATTGGAAAAGCCTCTCTCGGCCGCCGCCGCGACGCAGCCGCGGACAACTATGCCGACGGCATCATCACCAGAGGCGGCCGCCACGAGTTCGCGTTCAGCGCTGCCGTTGTGGCCGATAAAGATGATGCGCTTGGCCTCTTCGCCGTTGATCCAGGGAGACACTTTGCTGGTGTCATTGGCAACGTTGTTGCGCTGCATTGACCGCGCGCGCAGCCGCTCGTCGAGCGATATGTCCGTGCGCATCTCCGGGCTGCGGAATGCGCTCGGAGCCTGAGCCTTGGTCCCGGCCTTTCGCTTGATCGCGGGGAATGACACCCGCATCGGAGCCCCAAGCGCCAGCGTCCATGCATCCGTGCCGTAACGCGTCCAGTCTTCGTAAGGCAGTATGGCGAAGCCGTGATAGCCCCAGGTCGGCCCCCAGGAGTTCTGCACAATGAAGCCATCGGCGGTATAGCCGACGATCGCAAAAGCGTGACCGCCGACGTCGTTCGGCTTGTTCGGCGGCCCGATCAGGGCGTCCTCGATCGATTTGCAATTTTCCCGGACGCGATTCCAGCCATCATGCACATCCGCGGATACGTAGATCGCGTGCGTCTCGTAGATTGCCGATTGCATGTCGACGATGGATTTGCCGTCGATGCGATAATATGCGCCAAGCGGCGTCTCGGGCGCATTCGTGTCCCACCCGTCGCGGGCGATTCCGGGTTTTTTGCCCTTCTCGAAGTTCGGCCAGAACTTTTCGGTGCACACACCATGCTTGTGAAATCCTTTCATGGCACCGCGGCAGCTCGAGCCTTCGTAATCCTCCCCCTTCCACTCATCGTAGAGACGGGCATTCTGGTAGAGCATCCGCGCGCTGATCCGCTCGGTCATCTTTGCTTCCGGCTTCTTGCCGGCTTCTATGGCGAGACCGTTTGCAAGTTCCCACCGCAGGTAGTTCACCACACCCGCAAGACCGAACCCGGTGCAGGAACCTTCCTCCCCCTGGTTCAGAATCATCTCGGAATCGCGGTAGATCGGAAGCCAGTCGGCTATCAGCCTATCGGTCGGATATTTGTTCGGCAGGCTTACGAGCCGCGCCCGATAAGGCAAGTCGCGAAAATCAATACGATCGGGACGGGCATCGAATTTTCGCGTTCCGTTGAAAAGGATTTTGGTCGGCATGTGCTCCCCGCAAACTTGGGCTGCAGGCCAGACGCCAGGGCGGCGCCGGCGTGACAGCAATGCGCAATGCCGCCAATTCTGATGTGTACTGCCTCAGGTTGCAATCTCTTAATGTATCGCCCATGCAACGAACCGGCCGCGACATGAGCGCGCAGGCAATCACCCACCGGGAAGAAGCTGATTGGCGCGGTCACCGGGTGAAGCCCGGACTCAGGCCGCCTTCTTCTTGGCGCTGATCAGCTTGCGGTTGATCAGGCATTCGGCGATCTGCACCGCGTTCAGTGCAGCACCCTTGCGCAGATTGTCCGACACGCACCACAGCGACAGGCCGTTTTCGATCGTGGCATCCTCGCGGATGCGGCTGATATAGGTCGCATCCTCGCCGGCCGCCTCGTACGGCGTGACGTAGCCGCCGGGCTCGTGCTTGTCGATCACGAGGCACCCCGGCGCGTTGCGCAGGATGCTGCGGGCTTCATCGGCCGTGATCGGGTGCTCGAACTCGATATTGACGGCTTCCGAATGGCCGACGAACACCGGCACGCGCACACAAGTGGCGGTGAGCTTGATCTTGGGATCAAGAATCTTCTTGGTCTCCATCATCATCTTCCACTCTTCCTTGGTGTAGCCGTCCTCCATGAACACGTCGATCTCGGGGATGACGTTGAAGGCGATACGCTTCGGGAATTTCTTGTTGATCAGTTCGCTGTTGGTGTAGACGGCCTTGGTCTGCGAGAACAGTTCGTCCATCGCATCCTTGCCCGCGCCCGAGACCGATTGATAGGTCGCGACCACGACGCGCTTGATGGTGGCCTTGTCGTGCAGCGGCTTCAGCGCCACCACGAGCTGCGCGGTCGAGCAATTCGGGTTGGCGATGATGTTCTTCTTGGAAAAGCCCGCAACCGCGTCCGCGTTCACTTCGGGCACGATCAGCGGCACGTCCGGATCCATTCGCCATGCCGACGAATTGTCGATCACGACCGCGCCGGCGGCGCCGATCTTCGGCGACCATTCCTTCGACACCGCGCCGCCCGCCGACATCAGGCAGATGTCGACGTCGGAGAAATCGTAATGCTCGAGTGCTTTGACCTTCAGGGTGCGATCGCCATACGAAACCTCGACGCCCACGCTGCGGCGTGACGCCAGCGCCACCACTTCGTCCGCGGGGAATTTGCGTTCGTCGAGAATGTTGAGCATTTCCCGCCCGACATTGCCGGTCGCTCCGACCAGCGCGACTTTGTAACCCATCGTTCACTCTCCGAAGAAAAATGCCCCCCGATCGCAGCAGCGGAAAGGGAAGAGGCAGCGCTTCTATGCGAGAAACACCCTTAAGACAACGTTTGACGGCAGCGTTTGGGCGTTTGATGCATTCCTTTTCGGCCGATCCGGCCAATTTCCATTATAGGACGAGAATTCATCCGGCGCTGACCAGCTTTGCCGACGAGGTCTGCGGCACGCTGGCACGGCTGTTTGCCTATGTGATGACGCTGGCTTTGCTCGCCATCGGCGCGATCGCGCTCTGGGAGCAGTTGCTCGATGCCACGACCATCGAGCCCTCGGACAAGGGAGCCTCGAGCCTGGCCGATCGCTCCTCGCGCGCCTTTGCTGTTAGCCAATTCGATTTGCACGAAAAAACAGAGACTTACGACATATTCCGGCATCCCGCGGGTGGCCGCAAGGATCTGTTCCACTGGAGCGGTGCCGACAAAAAGCCGGTCGCCGAACTCGAAATCTACCGCCCAGGCGGCGAACTCGACCGATCAGGACCGGCGATCGCGGATCTCGCGACCAGAATGGACCCGGACGGCATGCGCGAATTCGAAGCCGCAGGGGTCATCGACAGCAAGTTCCGCACCGCGACGCTACTTCTCCTGGTCGATGGCGCTGATACCGCCCGAAACTGCCTTGGGTTCATGAAACGCGTCGGCGAACCCGGTCTCCGCATCTCCGGCTGGTCATGCGATGGCGACAATCTACCGGCGCGGCGCGCCGCGATCAGTTGCATGCTGAACCGGCTGACCCTGGTGAGCGCCGGAAATGACCCAAGACTGACGGAATTATTCGCTCGCGCCGAGTTGAGGCGCAGCGACTGCGCGGCCTCGGCCCAACCTGCCCTGTCGGCGGATTGGCTGACGGGAGCCGACAAGCCGCGCCTGCGTGGCGCCTTGTAATTGCCATACCTCGCCAAGACACTGGTTTTCATGAAACTTTTTCATTTGCGCCGGCATTATTATCATCCGGTGTGGCGCAATTGACCTAGTGAAGACGACCCTGCCGCGGCTACAATGAGCGCCAATCCGATTTGGTGATCCGCCAGCCTGATTGAAGGCTGACAATGACGAGGATGCGATGACTGCAAAATTCCCTGCTGCGAGCAAGCTCGTGGTGTTGCTTGCTGCGGCGGCCCTCGTTGCTGGCGCCGCGACCTCAGCCAGTGCCCAGTCCAAGCCGCGATACGACAAGGATGGCCGTCCCTATTACGGCGCGGTTGGTCCGAACCGCTCCTACCAGCAGGGGCCGAATACCCGCGTCTATGTCACGACGCGCTCATGGCTCGATGCCGGCACCGAAGTCCTGCCGGGTGACCGAAAATTCCAGGATTACGCGTTCCCGTCGCCGTTTGGGTACCCATCGTTCGCACGCGAAAACCTGAATCGCCCGATCGACCGTCAGCCGCTCAGCACGCCGTCAGATGTAGGCGGATTGCCGAGACAGTTCCCGCTATATTGAGAGCCTCTCCATTTGGGGGAATGCCCGGCATTGCCGGGCATTTTTGTTTTACGCGTGCAGCTTCTGCAGCTCTTTCAGGATCGCGTCGCCCATCTGCGTTGTGCTCGCCGCCGTCATTTCCTCGGACTTGATGTCCGCGGTGCGCAGGCCGCTGGCGAGCACGGCTGCGATCGCCGCATCGACCTGGTCGGCGAGCGCGCCCATGTCGAAGGAATAGCGCAGCGCCATGCCGAACGAGGAGATCATCGCGATCGGATTGGCGAGGCCCTTGCCCGCGATATCGGGCGCCGAGCCGTGCACCGGCTCGAACAGCGAGCGGCGCTTTTTGGTCCTGGCGTCGATCTCGCCGAGCGAGGCCGAGGGCAGCATGCCGAGCGACCCCGTCAGCATCGCCGCGATATCCGACAGCATGTCGCCGAACAGATTGTCGGTCACGATGACGTCGAACTGCTTCGGCGCCTTGACAAGATTCATACCGCCGGAATCGGCGAGCTGATGCTCCAAGGTCACGTCCTTGTATTCGCGGGCATGCACCTGCGTCACCACCTCGTTCCAGAGCACGCCTGACTTCATGACGTTGCGTTTTTCCATCGAGGTCAGCTTGTTGCGGCGCTTGCGGGCCAGATCGAACGCGACGCGGGCGATGCGCTCGATTTCGTAGGTGTCATAGACCTGGGTGTCTACGGCGCGCTTCTGGCCGTTGCCGAGATCGGTAATCGTCTTTGGCTCGCCGAAATAGACGCCGCCGGTCAATTCGCGCACGATCATGATGTCGAGGCCCTCGATCGCCTCGCGCTTAAGGCTGGAGGCGTCCGCCAGCGCCGGATAGCACACCGCCGGGCGCAGATTGGCGAACAGGCCGAGATCCTTGCGCAGCCGCAACAGGCCGGCCTCGGGCCGCGCCTCATAGGGCACGCTGTCCCACTTCGGACCGCCCACGGCGCCAAAGATCACGGCGTCGGCGGCCATCGCCTGCGCCATGGTCGCGTCAGTAATGCTCTGCTTGCTCGCGTCATAGGCCGAGCCGCCGACCAGCCCCTGCTCGGTCTCGAAATGCGCGATGCCTTGCGCGTTCAGCCAGTCGATCAGGCGTTTCACCTCCCCCATCACTTCGGGGCCGATGCCGTCGCCGGGGAGAAGCAGCAGTTTGTGGGTCGCCATGGTTCATTACCTCATTCAATCCACCATCCCCGCCGGGGGCATGACGGCCGTTATCGTTGCGCGCGGGAGTGCTAAAGCGCCGGGAGCGGATTGGCAAGGCGGCTCGGACAGGCCACAAATGCACGGGACCGAGCAAGCCCGCCTCAAGACGGACGTCATGACCCCAGCTTTCCTGTTTGCCTTTGCGTCAGCCAGCCTGCTGGGCGCGGGCGTCGTGACGGCACAATTCGGGTTGCGAACGGTCGAGCCATTGTCGGGCGCCGCGATCAGCATTCCCTCGTTCACCCTGCTGTTCCTGATGGCCTCGCCCCTGCTGCTGGCCGGCGAGCCGGTGGTCTGGTGGGCCTTGCCGATCTTCGCCGCCATCGGGCTGGTGTTCCCGGCGATGCTGACGCTCCTGACCTTTGCCTCCAACCGCGCACTGGGGCCGGTCGTCACCTCGACGCTCGGCAATCTCGCGCCGCTGTTTGCGGTGGCGCTGGCCGTTATCCTGCTGCATGAGCCGCTGCGCGCGCTGCAACTCGGTGGCCTGGTGATCGCGGTCATAGGCGCCGTGATCATCACCGTCACCCGGCCCCGCGACTTCGGCGACTGGCGAAGCTGGGCGCTGCTATTGCCGCTCGGCAGCGCACTGCTGCGCGGCGTAGTGCCGCCGATCGCAAAGCTTGGGCTCGAGATCTGGCCAAGCCCGCTATGGGCCTGCCTGATCGGCTATGTGATGTCGTCGCTCGTCGTGCTGACCGTCGAGCGCGTCCGCAACGGAAGTTTTATCGCGGACGCGCCTTGGCGAGGCCGGTTCTGGTTTGCCGTAACAGGCATCTGCAACGGGCTCAGCGCACTGACCCTGTTTGCCGCCTTGCGCAACGGCCCGATCACGCTGGTCGCACCCGTCGCCGCGATCTATCCACTCGTCACCGTGCTCTTGAGCGCGATCACGCTGCACCATGTGCGGATCACGCCGCGCATCGTCGCCGGCACGGCGCTGACGGTTGCCGGTGTGGTGCTGGTGCTGGCCGGCTGAGCTTGCGCAATCGGCAACACACCATTGCTTCCCGCGCAGCTGTGCAGCGGCCACTTTGCCTGCCACAATCGCCGCCGCCGGAGAATCCATTTGCACGCCCCCGAACGTTCCCCGCTCTACTCGCATCCCGCGCGGCTGATCCTGATTGCGTCGCTGGCGCCGACTGTCGGCCTCGGTATCGGTCGCTTCGCCTATGCGCTGGTGCTGCCGGACATGCGCGATTCGCTGGCCTGGTCCTATTCCGCGGCCGGCTTCCTCAACACCATCAACGCCGCCGGCTATCTTGCAGGCGCCCTGCTGGCTTCGCGCATGATCCGGCGCTTCGGCCTTTCCGCTTCGGTACGATGGGGAACGCTGGCCTGCGTGCTGTCATTGGCGCTGTGCGCGTTATCAGGCAATTTTGTCGTGCTGAGTTTTGCGCGGCTATTGGCCGGCGTCGGCGCCGCGGCCGGATTCGTCGGCGGCGGCGCGCTGGCGGCGACGATCGCGCAGTCACGTCCCGAACGCGCGAACTTTCTGCTGAGCCTGTTCTATGCCGGACCGGGAATCGGCATCGTGGCCTCGGGGCTCATCGCGCCGTTCGTGCTGCAGGGCTTTGGCCCGGGCTCGTGGTGGATCGTGTGGTGGGCGATGACGCTGCTCGCGATCGTCCTTACCATTCCGGTGCTGCTGGCGCCGTTCCATGCCGGCAGCATCACGGCGGAGGCGGCGTCAGCCAATTTCGCGATCGCGCCGGTGCTGATCTATCTCACGGGCTATTTCCTGTTTGGCGCGGGCTATATCGCCTACATGACCTTCATGATCGCCTATGTGCGCGACGCCGGTGGCGGCGCCGTCGCACAGAGCGCGTTCTGGAGCCTGATCGGCCTCAGCGCCTTCGTGACGCCGTGGGTGTGGCGCCGCGTGCTCGCGCTCGATCGCGGCGGTCTCGCCACCACCATCATCCTCGGCGTCAACGCGATCGGCGCGGCGCTGCCGATTTTCGGACATTCGTTATGGCTACTGGCGGTCTCCGCGCTGGTATTTGGCGTCGCGTTCTTCGCCGTGGTCGGATCGACCACCGCCTTTGTGCGCTTCAATTATCCGCCGTCGGCCTGGCCGACCGGAATCGCCGCGATGACGATTGCATTCGGAATCGGTCAAACGCTAGGGCCGATCGTGGTCGGCGCGATCACCGACGCGATCGGCACCTTGTCGGTTGCGCTCAACGTCTCGGCGGCGATGCTGGTAATCGGCGCGTTGCTGTCGGCGTTTCAGAAGAGGCTGCGGACCGCTTCCTCCTAACTCCCGCTGAACGAATTATATCCCTGGTCTTCCCAGTATCCGCCCTTGTAGTCGTTGGTGACTTCCATCGAGAGCACATATTTCGGATTCTTGAATCCGAGCTTCGTCGGCACCCTTATCTTCATCGGGAAACCATAGGCGCGCGGCAGGATTTCGTCGCCGAACTTGAAGGTCATCTGGGTCTGCGCATGCAGCGCGCTGCGCATATCGAGCGGTGAATTGTAGCCGTCCTTGTCGGCGCACTGGAACCAGACATATTTGGCGCGCGTGTCGGCGCCGACTATTTTGAGGAAATCGCGCAAAGGCGTGCCGGTCCAGCTTCCGATTGCGCTCCAGCCCTCGACGCAGATATGGCGGGTGACCTGCTTGACCTGCGGCAGGTTGTAAAGCTCGTCCAGCGTCCACGGCTTCTTGTTCTCGACCAGGCCGCGCACTTCGAGCTTCCACGTCTTGCCGTCGACTTCGGGCGCCTCGTCGATGTCGTAATAGCCGTTGAACGGGAACGGTTTCGTGATCGCGCTTTCCGGGAACGTCGGTGCCATCGCGTCGGGATTGAACATCCACGCCTGCACGCCGTCATTGAATTTCGAAACCTTTTTCAGCATCTCATCGGCGGAAAAACTGTCGGAGACGTCACAGCCGGTGAGCAGCGTCAGCGCGCCGAGGCTGGCGCCGCCGGCAATGAAGCGCCGGCGCGTCAGATCCGGCATCGTCTTGAGGGCGTCCCTGACGAGCAGCGCCTTGTCAACGCCGGGGATCAAAAGCTTGCGCATGCGACCCATCATCATTCTCCTCAGCGACCAATAATCATCGCGCGCAGGCTCTTCGGCACCAGCAGTGCCAGCGCGACATGAACCACCATGAAGGCGACGATTAACGCCATGCAGATGAAGTGGACGTAGCGTGCAGCGTCGTAGCCGCCGAACAGCGCCGTCAGATATTGCAGCTGCACCGGCTTCCAGATCGACAGGCCGGACAACACGATGACGATGCCGACGACGATCACGCCGGCGTAGAGCACCTTCTGCACGTAATTGTACTTGGAGAGATCGTCATGCGACAGCTTGCCGGTCAGCGCCGCCCTGGTGTCCGAGATCACGCCCTCCGGCGTGATCGGCAGCAGCTTCCTGCGGAAGCGGCCGGTGGCAAAACCCAAAGCGAGATAGATCAGGCCGTTGACCATCAGCAGCCACATCGCGGCGAAGTGCCAGAGCAGCGCACCGCCGAGCCAGCCGCCCAGCGTGATGCTGCTCGAGAAGTGAAGGAAATCGAACAGCGGCGAGGCGTTGTAGATCTGCCATCCCGACATGATCATCAGGACCATGGCGACCGCGTTGGTCCAGTGCACGGCCCGCACCCAGGCCGGCTGAATGATTTTCGCCGGGGTCGCGCTGACCTGCTCGTTGCTGACTGTAAGGCTCGTCATGGTGGGTCCGTGGCTCTCAATCTGTACCGGTATATACGACGGGAACCGGGTTACCGTTACTGCCAACATGCTATTGGAACAACGCATAGGGCCTATCGAGGTCACAAAAAAGCGAGCCGGGTCGCCCCGGCTCACCGTCCGCGCATCCTGTTGGGACCTTTCAGGCGCGCGCGGGTTTAGCCGGCCGGCATCAGCACGGTATCGACCACATGGATCACGCCGTTCGACTGGTTGACGTTGGAGATCGTGACCATCGAGGTGCCGCCCTTGGCGTCGACGATCCAGATCTTGCCGTCCTTGTGCTTGACCGTCAGTTCCTCGCCCTCGGCGGTCTTGAGCTTCTTGCCATCGGTCAGGCTGGAGGCCTCTAACCGACCGGGGACGACGTGATAGGTCAGGATCTTGGTTAGGGTCGCCTTGTTCTCGGGCTTCACCAGCGTGTCGACGGTGCCGGCCGGCAGCTTGCCGAACGCGGTGTTGGTCGGCGCGAACACCGTGAACGGGCCCTTGCCTTCCAGCGTTTCGACCAGGCCCGCAGCCTTCACGGCCGCAACCAGCGTGGTGTGGTCCTTGGAGTTGACGGCGTTCTGGATGATGTTCTTGGAGGGGAACATCGCAGCGCCGCCGACCATCACGGTCTTCTCCTGCGCGCTGACGGGTGCTGCGATGGTGGCGGTGAGCGCCAGCGCGCTGAAGGCGGCGACGGCGAGATAGGTAATATTCTTCGACATGGATCGTCTCCCGAGGATTGAGGTGACCGGCGGAACCGGCGATGAAAACAACGACGCTGGTCGATTGACCGGTGGATCGTCGTCGTTGGGCCGAGCTACGGGAGGTTTTTGGGGCGGTTTCGGCGCATAATTTATCGTGATGTTTGAAACTTTTGAGCGGGCGATCCGTGGGGGGGCAGCCGTCATTGCGAGCGCAGCGAAGCAATCCATAGGGCCGCGTAAAGAAAGAATGGATTGCTTCGGTCGCTTTGCTCGCAATGACGGCAAATCCAAACACACCTCCGCATTCTCGCGGCCCAATGCGCCCGAAGTTTTGCAAACTTTCCCTCAGCTAAGAGGGAGCAGGGAACGCCGGATGCGCGCTGCACCCGCGGTCTCGTGTGCAAGATTGTGCAAAGAAGCGCACACGAGCATACAGGTTCAGCGGAGGCAATCCGGCATTCCCTGCGCAATGGCTTTACGGCTTATGCCGTGCTCTCCCCGGCGACGAATTCGTCTTGTCACCGTCGTTGGCGGATCAAGGCTGGGTCAAACCCGGTTGAGTTGACTTCGCCTCCGCCGACTTGACACCAGCAACGGGTGCCAGGACCACACGGTTTTGCCGTACGCTTCAGCGTCGTTCGTCTGCGTGCCGTTGATCGCTCACGGAAGAACCGCCCTGCGATCGCCTTGCGCGCCGACGCTGCCGCGTCCACCGCAACCCGTCCCAACGTTCGTGACGATGGCCAACGCCCCTTGTCTCGGGACGGGATGGGATGAGTTCTGAACTGAGTCGGGGTCACCTGCAAACAGGAATATTTTCTTTAGCGGGCTTGACAGGATTTTGCTGAGTCGCCCGTCGGGCAGCGCGCATGCGCGTCGTGGGTAGGGTGGGTGGCGCGAAAGCGATACCCACCAGTTACAATTTGCAAAGTTCACGACGGGCTCAACCCGTCCTGCGCACTGTTCATTGCGATCGTAACGTTGGGTCACCGCTATCGAAAAAAGCCGCCGCTGCGCTGACACGGATACGGCATAGGGATAGGCGTGGGCGGAGGTGGATCTGTACAGGGATCTCGCAGCCTGATGACCTCCGTGGCCATGACGCCACCGGACACTTCCGAAAGCTCGGAAGAGTTTAATTCGCTTAACTCACGCCCGCCGTAAGACATAGTTCGCTCCGATGGCAGCACGCGAAACCATTGCATTGCGGCATTTCCGCGTTACTTCGTGCTGCGGTAAAAACGGCTTCCTCACCGACCGACAATTGTTTCGTGGGCATCATCCGCCAAGGCGGGCTTGTCGAATGTGATCGGGCGCACATTCGGTCCCGCGGCGGTGGGGTAAAGGAATCGGCCATTAGTGATGGAGGAGATACTCATGACCAAGCAGGACCAGAATCGCCAGACCAGCAAAACAGACCTTAACCTGGACGACCTCGAATCCGTTTCCGGCGGCATCACTTGCCGCAAGGCAGGTCGCGATCAACAGGACTACCTGATCTTAAAGCTCGAGACGGTGTTGGTGACCGGCTAATGCCGCATTGGAGCCCGTAGGGCCGCGTAGCTCGCAGAGCGAAGGCGGAAGGCGTAATCCGCCCTATGCTCTGCCTTCGCGGAGATTCTAATCCCGGCTCGCCGGCGTCTGGATGAAGCCGCGATTGTGGGTCGGGCTGATCAATATCTCGTTCATGCAGACGCGTGGCGGCATGCCGGCGACAAACGCAATGGTGCGGCCGCAATCTTCGGGCTGCAACATCTTCGCCTGTTCGGCCTCGCTCGGCACCACGGGGCGCGATTTCAGGATCGGCGTTGCGACTTCGCCGGGCGACAGGCAGCAGGCGCGCAGGCCGTTGACGCATTCGTCCATGTTGAAGGAATGGGTCAGCGCCAGCACCGCATGCTTGGTGGTGGTGTAGGCCGGGCCCGGCATTTTCGAGACGTGGCGGCCGGCCCAGGACGCGACGTTGATGATGCACCCGTCCTGTTGCTTGCGCATCGCCGGCAGCACCGCGCGCATGCAATAGAGCACGCCGTTGAGATTGATCTCGACGACCTTGTCCCAGCCTTCCAGTTCCATGTCGGCCCAGCTTCGCTTCGGCACATTGATGCCGGCGCTGTTGACGAGCAGATCGATCCGGCCGTGTTTCGCCAGAATCTGATCGGCCGCCTTCTCGACGTCGGCCTTGTGGCTCACATCGAGCGCGATCGCCTCGGCCTTGCCACCCTTCTTGGTGATGTTGGCCACGACCCGGTCCAGCTCCGCCTTGCGGCGGCCGGAAACCACCACGATCCAGCCATCCGCCGCGAGATTCTCCGCCCCGGACTCGCCGATACCGCTGCCGCCGCCGGTCACCCAGGCCACGCGTTTCCCGTTATTTGACATGCAAACTGTCTCCGTTGCTTTGTGAGGGGCCTTTTTGCTAATCCAGCCGAAAATTCCGGACTTTGCCCCTCAGGGAATGTTGCATGAACACGACCGCCAACGCCAACCTGTTTTCCCGCCTGTTCGACAATCTCGACAATCCGAGCCGGCTCGCGATCGAGATGCTCGACGGCACGCGCATCAGCTATGCCGACCTGATCGCCCGCGCCGGACAGATGGCGAATGTGCTGGTTGCCCGCGGCGTCAAGCCGGGCGACCGCGTTGCGGCGCAGACCGAAAAATCGGTGCCGGGTCTCGTGCTCTATCTCGCCACCGTGCGCGCCGGCGCGGTGTATCTGCCGCTCAACACCGCCTATACGCTGAACGAGCTCGAATATTTCATCACCGACGCCGAGCCGTCGCTGGTAGTGTGCGATCCCGCCAAGGCCGACGGCATCGGCGCGATCGCCAACAAGGTCAAAGCCAGGGTCGAAACGCTCGGACCCGACGGCAAGGGATCGCTGACCGACGCCGCCGCCAGGGCGGATACGGCGTTCGCGACCGTCGCCCGCGCCAATGACGACCTCGCCGCGATCCTCTACACGTCGGGCACCACGGGCCGTTCCAAGGGCGCGATGCTGACGCACGACAATCTCGCGTCGAATTCCCTGAGCCTGGTCGACTACTGGCGCTTCACCAAGAACGATGTGCTGATCCACGCGCTGCCGATCTATCATACCCACGGCCTGTTCGTGGCGAGCAACGTGACGCTGTTCGCCCGCGCCGCGATGATCTTCCTGCCGAAGTTCGACCCCGAACTGATCATCAAGCTGATGGCGCGTGCGACCGTGCTGATGGGCGTGCCGACCTTCTACACACGGCTGTTGCAGAGCCCGGCGCTGACGAAGGAATCCACCAAACACATGCGGCTGTTTGTTTCGGGCTCCGCACCGCTGCTCGCCGACACCCATCGCGAATGGGCCGCGCGTACCGGCCACGCCGTGCTCGAGCGCTACGGCATGACCGAAACCAACATGAACACCTCGAACCCCTATGACGGCTACCGCGTGCCCGGCGCCGTCGGCCATCCACTGCCAGGCGTCACGTTGCGCGTCACCGATCCCGAAACCGGCAAGGAACTGGCGCGCGAGACCATCGGCATGATCGAGGTCAAGGGCCCGAACGTATTCAAGGGCTATTGGCGGATGCCGGAGAAAACCAAGGCCGAATTCCGCGACGACGGCTTCTTCATCACCGGCGATCTCGGCAAGATCGACGATAAGGGCTATGTGCATATTCTCGGCCGCGGCAAGGATCTCGTCATCTCCGGCGGCTTCAACGTGTATCCGAAGGAAATCGAGAGCGAGATCGACGCCATGCCGGGCGTGGTCGAATCTGCCGTGATCGGCGTGCCTCATGCCGATTTCGGCGAAGGCGTCACCGCCGTCGTGGTCTGCAACAAGGACGCCGGTGTCAGCGAAGCCTCGGTGCTCAAGGCGCTCGACGGCCGGCTTGCCAAATTCAAGATGCCGAAGCGGGTCTTCGTCGTCGACGAATTACCGCGCAACACCATGGGCAAGGTGCAGAAGAATATATTGCGGGATACTTATTCGAAGATTTACGCGAAGTAGGCCATCGTCGTCCCGGCCTTGAGCCGGGACCCATATCCCGCGGCGCCTGTTTGAGAGGACTTTGTCCGACGACTTTTTCTCTAACCACTTTCACCTGTGGTTGGTTCCCGGCTCAAGGCCGGGACGACGAAGACAATTCATTCGATCACCTCGTCGGCGCGGGCGAGCAGATTTTGCGGCAGCTCGATGCCGAGCGCCTTTGCGGACTTGAGATTCACCACCAGTTCGAATTTGGTCGGCTGCTCGACCGGAAGATCACCCGGCCTGGCGCCGCGCAGAATCTTGTCGACGTAATCGGCGGCGCGCCGGAACAATTCAAGATAGCTCGGGCCGTACGAGAGCAGGCCGTCCGCCTCGACGTATTCTCGCGCGCTGAGAACCGTCGGCAGACGCAGTTTGAGCGCGGTGCCGTTGATACGACCGATATTGGCGTTGACCAGCGAGTCGATACACACGTAGAGCGCTTGTGCACCAGGCCTGAGTGTCGCGAACACCTGCTCGATATCCTCAGGCCTTCGGATTTCGAGAGTATCGACGTCGATGCCGAGTGTGCGCGCGATAGCCTGAACGTCCCTCATCTCCAGCGCGGAGGCGGCGTAGCCGGGGTTGCCGATCACCGCGAGCCGCCGCAGGTTCGGAATAATGTCGCGCAGAATTTCCGATCGTTTGGCCGCGAGATCGTTCGATTGCAGCGAAAGGCCGGTCACATTGCCGCCTGGCCGTGCAAGGCTCGCAACCAGCCCGGCGCCGAGCGGATCCGCCGCCACGGCGAACACGATCGGGATCGTCGAAGTGGCCTGTTTGGCCTGCGGGGTTGCGCTTCCAGAGGTGACGATGACGTCGACCTTGAGCCGGACGAACTCGGCGGCGATCTCCGTATAGCGGCTGTTTTGCGCCTCCGCCCAACGTCGTTCGATCGCAACAGTTCGCCCGTCGATCCAGCCGAGTTCCTGCAGTCGACGCTCAAAGGCGGCGAGGAGACGCTCCCAGGCCACCGCCGTGCTTGGGCCCAGGAAACCGATGGTCGGCAGCCTGGCCGGTTGTTGCGCGCGAGCCGCGAGCGGCCAACCTGCGATCGCCGTCCCGAGCAGGGTGATAAACGCGCGCCGCTGCATGCCTGAGAAACCGTGCCTGTTGGGCGCAAGGATATTAATGTCCGGACACCAAGCTTATCACAAACCGGCTGCCGACAATAAAGAGGTAAGCGCCGAACGCGATCTCAAGCCGGCGCTTCGACATTGCATGCGCGGCGCGGACGCCGAGCGGTGCGGTCAACAGGCTGGTCGGCATCACAAGTACCGCGCCGATCAGCGAGACGTAGCCGATCGCAAACGGCAATTGCAGCGCGGCGACGTCGGGATAGCGCGCGGATGCGGGCCAGCCGGCATAGATGTAGCCGAGCGCGCCGGGGATCGAGATCAGCACCGCAAGCGCCGAGGAAGTCGCAACCGCCTGATGGATCGGCCTGCCGTAAAACGTCATCAGCAAGTTCGAGAACAAGCCGCCGCCGATCCCCATCAGCGTCGAGAGCAGCCCGACGATGAAGCCGTAGAACCGCATCAGCGGTCCCTTCGGGAGGTCGTCGCCGAATTTCCAGGTGTCGCGCGCCAGCAGCAGCCGGGCGGCGGCGGACCAGGCGACGCCGACGAAGACGATCTTGAACAGCCGCTCCGGGGCGTAGCGCGCGGTGATGCTGCCGGCAATGACGCCAATCACGATCGGCAGCCACCAGGTTTTCAGGATTTCCATGTCGACCGCGCCGCGGGCGTGGTGGGCGCGGAACGAGCGGATCGAGGTCGGGATAATGATCGCGAGCGAGGTGCCGATGCAGAGCGGCATCCGCACCTCGAGCGGCACACCGGCGAGCCGGAAGCATTCATAAAACACCGGCACCAGGACGGCGCCGCCGCCGATGCCGAAAATGCCGGCGAAAAATCCCGACAGCACGCCGACCCCAACCAGTAGGAGCGCCAGTTCGACAAGCTCGGCGGCACCAAGCCCGGCGATTGCCATCCGTGGTTTCCTTTGTCGTTTCCCTGCCCGTAGCGCGTCGCGGGCGCCCGTTCATGAATCGTGCTTCAGGCATACCAGCCAAGCGGCCACCGAAGAGCTTTGTCAACAACTGCATTTGCAGGCCTCCGCCTTAGGTATGAACCACCATTCGCAATTGGTAATTTTGGACGTTGCGCTCGCTGTTTCGACTTCGTAAATAGAATTGCTCTACCGCGATCCCCGATGGGCCGTGCTCAAGGCCCCGCCAACTGTCAAAAGCCGCCGATGACCGCCAGGATCGAACGACCGCTTTCGCCACATCTGCAGACCTATCGATGGACGCTGACGATGGCGCTGTCCATCGTCCACCGCTTGACCGGCCTCGCCCTATACTTTGGCACCCTGCTGCTGGCGTGGTGGCTCATCGCCGCCGCGTCCGGGCCCACGGCCTACGCCCATGTGCAGGCCTTCACCGGCAGCTTCATCGGACGCCTGATCGTGTTCGGCTACACTTGGGCGCTGCTGCATCACTTGCTCTCGGGCTTGCGCCATTTCGTCTGGGACCTCGGCTACGGCTTCAAGGCGAACGAGCGCGAAGCCCTGACCTGGGGCGCGCTGATCGGCGGCATTGCGCTCACCGTGCTGGTCTGGATCCTCGCCTACACGGTCGGAGGCGGACGATGAACGCGCCAAAATCGCCCTCGATGCGCACACCGCTGGCGCGCGTCCGCAACCTCGGTTCCTCGCATTCCGGCACGTCCGACTTCTGGCGCCAGCGCCTTACCGCTGTCGCGATGACCGTGCTGATCGTGCCCGTGATCGTGGTGGTCTTGATGCTGATCGGCAGCAACCAGGCGGGCGCCAAGCAAATCTTCAGCTCGCTGCCCATCGCCATCATCCTGCTGCTCTTCATCATCGCCAGCGCCTGGCACATGAAGATCGGCATGCAGGTCGTGATCGAGGACTATGTGCACAACGAGAAGGTCAAGTTCGCCAGCGTGATGGCGAATAATTTCTTCTGTATCGCGGTGGCGCTGGCGTCGATCTACGCGATCCTCAAAATGTCATCGGGAGTGTAACCCATGGCCTCTGAAGGTAACGGCAAGGCCAGCAACAGCAGCGGCCCCGCCACCAACGGAAAATCCTATCCGATCGAAGACCACACCTACGACGTCGTCGTGGTCGGCGCCGGCGGCGCGGGCTTGCGCGCGGTGGTCGGCTGCAGCGAAGCCGGCTTACGCACTGCCTGCATCACAAAAGTGTTTCCGACCCGCTCGCATACGGTCGCCGCGCAAGGCGGCATTTCCGCCTCGCTGGGCAACATGCACCCGGACGACTGGCGCTGGCACATGTACGACACCGTCAAGGGATCGGACTGGCTCGGCGACCAGGACGCGATCGAATACATGGTGCGCAACGCGCCCGAAGCCGTCTACGAGCTCGAACATTGGGGCGTGCCGTTTTCCCGCACCGAGGACGGCAAGATCTACCAGCGCCCGTTCGGCGGCATGACGCTCGATTACGGCAAGGGCCAGGCGCAGCGCACCTGCGCCGCCGCCGACCGCACCGGTCACGCCATGCTGCACACGATGTACGGCCAGGCGCTGCGCCACTCCGCCGAATTCTACATCGAGTTCTTCGCCATCGATCTGATCATGGACGACCAGGGCGTCTGTCGCGGCGTCATCGCGCTCAAGCTCGACGACGGCACGCTGCACCGCTTCCGCGCCCAGACCACGATTCTGGCCACCGGCGGCTATGGCCGCGCCTATGCCTCCTGCACCTCGGCGCATACCTGCACCGGCGACGGCGGCGCGATGGCGCTGCGCGCCGGCCTGCCGCTGCAGGACATGGAATTCGTCCAGTTCCACCCGACCGGCATCTACGGGTCGGGCTGCCTCGTCACCGAGGGCGCGCGCGGCGAAGGCGGCTATCTCGTCAATTCCGAAGGCGAACGTTTCATGGAGCGCTATGCGCCCTCGGCCAAGGACCTCGCCTCTCGCGACGTGGTCTCGCGCGCGATGACCATCGAAATGCGCGAAGGCCGCGGCGTCGGCAAGAAAAAGGATCACATCTACCTGCACCTCGATCATCTCGATCCCAAGGTGCTGCATGAGCGGCTGCCGGGCATTTCCGAATCGGCAAAAATCTTCGCCAATGTCGATGTCACCCGCGAGCCGATCCCGATCACGCCGACCGTGCACTACAATATGGGCGGCATTCCCACCAATTATCACGGCGAAGTGCTGACCAAGACCAACGGCGACGACAACGCCGTGGTGCCGGGCCTGATGGCGCTGGGCGAAGCCGCCTGTGTCTCCGTGCACGGCGCCAACCGGCTCGGCTCCAATTCGCTGATCGATCTCGTCGTGTTCGGCCGCGCCGCCGCGCTGCGCTGCGCCGAGAAGCTGACCGCGAACGGCAAGCAGCCGGAACTGCCGGCGGGCTCCGCCGACAAGGCGCTCGGCCGGCTCGATCATTATCGCTACGCTTCCGGCGGCACGCCGACCGCGAAACTGCGCGACAGCATGCAGCATGTCATGCAGAACAATTGCGCTGTGTTCCGCACCGGCGAGGTTTTGAGCGAAGGCCAGAATCTGATCCACAAGGTGCATGGCGGCATCGGCGATGTTTCAACCTCGGACCGCTCGCTGGTCTGGAATTCCGACCTGATCGAAACGCTCGAATTCGACAATCTGATCGTGCAGGCGGTGGTGACGATGGACTCGGCGGCGAACCGCACCGAGAGCCGCGGCGCCCATGCGCGCGAGGATTTTTCAGCCCGCGACGACAAGAACTGGATGAAGCACACACTGGCGTGGATCGACGATCACGGTGCCAGCACGATCGACTACCGCCCGGTGCACGACTACACGATGACGAACGACGTGCAGTACATCCCGCCGAAGGCGCGGGTGTACTGATCTCGACAGCGAAGGTTTGCAAGCATGGTTGAATTCGCGCTTCCGAAAAATTCCAGGATCTCGGGCGGCAAGACCTGGCCGAAGCCTCAAGGCGCGACCGAGACGCGCGAGTTCAAGGTGTATCGCTGGAATCCGGACGACGGCAAGAATCCGAGCGTCGACACCTACTACATCGACACCGCCGAATGCGGACCGATGGTGCTCGACGGCCTGATCTGGATCAAGAACCACATCGACCCGACGCTGACCTTCCGCCGCTCCTGCCGCGAGGGCGTCTGCGGCTCCTGCGCCATGAACATCGACGGCCAGAACACGCTGGCCTGCACCAAGTCGATGCACGACGTCAAGGACGGTGCGGTGAAGATCAATCCGCTGCCGCACCAGCCGGTGGTGAAGGATCTGGTGCCCGATCTCACCAATTTCTACGCCCAATATGCCTCGATCGAGCCCTGGCTGAAGACAACGACGCCGACGCCGCAGAAGGAATGGAAGCAGAGCCACGAGGATCGCGAGAAGCTCGATGGCCTCTACGAGTGCATCCTGTGCGCCTGCTGCTCGACCTCGTGCCCGAGCTATTGGTGGAACAGCGAACGCTTCCTGGGGCCGGCCGCGCTGTTGCAGGCGACGCGCTGGGTCAAGGATTCCCGCGATGAGGCCACCGGCGAGCGGCTCGACAATCTCGAAGACCCGTTCCGGCTCTACCGCTGCCACACCATCATGAACTGCGCCAAGGCGTGCCCGAAGGGCTTGAATCCCTCGGAAGCGATCGCCGAACTCAAGCTGAAGATGGTCGAGCGGCAAATTTAGCCAATTTGCGCCGACCTTCCGCCCGCCGCCTAGTCGGGATGCTGGCGAAAAAGTTCCCATTCCAGGTTGCTTTGTTCCCACGCTGGTTTTGACATAAGGTTCGTTCCGGAGTCGGAGCGCCCGTGCAGACCGCACAACGCAATTCGCTGAGACTGCTGCAATGGATGATGGTCGCCTCGCTGGCCCTCCCGCTGGCGCTGTTCGCCCTTGCTTCCGCAGTTTCCTGGGTCTCGATCAACGAGACCGCCGACCGGGAAATCGAACGTTCGCTGGACGTCGTCCACGAGCATGCGCTGAAAGTGTTCGAGACCATCGACCGCAGCCTGTCGGAAATCGCCGAGATCATCAGGGGCATTCCCGATGCCGGCATCACCTCGCGCGAGAAGACGCTGCACCTGCGGCTGAAGCAGCTCGCCGATTCGCTGCCGCAAGTAAAATCGACCTGGATTTTCGACGCCAGGGGCCACGCGCTCGTCAACAGCATCGTGGTGCCGGCGCCCGAGATCGATTTTTCGGACCGGGATTATTTCAAGGCGCACGTCGCCGGCGACATCGGGACCTATATCGGCTATGCGCTGAAGCCGCGTCCGCCCTATCAGGGCGCGGCGTTCTTCGGCTTCAGCCGAAGGCGCCCCAGCGAGGACGGCAGCTTCGCTGGTGTGATCCAGGCCTCGGTACTCCCGGAATATTTCGAGAATTTCTACGCCCGGATCGGCCGCGAACCCGGCAGCTTCTTTGCGCTCGGCCTGACCAACGGCGAAGTGCTGGCCCGCTTCCCGACCGTCGATCGCGAGCTTCGCCTCGACCGCAACGGCCCGGTCGGGCAAATGATCGCGGAGCACCCCAACGCCGGCCTCATCACCGTGACCTCGCCGGGCGACGGCATCGAACGCCGCCTCGGATATCAGCGGCTCGCCGAATACCCGATCTATATCAGCGCCGGGCTCGAGACCTCGGTGATACGGGCGCGCTGGCTCTCCACCATGAGCCAGCATCTGATCTTCGGCGCGCCGGCCACCGCGCTGCTGTTTTTCCTGCTGGCGCTTGCCTTGCGGCGGACGCGGACTCTTTATTTCGAGGCTGCGAAGCGGCAGGAGGCCGAGGAAGCGCTGAAGCATGGCCAGCGGCTCGAGGCGCTGGGGCAGCTCACCGGAGGCGTCGCGCACGACTTCAACAATCTCTTGACGGTGATCCGCGCCTCCGTCGATCTGTTGCGGCGGCCGGATCTGCCCGAGCCGCGGCGGTTGCGCTACATCGACGCGATCTCGGACACGGTCACGCGCGCGGCAAGGCTGACCAGCCAGTTGCTGGCGTTCGCGCGGCGCCAGACGCTGAAACCGGAACGGTTCGACGTCGGCCAGAGCGTGCAAATGCTCAGCGAAATGATCGGAACGCTGATCGGCCCACGGATCGAGATCGTGACCCATGGACCGGACGCGCCATGCTTGATCCATGCCGATGCCGGTCAGTTCGAGACCGCCATGATCAACATGGCGGTCAACGCGCGCGACGCCATGGACGGCCACGGCCAGCTGACCATTTCCGTGCGCAGGGCAGAGGAATTGCCCAGCGCCGACCAGCAATTGCCGAATCCGCGAGGCCAGAACCCTGACGGTCAAAATCTTGACGGCTATGTCGCCGTATCCGTCGAGGATACCGGCATCGGGATTCCCCGGGAGCAGTTCGAACGCATTTTCGAACCGTTCTTCACCACCAAGGAGGTCGGCCAGGGCACCGGGCTCGGCCTGTCGCAGGTATTCGGTTTCGCAAAGCAATCCGGCGGCGAAGTGGTGGTCGCCAGTGAGCTGGGCAAGGGCAGCACGTTCACGCTGTATCTGCCGCGTGTCGCCGATGACAGCAGGACGCAACCGATGTCGGCGGACGATACGCCGCCGATTGACGGAACGGGCATGTCGGTGCTCGTGGTCGAGGACAATATCGAGGTCGGAAGATTTGCGACCGACGCGCTGGCCGAACTGGGTTACGGCACCACCCTGGTCGAAAACGCCACGCACGCGCTCGAAGAGCTGGCCGCCGGGGCCGTGCGCTACGACGTGGTGTTCACCGACGTGGTGATGCCCGGGATGACCGGGGTTGAGCTGGCCCAGGAAATCCGCCGCCACCATCCCGATCTGCCGGTCGTGCTGACCAGCGGTTATAGCCACGGGATGTCGGAAAGCGGCAGTGACGGGCTCGAGCTGTTGCAGAAGCCCTATTCGATCGAGCAGCTCTCGCACGTGCTGCACAAGGTCGTCCGCTGGCGCAGGGTGAAACGCGCAACCGCCCGGGCGGCGTCCTGACGTCGCGGCCCGGCCGTTCCGGCTGGGGGAACCTTCTGATTTTCTTGCCGTTATCGGGCCATGGCAAAGTCCAATGTAAAGTCCGATGTAAAGTCCAAGCCGCGCGCGAAGTCTTCCGCAGAAAAGTCAGAAATCGTCGACGTCGCCACTGAGGGCGGCGATCATGTCGAACCGCCGCCGCCGGAAGCCGTCGAGCCCGATCCGGAATTATCCCCGGAAGAGGCCGAGCAGGCGCGCAAGGACTATCTGCTGACGCGGTTCTGGATCAGCGCGCGCGGATACTGGGGCAGGAATGGCGACCGGCTGGCGTGGCTGTTTACGATCGGGCTGTTGATCCTGATCGTTGCCAATGTCGCCGTTCAATACGGCATCAATGTCTGGAACCGGGCGATTTTCGACGCCATCGAGAAGCGCTATTCCACCACCGTGTTCCATCTGACCGCGGTGTTTTTCCCGCTCGCGATCGGCAGCGTGCTGCTCGGCGTGGCACAGGTGTTTGCGCGCATGGGCATCCAGCGCCGCTGGCGGGCCTGGCTGACCAGTTCGGTCATGACGCGATGGCTCACCAATGGCCGCTACTACCAGCTCAACCTTGTCGGCGGCGACCACAAGAATCCGGAATACCGGATCGCCGAGGATTTGCGGATCGCCACCGATTCGCCGGTGGATTTCATCGCGGGCGTCACCTCGGCGCTGCTGTCTGCCGCGACCTTCATCGTGGTGCTCTGGACCATTGGCGGCGCGTTGACGGTGACGCTTGGCGGATCCACGGTGACGATCCCGGGCTTTCTCGTCATCGCCGCGGTGGTCTATGCCGCGATCGCCTCCGGCTCGATCGTGACCATCGGCCGCCGCTTCGTGCAGGTTTCCGAGGACAAGAACCAGGCCGAGGCCGAATTCCGCTACGCGCTGACCCGCGTCCGCGAAAACGGCGAGAGCATTGCACTGCTCGGCGGTGAGGAAGAAGAGCGCGACGGCATCGACAAGACATTTGCGAATGTCCTGCGGCAATGGTCGCGGCTCGCCGGCCAGCACATGCGCACCACGCTGGTTTCGCAGGGCTCTAGCCTGATTGCGCCTGTCGTGCCGATATTGCTGTGCGCGCCGAAATTTCTCGATGGCAGCATGAGCCTCGGACAGGTGATGCAGGCGGCCTCCGCCTTCACCATCGTGCAGACCGCGTTCGGCTGGCTGGTAGACAATTATCCGCGGCTCGCCGACTGGAACGCCTGCGCGCGCCGGATCGCTTCCCTGATGATGTCGCTCGACGGGCTGGAGCGGGCCGAGCGCGGCGACGGCATCGGCCGCATCACGCGCGGCGAGACCGAGGGCAGCGCCATGCTCAGCCTGAACGATCTATCGGTGACGCTCGACGACGGCACCGCGGTGGTCGGCGAAACCGAAGTCGTGGTCGAACCCGGCGAACGGCTATTGGTGGCCGGCGAATCCGGCACCGGCAAGAGCACGCTGGTGCGCGCGCTGGCCGGGCTATGGCCATGGGGCGGCGGCAGCGTCAATTTCCATCCCGACCGCAGGCTCTTCATGCTGCCGCAGAAGCCGTACATCCCCTCCGGCACGCTGCGCCGCGCGATCGCCTATCCCGGCGCCGCCGAGGACTGGACCCTCGAGCAAATCGGCGACGCCCTGCACAAGGTCGGCCTCGATCACCTCAAGGAGAAGATCGAGGAAGAGGCGCCGTGGGACCAGACACTTTCCGGCGGCGAAAAGCAGCGGCTGGCGTTCGCGCGGCTGCTGCTGCACAACCCCGACATCGTGGTGCTGGATGAAGCGACCTCTGCGCTCGACGAAAAGAGCCAGGACAAGATGATGGAGATGGTCACACGCGAGCTTCCCAAGGCCACCATCGTCAGCGTCGCGCACCGTGCCGAGCTGGAGGCCTTCCACAGCCGCAAGATCGTGCTGGAACGGCGCAAGGGCGGCGCCAAGCTCGTCAGCGACGTCGACCTGATCCCGCGCAACGGCAAACGCCGCCTGCTCGGCCGCTTCCTGCGCCACCGCAAGCTGCCGGCGAAAAGGGCGGCGTGATCGCGTTCTCCGCGTTGGAGCTGCGCGCAAAACCGGCTATGCATGCGGCGCTTTCCACCGAGGACAATGGTTTGACGCCCGACAACGACCCCACGCCCGCGCCGTTCGGCGCGTTCGCACCCAATGCGGCGCAGGCTGCGATCATTGCGCTGGCGCGCCGCTCGCGGCTGAAGCGCGGCGCGTTCCGGCCGATGCTGTCGCGGCTGATCAATCTGCTGCGCAAAGGCCCGGTGGACGTACGATACCAGGGCGCGGCGTTTCGGTTCTATCACCACGGCAGCGCCACCGAGCGCGGCGCGCTGTTCAACCCCGATTACAACATCGAGGAGCTGGATTTTTTGCGCGCGCATACGCCCGCGGGCGGCGCGTTCGTCGATGTCGGCGCCAATGTCGGCACCTATGCCATGGTGCTGGCGCGTCACGTCGGCGCCAGCGGCAAGGTGATCGCGATCGAGCCGCATCCGGTCACCCATGCGCGGCTTGCCTTCAACAACGCCGCGTCCGGCTATCGCCAGACGAAGCTCGTGGCAGCCGCCGCCGGCCCCGCCGATGGCGAGCTGATGATCGAGACCGATGGCGACAATCTCGGCGCCAGCCACATCGTATCGGGCGAAGCCTCGAACAAGGCGATCAGGGTGCCGTCGTTGCGGCTACAGCGCATTCTCGACGAGGCCGGCGTCATCCACGTGGATGCGCTGAAGATCGATGTCGAAGGTTTTGAGGACCGGGTGTTGACCGGCTTCTTCAAGGAGGCGCCGCAGTCCCTGTGGCCGCGCGCGGTGGTGATCGAGCATTTGTCGAAAGACGAATGGCAGCATGACTGCATCGCCGACATGCGCGCGCGCGGCTATGTCGAAACCGGCAAGACGCGCAGCAATACGCTGCTGTTGCGAGGCTGAGCTCTCACCAATCCGGCATATTACGCCATCATTTCTCAAACCACGGGAGAGTTTGATGATCGACCATATCGGTTTTCCGGTTTCGGATTATGAACGCGCGAAGGCGTTCTATGTGAAAGCGCTGGCACCGCTCGACTATGTGCTGGTGATGGAAGTGGCGCAGGAACAGGCCGGCCATGACCCCGCGGCCGGCTTCGGCGCCAACGGCAAGCCCGATTTCTGGATCGGTGGCGAAGGCGGATTGAACAAGCCGCTGCATGTCGCGATCCTCGCCAAGGATCGCGCGACCGTCGATGCGTTCTACAAGGCGGCCCTGGCCACAGGCGGACGCGACAACGGCGCCCCCGGGATCCGCGCGCATTATCACCCGAACTATTACGGCGCGTTCGTGCTCGATCCCGACGGCCACAACATTGAGGCGGTGTGCCACACGCCCACGTAATCGGGTTCCGACAGGGAACATCGCAGCCGCCGCGCCGTTGTTGTGGATGCCGATCGAACCGCCCGAAATCCCGCCCGCGACGCCGGGACAACCAACCGAGCCGCCGCGCGAAGACCCGCCGGGCAATCCTCGCCCCGAAGTGCCGCCGCCGATGCGTGAGCCCGGCGAGCCATCGCCGCCGCAGGAATTGCCGGGCAAGATGCCGGATGAATTGCCCGTGCGCGGCCCGAACGGACCCGCTACGCCGAATCCAGCCACCGATCAGTCGCGGGGGACAATGTGAGTTTGGATTTGAAAGCATCGTCTGAATGCGCAATGAACAAGCACGCATGCAACCTGTTGCGTCGTCGAAATAAAAGGCTCCAGCGTTTTCCAACCCGCCACAATCCGGCCTAATGATTAGCCGTTGATCGGCCTGCCGAAACGTTCGGCGACTGCTTTTCCGCTGCCTGCTACCAGGTTTTTCCCAGGGACCAACAACATCATGACAAACCTTCGCATCGTGCTGCTCGCCACGACCGCTCTGACGGTGACGCAGTTCACGACCTCCGCATCGCATGCGCAGACCGCGCCGCTCGTCGTCGCGCAGGCAAAGGAAGAGCTCGGTCCCGACGGAAAACCCAAGGCGCCGCCGAAGGGCCCGCCGCCCGTTGCGAAGCCACCGGCGCCACCGACACCCCCTCCTCCGCCCGCCGCGGCCCCTCCGCGTCCGACTCCGCCCCCACCGCCGCCTGCTGCGGCTCCACCGCCGCGCCCGACTCCCCCCGCCGCCGCCTGCCGCGGCACCGCCGCCACGTCCAACACCGCCGCCGCCTCCGGCAGCTGCACCGCCGCGACCGACTCCGCCGCCGCCACCACCGCCTTCGGCGGCTCCTCCGCGCCCGACCCCACCGCCCCCGCCGCCTGCTGCGGCTCCTCCTCCGCGTCCAACCGCGCCGCCGCCTCCCCCGAGCGCGGCACCGTCTGCACGCCCGACACCGACGCCACCACCCGCAGCAACACCTGCGCCTACAGCGCCGGCGCCAACTGCACCAACGCCGCCGGCAGGCGCCAAGCGCTTGCCAGGGACGCCGGGTCCAGCACCAACGGCAACGCCGCCCACGACAACGGCACCTCCGACGCCTGCCCCTTCGACGACCGCACCTTCGACGGCGCCTCCTGCCGGTGCAGCACCGACGACGCCCCCGCCGCGTCCCGGCGCACCACCGCCACCTCCCGCCGCAGGTGGCGCCACCACGACAACACCTCCAGGCGCGCCGCCACCGCGCCCAGGACAACCTCCGAACGCCCAACCTCCGGGCGCGCCCCGGCGCGCCGGCCGCTGCCCCCAGCCGGAGCTCCAGCCGCGCCAACCGTCGTCCCCGGTACGCCGAACGCGGCGCCGCCTCCCGGTCAGGCCCAGAACGCGCCGCCGACAGTCGCACCGGCGTTCCGGCGTGCGCCTCAGGTCACGACGCCGCTGCCCGCCGCGCCGCTCCCAGCCGCCGCGACCCTGACGCCGATCGCGCCGGGTGCCGCACCTCCGGGACCGCAGCGTCTCGACGACTTCCGCGGCCAGCGCCGCGAAGTCCAGGAAGGCGGCCGTACCGTCATTACCGAGCCGGGCCGCATCATCATTCGCGATCCGAGCGGTCAGGCCTATGTCCGCCACAGCGAAGTCGATCGCTTCCGCTACGGTGCGCGTGACATCCAGACCCGGACGGTGGGCGGGGAAACCCGTACCGTCGTGATCAGGCCCGACGGCACGCAGGTCATCACCGTGATCGGCCGCGACGGTCAGTTGCTGCGCCGGATCCGGCGTGACGACCGCGGCCGCGAGATCATCATCATCGACAACAGCTATCGCGACCCGCGCGCGGTCGGCGGCTTCTATGTCGATCTGCCGCCGCCGGTCATTCGCATCCCCTACAATCGATACATCGTCGATTCCGAGGATGCCGGGCCGGATTTGATCTACGATACGATGATGGCGCCGCCGGTGGACCGGATCGCACGGCGTTATTCGCTGGACGAAATCCGCTACAGCCCGAACGTGCGCCAGTTGATGCCGAGCATCGACGTCAACACCATCAACTTCGAACTTGGATCGTGGGAAATTCCGCCCGATCAGGCAGCGAAGCTGCAGGTGATCGCGGACGGGCTGAACCGGGCCATCCAGGCCAATCCGCGCGAGGTGTTCCTGATCGAGGGGCATACCGACGCGGTCGGCGACGACGTCGACAATCTGTCGCTGTCGGATCGCCGCGCCGAATCGGCCGCCACGCTGCTGACGCAGCAATTCGGCGTGCCGGCGGAAAACCTGACTTCGCAGGGTTACGGCGAGCAGTACCTGAAAGAGCAGACCGACGGGCCGAGCCGGATCAACCGGCGCGTCACCATCCGCCGCATCACGCCCCTGCTGAACGGTGGAACGGCCTCGCTGCCGCCGCCCCCGCCCGGCACCGCGCCGCCGCGGCGGTAAGGCAGGTCACCACCACATGAAAATGGCCGGGAGCAATCCCGGCCATTTTTGTTTGCACCCGCGCGGTTCAGCTCTTGTCGTTATCGAGTTTGAAGATGGACGAGCCTTCCCCCACCGATAGCAAGCCCGTCTCTGCGTAGAGATTCAGCTTGTCGCGGGTATCGGCGATATCCAGGTTGCGCATTGTCAGCTGGCCGATACGGTCCGCCGGCGTGAACGCCGCGTCCGCCACCTTCTCCATGCTCAGCCGCTCCGGCTGATAGGTCAGGTTGGGACTCTCGGTGTTGACAATCGAGTAGTCGTTGCCGCGGCGCAGCTCGAGCACCACCTCACCGGTGACTGCTCGAGCCACCCAACGCTGGGCGGATTCGCGCAGCATGAGCGCTTGGGAATCGAACCACCGCCCCTGGTAGAGCAATCGGCCAAGACGCATGCCGCTGATCCGGTATTGCTCGATGGTGTCTTCGTTGTGGATACCGGTGACCAGGCGTTCGTAGGCGACATGCAGCAGCGCCATGCCGGGCGCCTCATAGATGCCGCGGCTCTTTGCCTCGATGATCCGGTTCTCGATCTGGTCGCTCATGCCAAGGCCATGGCGGCCGCCGATGGCGTTGGCCTCGAGGAACAGCGCGACGGGATCGGCGAACGTCTGGCCGTTCAGCGCGACGGGCTGGCCCTCCTCAAAACGCACGGTGACCTGTTCGGCCTTGACGATACAGTCGTCACGCCAGAACGGCACGCCCATGATGGGATTGACGATCTTGATGCCAGTACCCAGGCTCTCAAGATCCTTGGCCTCGTGAGTTGCGCCGAGGATATTGCTGTCGGTCGAATAAGCCTTTTCGGCGCTCATCTTGTAGCCGAAGCCATTGGCGGTCAGAAACGCCGACATTTCCGCGCGGCCGCCCAGTTCGTCGATGAACTGCTGGTCGAGCCAGGGCTTGTAGATTTTGAGGTTCGGATTGGTCAGCAGGCCGTAACGGTAGAACCGCTCGATATCGTTGCCTTTGTAGGTGGAGCCATCGCCCCAGATGTTGACGCCGTCCTCCTTCATTGCCGATACCAGCATCGTACCGGTCACGGCGCGACCGAGAGGCGTGGTGTTGAAGTACGCGATGCCGCCGGTAGAGACGTGGAAGGCGCCGGATTGGATGGCGGCAACACCTTCGTGGACCAATTGCGTGCGGCAATCCACCAATCGGGCTTTTTCAGCGCCGTATTCCAGGGCCTTGAGCGGAATCGCGTCGTAGTCGGCCTCGTCAGGTTGGCCGAGATTGGCGGTATAGGCAAAGACGCGGGCGCCCTTTTGCTTCATCCACAATAGCGCCGCGCTGGTGTCGAGACCGCCCGAAAAGGCGATGCCGACTTTTTCCCCTTTGGGCAGGCTTTTCAGGATCGTACTCATAGGGCTTCCAATCGGTCGAAGTGCCAGATGTCGTTTTGCGGCTTTAAGTGCGCGAATACCAAATTTCGCGCTGAGGGGCACGCGTTTATCCCAGTGGGCGCCAGCGCCGCGTCAAGCGGGACCACGGCGAGGCCAGCCGCGCCAGGCCGGCCTCGACCTGCTCGTCGGTCATGCGGGTGGCCGGCCAGCGGTAAATCCAGGCATAGGCCAGCCAGATCACCAGGAAGCTCACCAGGCCGGCGGCCGCGACATCGGTAAAAAAGTGGCCGCCAAACGCCATCCGCAGCACGGAGGTCGTGACCCCGAACAGGGTCGCCGCCGCATAGGCCAACGGCCGCCACGCCGGGGGCATCAGCGCCGCAGGCGCATAGGTCCAGAACGCGGTGGCGCCCTCGCCGGAGAAGAACGAGCAGTTGCGTCCGCAGGTGCCGCGCGGATCCCACCAGGGCACGAATTCCTGGTCGCCATGGAATTGCGTCACCACCACTGGCCGCGGCCGGCCCCAATAACTCTTGAAGGTGAGGTTGGTGAGCACGCCGGCGGAGAGAATGATCGTGACCAGCAGGAATACCGCCGCACGCCCGCCGATCAGCATCGGCCGCTCCGGCCACACCAGCTTGACGACGATAGCGGCGATCGCGGGCAGCGCGAACGCCCACGCGATCCACATCGCGGCGTCGCGCGCGAAGGATGCGATCGAATTCAGCTTCAGCGGAAACGTTTGGGTCGCGGCATCGTAGAACAATGCCGCCAGCTTCAGGTCGAGTTCGGGGTAAATCCCGAACAGCAATCCGATAACGACCACGAGCCCCAGCGCGATGAAAAGTCCGGTCCGGTTCATGGCGCGCGGTTTAGCCGAGGCGAGTCGTCTTGGAAAGGTTCACGACTGCGGCCGTGAATGGGCCGGCAGCGGCGGTGGCGGCCGCTGCCGCGGTTCGCGCCATGCGCCGGCGGTGCGGCCCGCGATCATCCAGTAAACCAGGCCTGCGACGATGCCTGCCCCGGTCAAGATTTCGAGATGGCGGCGCACGATGCCCTCGAAATGCAGCGTGGCGGGATCGAACGGGATCAGGCCGAGATAGCAGGCGGCGCCTACGATCGCGCCGCCGACCGCATAGGTCAGCACGCCCCGGATAAAAAGCGCCTCGGTGATCAGAACCACAATCAGCGCAGGCAGCAGTGCAAACCCGGACAAGAAGATGAAGCCGAAACCGAGCACGACATTTATCGCGTTCTGGTCGATCGGACCGGTGCCGAGATCGCTGAATTCGGGATACAGCACCGCGCCGACCACGATCATCCCCGCCACGAAACACGAAGCGAGGAATCCGAAGAAGATGACGAACAGGCGGCCGATCAGCGCCATAACGTTGAACCCTGGTTACCGTCATTGCCTGCGACAAACGCGAAGCGTTTGAGCAAGGGAGCACAAGCGACGAAGCAATCCAGAATTGCGCCCCTCACTCTGGATTGCTTCACTTCGCTCGCAATGACGAAATGAGCGAAATACCGCACCATTATTAATCCGTCATCGCCATCGCGCGCAGCGCCTGCCGCTCGCGCGCGGACAATTTCTCGGTCTCCGATTTCAACTGGCCGCAGGCAGCGAGGATGTCGCGGCCGCGCGGCGTACGCACCGGCGAGGAGTAGCCGGCGTTGAAGATATATTCGGAAAATTTCTCGATCTGCTCCCAGTCCGAGCACTCATACTTGGTGCCCGGCCACGGGTTGAACGGAATCAGATTGATCTTGGCCGGAATGCCCTTGAGCATTTTCACCAGCAGTTTGGCGTCGTCCATGGAATCGTTGACGCCCTTGAGCATCACATATTCGAAGGTGATGCGCCGCGCGTTCGACGAGCCCGGATAGTCGCGGCAGGCCTGGAGTAATTCGGCAATCGGATATTTGCGGTTGAGCGGCACCAGCTCGTTGCGCAACTCGTCGCGCACCGCATGCAGCGAGATCGCCAGCATGACGCCGATCTCGTCGCCGGTGCGGACGATATTCGGCACCACGCCCGAGGTCGACAGCGTGATGCGGCGGCGCGAGATGCCGATGCCTTCATTGTCGGCGACGATCAACAGCGCATCGCGCACCGCGTCGAAATTATACAGCGGCTCGCCCATCCCCATCATCACCACATTGGTGACGAGGCGGCTGCCGGTCGGGGTCTCGCGATCGGCCCAGTCGTTGAGGCGGTCGCGCGCCACCATGATCTGGCCGACGATCTCGCCTGCGGTGAGGTTGCGCACCAGCCGCTGCGTGCCGGTGTGGCAGAACGAGCAATTCAGCGTGCAGCCGACCTGCGAGGAGACGCAGAGCGTGCCGCGATCGGTCTCCGGGATATAGACGCACTCGACCTCATGCGCCTTCTGGAAGGCGTCGACGCTCGGCAGCCGCAGCAGCCATTTGCGGGTGCCGTCGTTGGAGACCTGCTCGGCGACCACTTCGGGGCGATCGACGGTGAAATGCTGCACCAGCTGCGCGCGCATCTCCTTGGAGATGCTGGTCATCTCGTCGAATTCTCGGGCGCCACGGAAATACATCCAGTGCCAGAGCTGCTGCGTGCGCATCTTGCGCTGCGCCGGCAGAACGCCGATCTCGCCCAACCGGTCGGCGATCTCGGCGCGCGACAGGCCGATCAGCGACGGCTTTGCCGGCGGCACATAGGTTTCGAGCGGGATCTTTTCCAAGGGCACATTTGCCCCGGAACTGGCCGCGATGGAGCTGGTCATGGTGTCGGTCATGGGCCATCAGATAGGCCTTCCAGCGCCAGCTGGAAAGCCACCAAATGCGTCAGTTTCGATCCGAAAAGCGGGTTAACGCTTGCAATCCTGCGCCAATTTGTCGAGCGCCTGCGACAGGCCCTTCAGCGAGAAGGTATCGGTGGTCTCGGTGCCCCTGGCCGAGACGCCCTTGACGATGACGTCGGCGGATTTGCGCATCGCATCGACCATCCGCTCTTCCTCGGCAGCGTTCTTGATCCAGAGCCCGTCGCCCTGGGTGTACATGGCATACGACGCACCGCCGACCTCGAGCGAGGATTCCGAGCCCGGCTTCAGCGTGTAGCCGATCATGATCGAGACTTCGTTGGTGACCTTTTCCGCCGGCCGCGTCGACACGAAGGCATAGGCCGGATCGCGCGGCCGGTTCGGCGGATTGGTCTTCGAGGACGACGGCTTTGCCAGTGCGAAGCACACCTTCTTGCCGTTCGGCGTCGCCGTGTAGGCGCCCCAGGTTCCAAACTGGCCGATCAGGGTCGGCTCCGCGCCGCCTGCCGCGGCGGCTGCCGCCGGATCGGGCTTGGCCACGGGCTTCGCAGCTACGGCGGGCTTGGCCGCGGTTGCCGCAGGCTTTGCCGTTGGCGCAGGCTTGGCCGCGTCCGTTGCCGTATCCTTGGCGCCCTTCGGCGCAGCCGTCTGCGCCTGCGCAAGGCTGGTAGCCCCGCACAGCAACGCACTCACAACAAAGGATGACAGTATTCGCCGCACGGACAACTGGTTCCCTCATCATTGTGACTGGAAGATGGCCCCGAAGATACCCGACAACGCGTTGCGCCGCAGGCGATGGATAGCCGGGAAATGCCTTTTTGGGAAGGCAGTTACGGGTCAACTCGCCACTGTGTCCCACGGCCTCGTCGTGGTCGACGGGGTCACCGCTTGGCACGGCCTTCACGCTGCTTCGCCCACTGCGCTTCCGTCCATTGCAGCAGGTCCTCAGCGCCGGAACTGCGCAGATGCGAGCCACCGTCCTGCACCACCATCTCGCCATTGATGTAGCCGGCCTGGTCGGAAATCAGGAAGCTCGCGAGATTGGCGAGCTCGCCGTGTTCGCCGGCGCGGCCGAGCGGATTGCGTTGCGCCCAGCCCTCGTCGCGGCCCTCGGGTCGGAGCTGGCCCGACGCGCCCGGCGTCGGAAACGCGCCGGGCGCGATCGCGACGGTGCGAACGCCCTTCGGTCCCCATTCCACCGCGAGGCTTTTAGTCATTGCCAGCACCGCGGACTTCGCCATCGCCGAGGGCACGGTGAAGGCGCGGCCGGTGATGGTCGAGGTCGAGAGAATGCTCAGCACCACGCCTCGATGTTTAGCCTCGATCCAGCGCTTGCCGGCCGCGAGCGTGCAATACATCGTGCCATGCAGCGTCGGCGCCAGGATCGCATCGGCCGCGCGGTACGACAAATGTTCGGTCTGCGCGATGAAGGTTGCGGCAGCATTGTTGACCAGCACGTCGATCTGCCCTTCGCGCCAGACCTGATCCATCATGGCATCGACCGCGCTACCGTCGCGGATATCGCATCGCGTCACCGAGACCTTGCCGTCGAGATCGCTGCGCATTTGCGCCGCGGTCGCCTCCAGCAATTCGAGCCGGCGGCCGCAGATGATCAGTTCCGCACCGAGTTCGACGAAGCGGCGTCCCATCGCGGCGCCAAGCCCGGAGCCGCCGCCGGTGACCAGGATCCGCTTTCCCGTCAGCAGGCCTTTTTCAAACATCGTTTGATTCCTCCGCCCTGTATTGTAGCCCGGCGTCAAATCCGGCAAGAAGCTTCTCAACCTTCGTTGTGCGTCCGAAAATCAGGTGTGTCCATGAAAGCCATTCTCTGCTCGCAATATTGCCAGCCCGACGATCTCGTGCTGGCCGATGTGCCCGATCCGGTGGCCGGGCCGGGCGAAGCCGTGATCGTGATCAAATCCGCGGCGCTGAATTTCTTCGACATCCTGATGATTCAGGGCAAGTATCAGATCAAGCCGCCGTTCCCGTTTTCGCCGGCCGCCGAAGTCGCGGGCGTAATCGAAAGCGTAGGCAGTGGCGTCACCGACCTGAAGCCCGGCGACCGGGTGGTGGCGTCCTGCGGCCATAATGGCGCGCGCGAAAAGATCGCGCTGCCGGCGAACACGATCGTGAAAATTCCTGACAATCTGGATTTCGATCGCGCTGCAGGCATCATCATCATCTACGGCACCGCGCTGCACGCGCTGGAAGATCGTGCCAGCCCGAAGCCGGGCGAGACCATGGCCGTGCTCGGCGCGGCCGGTGGCACGGGTCTCGCGGCCTGCGAGCTCGGCAAGCTGATGGGTCTGACGGTGATCGCCTGCGCCTCGTCGGACGAGAAACTCGAATTCGCGAAACAACATGGCGCCGAGTTGACGCTGAACTACGCCAAGGAGGACCTGAAAGACGGCCTGCGCAAACTGACCAACGGCAAAGGCGCCGACATCATTTTCGATCCGGTCGGTGGCAGCTATGCGGAGGCAGCACTGCGTTCTACCGCCTGGGAAGGTCGCTTCCTGGTGATCGGCTTTGCCGCCGGCGAAATTCCGAAAATGCCGCTCAATCTGGCGCTGCTCAAGAGCTGCGATATCCGCGGCGTGTTCTGGGGCGCCTGGGCGCGGCTCAACCCCGAGAAGAACCGCGCCAATCTGGAAAAGCTCGTGAAGTGGACCGCGGAGGGCAAGATCTCCTCGCATGTCGACCGCACCTTCCCCTTGGCGCAAACCGCCGAAGCGCTGAAAGTGCTGGCCGGGCGCAAGGCTATGGGCAAGGTGATCCTGCATCCGTGATGACGCGCGACGTTGATCGCTTTTCATTCAACGTTGCATGGCTTTGAACCATCGTCGTCCGGAGAAAATGCCAACGGGTCTGCGCCGGACGCGGGCCCGTTTGTGCGACCCGGGTGCCTGTCGATTGCGCACCTGGCAGCGCCGAAAACGCCTGTATTTAAGGCAATTGCGCGCTAACGATAGGTGTCTTTAAATCTCTGGATTCCGCCAATATGCCGCAATCAAAACAAAATATCTCCCAATTCGAGCCTGCCGGCGTCGTTTTTTTAACCCATTCGCCGTGCGAATTGCCCGCCCAGTAAACGGGTTCCCGGACGCCGACAAGAACAAGAAACAGATGCCGAGTTGCCCGTTGTTGGGTTTTGGTAGTGGGGGAGCATCGCTATGGTGGAGAGTACAAGGCAGGTTCAGTCAGAAGATCCGTACGACCGGTTCGAACAAGCGATCGCCGATCCCAGGTTGTATGAGACGACGCATCAAACATATGAATTCCGGTTCGCAGAGACGCCAGAAGCCGATCTGCTGCATCACGACCCGGTTCCGCTTTTCCTCGCCGACAATGAGGACCCGCGCTATCATTCAGCTCCCGAATATGCTTTCGGACGCAGCACGCGAAGGAAGCCCCGCGCATTACGTGTCGTAACCTGCCTTCTTGCGCTATCCGCCGCGGGCGCCATTCTTGCGCTGCTATCCATCAATTCGACACGCGCCGTCATCGTCAATGCCAAAGCCTCGCTGGCCAACGTCGTGCCCATTCCGTTCGCCGCCGCGCAGCAGGACGCTGCGCCCCCGGCAGCGCGCGTCGCCGCGCAGCTTGCGAATGTCGAACCGTCGACGGGTGTGCCGGACGCTGCCGCCAGCCGCCGAATCCAGCCCGGCGCGCTCGCTTCCGCGTCGCCGTCGCGCGACGAAATCGCCGCGGCCTATCAGACCGCCATCAAAAGCATGGTCGTGGCGGTCGAGCCGGAGACACGCGAGGCGCAACCTCCGGCACGGCGCATCGATCCGGATGAACTGGCTGCGCTGTTGAAACGGGCGAAAAGCCTGCTTGCGATCGGCGACATCACGTCCGCCCGGCTGCTGCTCGAGCGCGCCGCCGACGCGCAGGAAATCGAAGCCGCGCTGATGCTGGCGGGAACCTACGACCCGCAGGTGCTGGGGACCCAGGACATGCGCAGCATCACGCCCGATCCGGCGACGGCGCGGCTTTGGTACCAGAAGGCCGCCCAACTCGGCTCGTCCGACGCCAAGCGGCGTCTCAGCCAGATCCAGAACTAGAGCGTTTTCGAGCGAAGTGGATACCGGTTCGCGTGAAGAAAACGCGTCACAACAAAAATCTGGAGCTTCGGTCAACCGAAGCTCCAGGTATCACGACCGAGCACCACTCAACTCAAGCATCACTCAACACGAGACATTACGCGGGGGGACAAATGCGACGTCTGTTTGGAATGGCATTAATTGCCATCACGATGGCTTGCGGCCTGACGGCCCGGGCCGAAGAGACGGAACACGATCCGGCCAAGGTCAGCGAAAGCCTGAAGGCCATTTTTCAGTTCGGTTCGGTTGCCACCAAGCAGGCACTGAACGCGAACACGGTGACGCTGATGTCGGGGACGATCGGCGGCACCTATGTGCAGTTCGGCGCCGATCTCGCCTCCGTGCTCGACGATGGAAACAAGTTGCGCGTCCTTCCGATCGTCGGCCGTGGTTCGGTGCAGAGCGTCGCCGACATCCTGTTCCTGCAAGGCGTCGATCTCGGCATCGTTCGCTCCGACACGCTGGACTATCTCGAGCGCAAGGGGTTTGCGAAAGACATCAAGAAGCAGTTCACCTACGTGACCAAGCTCTACAACGAAGAGATGCACGTCATCGCGTCGAAGTCGATCCGCACGCTGCGGGATCTCGAGGGCAAGATTGTCAGCGTCGACCTTCCGAACGGCGGCACCTTCGTCACCGCGCTGACGGTGTTCGAGCGGCTCGGGATGAAGCCGAAGGTGGTCTATATCGAACAGCGGATCGCGCTGGAGAAATTGAAGGCCGGTGAAATCGACGCCGTGATCGTTTGCGGCGGCAAGCCGTACAAGTCCGTGAGCAGCTTCAAGGACGACCGGTTCCATCTTGTGACGGTCAACTACGAAAAGCCGTTGCAGAACGATTACCTGCCCGCCAGCCTTTCGGCGAAGGACTATCCCAACTTGATTTCGGGCGAGGAGCGCGTCGACACCATCGCGGTGCCGGCGGTGCTTGCCGCCTATAATTGGGCGCCGAACACCGAGCGCTATCGCAAGCTGTCGCTGTTCGTGGATGCGTTCTTCACCAAGTTTCCGACCTTCCAGAATCCTCCGTTCCACCCGAAGTGGAAGGAGGTCTCGTTGTCGGCGCCGCTACCCGACTGGCAGCGCCTACCGGCGGCCGAGCAATGGCTCAAATCCCACAACGTCGAAGCGGTGACGCGGACCAAGTTCGATGAGTTTCTGAAGGCGAGCCCCTCTGCTGCGGCAAGCGTGAAGACGGACGCCGACCGCGAGGCGCTGTTCAAACAGTTCCAGGCCTGGGAGACCGAGCGGAGCGCGCGGGCGCAGGCCCCCTCAACGCCAAAACGGTAGCCGTCGTCAGCGCCAAGGCTTCAACCAGGACGTGAATCCGTGAATTCAAAGTGGCCGGCGGACGCCCGCTTTGGTGCGGATTCCGAACTCAAGCCGGACATTGCGGCACTTCCGAAAGGTGTGGTGGCGACGCTGGAGAACTGACCCGCGCACCCATTCCGGCACCTCGTCGTCGAACCGCAAGCGGCCGAGTGGTGCGGTGAATTGCGCTTCGAGCGCTTCCTCGCGGACGTATTTTCGGCGGCAGGATGCCGGATTCACTTATTGCCCGTGTGGCGCTTCGATCCGGTGACTGCCGTTGGTATCGATATGAACGATAACAATCCGTTGGTCGCGCGCCACGATCAACTCGGCTTCATCAAGGCCGGCGCGGTGGGCCTGGTCGGCGGTTTCGAGTGGCGCCGGCTGGGGAAGGAACAGTGCGCGGGAGCGGCGCCGCAACGTGCGCAGCCCGAATATAATAAGCAAACCGGCGAGTATGGCTGCCGTCAGCAAAAACGGCATCAAGCGAGCGAAGAACACCGGCCAATTGGCATTGGTGTCGAAGGGGCCAAGGCCAAGCTGCTCCAGGTAATTGCCCAAGAACAGCTCGAACTCGGTATCGAGCAGGACCGCAAAAAACCCCCACATCATCAAAGTCAGTAGAATATCGCGCCACTTTATTATTCGCGACACGTGCCTGGCGACAATGAGCGGGGGCCAAGGCCTGTTTGAGCTGCTCATCGGAGGCCTCGGTCCGGACTGACCCAGGTCGTGCGCTCTTTTCTCGGCTGCAACAATACTCGCGGCAGCGCGGTGGCCGTGGTCACCGCGCTGAGCATCCAGAAGGCCACCGGATACCAGATCATCCAGAATAGCGTTCGCAGCATTCCGCGCTCATAGCGGCTTTCGAGAAAGTCGCTGACCAGCGCTTGCGAGAAATAGGTAAGCGTCAGCGTCAGCCCCCACCATTCCGGCACGAGCCGAAACGCCGGCAACGGCCGCGTCGGGCCGAGCCCCACCGACCACAACAGTCCTACCCCGAGACAAAACAGCACGACGTAGGACCAGATCACACTCAGAAGGAAATTGATGTAGGTTGGCAGCAGCGTCGGTACGCGGCCGGCGATCACCGGTCGGAAAAATGTCAGCATCATTTGCGCTCCGCCCTCGGCCCAACGCAGGCGTTGCCGCCACAGGCCACGCAGCGTCTCCGGCATCAGGATCCAGACGATGGCGTTCGGCTCGTAAATCACGCGCCAGCCCGCCAGCTGTACCCGCCAGGTGATGTCGATGTCGTCGGTGATCGTGTGCGGCGACCACCAACCCGCGTCTTCCAGGGCCCGCTTGCGAAAAGCGCATATGACCCCGCTGACCGTGAAGAGGCGGCCATACATCGTCTGCGCCCGCCGAATGAGCCCGATAATCGCTGCAAATTCGCCGACCTGCAATTTGCCCAGCATCGAGGTGCGGTTACGAATGCGGGGGTTGCCCCCCAACCCTCCGACATCGCCTCGGCGAAAAGCGCCTGCGATCCAATGCAGCGCCTTTGGATCGAGCAGCGCATCGCCGTCGATGCATACCAGCAGCTCGTACTTGGCGAGCAGCGCACCAACGTTCAGTGCCGTCGCTTTGCCCTGATTCGAGGCGAGATGGACGACTCTGAGTTTTGGAATCCGTGCGGCAAGCTGGTTGAGCACTTCGGCGGTATTATCGCGGCTGCCGTCGTTAATGGCGATGACCTCGAATTCCGGGTAATCCGCTGCGGCCGCCGTTTCCAGCGTCTCCTCGGCATTGTCACCCTCGTTGTAGCACGGCACCAGGATTGAGATCGGCGGCGGGTGTTCGATGAGCGGCGGACGATCGGGCGGTGCCATGTGCCGTTCGCGCGCGATGTAGAACAGCAAGCCACCTACCATCCAGTACCACGCCATCACAAACGGGTAGCCAAAACAAAACCCCGCTATGCCAATCAGTAGCCAGTCACTCGTGTTGACTTCCATCACCCAGCCTTGGTCTAGGGCCGATACGGATATGTGGCGGCGGAAAAGGCGGCCGCAAGCGCCGCCGAAGGCGGCAGCATCGGCGCCCTGGGGCACAAGGCGAACGCCGAGGCACCCTGGCGCTGTGCTTGCCGCAGCGCCTCGATCTGCTGCTCCGGCTCAACCGGCAGAGAGAAGGCCACGCGGCCAGACACATCGGGCCGCAGCCAGCCTTCAGCGCGCAAGCCACCTGCCAGCGCGATGATCTGCCCGGCATCCTCGCTCGGCGGCAGCAGAGCGACATCGGCCCAATCGGGTGGTCCGGCAGGCTGCTCCATGGCCAGCATCAGGCGCAGTCGTGGATCAATGGCAGCTGCCGCGCGATAGGCCGCAAGACCAAGCCGTGCCGGGCCGTCCAGCCGGTTGGGATTGAGCGCCGCGCGCCGGGCTCGGATGTCCTCGGGCCGGTCGGCGACGATCGCTCCAGGCGCGGTCGGCACCGGCATGTCGATCACGACGCCGTCAGGGCGGGCATACCGCAACATGTCGGCGAAAAGGCGCGGCACATTGGCCTTTCCGACCGCGGCCGCGGAGGCAGCGAGCGGCAGGTGAAGGAATACGTCGGAGCCGGCGCGCGTCCTGATCTGCCATGTCGCGCGCCCGAGGACGTCCATGCGCAAGGGGCGAAGCTTGGTGGGGAAGTATACAGCACCAAGCGGCGCCGCGGCTGACGGCAACGCTGCGTGGCGTCGATGACAACGGTGTTGGTTCCGAGCGCTCGCAGACCCTCGATGATATGGCCGAGCACTTGATCCTGCTGCCGACCGCTGCCGGCGGCGGCCAGCGCGTCAAGTGTCACGCAAGCAATGCGCCGCGTATGCGGGCGCTGCGGCTCGAAGCGTAAATTCCGCACGATGTCCGCGAGGCTGGGGCGGTCCGTCGGGATAATAGCGCTGGATTGCATCGAGATTGGAGGTGTAAGCCGGTTCCGGTTCCAAGGTCAGAGCAAAGGCAAATCCCAGTTCCTTGGCCACTTGCAGCGCAGGCCCCGTGTAACGCCCGTAGGGCCATGCTATCGCGCGGGGCGGATGTCCGAGATTGGCCTCCATCATTGTCCGCGAGTGGATCAGATCGGCTCGAATGCGGGCGATGTACTGAGCGTCATCCTCGTAGGTTCGGGTGTGTGGGTCGTACCGCCAAGTCATGGCAGCCGGGCGAGAGGTTGCCTTGCGGATTGGCCCGGACACCGCGATGCAGGTCGTAGCTGTGTGAAGCGAACTCGATGAGGCCTGATGCTTGCATCTCCCGCGCCTCGTCCCAGGAAACGAAATTCGAGCGCGGCACCTTCTTGTCGCCGTAGAGCACGGTGCCGTCGGCTCCATCCTCCATCCAGCTTCCGACCAGGGCAGCCACGGCCGGGTAGCGATAAGCCTTCAGCAGCGGGAAGACACGCGTGTAGAGGCTTCGATACCCGTCGTCGAAGGTCAGCAGGATCGCTTTGTCGGGCAGTCTTCGGAGGCCACGTGCCGCAGCCGACACATCGTCGAGCGATATCGCCTCCCAGCCGGTGCCTTTCAGCCAATCCAGGAACTGCACGAACGTCTTGGTCGTTACGGCATCGGCGCCGAGATCGGTCGCTTGGTCGACGACATCGTGAAAGGCAATCGATACAAAGCGTTGACCGGGCGGCTCCGCGCGCGCCTGCGCCGTGGCGATGACCATGAGCAGGAGGCAAAGCATCTGTCGCAGAACGCTAGAATTTCCACAACATGCCAAGCGTAAGCGTCGCCGTGTTTTCGACTGAGCCATCGTAGACCCTGCGTTTGAGCTGTACTCCATAGCGGAGTTCCATGAACGGGTCGAAGCGCCAACGGTGTTCGTAGTTCACTGTGGCGATCAAGCTGGAGCGGAAATGAGCCTCGGAGTAAAGTCCGGCGTCGATCGACAACGCCTGCACCCAGCTGTCTTCGTAGCGCCGCCAGATCACGTGCTCCGCCAGCAGGCCGGCATCCACCGTAAGGTCGCTGTCTGGATTGTAGTAGGGTGCGGTCGGGCGGTTGTTGTGCGAGGCGAAGACCTCCCCGGTTGCGGTGAGGTCGAAGTGCGGGACATTGATCAATTTCTGTGTGTAGACCGCGCCTGCGTTGAAGCGTTGGTTGCCGTCAGTGAAGGGCATATAGGAAAAGGTACCCGACAGGCTGCGCGATTCGTCCCAGCGGTAGGTGGCCTTCGTTGAGTAACTGTCAGCCGTTATGCCGTGCAGCAAAGCCCGTAGTGGCGTATCCCAGGAATAAAGCTCGCTGGCAAAGCCGAGGCGGATCTGGTCGGTCGCCCACCAGTCCAGCGTGGCGCCACCACCCGCTTTCGTCAGTGTGCCCCAGGATTGGGTCGGGTAAAGGGTTGCAGTCAGGTAGGGGATGCGCCACTCCAGGCCGGCGCTGAGGCGCGTGCGGTTGACAAAACCTTCAGGCGGCTGGGCGTTGGCGTAATCGGTGACCGCGAACAACCGCCAATTGTCGGCGATGGGCGGGGTCGTCAGCCGGGTCTGCATGGTCAACGCACGGCCTGCGGCATTTGCGCCGCCGCCGCTGGAATCGCTGGGCTTCGCCTCGGACTCCAGAACCCAGCCCATATTCGCCTTGAGTTCGCGCGCCAGCCGCCGCACTTGCAAATTCTCCGGGTATAGCGCCAGCAGTTCGCCAACCATGCGCTGCGCCTCGGCAAAGCGGTAGTTTGCCATCGCGATCTCAACGAGCGCGATCTTCGATCCCACGGAATCCGGGTCGAGGCCAGCGGCGATTTGCCCCTCCGTCTCCGCTCGCCGCGGCCAACCGCGAGCATGCGCGACTTGGTAGAGGGTCATTCTTGCCCACTTGTTGGCTGGCGCGGCGTCCGCAATCCGGGTGATGCGCGCCCACGCGTCGGCGAGCTGGTTTCCGTTATACCGCGCTGCTGCAGCCGTCACTTCGGCATAGGCGCGGTCGGGATTGCCGTGGCGCGTGGGGTCATCGCGGAATGTACGCCAGATCGGCTCGTCATTAACCAGCGAGTCGATCGTTGCGTAGGCGGTGTCAAAATCCTCGAGCTCGACCGCCGCATAGAATAAACCATAGCGCGCCATTGTTCGCGTATCAGCCGGGACGTCTCTGGGGCTTCCCGCCAGAACACGGCGGTAGGCGGCGCTCGCTTCTTCCGGCCGCCGCAGGTAGAGGAGCGCATCAGCATAGGCTTCCTCGGCGTATGCCGGCAGTGGGCCGCCTGACTGCAGGGCGTGGCCTTCCATGGCGACCTCTTCCATGCGACCGCGATCCCGAAGCGCCACGAGGCGGTCGAGCCGCAGGCGACGACGTGCGGCGGCCTCGGCGGGCAGCCGAGGCAATTCGGCCAGCAGCCTATCCAGCCTGGCGATCGCGGCGTCAGTGCCGTCGAATCGTTGCGCCGGGTCTGAAGGTCGCGTGTCCGTGCCCCATCGTACCATCGCCGCAGCCTGATCCGCGGCATACGGCCGTGTGGTCCCTGCGAGCGCCGCGGCGCCATAGGGACCGCCTTGCGTCTGCAGGAGCGCGGCCGCGCTAGTGCGCGCCTCCTTGTTCGCTGGAACGAGCTTCAGCGCGTCGGTATAGGCGGATAATGCTTTGTACGGGTCGCCCGCCTTACGCCAGGCATAGCCTTCGGCCAGGTGACGTTCGACAGGCGGTGCGCGCTGCGCCTCGGGTTGGCTGAGGACTTCAAGCGCTTCCTTGGGACGATCCGCGTCGGTAAGCACCAGCGCCAGCAGCAACGGCCATTCAGTTTGGTCAGAAAAGCGCTTGAGGCCCTGGCGCGCCAGCTTTTCCGCATCACGATAGCGATGGACATCCCGATAGGCACGCGTGGCGGCAAGCAGAGCGTAATCCGGCGGATCGGCAACAGCCGCCTTTTCGAAGACGGCGATGGCCTCGCCCGGCCGGTGGGCCTGCTGCAACAGTGCAGTAAGGTCCATCGCCACGAGACCGTCGTCTTCGCCGGCGGCCAGCATCGCGCGCAACGCGGCTATGGCGGGCTCTAACTGACCGGCGCGCGCCTGGAGCACAGCTGCCTCTCGTCGCTCGGTGATAGTTTGCGCCAACACTTGTTCTGCGCCAATCACTCCTACGATCGAAAGCCAGCCCGCAATGACCCATCGACCAGCAATGGAAGCTCGCCGGGCTCCGGTTTGTGGTTCGTCGGCCTGCGTGACTTTACCCCCGATGAGTTGACGGGCGGTTTGGGGTAAGCAACTCACCAGCATAGTATGCGGGTTTCGGGAGCCCGGCGCGGTGTCAGAGTGGCAACACGTCGATTACACCGCGCAGTTGCCTGAATGCCACAAAGTTCCGGTCATTGGTTGAAGGTCGTGCGTTTGAACCACGCTGCCTGAGCACCAGGCCAATTGCGCGTGAGTTGACCCGATCTCGTAGATCACGGACCATTTGCATCCCGCCCGCGAGTTCCACGACGACCCGACTCAGCCATTTGTCGTGAAATGCTTTATCCAGCGCGCCAATCCTCGCGTGATTGCTCTGTCTTGGAAGGACGAAAGCCGCAAGCGCCAGGTCCGCCGCGAGTCATTCGCGTCGATTTGGCATGTCCGCGTGATTTCCGGTTAGGGGGTCATCTCGGAAATGCCAATTCTCCCGGCACGAAGATCTCCTGCTCGGCGCCGACACCCTTGAGCGGAAACGCGCCGAGGGAAGTGGCCGGAATGCGGCCAGCCTTCACGAAATCGGACGACAGCAGCAGCGACCGGCCAAGTTGCCGGCACATCGATTCGATGCGCGCCGTGAGATTGACGGCCGGCCCGATCACGGTGAAGTCGAGCCGGGTGTCGCTGCCGATGTTGCCGTACAGCACATCGCCTAAATGTAGCGCCAGGCCGTATTCGATGCGCGGCAGACCGGCAGCCTTTCTCCGCAGATTCTCCTCGATCAACGCCGCCTGCGCCCGTTCCGCGGCGACCAGCGCAGCGGCACACGTCGCCGCGGTATCGGCACCGAATGCACGACATAGTCGGTAAAACCCTCGCGACGCAGATCGCCGAGGATGGCGAATTCGCCTTCGCGCGGCGGCGCGGCGAGATCGCAGCGCACCGGACCACCGCCCTCATAGGCGATCCGAATCGGACTGTTTGCCATCGTCGCTGAGGTATCCGGCCCGGTGCGGTACCGACGCTCGGTCGTGCCCTTGCCGAGCTGCCAGAGGCCGCTGAAGGAAAAGATCAGCGGGTGCAGGATTGGAACACCGGTGGTGATGCGCGAGACGTCCACACCGGCGGCACGCAGCTCATGCGCAAATGCCTCGAGAAATTCGCTCGCGTCGACTTTGCTGCGGGCGTCCGTCATCAGCCAGCGAATAATCCGATGTTCGTCTCTCACGGGCACCTTCGACACGACGCACGCCGACTATTCCGCGCCTTCCGTCTCGACCCCGCGCTTCAGCGCGGCGCGGGCGGCGTCGCGATGTTCCTGTGTGATGTGGCCGGCGACCATTCGGATGGCGGTCGCCAGGATCGCGGCGTCGTCGGTGAAGCCGAGCACCGGCAGCATGTCGGGGACGAAATCGAACGGCAGGATGAAATAGGCAATCGCCCCAAGCAGCGCCGCCTGCACGTGGCGCGGCGTCTGTTTGTCGAACGCACAATAGTAGGCGGCGAGCAGGTCTTCGGCGAAGGGAAGTTTCGCCACCACCTGCTTCAGCTTGATCCAGAAGCGCCGGCGCACGCTTTCACGGTCCTGCGCCAGCCGGTCGGCCGGCTCAAAACCCACGGTGTGCTCGGACGTGGCCATCACGGCGCTCCCTCAAGTCAGGCGCGACGGATCGCCGCGGCTGATTGAACAAGAATTGGGGATGTCCGGCCGTCACCGCAAGACGCTGACGACACGCCCTCAGGTGACGCCAAGCTGTCTGGCAATCGCATTCATCGCCATTGCCAGCTGGATATCGAGCCTGGTTACGCCGCCGGCATCATGGGTCGCCAGCACCACCTCCACCGTCTTGTAAACGTTGCGCCATTCCGGATGATGGTCGTGCTTTTCGGCCACTAACGCGGCGCGGGACATGAATCCGAAGGCCTCGTTGAAATCCTTGAAGGTGAAGGTCCGCCCGATCGCCTCGCGCCCTGGCGTCTCCGACCACCCAGGCAATTGCGCCAGCGCCGATTTCCGCGCCTCCGCCGACAGCCGTTCCGCCATGATCGCCTCCCGTTTCATACCGACTTTACCCTAACACCGAGGGGCGCCTTTGGGATCCCCGGCCAAAATAAGGCCGCTGGAGCGTTTTCGAGCGAAGCATGCCCTCGGACTTGATCCGGGGGTGGATGCCGGTTCGCGTCAAGAAAACGCGTCAAAACATGAATCCAGGGCTTCGGTTCTTATCAAATCAGAACCGAAGCCCTGGGCGCGTCCAATGGCCGCTCGCCACCACGGTAACCATGACGGAGATGTAACCCACGGCTCGGCAAGGAATTTGCTAGAATGCCTGCTGCAAGCGCGTTGGCACCATGAATTCGAACCCTCAAACGGAATGTTCAGGGATTGATGACCGACGGCCCCGATCACATCGAATCACAGGCCACTCCGCCCTCACCCCGTTCGGCGCGACGGCGGCTGACATTCGTCATGCTCGCCGGCGTGCTGGCGATCGTCGGCGCGCTGGCGGCCGGCTATTATTTTGCGATGCGGCCGGTGACGCTTCGGATCGCGGTCGGCCCGGCCAGCAGCGACGACCTCAGGGTGGTTCAGGCGCTGGTGCAGGCACTCAATAACCAGCAACACGGCCTGGTTCGGTTGCGCCCGTTTCTGACCGACGGTGCGCTGGCGAGCGCCAATCTGCTGGGCGAAGGCAAGGCCGACCTCGCCATCATCCGAGGCGACCTCGAGGTCCCGAAGAATGCGCAGGCCGTGGCGACGCTGCGCAAGAACGTTGCGGTGCTGTGGGTGCCGCCGGCCGGCAGGGTCAAGGGCAAGAAGGCCGCGCCCAAGATCACCAAGATCACGCAACTCGCCGGACATCGGATCGGCGTCGTCGGCCGCACCCAGGCCAATGTCAATCTGCTCAAGGTGATCCTGCAGCAATACGGCATCGATCCCGGCAAGGTCGAGATCATCCAGTTTCCCGCCAATGAAGCCGCCGACGCCATCCGCAACCAGAAGGCGGACGCCTATCTTGCGGCCGGCCCGGTCAACAGCAAGATCACCGCGGATGCGATCGCGGCTTCGATGCGCGACGGCGGCACGCCGAAATTCCTTGCGATCGATACGGCAGAGGCGATCGCGCAGAACCATCCGGCCTATGAGGCTTCCGAGATTCCGGCCGGCACCTTTGGCGGTTCGCCGGACAAGCCGGAGGAGGAAGTCAAGACCATCAGCTTCTCGCACCACATCGTGGCGCGCAAGGGTCTGTCCGAATCCACCATCGCCGCCTTTACCCGGCAGCTGTTCGCGATCCGGCAAACGCTGAAGACCGAATTTCCGCTGGCTGCGAAGATCGAGACGCCGGACACCGACAAGGACGCCACGATCCCTGTGCATCCGGGTGCGGCTGCCTTTGTCGACGGCGAGGAGAAGACCTTCCTCGACCGCTACAGCGATTACATCTGGTGGAGCCTGATGGCGTTGTCGGCGATGGGCTCGGCCGGCGCGTGGTTCGCGGGCTACCTGAAGAAGGATGAGCGCGGCGCCAACAGCTCGCAGCGCGACCGGCTATTGGACATGCTCACCGCGGCGCGCCACTGCGATTCGACCGATGAGCTCGACCAGATGCAGTCGGAAGCCGATGCCATCCTGCGCCATACGCTCGAGTGTTTCGAGCACGGCGCGATCGAGCAAGGCACGCTGACCGCCTTCAATATCGCCATCGAGCAGTTCCATCACGCGGTCGCCGACCGCAAGGCGCTGCTGGTGAGCATGCCGCAAAACCTGCAACGGGCGAGCGCGCAATTCCGGGCCGCCGGCACCGCCTGAGTCGGTTGTTGCTGTAATCTGGGCGTCATAGAAACTTTCTAGGTCTGTCTGTGCTGACCCGCGCCGGACCAAGGAGGCTTCCATGAATTTGAGATTTCCCCGCAAGATTTCCCGCCGAAAATTCCTCTCCTCCACGGCCGCGACCGGCGCCGGAATCATCGCGATGCCCTATCTCAGCCGCGCCGCCGACCGGCCGGTCATCACCCATGGCGTGCAGTCCGGCGACGTCGGCGCCGATGGCGGCGTGGTCTGGGCGCGCGCGGACCGCCCGTCGCAAATGATGGTTGAGTTCGCGACCACCGAATTGTTTGCCAATGCGAGGGCGTTGCCGCCGATCGCGGCACTGCCCGAGAGCGATTTTACCGCCAAGATGCTCCTGGAAAACCTGCCCGCCGGCCAGGACATTTTCTACCGCGTCCGCTTCCGCGACCTGTCGCATATCGACATCCAGAGCGAGGCAGTGGTTGGCCGTTTCCGCACCGCGCCGGCCGATCGTCGCGACGTCAGTTTCGTCTGGGGCGGCGACGTCGCGGGCCAGGGCTGGGGCATCAATCCTGACGACGGCGGCATGTTCACCTTTGCCACCATGCGCAAGCATCGCCCGGATTTCCTGCTGCATTCGGGCGACAGCATCTATGCCGACGGCCCAATCCAGTCCGAGGTGAAGCTTGCCGACGGCAAGGTCTGGAAGAACGTCACCATCGCCGAGAAAGCCAAGGTGGCCGAGACGCTCGACGAATTCCGCGCGGCCCACAAATACAATTTCATGGACGAGCATGTCCGCGCCTTCAACGCCGAGGTGCCGATCTTCGTGCAATGGGACGACCACGAGGTCACCAACAATTGGTCACTGTCGAAGCAATTGCCCGCCGCCTACAAGGAGCGCGACATCACGCTACTCGCGGCGCGTGCGGCGCGCGCGTTCCACGAAATGTATCCGATGCGCGAAAGCATCGTGGAGCCGGGCCGGGTCTACCGCACACTCAGTTACGGCCCGCATCTCGACGTGTTCATGCTGGACGAGCGGAGCTATCGCGGGCCCAACGGGCCGAACCAGCAAACCAGCTACGGCCCCGAAAGCTATTTCCTCGGACCCGATCAACTGGCCTGGCTAAAACGCGGGCTGTTGAACTCGCGCGCCACCTGGAAGGTGATCGCCTCCGACATGCCGCTCAGCATCATCGTCTATGACGACGCGCCCAACAAAAAGGGTTCGGAAGCTTTTGCGCAAGGTGACGGCCCGCCGCGCGGCCGCGAACTCGAGATGGCCGACATCCTGCGCTTCATCAAGACGTCGGGCGTCGTCAACACAGTCTGGCTGACCGCGGACGTACACTACGCCGCCGCGCATTATTACAATCCTGACAAGGCGCAATTCCAGGAATTCGATCCGTTCTGGGAATTCGTCTCCGGTCCGTTGCACGCCGGCACCTTCGGGCCCAACGAACTCGACAACACGTTTGGTCCCGAGGTGAAGTTTATCAAGGCGCCGGGGCTCGATAAGCAGAACCTGCCGCCGTCGGCCGGCATGCAGTTCTTCGGCCACGTCAAGATCGACGGCGCCACCGGCCAGATGACCGTGACCTTGCGCGATCGTGCCGACGTCGCACTGTGGTCGACGACGCTCGATCCAAAGCGGGTGGGCTAGAGCTTCGGTTCGGATTGCATCAGAACCGAAGCCCTAAGTTCTTGTTCTGACGCGTTTTCTTCACGCGAACCGGTAGCCACTTCGCACGAAAACGCTCTAGATCCCGGCGTGAACCAATCGGGCGGCCCACGCGACCATACGAGGCTAATTCCAATCCCGGATTAGCCAAGGATTTGGGCCGTCGACGTGAGGCTTTCTAAGCTCGCCATTGCCACCACGCTGGCACTCGCGCTGGCGCTGCCCGCGGCGCGGGCGCAATCGCCGGAGCCTTCCGAGCAGGCGACGCTGGTCCGCGAAGGCCTGGCCTCGCCCTATGGAAAGGCGCTGATCGCCGAGCTTGGCAAGAATTTGCGTTCCGGCGCCGACCCGGCGTGCCTGAGCGCCAAGGCAATCTCCGCCGACCAGCTCAAGGCACGCAGCCTCGAACTGATGACCAAGTGGGGCACGCGGGTGATGGAAACCAGAGATTCCCTCATCGACAAGAAGGTTTACGCCGACAAATTCGCCGCCAGCGCCGGGCCCAATGCCGGCGCCGAGCTCGAACCTCTCAAACAAAACGCCGACGTCAAACGCTATCTCGCCATCGCGCAGAGGATGCGGCAGGCGAAGATTTTCGATTCCATTTTCGAGCAGTTCGACCGCTACGCGTTGATCTCACGGATCAAGCTCGCGCCGGTATCGCCGCTTGCGACCGGCAACGAGGTGCTGTTGCGCCAGAATCCGGCGGACGCCACCGAGGAAAAGCTGGAAAGATTCATCGCCTCGAGCAAATCGACGGCCCTGAAGCGCTATCTTGCGCTGTCCGAAAAGGACGCGGTAGCCGCTTCCGCGTCGATCAAGCTCGAGCAGCCGCTGCGGCCGGTGCCCAGCATCTTCTTCAAAGGCGTCGAAGCCGACCTACGCGAGCTTTGCATCGCCACGCGATAGACCTGACGCGTCGGGCCGTCCTCAGCACTTCACGTCCCCACGCTTCAGCAAATTCAGCAGCGCATCCGTCGAGTAAGGTTTTGGCAGCCGCGGCTTGCCCATGAAGGCCGCCGGTAGCCTGACGTCGGCGCCATAGCCGCTAACGAAGGCATAGGGAATGTTCAGCGCGTCCAGCCGTTCGGCGACCGCAAAACTCTTTTCGCGCGCGAGGCTGACGTCGAGCAGCGCATAATCCGGCGGCCGCTCGGCGATCACGGCGAGTGCTCTGGCCACATTCGCAGCCGTGCGCACCGTTTTCACCCCAAGTCCGAGAATCGTGTCCTCGAAGTCGAGCGCAATGATCGGATCGTCCTCGACGATCAGGACGTCGTTGGGCATGCCGTCGGCGGCGGGTTCCATTGTTGGCGCCTGTTCAAGGTTCTGCATTTTCGATTCGAAGCCCGGACCGAAGCCCCGGAATGTGACGACGTCCCGCTGACGCCTGTGAAAGCGCATCCGCCGGTTCCGGAACTGAAACCACCACATCGGAGTTTCAGTGTCTGTTCACTAGTGAACATAAACCCGCGGGAACCTTCGCTATTGTCTTTCCCGGGGCTGAGGAATTTCCGCAATGATTACGCGAGGTGACGAGACAGCTGGCAAACGGCCGTTCAACAATCTGCTGCGGCGCCTGAACACTGCAGACTTCGCGCTGATCGCGCCGCATCTTGCCGAGGTCGACGCCAATGCCGGCGAGCTGCTCTACAGCCCCGGCGACGACGTCGAGATCGTGCATTTCCCCTGCGGCCCTAGTCTGGTTTCCTACATGGTTGCTAATGAGGACGGCCGCGACGTCGAGACCATCCTGATCGGCCGCGAAGGCGCGGTCGGCGGCATCGTCAGCCAGGGTTTTCTGCCGGCCTACACCCGCATCATGGTCAAATTCGCCGGACCCGTCGTGCGGCTCCCGGTTGGAAAGCTGGACGCGGCGAAGAAGCAGTCCGCAACGCTGAACAACATCTTCGCGCGTTATGCCGATTGCATGCTGGCACAGATTTTCCAGTCCACCGCCTGCAATGCGATCCACTCGATCGAGCAGCGCACGGCGAAATGGATCATTTCGGCGATGGAACGCACCGACGACGACGACGTGGTGCCGTTGACCCATGAGCAGTTGGCGACCCTTCTGGGGGTCGGGCGCAGCTACACCAGCCGGGTGATCCAGACCTTCAAGGTGGAGGGCATCCTGGAGACCCGCCGCGGCGCCATTCTGGTCCGCAACCCGGAGGCCCTGCGAAGCCGGTCCTGCCTCTGCAACGAGGCCGTCAAAGGCCATTTTGAGGAGGTTTTGCGAGGGGTCTATCCCGACCCCGAAAAAGGCAATTAACCCGGTCACCTGGGCGAAAATCGACTAACCAAATGCCAAACAAACCATTGTTTTTTGACGTTTTCTGCATATATTGCGCCGCAACGCGTAAGGTGTGCCCGGTCCTTTGGCCGGGCTTCCTTTTTGGGGAAAAGCGCCCCATCGAATTCCAAGTTTTAGAGCGCGATCCGGAAAAGTGGGTCCCGGTTTTCCGGTGAGATCGCGCGTCCACCATTGCACGACCAGAAGAAGAGCCATGAACCTTCGCAACGTCGCCATCATCGCCCACGTCGACCACGGCAAAACCACGCTGGTCGATCGCCTGCTGCAGCAATCCGGCACCTATCGCGACAACCAGCGAGTGGTCGAGCGCGCGATGGATTCCAACGATCTGGAGCGCGAGCGCGGCATCACCATTCTGGCCAAGGCTGCTTCGGTGCAGTGGAAAGACACCCGCATCAACATCGTCGACACTCCCGGCCACGCCGATTTCGGCGGCGAAGTCGAGCGCATCCTGAACATGGTGGATGGCGCGCTGGTCCTGGTCGACGCCGCCGAAGGCCCGCTGCCGCAGACCAAATTCGTGGTCTCCAAGGCGCTCAAGGTCGGGTTGAAGCCGATCGTCGTCATCAACAAGGTCGACCGCCCCGACGCGCGCCCGACCGAAGTCATCAATGAAGTATTCGACCTGTTCGCCGCGCTCGATGCGTCCGAAGAGCAGCTCGATTTTCCGATTCTCTACGGATCGGCCAAGCAGGGCTGGATGGCGGATAAGCCCGATGGTTCGCACGACGCCGGCATGCAGCCGCTGTTCGACCTGATCCTGCGCCATGTTGCGCCGCCGACGGTGGAGGAAGGCCCGTTCCGCATGATCGGCACCATCCTCGAGGCCAATCCCTATCTCGGCCGTATCATCACCGGCCGCATCACCTCGGGCTCGATCAAGCCGAACCAGGCCGTCAAAGTGCTCGGCGCCGACGGCAAGATGATCGAGCAGGGCCGTATCACAAAAATCCTCGCCTTCCGCGGCATCGAGCGCACGCCGCTGGAGGAGGCCGAAGCCGGCGACATCATTGCGATTGCCGGCCTCACCAAGGGTACCGTCGCCGACACTTTCTGCGATCCCACGGTCGAGATCCCGCTGGTGGCGCAGCCGATCGATCCGCCGACCGTGTCGATGTCGTTCATCGTCAACAACTCGCCGCTCGCCGGCACCGAGGGCGACAAGGTGACCAGCCGCATGATCCGCGACCGCCTGCTGCGCGAAGCCGAAGGCAATGTCGCGCTGCGCGTGGTGGAAGCCTCCGACAAGGATGCGATGGAAGTGTCCGGCCGCGGCGAATTGCAGCTCGCGATCCTGATCGAAACCATGCGCCGCGAAGGTTTTGAGCTTTCGGTGTCGCGTCCGCGCGTCGTCCTGAAGAAGGACGAGGTCACCGGCGAGTGGCAGGAGCCGATCGAGGAAGTCGTGATCGACGTCGACGAAGAGCATTCCGGCGTCGTCGTGCAGAAGATGAGCGAACGCAAGGCCGAGATGATCGAGATGCGCCCCTCCGGCGGCCATCGCCTGCGTTTGGTGTTCTACGCGCCGACCCGCGGCCTGATCGGCTATCAGGGCGAATTGCTCACCGACACCCGCGGCACCGCGATCATGAACCGCCTGTTCCACGGCTATGCGCCCTACAAGGGCGACATCCAGGGCCGCCGCAACGGCGTCCTGATCTCCAACGATCAGGGCGAAGCGGTGGCGTACGCGATGTTCAAGCTGGAAGACCGCGGCCCGATGATGATCGAGCCGGGCTGGAAGGTTTACAAGGGCATGATCGTCGGCGAGCACACCCGCGACAATGACCTCGAGATCAACGTGCTGAAGGGCAAGCAGCTCACCAACATCCGCACCACCTCGAAGGACGAAGCGGTGCGCCTGACGCCGCCGATCCGCATGACGCTGGAAAAGGCGCTGGCCTATATCGAGGACGACGAGCTGGTCGAAGTGACCCCGAAGTCGATCCGCCTGCGCAAGAAGTTCCTCGACGCCAACGACCGCAAGCGCGCGGAAAAGGCCAAAGAGGCCGTAGCGTAAGCGTTACTCCGCTTCGTGCTTGAGCGGATCGGCGCCTTCATCGACCAGGTCGATCGCGGCACCGGTATCCGCAAGATCGACCGCCTTGCGCAGGGTCACGATATGCGGCGCCTGATAAATGTCAGGCTTGCGATAAACGTCCCAATAGGCGGTGTGGGTGAAGAAGTCGTCGCCGCCCGCCTTTTTGGTCGAGACCTCTAGATCGACGATATGATAGCCGAAGATCGGCGACAGCGCGCCGCCGATGGCATCGCCCCAGAACAGCTGGCGCCGCGGGAAATAGATGTTGGTCCATCGGGTCAGCCCGAACAACGCGCCGTTGTGGACCTGGTGGTTCTTGGTTTTTGGATTGACGAAAGTTAGCAAGCCGTCCTGATCGAGCTGTTTCGGTGGGCAGGTCGGAAACTCCCTTTCCTGGACGCGACGGGCGAAATCCTCCTTCAGATCATCCCGCGTGTTGCCGAGGCACATCAGAAAATAGGCGTGGGTCAGCGCGCTTCCCAGCGTGACAAAGTCGGTCACCAGCCAGCTCTTGTATGTCGGCTCCTGGTTCGGCTGTTTGGCCGCCGCCGTGGCAATGGTGGCGACCACGGCCCGCGCCTTGGTCCGCAGCGCTTTCTTGTCAGCGATCGACGCGGCCTTGTCCTCCGGCTGCCATGGGGCGACGTCGATGTCGGCAAAATCCGCGCCGAGTTGCCCGACCGGCGGCAACTCGTCGCAAACCCGGCTGAAATAAGCGCGCAGCATATCGTAGGCGACCACGGTGCCGAGGCTATGAGCGACCACCACGATGCGGTCGTACTGGCCGCTTCTGTGGAGGCGCTCGAGCGTATCCACGGCTTCCTTCCGGATCGCCCGGCGTACCGCAACATTGCCCGGCGAATTCCGGAAATAGCGCGCGGCATCGCCGAGATACGACTGCAGGAACGCGGCATTGACGATCAAATAGAGGCCGATCACGGCCGAGGCGGTAGCCACGCTCCACGGCGAGTTCAGTGCCCACAGCCAGGCCTTGAGGACAGTTACGGCAGCGGTGGTGTCCGGGTGCCAGTACCGATCGGCAGCGATGAAGATGCAAAACACGACCAGCGAGATCAAAAGCGCCCGCCAAAATGCGCGTAATCCCTGGCGTCCCATGATCAGGAAGGTCGCGATCAGCGCAATGAGCGTAGGCAGCGCAACCAGGGTAAAGACTTCGATTCCGTCAGGAATCTCGGGGGACTCCCGGGCGCCAGCCGTTCGACGATGAAGTAAGCCGCAATGATGGCAAGGCCGATGACGCAAAAGACGATGAACGCCTTGATGAGACGGAACGCTTTCCATTTAACCGCGACGGCGAGGCCCAATACCAGACTGGCGAACAGCAGCAGAAACGGCGCGACCAGCATGATTTGCGCAGGGTTGCGCGAAAACAGCAAAATGCCCTGCAACACCAGCACGGCGAAGGAAAGATTCATCAGGCACAGGAAAATCGCCGCGGCCCACCAAAGCCCGTTCATGCCGAGCTTCATGATCGGGCCTTTCCGGACCAGCTCGTACAGCCAGAGCAACACCGCGACGGCCTTGGTCTCGCTCATCAGGTGAGCCCAATATAGTTCGTGGAAATCGACGCGGCGGCGGTCTATCGAATCCGGCACCGTACTCGTCGTCATCACCGCAAGGTCGATGTCGGAGCCGTCCTTTTCAGGATGCGTCCAGACCCGCTTGCCCTTGTCGGCCGGGTTGTTCTTGTCGAGCCAGATGCCCCGCATCACCCCGCGCACCGTTTCCAGCGCGCGCTGGCTGCCGATGCCATGGACGACGAGGATCGCGGTTCGTTTGTGTCCCGTAGCGGAAGCGAATTCGGCCATGGCTGAAATCCCGGATCCGAAATGACGTAAGAGAGAATGATCCATTCAACACAACTACAGGGCGAGACGCAAGGCGCTTGCTCTATAAAATGTCGCAGCCCCACCGGTTGCGTTCGACATCGGCCGCGGATCGGTGCGCGAAACGCGCACCTGCCCGGCCTGCGATGGGCGGTTTAGATCGAGGGTCCGGGTTCAGGCCCCAAGGCTCCAGCGCCAAGGCTTCAGGCGCCAAGGCTTCAGGCGCCAAGGCGAACGTGCTAGAGGCTGACACATGACGACCCTCCCCTCCGACATCGACGTTGCCATCATCGGCGCGGGCGCCGCAGGCCTCGGCGCCGCGCATGCACTGGAGAATTCCGGCCTCTCCTTCGTCGTGCTGGAAGCGCGCGACCGGGTCGGCGGCCGCGCCCACACGATCCAAGCCGCGCCCGGCATCATCTTCGACCTCGGCTGCGGCTGGCTGCATTCGGCGAATCAGAATTCATTCGTCCCGATTGCCCGGCAGCTGGATTTTGAAATCAACAAGGACCTTCCGCCCTGGCGCGAACGCGCTTACGGCAAGGCATTTCCGCAAGATGAACGCGATGCATTCGTCCGCGCGCTCGACGAATTCTATGACCGCGCCGAGGAAGCCGCGCAGCAGGCCGATGCCAGCGGCCGCGACATACCGGCCAGTCTTTGCCTCGAGCCCGGCAACCGCTGGAACCCGATGATCGACGCGATCTCGACCTACATCAACGGCTGCGAACTCGACCAGGTCTCGATCCTGGACATGGACGCCTATGAGGATACCAACATCAATTGGCGAGTCCGCCGTGGCTATGGCGCCTTGATCGCGGCCTATGGCGCGTCGTGTCCGCTCGCGCTCAATTGCGCGGTGAACCTGATCGACCATTCGGGCAAGCATGTACGCATCGAGACCTCGCAGGGCACGCTCGCGGCCGACAAGGTGATCGTCACCGTCCCGACCAATTTGATCGCCGACGAAGCCATCCGCTTTCATCCGGCGCTACCGGAAAAAGTCGATGCCGCGCGCGGCCTGCCGCTCGGCCTCGCAAACAAGGTGGTGCTGGCGCTGGATGAGCCGGAAGCATTGCCGAAAGAAGGCAATCTGCGCGGCGCCACCATGCGCACCGAGATGGGCACATTTCATCTGCGCCCGTTCGGCCAGCCCTGCATCGAAGGCTTTTTCGGCGGCCGTTTTGCGCATTCGCTGGAGGACGCCGGCGAAGGCGCGCTGGCGGCCGAAAGCATCGACCAGATCGTGTCATTCCTGGGCAACGACTACCGCCGCAAGCTCAAGCCGCTGTCCGAATCGCGCTGGGCCCACGACCCCTTCGCCCGCGGCTCCTATTCCCACGCCCTCCCCGGCCACGCCGGCGACCGCGCGGTGCTGGCGGCACCCGTGGATGGGCGGCTGTTCTTTGCGGGCGAGGCGACCTCGCCGGGGTTTTTCTCCACCGCGCACGGGGCAAGGGATAGCGGGGAGAGAGCGGCGAGGGAGGTGGTGGAGGCGAGCAAGACCTAGCGTCGTAGCATGGGCTGGACGCCAGCCATTGATTGGTTCATTTTTCGGCCATGGCCGCTGGCGAGCGCAAGGATTGGACGGAAAAGGAGCTTGACTTAATCGTCGCCGACTACTTTTCGATGCGGGACGCTGAAATCCGCCGCGCGCCCTATGATAAGACCATGCATCGACGGGCTCTCATGGGTCTGATTGAGCGAAGCAATAGTTCCATTGAGTTTAAGCATCACAATATCTCGGCTGTTCTCCAACAGCTCGACCTGCCCTGGATCAATGGGTACAAGCCCAGAGCCCATTTCCAGAAAACCATTGTCAACGCGATTGATCGATACTTGTCGCTGCATCCCGGCGCGCAACATCCTGAGGCGCTGGTCAGTGATTTAGCCGAGCGGCCTCAACTATTCATTGAGCCTCCACCTAAGCTTGAGCCAAGGCTAATCCGTCCGAACGCAATTCAGCGTCTCGTTCGAAAATTTGATCCGGCTGCGCGTGACTTTCTTAATCGGAAGCTTGGATACAACGGCGAAGAGATCGTCTTCCGGTTCGAGCAACAACGGCTTAGACAGCTGGATAGATCGGACTTGGCAAAGAAGGTTCGATGGGTTTCTCAGGAAGACGGCGACGGTGCCGGCTACGACATTCTATCCTTCGACCACAAAGGCGGAGAACGATTTCTTGAAGTAAAGACAACCGTCGGTTCGCAGACGGCCCCGTTCTATCTCACGAGAAACGAACTCTCATTTTCAAAAGAACGGCCGAAAGAATTTCGAATTTGCCGTCTCTACGATTTTTCAAAGACCCCCAAGATGTTTGAACTGGCTCCCCCGCTGGAGAAATTGGTGCGTCTCGAGCCGCTGTCATTCGAAGCTTCGTTTAATTGATTACCCCCTTACTCCATCACCCGCGCCCGCATTGCCGCATCGGGCACAAAACATTCGTCATACTTCCCGAAAATCCGGTAGCGGTTGCGGGCAATGAGGCTGTAGACCGCGTCGCGCAGAGGCTTCGGCACCTTGAACAGTGCGCGCGTCCAGCCCCAGCCCGGCAGCGCACTCAGCACCGTCAGTGCGGCGTCGGACTTGAAATGCGCCACGCCGGCATGGATGACGGCGTTGGTGTCGGGATCGGCGGGATCGATGCCGAAGGCCTGCGCGAGCCGCGTGCCGTAGCCGGACTGGATCGCGGTGAAGCGGAAGCGACGGTTGACATCGCGGGTCGCGACGAAGCGGACCCAGCGCGAGCAGAAAACGCAGACGCCGTCGTAGAGAATCACGTCGTCGTCAGGCCATCCGTTCATCGGTTGTCCAATGTGAGGAGTGCCACGAGCATCAACACGATCGCAGGCCCCGTCTTGACCAGCGCGCCGAGCGGCTCGATCCACAGGTCCGGCGTCAGGATCGCCGCGCCCACCATATAGCCCAGCGACGCCAAAATGCCGGCGATCAGGCCGACCGCCGCGGTACGGCGGAGGGCGATCAGGATACCGATGCTCATGTCCATCAGACTGGTGAGGATGGTAACGGGGTGGGCCAGCGAGGCCGGAAAGCCGTGCGAGCTCAAAATACCGGCCGCGGCTCGATACGAAACAAACAGCGTGATGAAGCCTGACACAGTCCAGAACACGGCGAGGCTCGCGATCACCAGCGCCTTGACCAAAAACAGCCGCGCGAACCATTTGTCCTGAATGGTGGCGGCGCGCGCGCCGACCATTTGCGCCAGCGACTTCGGCACAATGCCGGTCGCAGCCATCCAGCTTGCGGGATCGCCCGTGACGCCGCGGCGCAATTCGGCGATCGCGGTCGAGCGCATCGGCGGCATCCAGCCGAGCCGGTTGGCGAGATCGCCCGCTCTGGCGCCGAGATCGAGCAGGAAGGCCGGCAGGGTGATGCGCGGCAAGCCGGAAGTGCCGAACGACCAGCGGAACTTGGTCGATCACATTGCCGAGCGCGATCGGCTGCTTCTGCATCAGGTCCCATGTCACGGCGCGTGCCGCAGCGTCGTCGATGTCGCGCCCGGCGAGCCACGCGATGGTTTCAGCGATGTCCTCAACGGCCACCGGCTGGAACGGCGTTGCGGATTCGTCGGCAGGCAATTGCAGCGGAAACGCCGCCAGCGCCCGCAGCATGGCGCTGCCGCCATAGGCGGCAGGCGCCACCACAAAGCCCGGCCGCACGATCGCGTAAGCGATACCGGAAGCGGCGATCAAGCGTTCGGCTTCGCGCTTGGTCGTGCTGAACGCCGTGCGGTCCTCATTGGCCGTCCCGGGAATGGAAATATGGACAAGGTGCACCGCGCGGCCGCTGTCGCGGATCGCCGCCAGCAAGCGTCCCACGAAATCGCAGTGCACGGCGCGCGTGTCGCTACCGGGGCCGTCCTGCAACACCCCGAGGCAATTGACCACGAGATCGATCCCGCGCTCACGAATCAGCCGCGCCAGCGAGGCCGCGTCCATCGACATGATCGGAAGCTCGAGATCGAAGGCGCTGATCTTTTGCGACGCTGAGAAATGCCGCGCGACCCCGATCGCCTGAAAGCCCCGAAGGCGCAAATCGTCGGTGACGAACCGGCCGATCAGGCCGGAAGCGCCGAGCACAAGGATTTTCCGTGAATTCATCTACCCACCTAAAACGGCTTCGCGATCATCAGCCACAGGATGACCATGACCGAACCGAAGCCTGGAATACCGAACAGGAACCAGCGGCGGAACAGCGCAAAATAGCGCGGCGGTAGCGGCTCGCCCTTCGCCGTCGCCGTGCGCGCCAGATCGCGCATCTCGATCTGCATGAAAATCACGGGCACCCAAAACAGCCCCGCCACCGCATAAAGCGCGAGCGAGGCCGCGAGCCAGCGCTCGCTGAACGCGGTCGATGAAAGCAACATCAGCACGCCGCCGCTAGCCGGCTGCAGCAGCGCCGCCGTCAGCGTGAACAGCATGTCGGCGATCACGACTGTCGACGCTGTACGCGCGATGAAGGCAGCATCCCCGCTTCGATGCGCCATCAGCATGAAGAACGCGATTCCACTGCCGGTGCCGAGAATGACGATGGCGCCCAGCACGTGCAGATATTTGACCAGGAAATACAGCATCATCGCTTTTTGGCTGCGCTTGATGATCGCGGCTTCAGGGCGCGATCGAGTTCGCTTGCGGCGCTTTTTACGCCACCTTCGGTTTCCGGCAGCCAGTGCCCCTCGCTGCCGTAAGCCGCCAACACGCGGAAATCGACTCTTCCGCCGGCATTGCGGAATGCGTCCGCCAGTTGCCGCGACAGCACGGGCGAAAAATAGCTGTCATTGGCCGCCACCAGCCAGGTCACCGGCACGCGCGCGCCTCTGCCGAATTCGCCCGCCGCCGAGACCAGCGAGTGCGGCGCGCAGACCTGGTTCGGAAAATCATTGGCGTGGCCGCCGCGTCCCGGCGCAAAAACGATGATGGCGGCGACCTGCTTCGGGTCTTCGCCGGCCAGCGCCAGCGCGCCCCAGGCGCCGGCCGAGTGCCCGATCACGACCATCCCGTCGGTGCGGACGAACGGTTGCTTGCGTGCAAAGCCGATGGCTGCGGCGATCGCGTCGGCGGTGGCGCGGCCTGATTTGGCGTAGTCGGCCTCGTCGCAGCCGCCCTGGTCCTCGAGATATTTCCCGCCGGTGGCGCCATGGCCCGGCCGCTCCGGAACCAATACGGCAAAGCCGCGCGCCACCAGCCACGCCGCCAGCGCGCGGTATTCCGGCTGCGGCATTTGCGCGCGACGCAAGACGTTTTGGGTGGAAGCATGCGCAATCACCGCGAGCGGAAACGGACCATCACCCTTTGGACGAAACAGCACCACATGCGAGGGATGGCCGGGATCAGGCGACGGCACCAGCCATTGCTGCACGCGGTTTGGTTCGCCCTCGATGCCTTGCGGGCCGAGGCTTTGCTGCGCCGCGCCGGTTGTCGCGACGAGCACGGCCAGGACGGCGGCTGCGAAAAACACTTTAGCCTGACGCATGAATTTGGCCTGACGCAGCCGAAGGGGTGGGATGCGAAATAGCCAACAGAATACCGGCGGCGAATCAAATCCAGCGCATTTTTCCGTGAACCGGATTTTGTGACAGCCCCGGTCCGATGGTCAGGGCATGGTTTTGCCCTGCCCGGCTGCAGCAAAATGCCGGTAAAGACAGCTCCTTGTCCTCTTTCGGTACATCCGGACGGTAAACTGATGCAGAAAATCCACAGGTTAACCGATAATTAACGATGGACCTTGAAGCGGAGCCGCTGACTTGCTTTGATTGGGGTCATGAGCACAACCCTGATCGAGGTTCGACCGGCCAAAGCTGCGGATGCAGCCGCGGTGGCGTCCACCCATGACGAAGCCTGGCGCTCAGCCTATCAGGGCATCATCCCCGGCGCCGAACTCGAAAAGCTGATCAACCGCCGCGGCCCGCAATGGTGGGACAGCGCGATCCGCAAGGGCAGCCGCGTCAGCGTGCTGGTGTTCGGCGACAAGGTCGCGGGCTACGCCAATTACGGCCGCAACCGCGCCCGCAGCCTGCATTTCGAAGGCGAGATCTACGAGCTCTATCTGCGGCCGGAATTCCAGGGCCTCGGCTTCGGCCGCCGCCTGTTCACCGCCGCCCGCCGCGATCTCCTGCAGAGCGGCCTGAAGAGCATGGTGATCTGGGCGCTCTCCGACAACGATCCGGCGACGGAATTCTATCGCGCGCTCGGCGGCCGCATGGTCGCGCGATCCTCGGAGAAATTCGGGCCGAAGTCGCTCGACAAGGTCGCGTTCGCCTGGACCAACTGAGTCCGGCTCAAATCGCCATTTTCGTTGTCGCCGCCGGCGAAAGCGCGAAGCGCGTCTTCAGTATGACTTGACCCGGCAATCCATCATTTTCTGAAGCGACTATTGAAAGTGCGATCTATACGCGGGTCCCGTCTACGCCAAGGCTTCGCCGGGCTCTGGTTGCCGGTCCACCGAAGCTATAGCGAAGGCGGGCAAGCCCGCGTATGACTGACGTACTCATCTCGCAACGGCGGAGCCCTCCATGCGCATTGACGCCATTTCGACCGGAAAAAATCCGCCGCACGACGTCAACGTCATCATCGAAGTGCCCGTTGGCGGTGAGCCGATCAAATACGAGATGGACAAGGATGCCGGCACGCTGGTGGTCGACCGCTTCCTCTATACGGCGATGCGCTATCCCGGCAATTACGGCTTCATCCCGCACACGCTGTCGGGCGACGGCGACCCCTGCGACGTGCTGGTCGCCAATACCCGCGCGATCGTTCCGGGCGCGGTCATGAGCGTGCGCCCCGTGGGTGTTCTCCTGATGGAAGACGAGGCCGGCGGCGACGAGAAGATCATCGCGGTGCCGTCATCGAAACTGACCCAGCGCTACGACAAGGTGAAGAACTACAGCGATCTTCCCGACATCACCCTGCAGCAGATCCAGCACTTCTTCGAGCACTACAAGGATCTCGAACCCGGCAAATGGGTCAAGGTGCTGCGCTGGGGCGACGCCGCCGACGCCCACAAGCTGATCATGGAAGGCATCGCGCGCGCGAAGGCGAAATAGCGGAGGGCGCCGGATGCGCCGGGTGATCAGAACAATCCGCAACATCCTGCTCCTCCTGATCGCCGCGATCGTGGTCCTGGCCGGTGTGCTGGCGTTCAATGTCGCTACCCATGGTTCGCGGCAGCTTCAGGTGACAGCGGTGCCGCGTGTGGCGGTTGACGCGCAGGGCGCGGCAACCCGGCTGAGCGAGGCGATCCGGTTCCTGACCATTTCGAATTTTTTCAATCCCGAACAGAGCACCGAGGCCCTGCAAGGCTTGCGGGCACATATCGAGAAAGGCTTTCCGGCGTTTCATGGCGCGGCCAAGCGCGAGGTCGTTGGCGGCCACAGCCTGCTCTACACGTGGGAGGGCTCCGATCCCAAAGCGGCGCCGATCGCGCTGCTCGCGCACCAGGACGTGGTGCCGGTGGCGCCGGGTACCGAGAAGGACTGGCAACAGCCGCCTTATGATGGCGTCATCGCCGATGGCTTCATCTGGGGCCGCGGCTCCTGGGACGACAAAGGCAACCTTTATTCGATGCTGGAGGCCGCCGAACAAATGGCGAAGGAGGGGTTTCGCCCGAAGCGAACCGTCTATTTCGCGTTCGGTCACGATGAGGAGGTCGGCGGCCGTCGCGGTGCCAAGGCAATAGCGGCACTGCTTGCCTCACGCGGCGTCAAACTCGACTTCTTGCTCGACGAGGGCCTCTTGATCACCGAAGGCCAGATCAAGGGCCTCGACAAGCCTGCCGCTTTGATCGGCGTCGCCGAGAAAGGCTATGTCACGCTGAATTTGAAGGCGCATGCCGTGCCCGGTCATTCATCGATGCCGCCGCACGACACCGCGATCGGCATGATGAGCGCGGCGCTGGCGCGGCTGGAAGACCATCGCCTGCCGATGCAAATCAGCGGCATCGTCGCGGAAATGTTCGACACGCTGGCGCCGGAGATGAACGGCTTCAACCGCGTGGTGCTGTCGAACTTCTGGCTGTTCAAGCCACTGTTGTTGCGCGAGTTCGAAAAGAGCGGGCCCACCGAAGCGATGGTCCGCACCACCACGGCGCTGACCATCTTCAATGCCGGCAACAAGGACAACGTGCTTCCCGGCAACGCCGAGGCCAGCGTCAATTTCCGCCTGATGCCGGGCGACACTCAGGCAAGCGTGACCGATCATGTCCGCCGTACCGTCAATGACAGCCGCATCTCGATCGAACCGTTTCCTGGAAACGCCGAACCGACGCCAGTGACCGACATCGCGAGCCCGGCCTTCCAGACGCTCAACCGGACCATCCGGGAGGTGTTCCCCGACGTCATCGTTGCGCCCGGGTTGATGCTGGCCGGGACCGACTCGCGACACTACGTTGGCATTACCGACAAGATCTTCCGCTTCTCGCCGGTACGTGCCAATTCGGACGACTTGAAGCGCTTCCACGGCACCAATGAGCGCCTCAGCATCGAGGGCTATGCCGACATGATCCGGTTCTACCGCCGGCTGATCGAAAACAGCGCGGGGTGACGACGTAGTCGTCACACCCCCGGCTTCGGCAACCCGTGGATCGCGCACGCCGCGCGCAGCGTATTCACCAGCAAACACGCCACCGTCATTTGCCCGACGCCACCGGGCACCGGCGTGATCGCGCCGGCGACATCGAGCGCCTCGGTAAAGGCGACGTCGCCGACCAGGCGGGTCTTGCCGTCGGCGGCCGGCAGGCGGTTGATGCCGACGTCGATCACGGTGGCGCCCGACTTTATCCAGTCGCCGCGCACCATCTCGGGCTTGCCCACGGCGGCATAGACCAGATCGGCGCGGGCGCATAATTGCGCGAGATCGCGCGAGCGCGAATGCGCGATCGTCACCGTGGCATTCTCGTTGAGCAGCAATTGCACCAGCGGACGGCCGACCAGATTGGAGCGGCCGATCACGATGGCGTTCATGCCCTCGAGCGAGGCGTGGACGCTTTTGGTCAGGATGATGCAGCCGAGCGGCGTGCAGGGCGACAGTGCGGCAAAGCCGCCGGCCAGCCGTCCGGCGTTGTTGGGATGCAGCCCGTCGACATCCTTGGCGGGATCGATGGCGTTAATGATGGTTTCGGTATGCAGCGATTTCGGCAGCGGCAATTGCACGAGAATGCCGTGCACCGCCGGATCGCGATTGAGCTCGCCAATCAGCGCCAGTAGATCGGCTTGGGCTGCGTCTTCGGGCAATACATGCTCGAACGACGCCATGCCGGCTTCCTGGGTCTGCTTGTGTTTGCTGCGGACATAGATCTGGCTCGCCTGGTCGCTGCCGACCAGCACCACGGCCAGGCCCGGCGTCAGGCCGTTGTCCTGCTTGATCCGCGCGACCTCGGCGGCGACGCGGGCGCGAAGCTCTGCGGCAATGATCTTTCCATCGATGATGCGGGCGGTCATCTCAATCCTTCCTGTCAGGCTGGACAGCGGTCAGCTTGCGCAAGGCGTCGCCGAGCGATTTGGGATCGCCGGCAACCGCGACCTGCTTGAGACGCGACGTGGCGCCGGACAGGATCTTCACCCTCGCCTTGGGCACGCCGAGCGCCTTCGCCAACAGCTCCGTGACCGCGCGGTTGGCCTCGCCGCCGTCGGCGATGGCGCGGACCCGTACCTTGACCACGGAACGTCCGTTGGCGAGCGTTTCAATCCCGTCGATGTCGTCGCGGCCGCCGCGCGGCGTGACCCGCAGCGCGACACTGATGCCCTCGGTGGAGTAACGCCAAGGCTCAATCAGCTAAAGGCTCCATCAGTTGCCGGCGCCCTCGATCAGATCACGTTGGGATAGATGTAGTAGGCGATCACCCGCTGGATGAACAAGATGATCAGGATCACGATGATCGGGGATATATCGAGCCCGCCCAGATTCGGCATCATCCTGCGGATCGGCGCCAGCACCGGCTCGGTGATCCGGTACAGGAACTCGGCCACCGCCGAAACGAACTGGTTGCGCGTATTCACGACATTGAAGGCGATCAGCCAGGACAGGATGGCCGAGGCGATCAACAGCCAGACATAGAGGTCGAGAACGATGATGACGATGTCGAGGACGGCGCGCATGATGCAGGGGGCTCGCAGGTGGGTCAGCCTGCTAGATACCGGTTCATCCCCGCGCAAACAAGGGAAGTTCCCGGCAAAATGACGCCAAAAATCGGGACTTTCAGCTTTCTTGCACCGTTCTTGACTTGACCTTGGGGCGGACTGTAAATGGCGCCGATTGTCGGCCGCCTCACCTCAGTCCGAGGCGGTCGCGACGGGGCCATAGCTCAGCTGGGAGAGCGCGTCGTTCGCAATGACGAGGTCGGCGGTTCGATCCCGCCTGGCTCCACCAGCCTTCGCTGGCTTCGCCAGCTTCGGCTAGGCAAGCCCTGGTGTGCGAAGGCTGTCCCGCCATAGCCCGAAGGGCGACGGCGGACTCGTTCAACATACACAGACTTTCGCCTGCCTCGGCTTGGCAAGCCCTTTCCTAGCGAAGGCTGCCTCGCTCCCCCTCACTTCCCCGTAAACCGCGGCGGCCGCTTCTCCATAAAACTCGCTACCCCCTCCTTGAAATCACTCCCCTTCAGCGCGATCTGCATTTCCCGGTTGGCGTCGATGGTGGCTTCCGCCAGCGTCTGGAACGGCACGTCGTAGAGCTGGCGCTTGATCACGGAAATTGCGCTCGGCGAGACGAAATCGGCGAGATCGCGCGCATAGGCATAGGTCTGCTCGCGCAACTGATCCGGCGGGTAGAGCCGATTGACCAGCCCAATGCGCAGCGCCTCCTCACTGGAAACGCGCCGCGAGGACATCAGCAAATCGAGCGCGTTGGCGTGGCCGACGATCCGCGGCAGCATCCAGCTGATGCCATGTTCGGCGATTAGCCCGCGACGCGAGAACGCGGTGGTGATCACTGTGTTGTCGGCGGCAAAGCGCAGGTCGCAATAGAGCGCGTGCACGAGGCCAATGCCGGCGGTCGCTCCGTTCAGCATGCCGATCACGGGTTTCGGGATCGCCGGATAGTAGGCGTAGCGCGTCTGCCAGTCGGCGCGCCGGTTCATGTCGAACGGCGTATTCTCGCCGCGCCGGATCTCATTGGGATCGATGCCCTTCAATCCCTCCATGTCGGCGCCGGCGCAGAATGCGCGCCCGGCACCCGTGAGCACGATGACGCGCACATTGTCGTCTGCGGCCGCCGTTTCCATTGCATGGCGCACGTCGCGCTCCATGATCGCGGTCCACGCGTTCATGCGATCCGGCCGGTTGAGCGTGATGGTCGCGATCTTGTCGCTCGCCTCATAGAGAATATGCTGATAGGTCACGGCGCTCTCCCTGTTGTTTTCTGTCATTGATCCTTCGCGCGCGACCCTTTCGGCCGCGCCAGATATGCCTGCGTTTCCGGCCGCTCCTTGAGCCATCCGGTCCAGCGCTGAAACACTTTTGCCATCCGCGCCGTTCGACGCCAAGCTGAGCCATCGCGACACCGCCATTGACGGATTCGCGGTCTTCCGCGATCAGGCCGTCGCGCACGATGAAGCGGCTCATGCCGTCGATCACGATGCGCTGGCCCTTGAATTGCGCAATCGTCGAGGTGAAACTCGACAGCGACCACGCATAACCCATCGCTCCGTCAAAAACCGGATCGAACATTTCCCAGCGATAGTCCATCGCGTCGCGGTGAAACAGATGCTGCATCATATGCGCGATGTCGGCGCGGCCTCGGTGCGGGCCGTAGATGTAATCGTAGTAGACCGCGTCTTCAGTGAAATGGCGGGCAAAGCGCGCGCCGTCGCCGGATTCCGCCGAGCGCGTGAAATCGCCGAGAAACGTTGCGAATTCATCGCCGGTCATGTCCCCTCCCACTCGCCTGCTTGTTGTCCAAGCGCTTAGGAAAGCGACATTATCATCCACGGATTTTGAAAGCGATGCGGATACGCCGCGGAAATTCCGCGTGGCGGCTATTCGGCGGCTTCCGACATAATCGAGCGCGGCATGCGCTTCAGCCAGCCGTCGATGAACCGCTTCAGCCATGCGCGCTCGGCGACGTCATGCACTGCACGGTCGGTGAAGTGCAGATGAGCCGCCCGCGCGCCGGGCAAATCCATGCCCTCGCAGCTGCGCGTGATCCAGCTGTGCATCATCGCGTAGGTGACGTCAGGGTGAAACTGGAAGCCGAACGCGTGTCCGGACTGGAACGCCTGCACCGGAAAGTCGTCGCCTTCCGCGAGCAATTCGGCGTCCGCTGGCAGCAAGAATCCCTCGCGGTGCCAGTGGTAGACCTGGTCGGGCCAGTTCGGGCAGACCGCGTGGCCCGCGTCCGTCGGGCGGATCGGGTAATAGCCGATCTGGGTCTGGCCTTCCGGGTGCGGCGCGACCGGCGCGCCCAATTGTTTGGCGAGCATCTGCGCCCCCAGGCATATGCCCAGAAACGGCCGTTGCTCGCGCAAGGGGATTTCGATCCAGTCGATTTCGCGGTGCACGTAGTCGTCGGGGTCGTTGGCGCTCATCGGGCCGCCAAAGATCACCGCGCCGGCGTGCAAATCCAGCGTTTCCGGCAGCGGGTCGCCAAACCGCGGGCGACGGATGTCCAGAGGGTGACCTAGCGCACGTAGCGCATTGCCGACCCGGCCCGGCGTCGAGGTCTCCTGGTGCAGGATGATCAGGACCGGGAGCAACGGTTCTGCTGATGGCATGGCGGCCAGCGCCCTTCGGCCCGGAAAGGGCAGGACATTTTCGCCATTTTTGCTCGACCGGAACGACATCGACGTGCTCAGGGCCTCAATCAATACCATACCTAAGTGAGTATTAATTTCGGGTGAGTTCATGCGAACTTGCAAATATTTGTAAGCAAATCGCGGGCCAGAGCGGCCTTGAGGCAGGATTTCAGCGGCGGCGCAGCTGGAAACCACAGACCGCCGCCAGGATAAACGAGCGCGGAAACAGCCGGAGCAGGAACGGCACGATCTTGATACCGAGGCCGGGCAGCACCGCGCGCTTGTTGGCCATCAGGCCGGCATAGGCCTGCTGCGCGACATCGGCCGGCGAGACATTGAGGATCGCCGAATCGAATCCGGGCGCGAAGCCGGCGCGGGCCTGGAATTCCGACGGCACCGGGCCGGGGCATACCACGGTGACGCGCACGCCGTGCGGCGCCAGTTCCGCGCGCATCGCTTCGGTGAACGACAGCACATAGGCCTTGGAGGCGTAGTAAACCGCCATTCCCGGGCCCGGCAGAAAGCCCGCGATCGAGCCCATATTGAGCAGGCCGCCGCGATTGCGGATCAGCTGATCGGCAAACCGCAGCGACAAGTCTGTGAGCGCGCGGATGTTGACCGCAATCATATCGAGCTGGTCGGCGCGATCCCGCTGGATCGCCCTGCCGAACACGCCAAAGCCCGCATTGTTGACGACGTATTCGACCTCGACGCCGGCAGCAGTTAGCGCTGCGACAATCTTGTCGCCCGCATCCAGCTGCGTGAGATCGCAGGCAATCAGGATCGGCGCCGCGCCGCCGCCGGCGGTGATTTCACCCGCCAACGCCGTCAGGCGATCCGCACGCCGCGCGACCAGCGCCACGCGATGACCCTTGGAGGCGAAAACGCGTGCCAGCTCGGTGCCTATACCCGCCGATGCACCGGTAATCAGCGCCACACGCTCAGTCACGATTGAATGCTCTTAAATCAATTACAGGATGCCGCTAACGGCGGGGACGAGAGCATAGGCCGATGGTGGGGCGCAAGCCACCCGTAAGCATATCGTCCTGCGAACGTCCGCGACTAGCGAATCGAAACGCAATATTTTCGGGACTTATCGCTCGCCGGGCAGCGGTTACGACGCACATTAAAGTTTCGTCATCTGCTGCGGCGGGGCACATTCGATGGCGCGCAGCGAACCGCGGCGTCTCAGATCGCGGCGTCCGCTGCCTTCGAGGTGCCCGCGGCCGGAACGGCCTGCCGCCCGGCCACCCGATGCTTGAGGTCGATCCGGTCGCGCGATGATACGCCCAACAGATCCGCGGCGCGCCAGACCACGTTGTCCTCGAACTCGCTGACCTGGCCGTCGGCGTAGACCAGTTCCCACATCATTTCGACGATGCGGAGCCGGCCCTCCTCGTTCACCGAACGCATGATGACGCTGGTGAAATGATAGAGGTCGACCGCCTCGCCTTCGACCCGCGTCGCCGAGCTGATCAACCGGTCCGCGGTGCCGGGATCGAGCCCGAAGCGGCTTTCGATCAGGCTGTGCAGTTTGCGCTTCTCGATCTCGGTCGGCTCGCCGTCGAGCGAGACGACATGAACCAAGAGCGCGGTGGCGGCCAGGCGATAGCCGGTATCGTCGAATGCGCGTTCCTGATGTGCATGGGGGGAGACGATGTCGGCGATGAATTGGCGAAGTCCGTCGAGCATCAGCATCCCTGTCGAATGGAGTTTGATCGCATTTATATGGCGTGGAAAATCAGGCCGTGCAATCGGTGCGGCGCATGCCGCGAACATTACGTTTAGGTAATCTCACGGTATCTCGTACACCACCATCTTGTCGGCGATGCCGCGCAGCGCCGCCTCTTTCTGGATCGGCTTGATCGCCTCCTTCGCCAGAATCTCGGCAACCGCGGGCGAGTCGATCACCGGGCCCGTGATGTGGATCTCCTGCGAGGTCGACAGGCTCTGCACCCGTGCGGCGATATTGACGGTCTGGCCGAAATAATCCTGCCGCTCGTTGAGCATTACGGCGAGGCAGGGACCTTCGTGGATTCCGATCTTGACCACGAGATCCTCGGTGCCGCGCTCGGCGTTAAGCTCATCCATCGCGGCGCGCATCCGCAAACCCGCGACGATCGCATGCTCCGGCCGGATGAAGGTCGCCATCACGGCATCGCCGATCGTTTTCACGACCGCGCCTTTCTCCGAGGAGATGATGCCGAGCAGCGCATGGAAATGCGCCCGCACCAGGTCGAAGGCGGCGAGATCGCCGACCCGCTCGTAGAGCGCGGTCGAACCCTTGAGGTCGGTGAAGAGGAAGGTCAGCGACGTGATCTTCAGCCGCTGGTCGACGTTGAGATTGTCGGCCTTGAAGACGTCGCGGAAGGTCTGGTTCGAGAGCATCCGCTTGGCGGTGAGGAACGGCTTGCGCTTGCCGATCAGCTGATGCATAGCGTCTCCGGCAATAAAGACCGACGGCAGCACCCGCACGTCGGCCTGATTGTCGAGCGACAGCCGCAACGGTCCCGGGCGCATCGTCCTGGTCCCACCCGTGGGCGTCGGCGTCTTGTCGTAGACCAGCGAAAGCTGCTGGCGTTCCCTGGTCGGCTCGCCCTGAACGTCGATGAATTGCGCGGCGTGGGTGACCGGCTCGAACACGATGATGAATTCTTTCGGCAATTGCAGCGACAGCACAGCCTTGTCGCCCGCCGGCAACTCGAGTATCTCGAGCGTTCCCTCTTCGGCAAGCGTCGCAAAGCCCTCCTTGTCGACATCGATCCCCGAACTCCAGAACATCTGTTTGTAATACTCCCACGGCGGCAGCGTATTGGGATCATGCGCGGCGATGCGCCTGACCCGGGGACTGACCGTGAAGGCGACCTCGACCTGCTCGTCGACGGAGGCTTCGTAACCGCATGCGCACAGAGCGCAATGATAGTCGTCCGGCCGCAGCGATTTCAACGTGCTGTGGGCGCCGAGCACGCCGCCGCAACCGGGGCACAGCACGTTCCAGGAAAGGTCGAACAGCCCGAGCCGGGAGGCGTGGAGAAAGCCCGAAATTACCTGTTCTTCGTCGAGCCCGGCCCGCTTCGAAAAATCCAGCGGGTTGATGCGGTTGAGCTCGTGGTCCTCGCCGGTTTCAATCAGGCGCAGGATGGCGTCGGCCACTGCCGGATCCGTGGTCTGCTTCAACAGGGAGAACTCGGCCTGGATATCGCTCATGTTCAATCCTAAAAAATCTTCCAAAAGTCCAAGCGACGCTTTGCTCACCGGCTCGTGATGGCAAACATCGGCGAGCGATCGGGCTGCGTCGTCACCACGCCGATCGGCATCACCGGCGCTTTGTCGATCAAGCTAACACGGAACGCGCCGATGATCTTGGCCAGCGCCAGCGTCGCCTCGACCAGCGCGAAATGCGCCCCGATGCAGACGCGCGCACCGACGCCGAACGGCAGATAGGCGAAGCGATCGGGCGGGGTCCCCGTCATGAAGCGCTGCGGGACGAAGGCGTTCGGGTCGCGCCAGAGTTTTTCGTGCCGGTGCAACAGCCATGGCGCAACCAAAACCACATCGCGCCTCTTCACCTTCATGCCGGCGATGGTGTCCGGCCCGGCCGCTGCGCGTATGATCAGGAACGCCGGCGGATAGAGCCGCATGGTCTCGTCGACCACCGCGCGGGTGAATTTCAGCCGATCGAGATCGCCCGCGCCGTTGACGGCAGCACCGCTCACCTCGGCCGCGACCTCCTCCTGAGCGGCGGGATCGAGTGCGAGCAGATAGAGCGACCAGAACAGCGCAGTCGCGGTGGTCTCATGGCCGGCGAGAATCATGGTCGCGACCTGATCGCCGAGCTGTTCGTCGGTGAAGGCCTGGCCAGTCTCGGGATCGCGGGCGGCGCCCATCAGGTCGAACAAATCGCGGGGCGGCGCGCCTTCATTCTTGCCGGCGGCGCGGCGCTCGGCCATCAGCATACCGACAAACGCCGTCCAGCGCTTGCGGAAGCGGGCGCGGGAGAAATCCTGCGGGCTCGGCCAGCCGAGCGGCAGCACCAGGTCGAGGAAATGCGGACGGGCCAGGCTCTCGCCATACTCCATCACGAAATCGCGCAACGCGGCGCCGTGGCGGTCCATCCCGAACGAGAACATCGTGCGGCCGGCGATCTCGAGTGTCATCCGCTGCATCGCCCCGCGCAGATCCACCGGCGCCTTGCTGGCGGCCTTGAGCTTGGCGATGGTCTCGTCGGTCGCGGCCACCATGTGCGGAACGAGCGGCATCACCGCGCGCGGCGTGAAGGCCGGCGCGAGCGTTCGGCGCTGGTGTTTCCAGGCGCGCCCCTCGGCGGTCAACAGCCCTCCGCCAAGGATCGGCCGCAGCACCCGGATGCTGGCCGGCGTGCGCGCATAATTCTCGTAATTGTCGACCAGTACATGCCGGATCGCATCCGGCGTGTTGAGGATGAAACTGTTGCGCCCGAAAAAACGGCCCCGGACGATATCCTCTTCATAAGCGCGCTGGCCCCAGTTGCCGAGCACGTTCTCGCGGATCGCCATGATCCGTCCCAGCGTACTCATGTTGTCGGGCGCGCGCGGCGGGCTCGGTGGCACCAGCCGCTGCCGCGCGACCGGCATGTCGTAGGCTTCGGCTATGCTCATAGGTCCCTCGTTCGGGCCTATCTGGGCCCTCGATCCGGGCGCCATGAAGGCGCGGCACCCTTCAACAGCTAATAAGTCAACTCGGCCACCGCAATTCGGTTTTCAGCCGCCGGCCAGGCCCGGGCCACGATCCTCTCCCCGTTGAACAGCGCCACCACGGGGCGGCCGGCCTCCGCGGCCGGAAGCCGCACCGTCGTGACCGCATCGGTCGGCACGCCCGGCTTGACGTCCGTGGGCTCCTTGCCGTCGAGCAGCACCACGTCGCGCGGCAGCCCGAAATAGCCCCGCGGCCGAGACATCAGTACGAGGGCGCCGGCTCCGGAATCGGCAGGGCCCAGCGGCCGCGCGGCGCGCAAATGCACGATGTCGGAGGAGCGCGGAAACGGCGAGCGGTAAAAATGCGTCGTGGTCGAGCCCGCCGAGGTCAGCACGATTTCGACATACCAAGTGGGTTCGACCTGCGCCGGACCCCAGCGGCCGTCGGCGCCTGTCTGCGACGAGTGGATCGGGCCGCCGCTGCGTTCCCCGGTCTCGGCGGAGACGCGATATACATCGACCGACGCGCCGGCCACCGGACGGTTGGTCTGGACGCCACCAGGGGTGCCCGTCACCAGCCCGCTCAGTTTGACGTCTGTTTCCGGCAAAATGTCGAGGCGCTGTGGTTCGAGCCCCGAGATGAATTTGTAGATCTCGCGGAACGCGCGCGGATGATAGGCGGTCTCGCGATGATCGATCGCCCCCAGCACCAGATTGGTGGCGCCCTTCAGTGCCGGGCCTTCCGACGTCACGCCGGTCGGCACACCCGGCTTGCCGACGAAGCGGCCGTCGGCTTGCGCAAATTTGTCGATGCCGTCGCTGCGCAGCGTGAGGAACGCGGTGCCTGCCGTCACCTCGTTTTCGCCCTCGTTCAAGCCGCGCAGGAACGGGCCGCGGCCGTTGAACTCACCGCCGAGACCTTCGTCCCATTCATAGACGCCGTGATTGGGAACGCCGCACAGCACCGCATGGCTTACGTCACCGCCGCCGCCGTTCTTGATGACGTTGCGGATCGAATTGCCGCCGCGCGAATTGCCGACCAGGGCTACCCGCGGCGCATCGGTGCGGCGCTTCAATTCCTTGATGGCGTCTGCGAGTTCACGGCGTTGATCCTCGGTCGACGAGCGGCCGGGTTGCTCGACCTTGTCGTCGGTGCGCGCCAACGGATCGGTGAAGTTGATCGCGAACATCCGCTCGCGCGGCACGCCGTTCGATTCCATCCGCCACTTCGAGGTGATCCAGAGTGCTGCATGATCGCCATTGCCATGCACGAACAAGACCGGCGGCATATCCGTAGCGGCGGGCGCGGTCTGCGCCAAACCTGGAAACGCAAGGCCTCAAATCCGAAGGGCCCGGCCAGCAACGGCAGGGCGCCGGCGCTTTTCAGGATCGATCGCCGCGATAGGCTCATTTTGTCAGCTCCCGTTACTTTTCAATACTTTAGCTGTGCGGTAGCACCGCCGATAGTGGCGTAACTACTGGACAGGGCAGGGTTTTCGCAGGCATCACTTTAAATTCGAATAGAATCAAGCCGGTGACAGAAGGGCAGCGAAACGGACCATGACCGACCAGCCGAACCGCTCGCGTTTTGCCACCGACAGCATCGCGGCGCCGCTGCGGCACGCGATGTTCCGGCGGATCTGGCTCGCCAGCCTCGTCTCCAATCTCGGGATCCTGATTCAGGGCGTCGGCGCGGCCTGGGCGATGACGCAGATGACGTCCTCCGCCGACAAGGTAGCCCTGGTGCAGACCGCGCTGATGCTGCCGGTAATGCTGATCGCAATGCCGGCCGGCGCCATCGCCGACATGCACGACCGCCGCATCGTGGCGCTGGTGTCGCTGTCGATTGCGCTCTCCGGCGCGACTGCGCTGACGGTGCTGGCATGGCTCAACCTCGTCACCCCGAATGTGCTGCTGGCGCTGTGCTTTGTGGTCGGCAGCGGCATGGCGTTGTTCGGACCGGCCTGGCAGGCCTCGGTCGCCGAGCAGGTGCCGGCGGAAACGCTGCCGTCGGCAGTCGCGCTCAACGGCATCAGCTACAACATTGCGCGCAGCTTTGGCCCCGCGATCGGCGGCGTCGTGGTCGCCACCGCGGGCGCGGTGGCGGCGTTCGCGGTCAACGCGGTGCTTTATCTGCCGCTGATGGTGGTGCTGTTCCTGTGGAACCGCGCCAATGAACCGTCGCGGCTGCCGCGCGAGCGTCTCAACCGCGCCATCGTCTCCGGCGTGCGCTATATCGCCAACTCGCCGTCGATCCGGATCGTGCTGTCGCGCACTTTGGTGACCGGCCTGATCGGCGGCTCGATGTCGGCGCTGATGCCGCTGGTCGTGCGCGACCTCCTGCATGGCGGCGCGCAAACCTACGGCATCATGCTGGGTGCGTTCGGGATGGGCGCCGTGCTCGGCGCGCTCAATATCGCCGAGGTGCGCAAACGAATGAGCGGCGAAGCCGCAGTACGCGCCTGCACGATATCGATGGCGGGTGCGATCGCAGCCGTTGCGCTCAGCACCAACGCGGTGCTGACCGCGGCAGCGCTCGTGCTCGCCGGTAGCGTCTGGATGCTGGCGGTCGCCTTGTTCAACATCGGCGTGCAGCTCTCGGCACCGCGCTGGGTGGCGGGCCGCTCGCTCGCGGCCTTCCAGGCCTCGATCGCCGGCGGCATCGCGGTCGGGAGCTGGGGTTGGGGCCATCTCACCGACTACGCCGGCGTCGAAACCGCGCTACTCGTTTCCGCCGGCCTGATGCTGGTTTCGCCGCTGCTCGGGATCTGGCTGCGGATGCCGCCGGTCGGCGCGCGCAACGAAGCCGCCTCCGAAGTGCTGGCCGATCCCGAAGTGCGGCTGTCACTGACCGGGCGCAGCGGGCCGCTGGTGGTCGAGATCGAGTACCGCGTGGCGCAGGACAACGCCCGGCTGTTCCACAACGTGATGCAGGAAGTGCAGCTCAGCCGCCAGCGCAACGGCGCCTATGGCTGGTCGATCGCACGCGACATCGCCGATCCCGAATTGTGGACCGAACGCTATCACTGCCCGACCTGGCTGGACTATCTGCGCCAGCGCAACCGCGCGACGCAATCCGAGCGCGCGCTGCATCAGCGCGCTATCGATTTCCACCTCGGGCCCAATCCGATCCGCGTCCGCCGTATGCTGGAGCGGCCGTTCGGCTCAGTGCGCTGGAAGGAAGATACGCCCGACCTCGCCGCCAACGAGGTGTTGCCGGTCGCGACGGCTGCGGGCAGCAGTACGTAATTGATTACTGCCCGTGGCTGGTCAGCACCTGCTGACACGCCTTGCTGATGCGGGCGCGGTTCTGTTTCAGGCACGCCAGCACCACCTGATCGCCGTCCTGCATGTGGGCGCGGCAAAACCGCGAGACGTCGCGGGCGCAGGCGTCCTGGCCCTGCTGCGCCGAAGCTGCCGAAGCCATCAGAACCAAGGGCAAAACCAAGGGAATAACGAAAAGAAATTTGGTCATCTTATGTGCCTTCACGCAGCAATGAACGCGGGTCCACGCCTTCTATCGCCTTTTCGAGTGAAAGCCAGCCCCGGACCTCGTCGGCGGCCATGCCTCAGAAACGCAAAACGCCTGCGTCGCATCGACGCAAGCGTTTTTCGGCAATTGAGGCGGAACGCCTTACTGTTCGGCGACCTTGCGGCCCTGCGCGGCGCGATCGCGATCCATCACGGCGCGGCAACCGCTGGAAAGATTGGCGCGCTGCTTGATCATGCAGGCGGTGATCTTCGGAATGTTCGGGATTTCGGAGCTGCAGAGGCGGAACGCATCTCCCGAGCACATCGACTGGGCCTCGGCGCTGAAGGCAAAGCCGGAGCTCGACGAAATCGCGGAGACCGAGGCGGCGACAGCCAGCACTAAACTGGCCTTGCGAACGCTGTTCGTGAAGAAAGTCGTCATTTTCGGCTCCCGTTGGCGCCGCGAAGGCGGGCCCATTGTTCGATGGACCCACCATGCACGGCGCCCGCCGCGCCGACTGTGATGAGCATCACGCAAACGTAAGCCTCTAATTTTCTTGGGTTCCCGGCATCGTGTTGGGGAGGCGTTAAGACCTTGTTCGCATTAATGGCTGCATCGCCTGTGTGCGCCTTGAGTTAAGTGGGAAAGTGTAGCGATGCGTAATGCGTTCGGCCTGATGCTGGCCAGTGTTGTTGCGGCGGTTATGATCGCCGGAGTTTGGTTCTGGATCTCTTCGCCGCGCGCTGATGCTGCGGCCCCTCAAACCGTCGCCGCCCGCACGGCCGAGCCGCTGCAGGCTCCCGCCGTCAAGCCGAAGGATAAGGAAAAAGACGACGTCGAGGTCACCGCTTCGCTGTCGAAGCCGGCCGCGTTACCTGCGCCTGTGGCGCAACCAGCGAAATCGACCTGCGCCAATCCCGATGCGCTCGGCGTCAGCCGCACCGTCGTGATCGACACCACGGGCGGACCGGGTTTTGGCTTCCTGCAATACAAGCAGTTCGACTTTCTCGCCGACCATGAGGTCGTGCTGACCTTCGACGACGGTCCGTGGCCGACCACGCCTTCGGTGTTGAAGACGCTGGCCGACGAATGCACCAAGGCGGTGTTCTTCCCGATCGGCAAGCACACGACCTATCACCCCGAGATTCTGCGGCAGGTCGCGGCCGCCGGGCACACCATCGGTGCGCACACTTGGTCGCACGCCCATCTCGACAGCAAGAAGCTGACGGAAGAGCAGGCGAGGGAAGAGATCGAGAAAGGCTTTAGCGCCGTGAAAATGGCGTTGGGGTCGGCACCCGCGCCGTTCTTCCGCTTCCCGGCGCTCGCCCATACCCAGGCAACGCTTGGCTATCTCGGCACGCGCAACATCGCGATGTTTTCTTGCGACATCGATTCCTTCGATTTCAAGTCCAGCGGTCCCGACCAGATCATCCAGAACGTCATGACCAAGCTCGACAAGCAGGGCAAGGGTGTCATCCTGATGCATGATCTGCAGAAGCATACGGCCGCTGCCTTGCCGACGCTGCTTCGCCGCCTCAAGGCCGGCGGTTACAAGGTCGTGCAGATGAAGGCCAAGGAGCAGCTCGAAACCTTGCCCGAATATGATGCGATGCTGGTGAAGGATCTGAAGGTGCCGGCGGTTGCAAGCCGCCCGATTGGAAGCGTGGTGCAGACGGTTCAGGATTGAGCGCTGGCTGCGCCGACGACGGCGCGCTCATCCAGTCAACGAAAACGCGCCCCCGGATTGATCCGGGGGCGCGTTTTGCTTGTTGGAATTACCAGTAGATGCCGTGCCGATGCAGCTCGCCGATGATGCGCCCTTCGTTCCAGTAGCGCTTGCGCCGCGGCTTTTCAGCCCTCGGTGCCGACGCGGTCTTTGTCACGACCCGCTTCGTGGATTCAGTGTTCGCGTGTTCGGCCTTGGTGTCGACAAGCGCCGGCCGCTCGACATATTTCGGAGTGTCCGCCTTCGGCGCCGCGGTGGTTTGCGGGACTTCGGCGGTTTGCGATGGGTCGCCAGCCTTGGCCGGCGCCTGGGCCGCCAGCGGATCGCTTCCCGAGAGCGAGAGGCTGCGGTTGTCCCCAGCCTGCGCGGCGGCGGATACCAAAACGAACCCTGCGATCAGAATGAGTTTGCGCATGTTACGTCTCCCCTCTTGGTGAGGGGAGATTAGACCAATGGCGTGGATCGTTATGTGAGATGGGTCACGCGTGCATGGCGCGCTGATGAACCCAAAGAGATTTGAAAAGAACTGGTGCCGCAAACAGGACTTCGAACCTGTGACCCCGTCATTACGAATTAGGTGGTCCGTAATTTCTTGAGATTACTCACGATTTCCAAAGTATCAAAAACCAGCTTGCTATAAGGGTTTTCTGCTTTACCGTGATTACCTTGAGATTACCCGTAATATCCCGCCCGGTGGTTACTCGGTGGTTCCGTGGTTCCTAAAGGACGCTCGGTAGTGGCAACAGCGCAGATCACCAAAGCGGCTGATTGACAGCCTTAAGCCACGCCAAGAACGAGTATTTCGTTTGGGACGGCTCGCTGTCGGGCTTTGGGGTGCGCGTTCAAACGACAGGCGCCATGTCCTATGTCGTCAAATATCGCGCCGGCAGCGGCCGCAGCGCCCCGACACGGCGTCTCACGCTGGCCAAGGTCGGCACCATTACGCCCGACGAGGCCCGCACGCTGGCCAAGAAAACCCTTGGCTCTGTCGCCCACGGTGCCGATCCGGCAGCCCAGCGGGCCGCTGACAAGCGCGCGTCCACCCTCGCGGAGGTAGCTGAGCAATTCCTCACCGAGCACGTTGAGGCGAAGCGTTCAGCATCATCCGCAAAATCATACCGCGATTTGCTGGAGCGGCTGGCCTTGCCGGAACTCGGCAAGCGCAAGGCTGAGAAAATTACGACGGCTGAAATCCAGCGGCTTGCACAGCAAGCACGGCCACAGTCCCTATCAGGCCAACCGGCTTGCTGCGGGTTCTGAGCAGTCTCTTCACGTTCGCCGGCAAGGCGCATGTTGTGCCCGTCGGGTTCAACCCCTGCCGCGGTATCGAATATTTCCCGGAAGAAGGCCGCGAGCGATATCTGACGACGCCGGAACTTGCGCGGATCGGGGAGGCCATCCGGGAGGCCGAAACGATCGGACTGCCCTATGCGGTGGACCAAACCAAGCCCAAGGCCAAGCACGCCCCGAAGGAAGCCAACCGCCGCACCGTCATCGGACCGCACGCCGCCGCCGCACTGCGCCTGCTGATCTTTACGGGTGCCCGCCTCCGGGAAATTCTGCACCTCAAGTGGGACCATATCGATTTTGAGCGCGGGCTTACTCCTGCTGCCGACCAGCAAGACCGGCAAGAAGACCATCGTGCTGAACGCGCCTGCCCTGGCGATTTTAAGCGGACTGCCACGCGCAAGTGATTATGTCATTGCTGGGACATTTCCTGACCAGCCACGCGCCGATCTCAAGAAGCCGTGGAAGGCAGTGGTCGAACCGGGCAGGCCTGACGGGCGTGCGCATCCACGACCTTCGGCATACTCATGCGTCGGTAGGTGCCGGTGCCGGACTTGGTTTGCCAATCATCGGCAAGTTGTTGGGGCACACGCAAGCGGTGACGACCCAACGTTATGCGCATTTGGATGCTGATCCGTTGAGAAAGGCATCAGAGCATATTGGAAGCCAACTGGCGTCCGCAATGGGAGAAAGAAGCGGCCTAGGCGCAGACATTGTTACCTTACAAAGACGCTCGAACAGTCGTTCTAGGCCACCAAAGGCCCAGAGGTGATCGACGTCTCCGCAACAATCGGCGAGATACTCGGGCATGCGCGACGCGGCGTGACGAACCACCTCCGTCGGCGTGATGCCGCGCTTGTCGCGGCGGCGACGCGAATTGCGGATCGCGTCGCCGACATGATGACCGGAAAGCAACTGACGGAAGTGGTACTTACCTTCGCCCGCAAGGTTTCGCGGGCGTGCACTGAGTAACCTTGGGTGGACAAAATGTCCGCATTGACGGGCTGTTTAACTTTGGTATCCTATACACGCGCTTCAGAAGCGCAACACAGCGCCTCAGACGCGCACACAGAGGCTCAGACCCTCACACAGCGGCTCAGACCCGCACACAGCGCCTCAGACGCGCACACAGAGGGTTCAGACCCTCCATACCACAGCGCCTCAGACGCGCAGCCGCACCGGTCTCATACGCCGGGGCCGCAGGGTATCTAGGCTGCCAAGGGCATAGGCCCTAAGGCGATCAGATTATTCCGCGCTGCTTCGGACGAACTTTCCGAGCGACCCAAACAACCCCTTTGATCTGAAAGGATCGAACATGACGAACTTTGTCATGCGGGATGATGGCGTCGCGGTTGCGCGCGACCACTCCCGCACTCCTGCCCGTCGCATTCCACTTCGTCGCAAAGACGCGGCCAAGTATGTCCAAGACGAGCACGGGCAACCTTGCTCTCCTAAGACTTTGGCCAAGCTCGCGGTGGTCGGAGGTGGCCCTGCCTATCGCAAGGCAGGAAAATTTCCGCTGTACGAGCCCGATGATCTCGATGAATGGGCACTGGCCAAGCTTTCGCCCAAGGTGCGCTCTTCGTCCGAATTTCGGACCCCGGAAAAGCCGCAGCAGGAAAAGCTTTCAGCCAAAAAATAGACTGGTCCTGCGCGGCTGACGCACAGGACCGAGAAGCAGACGGAACATCGAAGGCTCCGTATCTATGCGTCCGCGCTCAGCTGCGCAAGCACCGGCCTTTCCAATGCGATGGAGGCCGACATGCCGCACACCGAAGACGTGCCACCGGTTGTCAATGGAGGCGAGCCTCCGTTTGGCAGTACCTCTGACGAGTTCGAAACGGCGGACGCGCCGCTGCGCCCGAGCAAGATCGACATCGAGCGGCACCTTTACGAGTTGTTCCCGCCAGCGTTCGTGCATCCGCATCCCGATGCGTGGATCGAAATCGCGTATGGCAATCCCGCGACTGGCGGAAAGCCCGACGAAGCCAAACACTTTTCGGCATTCGACCTCGCGGGCGCCGCCGAATTCGCGGAGAAGAAGAACAAGGCCGGGTTCAATATCTACGTTGGTCCTGCACTACGGAAGGGTGAGACAGGCCCAAAGTCAAAGGGCAGAGCGAGTGACGCAAACGCCTTGACGGGCGTCTACGCTTGGGCCGACTTCGACAGCGCGGGAGATTACGACCGGATCAACGACACCCTGAAGGACAAGAACCTCCGGACATCGATGCTCGTCGTGACCGGGCGTACGCCACACAAAAGGGGGCATCCATATTTCAAGCTCGCCGGCGGCGCTACTCCAGCTGAGCTACGGAACGCCAACACGGCGTTGAAAACACTGCTCGGCACCGACGACGTAGAGAACCCCAGCCGCGTGATGCGCCTTGCGGGAACTATCAGTTATCCGCCACCCGATAAAGTAGAACGCGGCTACATCGCCGAACTGGTGACGCTGCACATCCGGAAAGACGCGCCAACCTACACCGTCGAGCAGTTGACCGGCGTCACAGGCAAGACGTCAGACCCGTTTGGTTTTAATTTTAACGACACTCGCAAACCTGGCCGTAATGACGACGAGCTGGAGGCGCTGCTCGAAGCCAGTCGCGTCAAGAACTGGCACAACAATATCCGTGCCGCGATTGCAACGATGATAGGTCGCGGCTGGTCCGATAGCGCAATCAGGTTTACGTGTAAGCCGTATTGCAGGGACGGCTACGCCGATCACGATCTCGATGACTTGATCGACAGGGGTAGAGCGAAGTGGAATAAGCCTGACGCCGGGTCCAACCCTGACCTGAACGACGAGTTCGGACAACAAGCCAAACCACCCGGCATTCCACTGGACTACTACGAGAACTTCGGGAACGACGTCGCGAAGAAGGCGATCATCAAGGGCGTGATTTACAGGGGCGAGCGAACAAGCTGGGTCGGCCCGCCCGGCAGCGGCAAGTCAGCCCTGCTCGTCAACCTCCTGATCCACGCCGCAGACGGCCACGACTGGCGCGGCTATCGTTCAAAGGAACGTGTCGGCGTTGTCTACTTCGCACTGGAACGCGGCCAGTTGGTGAGGCGCCGGTTGAGGGCGCACGCGCTGCAGCCCGGAGGATCGCCAAACCTGCCAATTGCCGTCGCTGGCGGGATCATCAACCTGTTGAACTCCAGCTGTGTCGCGACAATCATTGATACCATCCGCACCGCGGAGGTGCATTTCGGCTGCCCAGTCGGCCTGATCATCATCGACACCTTCAACAAGGGTATCGCGGTCGGTGGCGGCGATGAGGACAAGGCCAAGGACCAGAACATCGCAGCCGCGAATTTGCAGCAGGTCCAGGACGTACTGACTGATGTCCATATCGCCCTAGTCGGTCACACCGGCAAGGACGAAAGCCGAGGCGCGCGCGGCTCGAACGCCCACATGGGAGACGTTGACATGATGGTCCAGATCGCGGTCGCCGACGACGTCAGGACCGCGACCATCACCAAGATCAACGACGGAGCCGAAGGCGTGCTGACGCGGTTCAAGCTGGAAACTGTCACGCTGGGCCAGGACGAGGACGGCGACGACATCACCACCGCCATCGTGTCCGATGACCGGCTCGATACCGAGAAGGAGAATAGCCGGGCGAAGTTGACCAAGTCGCAGCGCAGAGCCATGGAGATGCTGGAGCGCGCGCTGGAGGACGGTCCCGTACCCATACCGCTCGAGAAGGCACACGAATATCCGGCCCGCATCAAGCCGGTACCGATAGAGCGATGGCGCACCTGTTGCCTCAAGGGCGACTTGTCACCGGCAGGGACCAGGGAAAGCGCCGACAGGGCATTCCGCCGCGCTATGAGCGATCTGGTTGCGATGCACCGGATCGGCATCTGGGACGGGCTGGTTTGGATCGCCTACGAATGAGCCGCGCACCCCGCCGACCGGACAGACACGGACAAACCCAGACAAAGTCCGACTTTGTCCGAGGTCCAATTCCGGACAGACACGGACACACCCCTATAGGGGTGTCCGTTGTCCGGAGGACGATGTCGTTAGGGAAGGCAGGGTTCCGCGCCGCTGACGCGTGAGCACTACGATAGAGCGGACACGCTTGCCGGGGTGCACCAAGGCGGCTCTGAGCTGGGAGTGACGGTTCATGCGCGTACGGACACCGGGTTTGTCGCCACAGCCGCTTCTAATGCGGGCGGGGCGTCCAGCAGTGTCCGACAGGCCTGACGCCGTTCCGCTGCTATATCACGTATTATTATCTCGATCGCGCCCTCGCCATCTCGCCGGCATAAGGCTGCGGGGCCTTGCCCCAACCGCGATCGAGCAGGATGGCGATGGCCTGTATGCGGGCGCGGGGTGGCGCATCGGCCTGACGCATGATGGCGGCAAGAGTGCGCACGGCCTCGTCCGTATAGGCCCGGCACAAAGATCGGATGTGCGCTGGTATTCTCTTTGCTGGCAAAGGGTTTACGGGGTGGGTACCCCCTCCTGTAGGCGCAGGCATCAAACCCGCAACCGGCGCGGCGACAATCACGCGAACAATATAGCACAAAGGACGCGCTCCCTGCTTATCCCGGTCTACCCGCCTATCCCCGGATGCCTCAAGGCGGGCGCTCTCAGGGATGCCGCCCATGCAACTCTCAGATGGGCGGCCGCGGTCGCCGAGAAAGAGCGCCGTTTGATCGGTCAGCGCACCCGGGAGGCGCTCGGCCGAGCTGAAGGCGCAGGGCAAGAAGCTCGGCGGCTTGCGGCCGAAGACCGCCCTGAAGATGCAGGCTGCCGACGAGCGCGCCGAGGCGCTGCGCCCGGTGCTCGCCGACCGGTGCTCGCCGAGTTGCGCGAGCTGTCGGCCAACGCCATCGCCCGCGAGCTGAATACGCGCCAGATCGCGACGCGCCGAGCGGCAAGCCTTGGTCTGCGGTGACCGTGCTGCGCGTGCAGCGCCGCTGGAGGGGTAGCGCAAGGCGCTGCTCGCAATCGTCTGCACTTCGATACAGCAAAAATAGGCTCAAATGTTCGCGTCGAGGTCTATCGCACCCAGTTGCTTGGCCTGGACCCGAAACTGACATTAACGGCCGCAGCGCACCAGGGTCCAGGCGAACTACGCCAACGCGCTGAAGGTGTTGACCAACCACTACCGGGCCGCGACCGCAGCTTTCCACGAGCTGCTCGCGAAAGGGTCGTAGTTTTCAGCAATTGAAGGCGGTCATCGAATTCGACGGACTGGTCGAGGTGACAACGATGCGGATTTTGTCTTTCGGACTTCGGCCATTGCTGTCGCTGATCGTGGGCCTTACCCTCTGGGCAGCTGCTGCTTGGCCTGCTGCGGCCGAGCCCTCCGGCGGCGGGCCTGTGGCAGAAGACATCGAGAACGGCGAGCCCCGGCTTTACGTGTTGGTCGTCGATCACGATCGGCGACCTCGAAGGCTTGATGGCGAAACTGTTCCCCAAGCCGGGCAGTACAGGCCCGCGGATCTGTTCGGAGTGCACCGACGACCGCCAGAACGCGCGCCTGGCTCGGTATCTCCTTCGTCCGCGACATGAGCGCAATGGTCTGAAATATGAGAACGGCAACGTGCTCGATCCCCGCGACGGCAGGATCTACAGCGCCAAGATGACCTTGAGCCCGGATGGGCAGACTTTGACGCTGCGCGGCTATATCGGCATCTCGCTGCTCGGCCGCGGACGAGACCTGGACCGGCCTGCCCGATAGCGCCATCGCCCAAGTCGATCCTGCCATGGTTGCCGATGTTCTCCCCGCGCAGGCCGCCGCGATGAAGCCGCCCGCCACGACACGGGGATGCAGAGAAAGATGGCACCAGCGCATTAGCCGTTTCTATCCTCCCTGGGATTGTGAAGAGGGTAAAAGGGGTGGGAGTGGCTCCGGGTAACAATAGGCGAAAATGGTCCGCGACTTGGATGCAGGGTGGCGACCTACTCCCGTCGCGCACATCGCGGTGATGTTCAATTCCGAGACGACACCCTTTGCCGATCCTCAAATTCTCGCGATCAAGAAAGCCGCTCAGGCGTTTGGGCAGGACCAGCGGGCGGATCGCGCCGGTTCACGATATTTCCGAGCTCGAAGAGGCAATGATGGCTGGGCTCGCGCCTGAAGAGCATGGCGCGTTGATAGTGCTGCCGAGCGTGTTCACGGTGGCCCATCGCGTTGCCATTGTTGCCCTCGCTGCAAAAACGCCGCTTCCCTTCAGTCTATTCCTTCTCGGCCTTTGCCGCAGATGGCGGACTGATTTCTTATGGTAATGATCTCGCCGGAACCGCAGCGCCGCTCGGCGGATTATGTCGACCGCATCTTGAAAGGCGAGGCGCCGGGTGATCTCCCAGTGCAGACACCAGTGGAGCTACAAGCTAGTCATCGACCTCGAAGACGAGCGAGAGCCCTCGGCATCACTATTGCGCCCTCGTTGCTCGCTCTCGCCGACGAGGTGATCGAATAAGGGTCAGCCGACTTTGACATGCCGAGACAGCCTGACGATGTCCGCTCGAGCGGGGCGACTTCCCGATTGCGCAGCCCGACTTCCAAGTTAGACAGGGTTAAAGCAGACATTGCGTTGCGAGCTTCGAGATCTGATTTTGACCCGAAGCGCCTATGACCATAAATGAGTGCGTCCGCTCAAGCCCACGGGGGTGGTCAAATCTCTGGGGTACTGGTGCCGCGGACCGGTGAGCCTGGTTCCTCTGGTTCAGGTTTTTCAAAAGAAAAGCCCCTTGATCGTCGTTGCTTTCATTGGGGGTGGCTTGGCTGGCGCCTGCGTTTTGGTCCTGCCAGCTATTTCCGGAACCGTGTGGCCGAAAGCACGACCGCTTTGTTCTGCCCCCGACACCCCGCTACTTCGTTTGCGGCGACCAAAAGTCTGTGCACGCCAACGGTGATGGTGTATGACAAAGGTGCGTGCAAAATGGGCAATCGGCTGGGATCTTGCGGCGCGTTGCTGGCCGCGCAGATCGCCTACCGCCTACCCAAATCGGAGACCCGCGCCGCCATCATCGCCTATCTCAAGGAGCTTAACTGAATGGCAAAACCCGTTCACTCGATGGTCCGCGTGTTCGACGAGGCGAAATCGTTGGATTTCTAGCCCGCGCGTTCGGCCTTGAAGTTGCCGATCATCTCAGGTTTCCGGATTTCGCGCTGATCTATCTGCGTCATCCCTCCTCACCCTTCGAGGTCGAACTGACCGTCAATTTCGATCGCAACGATCCCTATTCGCTTGGCGACGGCTACGGCCACTTGCCGTCGTCGTCGATGATGTCGACGCCGAACACTCAGATTCGAGCGCGAAAACCTCTCGCCCGGGCCGCTCCGCGACTTCAAGCATGATGGCAGGACGCTGGCGCGCTTCTTCTTCGTCGCCGACCCCGACGGTTACAAAATCGAAGTCATCCAGCGGGGTGGCCGCTTCGGTTAATCGCAATCAACAAACGTTCAATGGAGGACACCCAATGAGAGAAGTCGATCATCGAAGCAAATACAATCGCCGCGTCTTTCTCCAAGGTGCGGCCACCGCGGTGCCGACGGTTGCGATCGCAACAAGCGCGGGCTTTAGTGATAAGCGACGCGTGGGCCGATGACGCAACCACGCTGACGCCGGCGACGCTGAAGACGCTGGTGAAAGTCGCGCGCGATACCTATCCGCACGACTTCCTCGGCGATAGTTACTACATCGCCGCGATCAAGCCATGGGATGGCAAGGCGGCGAAGGATCCGGCCGTCAAATCGCTGATCAATGACGGCGTAGCCAGGCTCGATCAGGAAGCCAATGACCGTCACAAGGTCCCCTATGCGCAGGTGCAGTGGGAAAATGATCGCGTGGCGCTGCTGCAGCGCATCGAGCAGACCGCCTTCTTCCAGAAGATCCGCGGCGACCTTGTGGTCTCCCTCTACAACCAGAAAGAGGTTTGGCCGAAGTTCAGCTACGAGGGCTCCTCCGCCGAACATGGCGGCTACATCACACGCGGCTTCGCCGATATCGACTGGCTCCCGAAGGCCTAGGCCCGGGCACACCAGGAGGAAATTCAAATGGCAAAATTCGATCTGAATGACAACGGCGTGGTTGTGATCGTGGGCTCGGGTGCGGGCGGCGGAACATTGGGCAACGAGCTGGCGCAGAAGGGCGTCAAGGTCGTCATCCTCGAAGCCGGTGCGCGCATCGAGAAACCACGACTTCGTCTGAACGATGAATGGGAGAGCTTCACCCAGCTTGCCTGGTCGGACATGCGCACCACATCCGGAAGCTGGCGTGTGGCCAAGGACTTCGCCAATCTTCCGGCCTGGATCGTGAAGGCAGTGGGCGGCTCGACGACCCACTGGGCCGGCGCGTCGCTGCGCTTCGACGAACATGAGTTCAAGGCCAGAAGCACTTATGGAAGCATGCCGGGCGCCAATTTGCTGGATTGGCCGATCACGCTCGCGGAAATGGAGCCGTGGTACGCCAAGGCTGAAAACAAGATGGGTGTTACCCGCACTAACGGAATTCCCGGCCTACCCGGCAACAATAATTTCAAGGTGCTGGAAGCGGGTGCAAA
>CAWGSN010000004.1:0-57036 GCA_963825225.1 uncultured Alphaproteobacteria bacterium
TGGTCACCAGTCTTCCAAATGCCGTAGTATCTTTTGTATCCTGACCTTCCACCACCACGCCCCTCAATGCGTGAACCAAGGATGGACAGGTTGAGGCCGCATGCGCTTGCATTGATCGCCTGCTTTTTCGCGGCCATACCGGCTCTGGCCGAGAGCGATCCCATCCCAGCCCCGGCGCATCTCACCTTGCAGGCGCCGATCGGCGTCCTCGGCGACCAGTGCCGCAAGATCGAGGCGCAGGAGATGCGCGTGCCGGTGTCGCTGCATCGGACCTTCCACGATGATTTCGACGCTCATCCGCTTGCCGGTGAACGATGGGTGCCGCATTACGCCGGCGGCGCCGCCTGGCCGGAAGCGCAGTACTGGGGTGGCGCCGGCTCCGACTTCAAGCGCAAGACAAGTTGGAATGGTGAGCAGCAGATCTACGTCGATCCGCGCTATGCCGGGCGCGCCACCATTCCGCTCGGGCTCGACCCGTTCAGGGTCCGCGATGGCGTTCTCTCGATCGTCGCGAGCCGCACCCCGCCCGACCTCAAATCCGTGCTGTTCAACAATGAATACGTCTCGGGCATCCTGACGACGCAGAGCAAATTCTCCCAGAAATACGGCTATTTCGAAATCCGCTCCAAGATACCTGTTGGCACCGGGGTGTGGCCGGCGTTCTGGATGCTCGCCGATGACGGCGGCTGGCCGCCGGAAATCGACGTGATGGAGGGACGCGGGCAGCGGCCCGGCGACCTCGTCATGACCACGCATTGGCGGATTCCTGCGACCGGCCGCGTCGAACGCTGCGGGTTCGATTTCGAGTTGGTCAACACCGCGACCGAATTCCACAATTACGGCGTGCTGTGGCTGCGCCATCGCATCATCTATTACATCGACCGCCAGCCGATGTCGGAGATCAAGGTCCCGGTTGGCTTCCACGATCCGATGTACATGATCGTCAACCTGGCGATGGGCGCCAAGGATTTTGAAGGCGTCGGATTCGTCGATGGCGAATCGCCCAATGTGGTCGAATTCGAGATCGACAGGATTTCCGCGTATCAAATTGACGACTACTGACCGGCCAGCGACCGCGAAGCCTGTGGGAGAAAAACGATGTTCGGAAAATTCTCGCGGCGGCAATTTGCCAGGCTTGCGGGACTTTCCGCGCTCGGAATGGCGACACCGGCGAAGGCACAGGACAGCGCGGCGGCCAAAGCAGCCTCCGACCCGCACGCCCCGGCGAGTTTTCCCAAGGACTTCCTGTGGGGCACCGCCACCTCGGCCTATCAGATCGAGGGCGCCGTCGATGAAGACGGCCGCGGCCGCTCGATCTGGGATATTTTCGCGCACACGCCGGGCAAGATCGAGGACAACTCGACCGGGGATCGCGCCAACGAGCATTACCACCGCTACAAGGAAGACATCCGCCTCGTCAGCGATCTCGGCGTCAAGGCCTATCGGTTTTCAATCGCATGGCCGCGGATATTTCCCGACGGAACGGGCGCGCCCAATCCCAAAGGCCTCGATTTCTACAACCGCCTGATCGACGAATTGCTGGCCAACGGTATCGAGCCCTATGCCACGCTATACCATTGGGACTTGCCCCAGGCGCTGCAGGACCGTGTCGGCGGCTGGCAATCCAGCGACACATCTAAGGCGTTTGCCGATTACGCCGGCTATGTCGCCGAGCATTTAACGGACCGCGTCAAGACCATCTTCACGCTGAACGAAGCCGGACGTTTCCTCAATTTCGGTTACGGATGGGGCATCGACGCGCCCGGTCTCAAGCTGCCGGTGGCCGAACTGAACCAGGCCAGACATCACGTCGCCCTGGGCCATGGTCTCGCCGTGCAGGCGATCCGGGCCCACGCGCGCGCCGGCACCAGGGTGGGTCCTGCCGAGAACATCGCGGCCTGCGTGCCGGCGTTCGACACGCCCGAAAACGTGCGCGCGGCCGAGATGGCGACGCGCGAATTGAATGCGGGCCTGCTCGGCGTCATGCTGGAGGGCAAATATACCGACGGCTTCCTCGCATATGCCGGCAAGGACGCGCCGAAATTCACCGCCGACGAATTGAAGATCATCGGCTCAAGGAACGATTTTGTCGGGCTGAACATCTACGCGCCGCAATTCTACATCGCCGCATCCGACAAGGCACCGGGCTGGTCGGTGCTGCCGTTCCCCGCCTCGTTTCCGCATATGAACTCCGAATGGCTGAGAGTCGGCCCTGAGACGATCTATTGGGCGCCGCGGCTGGCGGCCAAAATCTGGAACATCGAGACGATCTACATCACCGAGAACGGCACCTCATCGGAAGACAAGGTGCACGCCGACGGCAAGATCTACGACCTCGACCGCATCATGTATCTGCGTAACTATCTGCGGCAATTGCAGCGCGCGGTGGCCGAGGGCGTGCCGGTCCGCGGCTATTTCCTGTGGAGCCTGATGGACAATTTCGAATGGATTTTCGGGTACGAAAAGCGTTTCGGGCTCTACCACGTCGACTTCGAAACGCAGCGCCGGACGCCAAAACTCAGTGCGGCCTTTTATCGCGACGTCGTGGCGCGCAACGCGATCGGCACCTGAATCCGATCAATATCGCGCCACCGTCCGCGCCGGCATCGAAGCCTGGTGCGACGGCGCAAGACTCCGGTCGCTTGCCATAGTCGCGGCTCCTTCATGCGCGAGTTTGCGTGATGATTCGTGACTGATGAAGATGGCGGCGGCGGTGATCATCACCACGACATAAAGGCCGAACATGCCACCGACCCATCGCCAGTAGATCTGGCGGTCGCGGGGTGTAAGGCTTTCGATAATGCGGCGCATGGCGGCCTCCTCAGGGAACGAATGTGCCGCGTATAGCTTGCACCCCGACCCCCGGTGTGTGACGCACTTCACAGATATCGCTTTGCAACGGAGAACCCGTGACCGGTCCCGAACTGAAGAAACTTCGCGAAGACCTTGCTGAGGCCATCGGCCACCCGCTGACGGTTGCCGACATGGCCAAGCTGTGCGGGCTGCCGCCGGGCAACGGCGCCGACACGATCCGCAAATGGGAAGTCACCGGCCCGACCGGCCCCGTGTCTGAATTGCTTCGCATCCTGGCGATGGCCAGCGACCGCTATCCGATCCTCGAAATGTTCAACGTGTTCGATCGCCACGACGTCCCAGCGAAGGACCGGCCGGCGCGCCGGCAGGCGTTCCGCGAGCAGATGCGCAGCGACGTGCGGCGGCGCATTGGTTAAGCAAAGCTTTCGCAGGCTGGCTCGGAGAGGCGAATCTTAAGCCTTCCTTAAGCCTCGATTAGACCTTCGTTAAGCACAGAAATCGTTCGTTCTCCAATGGGTTGGGTTATCAATCGCTGTGCCGGCCAAGTGACAGCATTTTAGATAAAAGCTGTCTAACTGCGCGCCATGGATGGCGCGCGCATGCGGTGTCTCCCAACGATTTTTCCGGAGAGCGACAATGAAGAAGCTCCTGCTCGCTACTGTGGCCCTCGCAGTTCTCGGCGCTACAGCACCCGCCTTTGGCGCCGATATGGGCGCAGGGCCCTACTACAACAGGGCGCCGGCCTATGCCGCGCCGCTCTACAACTGGACCGGCTTCTATCTCGGCGCCCATCTTGGCGGCGCCTTCTCAACCAGCAACAATTTCAGTGGTCTGGTGCTCTCTGACTACAGCGCCCGCCTGATGGGCGGCTTCCAGGCCGGCGCCGACTGGCAGTTCGCGCCCAACTGGGTCGTCGGTGCCGAGGGCCAGTACTCCTGGCTTGGCAAGAGCAACCTCAATGCGACGTTCCCCAACGGCCTCGTGTTCAACAACGATCAGCGCGCGATCGCGTCGATCACCGCCCGTGTCGGCTACACCTGGGGTCCGGGCCTGGCCTATGTCAAAGGCGGCTACGCCTATTCCGACAACCGCGACACCCTGACCTTCGCAGGCATTCCGGTTGCCTTCACGCTCGATAAGGACCATCGCGACGGCTACACACTCGGCGCCGGTGTGGAATACATGTTCGCCCAGAACTGGTCGGCCAAGGCCGAGTACCAGTATTACAATTTCGGCGACACCCGCTTCGTGACGCCTGCCGTGCTGGCACCGTTCGGCACCTTCCAGAACGACGAACATACGCTGAAGCTCGGCGTCAATTATCGCTTCAACTTCGCCGCCCCCCTCGTCGCGCGGTACTGATCGCCTTTACAGGGAGAATGCAAAAGGCCGGCTTTCGCGCCGGCCTTTTGTTTATTCCCTCGAATGTTTTCAAACAAAGTTTGGTTGCAAAAATCGCGAAGGGCGCCCGCATTTTCCCGACTTGTTAACCGGGTAACACGATACTGCCGCGTGAGGATACATCCTGGGGCATCGGGTAAGGGCGGCGGACAAATGGCGTTACGATTCGGCATCGGCAAATTTCGGCTCAAGGGTTTCGGCTTTCCAAAATTCGGGGTCAGGGGCAGCCTGTTTGCCGCCTTTGCGGTCATCGCCGGTATGGCGATCGTCATTAGCGCCGGCGCCAGCCTGGTGCTCGGACATCTCGGCACCGCGATGGTCGATCTGAGCGGACGGGACATCCCCCGTCTTGCCGCCAGCCTGCAATTATCGGCGCAGAGCGCGAGCCTTGCGAGCCAGGGGCCGGCGCTGCTGGCGTCGCGCAGCGAAGAGGCGCTGAGCGAACGTTCCAGGAAGATGAAGGAGACCCAGACGGTCGCGCTGCAGAAGCTCGGCGAGATCATCGAACTGGGCGCCGACAAGACTGTGGTCGCAAACCTCACCGAGACCGTGAAGAACATCGAGGACATGATCAAGAGCCTCGGCTCGGCCGCGCGCGAGCGGCTCGAGGTCGCGGCCCTCCACGAGAACCAATACGTCGCGCTGCGCAAGGCGCAGACCGACTTCGTCGCAGCCTCCGCGCCGGCGATGATGGACGCCCAGAGCCAAATCAATGCGATCCTGAGCTCGGCCAATCTCTCCACCGACGACGCCACCGAGGCGGCGCGCACCGTCGAGCAACTCGGCAACGTCATCGCCAGCACCAATCTGATGGCCTCCGACATGACGGCGGCGCTGTCGGCCAACACCAGCGACACGCTTGAAGCCATCGAAAAGGGATTCAAGGAGACGCAGGCGCGCGTCAAATCGAATCTCGAACAACTGCCCAAGAGCACCGGCACCAAGGCGCTGTCGGACGCCGCGCTGAAATTGCTGGCGCTGGGCGAGGGCAAGACGCGCGTCTTCAAGGTTCGTCAGCAGGAACTAGACGCCGACGATTACGGCCAGACCATTCTGGAGGAAACCCGCAAGCTCAATGTCGGTCTCGGCATCAGCGTGCAGCAGCTGGTCGACGGCGTGCAGAAGGAAACCGACGCCTCGACCTGGCAGGCGCGCCAGGAGATTTCGTTCGCGACCAAGGTCATGCTTGGGCTCGGCGCGCTGACGCTCGTCGGATCGATCCTGTTCGTCTGGCTCTATGTCGGCCGCAACATCCTGCGCCGGATCCGCAACCTGCAGCGCTCGATGCAGCTTCTGTCCGACGGCGATTTGGAATCGGAGATCTATCAATCGAGCCAGAAGGACGAGATCGCGGCGATGGCCAACTCGCTGCATGTGTTCCGCGAGAGCATGATCGAGGGCCGCGCGCTCACCGCCGACCAGAACAAGGACCGCATCGCCAAGGCCGAGCGCACTTCCCGCATGGAAGCCCGTATCGTCGATTTCGAAACCACCGTGCGCACCGCGCTCGACAGCCTGCAGACCGCCGCCGGCTCGATGCAAACCACCGCGCAGAGCATGTCGGCGACCGCCGATCAGTCCAGCGCACTGGTCAGTGCAGTGGCGTCCGCCGCCGAGGAAACCTCGGTCAACGTGCAGACCGTCTCATCGGGCACTGAAGAGCTGTCCTCGTCGATCGAGGAAATCGGTCGTCAGGTCGTCACCTCGGCGGACATCGCCCGCAAGGCGGTGGAGGAAGCCGGCGCCACCGACGCCACTATGCAGGGGCTTGCAGATAACGCCGCCCGCATCAGCGTGGTGGTCGACCTGATCCAGACCATCGCCTCGCAGACCAACCTGCTGGCGCTGAACGCCACCATCGAGGCCGCGCGTGCCGGCGAGGCCGGCCGCGGATTCGCCGTGGTCGCCTCCGAGGTGAAGAACCTCGCCACCCAGACCGCGAAAGCCACCGACGAGATCCGCCAGCAGATCGTCAGCATGCAGACGGTCACGACGACGGCGGTGGCCGCGATCCGAAGCATCGGCAACACGATCGGCGAGATCAACGACGTGACAACCTCGATCGCGGCCGCGGTCGAGGAGCAGGGCGCGGCGACGCGCGAGATCGCGCGCAACATCCAGCATGCCGCCGGCGGCACCAGCGAGGTCTCCAGCAATATCGTCGGCGTCAGCAGCGCCTCGACCGAAGCCGGAACCGCCGCCAGCGAGGTCTTGACCGCCTCCGGCGCGCTCCGCCGCGAGGCCGACGTGCTGCGCGCCGAAATCGACGCGTTCCTGGAAAACATCCGGGCGGCATAAGCCAGGGCAGCATACCTCCGTCATTCCGGGCCCGATGCTTCGCATCGCCCCGGATATGACGGCGCCATGTGTTTTAAGCAAAGCCTCACTTGTTTTTCGGCTAGCGCGGCGCCGATAGTGCGGTTAAGCCGGTAGCATGCATTCGAAAACAGACATGGTTCAGTCCTCCGCCGAGGCACTGCGATACCCCTGGGAAAATCATCCCGGCCCGGATCAGGTGGTCGAGGTGATGCCGGGCGTCTTGTGGGTCCGGCTCAAGCTGCCGTTCCGGCTCAACCACGTGAACATCTATCTCCTGGTCGACGGCGAAGGCTGGGCGATGATCGATTCCGGATTCGGCAACGAGGAAACGATCGCGGCATGGACCACGCTGTTCGAGGGTCCGCTCCGGCATGTGAAAGTATCCCGCCTGATCGTGACCCATTCGCATCCCGATCACGTCGGCCTGGCAGGGTGGATCACCGAGCGCTTCGACTGCCCGCTGCAAATGTCGCAGGTCGAATATCTGCAGTCGGTCTATCACCAGAACCGCGGCACCGAGGAACGACGCAACGCGCAGCGGCTGTTCTTCCGCCGCCACGGCATGGACGAGGGCCTGACCGACAAACTGCTCGGACGCGGCCAGGATTATTTGAAGCGGGTGTCAGTGCTGCCGCCAGCCTATCGCCGCGTCTCGCATGGCGACGAAATCTCGATCGGCACAAGGCGCTTCAAGGTCATCACGGGCGGCGGCCACGCGCTCGATCAGGTGATGCTGTATTGCGCCGCCGACAAGCTGTTCCTCTCCGCCGATCAGGTGCTGAGCAAGATCTCGCCCAATGTCAGCGTCTGGGCGGTCGAGCCCGACCAGAACTCGCTCGGCGAATATCTGGCCTCGCTCGCTAGCCTCACCACCACGCTGCCCTATGACGTCATGGTGCTGCCGGGCCACGGCGTGCCGTTCTACGGTCTGAAGACCCGCATCAAGCAGCTGGCCGATCATCACGAGGACCGTTGCCGGCTGATCGCGGAAGCCTGCCGGGAAGTCCCGCAAACCTCGAAGGAACTGGTGCCGGTCGTATTCCACAAGCACGTGCTGGACGCCCACCAGATGGGTTTTGCCGCCGGCGAACTGATCGCCCACGTCAACTACATGCTGGTCGAGGGCCGCCTGACGTCGGAGGTTTCCGACGGCGTGCTGCGTTTCCGGACCACCTGATCACAACCCGTCAATCAGCCGGCAGTTGCGGCCAGAATGCCGGGACGTAAATCGCGGCTAGCGTATTGATCGAGATCAAGATTTGCCCCGCCTCACGTGCATCGCGGAGGCCCGCCCAAATGTGGGATTTCGCGTAGACATTAAACCTGGAAAAGCTCTAATAAAGGCTCATGCCGCTCCGGCCGGTTCCCGATCCAGGTTTTGCGATGGACTACAGCAAATTCTTCTCTGCCGCCCTCAACCGCCTGCATGACGAACGGCGCTATCGGGTCTTTGCCGACCTCGAGCGGATCGCGGGCCGGTTCCCGCATGCGGTCTGGCACTCGCCGAAGGGCAAGCGCAACGTCGTGATCTGGTGCTCCAACGACTATCTCGGCATGGGCCAGCATCCGAAAGTGGTCGGCGCGATGGTCGAGACCGCGACCCGGGTCGGCACCGGCGCTGGCGGCACCCGCAACATCGCCGGCACCCATCATCCGCTGGTGCAGCTTGAGCAGGAGCTCGCCGACCTGCACGGCAAGGAAGCCTCGCTGCTGTTCACCTCGGGTTACGTCTCGAACCAGACCGGCATTGCGACCATCGCCAAACTGATTCCGAACTGCCTGATCCTGTCAGATGCGCTCAACCACAATTCGATGATCGAAGGCGTGCGCCAGGCCGGCTGCGAGCGCCAGATCTTCCGCCACAGCGACATGGCGCATCTGAAAGAGCTCTTAATCGCCGCCGGCCCCGACCGGCCCAAGCTGATCGCCTGCGAGAGCCTTTATTCGATGGACGGCGACGTCGCGCCGCTCGCCAGGATCTGCGATCTCGCGGAAAAATATGGCGCCATGACCTATGTCGACGAAGTCCATGCGGTCGGCATGTACGGCCCGCGCGGCGGCGGCATCGCCGAGCGCGATGGCGTCATGCATCGGATTGACGTGCTCGAAGGCACGCTTGCGAAAGCGTTCGGCTGCCTCGGGGGTTATATCGCAGGAAAGGCCGACATCATCGATGCGGTCCGCTCCTATGCGCCGGGCTTTATCTTCACCACCGCGCTGCCGCCGGCGATCTGCTCGGCCGCCTCCGCTGCGATCCGCCATCTGAAAACCTCGAACTGGGAGCGCGAGCGCCACCAGGACCGCGCCGCCCGCGTCAAGGCGATCCTCACCGCCGCAGGCCTGCCGGTGATGTCGAGCGACACCCACATCGTGCCGCTGTTCGTCGGCGACCCCGAGAACTGCAAGAAGGCGTCCGACATCCTGCTCGAGGAACACGGCATCTACATCCAGCCGATCAACTATCCCACCGTCGCCAAGGGCACCGAGCGCTTGAGGATCACACCCTCGCCCTATCATGACGACGGCCTGATCGATCAGCTGGCGGAAGCGTTGTTGCAGGTCTGGGAACGCCTAGGCCTGCCGCTGAACCGAAAATCGCTGGCGGCCGAATAACCTTAACCGGCCTCGAAGCCCTAAAATCGGAACCTGAACGGCCGCGCCGCATGCGCCGCCGGCCTGATCCGGCTATACTTCCGCCCCAGGGTCCTTAGCCAGAGGCCGGGAAGGGAGACACGCAGCAATGCTGCACGACTGGGGCGTCATCGCCGCCGCTTTCACCTATATCGGACTGCTGTTCTTTGTCGCCAGCCATGGCGACCGCCTGTCGCCGAGCCAGCGCGGCCGTGCCAGCATGATGATCTATCCGCTGTCGTTGGCGATCTACTGCACCTCCTGGACCTTCTTCGGCTCGGTCGGCTTCGCCACCCGCACCAGCGTCGACTTCCTCGCCATCTATATCGGCCCGATCCTGATGATCGGCTTGTGCACGCCGCTGCTTCGCCGCGTGATCCAACTCGCCAAGTCGCAGAACATCACCTCGATCGCCGACTTCATCGCCGCCCGCTACGGCAAGAGCCAGGCGGTGGCAGCCACCGTGGCGCTGATCGCCATCATCGGATCGGTCCCCTACATCGCACTCCAGCTCAAGGCGATGTCGTCGTCGCTCGAGACCATCCTGAGCGAGGACAAGGTCTTCTCCTCGATCCCGATCATCGGCGACATCGCGCTGGTGGTGACGCTGGCGATGGCGGTGTTCGCCGTGCTGTTCGGAACCCGGCAGACCGACGCCACCGAACACCAGCACGGCCTGATGCTGGCGATCGCCACTGAATCCATCGTCAAGCTTGTCGCCTTTCTCGCCGCCGGCGCCTTCGTCACCTTCTGGATGTTCTCGCCGATCGAGCTGATCGAGCGCGCGATGAGGACGCCGGAGGCGGTACGCGCGATCAACTACACGCCTTCGATCGGCAATTTCCTGACCATGACGCTGCTGTCGTTCTGCGCGATCATGCTGCTGCCGCGCCAGTTTCACGTCAGCGTGGTCGAGAATTCGAGCCACGCCGAAGTCAGCCGCGCGCGCTGGCTGTTTCCGCTCTATCTGGTCGCCATCAATCTCTTTGTGATTCCGATCGCGATCGCCGGCCTCATCACCTTCCCGTTCGGCGCCATCGACAGCGACATGTATGTACTGGCATTGCCGATCGAGGCGGATTCTCATTTGCTCAGCGTCGGCGTCTTCGTCGGCGGTCTGTCGGCCGCGACCGCGATGGTGATCGTGGAATGCGTCGCACTCTCCATCATGGTCTCCAACGACATCGTGCTGCCGCTGGTGCTGCAGCGAAGTCCCGGGACGCGCCCGCGCCAAAAGGATTTCGGCGACTTCCTGCTCAAGGTGCGGCGCTTTGCGATCTTCGCCATCATGGTGATGGCGTATTTCTATTATCGCGCGCTCGGCAATACCCAGCTCGCGGCGATCGGCCTGTTGTCGTTTGCGGCGATCGCGCAGTTGGCGCCGGCGTTCTTCGGCGGCCTGTTCTGGCGGCAGGCGACCGCGCGCGGCGCCATGGCCGGCATGATGGTCGGCGTCGCGGTGTGGATCTACACGCTGTTCCTGCCGAGCTTCCTTGAGACCAGCACGGCGGGGCTGCAATTGCTGCAACACGGACCGTTCGGCCTCGAGGCGCTGCGCCCGCAGGCGCTGTTCGGCGCCGACCTGCCGCCGCTGCTGCACGGCGTGCTGTGGTCGCTCTCGCTCAACATCCTGACCTACGTCATGATGTCGCTGGCGCGCCAGCCGTCCTCGATCGAGCGGTTGCAGGCCGACCTGTTCGTGCCGAACACGCTGACCCCGATCGCGCCGACCTTCCGGCGCTGGCGCACCACGGTCACGGTGCAGGACATCCAGAGCACGGTGGCGCAATATCTCGGCCCCGATCGCGCCCGCAATGCGTTCGAGGCCTTTGTCGCCGATCACCCGGGCCATCTCGATCCGTCGGCGCCCGCCGATTTCGAACTGCTGCAGCACGCCGAACGCCTGATCGCCTCCTCGATCGGCGCGGCCTCCTCGCGCCTCGTGATGTCGCTGCTGTTGCGCAAGCGCACCGTCTCCGCCAAGGCCGCGCTGAAACTGCTCGACGATTCCCACGCCGCGCTGCATTTCAACCGCGAGATCCTGCAGACCGCGCTGAACCATGTGCGCCAAGGCATTGCCGTGTTCGACGCAGAGTTGCAGCTGATCTGCTCGAACCGGCAGTTCGGCGAAATCCTCGCGCTGCCGCCGCATCTGGTGCAGCTCGGAATTCCCTTGCAGGAAATCCTCGAATTCATGGCCGCCGTCAGCCCTTCCGCCACCGGCGACAGCGACACCCTGCTGGCGCGGCGGCTCAAAGCCTACACCACCGAGGGCGAACCTTATCTGGAACGCCTGCCCGACCGTCACATGGTAATCGAGGTCCGCTCCAACCGGATGCCGGGCGGCGGGCTCGTGATCACGTTTTCCGACGTCACGCCGAGTTTCGAGGCAGCCGAAGCGCTGGAGCGCGCCAATGCGACGCTGGAAAAACGCGTGCGGGATCGCACCGAGGAACTCACCCGCCTCAATTCGGAGCTGGCGCAGGCAAAAAGCACCGCCGAGGACGCCAATATCTCGAAGACCCGGTTTCTCGCGGCCGCCAGCCACGACATCCTGCAGCCGCTGAACGCGGCGCGGCTCTATGTCACGAGCCTGGTCGAGCGCCAGAGCGGCGGCGAGGATTCGCGCCTGGTCGAGAACATCGACAACTCGCTCGAGGCGATCGAGGAAATCCTCGGCGCCCTGCTGGACATCTCGCGGCTCGATGCGGGAGCGATGACGACCTCGATCACCAGCTTCAAGATGGCCGACCTGATGCGGTCGCTTGAAATCGAATTCGCCCCGATCGCCCGCGCCAAGGGGCTGGAGTTGACCTTCGTCCCTTGCTCGCTGCCGGTCGAGTCCGACCGCTCGCTGCTGCGGCGGCTGTTGCAGAATTTCATCTCCAACGCCATCAAATATACCCCGCGCGGGCGGGTGCTGGTCGGCTGCCGCCGCCACGGGCAAAGCCTGCAGATCGGCGTCTACGACACCGGCGTCGGAATTCCCGTGATGAAACGCGGCGAGATCTTCAAGGAGTTTCACCGCCTCGAACAAGGCGCGCGGATTGCGCGCGGCCTCGGCCTCGGGCTCTCGATCGTCGAGCGGCTGGCGCGGGTCCTCAACCACGGCATCGCGATCGACGCCAATGCCAGCGGCGGCTCGGTGTTTTCGGTGACGGTGCCGGTCGCCAAGGCGATCAATTATACCGCCGCCGTGACCAGCGCGACGCCGCTCTCCAAGACGCCGATGAGCGGCGCCCTGATCGTTTGCATCGAGAACGATGCGGCGATCCTCGATGGCATGAAGACGCTGCTGATGGCGTGGGACGCCGAGGTGATTGCGGTGGCCGATCCGGAGGCTGCGATCGCGGCGATCGAGGCCTCCGGCGGAAGTGTCACGGGGCTATTGGTCGACTATCACCTCGATCGCGGCAACGGCGTCGCCGCGATCCGCGATATCCGCCGCCGCTTCGGCCAGAGCATTCCGGCGATCCTGATCACGGCGGACCGCAGTCCGAATGTGCGGGCGGCCGCGCGTGAGGAAAAGATCGCCGTGCTTAACAAGCCGGTCAAACCGGCATCGCTACGCGCCCTGCTCGGTCAGTGGCGCGCTCAGCAGATGGTGGCAGCGGAGTAATGCTTCTCCCTCGCCCCCGCTCTTGCGGGACGGAGACGAGCGAAGTTCACTAATCGTCAGGGCGGTCACCCCGTCGGCGTGCCCTGGCGCCACTGGCCCCCGGCGATTTTCGCGGCCGCGATCACGGCTTGGGTGCGGCTTTCGACGCCGAGCTTTTGCAGGATTGCCGACACATGCGCCTTGATGGTCGCTTCCGACACCCCGAGCTCATAGGCGATCTGTTTGTTCAGCAACCCCTCCGACAACATCATCAGCACCCGGACCTGCTGCGGGGTCAGCGTCACCAGCCGGTCGCGCAGCCGCGTCATCTCGGGGTCGTTGGCGGAACTGAGATCGGTGTCCAGGGGAACCCAGACGTCGCCCTCCATCACCTTCATGATGGCGTCGCGCAACGTCTCGACGCCGAAGCGCTTGGGAATGAAACCGGAGGCGCCGAAATCGAGCGAGCGCCGGATGGTTCCGGCGTCGTCGCTGGCGGACACGATGACCACCGGAATCGCCGGATATTGCGCGCGCAGGTAAATCAGGCCGGAGAAGCCCGAGATCCCCGGCATGGTGAGATCGAGCAGGATCAGATCGACGTCGGAATCCCGTTCCAACAGCGCGGTCAGATCGTCGAACGATCCGGCCTCGCTGATCACAGCCGAACCCACAACGCTCGCCACCGCCTGCCGCAACGCGTCGCGGAACAATGGATGATCATCGGCGATGACGAGGTGGGTGTTGGCAGCAGTCGTCATTCATTTCTCACAAAAGTCTCGCGGGTCAGGCCGTAGTTGCTTTTCTCCCGACCGGCCGTTGCGTGCAAGCGCGCAATCCTATCACGTTTCAAAGCAGTTAACCCGGCCCCCTTGTGCGCCGCAATACACACAGCCTGAAGGCGTCCCGCGTCATAGCCGCCCTTGCAGGGTGCCGCTCGGGCCATGCGACAATGCAAAGGGCCGAAAGTCGTATTGGGGCAGGTTTCACGGGGATGTTACCTTGAGGTGAAGCCCACAGCTCAATCCAGCCAAGTTCGGCGACGGGCGGACTTGCATCCACAGATTTGGGGAGCGATCGAAAATGTCTACAATGACTGCGACATCCGCGCGCGCGGGGGGAATGACGAAGGACGAACGTTTCGTCATTCTTGCTTCGTCACTCGGCACCGTCTTCGAATGGTACGACTTCTATCTCTACGGCTCGCTCGCCAGCATCATCGGCGCGCAATTCTTCTCGGCCTATCCGCCGGCAACCCGCGACATCTTCGCGTTGCTCGCTTTCGCCGCCGGCTTCCTGGTGCGCCCGTTCGGCGCCATCGTGTTCGGACGTATCGGCGACATCGTTGGACGCAAATACACCTTCCTCGTCACCATCCTGATCATGGGCCTGTCGACCTTCATCGTCGGCCTCTTGCCCAATGCTGCGACCATCGGCATCGCGGCACCGATCATCCTGATCGCGTTGCGCCTCTTGCAGGGCCTGGCCCTCGGCGGCGAATATGGCGGTGCGGCGACTTACGTGGCCGAACACGCGCCGCAGGGTAAGCGCGGCTACTACACCTCGTTCATCCAGACCACCGCGACGCTCGGCCTGTTCCTCTCGCTGCTGGTGATCCTGTTCACCCGTACCGCCATCGGCGAAGCCGACTTTGCGGCCTGGGGCTGGCGCATCCCGTTCCTGGTGTCGGTCGCGCTGCTGGGTATCTCGGTGTGGATCCGGCTTCGCCTGAATGAATCGCCGGTGTTCCAGAAGATGAAGGACGAGGGCAAGAGTTCGAAGGCGCCGCTGACCGAAGCCTTCGCCAACTGGAGCAATGCCAAGATCGTCATTCTGGCGCTGATCGGCGGCACCATGGGTCAAGGCGTGGTCTGGTACACCGGCCAGTTCTACGCGCTGTTCTTCCTGCAATCGATCCTCAAGGTCGACGGCTACACCGCCAACCTTCTGATCGCTTGGTCGTTGTTGTTCGGCACCGGCTTCTTCATCGTGTTCGGCGCACTGTCCGACAGGATCGGCCGCAAGCCGATCATCTTGGCGGGCTGCCTGATCGCGGCGCTGACCTTCTTCCCGATCTTCCGGATGATCTCCACCAACGCCAACCCGGCGCTGGAAAAGGCGATCGAAGCGACCAAGGTCGATGTGGTGGCGGACCCCGCAAGCTGCGGCGATCTGTTCAACCCGGTCGGCACCCGCGTCTTCACCGCGCCATGCGACACCGCCCGTGCCTTCCTCGCCCAGTCGTCGGTCAAATATACGACCAGCTACGGCCCGGCGGGTTCCGGCGTGAAGGTCGTCGTCAACGGCAAGGAAGTGCCCTACGCCGATGCCAAGGCTGGCAATCCGGCGATCACCGCAGCCGTCGTGGCCGCCGGATATCCGAAGGCTGGCGATGCGGGCATCGTCAAGATGTCGAACCCGTTCGATATCTTCCGTCCGCAGGTCGCGGCGATTGTCGGGCTGCTGTTCATCCTGGTGATCTTCGTCACCATGGTGTACGGGCCGATCGCGGCGATGCTGGTCGAACTGTTCCCGACCAAGATCCGCTACACCTCGATGTCGTTGCCCTATCATATCGGCAACGGCTGGTTCGGCGGACTGCTGCCTGCGACCTCGTTCGCGATCGTGGCATCGACCGGCGATATCTACGCCGGCCTCTGGTATCCGATCATCTTCGCATCGATCACCGCGGTCGTCGGCTTCTTCTTCCTGCCGGAAACCAAGGACGTCGATATCAAGACGAACTGACCGTGCTGCCGGCGGCGAGAGCCGTCGCAGACATCCCATCCACAAACCGGCCGCGGAGCAATCTGCGACCGGTTTCGTTTTCAGTCGACACTGCCGGTGAACTGCAGCACGATCTCGCGCCGATGCGGCCGCGCCCGATGCTCGATCAGGTAGATCGCCTGCCACGTTCCCAGCGCCAGCGCGCCGCGCAGCACCGGGACATGCAGCGAGGTCGCGGTCAGCATGGTCTTGATATGCGCGGGCATATCGTCAGGCCCCTCGGTGTCATGGCGCCATCCGGCGTTTTCGGGCGCAGCGCGGTTCAGCGCCGTCAAGAGATCGCCGAGCACGGTCGGATCGGCATTTTCCTGGATCGTCAGCGACGCTGAGGTATGGCGGATGAACAAGGTCACTGCACCTTCGCGCGCGCCGGCCTCGCGCACGAACTTCGCCACCTCGGCGGTAAGGTCGGTAAAGCCCGCGCCCGGCGTTCGAACGGTCAGCAGCGAGGAGACAATGGTGGCGGCGGTGGCCGTCGAGGGCGCGGAGCGCGAGAGTGATTTGGGTCGAGTCATGCAGGTCTCAAAATCGTGGAAGGTAGGCAGAGGCGCACTTCGCGCCGTGCCCACCAATTAGCTCGCGGACAGACTTCGGTGGGCACGCTTTGCCTCAGCTCTACGAGCTACGGCGGACAAGTCGCTTTGCCCACCCGAAGTCACGGCGGACGTCCGATCAAATCCTGCCGTTGACGTCCTTCTGCACCCGGTTGGCGATCTCGATCAACCGCCGCCAGGCCCGCTCCAGGAACGACATCATGCGATCCATGTCGCGATCGCTCGGCAGCGGAATCTCGATCTTGCGTTCGCCCTCGGCCACTTTCGGTTCACTCTTTTTCAGCGAGTCGGATTTCGGCAGCGGTTCTTCGATCTTGCCGGTAACGGTCGGCTCGCGCGAGGCGAACTCCTTTTTGAGCTTTTCATTGTCGGCCTGCAGCCGGCCGATTTCGGCGTCCAGCGCCGCGCGCTCGTCGGGCACGGCGTAGCAGGCCCAGCCCGCGCCTGAATTGCTGCAGGTCGAAACCGCGCCGGTTCTGGTATCGAGCCGGAGCACGCCATCCGGCGTCGTCGACAGCGCATAGCGGCCGTTCTCGGTGTCCGGCATCGCCGCCTGCGCGACCGCAGTTCCTGCCCCGGCAAGACCAACCGCCAGCACGACCGCCGGGATCACGCGTAGCAATTTTGAGGACCACGTCGCTGTGCTCATGAGCTTGCTCCCGCCTTAATGACAGTACAAGTTTCCTCAACCGCCAGAGCGCATCAAAACGCCCTAGCCCTGTGAGCTATAGGGTGCGCGGCCGGACTGCAACGCATCGCCGAGCAATTCGATCCGGTCCTGGCCCCAGAACACCTCGCCATCCAGCACATAGACGGGCGAACCGAACACATCGGCTGCCAGCGCATCCTGACGGTTCTGCTCATAGGCCGCGCTGATCGCGTCCGACCCCGAGCGTTCCACCAATTGCTTGCCGGGAAGCCCGGATTCGTCGGCCAGTTTCGCAATCACGGCGGGATCGGCCAGATTGAGCTGGTCTTCCCACACGGCGGCAAAGGCCCGCCGCAGATATCGATCGGGATCGAGGCCAGCCTCGATCGCCGCGATCACGACGCCATCAGCAAGCCTGGCATTGAACGGCCAGTTGGCTGGATGAAGATGGAATTTCAGGCCGCGCTTGTCACGCCAGCGCTGCAGTTCGACCATCCGGTAGCGCTGCCGCACGGGATGCCGCTTCATCAACGGCAACCCGCCAGTCTCCGAGAACAGATCGACCAGCACCACCGGCTTGTGATTTACCTTGAGATCGTAGCTATTTACGAGGTCGCTGAAAGGCTTATGCCCGATATAGGCCCAGGGCGACTGAAACGAGAAATAGTAATCGACCTGACGCGGCATGCGGGCTCCGGGAACGGCATGTTGAGAGTCGCCCGCGCATCCCAACAGACCTGCCAAATCGGTGCAAGATCGATCGGCGGCATAGAAGCTGCTGCACTGCGATGACAGGTCACAGGGGCGCGGCATATCTCCAAATAAATCCAGTTAAATCAACGCACTAACTGGTTACGACGCAATCTTGACTTGATTAGACGCGGTAAGTATGGTCCGCGCGGCTTTTAAGGGTGACGGGCGTAATTTCCATCAACCGCAGCATCGTTTAGTGTCTCGGGCATGGCCGAAGACAAAATCGACAACGCAGATGGAAATCACGATCAATCGTCCTCCGACGAAGCTGCGCTTTCCGCAAGGCTCGGAAGTCTGGATCACCGGTTGTCCGAAATTCGTGACAGCCGAAAAATCAGGACTGACCAACCCGGCACAGAAAGCGGCGACGGGGCGGCCAGAGCTTCGGCTATGGCGCTTGGTTTCCGCCTTTCCTCCGAGTTGGTTGCGGGCGTTGCCGTCGGAGCAGGGATTGGCTGGGGTTTCGACCGCTTGTTGTCGACATCGCCGTTCGGTTTCATCGTGTTTCTTCTGCTCGGCTTCGTCGCCGGCGTGGTCAACGTGGTGAGATCTGCAGGCGTAGCCTCGGGCAGACGCTGAACGCTGACGGGAAGTCACGACATCTGAAATTCGATTGCCGGCAACCAAGGCCGGCGGACCAAGGCCCGCGCGGATGAAAATCGACCCGATTCATCAGTTCAATATCGAGCCCCTGTTCACGATCGGCCATATCGGCAACCAAACGATCGCCTTCACAAACTCGTCGCTCTACATGTTCGTGGCGGTCGCGCTGATCTCGGTCTTGATGATCGGCGGCGTCGCCAAACGGCAACTGGTACCGGGTCGCTTCCAGTCGATGGCCGAGCTTTCCTACGAGTTCGTCGCCGGTACCATTCGCAGCACCGCCGGTACCGAAGGGATGAAGTTCTTTCCGCTCATCTTCTCGCTGTTCATGTTCATCTGCATCTCGAATCTCGTCGGCATCATCCCCTACACGTTTACGATTTCGAGCCACATCATCGTCACCGCGGCGCTGGCGCTTTTGGTCTTCTTCACCGTGCTGATCTACGGCCTCTACAAGAACGGCCTGAAATTCTTCAAGATCTTCGTTCCCGGCGGCGTTCCGATCTACATCGTGCCGCTGGTCATGTTCATCGAAATCCTGTCGTTCTTGCTGCGGCCGGTTTCGCACAGCGTGCGTCTGTTCGCCAACATGCTGGCCGGCCACATCGCGCTAAAGGTGTTCGCGGGTTTCGTCGCGATGCTCGGCGTCTCCCTCGGCGCGGTCGGCTGGATCGGCGGCATACTGCCGCTGTCGCTCACCGTCGCGCTGACCGCGCTTGAACTGCTGGTCGCATTCCTGCAGGCCTACGTGTTCGCCATCCTGACCTGCATCTATCTCAACGACGCCATTCATCCGGGACACTAAATCGTCCGGGGAATTTCCACCCACAACTTTGTCTTACCTCTCAAGGAGCTCTAGAAAATGGAACCGGCAGCAGCAAAACTTATCGGCGCGGGCATCGCATGCATCGGCATGGGCGGCGCAGGCGTTGGCGTGGGCGTCATCTTCGGCAACTACCTTGCCGCGGCGGTGCGCAATCCCTCGGCCGCGCAGGGCCAGTTCGGCAACCTGATCTTCGGCTTCGCCGTGACCGAAGCGCTCGGCATTTTCTCGCTGCTGATCGCGCTGCTGCTGCTGTTCGTTCCGCTCTGAGCTGCACCTTCTCGCGCCGTCCCGCAAAGACGGCGCGCATGACAGCAACAGGAGAGACCCGTGGCTGAAAGTCATGGCACCCCGACCAAGGGCCAGAAGACCGGCGCCCACACCGAAGCCGATGGCGGCCACGGCGGAGGATTTCCTCCGTTCGAGTCCTCTACCTACGCTTCGCAGCTGGTGTCGCTGGTCATCGCGTTCGTCGCACTCTATCTGATCGTGTCCCGCATTGCGTTGCCGCGCGTCGGCAGCGTGATCGACGCACGTCAGAATGCGATCGAAGGCGACCTGGCCGCCGCCCAGAAGCTGAAGGACGAGTCGGACGCTGCGCTGAAGGCGTATGAAAGCGAACTGGCCGCCGCGCGTTCGCGTGCCCAGGCCATCAGCAACGAAACCCGCGAGAAGCTGAACGCGGCTTCGGAAGCCGAACGCAAGAAGCTGGAAGGACAGCTCGCCGCCAAGCTTGCCCAGGCCGAGAAGCAGATCGCGGCGACACGCGAAACCGCCATGAGAAACGTCCGCGGCATTGCTGCGGATGCGGCCAGCGCGATCGTGCAGCGGTTGACCGGCGTGCTGCCCGACGGCAGCGCGGTGAACAGCGCCGTCGATGCTTCCTTGAGGGGATAACCGATGTTCACCGAGCCAGAAACCTGGGTTGCCGTCGCCTTCGTCATCCTGATGGTCGTGTTCGGCTATCTCGGCATCCATCGCACGGTGCTGACGGCGCTCGACCATCGCGGCGAACGCATCAAGGCCGAACTCGACGACGCCCGTCGTCTGAAGGAAGAGGCCGCGGCGCTGCTCGCGGAATACAAGACCCGCCGCGCCAGCGCCGAACGCGAGGCCGAGGAAATCATTGCTAACGCCAAGGCCGAAGCCGAGCGCATCGCGGCCGAGGCCAAGGCCAAGATGGAAGACTTCGTCGCCCGCCGCACCAAGACCGCCGAGGGCAAGATCGCGCTCGCCGAAGCGCAGGCGCTCGCTGACGTCCGTGCCGCTGCCGCCGATGCCGCGGTGTCGGCGGCGTCGACGATCCTGTCGCAGTCGGTAAAAGGTCCGGTGGCCGATGACCTCCTGGCCAAGGGCATTGCCGAGGTTCGCGCCAAGCTGAACTAAAGCGATTTCGATCATTCAAGCGAAAGCCGGTGCGATCATCTCGCGCCGGCTTTTTGTTTGGCGGCTACTTCTTCTTCGGCGCGCGCGGCACGGGCCGCTCCGGCTTCAGGGCCTGCGGGTCGAAGCCGATATAGAAGATGTAGGTATCGCCGAGCGCGCTGGGGGGCGCCGGATAGACCAGATCTTCCACCACCAGCGTAAATGGCTCGCTGCCCGCTTCGGTCATGTTGACGGTGGTCTGGTAGACCTTGGTGGCGATGGTCTTTTCGGAAACGCCGCCCTGCACCACAGCGACGCGCAGCGGCACCTGCACCACCGACGGCGCGCCGGCGGGGCCGGCAATGACGCGGCCCTGAATGCCGATCCGCGCAGTAATCTCGCCGGCATTGTAGTTGCACTCGCGCGCGGTTTTGCTGATCGTCGCCTGAAAGCGTAGATCGTTGCCGGCCGGCTGCTTGCCGGGCGCCGCCACCGCATAGGTCGAGGCGCCGGCGCGGATCGCGACCGGCGGACAGTACAGGTCGGGCGGCGGGACCTGGCTATCGGGCGCGGCCGGCGCGGCGCCTTGCGCCGGCTCGTCCGGCTTGCCACCGAACAGGCTCTTGAAGCGGTCGGACAGCGATTGCGTCGACGCGGGCGCGGCAAGCGCGCAGCCGAGCCCGGCCGTAACCGCGGCCGCGATCGCGATCCTCAGCAAACAATTATCACCCATGCGGCGTCCCCGGCATCCACGTCATCTCGTCGTCGTTAGCGCCTTTCGGCCTTATAACAGGCCAATGGCGGCAAACCCAAGGCGCGTCACAAGACACCTCGGAAGGCCTGAAACGTTGAGCATCAGCCGCGGAAATCCTCGTGCAGCAGGCCGAACAGCAGATGGTCCTGCCAGACGCCGTTGATGCAGAGATAGCGCCGCGCCAGCCCCTCGCGGGTGAAGCCGCATTTCTCCAGCACCCGGATCGACGGCGAATTGGTGGGAATGCAGGCCGCCTCGATGCGGTGCAGATTGAGTTCGCCGAACAGCGTCGGCAGCAGCACGCGCAGCGCCGCCGTCATGTGGCCGCGATGGGCGTGGGGTTGGCCGACCCAATAGCCGATGGTGCCGGCCTGCACGATGCCGCGGCGAACATTGGCGAGCGTGATGCCACCGATCATGGTGCCGTCCAATTCGCGGAAGATGATGAACGGATAGGAGCGGTCGGCCGCGATGTCCTCGGCATAACGGCGCAGCCGCCGCCGGAAGCCGGCCCGGGTCAGATCGTCGGACGGCCAGATCGGCTCCCACGGAGTCAAATAGGACCGGCTGTGTTCACGCAACTGCGCCCATTGCAGGAAGTCCGACATCTGCGGGGCGCGCAACAACAGCCCATGGCCGCGCGGGACGAGCGCAGCCGGTCCGCTGGATGGCAAACGAAACAGGGCCATGCCCTAACTCCCCAGAACGCCCTCCTCAGTGGAGCAGCGTTTTCGCCTTCGCTTTCGTCAATCCTTCCGCAAAAGACACCGCCGTGTCCAGTCCCCTGCCGCTACCCAGCGCCACGACCGCCGGCCGGCTGCGCGACAACAGGCCCCGCGCGGCGTTGCGGGTGGATTCCACGCTGACTGCATCGATTCGGGCAACCAGTTCTTCCACCGTCAACGGCCGGCCATAGGCCAGCATGTGCCGGGCGAGTTGTTCGGCGCGCGATGAACAGCTTTCCAGCGCCATCAACAGCCCCGCCTTCATCTGCGCCTTGGCGCGGGCGATCTCGGCCTCGGTCAGGGTTTCGACGGCATCGTTGATGACGTCGACGATCACTTCCATCATTTCGGGTGCATCGCCGGGATCGGTGCCGGTATAGAGGCCGAAGAAACCGGTGTCGGTATAGGGCGCGTGGAAGGTGTAGATCGAGTAGCACAGTCCGCGCTTCTCGCGCACTTCCTGGAACAGCCGCGACGACATCCCGCCGCCGAGCGTGTTGGTGAACACCTGCAACGAGAACAGCGACAGATCGGTCTGCGGTACGCCTTCCAGCGCCAGCGTCAGATGCGCCTGTTCGAGGTCGCGATGCACCACGCGCGAGCCGCCCTTGCCGAACATCGCCGGCTGCGGCTTTGGCGCGGACGTCGCGTCGAAGCTTGCGAACTTCTGCGTCACTTCCTCGACGACACGCTTGTGATCGACCGCTCCCGCTGCCGCCACCACCATGTCGGGCCCGCGATAATGCTTCGAAAGGTAACCGCGCAGCATGTCGCGATCGAGTTTCTTCAGCGTCTTGGTGGTGCCGAGCAGCGAACGCCCCATCGGCTGGTCCGGATAGCAGAGCTCGTTGAGGTGCTCGAACACGACGTCATCAGGCGTATCCTGCGCGGCGCCGATTTCCTGGGCGATGACGCCCTTCTCGCGCTCCAGTTCGTCCGGCACGAAGGACGGATTGGCGAGGATGTCGGAGAGCACGTCGAGCGCCAGCGGCACGTCGGCCTTCATCACCCGCGCATAATAGGCCGTGGTCTCGGTCGAGGTGCCCGCATTGAGGTCGCCGCCGACCGCCTCGATCTCTTCGACGATCTCGCGCGACGAGCGCCGCGTAGTGCCCTTGAAGGCCATGTGCTCCAAAAGATGCGAGATGCCGTGCTCGTCGGGCTTTTCGTCGCGGCCGCCGACGCCGGCCCAGACGCCAAGCGCTGCCGTCTCCAGATGCGGCATGGTGTCGGTGATGATTGTGAGGCCGGAAGCAAGCTTGGTGACGTCAACACTCATCCGGCAACTCCCTGCTTCGCGGCACGGCTTACCGAGCGCACGAATCGCTCCACATCCGCGGTATCGTTTTTCATCACCGTGATGTGTTCGGACTTGGTCATCAGGCCATCGAGCCAGGCCGGCAATTGCGGTCGCACGCCGCAGGCGGCCTCGACGGCATCGGGGAACTTGGCCGGATGCGCGGTCGACAGCACGATATTGGGGATCCTCGAATCCGAAGTGTCACGATCGGCGACGGCGAGTGCCACTGCGGTATGGGGATCAACGAGGTCGCCGGCCTCGCGCCAGGCGGCGCGGATCGCCGCCGCCGTCTCGGTCTCGTCGGCGCGGCCGGCGTCGAATTCCTCGCGGACGGCGGCGAGCGTCGCGTCGGGCAGCACGAAACGGCCGGACTGTTTCAGCGAGCCCATCAGGCGCCGAACGCTGGCGGCGTCGCGGCGGCTTGCCTCGAGCAAGAGCCGCTCGAAATTCGAGGACACCTGGATGTCCATCGAGGGCGAGGCGGAGGCGTGAACCTCGCGCACCTCATAGATACCGGTCTTGAGCGTGCGCGGCAGGATGTCGTTGATGTTCGAAGCGATGCGCAGCCAGCGGATCGGCAGGCCCATCTTCTTGGCGACGTAGCCGGCAAAGATGTCGCCGAAATTCCCGGTCGGCACCGTGAAATCGACAGTGCGCGCGGGCGCGCCGAGCGCGACCGCGGACGTGAAATAATACACCACTTGCGCAACGACGCGGGCCCAGTTGATCGAGTTGACGCCGGACAGGGCGACGGCATCGCGAAAATCGTGGTGATTGAACAGCGCCTTCACGATCGCCTGACAATCGTCGAAGGTGCCTTCGATCGCGAGCGCATGCACATTGGCCGCGCCCGCCGTCGTCATCATCCGCCGCTGCACGTCGGAAATGCGGCCATTTGGAAACAGCACGATCAGATCGACATTGTCGAGACCGGCAAACGCATCGACCGCGGCGCCGCCGGTGTCGCCCGAGGTCGCGACCACGATGGTGGTGCGCTGCGCGCGCTTTGCCAGTACATGATCCATCAGCCGCGAGATCAGCTGCATCGCGACGTCCTTGAACGCGAGCGTCGGGCCATGAAAAAGTTCGAGCACGAACTGGCTGGCGCCGGTTTGCCGCAGCGGCACCACGGCGGGATGGCGGAACGTGGCGTAGGCTTCATTGGCCATGCGGCCGAGATCAGCGTCGGAAATCTCGCCGCCGGCGAACGGCCGGATCACCTCGACAGCGACTTCCCAATACGGTCTTCCGAAAAATCCGGCGATGGTTTCCGGCGAAAGCCACGGCCAGGTTTCAGGCACGTAGAGGCCGCCGTCGCGGGCAAGCCCGGTCAGCATCACGTCGCAGAAACCCAGGGTGGGGGCTTCCCCCCGCGTCGAAATATACCGCGTCAAACCGCCCTCCAAAGGCTTGGGCTCCCGCCAAGCCTTTGATGTTAATTAGTTATTACCATTCGCCGATGACAAAGCGCGGGGCACCATAAAGCGTTTTTGGACGTTGTGAAATGCCGCAAGGGGAAAAAGGGGAGCATTTGAAGTGCCTTCACGGCCTGGACCCACCTCGTCATTGCGAGAAGCGAAGCGACGAAGCAATCCATTCTTTCTTCTTGCGGCGGCATGGATTGCTTCGCTTCGCTCGCAATGACGGATAAAAGCACAGCTTCACGATCTCGCGGCGCGGTGCGCCCGAAGCGATGCATGTCGTTTGTCCCTCGAAAAGAAAGAGGGCGCAGGGAACGCCGGATGCGCGCTGCACCCGCGGTCTCGTGTGCAATGTGCACAAGAAGGTGCGCACACGAGCATACAGGTTCAGCGGAGGCAATCCGACATTCCCTGCGCAATGGTTTTACGGCTTATAGCGCGCTCTCCCCGGTGATCGGGCTTTCTTGTCACCGTCGCCTCTGCGGATACTTCCGCAAAAGCTTGACGCCAGCGTCGAGGCGTCAGGACCACGCGACTTCGCCGTACGCGATCTGCGCCGTTCGTCAAAGGCGCATCCGCGTCCACCGCATCCCATCCCAACGTTCGTGACGATGGCCAACGCCCCTCTCTCGGGACAGGATGGCAATGGATATAGTTTTGATTTGCCCGACGGCGAAAGCGAAATATTTTTGCGAAAGGGGCTGGACTCGCACCTTCCAAAAATTGGCAAGTGATTTGCCCGTCGGGCAAAAGCGATTAATTCAAAACCAGTTTACAGGGATTCCCGCATGACCATCCCGTTCAAAACCATTCGCGCGCGCGCCGAAAAGCGCAAGGGCGGGCCGAAAGCGCTGGGCAAGCTGTTGCCGCCCAAGCCCGACCCGAAGGCACTCGCCAAACTGGGCGACGATCGCATTCTGGCGGAAATGTCCAGGCGGGTGTTTTGCGCCGGCTTCGCCTGGAGCGTAATCGAGACCAAATGGCCGGGATTCGAAAAAGCGTTTCTCGGCTTCAAGCCCGGCCCGCTCACGCTGCAATCAGACGAATTCTGGGACGCCTTGATGAAGGACACGCGCATCGTGCGCAACGGCGCCAAGATCATGTCGGTGCGCGCCAATGCCGGCTTCGTCCGCGAGATCGCCAGGGAGCACGGCAGCTTCGGCAAGTTCCTCGCGAAGTGGCCGTCCTCCGACCAGACCGGATTGCTCGACCTGTTGTCGAAGCGCGGCAGCCGGCTCGGCGGCAACACCGGCCAGATGATGCTGCGCTTTCTCGGCTGGGACGGTTTTGTCACCTCAAGGGACGTGGTGGCGTGCCTGCGCGATGCCGGTCTCGATATCGCCGAGACCGTCACCTCGAAGCGCGACCTCACCAAAGTGCAGACGCAGTTCAACGCCTGGGCCGAAGAAACAGGCCTTCCCTACGTGCAGCTCTCGCGCATCTGCGCGATGTCGATCGGCGAGAATTACAGCAACGAGACGCTGGCCCGGTTCGTGGGTGGGGAGGAGTGAAGCTGGAGGTCGCACGGGTAGCGGCTGGGTATCAATAAATGTCCGCTTCGCGCTACTGGCATCAGCACGGCGCGGCAAACACTACCAGTCAGGATTGAAGGCGACCGGGGATATCGCCGCAGACGGTGTCGCTGGCGTTCTCCAGCCTCTCGGCATCAGCGTCGAACTGCCTGGACAGGTCTTTCAGTTTCGCGGAAGCCTGGTCGCCGCTGACTGTCAGCGCGAGCCGTTCTGCTCGCCGGGCCTGGTCTCTTAGATGCTCGCTTTGCTTGCTCATCTGGACCCCCGTGAGTCGGGCAACCGACACAGGGCGGATTCGTTCCGGTCGCGAAAGAACTTATTTGCTGCGGAGTATTGCTCGCTTGCCGAGGCCACTAGTCTAGCGGCCCCCGAACAAAAAGCCCGGCTTCTGGCCGGGCTTTGTGTCGTTCAGTGGCGCTGACGGCCGGGGGGACCTCCAGCGGGCGGGCCGCCGCCAACACGGGCAGCGGCATTGATGTGAGCAGGGCCGCCACCACCCACATGCGGCATCGCCGGCGCTGCACGTGGCGCGCCCATTTGCGCGTGCGCGTTCATCGGCGAGCCACCGATGCGGCCGGCGTTGGGCCGCGCGATATGCGCTGGCATCGCGGGCCGCGCCGCCGGTGCAGCTGAGAAGCGGGGTGCTTCATGCCCGCGGGCCATCGGCGGCGGCATGCGGGAGAAGGTTCGGTTCGTGCCGTTCACATGCGCCATCCGTCCTTGGGGAACCTGGGAACCACGAACGTTGGCGAGACTCTGCCGTCGAGTTACCTCTGGCGGCGCGACGCCGGTGCGTGTCCGCGTCACGGTGACGGCCGTACGCGTCTCCGTTCCGCCGAGGCGGGCGGACCGATCGGTCGGTATCTGCGTCGCGAAGCGGGCGTGTGATTGCCAGTAGCCACTCCAATAGGCGCGGCGGTGATACCAGGGTCGCCCCGAGTAGTAGCTCGACCAATACGAACTCAGCACGAACGGCACGACGGGAACGTCAACGACATCGACATAGTCCGGCAGATAGACATAGCGGTTGCGGTAGAGGTATTCGAGATATTGCGACGAAACCCAGCCGCGATCGCCCTCCCAGCTCACGTCGCACCAGGCACCGCCCCTGAGACAGCCATGGATGTTAACGTGGGAGCCTCCGGGAATGCGGTCGACCATCGGAAAGCCCGGGCCCGGGCCCGCCCTCATGCCGACGGATACGGTGACAACGCCCGGCGCTGCCAGCGCAGCGGTGGGCGTCAGCAATATGGCTGCTACGAAAAGTAATCTGAGTTTCATGGCGGGTTCCTCCTTACACGTCGGAACGCCGGAACGAGACTGCAGTTCCGTGACAGATCATCGCACCAGCCAAAACGTGAAGGATGCCAAGCAGCAAACGCAGGTCTGCAACTGCTGATTTCCCGGATGTCGCTTTGAGTCCGCCGCGCTGGGCGGCGCAGCATGCCACCATACCAATGCCGCGCAACGAACAAGCCAGAACCGCGATTCCATCGCAAACATGGCGGAGTCTTGACGTTTGGTTTGATTACCAAACGTAATTCAACGGAGTTCAACCATGTCGACTACGCATCAGGACAAATCGGGCGGCAAACCCCGTCAGCGCAGCCGCAAGACGGATCAGCGGGGCCAGAAATCTGAACGACAGCAGAGCCCGAAGCTCGATCAGAAGAATGAGGATCAAATCGGTGCAATGATCGCGTCAACTAACGCCCCCACTAACGGCGCGGTCGTGCCAGACGATGTGCCCTCGATCGGCGAAGTCGAACCGGCGGATGCGCCCCTGATCGGTGGAGTCGAACCGGCCGATGTCCCCTCAATCGGCGCAGCTGTGTCGGCGGACAACTATCCAATCAACATTCAAACCATCGCGAATGCTTACAGGGACTACACCAGGAAGTCATTCCAGGAGAGCAGGTTCTTTGTCGAGAAGCTCATGGGCGTCCGGTCATTCGACAAGGCGATTGAGATTCAGGCCGAATTTGCAAGGCAGGCTTATGCGAACTTTGTCGCCGAGTCGCAAAAGATGTTTGAACTCTATGGCGAACTTGCCAAGCAGGCCTTCAGGCCTTGGGGAGGCTTCGCGGCCAAGGTGAACCATGCCGAGCGCCAAATCTCATAGGGGCACGTGAGCCTGTTTCTCAACGGACTGTTGGATCGCAGGCCCGGGTTCCGAATCTGACCGAAGCGGACGCGCTTCTGTCTGCAGTGACTTGCAGGACTATTTTTATCCAGTCTCTCCTCAAATATGCGGCTTTTTCATTTAAGAGGCGCAGCGTGCGCCGCTACATCAACATTGTTCCGGCGAGTCGAGATGCGCCTCGCCGGAACAGGAGTCTTGCAGAGCATCTGCTCCGGTTAATCAGATCCCAGGGCTTCAATTGCGGCGATGGTCGTCGCCTCCGGAAGCCGAAACCACGATCCCGGTCTTTTCGTCGAGCAACAGCTTGCGCGGGCCGCCTTCATCGCGATCGTCGAAGTCGAACATGTTGTTGAGCGACCCCGCGATGGCGTCGAACGAGCCACCGCGCTGAATGCGTTCACCGGAGAGCCAGTTGTCCTCGATGAACCGGAGCACCGAGGTCTGGTCGGTCAGCGTGTGATCGACATGATTGCGTTTCGCAAACGGCGACACCACCAAGAGCGGCACCCGCGTTCCGTAACCGCAACGCCCCCATGCCGGCTTGCCGGAGTTGCCCTTGAGCGGCGTGGTCAAGACCGGCTCGTCCTGCTGGAAACCGTTGCTGGTCTGGCAGACGCCCGGGCCATTGAGTGTATCCACCGCAGGATTGAATGACGGATTCGCGATCGGCGGCATTTGATGGTCATACCAGCCATCGGAGTCGTCATAGAGAATGATGATCGCGGTGTTCTGCCAGTCCGGGCTGTTCTGCACGGCGTTGGTGACCCGCACCAGGAAATGCTGCTCGTCGAGCGGGTCAGAATATCCGGCATGACCATCTTCGAACGCCGCCGCCTTCAGAAAACTCACGGCCGGCAAATTGCCCGCCTTGAGCGCGGTGAAGAAGTCGTTGATGTCATACTGGTGATTGGCAGGCTCCGGCGTATTGGTATGCGGGATCAGGCTGTGACCGATGGCCGCCACCGAGGACGGACGGGCGTGGGTCGGATTCCGCGTCGACGCGTAGTACTGGAACCAGGCGTGGTGCGGAATGTAATCGACCGATGTGAACGCGGGCGTGCCCGGCGCGGTCGGGTTGGTCTGCCGTGCGCAACCGGTCGTGCCGTTGGCGTTGACGACGGTGAGATCGAAACCGCCCATGAACGCCCCCCAGGTGATGCCCTTTGCATTGAGGAGATCGCCGATATTCTTGCCGGCCATGGTGACCTGGTCGAGCGTTGGATTCGAGCAGACATCTTGCAGCGGATCGCCGTCGCCGATCTCGGTCAAATTGCCAGGGTCATGGCTCGCATCACCGAACGCCTCGTGGGTCGGATGCAGCAGGTTACCCGAGCCATCGAGGACATTCTTGGTGGCGGCGAAGCCGTTGGTCTGACCCGAGATCAGGTTGAGCGCGCCAGGCGTCGAAGGTCCGAACTGCGTGGTGTAGTTGTTGTCGTTCAATGCGAAATGCTGGGCGTAATTCCACATCGCCGTGACGGTGTTGCCGTCGTAATACCCCATCACCAGCGCCTTGCCGGTGCCGGTCGGCGTCCCTCCGGATCCGACGAAGACCGGGAAGCCATCCATGTGGCCGTTGTCGTAGGCGCTCTGCTCGGGGCTTTCGTTGTGGCCCTGATCCGAGGTCAGCGCCTGTGCGGGCGATAGCCGGAACGGATTCGACGCGTTGCTGCCGTTCTTGTTGGCGACGCCGCCGGTCATCGGGGGGACGGGATTAACCGGATTGGTGGCAACGCTGTTGGGATTGCTGTTGAGAAGGTCGACGCCCCCAAGCGGCTTGAAATCGTGTTCCACGTCGAGCGGGTTGACGAGATTGTTCACCTTTGGCGTACGCGGCAACGCCTTGAAGGGGGTCTCACCGGACAAATTGAGGGCGTTCGGGTAGGTCCCGAAATAATGGTCGAACGAAACGTTTTCCTGGAAGATCACCACGACGTGCTTGATCGGCGTCGCGGTGGGGATTCGGTGAAAATCGTCGGAATCGCGGCCGGGCCGATCTTCGGCAAGCGCACTTGCGCCTGCGAGAGCGAGCGCCAAGGCAGAAACCATGCCAAAGGTTGTTGGCAAACGCATCGGGATTTCCTCCTGCGGTAAGGGGTTTGGATGTTGGGAAGGCGGGAGCGGCGATGGCAGTCAGGGACTGCCACGCGCAATTTTTCAGAACCGGATTACAGCCAGACGAAGAATTTGTGATGTCTCGATCAATGGAATTTGATTTTTGCCGTACCCGCGCGGCAATGCCCGGTACGCGGAACGCCAACTGGCGAACGTTCTACCGGGCCAGTCCACGCTCGTATCGATTTGCTTCCGCCGCCGTCATGACCGGCGCGGGTAACTTTTTGAATGCACGGGCCGGTATCGGCGCCGCGACGGCCTTACCGTCGGGTTGGCTTTGGCGAATGACCAGGACGTCTATGTCTTGCGCCGTGATTTTGATGACAAAATCGTATCCGTCCAGGACGCGCGCCGCGACCCGCGGCAACGATCCGCCAAAGGTTCCGGTCATGCGGGTGTCGAGTGTGTCGTCGCTGCGATAACGCAGATTAAAATTCGTTCGCAGCGCGTCCAACACCTCTCGCAGTGTAGCGTCGGTCGCCTCGATTCGGACCGAGTCGGTTTGCCCGCTCACTTGCACCTGCGCGTACGCTGCTCCGCTCCCCGTTGCGAGCAACGCGGCCGACGCGTGCGCAAGTCTGGCGAGCCGGCGCATAAGCGCCGGCGATCGTGACGACACGGCATTGGCTGCGTCGCATCGACGAAACCCGCTGGCGCGGCCAGCGGGTCCGTCCTCATGGCCTGGCGATTGCCCCATGGTTCTCAGTGGTCATCGCGGGCAAGGTCAGCGACCCGATCGATCAGCGCGCGGGCGCGGCGCACGAATTGATTCCCCCTTGGCTCGTCGATCGGCTGATTGTCGAAGGCCGCCGCCGCCAACAGCGACTTGATCTCGGCGGCCAAGGCGTCGCGCTGGCCCGTAATGTCGGCAATCTGGCCGAGGAACTGGCCGTAGGCCGCATCGGTGCCCAGGATCGATTTGTTGGCAAGGCGGAGGCTGTTCAACCCCACCGAGCCGAGCGGAGCATTGAGCTGCTTGTACACTTGCGCGAGTTCGACGAAGTGTTCGCTCCGCCGCAGCGAACGCGGCAGGGCACGGTCATCGAGGAGCTCGATGAGCACCCGGCCGTCATGCGTATAATCGTCCTTCAGGCCGGCCAACGCGATCATGGTCGGCCGAAGATCGGTGTGATCGGAAAATACGTGGTCGTCGCGGCCGGAACGGTTGACGCCCGGACCCACCATGCCCATCCAGGTCCGCGTGATGTCCTGCTGCACATCGCCGTGATTCCAGGCGAAGCCGGGCGTTTCGCTGACGCAGGCGGGGGCCTGCGAGCAGTCCTTGCCGCTTCCGGTTGCGGCTGACGAAGTCGTGTTGAAGTAGTCGGGATTGCCGAACATCGTAAAACTCGGCGAGCGCGCCGGGTTCGACGTGATCATGTGCAGAAGCGTCATCTCTGCGCGGTCCGCAAGGAAGGCATTGAGTTTTTCGACCCGGCCCGTGATTGGGTTGGTGACCTGCAACGCGTCGAGGTCCCGCTCCATGGTGCGCGTCAGCGCGTCGGTCGGTCCCGGATTGCCGTGAATGTAGAATGTCGGCGCGTCGTCGAAGTGGATATCGAACGGCGTGGTATTGTTCCGCTGTGTCAGCAGCAGCCGGTCCAGGAAGGTGTTGATCTCGCCGATCTTGGCATAGGTGCAAGGCAGGTGGATGCCGTCGCAATTGGCCGGGCTCGGCGCGCCACCGACGAAATGATCGTTCTCGTCCGCGGTCACGACGAACAGGGTGTTCTCCTTGGTGATGCCTTTGGCGGCAAGGCGAGCGAAGAACTTGCCGAAGGCCACATCATAGGCTTTCAGCTGCGCGACATATTCCGCCTCGCCGGCCCCGAACGCGCGCGACGGCCCCGGCAGATTCGTCGCGGGGTCGAGCGGCACCGGGTTGCGATCATGCGCGTCGGCCACGTAGACGTAGACGACGGGCAGACCCGCTTCCAGCATGGTCGCGGCATAACCGAGCGACTGCTTGGCCAACGGGTTGAAAATGTTGGGAAAGCCCGGGCGGCCGTAGGCGTCGGTAATGACCGCGCCCTCGGTATCCCTGACGTTGCCGTTGCCGTCGCAGCCGGCCGGCGCCGCAGCGCAAATCACCGGCGCCACGTTGACGTTGCCGAACAGGGCTTTGAAGCCGGAATAACCATTCGGCTCGTCCGGCAGCAGATCGGCGCGGGCGTGACTGTTGTTGCAGATCTGGCTGTCCTGCGCGCAATGAACGGCGATGCCGAGATAGTCGGTGTTCGGCGCCTGGCGGGCGGGCGCGTTCGCCGGCGTGCGCGGCAGAGCGAGCGCCGCCGAGACCGCCACATCCTCGGGCGAGCCTGGGCCGAATACGGTGCGGACATCGGCCGGCAGGCTCTCGAATTCCAGATTGGCGATCGAGAAGCCGCCGACATCGCAGCCGGCCCGGGTAAATGGCACCCACGGCGCCGGGAAGGTCTTGCCGTTCTCGTTGATCATTTGCGGCTTGCCGTCGGCGCTCAGCGCGGTCCAATAGAGAAACGAACTGGAAAAGCCGACGGAACCGTCATTCCGGAAGAAGCCATAGCTGTTCGACACCGGAACGCCCATGCGGTCACCATAGGCACCGGTCAGCACGGTCAGGATGTCGGTCGCGGTATGCGAAATCAGCGGCGTGTGGTGATTGCCGCTCACCACACCATTATCCTGCATGAAATTGAGCAGATTGGGCATCTGCTCGAGGTCGGACGGCACATTGGGATTGTCGCGCCGCAGATGCACGTTGTCGAACTGAATATGCACGACATGCTTAACCCGGCTATCGGAGGACTGCAGTCGGCAGGCGGCTTGTGCGGTCTCCGATGCTCCGACCAGCAGCCCGGCGCCGAGCAGCAACAGAAATGACGCGCCGAAAATGCGCTTATGACGCATGGCGTTCTCCATTTTTCAATTGGATTAGATTGCGAACCGGTTGAGTTCGGTCAGCCTAATGCACGCCTATGACATTCGATTGACGCACACTCAAAAGCAGGATGTAGCGATGGCCGGACGAAGCGATTGTGCGTCATCGCCAGCCGAACCGCCGCCCCCGTGATCAGGAAGAACGGCCTGGAGCCGGATCATCCTTGATGCGATCCATCACCCACGGTGTGCAGCTCTCGCGCGTCCGCGCGATGTCGATCAGACGGCCTGAATCAAAAAGGCCGCAGCCAACCTGGTGCTGCGGCCGCCGGAAAAAATTGTTTGCTAATAAAATGCTCTGCCCCGGCCGTTGTTTTAAAGCATAGAGACGACGAGATTTCGATTCCGTGAATCTACGGGTTGGAACCGCGGAACCGATGCTTCCCCGCCAGCGGTATCACCGATTCCGGCAGGCGGACCCCTGGAACTCGCTCCGCATGATCCCGAACTGCGCTATGCCCCGCCCGAACCTCAGTACCATTGCGCCGGGGATCAGGCCAATCCGCTGTGGGTCTGCTCAATATGACGCCGGAATGGCGTGGCGAGCCCATCTGCGATCACTTGCCCGATTTTGGTTTCCGCTCCGGGGCCGGTCCTTCGACAAACTCGACGACTGTTCCCTTTTTCACGTTCCGGCCGAGAAAGCCGGCGTCCCAATTTGTGAGCCTGACGCACCCATGGGATTCGGTCTTGCCGATCTTTGCCGGCTCGGCGGTGCCATGAATGCCATAACCTTCCAACGACAGGCCGATCCAGTAAGAACCCACGGGGTTGTTCGGACCCGGCCTGATCGTGAAAGCCTTCCTGGACCTTACGCCTTTGAATTTATAGTCGGGGTTGTAGCGGTAGTTCGGATTTGCATCGGTAGATATCACTTTGAGGGATCCGGTTGGCGTCGGCTTCTCGTCGCTTCCAACGGTGGCCGGATAGTACGCCAGCAGCTCTCCCGTCTTGTCGAACACCTTGACCATCTGTCGAGATTTGTTCACCTCGATCCTACCGACATTGAGTTTCGCATCACGATTGATCACATTGGCGACGGCGATCTCGCTGCCAGGACGGTCGAATTTCTGTCCCGGATTGAGCGACTGAAGCAGTTCCTCACTCAGATGAAATTTTTCGGCAATTGCTTCGCGCGGGCTGGTGTAAGCGAGAGCTTTCAAGTCCTTCTTGTCATCGAGCCTGGCAGGGAGGCGGTCCAGAAACGGCCCCTTCACATCGTCATCCGCGATCGCATAGGTGGTGATGACGGGATCCGAACTCGTTGCGGCGAGCGCGCTCCACACTTCAGCTGTCAGGGGCTCGCCTGCCGCCAGCCCTTTCGCCTCAGCGAACGCCTGGAGTGCCTTTCGGGCGTTCTCGCCCAGTCTGCCGTCTATCTCGCCCGGCGAAAACCTGGCGCGGTCGAGCAATATCTGCACCTTGACGATGAAGGGATCCAGGTTGGTCCCGCTGGCGCGCTTCCAACCTGAATAGCCGGCCTTGTTTACAAGGCCCGCGTCGACATCCGTGCTGGCGGCCGGCGTCGTGAGCAAGGCGCACAGGAGCACGGTGATGGGAAGGCAGCGGATCATGATAGCCTGCCATGATCTCAGAGAGGCAGCAACATCGTTCGTGCGACCTCCTCGATGTGATTTCTGGCGCTGCGATGCTCGACATATAGTCGCGAGGTCAAAAGCAGCGCGATCGTAAAGACCACCGCCAAGGTTGCGTTTGCCAACTGATGAATTCTTGTCATTTGCACTTACCACACCGCCAAAGAATGAACTTTTGGCGCGGCCAGATAGTTCCCGAGGCGCCGGGGAAAATCGGCAATTTGGTAAGCACGGTTTTGCAGCGGGTGCTGCCAGTTCAACGAACCGCCGAACGGCGATCGCTCTTCACTCCGACTTGTCGATATTCCAGAACACCGGTGTAGCCGGGCCGTCGAGCACGCCGGAGAGCGATTTCCGCCACGCGGCGGTCACCAGATACTGGCCCAGCGGGATATAAATCACCTGGTCATAGACTTCCTTCTGGATGTCGACGGCAATCTTCTTCTGCTCTTCCGGCGAGGACGAGCGCGCGAACGCATCGCGCAACGCTTCGATCGCGCTGTTTTCCGGCCAGCCGAACCAGCCGCCATTCTTTCCTCTACCGTTGATCTGCAACAGGCCGACGGGATTGACCACGTCGGCCGCGGTCAGATTGGTGAAGAACATGTTCCAGCCGCCCTCCTTCGGTGGCTTCTGGCTGGCGCGGCGTGAGACCACCGTCTGCCAGTCGGCGGCCTGCACATCCACCTTGAAGCCGGCCTCGCGCAGCAATTGGGCGGCTATGATCGGCTGCGCCTTCAACGTCACGACATCGCCCGGCGCCAGCAATACGATTGGCGTGCCGTCGTAACCGGATTCGGCGAGCAGCCGCTTCGCCTCGGCCATTCCGTTACCCTTCACCAACGTCTCCGAACCGACATCAGTCGCCAGCGGCGCACCGCAGATGAACAGCGCGCCGCATATCTTGTAATATTCTGAATTGCCGACCATGGCATCCAGCACGTTCTTCTGGTTCATCGCCATGAACGCGGCGCGACGAACCTTGACGTTGTCGAAGGGCGGATAGAGGAAATTCATCCGGCCCATGGTCTGGAAGCCGAGCTTGTTCAAGGTTTCGACCTTCAACTCCTTGTTGGCGGCGAGCACCGGCAAGAGATCGAACGGCGTAACCTCCAGGAAATCGATATCGCGCGATTGCAGGGCGTTCACTGCAGTCTGTGCGTCCGCCATGGTGAGCCATTCGACGCGATCGACCTTCACCACTTTTCCGCCGGCGGTCCAGCTCGCGGCTTCCTTGCGCGGCACATATTCCTTGTTCTTTTCATAGACCGCCTTCACGCCGGGCTGGAATTCGGCAACCACGAACTTGAAGGGGCCGGATCCGATCTGTTCCTTGATCTGCTGGGTTGGCGGCGTTTCCGCCAACCGTTTCGGCATCATGAATGGCACCAGCGACGACGGCTTGCCGAGCGATTCCAGAACCAACCCGTAGGGTTCTTTCAGTTTCAGCGTGATGGTCCTGGCGTCAGTCGCTTCGAGGCTTGCGGTGAAGTCCATCAGCTTCTGGCCCATGGAATCGGCCTTGCTCCAGCGCTTCAGCGAGGCCACGCAATCTTCCGCCGTGACCGGCGCCCCGTCATGCCACTTCAATCCGTCGCGGAGCGTGAATGTATAAGTGAGCTTGTCGTCGGAGACTTTCCAGTCGGCCATCTGCGGCTGGATCTTGAAGCTTGAATCGGTCGCCAGCAGCGTGTCGAAGACCATGTAGCCGTGATCGCGCGTGATGTAGGCGGTGGTAAAGCCTGGATCGATGATGCGCAGATCGGAATGCATCACCGCGGTGATGGTCTTGGAACCCGCAGGCGGCGACGCGGCCGATGCGGCCGAGAGCGCAAGCACCGGCAGCGCGATGAACGAAGCAATCGTGGGACGTCTCCAGCGCAACGTGCGAAACATTCGATCTCTCCCGACATGAAACCGGTCAATCAATGATGGGCGCGTGTGGCGAGCGTGGCGTACGTTACGTGGTCGGCCACGGTTGAGGCAACCATTTGCATAAAATCGTGGCGAGCGAGTTCAATGGCCCTGCAAGCAAAAACTATTCCAATTCCCAGGCCATTGAAGCTTGCACTACTCCGCGCGACGCATCAAGTGCTGCGACAAACTGCCTGGCGGAGACGATCGTGACGCACGCGATAGCCAAAATGCGGTGTCGCCGCCTCAACCTGCGCGCTACATTGCGCAAAATGTCGTCCGGCCCCTTCGAGGCGCAGACGACGGTTTGATAACAGCAGGCGGCGTGCATTCGTCACGCGGCTTGCAGATGCGTCGGCCACGCGGCTGCGCATCGGAGGATTCCTTCGTCCCAAAGGAGGCCAACATGTCCTATCCGCAACGCCGGGAGTTTTTGGCCGCTGCCGCCACAATCACCTCGCTGGCGACGCTGGGCGGGACGCAACCGGCCGCCGCCGGCGATCCGAGCTTCATGAACAATGTTCCGGATCCCACGCTGTCGGCCAAGGATTTGCCGACGTTCAAGTTCGCGCTGGAGAAATCGGACGGCAAGGTCATCGGCAACAGCTACGGCAAGGAGGCGACCGTTGTGCAGCTGCCGATCTCCAAGGGCATTGCCGGGGTTTCGATGCGGATCGAGCCCGGCGCGATGCGCGAGCTGCACTGGCATGCTACCGCAGCCGAGTGGGCGTTCGTGATCGAGGGGCGCGTTCGCACCACCGTCATCGAGCCTAGCGGCCTCGCCGAGACCAACGACTTTGACCCCGGCGACGTCTGGTATTTTCCCAGGGGTCACGGCCACATGCTGCAGTGCCTTGGCGACAAACCGTGCCGCTTCATCCTGATCTTCGACAATGGCTACTTTTCCGAGTTCGGCACCTTCAGCATCACCGACTGGATCGGACACATCCCAAAACCGCTGCTGGCGAAGAATCTCGGTGTGCCGGAGGCGGCGTTCGACGGCTTCCCCAAGGAGGAGGTGTATTTTGCCCGCGGCAAGCTGCCTCCCGCCGAGCCGTCGGTGCCGTTGCAGGGTTGGCAGCTGCCACCGGAAACACACAGGTACCGCCTGCTAGCGCAGCCGCCGCACGGCACCTTTCAGGGCGGGCGAGAATGGCGCGTCGATTCCAGCCGCTTTCCGATTTCGAGAACTATCACCGGCGTCGTGCTCGATCTCGATCCCGGGGCGTTGCGAACGCTGCACTGGCATCCGAACGCCGACGAGTGGCAATACGTCATCGACGGCGCGGTCAGCGTCACGCTGTTCGGCTCGCACGGGCGGGTCCGGATCGAGCAATTGCAACAGGGCGACGTCGGCTATATCCCGCAAGGCTACGGGCACTCGATCGAGAATATTTCAGACCAACCCGCGCGCATCCTGATCGGCCTCAATTCCGGAATCTACGAGAGCATCGACCTGGCGCAATGGATCGCGGCCAACCCGGCCGACGTGCTGGCCACCAATTTCGCCCAGCCGCCGGAATTGTTCGCAAAATTTCCGCACCACGACGTGTTCGTGACGGGCAAGAACGGGCCCGGCAAATAGGTTGGCGATCGAGGAAACTCTTTACGTCTCATGCCCTCGGTCGAAATCGTCCTCGAAACGCAAATGCTTGACGCTGCGGCCACGGCGACGCACAAGCTTCAAGGCCTCTATCCCGATTTTGATGTGCGCTTCGACATAATTCTCGGTCACCGTCCGATCCGACGCTTCCGTCTTCACACCCTCGGGGATCATTGGCTGATCGGACACAAGAAGCAGCGCGCCCGTCGAAATGTGGTTGGCGAATCCCGCCGCAAAGATTGTTGCAGTCTCCATGTCGATCGCCATACTTCGCGTACGACGCAACACATCCCTGAAGCGATCATCGTGTTCCCAGACCCGACGGTTGGTGGTGTACACAGTACCTGTCCAGTAGTCGTGACCGAGATCGCGGATCATCGTCGACACCGCGCGTTGCAACTGGAACGAGGGCAGCGCAGGAACCTCCGGCGGCAGGTAATCATTCGAAGTACCCTCGCCCCGAATGGCCGCAATCGGTAGAATCAGGTCGCCAATCTGATTTTTGCGTTTCAACCCGCCGCACTTGCCAAGAAACAATACGGCCTTCGGCGCGGTGGCGCTTAGCAGATCCATCACGGTCGCGGCATTCGGGCTTCCCATGCCGAAGTTGATCAGAGTGATTCCATCAGCAGTCGCGTTGGGCATTGGTCGATCTATGCCCTTTACCAAACCGCCGTGCGCCGTGGCGAACCATTCGACGTAATTGTCGAAGTTGGTCAGGAGAACATATTCTCCGAATTCAGAAAGTGGCGTGCCGGTGTATCGCGGCAGCCAGTTTTCCACGATGTCCTTCTTCTCTTTCATTGCCGTTGGACCCGTTTGGAGGCACGCAACAACGCGAGACTATCATGCCGGAGCATAGAACCGTGCCGCCCGGTTCGGCGTCAAATCACGAAGAAGCCATGGGTGGCGTCGCGGCGGAGCTGTTCGACCAGGCCAAACTCCCAATCGAGATAGGCCTGCATCGCAGCCGTTGAAACTTCAGTGCCCTCGTAGGGACGCCGGTAGCGGTGCGATCGATCGGGCTTTGGCAGGATCAGCGGCGGCCCGACTTCCAGCGCGCCGTCATAGCCGTCGTCGAGCACATAGGTTTCCCACCCCATTTGCGCGAGCCAGGACGCGGTCATGTTTGCACGGACGCCGAGATTGTCTGATAGCACAATGCGCGCGCCGCGCACCGGCGCGGCCATGTCGATTTCCTGGACGAGCTGTCCTCCGGCGTAGTGACGAAAGCCCGCGATATGAGCGGCGGCAAACTCCTCGGCGTCGCGCACGTCGAAGCGATAGAGCGTGCGGCTGGTCTGCGCGTCCAGCGCGGCCAACTCTTGCATGCCGACTCGCCGGACCCCAGCGCGATAGGCGACATCGCGGGCATTGGCCTTCACGGCCTCGACGGCGCCGATCCGGCCTCGCCGATCCGCGCCGTGTTCGAGATCCTGTCTCGCGAGCGTCCAGCCGATGGTACCGTTGCGCAGCGCCACCACCTTGTTTGTGACGCCTGCGTTGATCAGCGACTGGGTGCCGATGATCGAGCGGGTGCGGCCGGCGCAATTGACGATGATGGTGGTCTCCGGATCGGGCGCGGCCTCGCCCGCGCGCAGCACCAGTTCGCCCCCGGGTACGCTGATAGAGCCCGGGATATTCATGGTGGCGTATTCGTCGAAGCGGCGAACGTCGAGAATCCGGATGTTGGCCTTGCGCGCGATCAGGTGAGCGACTTCTTCCGCCGCCAGTGACGGCGTGTGGCGGCGGGACTCCACCAGTTCGCCAAAGGCTTTGGCGTAGGAATTCACGTCCTGGAACAGTTCAAAGCCCGCGTTCTTCCAGCCCTGCAGCCCGCCGTCGAGCGCACGAACGTTGGTGTATCCCAGCGTGGCAAAACGATCCGCGGCCTCGGCAACAAGGCCTTCGCCGGCATCATAGACGACGATCGGCGCATCCTTGCGCGGCAGCCGCGCTTCGGCTTCCAGCGCGATCCGTTGCGCCGCCATGTTGGCGGCAAACAAAGGATGGCCGGTGGCAAAGGCGGCCTCGTGCCGCACATCCAGCAACGCGATTTCTTCGCGCAAAAGCAGCGCAGAGCGGACTTGCGAGGGGGTGATGGTCGGTGGGGTCATGGGCGGGTCTGGACGCGGCGTTGCATCCATTATCGCATGGCGTGACGCGTAATTCACCTAGCGAATGGCACGCAACCATCCGGCAGCCACAATCATGGCACCGCGGATTTAGAGATATACCTCGTCAATATTCACCGACGACTCGACACCCAGCTTGACGAAATGGTTTGCCAGCCAGTCGCCTGCACATTTTCGGCCCTGGTCGCGAAGAAAAACGAGAAAGTCCCAATCGGCGTTGTATTTGCTTGTCGGACTGAGCGCACCCATGAATTCATCGTCCGCGATACTATGGATGAACACCTGCCGGATGTCTTCGCCAATGATACGGCTCTTCTTGACCAGCCCGGTAATGAAGCTGACCGCCCGCATCTCCCGCATCAGCGACGAATTGAAGCTGATCTCATTGATGCGGTTCAGAATGTCGCCGGCCGCATACGGCAGCTCCTTGCGGAACAGCGGATTGATATGAACGATGACGATATCGGAACTCTGGCAGTTATAGATGAGCGGGAAGAGCGCCGGATTCCCCATATATCCGCCATCCCAATAGGCTTCGCCGTCGATCTCGACGGCGTGAAACATGGTTGGAACACATGCCGACGCCATCACTGCGGAGACGGAAATATCAGTGCCGGCGAAGATCTTCACCTTCCCGCTACGGACGTTGGTCGCCGAGAGAAAGAGTTTGACCGGACAGTCCGGGCGCCTCAACACGTCAAAATCGATCGATTGCTCGACCACTTCCCGCAACGGGTTATAGCCTGACGGATTGAACTCATATGGCGACAGCACGCGCGTCACAAAGCCCATGAGCGAGAAGACCGGCGACCAGGTTAGCTTGTGATCCCCCAGCATTCGGTCGACCGGACTTGGTTGCAACGGCCCCAGACTCGCCGCATCGCTGACGCGCTTCCAATAGCCGGCGAGCGATTGACGTGCCCCTTCGCGGCCGCCGATCGCAAGCCCGTAGGCAAAGACCGCCGCATTCATCGCGCCGGCACTGGTCGCACTCAGTCCCTCGAAGGCGACGTTCTTCTCGTCCAGAAGCCGATCGAGCACGCCCCAGGTAAAGGCACCATGAGCGCCGCCGCCCTGAAGGGCCAGGTTTATGGTCCTGACCTGATTGGAGAGAGTCGGCCCGTAACCAGCTTCGCCTGATGCCTCAGGCGTTCCTGCTGAATTCCGCCCCGAAGTCGCTTCCATGGAGAAACTCCAATTTCAATGGTGTTCGAAAGCATTCAGGAAGAAGGACCGATCGTCGCTCCCAAGTACAGATAGGCAGGTTGACCGGAGTCAATAGAGGTCTCGAGGAAAGGCGCCATCGTCTACTTGGAATATGCCGCACTGCAATGCCTGATGAGGACGCTGCCTCGATCGAACAAGAGTCAGACCCAAGCGGCACGGCAGAAAGTTCGCACGTTGAGCAGGTATGCCGGGATCGCACGCGGCACCTGTTTCCGCCCGCTATTGCTGCGTCGTGACGCGCACGCTAGGCTTGATCGAAATGGTGCAGGAGGCCCCCCATGACCGAATCCAATGACCGTAAGATTGCCGACGACAGCAAGATTTCCGAAGATCGCCGCGAAGCGCTGCGCTATGCGCTCGCCATCGGCAGCGGTGCGGCGCTGGCCGCCGCCGTCACCAGCCCCGCGTCGGCGCAGTCAACGCCGGACAACACGCTCGACCGCGTCCGCGCCAACAAGGTGCTTCGGATCGCCGTGCTGCCCGGAGAACTGCCTTACTTCAACAAGGACCTCGCCAGCGGCAACTGGTCCGGCATGTGCCTCGATATGGCCAACGACATCGCAAAACTTCTCGACGTCAAGCTTGAATACACTGAATCGACCTACGGCAACTCGATCCTCGATTTGCAGTCGAACAAGATCGACCTTGGCTTTGCCCTCAACCCCACCCCGCAGCGGGCGCTGGTGGTGGATTTCTGCGGCGCCGTTTTTCATCATCCGTTCGGCGCCATGCTCAAGAAGGGGCTGGAGGCCAAGACCTGGGCCGACATCAACAAGCCCAGCGTCAATATTGCGGTCGACGCCGGCTCCGCCAATGAGACGGTCGCGCGCCGGTTTGCGCCGAACGCGACGATCAAGTCGCTGAAGTCGCGCGACGAGGTCATGCTGGAGATGTCGTCCGGCCGGGTCGACGTCGTGGTGAATGCATTGATTCTGGGCCTGACCGCGATTGCCAAGAACCCCAACCTCGGCACCTACAAGATCCTGCAAACCCCATCGGTCGCCATTCCCAGCAGCATGGCGGTAAGGCGCGAGTCCGACAAGCGCTGGCGCGACTTCCTGGCGGTGTGGGTCGAGTACAACCGCGGCATCGGTCAGATGCGCGAATGGTTCGTTAAGGGCCTGTCGCTGAGCGGGGTCAAGCCGGAAGACGTGCCGGTCGAACTCAACATCTGACGCGAGCTTCGATTGAGATTGAATCAGAATCGAAGGCCTAGATTCTTATTTTGACGCGTTTTCTTCACGCGAACCGGTACCCACTTCGCTCGAAAACGCTATGCCGTCACGCCTTGTCGTAGCTCAGGCCGCGCTCGAACCTGCGTGCGACGAGGGTGGATGGGAACAGGATCGCGAAATAGATCAGCGCCACGATGGTATAGACCTCGAGTGGCCGGTAGGTGTCGGCGTTGATCAGCGTGGCGTTGTAGACGAGGTCGGGTACGGCAATGACCGACACCAGCGAGGTGTTCTTCAGTTGCGTCACCGACTGGTTGACGTAGGGCGCCAGCATCGGCTTCAGCGCCTGCGGCAGGATCACGAGCCTGAGCGTGCGCCATGGCCGCAGGCCGAGCGCCCGCGCCGCGTCCCATTGTCCGACATGCACGCTCTCGATGCTGCCGCGGACGATTTCGGCGTAGAACGCGCCGCCATAGAGGGAGAGCACGCTGATGGCGGCGACATGTGCCGGGATGTTGACCCCGAGTACGACCGGCAGCGCGTAATAGAACCAGATGATCTGGACCAAAAGCGGCGTGCAGCGGAACAGCTCGATATAGGCAACCAGCAGCCAGTCGATCACGGGCAGCCGCCGCAGGCGAACGATACCGACAACCAGGCCGATCAAGGTGCCGAGCAGGATGGTGCCGATCGTATAGGCGATGGTCCAGCCAAGCCCGAGCCAGAACAGATGGCTGTATTTGCCGAGGATCGCGAAATCCCAAACGTAGTTCATGACGGCTCCGGCCTTACAGGAAGGCTCCCGTGTGCGGTTTGTCGGCCAGCCATCACATCAGAGGTAGCGGCCCGGCGCAAACGGCGTGGCATCGAACGGCGGCGGCGCGCCGCCGATCATCGCGGCGATCGCGGCGCCCGTTGCAGGTCCCGTGGTGAATCCGATGTGCTGGTTGCCGAAGGCCAGCCACAGTCCGGAATGCCGGGGCGCGGGTCCGATCATCGGCAGACTGTCCGGCAGCGTCGGCCGAGCGCCGCGCCAGATATCGCCGACGGCGTCGCCGAACTCGACCACGCCGCGCGCGAGCGGGACCACCGCATCGATCTGGGCAAACGAGGAGGGCGCATCGCGGTCGGTTAGTTCGACGCCAGAGGTGACGCGAATGCCCTGCTCCATCGGGGTCATCAGGAAACTGCCATCGGCGTCATGGATCGGACGCTGCAATGAACGCGCCGGGTTTGGCTTGAATTCCCTGTGGTAGCCGCGTTCAAACGCCAGCGGGACGCGATAGCCGAGCGGCCGCAAAATATCTGCCGACCACGGACCGAGTGCGACCACGACATGGCGCGCCGAAATCGCACCATCCGCAAGCACCACGCGCCAACCGTCAGCCTCGGGCACGATCGCCTTGATGTCGGATTGACGTATCTCGCCGCCGGAGCCTTCAAGCATCCGCGCATAGGCTTTCACCACCGAGCCGGGCGAGTCGACCGAGGCGGTCTGCGTGTGCAACAGCCCGACCTTGTAGACGGGCACGATATCAGGTTCGAGCGCAGATATCGCCTGTCGGTCGAGCAATTCGCTGGCGATACCATATTCGGCCAGCAATGCCTGCTCCAGCTTCGCGGTCGCGACGGCGTCGCTGCGCCACGTCTTCAGCCAGCCGGTCTCGCGGATGCGCGCCGCCGCACCCGCTTGCACGATCCATTCGCGATGCAGCTTCAACGATGCACCGATCAATCCGTGCAGCGCCGTCGCCCGCGGCCTGAGACGGGAATTCGTCGCATTGGCCAGAAACCTGAACACCCATCCCGAGTTTCGAGCCGCCCAGACCGGGTCCCAGCGCAACGCCGGGTGCCGGTTGGACAGATATTTCGGCAGCGCGCGCCAGAGCGAGGGATTGTTGAGCGGCGATATCGAGCCGCTGCTGAGAACGCCGGCATTGCCGTAGGAAGTTTCGCTGCCCGGCTCGCGCCGGTCGACGAGGACGACCGACAATCCGCGCTGCCGCGCGGCGTAGGCGGCGGACACACCAACGATGCCGGCGCCGAGAACCGCGACATCCGCTTTGTTATCTGACATTGATCTTCCCAAGAGACTTCAGAACTACAAATTTCACAACAGCGTCAGCCCGCCGTCGACCGGCAACAGTGCGCCGGTCACGTGGGAGGCCTCCGGCGACAACAGGAACGCGACCATTGCGGCCACCTCATCGGGTTCGGCCAGTCGCGTCATCGGATTGGCTTGGGCGGCCGATTGCCAGGCCCCGGAGTCCAGCGCCCCGAACAGCCCGGCATCCTTGCGTGTAAAGCCGGGCGCAACGACATTGGCCGTTGCGCCCGATGGAGCAAGCTCGATGGCAAGACAGCGCACCAGCACCTCGAGCGCCGCCTTGGCTGCGCCCGAGCCTGGATAGGTCAAATCGGGGGTAAATCGATGCGTGGCGAAACTGCTGATGGCGACGACGCGTCCCTGCGCGCCGCGGGCCAGATCCGGCAAGGCTGTGGCCGCCAACTCGTGAAACGAGGCAGCCATCACCGCGAACGCCCGCTCCAGCCCGGCCCGAGGCAAGGCGACGAAACCGCGCTTATCCGCAAAACCCGCGCAATGCACGATTGCATCCACCGGCCCTAACGAGGCGCGCGCGGCATGTACGAGTTCGGACGCCGTGCCTTCCTTTGCGAGGTCACCCGTACGCCACTCGACTTTGGCGCCGGCACGCTGGCAATCCGCGGCAACCGTTTTCAAGCGCTGGAGCCCGGCCGCATCAGCGCCCTGTCCATGCAACATCAGGCGTTGGTCGCCCGCCGCCAACCGCCGCGCGACCGCAGCGCCGATCCCGGATCCGCCGCCGGTGATGATTGAAACTCGCATGGATTGATAGTTCTCGCTGGATCGAACGACTATAGGTTCGACCAACCCAAATGCCAATGATCGCAAGGACAAGGCGGCACTGCGGATGACGCGACAAAGCGTGCAAGAACCAGCGTCCACCACATGCCGGAAAAAACAACAGCCGCGCCCGGCGAAAACCCAGCGCAAAAGGCGAAATACCGGCCACATGACTGCCGCACCGGGCGCTATCCAGGCAACTTCGTTGCCCACTTTTTCGCCCAAACGCCGAGCGGAACGAGAAGGGCATAAAGTTCACGCCCCGTGGGTGTGACGCGATAACCCTCTTGCGAATGCTCGACCAGGCCGGCTTCACGCAGTTCCTTCAGACGCGAATTGAGAACCGTCGGCGAGATCGCTTCGCAACGTTCCTGCAACTCACGGAAGGTACAGGGTTCGCTCTTGCTGAGATTCCACAGCACGCCCAATGCCCAGCGTCGGCCCAGCAAGTCCAGCAGCGCCATCACGGGGACGCCCGAACGCGAGCCGCGGACAGGCCTCCCGGGCTTTGGAGTTTGGCTCATGCGAGGATCCCTTGCCGGCAAACAGGCAGCGTCCGGTGTCGCAGATCTCACTACTCTATCTGTAGCACGATCGGGAGTACACCGGATGCCATGCTCGGCGCATTCGAGTTCACAAGAACGCGGCCTCGAAGTTGGCGCACATCAAACCCGAAGCGACGTCATCACTTTCCGGCCTGATCGAGATCGCGATGGGCGGCGATCGCGGCACCCAGCAGCTTTTTCCGGCGCCGTCCATAGCCCGGCGGCCGCTTCTTGCCTGGACTACCGCCTTTGGCCGGCCGGCCGAGCGTGGCAAAGCGCTTGAGATCGCGAAGGTCGCCCAATGCGCGTTGCAGGCGCCTTGCGGGTCTGTGGACACGACGGATTTGGTCGCGATCGAACACCGCAACGGTGTCCGTCAATGCCTCCAGCATGTAACGAAGCCGCTTTGCCCTGATCCGCAGCCGGTGGCGGCGCGACGCGCCGAGGGTTTCAAGCTGCCGCCCTTTGCCGATCAGCCGCCGACGCCAGCGATTGAGTTCGCGTCGACTGTAGGCTTTGAGCTGCTTTGCAGGTTCGTGGCGATTGTTGCGCTCCCAGCGCCGGCGCCATGGCCCACGCTCGATCCAGGCCGACATCGCCTCGATCAAGTCCTGAAACCGCATCGAATGCAGGCAACCGGAGAGCCGCCGATGATCGCGCGCCTGGTGCGCATCGAGATATTGAGGGGTCATACTTTGCGCCCAGGCCCGGTACCGCTTGCGGCGCGCATATTCCAAGACGACATCGCTGTCGCGAGCGGCGCCGAGCGATGCATTCAGCCACGCGATTTCCTTCTTCAGGCGGCGCCATTCCGCGTCAGCCGTTATCGACGCGAAGAAGGACACCGCGGCCCGCAACCGCGTGATGGCGACGCGAATCTGATGCACCGCTTCCGCCTCGCCGGCGCAGGCGCCGCCGTGATGCGCTTTGACTTTGGCGACACAGTCCAGCCCGATCTTCTCGAATGCGGTCGCGCAATCGAGGCGGGCGCGGGTCGAGGAGGCCTTCTCCCGGCCGGACGGTTTGGTCGGATCGGACCCTTTCATCTGCCAGATGCAATCAGAAACGACGCTCTAGGACGGAAATTCCGCATCGGTCACGTTAACGCGGTCTGCATGGAGCAACCAATTCCCCACGCGCTCGCTCTCACAAAATTTCGTCTTCGCCAATTCCGCGGCATCGGTCACGCAGGGCGCATCGATCTCGATCGCGCGCTGGCAGATTTCAGCTTCATGCCCGTTCTCGCCGAGCACATTCTTCATAAATCGAGCGACGTAGCGTGTCATGTTTGAGCTCCCGCCTGAATCCGGCCGACCCTGCCCTCAATCTATCGCATGCGCGGCCGCTCGTCTTGGCGCAAGTGAATTAGCTCGGCGCGCGCTGATTGGACAGTAATTCTGTCATATCGGACCGCGACTTCCGCGGTGCTTACCGGGCTCGCGGCCAACTGGCTCATGCCCATGCACCTTCCCGCTACGCGGAATGGCGTGGGCGCGGGTCGCCGGAAGGCGTATAATCGTATGGTCCTTCGCGCAAAATGATCAACATCATGTGGAGGTGGCCATGAAATATGTGATGCTTGGTAATCTGAGCCCGGAGTGGGCAAGCAAGCAATCGGAGCGGATCGGCAACGCCAAGGCAAAGCTCGACAAGCTGGGCATCAAGATCGAGTTCGATCCACTACACGCAGGGCTACTACGATTTCGTCGACATCGTCGATGCCCCAAATCCGGAGGCGATGCTCGCGTTCTCCGTCTGGTACGCGACCCAGGGTCTTGGGCGGATTCAAAGTATGCCGGCCTTCGACGCAAAGACCTTCGAAACCGCAATCAAGGGCGCCGCGGGCTAAGCGCCGGGTGGCGGCACACAGCTTTCCTGCCAACCACCTGTGCCACTGCGCTTGCGCGAGCTTGGTGCTGCTTTTTTCCCAAGCGCGGTAGCGGCAGAACCAGAGGAGGCGGGGGCGAAGCTACTGATCCGGGGTGAGCGCCTCAGATCACGCATGTGCGGATCACATGGCGTGTTGGCGATAAAGTTCGTCCAAAGCGCTGAACCTACTCCGAATGATTCTTGGTTCTATGGGCGCAACGCCGGCCGATGCGTCGAAGGTGTCGATGCCCGAAGATGAAACGCAGGACGATCCCTCGAAGAAATACTTCTACCAACGACCCGCTCGAGATCTTTGGTCTCGATCGCCCCAGTTCGATGCGCCACCGAGAGGCTTTCTTGCAACAGCGCGGCGATCTGCCCCTCACCCAGCCGCCGGCGCCAGCGGGTCAGCGACGAGCGATCGAACGGCAGGTCGTGCCGGAACACCACCTCGCCGCAGAAATACTGAAAATACGGGTTCTCGACCCACCTGTCGCACAGCGCCTCGTCAGAGAGATTGTGCATGTGCTTGAGGATGAACAGTCCGGCTACCAATCGTGTCGGCAACGGTGGCTGCCCCGGCCCGAGGCGACAGACCGAACCGAAGCGTCCCGCCAGGAAGTCCCAATCAATCTCCGCAGCCAGACGCACCAGCGAATGGCGAAGGTTGATGATCTTCTCCAGAGATGGACGAAACAGATCGTCCTGACGATTGTCGCGCGGCTGGCTCATGGTTCTCCCCAACAGCGAATCTCGCCGTCAAAGGAATCACGAAGCCGCCAAATCCGGAATCCCAAAACGCAAGAAAACCAAGACCACCCACGGCTTTCTTGCAAAATCGAATACTTGCACACGTCAAATCACAGCGACGAATTAATCGCTTCCGAATTCTTCACGGGCGACGAAAAACAATTGTTTGAAGAACCGTTTTAGTTTCGTCTTCTCAAACGGTGATCTGCGGTAAGTGTTTGATTTGAATGGCGCGCCCGAAGAGATTTCGAACTCCTGACCCCCAGATTCGTAGTCTGCGGAATCAACTCGTCGAGAGCAATCTGCAACCATCATCGCCTTTGCGAAACCCCAATAACTATATTATATCAGACACATATCCTCAGTTCTTTGGTGCCAGGACCAATCATGAGCCGTCACGAGCAGTCTTTTGCCGCACCTGCGATTGCTTCCACAGTGCTTCCAAGCGCAGAAGTCACCCAACTTCCGACGGTCAGGCCCAGCACGCGCGTGGCCGGCGGATTTACGAGGGTTAGCATCAACAAAATGCACTGCCCGTCAGGGAAATCCGAGGCGTTGTTCTGGGATACGGTTTGCCGAGGCTTTGGCGTACGCGCGCTGAAGTCGGGGCGCCGCTCGTGGATTTACCAGTACAGGGACGAACACAAGCGAACGCGGCGCATCGCAATTGGTGATGTATCCGCGGTGAGTCTGGACGCGGCTCGGGCGGTGGCCCGTCGCCACGCTGCGAACGTGACGCAAGGTGCCAATCCGTCAGTGCAGCGCAAGGCGAAGCACACTGCGGTTACCTTACTAAACGTGACTGAAGCTTACCTGCGCGACGCAAAGTCGCGCCAACGGCCTCGCTCATTCAAGGAGACGGAGCGTCATCTCCGGCATCATGCTGCTCCGCTCCATCACGAGCGGGCGGAAGCCCTGCGCAGGCGCGACATTGCCGAATTGCTTGACCGAGTGAGCGCAAGCTCAGGGCCAGTCGCAGCCAACCGACTGCGAGCTGCACTCAGCGCGCTCTGGACATGGGGCCTGCGGAGGGGATTGATTGAGGCAGATAGCAACCCTGTCTCCTTCACCCTCAAGCACGTGGAGAAGCCGCGCGAACGCACGCTCACGGATGAGGAACTGAAGGCGATCTGGAAAGCCACCAATGGAGGTGGTGAGTATGACCGTATTGTGCGGCTATGTCTGCTCACCGGTTGCCGGCGCGAGGAAATCGGTGGATTGCGCTGGGACGAAGTACACGACGACCAACTTAAGATTGGGACCGAGCGCATGAAGGGCAGCATTGCTCATGAAGTTCCGCTGCTTCCGACTATAGCCGAAACATTACCGGTCCGGCATGACGGTGCGGAGGGCTGTGTATTCGGGCGGCACGGTAACGGATTCTCCGGATGGAGCAAGAGCAAGAAGGCATTGGAGGCCAAGCTCGCCAATGCGAGCCAGTTTCTGAAGCCTTGGACACTTCATGATCTGCGGCGGACGTTCTCCACGCGATTACACGATGCTGGTATTGAGCCGCTCGTGGTGGAGGCTCTGCTCGCTCATAAACAACAGGGCGTCGCCGCGGTCTACAATCGAGCTTCTTTCCGAGAAGCGAAACGATCTGCGCTGATGCGCTGGCACGAAAGCTTGAAACAGCTCATGATGGTGGTGTGATGACCCCGGAGGAAGTGGCGGCCCGCACACGGCTAGAGCAGGAAGCCGGGCGAAACGCCGTACGACGATTCGCATCCAATCCCGCGATGCAAGAACAAGATATGGTCGACTTCGTTTTCGTTCCGGCGAAAGAGTTGGCACATCTTCCAATCGATCCCAACGTTAAATTGCCCGCTGACGTTAGGGCCTCGATTGCTCGCGGGGAGGCCAAGTTTCAAGAGTTTGAAAGGGAATACAAAAAGCAGCGGCGGCGGCGGATAAGCCATATCGACCCTAAGGCTAGCGCTCCATCGATTTTCATCATGTCAGTGGTGGATCAACCGGTTCAGGATCGCCGCGACGCCGCTATCAATGCCCTGGAAAAAAAATCGGAGGGGAAGCGCGGACAGCCACCTATGCTGGTTCGCCTCCGAGTCGGGTGCATCATCGTTGATCAGCTCGTGGCTGAGGGGGTGCCTTTCGCTACGGCCCGAGCTAGCCGCATGAATAAGCGTGTACGCGAGCGCCTCAACGAACTCGCGGCGAGGTCGCGAAAATCCCACGTCAAACGGATCGGCCCGGACGCAGCAGAGTATGTATTGAAGCAAATCAAAGGGTTAGTGGATTAACTGCCCCCGTTCGGGGGAAGACGTTTTGATTTATAGCAAGCCCTCAGAAACTGAACTGAGGGCGCCGAGCCCTCAGCAACGCAAATGAGGGCTACTATGATCCCCGGAACCATCGACCCGCTCCTGACCGAGAAAGAGCTTTCGGCCTGGGTGGGGGTTTCGATCCCTAACTTGCAGCGCATGCGGTCCAACGGCACTGGGCCGCGTTATGTTCAGCTCAGTCCCCGGCGCATCGGTTATCGCCGGTCCGATGTGGAGGCGTGGCTAACAGCCCGCACCACCGATCGTATCGGCGCGCTCGCTTCTGTAGAGCGCACTTCTGGTCCGGCTGCGGACGTGGGGCATGAGCGATGATTCACTTTCGCTCATCGCACCGAATTCGAGAACGTGCCGGCCACGCTCCAGGGTATCTCGCGCTCGACATTCGGCTACCGACGCTGATCGAATACCGCAAACGCGGCATCGGGCCGGACTTCGCTGTGGTCGGCCGCACCATCCTGTATTCCCACGCCCACTTCCAGACGTGGCTGGAGAACGGCGGCACCCGCGCCTTCACCGGCAACGAGCCGGCCCCCGAGCAGGCCAAGGCCCGCAAGCCGAAGGCCGCCGAGCGTGCCGCCAAGGCAGGTCCTCCCACTACTGATACGGAAGGCGAGCGCCCGGCCTCTCCGCGCCGCGCCAAACGTCGCGTCATTACGGAGGCACCGACGTAAGCAACGTCAACGGACCAACCCAGTGCCGAAAACACCGGATCGGCCCTGACCACCAAACCGAGAAGGAACCTCGAGATGATGGCTACCCAGAATATAGACAATACCTCTCAGCAACAACGCCATGGCCCAATGGGCGCGCCGCGCCCAAAGCGCCGTCGTGCGGGTCGGAGACGGCCGTGGCTTCGTAGTCGATTGTCAGGGATCTTTTGGTCGCGAGCCGATCGTCATTACAGCCGCACACTGCATCGCCGATGCGTTTCTTGCTAACGGCACCCAGGGATTACCGTCATGTCATCCGGCGAGATACACGGAAGACGGGACCTATAAGGCATTGCTCGGCCCGCTGGGCGCCGAACCTATGGTGTGGGCGGCATGCCTGTTCGTCGATCCGATCGCCGACATCGCTGTGCTCGGTCAGCCCGATAACCAGGTGCTGATTGATGAGGCTGCCGCCTTTGACGCGCTGATGGACAGCACGGGAAGGCTGACGATCGCCGATGCGCCAGCGCAAGGCCGCGAGCTGGTGACCGGCTTCGGGGGCTACCAGTTCGAGCACCCCACGCCCGGCGAGGGGCCCGCGTGGGTGCTCTCGCTCGAAGGACACTGGCTCGAAGGCCGTGTGGAGCGTCGTGGCGGTTGCCTGTCGTTCAAACCCGAGGAATTTTTTGTCGGCGGCATGTCGGGCTCCCCGATTGTCGATGCCGCCGGCGCGGCCGTTGGCGTGGTTTCGGTCGATCTCATGAACCCGGTCGTGGCCGACGCCCTCTCCACGCAATTGTTGCAGTCGATCCGTGACGCACAGCGATGAGCGATGATATGAAAATCGTTGGGTTCCCGAAGCCGGAAGTTCCTCCCGAGGAAATGGTCCGGCGCCAACGTGTCGAAGCCGAGCGTCTGGCCCGCCTCTCTCCCGGCGAATGGCAGCTGTGGATCGACAACAGCGCCGCTCAACTCGGCATGCCGCGCGCCACGCTGGAGGCTTCGGTCAAGGCGATCATCGCCCAGCAGGAAAAAGACAAGCCGCGAGCGCAAGGCCGAAGCCGAGCGCGCCGAAAAGGCGGCGATGCGCAAGCGCCGTGAGCAAGCCAAGAAGAAAGCAGCAGGAGTTCAAGGTTCTGGCCGAGCTGCCGGAGCGGGACCAGGAAGCGCGGCTCGATGATCTGGCGAAACGCCTGGAGGAAGACCCTGCGACGGTGCGCGAGGAATTCGCGTTGTCCACCAGCTCGCCAGCAGCCCGAGAGCGTCGAGCTGTGGCCGGAAGCGGTCGAGACGGCGGCGCTGTTAGCGGAGCTGATCCAGCAGCTTCGGCGCTTCATTGTGTTCCGGCATGACACTGACGCGACCGCGGTTGCGCTGTGGATCATGTTTTCGTGGATACATGCCATCGCGACGCATTCCCCCAACCTGGTCGCGACGTCGCCCGAGCCGGATTGCGGCAAGAGCACGCTGCTGGGCGTTCTCGGACGTCTGACACCCCGCCCGGTCAGCGGCGTCGAGCTGACCGGACCCGCGCTCTATCGCATGGTTGATCGCGATCATCCGACCCTGCTCGTCGACGAGGCCGACGATCTGCTTCACCGCAAGCCCGACCTGCAAACACATCGTCAACGCCGGCTGGAGCCGCGGCACCAAGATCCCCCGTGTCGTGCAGGGTGTCGTCCGTGAGTTTGATCCGTTTTGCGCCAAGGTTATCGCGCTCAAAGGCTCGGCGATGCCGGACACCACGGCGAGCCGGAGCATTGTCGTGGACCTCTGGCCCAAGCGGCCTGATGAGAAGGTCGAGGTCTTTTTGTTCGCCGACAGTCCCGAGTTTCAGGAACTGCGGCGCAAGCTGGCGCGGTGGAGCGCCGATAATGCGGCGACGCTCGCCGAAGCGAAGCCGGCATTGCCGCCCGGTTTCAACAATCGTCTGGCCGCCAATTGGCGATTGTTGCTGGCGATTGCCGATCACGCCGGCGGCGATTGGCCCAAACGGGCAAGGCTGGCTGCCACCAGGCTGCTGTCACGGCAGAACGCCGAGCCGAGTGTCGGGATCAGGTTGCTGACGGCCTTGCAGGAGATCTTCGCCAATCGCAACGAGATCACGTCGGCCGAACTCGTGCAGCTGCTCGCGGCCGATCCGGATGCCGAGTGGGGTGCGTTCCGCGGCCGCGCCGCGATCAGCCAGCGCGAACTCGCCGCGCTGTTGAAGCCGTATGATGTCCGCCCGGTCGTCCTCCACCCGGACAAACGCTCGAACCTGTCGCGACACGGTTACCGCCGGTCGCAGTTCAAGGATGCGTTCGCCCGATTTTTGCCTGCGAACATCCGAACATCCGAACATCAGGGAGTAACCGCAAATGTTCGGATGTTCGGATCGAGGAGCCTGATCATGGTCAAGCGCGAAACTGGTTGGACGCCAACCATGGAGCAGCGTGCCGGGCTCGAAGGGCGGCAAGTAAAATGTCTGATCGCCAGCGAAGGGCATCTTTGGATGCAGGGTTACTATGACCGGTTTCCGGGAGCGGTACGACAGCGCCTGGCCGCGAGCCCCTTCAACATCTGTCCGGCCTGCATGGACGAAGAGGCTCGGAGGGCAAGCGCAGCAGCGTGGCGAAACAAAACCCTCCATCGCCACCTATTTCACCGTGATTGCGCAGATTGAGCGGAAACTGCGGTAGCGGCCATGATCGACGATCAAAATTGCCAAACGGAGCGACCATGACCGACGAATATATCTACGGCGGGTGGTGGGGCGACGACCTCTCGCGCAGCTATGTGCTTCGCTTCCGCGTCACCAAGCGCACGGCGAAACGGATCTACTACCAGCGTCCCGGCGAGCGGATCGATCAGCACGGCAATCCCTATGATGAAGAGCAGTTCGGGATCAAGGACAGCGACCTGCCCAGGAAGGAAGCCAGCATCGGCTCAATCGACCGGTGGGAATTCAAGGTGCGCGGGCGCGTCTTCAACATCAGCCGTGGCGGCGGCGAGAGGCGCATGTACGCCGATCTGGCCGACTTGATCGCAAGGGGCAATCCGAGACCGGGCGAGGACCCGGCGGAGGAATGGATCTCCCGCGTCTGGCGCCGACAAGGTATTGCAGGACGACCCCGCCATGGTCGCGGTAAGGACGAGGACGGTGCCGGATCTCGCGGCGCTGAAGGCGGCGATGGTGGCCGCCCATCCCGACAAAGGCGGCAGCTCGGCCGCCTTCATCAAGGCACGGGCGAACTATGTCGCCGCCCGCCGCGCGCTTCGGAGAAAGGTGACTGCCCGTGGGTAATCGTGAAGCCCGAAACCATCAGCTACAGCGACGTCCATGCCGGGCTCGCGCGGCTGGTCACCATCGCGAACCGGGTAGCGTTCGAATTCAATGGGTCGCGCGACACTTGCATACTGACCTCATTCGCGCTGAACGACGTGCTGCAACGGCTGGGATACAGGTCACGGCCTTTGCGCGTCGAGGCGGCGGTCTTTCCGGATGATCCGAAAGCCGTCGGCACAATTCTTGGCTGGAGCAACCCCCCAGGCCGCCGACGCGCGGCAAAACCGGACATGTGGTGGGGCCATCTGGCGGTGCTCGTCGATGACGTGTGGCTGCTCGACGCGACGCTCGACCAGGCGAACAAGAAGGAGTGGCCGCGATCGATGCGCGTCGGCCCGCTCGCAGTCCGGCTCTCGGAGAAATTCTGGGCCGAGCGCGGATCGATCCTGGTGCGGACCAACGGTGCGAGGTGCGGTTTTCTCCACATCCCCGGCAGCTTGGCTTTGCCAACGCCGGCGACGCCCGGCCATCGCACTGGCGACCACTCGCCGATCTGATTTTTCAAGCACTCGAACCGGAGGGTTTTCCCGATGATCCAGGAACCGCACAGTGAACATCAAGCCAGGCGAGCGGCCAAGCGCGTCGGATTGAAAGCCTGCAAATCCCGCTGGCGGGCCGGCTCGGTCGATAATTTCGGCGAATTCATGCTGCTCGAGCCGCAACAGAACCGGGTCATCGCGGGATCAAGATTCGATCTCACCGCCGACGAGGTCGTGGAGCTTTGCGCCAGGTACGGCGAACAACAATGAATGCTTGGGGTGAAGACGTAGGTGGCACCGTGGTCCTGAGCACCGGAATTCAGGTTGTCGGCCTATTTTGCCCGATGACGGCTATGGCGGCTTGCGCGCTGCCGCCCGCGCCGCGGGCCGTTAGGGAAATCGCACCGTAACCCCGCTCCGGGCCGGAGCGTTTTCTAAAGCGGTCCGCCCTGACGCGGTGAACGGCGGGACGGACCTAATCCTGCCAAGGGATCAGACCCCGTGGACCGGACTACTGACGAACGTACACCATTAGGGCTGCCGTGGCGCGAGGCATTGCCGCGCGCCGGCTCGCTTAATGCCCTACGACCCTACCTACATCTAGGTCGAATTCCGGTGCGGCATGGTGGGCTGTATTCCTTGTCCGACGGCCAGCTGCGCAGCGGGCCTGGAGCTATTAGGCGCAATTGGTGGGCCAACGCCTACGAAGATCGAGCCGGGCGGCGGATGATATTTTTCACCGACCCCGAAGTGTCTGGCTATGCCATCATCGAGGAGCGGGTGTTTGCGTATGATATCAGCCTCGAGCTCGACAGCGTCGCTTTCGAAACGTTCTTTCCGGTAGCGGCTGTGTCGACAATTGTCGACAAAGCGGGTGCCAGCGTCCAGTGGGCCATTGCCGCAACCCGCAACCTGCAGGCCGAGAACAAGATCCCCGAAGGCATAACGAAGGCGAAATTGGCTCGCGTCCTTGCAGCCGAAGCCCAAAAGGCGGCGAAGGCCGGCCAACTCAGCCGCACACTCAAGGCGAGCTACATCGAAAATCAACTGATACCTTGGGGTATTTGGCCGCTTAAGAGGGAAGAAAGTTTGGATTTTGACGGTGATCCCGTTTCTTCAAGGAGGTTAGAAGCACAAATCCGAAGCACAAATATGCTTTAGGCATATGCTTTTGACGGTGGTCCATTGTTGAAAACCTACGGAGGTTTCGCGATGAAGACCAGCCAACACGATGAGAGTGTCAACACCGGTTCGTCACGGCCGGCTGACCCCGACGGGCAATTCCTCCAGACCATGCAGGCTTGGCGAGGCACGCCAACGCCAAAACAACGCGAGGGGCTCGTTGCCCTGTTCGAGCGCGTGCGGAGGGC
>CAWGSN010000005.1:0-386672 GCA_963825225.1 uncultured Alphaproteobacteria bacterium
GTGGGCCTGCCTGGACTTGAACCAGGAACCAGACCGTTATGAGCGGCCGGCTCTAACCATTGAGCTACAGGCCCCGCCGCGAGCGGCCGCAGGAAGCGGCCGGCAACGGTGCCGGCACCGTTTACAGCGGTCATCGCGATCCGGCAATGCCGGGCTTAGTCCACCGAAACGCCGGCAAATTCCACCACCTTGCGCCACTTCTCGGTCTCCTCAGTGACCAGTTTGCCGAATTCGGCCGGCGTCATCGGCTTCGGAATGCCGCCGACCTCGGCGAGCCGCGCCACCAGCTTGGGGTCCTTCAGCGCCTCGCCAACCGCCTTGTTGAGGAGTTCGACGATCTCCAGCGGCGTGCTCTTGAGCGCGGAGATGCCGTAGAAGCCGACCGACTCGAACCCCGGTACGGTTCTCGGCGATGGCTGGAATTTCGGGGACACTCGGCCAGCGCTGCAGCGAGGTGACGCCGAGCGCGCGTACGGCGCCGCCGCGCACCTGTTCGAGCGCCGATAGCAGATTGTCGAAGATCAACTGCACCTTGTTGGAAATGACGTCCGGAAATGCCAGCGCCGAGTGAGGTCGAGATCGCGTTGTTCGGCGCGACGAACAGCAGCGTGTAGCCGTCCGGCGGCGAACTGATCGCTGCGGCTGCCGCCATATTGCCGCCAGAGCCGGTTCGATTCTCGACCACGACTTGCTGGCCGAGACGATCCGACAGCCACTGACTCATGATGCACGCGACGGTATCGACCGGACCGTGCGAGACGGCGGCGGTGAATACGGTGACCGCCGCGCCGAATGTGGAACTGATCCACCCGGGCGTGCTGAAGTATTTTAGGGAGATCGGGGTGGTGAAGTAGGGGGCGAATAGCGAATGGAGGGGATATCTACCACCATTCGCTACTCACCATTCGCCATTCGCTCACTTTACTTCTTCACCAGCGAGCATGCCGGATCGGGCGGGCCGAACGCTTCATCGCCGGGGATCTTGGCCAGGATCGTGTAATAGTCCCACGGATATTTCGATTCTTCCGGTTTCTTGACCTGCACCAGCATCAAATCGTGCACCATCAGATTGTCCTCGCGCAGCTTGCCGTTGCGGGAGAAGAAATCCTCGATCGGCTTTTCGCGCATCTTCGCTGCCACCTTGAGCGGCTCGTCGGTGCCGGCCTCCTTGATGGCGTTGAGATAATACATCACCGAGGAATAGACGCCGGCCTGCCACATCGTCGGCATCCGGTTCATCTTGGCGAAATAGCGCTTCGACCATTCGCGGGTCTTGTCGTCCATGTCCCAGTAGAACGACGTCGTCAGCAGCAGGCCCTGCGCCGCCGGTAGTCCCAGCGAGTGAATGTCGGTGATCAGCGCCAGCAAGGCCGCCATCTGCTGGCCACCCTTGAAGACGCCGAATTCCGAGCCGGTCTTGATCTCGTTCATGTTGTTGGGTGGGCCTGCGGCGATGCCGATGATCTTGGCCTTGGACGCCTGCGCCTGCAGCACGAACGACGACAGATCGGGCGTGGCGAGCGGCGGCTTGACCGAGCCCAGCACCTTGCCGCCATTGGCCGTGATCACGGTCGAGGCGTCGCGTTCGAGCGAGTGGCCGAAGGCATAATCGTCGGTGATGAAGAACCAGCTGTCGCCGCCGCGCTTGACCACGGCCTGCGCGGTGCCGACCGCGAGCGAACGGGTGTCGATCACCCACTGCATCGCGTAAGGCGAGCAGAATTTGCCGTGGAAATCCGCGGCGAGCGTCGAATGCGTGATGAACAGCTTCTTCTTTTCGTTGGCGACGTTTTGCACCGCAAGCCCGACCGCCGACACCGGCACGTCGACGATCAGGTCTACCTGGTCGACATCGTACCAGCGCCGCGCAATGCCGCCGCCGATATCCGGCTTCAACTGATGGTCGCCGACGATCAGGCTGATCGGCTTGTCCAGCACCTTGCCGCCGAAATCGTCGATCGCCATTTGCGCGGCCGTGACCGAGCCCTGACCGGTCGGCGTCGACGCCGGACCGTTCATGTCGGTGAGAACGCCGATCTTGACGACGTCATCGGACACCTGCGCGAGCGCTGCTGGCGAAGCCAGCATCGCGGCTGTGAGCGCGCCAAGTATGGATAGATTCCGGACGAACATCCTGTCTTCTCCCTCTGCATCGGCACCTTGGCCGTTGGTGTCTTCGGGCGATTGCTTCCGCCAATTGGTCTCATTTGCAACTAAATTGGGGACGGCGTCAATGTGGCCAGAAGGAGGGGGCTGACCGCTGGAGGTATCGGGTTCTGTTTATTTCCGGCGCGATTTGCGGCATAGCCGAGCCATGACCTCGAACCAGCGCCTGCCGATTTCACTGACGCCGCTCGATGTGGCGCTCGCCGCCCTGGTGAACGGCGTCGAGCCCGTGATTCCCGTTGAACTGCCACTGGTGGACGCGCTGCGTTGCATCGCGGCCGACATGCCGCGGCTCGGCGCGCTACCGCCGTACGATATCGCCGCTGTAGACGGTTACGCGTTCTGCGCCCGCGATCTCGTCGGCGCGTCGTCCTATTCGCCGCTGCCGCTTGCGGCGTTGCCGGCCTGGGTCGAAGCTGGCGAGGCCATCGCCGAGGGGTGCGACTGCGTGCTCGATTCCGATTCCATCGACCAGTCAGGTCCGATGCCGCTGGTACTGGCGGAAGCGATCCCGGGGCAGGGGGTGCGCCGCGCCGGTGGCGATATTGCCGCTGGCAGCCACGTCGCCGAGGCCGGGCGGCGTGTTCTCGCGCGTGATCTCCTGATCGCGCGCGCTGCTGGAATAAAGAGGCTGAAAGTGCGCCGGCCGCGGCTGCGCCTCGTCAATATCCCGGGCGGCACGGTCACATCGGATTTGATCGCGGAGAGCGCGCGGACCGCCGGCGCCGATGTGATTGCCGTCACCGCTGCCGGGCGCGATGCCGCATCGATTGCTGCGGCAATCGACGTCAGCGCGTGCGATCTCCTGTTGATGGTCGGCGGTAGCGGCGTCGGCCGCACCGACGCGACGGTGATGGCACTCCGCGAACGCGGCGAAATCCTCGCCCACGGCATCGCGATGCAGCCCGGCCGCACCTCGGCGGTCGGCCGCGTCGGCAAGACGCCCGTGGTCGCGCAGCCGGGTACGCCGGATCAGGCGTTCGCGGCGTGGTGGACGCTCGCGCTTCCCGTACTCGATCGGCTGTCGGACCGCCGGCCGCGCAAGACGCTCAATCTGCCGCTGGCGCGCAAGATCGCATCCGGCGTCGGCATCGCCGAAGTGGTGCTGCTGGAGCGGAAGCAGGGCGCCTGGGTGACACTGGCGGTCGGGGAACTGTCGCTCGATGCGATTGCGCGCGCCGAGGCCTGGCTGATCGTGCCCGGGGGTGCGGAAGGATATGCTGCGGGTACCGCGGTCGATGCCTATATGCTGCGGGAATGATATGGATTCCTGTATGACCTCGACGCCCTCGCCGAAAGATCGCGATGCCATCGATCAGGACCAGTTCCTGACCATCCTGTCGCGCGAGGACGCGCTGGCACGCTTTGAAGCTGCGCTGTTTCCGCGCCTCGTGCCGAGCGAGCAGCGGCGGCTTACGGATGCGCTCGGCTGCGCGCTGGCGGAAGACGTGTTGGCGCCGATCGACGTGCCGCCGTTCGACCGCTCCAATGTCGATGGTTTTGCGGTGCGCTCCGCCGATCTCGCCTCCGCCGGCGAAACCACGCCGGTGCGCATGATGCTGAACGACGAGGTCATCGCTTGTGGCACCGCGCCGGTGCGGCCGGTGTTGTCGGGGACTGCGACCTCGATCGCGACCGGCGGTCCGGTGCCGCGCGGCGCCGACGCCATCGTGATGGTGGAACACACGCAACCGGCCGGACCCCGCGCGATCGAAATCCGCCGTGGCGCGTCACCCGGGCAATTCGTCTCCTATGCCGGTTCCGACATCGCGCGCGGCGAAGCCTTGCTGCGCGCCGGCGCCATTATCGGCTCGCGCGAGATCGGCATGCTGGCGGCCTGCGGCATTTCGGAAGTCACCGTTGCGCGCCGGCCGCGCGTCGCCATCATCTCGACCGGCGACGAACTGGTGCAGCCGGGCTCGCCGCTGCGCCCGGCCGCGATCTACGACACCAATGGGGCGATCGTCACCGCGGCGATATCCGAGAACGGCGGCGAGGCGACGTTTCTCGGCGCAATTCCCGACGACGAGGCGGAACTCGAAGCCGCGATGCGCCGCGCGCTGCAATCGAGCGACATGCTGGTGCTCTCGGGCGGCACCTCGAAGGGCGCGGGCGACGTGTCCCACCGCATCATCGAGCGGCTCGGCAAACCCGGGATCATTGCACACGGCGTCGCGCTGAAACCGGGCAAGCCGCTATGTCTCGCGGTCTGCGATGGCAAGCCGGTGGTGATCCTGCCGGGGTTTCCAACCTCGGCGATGTTCACCTTCCACGACATGATCGTACCGGTGTTGCGGCGCATGGCGGGGTTGCCGCCGCGTTCGGACGCCAGGGTCAGCGCCAAAGTCCCGGTGCGGATTGCCTCTGAGCTCGGCCGCACCGAATTCGTGATGGTGTCGCTGGTCGAGGGGGCGGACGGATTAATCGCCTATCCGACCGGCAAGGGCTCCGGCGCTATCACCTCGTTCGCGCAGGCCGATGGTTTCCTGCGCATCGACGCGCTGGCCGACCAGATGCCGGCTGGCGCAGAGGCCGAAGTGACCCTGTTCACACCGCATGTGCGGGTGCCTGATCTCGTCATCGTCGGCAGCCACTGCACCGGGCTCGATCTGGTGACCGCGCCGCTGGCGCGGGCTGGCCTTTCGGTGCGTTCGATCGCTGTCGGCAGCCTTGGCGGATTGGCGGCGGCCAAGCGCGGCGAATGCGATTTCGCGCCGATCCATTTGTTCGACGACAAGTCTGAGACCTACAACACGCCTTATCTCGCGGATGGGCTTGAACTGGTGCCGGGCTGGCGGCGCATGCAGGGGATCGTGTTCCGCAAGGGCGATCGGCGCTTCGAAGGCCTGAGCGCCGAGGAGGCGGTGCGTGCTGCGCTCGCCGATCCCGCCTGCATCATGGTCAACCGCAACCAGGGGGCGGGCACGCGAATCCTGATCGATCGGATGCTGGCTGGCGCGCGCCCTGACGGGTACTGGAATCAACCGCGCTCGCATAACGCGGTCGCCGCCGCGATAGCGCAGCACCGCGCCGACTGGGGCATGACCATCGCGCCGGTGGCCCACGCGGCGGACCTGGGTTTCATTCCCTTTGCGGAAGAGCATTATGATTTCGCGCTGGTGAAAGCGCGCAAACAACGGGCGGCGGTGCAGGCCTTTCTCGACGCGCTGGCGTCAGACGAAGGCCGCGCGGCACTGGAGCGGGCCGGGTTTCGGCCAGCCTGACGCTCAGGAAATGTCTGGGGGAGCGGATGGCAAGACCTCTGTCGGTTGCGATCGTCGGCGCGGGCATGGGTGGCCTCGCGACGGCTGCGGCGCTACAGCAGGTCGGCATCGACGTCACCGTGTACGAGCAGGCGGCGCAATTCGCCCGGCTCGGCGCCGGCATTCAAATCGGCTGCAACGCCATGAAGGTGCTGCGCGGGCTCGGGCTTGAAGCGATGCTGCGCGCGCAGTCGTTCTATCCGCGCTCCTGGAACAACCGGGACTGGCGCACCGGCGAAGTCAAATTCGACATGATCTTTGGCGAGAGCGCCGAGCAGAAGTTTGGTGCGCCCTATCTGCTGGCGCATCGCGGCGACCTGCATGCCGCGCTCGCCAGCGCCGTTCCCGACGAATGCATCAGGCTGAGCCACAAACTGGTTGGGCTGGATGAGACCACTGATGGCGTTCGACTCACCTTTGCCAATGGGACGATCGCGACAGCCGATGCTGCGGTTGGCGCCGATGGCGTTCATTCCGTCGCGCGCGACATGCTGTTCGGCGTCTCGCCTGTGAATTTTACCGGGCGCATCGCCTACCGCACCACCTATCCCGCCACGTTGCTCGGCGGAGAAAAGATAGACGATTGCACCAAATGGTGGGGCGAGGACCGGCACATCGTCATCTACTACGTCAAGCCGGACCGCAGCGAGATCTACCTCGTCACCAGCCAGCCGGAGCCGGAGTTTCGGATCGAATCCTGGTCGGCCAAGGGCGATGTGCGGGAGTTGCGCAAGGCGTTTGCGGGCTTTGATCGTCAGGTCGAGCAGGTGCTGGCCGCGTGCCCCGACGTACACAAATGGGCGATCGTCGATCGCAATTCGCTGGAGCGCTGGACCGATCGCAACGTGACGCTGCTCGGCGATGCCAGCCATCCGATGACGCCCTACATGGCGCAAGGCGCGGCGATGGCAATCGAGGACGCCGCCGTGCTGTCGCGCTGCCTCCATCGCGTCGAGCGCGACGGCGTGCCGAACGCGTTTCGAAGGTTTGAGGCGAGCCGCAAAGATCGTACCGCGCGTGTCCAGCAGACCTCGCGAACCAATACCTGGCTCAGGGAAAAGACCGATACCGACTGGGTCTACGCCTACGACGCCTGGACCGTTCCACTGGCGGCGTAACTGGCATTGCGCCGCTGCTCGGCTTCCTCGAGCGCGCGTTGGGCGGCGGGCGGCAGGGTTTTCGGGTCCGCCGGCACTTCGACGATTGTGTCGCTGCCGGTTGTCCATCTGGCGAACCGATGCATCCGCGAGACGAACAGCCATATATCCAGGACGAAATTAATCGCCCGGACGATGAAGACCAGAACACCCCAAAGAAATTCGATCATCAGGAAATCTCTATGCCCGGAAGGCAAACGTTCGGCATTCAGTGGTCGCCGCAGGCGGCAGTCCGGTTCAAGGCGAATGGGGCGCCGAGTCTAGCCCCCATCCAGCGCCGCCAGCCGTTCGGCTTCCGCGATGTCGTCCATGGTGTTGGCATTGAAGAACGGATCGAGCGGCTGCGCGGGCCATGTCACGGTGGCGAGCCTGTAGCGCGCGGTCCAGCGGTCGATCCTCCTGACGTCTTCCACGACCAGCGCGTGGCGTAGCGCTTCGCGCAATCCTACGCTCCAAAGCCCGATCACCGGATGCGACTGGCCGTTGGAAGCGGCGACCGCGAGCTCCGCATTCTGTTCCCGGAGCGCGCCATAGAGACGCGAAACGAGATCGCGGGGCAGGAATGGGCAGTCGGCGGCAGCGCTCAGAACGAACTCAACATCGGGCCGGTTGGCCGCGGCCCAGTCCAGCGCTGCGAGAATGCCGGCAAGCGGGCCGGGAAAATCGGCAACGCCATCGGCGATGACCGGCAGGCCGAACGCCGCAAAGCGCACGGGATCGCCATTGGCATTGAGGATGAGCCCATCGCATTGCGGCTTGAGCCGCGCGATCACGCGGTCGAGAATGGTGCGGCCGCCGATCCGGCGCATCGGTTTGTCGCCGCCACCCATCCGCCGTGCAAGGCCGCCGGCGAGCAGTACGCCGGGTACCGCTAGCGCGCCTGTTGGCGTCGCTTCACTCGTCACGGTCTTCGCCCTTGCGCTTGTGCCGCGCCGATTCCTCTTCGACAAAGGCAAGATTCTGGTCGAACACGATGCGCTCCTCGCCGGACAGCGCAATGAACCGTTTTCCTCGGGTGCGCCCGACCAGCGTCAGCCCGACCTGCCGTGCCAGCTCGACGCCCCATGCCGTAAAGCCGGAACGCGACACCAGGATGGGAATCCCCATCCGCACCGTCTTGATCACCATCTCTGAGGTCAGCCGTCCCGTGGTGTAGAGAATCTTGTCGGCGGGATCGACGCCATGGCGATAGATCCAACCCGCGATCTTGTCGACGGCATTGTGGCGGCCGACGTCCTCGGTGTAACAAACCGGTGTGCCTTCCTTGCACAGCACGCAGCCATGGATCGCGCCGGCCTCGAGATAGAGCGAGGGCATGGTGTTGATCGCGTGCGTCATCTGGTAGAGCCAGGAGGTGCGCAATTCCGCCTTCGGCAGCGCGACGCTTTCGACCGCTTCGAGCAAATCGCCGAACGCCGTGCCCTGCGCGCAGCCCGAGGTCTGCGTGCGCTTCTTCAGCTTGGCCTCGAAATTGGTGTGGTGCTCGGTGCGCACGACCACGACCTGGAGGTCGTCGTGATATTCGACCTCGGTGACGACGTCGTCGTATTTCAGCATGTTCTGGTTCAGGAGATAGCCGAGCGCGAGATATTCCGGATAGTCGCCGATCGTCATCATGGTGACGATCTCCTGCGCGTTCAGGTACAGCGTCAGCGGCCGTTCCACCGGCACCCTGATTTCGACCGCAGCACCGGTCTGATCGGTCCCGGTGACACGCTCGGTCAGTCTGGGATCGTCGGGATTGGGCACGATCAGGGGGACGGGGGCTTTGTCGATCTTCATCATGTCGGTCAGGTTAGCATGACTTTACCTGCCACCCGATATAAAGCACCTCAGGAGAAAGCCCAGCCTGGTTCCGGCTGGGGGTGCGGAGAACGGCATGAAAGTGATTGGCCTCGCGGGATGGAGCGGCGCCGGCAAGACCACCTTGCTGACGCGCGTGATCCCGCATTTGCTGAAAGACGGCCTGCGCGTCTCCGTGATCAAGCACGCCCATCACGCCTTCGATGTCGATATACCGGGTAAGGATTCCTGGCGGCACCGCCAGTCCGGCGCCACCGAAGTGCTGGTGTCCTCCACCCAGCGCTGGGCCCTGATGCACGAACTGCGCGGCGCGGACGAGCCGCGGCTGCCGGAACTGCTGGCGAAGATGTCGCGGGTCGATCTTGTCATTATCGAGGGTTTCAAGCGCGAGCCGCATCGCAAGATCGAGGTTTATCGCGCCGCCAACCGCAAGCCGTTGTTGTTCCCCGACGACCCCGGCGTGGCCGGTATCGCCACCGATACATCGGTTGAAACCACGCTTCCCACGGCCCATCTCGACGATATCGAGGCGGTTGCCGCAATGATGCTCAGGGCCGCGACATCGGTCGAAGAGGTGCTGGCCAAGAGCGAAGCGGAGAGCTGAGGCACGGCATGGCGCAATTGTCCGACGATTGCTTTGCCTTCGGCGGTCCGATGATGTCGGTCGATGAGGCCGTCGGCATCATCGCCGCGCGGGTCACAGCGGTGTCGGAGGTCGAGACCGTGACGCTCGCTGTCTCCGACGGGCGCGTTCTCGCGCATGATGTTGCGGCGCCGTTGCCGTTGCCGCCGTTCACCAACTCCGCGGTCGATGGCTACGCGGTATCGAGCCGCGATCTCCCGCAGCGAGAAGAGCAGGCGTTTGCCGTAATGGGGCGCGTCCAGGCCGGCGCCTCGGCGCAAGCGCCGATCAAGCCGGGACAGGCGATGCGCATCTTCACGGGTGCACCGATGCCCGAGGGTGCCGATACCGTGTTCATGCAGGAAGACGTCCGGCACGAAGACGGCAAGGTGGTTCTGCCGGCGGGCCTGAAGGCCGGCGCCAATGTCCGCCCCGTGGGCGAGGATATCTCCGCGGGCCATGTCGCGCTGATGGCCGGCCAGAGGCTGCGGCCGCAGAATGTCGCGCTGGCGGCGGCGTTCGGCCTGGAGCGGCTCGATGTCGTCAGGCGCATCCGCGTTGCGGTGTTCTCCACCGGCAATGAACTGGTCTCGCCGGGAGAAATGCGCGCGGCGGCGCAGCTATTCGATTCCAACCGTTTCATGCTGATGGCGATGCTGGGCCGGCTCGGCTGCGAGGTCGGCGATCTCGGCATCCTGCGGGACGAGCACACCTCACTGGCAACCGCTCTGCAAAAGGTCGCCGGCGCCCATGATCTGATCCTGACCACCGGCGGCGTGTCGACCGGCGAAGAGGACCACGTCAAGGCCAGTGTCGAAAGCGTCGGCAAGCTGGTGCTGTGGCGGATGGCGATCAAGCCAGGACGCCCCGTCGCGATGGGCATTATCGGCGGCACGCCGTTCATCGGCTTGCCTGGAAATCCGGTGGCGAGCTTTGTCACCTTCGTGCACGTCGTGCGGCCGACCATCCTCGCGCTGTCAGGCGCAAGGCAGGAGCCGCTGGTACCGATGCCGGTTCGCGCCGGCTTCAGCTACAAAAAGAAGATCGCCCGCCGCGAATATGTCCGCGTTACTTTGCGAAGGGGCGCGGATGGCGCGCTTGAAGCGATCAAATTTCCGCGCGAGGGCGCAGGGCTGTTGTCGTCGCTCGTCGACACCGACGGGCTGGTCGAACTCGGTGAACAGACGACCCGTGTCGAGCCTGGCGAGATGGTCGGGTTCCTGTCCTATGCAAGTTTGATCTGAGGGTCGCTCGCTCGCCGGATTGACGATGCCCATCCGCTTCGCCATGTTCCCAACATGACCACGACAAAACTCGATCTCACCGGCCTCAAATGCCCGCTGCCGGCATTGAAGACCCGCAAGGCGCTGAAGTCGGTCTCGCCCGGTGACTTCCTCGAAGTGCACTGTACCGATCCGCTGTCGGTGATCGATATTCCCAATTTGATCCGGGAGACCGGCGACAAGGTCGACATCACGGAGCGCGCGGAGAACTGCATCGTGTTCCTGATTGAGAAGGCTGACGGCGCCCGTCTCTGATCTGGACCTGCGCTCGCGTACGCCGCTCATTTTGAATCTTTATCGCCCGATCGCAAATCCAGATTGATACGCGTTCCCTATCGCCGCATGAGACGGCTTTATTGATCTCGAGATCGATTCGCGTTCTCATTCGCTGATCGGCAAAGGCTGTTCCGACGCAAGGTTCGCTTTCGGGTCGGGAGGTATAACTGCGCCGCCGCCCTATGCCGCTTAAATGCCTATCACAACGCGATAATTCTCTTGGCATCTGGCATGCCACGGAATATGGTCGATGCAACTGACAGGCAGGAACGAGACGTTTTCCATGGTTCATGACGCGCAGAAAGTCCGCTCGTTCGAGCATCCCGGTATGGGGCGGAAGCGGGCCAAGGCGACGCCGAAGGGCCGCCAGATCGATCCGGCCGCAGCGCATGAGATCGAGCTGCTGCTCGGCGAGCGGCCGCGGCGGCGCGATCTCCTGGTCGAGTATCTGCACCTGATCCAGGACAAATATCATCAGATATCCGCGGCTCATCTCGCAGCGCTCGCCGACGAGATGAAGCTCTCGTTTGCCGAGGTGTTCGAGACCGCGACCTTCTATGCGCATTTCGATATCGTGAAGGAAGGCGAGCCGGATATCGCGCCGCTCACGATCCGCGTCTGCGACTCGCTGACCTGCGCCATGCTGGGCGCGGAAAAGCTGCTGCATGAATTGCAGGACAGTGCGGGTCCCGGCATCCGAGTGGTGCGCGCGCCCTGCGTTGGCCGCTGCGATACCGCGCCCGCGGCCGAGGTCGGCCATCACTTTGTCGATCACGCCACGGTTTCGAAGGTGCTCGCCGCCGCGAAGGCCGGCGAGACCCATACGCATCTGCCCAACTATGTCGACTACGACGCCTATCTCGCCGGCGGCGGCTACGCACTGCTGAACCGCCTGCGCTCCGGTGAACTTCCGAAGGAAGATTTGCTGAAATCGCTCGACGACGCGTCGCTGCGCGGGCTCGGCGGCGCGGGCTTCCCGACGGGACGCAAGTGGCGCGCGGTGCTCGGCGAGCCCGGTCCGAGACTGATGGCGATCAACGGCGACGAGGGCGAACCCGGCACGTTCAAGGATCGCTATTACCTCGAAACCGATCCGCATCGTTTTATCGAGGGCATGCTGATCGGCGCGCATGTAGTCGAGGCGACCGACGTTTACATCTACATCCGCGACGAATATCCGGCCTCGCGCGAAATCCTCCAGCGCGAGATCGCAAAACTGCCGCCGGGCGGACCTCAGCTGCACATGCGCCGCGGCGCCGGCGCCTACATCTGCGGCGAGGAATCTTCGCTGCTGGAGAGCATCGAGGGCAAGCGCGGCCTGCCCCGGCACAAGCCGCCCTATCCGTTTCAGGTCGGCCTGTTCGGCCTGCCGACGCTGATCAACAATATCGAGACGCTCTGGTGGGTGCGCGACATCGTCGAGAAAGGCGCCGACTGGTGGAAGAGCCACGGCCGCAACGACCGTCATGGCCTGCGCAGCTATTCGGTATCGGGCCGCGTCAAGAATCCCGGCATGAAGCTGGCGCCGGCCGGCGTCACCGTACGTGAACTGATCGACGAGTTCTGCGGCGGCATGGCCGACGGCCATACGTTCCACGCCTACCTGCCGGGTGGTGCGTCGGGCGGCATCCTGCCGGCGTCGATGGACAACATCCCGCTCGATTTCGGGACGCTGGAAAAATACGGCTGCTTCATCGGCTCGGCCGCGGTCGTCATCCTGTCTGAACAGGACAGTGTGAAGGGCGCCGCGCTGAACCTGATGCGCTTCTTCGAGGACGAGAGCTGCGGCCAATGCACGCCGTGCCGGGTCGGCACCCAGAAGGCGGCGATCCTGATGGAGCGCCCGGTTTGGAACCGCGAATTGCTCGACCAGTTGAGCCAGGCAATGCGCGACGCGTCGATCTGTGGGCTCGGCCAGGCCGCCTCGAATCCACTGACGTCCGTCATTAAATATTTCCCCGACGAGTTCAAGGAAGCGGCGGAATGACAAAAATCCAGTTCGAACTCGACGGCGAGCAGGTCGAGGCCAACGCAGGCGAGACCATCTGGCAGGTGGCGCAGCGACAGGGCCGGGAAATCCCGCATCTGTGCTATTCGCCCGCGCCGGACTACCGGCCCGACGGCAATTGCCGCGCCTGCATGGTCGAGATCGAGGGCGAGCGCGTGCTGGCGGCGTCCTGCAAGCGCACGCCGAGCGTCGGGATGAAGGTGAAGACTGAAAGCCCGCGCGCCGTCTCCGCACAAAAGATGGTGATGGAATTGCTTGTCGCCGATCAACCGGCGCGCGCGACCTCCCACGATCCGGATTCGAAGTTCTGGCATTGGGCTGAAAAGGTCGAGGTGACCGAAAGCCGTTTCCCCGCCGCCGAACGCTGGCAGGGCGACACCAGCCATCCGGCGATGAGCGTCAATCTCGATGCCTGCATCCAGTGCGGCCTGTGCGTCCGCGCCTGCCGCGAAGTGCAGGTCAATGACGTCATCGGCATGGCGTATCGTAATCACGGTTCAAAAATCGTGTTCGACTTCGACGATCCGATGGGGGAATCGACTTGCGTCGCCTGCGGTGAATGCGTGCAGGCCTGTCCGACCGGCGCGTTGATGCCGTCGGTGATGCTGGACGAGAACCAGACCCGCGTCACCTATGCCGACAAGAAGGTCAACTCGCTGTGCCCGTTCTGCGGCGTCGGCTGCCAGGTCACCTATCAGGTCAAGGACGAGAAGGTCATCTATGCCGAGGGCCGCGACGGCCCGGCCAACCACAACCGGCTCTGCGTCAAGGGCCGCTTCGGCTTCGACTACATCCATCATCCGCATCGGCTGACCAAAGCCGCTGGTGCGGCTGCCGAATGCGAAGAAGGATGCCAACGACCAGGTCGATCCGGCCAATCCGTTCACGCATTTCCGCGAAGCGTCGTGGGAAGAGGCGCTCGATATCGCGGCCAAAGGCCTTGTGAATATCCGCGACGAAAAGGGCGTCAAGGCGCTGGCCGGTTTCGGATCGGCCAAAGGCTCGAACGAGGAGGCGTACCTGTTCCAGAAGTTGGTGCGCACCGGCTTCGGTTCCAACAATGTCGATCACTGCACACGGCTGTGCCACGCCTCGTCGGTGGCGGCGCTGATGGAAGGCCTGAATTCCGGCGCGGTGTCGGCGCCGTTTGCGGCTGCCATGGATGCCGAAGTCATCATCGTGATCGGCGCCAATCCGACGGTGAATCACCCGGTCGCCGCGACCTATCTCAAGAACGCGGCCAAGCTTGGCGCCAAGCTGATCGTGATGGACCCGCGCACGCAATCGCTGTCGCGCCACGCCACCAAACATCTTGCGTTCAAGCCCGGCAGTGACGTTGCGATGCTGAACGCGATGCTCCACACCATCATCACCGAAGGGCTGACCGACCAGCAATATATCGCGGGCTATACCGAAGGTTTCGATGAGCTCGCCGAGCGTATCAAGGAATTCCCGCCGGAGAAGATGGAGCCGATCTGCGGCATTCCGGCCGACACCCTGCGCGAGGTGGCGCGGATGTATGCGCGCTCGCGCGCCTCGATCATCTTCTGGGGCATGGGCATCAGCCAGCACATCCACGGCACCGACAATGCGCGCTGCCTGATTGCGCTGGCGCTGATCACCGGCCAGGTCGGCCGTCCCGGCACCGGACTGCATCCGTTGCGCGGCCAGAACAACGTGCAGGGCGCCTCCGACGCCGGCCTGATCCCGATGTTCCTGCCCGATTACCAGCCGGTCGGGCGCACCGACCTGCGGGAACCCTTCGAAAAACTCTGGCATCAGGACCTCGACCCCGTGCGTGGCTTGACCGTGGTCGAGATCATGAACGCGATCCACGCCGGCGAGATCAACGGCATGTATATCGAGGGTGAAAACCCCGCGATGTCCGACCCCGACCTGCAGCATGCGCGCGAGGCGCTGGCAAAACTCGATCATCTGGTGGTGCAGGACCTGTTCGTCACCGAAACCGCGTTCCATGCCGACGTGGTGCTGCCGGCGTCCGCGTTTGCAGAAAAGTCCGGCACTTTCACCAATACCGACCGCCGCGTGCAGCTGGCGCGCGAGGTGATAAAACCGCCCGGCGACGCGCGGCAGGATCTCTGGATCATCCAGGAAATCGGCAAGCGCATGGGTCTGCCCTGGAACTACGCGGCCCGGCAGACGTGTTCACCGAGATGACGCAGGTGATGCCGTCGCTGCAGAACATCACCTGGGAACGGCTGGTGCGCGAGGGCGCGGTGACCTATCCGGTCGACGATCCCGACAAGCCCGGCAACGAGATCATCTTCACGACGGGTTTCCCGACCGAAAGCGGTCGCGGCAAGATCGTGCCGGCGCATGTGATCGCGCCCGATGAAGTGCCAGACGACGAATATCCGATGGTGCTGTCGACTGGCCGCGTGCTCGAGCACTGGCACACCGGCTCGATGACCCGCCGCGCCAGCGTGCTCGACCAGATCGAGCCGGAGGCGGTGGCGTTCATGTCGCCAAAGGACATGCGGCGCCTCAGCGTCTGGCCCGGCGATGTCATCAAGCTGGAAACCCGCCGCGGCGCGGTCGAGGTCAAGGTGCGCTCCGACCGCGACGTGCCGGAAAACATGGTGTTCATGCCGTTCTGCTACGCGGAAGCCGCGGCGAACCTGCTGACCAATCCGGCGCTCGATCCGTTCGGCAAGATTCCGGAATTCAAGTTCTGCGCCGTGCGCGCCGAAAAGGTCGAACTGCGGACCGCGGCGGAATAGTCTCGAACGCGGCCGCCGGGGAGAGCTCGCTGCTCAGTGCGAGCCGCCCGCAGCCGCGACCTGCAAGGCCTTGTTTTGCGCGACGACCGCTTCGAGCCGCGCAATATTTTCCAGCAGGCGCTGGCTGGTCAGGACCAGGAAGTAGTAGCCGAATTGCGGGTTCTGAAAGTAGATCTCGAGCAGCTTTTCGTAGGTGATGGTCAGCACGTGACCGTCCTCGATGCATTCGATGGTCGCGGTTCGCCGGTTGTCGGGCGTCAGAAAACCGAATTCGCCCATCAGCTGTCCCGGCGGAAGCTCGACGCTGATCTCCTTCACCAGGAATTTTCCGGTGACGGTCAGCAGCATTTCGTGCGCGGCATCGTCCTTTTTGAACAAAACGTCGCCCTTGCGGTATTTGCGCTCGGTCATGAAGGGCTTGAGCCATTCCAGCGAGGTATCGCCCTTGGTGGCGCTGCGGGCCTTCTTCACCAGAATCAGCATCTGACGGAGGCGGTACGCATTGATGGGAATCATCATCAGGTACAACAGGAAGGTCGTTATGGCTCCGGTGAGCGCGCCGAAGATGGCAAAGAACATGCACCCGATCATGTTGGCGACGCGCAGCGGCACCATGGTCTGCGTCAGCAGGGTGGCGACAAAGAAGATGACGCCGACCAGCGCAAACATGTTGGCGAGCGTGATATTGGCGAGCACGATCTCCAGAAGGCGATTGAATAGCGCGTCGTAGGTGATGTTGTTGGGGTCGAGGCCCATCTGGACCAGGATCTTTGCGACTCTGAGATTGTCCGCTGCCGCGTCGAGGATTCGATCAAGCGTTGTCACAGGTCTGCACCATCAAGTTTCAAAGTCGCCTCACGAATGATCGTACCGCTTCAAGGCCTTGCAAGGAAGCGTCGAAAGCGGGATGCGTGTCAGAAATACCGCGGCGGAATAACCGGTCTTTATGCAATCGCTATGCGGGATAGGGCCAAGCCATCTCGAATTCCTATGCCTTTTCTCACATCTTCCGTTCGACCCGGCGCGTCTGGCCGCGTCGTAATACGGAAGACCCGACATGACCCTGTTTTATTCGCACCATGACCGGCTGCACGGTTCAGCCGGCACCGCCCGCCACCCGATCATGCGGACGCTCAAGCGCGTTCGCGGCGCCTTGAGGACGCTGCACCGGGCGATCGCTGCCGCCAAAATTCGCCGTATCCGCAATGAGCTGATGCTCCATGGCGGTGCCTACCGTTGGGCGCAAAAGGCTGCCCTCGGTGGACAGACGGAAAAGGACGCCGCGAAATATCCGAGACGTCCGCTGGTTCTCGGCGAAAAGTGGGATTTCTGACATGCGTCAGCTCGCGTCCACTCTCGCGGTCCGCCTGCGCGCCGCTGTCGGTTTCTTGCTGACGTTTCTCGGCCGGCTCGGAAACGAGCCGGGCGAACGAAAGGGCTACCGTATAGTAATCGCATGATGGCCGCCGGACTCGCCGCTATCGAACGGCGCGGCGAACTGAGTTAGTTGCCTCCGGTGGGCGCTAGGCAATTTTGGCGAGACGTTTCCGCCGTTCGCTGCGGCTGTTCTGATCGCGCATGTTACGAACACCCACAGCTGGATGACGGAATGGGGCGTCCAACTCTACTTTGGGGCTCATGTTGCCTACCTCGCCGGCGGGTGTATTTCTCTTGCGCTCACTTGTGTGGAATGCAGCGACCCCCAGGATCGCGTTGGTGCTTTTGTCATTCGTCGGAACCATGCGTCTGCCGTCGTACATGACGGTCAAGCACCAGGGCTAAAACACGCACAACTATGCTGACTAGCGCATCTGGTGCCGAAGGACGTTCGTCCGGGTCGAATGCAAGTCCAATGACGGCATTCTGGCGTTCGGCCGTCTCCACAGGCCAGAAGTCAAAGCGCGAGGCCAGATTCGGGTAAACGCCGCCGCGCAACACAGTCCCAGTCGCCAAGGATGATCGCGCCGCTTCTAATTCGGTCTCTTGGGGTTCTACGTCGCCGACTTGATCGAGGGAAACCACCCTGTCCTCTGTAACGAGCATCACGACGACAGGAACCTGGAAGAGTGCTGCAAGAGCTTCGGAAGTGATTGAGACGATCGCCTTGGTATTATCGGCCGCGACGACATCACGGCTGTAGCCTTGCAGCACAGTCACCTGTCTTCTTAGCAGGGCCGCCTCGGTCGCCCTCTGGCGGGAGGTGAAGGCAACGCCACTCACGATGAGACCGACGACAAACAGCAGTCCAATCGCCCAGATGTTCGCCGGGTCGTCGACGGCCAGTGAGTAGCGAGGCTCAGTAAGAAAAAAATTGAAGGCCAGAGCGCCAAGTACCGCCGAACAGAGCGACGGACCCAAGCCGAGGCTAACGCCCGCGATGATCACTGGAACTACAAATACTAGGGATAGGTTGGGGATGGTCACCTTGCTGTCGACACCGACAGCCACGACCGTCGCGATGGCGGTCATTGCAATTGAAGCAAGGTAGCGCACCAACACCGATGCTACCGGGCCCAAAAGGGGGTCGGCATCTGGCGCCCGTGTGATGGCCTGCCGCAGCTTCGATTCAACGTCGGCCACCGCTCAACTCCTGCCTAGCACTTAGGCGACAACTCGTTGGCTGAAGTGCAAACCACCAAAGCGAGGTCGCGGCTCTGATAAGCTAATCGAGTATACACCAACTTCATTTGTTGCGTGAGCCGCATGAATTATAAATTCCATGTCTCTCCGGTGGTGCCGTCGATTTGAACCCGGGGCGAGATCACATAGAAAAATTTGAATTGAATATCCAAGACAGGAATCGATAAAGGCGTTTGGATCGAGGTTGCCGCTGAAATAAGAGCAGCGAAATGTATTACGCTTTCCTCAAAGATCCTGCTGTCTTGAAGACCCGCTGGGTCACAGCCATCCCACGTACCGGAATCGCCAGTACAAGGCTGCGCACGCGGTCAGGATCAAGCCGATCACAGTGAAATAGCCGTATTCCCATTGCAGTTCGGGCATGTTCTTGAAGTTCATACCGTAGATGCCGGCAATCGCGGTCGGGACCGCGATAATGGCAAGCCACGAGGCGAGTTTCTTGGAGACCGCGGTCTCCTGCGCTTGGCCGACCAGAAGGCTTGCCTCGAAGGCAAAGGCGAGGACCTCGCGCAGCGAGTCGATCTGCTCCTGGACCGTGCGGACATGGTCCGTTACGTCGCGGAACAGCGGCTGCATCGTGGGCCGCACCATCGGCAGGTTGTCGTGCTCTAGCCTGCGGCAGACTTCCACCAGCGGGCCGACGGCGTTTCGCAGACGCAGGAGATCGCGCCGTAAAAGATAGAGACGCTCGATCTGTGCCCGCGTCATTGCGCTCGCCAGTACCTGCGCCTCCATGGCCTCCACTTCTTGCTGAATGGTTTCGAGCACCGGCGAGTAATTGTCGACGATGAAATCGAGGATGGCATAGAGAATGTAATCCTCGCCACGCGCGAGAGCCCGCGGACAGCTTTCGCATCGCTCGCGTACGGGCGTGTAGGACGTCGAGGGACCATGACGGACCGAAACCAGGTATCCTTCGCCAACGAATAGATGGGTTTCACCGAATGCGATGCTGTCGCCGTCGAGTTGCGCGGTGCGCGCCACGATGAACAACGCATCGCCATATTGTTCGATTTTCGGCCGCTGGTGGGCGTGGTCCGCATCCTCGATCGCAAGATCGTGCAACTGGAATTGCTGCTGCACGCTATGGAGCAGCGCGACGTCCGGTTCGTGCAGCCCGATCCAGACCACGTGGCCGGGCTTACTGCGCCAGCCCGCGGCTTCCTCAATGGCGATGTTGGCGACACGCCGGCCATCGACATAGGCACTGGCTGCGACGACACCTTCGAACGAGACGGGCTCGGTGACCAGGACCGCTTGCGATGTTATGTTCATGGTTTCCATCCCTCATTAATAGCGGTTGGAGTTTGCTCCAAGGCAGCGTTTTTTTGGAAGGCTAGCACTGGAAACCCGGCCTGCAAGTGTAATCGGGATTTCATCGTGGGTCCCGACGTCAAACGAACGACTCAGCCAGAGCCAGATAGAGCGCGAACAGAAAGCCCGCGACGGTCGGCAGCACCACCAGCGAGCCGCCCTCTTCGAGGGCGACGGGAATCATGGCATGGGCGACCAGCGCCAGCACGGCGCCGCCCGCCAACGCCTGGGCAAAGATCGCCGTCAGCGCGTCGCTGCTGCCGATGAACGCCTTGCCGGCGGCTGCCGCTACCACGCCGGCCAGCAGCACCGTCGACCACAGTCCGAAGATCGCCGCGGGACGGTAGCCCGCTTTGGTCAGCATTGACGCGCTCGCAGCCGCCTCTGGGATCCCGCCCAGGAACATGCCAAGCATCAGCGTCAGCGAAAGGTTCCCGAAGGCGGTGAACTTTGCCCCGATCACGAGGCAGCCGGGGATGGTGTCCAGGATATTCCCGAACACGATTGCCATCCCGGCGCCGTTAGCGGCCTCCTTCAGCATCTTTCGCGACTCGTGGCGATTGAGATGATCGAGACTGCGGCTTGCGACTTTGGCCCATAGAGCGGCATCGGTGCCGCCCGCGCTGAGGTTGCTGATGGCGCGTTGGTGGCTGATTTGCTGTACGGCATCAGCGAGCTGCCGGTCGGCGGCGACGAGTTGGTCGAAATCCTTCTTGCCGATTTTCATGAGATCGGTGTCCTCGGCGGCGCGAATTGTAGCCGTCCGAGGGCCGCCGCTGAGCAGGGACATCTCGCCGAAGGCTTGCCCGACGCCGAGTTGGGCGATGGCTTCTCCTGGCGTTTGGCTATCCCGCATTCCGTTGGCCAGGACATCCACCGTTCCGCGCGCGACGATATAGAGGGCATCGCCGGGGTCTCCGGCGCTGAACAGAATCTTGCCCGCTTGCAGGTGACGGTCGCTGATGCAGGGCAGGATCTGCTCGATCCGGTCGGCCGGCAAGTGCCTCATCAGATCGCATGTGGCCAGCAGCTTGATCCGTTCGCTCGCATCGGCCTTCTTGCGCGCCAGAGCATATTCACGAAACTGCGTGACGTAGCGTACGGCCGCGCCCTTCTGCTCCAGAAACAGCGATGCCGAAAAATAGATGACGGCGCCGGCCGCAAATCCGGCGCTGACGAATACCCAAGCGGCGCGGGCGTTGTAGCCCTGATGATGCAGGGCCTGTGCGCCTTCGTAGGCCAGTTCGATCGCCAGCGCCGAGATTAGCGAGCCCGCGGCAAATGCCAGCAGGCAGGCGAGGGGACGTTTTGAGAACGGCACGTAAAGGCCGATCGCAGCTCCCAGCATGGCGGAAGAAGTCGTCCCCAATCCGAGCAGAGACGCCATGGCAAGCTCGTAGGGGGAATTCATCAGTTCGTCGATCGCTTCGGATTAAAATATAGTGGTCTAACGTAACCAGGAGCCCCCCGGGCTCTGCCGGGGAGGCAGTAAACGTTTGGTGGCCAACGAATGCTGGGCCGCGTCAGCGACCTTGACCGCCGCTTCGAGCGGCCCAATTCCTAAGGCCACCCGCTCTGCCGGGGATACTTACAATATAGCCGATCCCACATCCAGCGAGTGATAATGATAGCGCAAGAAGAAGATTGCGGTCTTCAATGCAATGACGCCGGCGGCGGCTCCGCCTGCCAGCGGGACCACCAGCGCGCACGTACCAAAACGCCTGATCACGGCGAGGTGCGCGTTCGCCGCGCCGGCCGTGTCACGCCTTCCAGATGACTGAGCAGCTGGTTTGAAGCGGACACCAGTGTGCGTCAGCATGGTCATAGCCGGTATCCGTCATTCCGGCGCTTGATCGCTTCGGTGAATTTTCCGAGAAAGGCCGGTCGTTCGCCGCCAGGCGCGCATCGCAAGGCGCATCAACGATCCAAGATGTGGGACGAGCGGATTGCCGCTGTTCTCAAGGTCGAGTTCGAACCTGTCGGACAGAAAGATCGTAGCGCATCCTGTCGGCTGGCTATGCATTCTTGCGAACGACAGTGCGGAGTTCTCGAGTAGGAAAATCCCGCCGATCCGCCCCGTTGCCTCACGGGCCACCCAGAAGCCTTGCCCGTTACGGCCGATGAAGAATTCGGGAATGGTGTCGCTGACAATGCTGGAATCGAGCGGTTGAAATGGCGCAGAGTCTGTGGCGGCACCGCCGGCTGTTGAAATGTCGGCGCGTTCGGGTTGATATTCGACCACTGCGGCGGAACGCTTGGGCCTACCCAGCATTGGATTCCCGCTCATCATTTGCACAGCCGCATCCGGTAACTGACAAAGGCATCAAGCATTTCGCGCACCGCCGTAAGCACGGCTTCAAATCGTCCGGCTGCTTGACGCGCGGCATCAAGAGCGATCGCGGCCATGGCGATCTCCTCACGGCTCCAACGTCCCAGATGTGCCGTTGATGCCATAGGATTGCGAGATGAACAGGCATCCCATCTCATAAGAGAAATATAGGAACTCATACGAGAAAAATAGGAATTCTGGAGGCAAAACGGTGACGCAGCGATCCCGGCCGGCATTTATGCCGCGGCTATGACAGGGTGTGGGAGGCCGCCTCGATTTCCTATGCCGCCCGGCGCATCTTTGAGTTCAATCGCTCGTGCTACGAGCTGACCGTGGAGATGCAAGATGGCTCATTTAATCACGAGCGACGACTACCGGTTTGGCCGGTCGCACGGAAAACGCGCTGGTGTCCGCACGCGCGGTGCCTTGAGGCGCGTCAGTGGCTTCCTGAAGAACATGATCGAGGCGATAGCCGATTCGAAGATGCGCCGCATCGAGCGCGAGCTCGAACTGCGTGGCTTCCACTACGATCGACTCAACAACGATTGGGTGGCGCGCAATCCTGGCCGAGCCATTCGCGAGGATTGATAGGCCACGCCGCGCGCCCGTTGGCCGCCGCTCAATCTCGTGGAGGATCACATGCGCCAATTTCCGCCGACCACATCCCTTGTTGGTTCCATGTTTCGGAAGGCCGCCGGCGCCATCGGGGCGTTTCTGAGGTCATCCTGGGAAGGGCCGGTCCGCAAATACCATCCGGAAGACCACTATATGCGCGGTCCCGGACCGAAATGGCGGGAGAAGCACAGCCTTGGGCGCGCGTCGCGCGGCTGAACGCGAGGCGGTGATGCGGCCACACACAGCAGTCTTGGTGACCCATTGGGCTCAGTGATCGCTACGAGAGGAAAGCCCCTTCCACAGGTCATTACGCCGTCGAGCGGGCCGGCTGATCGGAGCGACGGTCGGCTGGACGGCATCGATCGCCGCTGCAAAGGCCCGTTTGAGACGGTCGTCGTCAAGCCGGACAAGATATTGTCGCAAGACCGCGGGGGCGCGTTCATTCAGTTGCAGGATCGCCGCGCAAAGCTCCGCGCTCGTGCGGCGAAAAAACTCGAACTCGGTGCTACCATCCTGCCGCGGATAGAGCCCGTCGATTTCACGGGCGATCCGGAGCGCGGCCAGCCGGTCGGCGCTGTCCAGCGTCACGGCATAGCGCAGCATCGCCAGATGCCAGGCACGCAGCGTGCCGGCGTACCACTCCATCCCATGAAAGTTAGAACTCATCCGGGCCGCGCCAGCTAGGGTTGAACCAGGGAATCCTCGTGGAGACGAGGTCCATGCCAGCTTTCGACGGGGCACGCAATATCCTCATCGCCGATTTCCGAAATCGCGCTTGCGACCTCTGCTTTGGCGTCGTCGGTCAGTTCAACGATGGGCAGGCGGGCGGCCGGGGACATGAAGCCGAGCAGGCAGAGCGCATATTTCAGCGCGGCCGGGCTCTCTTTTGTGAGGGCTGCCGTCAACGGCACCAGCCGATTCTGCAGGTATCTCGCGGTCTGTGGCCGCCCCAGCCTGCAGTTCGAAAAAATCGATTGGCACAATTCCGGTGCTAGGTTCGATACAATCGAAATGCAGCCGTCCCCGCCATTGGCGAAGAAGGGAAGCGCCGTCGCGTCATCCCCGGACAACAGTCGAAACCCTGCCGGCAGCCGCGGCCGCAAGCGGAACAACCGCAGGATATCACAGGATCCATCCTTCAACCCGATGAAGTGCCTGGAGTTGGCCAACCGCAACAGAGTGTCGTCGGATATTTCGCGCATGGTGCGGGATGGAACGTCGTGCAGGATGATCGGCAGAGCGGTGGAGATTGCAATCGCCCGGAAATGCGCCTGGATTCCAGCTTGCATCGGCTTGTTGTAATAGGGCACCACCGAAAGCACTGCATCCGCACCGGCCGCTTCGGCGCGCTGCGTCAGCTCGATCGCCTGACTGGTCGAATTGGATCCCGCCCCGGCGATGACGCGGACGCGGCCCCGCGCCACTTCGACGGCGGTTCGGATGATGCTTTCCTGCTCCGCGGGCGTTAGTGTCGAGGCTTCACCACAAGTTTCGCTGACCAGGACGGCGGTGACGCCGGCATCTATCTGGCGCTCGCAAAGCTTCGCGATGGCTGCCAGGTCGACCGCGCCATGTGCATCGAACGGAGTGGGAATGTCGGGTATGTAACCCGCCAGCCAGGTGGCGGGCGTTGAAACTGACGTCATGGTGATTTCACGCAGCATTTCCATCTGGCCGAAGCCGTGCCGAAAGGCGGAAAGCATGAAACCCTCCTGGCTCAACCATCTGCTCTCCTTGAGGGGATGTCGGTCCGATTGGTTACGCGACGCGCCGAACGGGAAATGCACCGGGGGAGGGACAGCCCATGTCGAGTTCGATTTCGCGCGCCAGTTCGACGATCGTTTCGGGATGATGACCGTTCTCGAACAGCGCGTATTTCACGGCTTGCGCACGGCTGACGAACAGGCCGCCGTAAAGGCCGTTCTGTTCCTGGGCGACCCATTGGCCGCGCCTGTTCCGGCCAATAAAGATGATCGCAGACGGACAACTACACGATGGAGGTTCGACGAGCTTCACGTTGGTATTCCTTCCGAGATAGGTAGCGCGGCCAATATGATTGGCACCGGATATGAAATCGAGCGTGACAACGCGGCGATCTCATAAGAGCCGCATAAGGTGTGTACCGCTAAAAGGATTGGTTGAAGCCGCTGACCAGCATGCCACTGGCTGCGTAGGTCACCATTTCATCCCAATGATTGAGCGCGGTGTCGAACGGATGTTCGCGCCTGATGATGGCGATGAAGGCACAGAGGATGGCAGACATGCACAACAATGTGGTGAGGCTTCTGCCAAAGCCGATGTTGCCGAACATGGCAAAAATCATCAGGATGGACATCCGCAGGCCAAACCGGATCAGCACTTGAGCCGACCGCAGTCTCCGCGGGAAATCTGGCTGCTGTATCACGCTATTAACCCCGCAAGCCGGAGTGGCACCGGCAGCTCGCGGCCTCAGCCGAAATTATCGCTGCAAACCGGCTCATAGAGCGGGTTGGTGTCGATCCGCACGGCGGGAACGCTGGGGCGGCTCAAGGGCGCGCTGATGCGCTGGACCTCGACGAACGCACTCAGGATCGCCAGCGCCAGATCGGCGTGACGCGCCTCGACCGATTGATCGAGCCAGTCCGGCAACTCGCGCTGGCGCGACAGCGCGCAATGCCATTCGCCTTCGTCATAGGCGATACGGCGGATTTGCCATTGCGGCAGTTCGAGATCGATCAGCGCCAGCGCGGCATCGGTCCAGGCGCCCGACTGGATCAGCCGCTCAATGCGCGCGGTCTTGCTGCTTTGGCCAGCGGATGGAAAGCGGCGGCAGGTCTGGCTGATGATGTCAGAGAGGAATTCAGCCGTGACCACATAGGCATCACGCAGCCTATCGCCGAGTTCGGCGGGGTTTTGGGTTTCTGCAAGAAGCGACATGGCGTCATCTCATTTTAGCGCGGTCTGGGAGTGCGACTGCAGGCCTAAAATGAACAGATCGCCGTTTGAAAACGAGGTGGACTGAAGGGTCGAGATATAGGCGTTTCATAAGCGTGCATTTCTGCAAAAATGCGCCGAAGCCTGCAAGACCGGGAGCGAGCCTGAAGCTACGCTAAACCAGGTGTCGGGCCGCAGGCTCGGGATGACGCGCGCCTTTATAGGATTCCTATAAGGTTACTCCTGCGTCCGCCTCGAAAACCTATGCGCTGAGTGGCACTTCACCACCATCGAAGCGCGGCCGTTGGTTCGGCCCGCGGTTTACGTCGCACAGGAACATCCCATGCTGGACATTGTCATGCTGGCGCTTGGCGCAGGCTTCTTCCTGGCGGGCATAGGTTACGCCTACGCCTGCGAACGACTGTAACGGAGTAGACCCATGATCTTCGATTACTCACTCGCCGGCCTCGTTTCGCTGGGTTTGCTGTTCTACCTGACCTACGCGCTGCTGCGGCCCGAGCGCTTCTGAGCGTGCCGTGATCACGCTGGTCGAAGTCGTCCTGGCGTTTGTCGTCACCTCGGCGCTCCTGATTGCGCTCATTCATCTGCTGCTGCCTGCAAGAAAATTCTGAAGGATTCCCGACAATGACTGTCATCGGCTGGATTCAAATTCTCCTGTACTGCGCAATCGTGGTCGCGCTGGTTAAACCGCTCGGCTGGTACATGACGCGCGTCTTCAACGGCGAGCGCACGTTCCTTTCCCCGATCCTGCGTCCGGTCGAAGCTGGTCTCTACTGGATCGGCGGCGTCGACGAGAGGCGCGAGCAGCATTGGCTGACCTATACGGTCGCGATGCTGCTGTTCCATGTCGGCGGCTTCCTGATCATCTATGGCCTGATGCGCCTTCAGGCGCTGTTGCCGTTCAACCCGCAGGAGCAATCCGCGGTCGCCGAGGATCTGTCCTTCAACACTGCGATCTCTTTCATCACGAACACCAACTGGCAGAACTACGGCGGCGAAAGCACGCTGTCGTACCTGGTGCAAATGCTCGGGCTGACGCACCAGAACTTCCTGTCGGCGGCGACCGGCATCGCGCTCGCGGTCGCGCTGATCCGCGGCTTTTCGCGTTCCTCGATGCGCACCATCGGCAACTTCTGGGTCGATGTGACCCGCTGCACGCTTTATGTGCTGCTTGCCGATCTGTGTGGTCTACACGCTGTTCCTGGTCTGGCAGGGCATGCCGCAGACGCTCGGCGCCTATGTCGATGCGACGACGCTGGAGGGCGCCAAGCAAACCATTGCGGTCGGACCGGTCGCTTCGCAGGTCGCAATCAAGATGCTCGGCACCAATGGCGGCGGCTTCTTCAATGCCAATGCCGCGCACCCGTTCGAGAACCCCACCGCGCTGTCGAACTTCGTGCAGATCATCTCGATCTTCGCGCTCGGCGCCGCACTCACCAACGTGTTTGGTCGCATGGTCGGCAACCAGCGCCAGGGCTGGGCCATCCTCGCCGTGATGGGCGTGCTGTTCATCGCCGGCGTTGCCGTCACCTACTGGGCCGAGGCCAACGGCACGTCAGGGATGCACGCGCTTGGGCTGACCGGCGGCAATATGGAAGGCAAGGAAGTCCGCTTCGGCATCGTCGCTTCCAGCCTTTTCGCGGTCATCACCACGGCGGCCTCCTGCGGTGCGGTCAACGCCATGCATGACTTATTCACCGCGATCGGCGGCATGATTCCATTGATCAACATGCAGCTCGGCGAGATCATCGTCGGCGGCGTCGGCGCCGGCCTCTACGGCATGCTGCTGTTCGTGGTGCTGGCGATCTTCGTCGCAGGCTTGATGGTCGGCCGCACGCCGGAATATGTCGGCAAGAAGATCGAGGCGCGCGAGGTCAAGATGGCGATGCTCGCCATCCTGGTGCTGCCGTTGATGTATCTCGGCTGGACCGCGGTCGCCGTGGTGCTGCCGTCGGCGGTGGCGTCGATCGCCAATGCCGGCCCGCATGGCTTCACCGAGGTGCTCTACGCCTATACGTCGCAGACCGGCAACAACGGTTCCGCCTTCGCAGGGCTAACGGGCAACATCCCCTTCTACAATATTACCGGCGGCGTCTCGATGTTCGTTGGCCGCTTCTTCATGATCATTCCGGCAATGGCGATTGCGGGGGCGCTCGCGGCCAAGAAATCGGTTCCGGCGTCGGCCGGCACCTTCCCGACCACTGGTGGCCTGTTCGTCGGCCTCGTCGTCGGCGTGATCCTGATCATCGGCGGTCTCACCTTCTTCCCGGCGCTGGCGCTCGGGCCGATCGTCGAGCACCTCGCTGGCAACGCCAACACCCTGTTCTGATCGAACGCATTTCGGAGTTTAAGTCCATGGAAGCCATGAAACTGCAGAAAAAGGTGACGGCCTCGACGATGCTCGACCCGAAGATCCTGGTGCCTGCGATCAAGTCGGCCTTCGTCAAGCTCGACCCGCGGCTGATGATGAAAAATCCCGTGATGTTCGTGGTCGAGATCGTGGCGACGCTGACCACCGTGATCTTCGTGCGCGACATCGTAACCGGCGGCGCGAGCCTCGCATTCACGTTCCAGATCATCCTGTGGCTCTGGTTCACCGTGCTGTTCGCCAATTTTGCCGAAGCCGTGGCGGAGGGCCGCGGCAAGGCGCAGGCCGAATTGCTCAAGAAAACCCGCACCGAGAGCCAGGCCAAACTGCTCACGGGGTCGAACAAGACCTATCGGCTGGTGCCCGGCACCGCGCTGAAAGTCGGCGATATCGTGCTGGTCGAGGCCGGTGACAACATTCCCTCCGACGGCGAAGTGATCGAGGGTGTCGCCTCCGTCAACGAGGCCGCGATCACGGGCGAATCCGCACCGGTGATCCGCGAATCCGGTGGCGATCGCTCGGCGGTCACCGGCGGTACGCAAGTGCTGTCCGACTGGATCCGCGTCCGCATCACGGCGGCGCAGGGTTCGACCTTCATCGACCGCATGATCAAGCTGGTGGAAGGCGCCGAGCGGCAGAAGACGCCGAACGAGATCGCGCTCAACATCCTGCTCGCGGGTCTCACCATCATCTTTGTGTTCGCGACCGTAACGATCCCGAGCTACGCGGCCTATGCCGGCGGCTCGATCTCGGTGGTGGTGCTGGTGGCGCTGTTCGTGACACTGATCCCGACCACGATCGGCGCATTGTTGTCGGCGATCGGCATCGCCGGCATGGACCGACTGGTGCGCTTCAATGTGCTGGCGATGTCCGGCCGCGCGGTGGAAGCCGCCGGCGACGTCGATACGCTGTTGCTGGACAAGACCGGCACCATCACGCTCGGCAACCGGCAGGCGACGGCATTCCGCCCGGTCCGCGGCGTCACCGAACAGGAATTGGCGGATGCGGCCCAACTGGCGTCGCTCGCCGACGAAACCCCGGAAGGCCGCTCGATTGTGGTGTTGGCCAAGGAGAAGTACAACATCCGTGGCCGCGACATGAAGGAACTCGCAGCGACCTTCGTGCCGTTTACCGCGCAAACCCGCATGAGCGGCATCGACGCCGGGTCGTCATCGGTGCGCAAGGGCGCGGTGGAGGCGATCCTTAGCTACATCGGCGGTGGCACGGCGCAGACCATGGCCAGCGGCAACGCCGTTCGTGCCATCCAGCCGGCGGTCGCCACGGAGGCGGCTCGCGAACTCCAGGCCATCGCGGATGAGATCGCCAGGGAAGGCGGCACGCCGCTCGCGGTTGCCAAGGACGGCCGCCTGCTTGGCGTCATCCATCTGAAGGACATCGTCAAGGGCGGTATCCGCGAGCGCTTTGCCGAACTGCGCCGCATGGGTATCCGCACGGTGATGATCACAGGCGACAATCCGATGACGGCGGCTGCGATCGCGGCCGAAGCCGGCGTCGACGATTTTCTGGCGCAGGCGACGCCCGAGGACAAGCTGAAGCTGATCCGCGACGAGCAGGCCAAGGGCAAGCTGGTGGCGATGTGCGGCGACGGCACCAATGACGCGCCCGCGCTGGCGCAGGCCGACGTCGGTGTCGCCATGAACACCGGCACCCAGGCGGCGCGGGAAGCCGGCAACATGGTCGACCTCGATTCCAACCCAACCAAGCTGATCGAGGTGGTCGAGATCGGCAAGCAGCTGCTGATGACGCGCGGCGCGCTGACCACGTTCTCGATTGCCAACGACGTCGCGAAGTATTTCGCCATCATCCCTGCGATGTTCCTGGCGTTCTACCCGCAGCTCGAGGTGCTCAACATCATGCATCTGGCGAGCCCGCAAAGCGCGATCCTGTCGGCGATTATCTTCAATGCGCTGATCATCATCGCGCTGATTCCGCTGGCACTGAAAGGCGTAGCGTATCGTGCGGTCGGTGCCGGCGCTCTGCTGCGCCGTAACTTGATGATCTATGGCCTCGGCGGAATCATCATTCCCTTTATCGGCATCAAGGCCATCGACCTCGTGGTCGCCGCCTTGCACCTGGCCTAACGGAGACAAATCATGCTTCGCGAAATTCGTCCCGCCGTCATCCTTCTGATCCTGCTCACGCTGATCACGGGTCTCGCTTATCCGCTCGCGATGACCGCGATCGCCGGCGCAATCTTCCCGAAGCAGGCGCAGGGCAGCCTGATCGAGAAGGACGGCAAGGTCGTCGGCTCCGCCCTGATCGGCCAGGAGTTCAAGGACGACAAATATTTCCACGGCCGCCCATCGGCGACGCTGGCGCCTGACCCTGCCGATTCCACCAAGACGGTGTCGGCGCCCTACAACGCGGCCAATTCCGGCGGCTCCAACCTCGGCCCGACCAGCAAGGCGCTGAACGACCGAGTCAAGGAGGACGTCGAGAAGCTGAAGGCGGAAAATCCCTCCGCCGCGGTGCCTGCCGACCTCGTCACCACCTCCGCCAGCGGGCTCGACCCCGATATTTCGCCTGAGGGCGCACTGTTCCAGGTGCCGCGCGTGGCCAAGGCCCGCAATATGCCCGAGGACCGCGTCCGCCAGCTCGTCGCCGAGAACACCAAAGGTCGCTTTGCCGGGGTGCTCGGCGAGCCGCGTGTCAACGTCCTGGCGCTCAACCTGGCACTGGATGCGGCATCCAAGTAACGGTGTCTAGGCTCATTCGAAAGCGGCGACTATAATGCCTTATGGCAAATCGCGACCCTGAACAGCGGCCCTCGCCGGATGCGCTACTGGAAGCCGCCCGGCGGGAGCACAATCAGGCCGGCCGGCTGAAGATCTTTGTTGGCGCCGCCCCCGGCGTCGGCAAGACCTACGAAATGTTGCAGAGCGCCCATGCCAAGAAGAAGGCTGGCGCCGATGTTGTGGTCGGTATCGTCGAGACCCACGGACGGGCCGAGACCGAGGCCCTACTGAAGGGCCTCGAGGTGCTGCCCCGCAAACGGCTCAGCTACAAGGACCAGACGCTGGAGGAGATGGACCTCGATGCGCTGATCGCGCGGCGGCCGCAGATTGCGCTGGTCGATGAACTCGCCCATACCAACGCGCCGGGCAGCCGCCATCCCAAGCGCCATCTTGACGTCGAAGAGCTGCTTTCGCGTGGCATCGACGTCTACACCGCGGTCAATATCCAGCACATCGAGAGCCTCAACGACGTGGTCGCACAGATCACGCATGTGCGGGTGCGTGAGACCGTGCCGGACTCGGTGTTCGACCGCGCCGACGCCATCGAACTGATCGACCTGACGCCCGACGACCTGATCCAGCGGCTGAAGGAGGGCAAGGTCTATGTCCCCAAACAGGCCGAACGCGCGTTGGAGCATTATTTCTCGCCGGGCAATCTGACCGCGTTGCGCGAACTGGCGTTGCGACGCACCGCCGAGCGGGTCGACGAGCAACTGCTCACGCATATGCAGGCCAACGCCATCGCCGGCCCCTGGGCCGCGGGCGAACGTATTCTGGTTTGCCTGAGCGAGGACCCGCGCGCCGCGGGCCTCGTGCGCTACACCAAGCGGCTGGCCGACCGGCTGCACGCACCCTGGACCGCGATCAGCATCGAGACGCGGCGCAGCCTGCAACTGACCGACGAGCAGCGCGACCGGCTGGCCGACACGATGCGGCTTGCGGAGGCACTCGGCGGCGAGGCGCTCACCATTCCCGGCGTCGGCCGCCGTATTGCCGACGACGTCATCCAGTTCGCCCATGCCAACAATGTGACGCAGATCATCATCGGCAAGTCGACACGGTCGTGGTTTTTTGAATTGACGCGCGGTTCGGTGGTGCACGATCTGGTGCGGCGCGCCGGCAATATCAGCGTCAACGTCATCGCCGGCGAGGAACTCGCAGCCGAGCCCGTTCCAAAGAAGACGGTACGCACCGCCGAGCGATCCGAGCCATTCGATCCCAAGCCCTATTTGATGGCGCTCCTCGTCGTGGCCATAGGCCTCGGTGTCGCCGAACTGATCCATCCATGGTTCGGAATCGAAAACGTCGATCTGGTATTCCTGACGGCAGTCGTGGGGGTTGCGGTTCGCTACGGTCTGTTGCCGTCGCTGTTCGCCAGCGTCGCAGCGTCGCTGTGCTACAATTTCTTCTTTCTGCCGCCAGTTTACACTTTCACGATCACCGATCCGACCAACGTTGCCGCCTTCTTCTTCTTCATGTTGATCGCGATCCTGGTCTCCAACGTCGCCGCGCGCGTGCGGATGCAGGCGGATACCGCGATTGGCCGGGTGCGCACCACGGAATCGCTCTACGCGTTCAGCCGCAAGCTTGCGGGCACGGCAACACTGGATGACGTGTTGTGGGCGACCGCCTATCAGACCGCCTTGATGCTCAAGGTGCGCGTGGTGCTGCTGTTGCCGGAGGACGGGGTCCTCACCGTGAAGGCCGGGTATCCGCCGGAGGACCAGTTGGACAAGGCCGACCTCGCTGCCGCGAACTGGGCGTGGGGCAATGACCGCCCGGCCGGGCGTGGCGCGGATACGCTGCCGGGCGCCAAGCGGCTATTTCTGCCGATGCGAACCGGGCGCGGGCCGATCGGCGTCATCGGCATCGACGACGACAAGACCGGACCGCTGCTCACCCCGGATCAGCGCCGGTTGCTTGACGCTTTGATGGACCAGGGCGCACTGGCGATCGAGCGGGTGCTGCTCGTGGAGGACATGGACCGCGTCAAACGCACGGTGGAGTCGGACCGCCTACGCTCGGCGCTGTTGACGTCGATTTCGCACGATCTCAAGACGCCGCTGGCTTCGGTGCTTGGCGCGGCCAGCACGATGCGCGATCTCGACAGCGGCCTGACAGATGCGCAAAAGCGCGACCTGCTCGCGACCGTGATCGACGAGTCCGAGCGGCTGAACCGGTTTATCGCCAATCTGCTCGACATGACCAAGCTCGAATCCGGTGCCATCGTGCCCAACACCGCGCGGCACGATGTCGGCGAGATCGTCGGCAGCGCGCTCCGGCGCGCCGGCAAGATCCTGGTGCGGCACAAGGTGTCGCTGGAGTTGGCCCCTGATCTTCCGATGCTGGAGCTGGACGCCGTGCTGTTCGAACAGGTGCTGTTCAATCTCTTGGATAACGCCGCCAAATATGCGCCCGCCGGCACCACGATCGCGATCAGGGGAACGCGGGATCGGGATTCGATCGCGCTCCAGATCATGGACGAGGGCGACGGCATTCCGCCGGCCGAGCTGGAAAGCGTGTTCGACAAGTTCTACCGCGCACAGAAGGGCGACCACGTCCGCCCCGGCACGGGCCTCGGCCTTGCGATTTCCCGCGGTTTTGTCGAAGCGATGCATGGCACGATCTCGGCCGCCAACCGCGCCGACCAGAGCGGCGCGGTGCTGACCATTCGCCTGCCGATTCCGGCGGCGTCGGACGCACTGGATACCGCCGCATGAACGCTGCGCCCATAAAAGTCCTGGTCATCGACGACGAGCCGCCGATCCGCAAGCTGCTGCGGATGGGGCTGAGCACGCAAGGTTACGACATCCTCGAGGCTTCCAATGGCAAAATCGCGCTGGAAATGCTGGCAGAGGGGCCGGCGCTTATCATTCTCGATCTCGGTCTGCCCGACATCCAGGGCCACGAATTGCTGCGCATGATCCGCGGCCGCAACGAGAGCGTTCCGATCGTAGTGCTGTCGAGCCGCGGCGACGAGGCGGGAAAAGTGCAGGCGCTCGATCTCGGCGCCGACGACTATCTGACAAAGCCGTTCGGGATGGACGAATTGCTGGCGCGGATGCGCGCGGCGCTGCGGCACCAATTGCAGGTGCAGGGTGAACGACCGGTGTTTCGGACCAGCGATCTCTCGGTCGATCTGGTGCGCCGCATCGTCAAGGTTGGCGAACGCGAGGTGAAACTGTCGCCAAAGGAGTATGAGCTGCTGCGCGTGCTGGTGCAGCACGCCGGCAAGGTGCTGACCCACCGTTTTCTGTTAAAGGAGTTGTGGGACGAACTGACCGACGCGCAATATCTGCGGGTCTATGTGCGCCAGCTCCGGCAGAAGATCGAAGCCGATCCGGAACGCCCGCAATTTGTTCTGACCGAAACCGGAATTGGCTACCGGCTCCGCGCGCCTGACTAATGCGCGACGGCCGGCCTGGAGCGACCATGAAGATTTCCGATCTGCTATCGCCTGGCAACGTCATGATCGACGTCCGAGCCTTGCAAAAGCGGCTGCTGATGCAGGAATTGGCGGCCAGGACGGCGGCCGGTCTCGGCCTGCCCGCCGATCAGGTCGCGTCCTACCTGCTCAAGCGGGAAGACCTGGGATCGACGGGCATAGGCCGCGGCGTCGCCATTCCGCACGCCCGGCTGCCGGATTTGCAACGGCCTCACGGGCTGCTCGCGAAACTGAAACAGCCGGTCGATTTCGAAGCCATAGACGGGCAGGCGGTGGACCTGGTGTTTGTCCTGTTGTTGCCGGCGGCGGCCGAGCACGAAGCGCTCGGGGCGCTCGCGCTGGTGGCGCGGACGTTGAGGTCTGCGGACAATCTCGCGCGTTTGCGTGGTGCGAAAAATGCGTCCGAGCTTTATTCGGCGATCGCATGACCTGGGGAACTTTCCCAAATCGCGCGGATTACTTTCCCGACACCGGGAGGTAAATCATGGCACGAAAATATTCCAGGAAAGCTTCCGCCGACGTCGAACGCGCGATGAAGAAGCGCAAGGCCGGCACCTTGAAGAGCGGCCGATCCGGCAGGACGGTAAAGAGCCGCAAGCAGGCGATCGCGATCGGGCTTTCCGAGGCGCGGGCCAAGGGCAAGAAGGTGCCGACGAAGGCCGCAGGGAAGCGGAAGACGAAGAAGTAGCGCGTTCGTCCGTCATTGCGAGCGCATCGAAGCAATCCATATTGCTCCAAGTCGTGAAATGGATTGCTTCGTCGCTTCGCTCCTCGCAATGACGGAGACAAAAAGTAGAGCACAATCAACAAAACTGCCCGACGGGCAAATCACTTGCCGCTTTTTGGGATATGCGAGTCCAGCCCTCTTTCGAAAAATATTCCGCTTTCGCCGTCGGGCAAATCACCGCTACAGATTCGCCTATCCTGTCCCACCAAGAGGGGCGGCTCGCGATCGTCACGACGCGGGGCAGGGTGCGGTGGACGTGGATGTGCCTTTGACGAACGGCGCTGAAACGTACCGTGAAGTCGTGTGGTCCTGACGCCCCGACGCTGGCGTCAAGTTCGTGAGAAGCAAGCTTCTCACGGGCGACGGTGGCAACAAAGCCGGTCACCGGGGAGAGCACGAAGGAAACCGTAAAACCATCGCGCAGGGAATGTCGGATTGCCTCCGCTGAACCTGTATGCTCGTGTGCGCACCTTCTTGTGCACATTGCACACGAGACCGCGGGTGCAGCGCGCATCCGGCATTCCCTGCGCCCTCTGTTTTCGAGGGCGGAGAATTCACCAGCACCTCGGGCGCGTCCCGCTGCGAGAATGCGAAGTCGTGTCAGGATTTGCAGTCATTGCGAGGAGCGAAGCGACGGGCCTGTAAGTCTTTTCGTCGATTGGACCGGACAGGGACGGATTGTGATGATGGTTGGATTGATCGGCTGGTGCGGCATGCGAGGTCGGGCACGTCAGGTGGGCTTTGGTGCGCGGCGGCTGATTGCCCACATTAGATTGTGGGTCACGGCGTGAAGCAAACAGGCGGTGCGCACCTTGGCGAGGCCACGCAGGACCATGTGGTCGAAGCCTCGGTTCTTCAAGCGGGCATGGACATGTTCGGTGTTGCTGCGCCGTTTGTAGACAGCTTGGCCTTCTTCACTGTCCATGCGGGCGCGCCACTCCTTCAGGCATTGCGGTTCGGCGGCGCGGTTGCGTTCGTATCGTGCCTTGCTCGCTGGTTTGGAGGCATCCTTGCGGGCTGGTGGCGGGCTGAACACCTGCATGGAGGGGTGAGTTTGCGCAAGCGTGTCGATGTCAGCGGCGGTCATCGCGCCGGTGTCGGCCAGCAGTCGATCCGGCAGCTTGCCGCAACGCTGTTTGACCTGCGCCACTATCGCCGGCGCAAGACCACGATCATTGCGTCGCTGGACGGGGTCGATCGCGACCACGAAGCCACAGGCGCTTGCCACCTGCACGTTGTAGGCGGGCCGCACCGCGCCGTCCGCCAACCGCATCAGCGGCGCATCCGGGTCGGTCGTGGAGACACGCTCTTCCTTGGGAGGCTTGCCGCTTTTGCCGCCGGCAGGCGGCTCATCCCCCTCGCTCTGATCTCCCTCGTCGTCCCTCGGCGCTGTCTTAGGATTCTTCGCCAGCGCCGCCGCGACACGACGGGCGCGGTCCTCGGCCGCAGAGAGGCGACGCTTCGACAGCCGCCGTTCACCCGCGGCAGAATCGGCCTCCAATTCCTGCTTCAGCTCGGCAACCCTGGCACAGGCCTTCTCTTCCAGCTCGGTAAGGGTTTGCCTTCGCCGCATCGACGAACGGCTCGCCGCCGCCCTGACCTTGGTGCCGTCGGTGATTACCTCATCCAGCGTGATCAGGCCTTCTTCCATCAAAGCCGCCAGACTGCGCGTCAGAAGGCCGTCAAGGAACTCGCCGCTGTCCACACGGAACTCCGACAGCATCGTGTGGTTCACTCCGACCCCACCGCAAATCCACCGATAGATCGTATGATGCTCGCACAGCCGTGCCAGCGCGCGGGCCGACCCAATCCCGTCGGCCGTCGCGTACAGCCAAAGCGCAAGCAGAATGCGCGGGTCGGTCGCCGGGCGCCCCGGCGTCTCGCCCCGCGCCTTAATGCGGTCGTAAAACCATTGAAGGTCCAAGCCTTCAACGAAGGACCACACCGCCCGTACAGTATGGTCATCGACCACAAGGCTTTCGAGGTCCACCACTTCAAAGCCAGCCTGGCTACGCTCCGCCTGCCGAATACGAATGTCCATCACGCGCTCCGAATCCAAGCCAGTATTGAATCACGCCATGTCACCAAAAAAATGACAGGCCCGACGAAGCAATCCATCCATCCGTTTTGCCGCTCTATGGATTGCTTCGCTTCGCTCGCAATGACGAAGAGGTGTCAAGTCGGGCAATGATGAAGTAATCAGGACCGCGGCCCTTTGAAGAAGCACCTGCCAAACCTCGAAAGAGCCTTTCCAATGGTCGCGAGGGAACATTACACTCTGCGGCGCGGTTTTAGTTGAGAACCCCGGCCACGTGAGGTTGACCGTGTCGCTGAGAAACCTGAACACCTACCGCAAGAAGCGGGATTTCGAAAAGACCGACGAGCCCTCCGGCGACGTCAAGGTCGCGTCGTCAAGACATCGACGGTTCGTGATCCAGAAGCATGACGCGACCCGGCTGCATTACGATCTTAGGCTCGAATTCGACGGCGTCTTCAAGTCGTGGGCGGTCACGCGCGGTCCCTCGCTCGATCCGCACGACAAGCGGCTCGCCGTCGAGGTCGAGGACCATCCGCTCGACTACGGTGATTTCGAAGGCACGATTCCCGAAAGCCAATATGGCGGCGGCACGGTGCAGCTGTGGGACCGCGGTTATTGGGAATCCGACGATCCCGACCGCGGCTTCAAAAAAGGCGACCTGAAATTCACCCTGCATGGCGAGAAGCTGCACGGCAGCTGGGTGCTGGTGCGGATGAAGGGCGACCGCTATGGCGGCAAGCGCACCAACTGGCTCCTGATCAAGCACCGCGACGAATTCGCCAAAGAGGGCGAGGCCAACGACATCCTTGACGAGGATCGATCGGTCGCATCAGGCCGATCGATGGATCAGATCGCGAAAGGCACGGGGAAAGCGCCAAAGCCGTTCATGCTGGCCAAGGGCGGCAAAACCAAAGCCGACGCGATCTGGCATTCGAACCGCGGCGAGGCGGCGGAAGCGCGGGCGAAGGGCAAGACGTCGATTGCGCGATCCGCGCTGCCTGCGAAGGCGCGCGCAGCCGTCGCGAAGAAAGTCGACGCGATGCCGGATTTCGTCGCACCGCAGCTTTGCGCCTCGGTCGAGCAGCCGCCCAATTCGGACGACTGGTGTCATGAAATCAAGTTCGACGGCTACCGGATGCAGTTGCGGGTCGAGGACGGCGCGGCAGTGTTGAAAACGCGCAAGGCGCTGGACTGGACCGACAAGTTCGGCGCGATCGCCAAGGAAGGGAAGACGCTCCCCGATGCATTGATCGATGGCGAGATTGTCGCGCTCAATCACCACGGCGTTCCGGATTTCTCGGCGTTGCAGGCGGCTATATCCGACGGCAAGACCGGTTCTCTCATTTTCTTCGCGTTCGATTTGCTGTTCGCCGGCGGTGAAGATCTCCGCGGGCTGCCGCTTGATGAGCGCAAGGCGCGCTTGAAGCAATTGCTGGCGTCACGGAAAGGCAAACTTATCAAGTACGTCGAACATTTCGAGGCGAGCGGCGATGCGGTGCTGGAATCGGCCGAGAAGCTGTCGTTGGAAGGCATTATCTCCAAGAAGCTGGATGCGCCGTATCGTTCGGGGCGTTCGGAGAACTGGACCAAGGCCAAAGTCCGGGCCGGGCACGAGGTCGTGCTGGGGGGTTGGAAAACTAGCACCGGCAAATTCCGCTCGCTGATGGCCGGGGTCTATCGCGGCGGTCATCTCGCTCTTTGTCGGCATGGTCGGGACCGGTTTCGGGCAGGATACGGTCAGGCGCATCATGCCGGCGTTGAAAGCGGCGGCCTCCGACGAGAGTCCGTTTGGCGGCAAGGACGCGCCGAAAAAGACCCGCGACGTGCATTGGCTGAAGCCCGAGCTCGTCGCCGAGATCGAATTCGCCGGCTGGACCGATGGCGGCAATATCCGGCAGGCAGCATTCAAGGGGCTGCGGCAGGATAAGCCGGCCGATGAGGTCGAGGCGGAAAGGCCGGTCATGACCAAAATTGCAAAGCCCTTGATCGGGTCCGCCAAGTCGTCGGCCAACAAATCCGCCGAAGTCATGGGTGTGGTCATCTCAAAGCCGGACAAGGCGCTGTGGCCGGGCGGAGGTGACCGCGAGGCGGTGACGAAGCTTGATCTGGCACGCTATTTCGAGGCCGTCGGGCCATGGATGATAGATCACATCAAGGGCAGGCCATGCTCCGTGGTCCGCGCACCCGATGGCATCAAGGGTGAGAAGTTCTTCCAGCGCCACGCCATGCCGGGCAAGTCGGAGCTGTTGACGCTCGCCAAAGTTTCCGGCGATCGCAAGCCCTATTTGCAGATCGATCGCGTCGAGGGCCTGGCGGCGGTGGCGCAACTCGGCGGGGTGGAGCTGCACCCCTGGAATTGCGCGCCGGATGCGCCCGACGTGCCGGGCCGGTTGGTGTTCGATCTTGATCCTGCGCCGGATGTCGAATTCACCGAGGTGATCGAGGCGGCCAAGGAGATGCGGCAGCGGCTGACGGCCGTGGGTCTCGAAAGTTTTTGCAAGACCACCGGCGGCAAGGGGCTGCATGTGGTGACGCCGCTGCTCCACGGCACCAAGGAGAAGGTGACCTGGAAGGAAGCCAAGGCGTTCGCGCAAGGGATTTGTCAATGGATGGCGAACGACGATCCCCAGCGCTATCTGCTCAACATGTCGAAGAAGCAGCGTCACGGAAAAATCTTCCTCGACTATCTGCGCAACGACCGGATGTCGACCGCGGTCGCGGCGCTGTCGCCGCGCGCGCGTGAAGGTGCTACCGTGTCGATGCCGCTGACATGGGCGCAGGTGCGCGGCGATCTCAATCCGAAAAAGTATACCGTGCGCACGGTGCCGGCACAGCTCGCCAAGACCAAGGCGTGGCAGGGCTATGATGACGCGGCGGGGTCGATCAAGGCGGCGATGAAGAAGTTGGCTTCAAAATAGGTGGACAAAGCGAAGCGTGCCCACCGGTTTTTCTTGCGACAGAAAAGGTGGGCACGGCGCAAAGGCGCCTTTGCCCACCCTACGATTTGCAATTTCGTTTACAGCTTCCCGAGCAGGAGCAGGATCAGCAGGATCACGATCACGAGTCCAAGGCCACCGCCACCGTAATAACCGGTGCCGTAGAACGGTCCGCCGCCGACGCCGCTGAAACCGCCGAGCAGGGCGATGATAAGAATGATCAGGATGATTGTTCCGATTGACATACAATTCTCCTCAGCCCGGAAAGGGGCGTCCGTGTTCTGCCTTCAGGCGAAAAACAAATGGGACTCGTGAAAGTTCCGCTTTTTGCATCGCCATATTGCGCATTGCCTCTTCTTTTCGAACCCCGTGGAATTACATGCAGCTTGATCACAGCGAGGATTTTCCGATGTCCGCACCGCTCGTCGTTTCGATTCCGCACAGCCTCGGCCGCGACGAGGCCATCCGCCGACTCAAGACCGGGCTTTCGCGCGCAGCGTCCAGCGTGCCGATGCTGAGCGTCGATGAGGAGCGATGGGAAGACAACCGCATGATCTTCCGCGTCCGCGCGCTCGGGCAGGTGGCCGCCGGTCACGTCGATGTCGCTGAGGATCATGTGCAGGTGGAAGTCGTGCTGCCGTGGCTGTTGCAGCGTTTTGCCGAGGCCGCGCAGGTCGCGATCCGCAATCGCGGCAATCTGCTGCTGACCAAGCGGAGTTAGGTCAGGCGTCGATGCGCCAGAATACCGACCAGGGCGGTAAGGAATAGCCCGGCTCATTGCCCCAGACCAGCGCTCCCCTGAAATCGTCAGACCGATGAGCGGCGTTGCGATCCGACAAATTGGCGAGCAGGCGCAGTGTTGCGCCATCGCCCATCCGCCAGCTCGCGGTCATCAAACCATGGTCTGTTGCATGCGCCTCACCGAAGGCCGCGCCGGCCAGCCGGGGAATGATTTCTTGTTGACGAAGCCTGAGTAGATTCCGGATCAGCTCCAGCCGCTTTCGTGCCGCCGCTTCGTGGCGTGAATCCCAGTCTAGAACCGCGGATTGGAAGGTCGACAACGCAAGCGGGTCGGGGACTGCGTCACCATGCTGCGCATAGGCCCAGTCATATTCCCTGCGGCGGCCCTGGCGCACGGCGTCCGCCAATTCGCCCTTGAAGTCGCAGAAGAACGGGAACGGTGTTTTCGAGCCCCATTCCTCGCCCATGAACAACATCGGAATGGCGGGCGCCAATAGCATCACTGCCAACGCCGCTTCGACAGCCTCAGTCTTTGCAAGGCATTCAAGCCGGTCGCCGAGCGCGCGGTTTCCGGTCTGGTCGTGATTCTGGAGGAAGTTGATAAAGGCGGTGGGCGCAAGCTTTCCGCTCGGCTCGCCGCGCAGCGTGCCGCCGCGAAAGATTGACGCCTCGCCCTGGTAAACGAAGCCAGAGGCAAGCGCGCGGGCGACGTCGGCGTGCGGCGAGCGCTGATGGTCGGCGTAGTAGCCGCGTGCTTCGCCCGTCAACAAGACGTGCCAGGCGTGATGGTAGTCGTCGTTCCACTGCGCGCGGTATTTGCCGCACGGCGGGTCTTGCGCGGCATCCAGCACGCTGGCGCGGTTGTCGCTGTTTTCAAGCATCAAATGGACGTGGCGGCCGGTTTCCGCGGCGAGTTTGCCTGCTGCAATGCTGAGATCGCTCAGCATCGAGAGGCCACCCGGCTCGGCGATCGTGTTCACCGCATCCAGCCGCAGCCCGTCGAAGCGATAATCGCGCAGCCAGCAAAGCGCATTCTCGATCGCGAAGGCGCGCACTTGCGGCACGCGGTAATCGATCGCGCTGCCCCACGGCGTCTGCGCTTGCATGAAGAAGCCGGGCGCATAACGGCCGAGGTAGTTTCCCTCGGGCCCAAAGTGGTTGTAGACCACGTCGAGAAACACCATCAGCCCGCGCAGATGCGCTTCGTCGATCAGCCCCTTGAGATCCTCCGGCCGTCCATAGGCGCTGTCGGGCGCGTACCACAGCACGCCGTCATAGCCCCAGTTGCGGGACCCGGCGAAATCCGCCAGCGGCATCAGCTCGAGCGTAGTGACGCCGGTTTGCACGAGATAATCGAGCTTCTCGATCATGGCGCGATAGCTACCACCTTCCGTGAAGGTGCCGACATGGGTTTCGACGATGACGGTCTCCTGCCACGGACGCCCGCGCCAGTCGGTGGCGCGCCATGGATAGCCTGCGTGATCGATCACCTCGCTCGGGCCAAACACGTCCTCGGGTTGAAAAGCGGATGCAGGGTCGGGGACATCGATCGCGTCGTCGATGCGGAATTTGTAGCGGGCGCCGGCTGCAACACCTGAAATCTCGGCTGAGAACCAGCCGTCGTCGCCGCGTTTCATCGTGTGGGCAATTTCCAGCAGCACATCGACGCGATTTGCCGCCGGCGCCCACAGACGAAAGCGTGCGCCGTCCTTGGTCAGTCTCGGACCGAATTGCCGCGCATTCATGCCGCGCCCGCAAAGGCGAGCACCGAGCGGGGTGGCGCCTTGGTCTCGGCGCCCGAGGCGAAGTCGGCGGTCGCCTGGACGGCTTCGGTGGTATTCAGCACCTGCTGCCAGTTCTTGTATTCTGCCATCCCGGGAAATTTGAATGCGATCTCTTCAGGCGCGGCGTTCAGAACGATAAAGATCGGCGCTTGCCCTTTTTCCATCGGCCCGAGCACGTAGGCCAGGAATCGTCCTTCCGGAAATTTCCAGTCCAATTCCTTCATTTCCTGGGCCGCCGGCGTCAGCCACAACACGCCGTAGGAACCGTCGGTGCGGCGGCCGTCGAGCCAGCGCTGGCACTTGATCTGACCGAACCGCCTGCGCAGCGCGGTCAGATGACCGATGAAATCGGTGAGGTCTTCGCCTTCCTTGCCGAGATTTTCCCAACCGATCCAGCCGGTCTCATTGTCCTGGCAATAGGCGTTGTTGTTGCCGTTTTGCGAATTGCCGACTTCATCGCCGGCCAGCAGCAGCGGCGTGCCCTGCGCGAGCATCAGGCACGCCAGCTGGTTCTTGCACAGCTGGCGGCGCAGCGCTGTTATCGCCGGGTCGTCGGTCGGGCCTTCGTGGCCGCAATTGTTGCTGTGATTGTCGTTGGAGCCATCGCGGTTGTCTTCGCCGTTGGCTTCATTGTGCTTCTCGTTGTAGCTGAACAGATCCGCCAGCGTGAAGCCGTCATGGACGGTGATGTGGTTGATGCCGGCGCGCGTCATGCGGTTGTCGTGGTGGAAAAGGTCGGAGGAGGCGGTCATGCGGCTCGATATTTCGCCGATCAGGCTGCCTTCGCCGCTCCAGTAGCGCCGCATGGCGCTGCGATAGCGGTCGTTCCATTCCGACCATTGCGACGGGAACGCGCCGACCTGATAGCCGCCCATGCCGAGGTCCCAGGGTTCGGCGACGAGCTTGACGGTTGCGAGCACGGGGTCCTGCCGCACGGCGGTCAGGAAAGAAGCGTTTCGGTCGTAACCGTTCGGTCCGCGCGCAAGCGTGGTGGCGAGATCGAATCGGAATCCGTCGACATGGCAGACCTCGACCCAGTAGCGGAGCGAATCCATCACCATTTGCAGCACGCGCGGATGGGTCAGGTTGACCGAGCTGCCGCAGCCGGTGAAGTCGTCATAGAACCGCTTATTTTCAGGCTTCAGCCAATAGTAGGACGCATTGTCGATGCCGCGAAACGACAGCGTAGGGCCGAGATGACTGCCCTCGGCTGTGTGGTTATAGACGACGTCGAGCATCACCTCGATGCCGGCATCGTGCAATCGTGCCACCGTGGTGCGAAACGCATCGAGCGCGTTGTCCTGCGCGTAGCGCGCTTCCGGCGCGAAGAACGCCAGCGTGTTGTAGCCCCAGTAATTCACGAGCTTCTTCTCAACCAGCACCCGGTCGTCGATCAGCCCGTGGATCGGCAGCAATTCGATGGTGGTGACGCCGAGACGCTTGAGATGATCGATCATCGCGGGCGAGCAGAGCCCGCCATAGGTGCCGCGCAGGCTCGGCGCAACGCCGTCGCGCTTCTGCGTCAGGCCCTTGACGTGGGCCTCATAGATGATGGTGTCTTGCCAGGGGATGTTGGGGCGCATTTCGCGGCGACCCCAGTTGAAGGTCTCGTCGACTACCACCGCCTTCGGCATGCCGCGGGCATTGTCGCGCCGGTCGAAGGAGAGATCCTCACGCGCGCTGCCGGCGCGATAGGCGAAATGCGCGTCGCTCCAGACCAAACGGCCGGCGAGCCGCCTCGCATAGGGATCGAGCAGCAGCTTGTTGGCGTTGAAGCGATGTCCGTGCTCGGGCTGGTAGGGACCGTGGACCCGATAACCATAGAGCTGGCCGGGCGAGACGTCGTTGAGATAGCCGTGCCAGACGTCCTCCGTGCGTTCGGGCAATTGGATGCGCTCGAGCTCGCGGCGGCCCTGGCTGTCGAACAGGCAAAGCTCCACCTTTTCGGCGTTGGCCGAGAACAACGCAAAGTTGGTGCCCCTGCCGTCCCAGCTTGCACCGAGGCGCGCGGAGCTTCCCGCGGTCAGTCGCATGCGTCAGCTTTCCGGTACGAGAAAGATCGCGGCCAGCGGTGGAATGGTGAGGTTGAGTTCGGGAATGGCGCCCTCCAGCGTTCGGACTTCACCGACATTACCGACATTGCCGCCGCCATAATACGCGGAGTCCGAATTCAACACTTCTTTCCACTTGCCGGCAAACGGCACCCGGACGCGGTAGTTGTAATAAACGTTCGGCGAGAAATTCACGACCACGAGACAACGCGCCCGCGCGTCGTTGCCTTTGCGGACCCATGCGAAAACATTGGCATTGGAATCGTGGGTGATGACCCATTCGAAGCCCGCCTGGCTGCAGTCCATCTCGTGCAGCGCCGGGACCGTGCGATAAAGATGGTTGAGATCGCCGATCAATGACTGGACGCCGACATGCCTCGGCTGCTGCAGCAGGTGCCAGTCCAGCGAAAAATCGTGATTCCACTCGCGCTCCTGGCCGAACTCGCAGCCCATGAACATCAGCTTCTTGCCGGGGTGGCCGAACATGAAGCTGTAATAGGCGCGTAGATTCGCAAAGCGCTGCCAATCGTCGCCGGGCATCCGGCCCAGGATCGAGCGTTTGCCGTGGACGACCTCGTCGTGCGACAGCGGCAGGATGAAGTTTTCCGAAAACGCGTAATGCAGGCCGAACAGGATATCGCCGTGATGGTATTTGCGGTGGATGGGGTCCTTGCCGATATATTTCAGCGTGTCGTGCATCCAGCCCATATTCCATTTGTAGCCGAAGCCGAGGCCGCCATATTCGACCGGGCCTGACACTTGCGGCCATGCAGTGGATTCTTCCGCCGCCGTGGTGGCCTCTGGATATTGTCCGAATACTTCGGTGTTGAAACGGCGCAGGAATGCGATCGCTTCGAGATTTTCCCGCCCACCAAACCGGTTCGGAACCCACTCGCCCGGGGGCCGGCTGTAGTCGAGATAGAGCATCGAGGCGACCGCATCCACGCGCAGGCCGTCGATGGCGTAGCGCTCAAGCCAGAACAGCGCGTTCGACACCAGGAAATTGACCACTTCGGTGCGGCCGTAATTGTAGATCAGCGTGCCCCAGTCGAGGTGGCGGCCCTGCAAGGGGTTGGCGTGTTCATACAGCGCGGTGCCGTCGAAATGGCTGAGGCCGTGGGGATCGTCCGGGAAGTGTCCGGGCACCCAATCCAGCAGCACCGCGACGCCCTCGCGATGGCAGGCATCGACCAGGGCCGCAAAATCCTCCGGTGTGCCGAACCGGCTCGTCGGCGCGAACAGGCCGGTCGGCTGATAGCCCCATGAACCGTCGAACGGATGCTCGCTGACGGGAAGAAATTCGACATGGGTGAAGCCGAGATCGCGCACATAGGCCGGAAGCTGCTCGGCGAGTTCACGGTAGGTCAGCCATTCATTGCTGCCCTTGCGTCGCCATGAACCGAGATGGACTTCATAGATCGATATCGGCGCGCTCAGAGCATTCATGCCGGCCGGCGCCGGGCGCGGCCGCGGCAATTCTTCCTGGTCGAAAACAATCGAAGCGGATTTGGGGCGAACTTCCGTGGCGAAGGCGACCGGATCGGATTTCAACGGCAGATGCTGCCCGTTGGGTTCGATGATGTCGAACTTGTAGTGGTCGCCGACGCGGGCGTGGGGGATGAACAACTCCCAATAGCCGACGCCACGCACCCGCATCGGATGCCGCCGCGGGTTCCAGTAATTGAAATCGCCGACCACGCTGACGCCGCGGGCGTTCGGCGCCAGCACCACGAACGCGACGCCCTCGACGCCCTCCAGCGTCATCGGATGGGCACCGAGCTTGTCGTAGATGTGCTGATGGGTGCCTTCGCCGAGCAGATAGAGGTCGAAGTCGCTCAGGACCGGCGGAAAGCGGTAGGGGTCGTCGAGTTCGACCAATTTGTCGCCGAAGCGGGCGCGCAACTGGTAGCGCGTGGAGCCGTTCGGGAGCGCGCCCGCGAACAGGCCGGCGTCATGAATCCGCACCAGCGGCGCGCGTTCGCCGTGTTCACCGATCGCCTCGACATTGGAGGCTTCCGGCAGGAATGCGCGCACCACCTTGTGGTCCCCTTCGGTATGGAGACCGAGATAATGGAAGGGATCGGTGTGCCGGCCTTCGATGATCGCATAGGCCTCGGCGGGAAGCTTGGTCATGAGGCCTCAAGGGATTGTTGCGACAAAATTCGAATCATTCCGGTTAATGGCACGCGCAGCCAATCCGGCCGGTAGGACAGTTCATATTCAATCTCGTAGCACGCCTTCTCAAGCAGGAAGAAGTTCAATATCCCTTCAGCGGCGTCAGGGCCGGCCGGCCACAGGCGTTGGTTAACCATGGTTTCGCGATAGGCCGCCAGGAATGCGGCCACGGCCCGGTCGCGCCACTCGGCGAGGGCCATGGCGAGCCTGCCCTGCTCATCGTGGGCCGCCACTTTCAGCGCGCGCTCAAGCGCCGCGGTCGTCGAATAATCGATCGAGCGAATCAGGCTGGCGACGTCGCGGGCCGCAGGCGCCTTGCGCCGGCGTTCGGCGATAGGACGCCGCGGCTCGCCGTCGAAATCGACGATGAAGATGTCGTCCTTGACGATCAACATCTGGCCGAGATGGAAGTCGCCGTGATGACGGATATTGAGCCCGTCGGCCTTTCGCGGCAGCAGAGCCCTCAGGCGATCCGGCAGGGTCGATTGCAGCGCCAGCAATTGATCGGCCAGCGGACGATCGGCCTCTTTCAGCGTGTCGCGACGTTGCTTCAGCGCGTCGAGGATGCGCTCGGAACGGACCAGGATGTCATCGGTCCAGCGCTGGGTATCCTCGCGCCTGATCGGCTCCGGTGCGAATTCGGGGAGATCCTTGTTGCCCGCCAGCGCGAGATGCATCTCGGCGACGCGCCGTCCGGCCTGCGACATGTAGCGCAGATAGGAGACCTGATCCTCGCTTTCCCTGGCCGCTTCGCTAGCCGCCAGCAAACGCTGTTCGTCGACGAAGCGATCGAGATAGGAGGCGGTCACCGTCCAGGCATCGCCCTGATTGGCGACAAAAGCATGGAGGACTCCGATTGCACTTCGCTCATCGCCTTCGACCAGTTCGATGCTGCCAAGCAGCGCCGGCGCGTTGGCGAAGCCCGCGACCTCGGTCAGGAAACGTCCCATCTCGATCTCGGGCTTGATGCCAGGCTCCAGCGTCCGGTAGATTTTTGCGACGTAGTCGTTATCCACCAGTGCGGTGCTGTGCGCCCGCTCGGACTCGATCGTGCGAATATGTTCGGGCTGCCGGATCGGCTTGTCGGAGAAGCGGCTGGTCGGCCGGAATTCCAGCTGCAAACCCTGTTCGCTTTCATCGACGGTGAGCAACTCCCGCAAGTTTCGCAGCAACAGCGCGATGAAGATCTGATCGGTGGCGACGTCGAGCAACGTTCCTTCGCGGGCACCCTGACGGACGGCTGCGAGCGCCCGCGGATTATAGCGCTCGCGGTCGAACCGCACCCATTCGATCTGCAGTGGCAGGACGTAGCGCGTGGTGACACTGCGCTGCGTCGTCTTGAAGAAAGCAAGCCAGGGCTTGTTGTCGCCGATGTCGCAGAACGGAACGGCCGAGGTCAGCGTCGGCTGGATCGCCTTGGCCGATCGCTCCGGATACCAGCGCGTTCGTGCCAGATGCCCCGGCAGGACTTCGCGTTCGAATACACCGCGTTCGCGTGCCAACGATACCCAGGTAGCACCCAGCGGAACGACCAGCGTCTCAAATTCAGGCACGGCCCGTGTCACCACCGGCGCCGACTTGTCGCGCTCCTGCAACTCGAACCAGTAGAAGCCGTATGGAGCGAGTGTGATCATGTAGGGCAATTCGCCGATTGCCGGGAAGCGTGTGCGGCCGAGCATCTCCAGCGGGATGCGGTCCTTCCACGCGGAGAGGTCGAGTTCGGTCGCCTGCGCCGATCGCGACAGGTTGGCGACGCAGAGAATGGCCTCGTCCTGATACTGGCGCACATAGCACAGCACCGAACGGTTCTCCGGGCGAATGAACGTCATGGTGCCGCGCCCGAAGGCGAGGGTCGATTTGCGGACCGCGATCAGCCGTTTGGTGGCGCTGAGCAGCGACGACAGGCTGCGCGACTGCGCCTCGACATTGACGGACTCGTAGCCGTAGATGGGGTCCATGATGGTCGGCGCGTAAAGTCGTGCCGGGTCGGCGCGGGAAAAGCCGCCATTGCGGTCCGGCGTCCATTGCATCGGCGTGCGCACGCCGTTGCGGTCGCCGAGATAGATGTTGTCGCCCATGCCGATTTCGTCGCCGTAATAGATGATCGGCGTGCCGGGAAACGACAGCAGCAGCGAGTTCATCAGCTCGATCTTGCGCCGGTCGTTGTCCATGAGCGGCGCCAGCCGCCGGCGGATGCCGACATTGATGCGCGCGCGGGGGTCGTTGGCATAGGTCGACCACAAATAGTCGCGCTCGACGTCGGTGACCATTTCCAGCGTCAGCTCGTCGTGATTGCGCAGGAACAGCGCCCATTGGCAGTTGCTTGGGATGTCAGGGGTCTGCCGCAGGATATCGGTGATCGGAAAGCGGTCTTCCTGCGCGATCGCCATGTAGATGCGCGGCATCAGCGGGAAATGGTACGCCATTTGGCATTCGTCGCCACGGCCGAAATATTCCTGCACGTCCTCGGGCCACTGATTGGCTTCGGCCAGCAACACCTTGCCTTTGGCGTAGGCGTCGAGTTCGCTGCGCAGCCTTTTGATGATGGCGTGGGTCTCGGGCAGGTTCTCGTTGTTGGTGCCGTCGCGCTCGCATAGATAAGGGATGGCGTCGAGGCGGAAACCGTCGACGCCGGTATCGAGCCAGCGCTTCATCACCTGCACCAGCGCGCTCACCACGCGCGGATTGTCGAAATTGAGATCCGGTTGATGCGAGAAGAAGCGGTGCCAGTAGAACTGGCCGGCTTCCGGATCCCAGGTCCAGTTCGACTTCTCCGTATCGGTGAAGATGATCCGGGTGCCTTGATATTTCTGGTCGGTGTCGCTCCAGACATACCAGTTGCGGGCGCTCGACTTCGGATCGCTGCGACGAGCGCGCTTGAACCAGTCGTGCTGGTCGGATGTGTGATTGATGACGAGTTCGGTAATGACGCGCAGCCCGCGCTTCCTGGCTTCCTGGATGAAGCGCTTGAAATCCTTCATCGTCCCGAAATCGGGATTGATGTCGCCATAGTCGGCGATGTCGTAGCCGTCGTCGCGGCCCGGAGAGGGATAGAACGGCAACAGCCACAGCGTGGTGACGCCAAGATCCTGCAGATAGTCGAGCTTCTCGGTCAGGCCTGCGAAATCGCCGATGCCGTCATTGTTGCTGTCGGCGAAGGCCTTGACGTGGAGCTGATAGATGATGGCATCCTTGTACCAAAGCTCATCGTCGACCGTCTCGACGGCTGGCACCTCCCTTGCATCCGTCGCAAAGCTGCCGCCGTTGTTGAGCGGATAAGCAGCATCGAAACGGAGGGAAACGCCGGCCTTGGAGCTTTCGCCGGTTTGGGCTTTTCTGTTCACGGTGATGCCATCGCCATGGAAATGACGCCCCCGTTTTCATTTGCGGAAAAGGAGACGTTCCGGACATATGTAAGAAGCCGCTCGGCGGGCAATGGTTCCCCTGGAACCCGGAGCCGGCTAGAGCGTTAGATACCGTCTATCCCCTTCCTGTATTTGGACATTTTCACGACGTCTCCAACACGTTAGTGTGCAAACCGCGTGCCCAATGGACCTTTTCGCTCAAGCAAAACGCCAGGGAATTCAGACCGAATTCCTGGACGGTCAGGGTCACCGCCGTGTGACGGATGCCGCTGCGCTTAAAATTATCCTCGATGCCTTGCCGCCGCAGACCCCGGGGCCGTTCATCGGGGGCCCGGCCGTGGTCCGGTCCGGGCGGCCAGCGCGGACCAAACTCTCATCGTCGGCGAGGCTTCCGGTCCGATGGAAAATCGTGGCTGGTCCTAAGCTTATCGCGGCAGGCGAGACCTCTACCCGCGTCATCGCGTTGCCGCAGGATCTGCCATTGGGCGTCCACCGGCTCCAGCTGCAAGATGCCTCGTCGATCACCGAGGACGTCCCGCTGATATCGGCGCCGGAACGCGCCTTCGGCGACGATTTCGACCGCTGCTGGCTGCTCGCGGTCCAGCTCTACAGCGTCCGTTCGGCGCGCAACTGGGGGATCGGCGATTTCACCGACCTCGAAGGCTTGATCGAACTGGCGCACCATCTGGGCGCCGACGGCGTCGGCCTCAATCCGCTGCACGCGCTGTTCGACGATCGCCGCGGCGATTGCAGCCCCTATTCACCGAACAGCCGGCTGTTTCTCAACCCGCTCTATGTCGATGTCGAGAAGATTCCGGAGTTTCGCCTCGACGCCGGGACGCGGGATGCGCTGGCGCAAGCGAGGGCAGGTGAGGTCCTCGATTACGTGGCCGTCGCCGGTCTGAAATGGCGCGCGCTCCGATCGGCATTCGACGCCTTCAGGGCCGATGCGACACAAGGGCGCAGGCTGGAATTTGAAAAATTCCGCAGCCAGCGCGCGTCGTTGCTCCTGCGCTTCGCCTGCTTCGAGACGCTGCGACATAAGTTCAACACGCCGTGGTGGGAATGGCCGGAGCCGTGGCGGCAACCGAATGACGCCAAATGCGTGCAATTGCGCAAGGGCGCGGATGCGGCCGAGATCGAATTTGTCGAATTCGTGCAATGGACCGCCGACCGGCAATTGGCGGCGGCCAATGATCGTGCGCACCGGCTCGGCATGAAGGTCGGACTTTATCTCGACGTCGCCGTCGGCGTGCAATCCGACGGTTTCGATGCCTGGAACGAACAGGCCGCGATCTCGCGCCATCTCGGTGTCGGCGCGCCGCCGGATCCGCTCAACACCGCCGGCCAGAGCTGGGGCCTCGCCGGCTTCAACGCCACCGGGCTGGAACTGAAATCCTTCGAGCCCTACCGCGAAATGCTGCGCGCCTCGATGCGGCACGCCGGCGCGATCCGGCTCGACCACGTGCTGGGGTTGAAGCGGCTTTATCTGGTGCCGCAAGGATTTGGCGCCGCCGACGGCGTCTATGTACAAATGCCGTTCGAGGCGCTGCTGGCGGTGACCGCCCAGGAAAGCATCGCCAACCGCTGCGTCGTAATTGGCGAAGACCTCGGCACCGTGCCGGAAGGATTTCGGGAACAGATCGCCGATTGGGGCATCTGGTCCTATCTGGTGATGATGTTCGAACGCTACGACCACGGTCCGTTCAAAAGCATCGATCATTACATGGCGAACGCGCTCGTCACCTTCAACACCCACGATCTGTCGACCTATGCCGGCTGGCGTTCGTTCGGCGATCTGAAGACCAAGCGGGCGCTCGGCATCGATCCCGGCGAAAGCGATGATGCGCGCTGGCACGCGCTTGCCATGCTGGATGATGTGCTGCGCCATAATTCTATCGACAGCCACGATTTCTATTCGGTTACAAAATTCCTCGCGCGGACCAAATCCCGGCTGCTTGCCATCGCGCTGGAGGACTTGCTGGGCGTGGTGGATCAGCCCAACATCCCCGGCACCATCGACGAACATCCGAACTGGCGGCGCCGGCTTCCGGTCCCGCTCGAGCAGATCGCGTCGAAGATCGACGTCGCTGCGCTGAAGGCCGCGACGCGCGAGCGGTCACGCGCTTCGGATTGATCAGGCGGTCACATGCCGTGTCGTGCAGGATAGAAGACTACGGACTGATCGGCGATTGCGAGACGGCGGCCCTGGTCGGACGCGACGGATCGATCGACTGGCTGTGCTGGCCGGCGTTCGATTCCGACGCCTGCTTTGCGGCGCTGCTCGGTACCCACGGGCATGGCCGCTGGTTGATCGCGCCAGCGGAGGAAATCACCAGGACATCGCGCCGCTACCGCGACAACACGCTGATCATGGAGACGCGGTTTGAGACCGCTGATGGCCTGGTCGACCTGATCGATTTCATGCCGCCGCGCGGCAATGCGTCCGACGTGGTGCGGCTGGTGCGTGGCATCAGCGGCCGGGTGAAGCTGCGGATGCAATTGGTGATCCGCTTCGGCTTCGGCACGGATGTTCCCTGGGTCAAGAAGAACAAGGATGGTTCGGGACTGCTGGCGATTTGCGGACCTGATATGACCGTGCTGCGAACGCCGGTCGAGACTCGCGGCGAGGAGCTGACCACGGTGGCCGATTTCGAGGTCGGCGAGGGCGAAACCGTGCCCTTCGTTCTCACCTACGGGCCTTCGCATTTGCCGGTGCCGGCACCGATCGACCCCGCGCTCGCTCTGCAGGAAACCGAAGCGTTCTGGAACGAATGGTGCAGCCGCTGTACCTACGAAGGCGAGCATCGCGATCTCGTGATGCGCTCGCTGATCACGCTGAAGGCGCTGACCTATGAGCCGACCGGCGGCATTGTCGCAGCACCCACCACCTCGCTGCCGGAAAAACTCGGCGGGGCACGCAACTGGGACTATCGCTTCTGCTGGCTGCGCGACGCGACGTTCACGCTGCTGGCGCTGATGAACTCGGGCTATACCGAAGAAGCCGCCGCCTGGCACAATTGGCTGTTGCGCGCGGTGGCGGGATCGCCGGCCAACATGCAGATCATGTATGGCATCATGGGCGAGCGGCGGCTCCTGGAATGGGAGGCGGCTTGGCTGCCCGGCTACGAAGGCGCGCAGCCGGTCCGGGTCGGTAACGCCGCGCACGCGCAGCTGCAACTCGACGTCTATGGCGAGTTGATCGACGCCTTTCACCAGTCGCGCGTGGCCCAGCTCAAGCTCGATGAAGGAAGCTGGGCGCTGGAGTGCACCGTTCTGCAACACCTCGCCGAACAGTGGGACCAGCCCGATCACGGCATCTGGGAGCGCCGCGGCGAGGGCAAACACTATGTTTCATCGAAAGTGATGACCTGGGTCGCGTTCGACCGCGGCATCAAGAGCGCCGAGAAGTTCGGCTTCAAGGCTCCGCTGGAAAAGTGGCGGTCATTGCGCGACACCATCCATCGCGATGTCTGCGCAAGGGGTTTTGACCGCGAGCTGAATTCGTTCGTCGAGTCCTACGGCTCGAAACTGCTTGATGCCAGCATCCTGTTGCTGCCATCGGTGGGGTTCCTTGAACCGTCGGATTCCCGTGTGCGCGGAACGTTGCGAGCGATCGAACAGCACCTGATGCGGGATGGCTTTGTGCTGCGGCACGATCCGCGCGAGGTCTCAGGCGAGCAACAGCCGATCGAAGGCGCGTTTCTGGCCTGCAGCCTCTGGCTCGCCGATGCCTATGTGCTGACGGGTGAGTTTGACAAGGCCCAGGCGCTGTTCGGCCGGGTAGTCGCGATCGCCAACGATCTCGGCCTGTTGGCAGAGGAATTCGATACCGGGGAAGGCCGCCAGACCGGCAATTTCCCGCAGGCGCTGACCCATATAGCGCTGATCAACACCGCGCATAACCTCAGCGTCGCCAAGAAGTCGACCGAGAAGCCGGCGATGCAGCGGTCGAAATAGCCGTACGCCCGAGGGCAAGGTCACGCGAGCCGGCACCGATCCTTGGCCGTTGCAGGCTGGGCTGGGGGCCTGCCTTCGGATGGATGCCGGCCCGCGCTTGCCGGTTTACACCCGATGGAGGTCGGGGATGGTGTGAAGACCGGCAACCGCCGAACAAGGCGGGGTGCCAGTGAAGAGGATTTGGCAGGCAAAGAATTGGAGGAATTCTCGATTTATCCTCCACGGCGGCTTGATATCGGGGCGCGGCGCAGCCGGCCCGGGCTAGCCGAGTTTCAAAATGGTCTCGACGGCGCGGGCAAAGCCGTCGCGCTCGTTGGTATCGGTCACATGGGTCGCGTGTTTCTTGACGTCGTCGGTCGCGTTGCCCATGGCCAGGGAGATGCCGCTTGTGGCGAACATCGCCAGATCGTTCTGCATGTCGCCGATGGTGGCGACGGCATCGGTTGGAATGCCCAGCCGTTTCGCCATGGCCGCGACGAACGTGCCCTTGTCATGGCCCGCCGGCGTGACGTCGAGGTAATAGGTTTGCGATCGGACCGCGGTCGCCTCGCGGCCCACCGCCTGCTGCATCGCCGCTTCGCATCGCGCCAACAAAGCCGCGTCGGAACTGGCGCCGACGATCTTGCAGGCATGGTGCAAATACGGGGTGAAGTCCGCGATGATGGTCGGATCGGCCTTGATTGCCCGCTTCTCGTGCGGGACGTATTCGCCGTCCGGATTGTGCGTGTACCAACGGTCGTTGGTGAACAACCAGATATCGACGCCGAATTGGTTGAGCATGTCGAGGCTGCGCTGCGCGACTTCAGGCGCGATCAGATGCTGCTCGATCGGTTTCAATTGCGCATCGACGATCGCGCTGCCATTGAACGCGCCAATCGGTAGCGTAATCGCCAGCGGCTCGATCAGAAAGCCCATCCCGATCGTTGGCCGGCTGGAAACGATCGTGAATCCGATGCCGGCCGCATGAAGCGCGCGCGCGGCGCGCTTCGCGCCATCGGTGAGGGTCTTGTCCTTGGTCAACAGCGTGCCATCGACGTCGGAAACAACGAGTGCAATGCGGGTCATTGAGGAACCAGGTTCAGTTGGCGGATGATGTCGTCGACGATGGTCTCGACGGAAGCGTCGATCGACACGGTGATGGGCCGTTCGCACGGCTGCGGCGGCTCAAGTGTCTTGAACTGGCTGGCGAGCAGACCCGGCGGCATGAAATGCCCCTTGCGTGCGGCGAGCCGGTCCGCGATCAGCTCCTGCGAGCCGCTGAGAAACACGATGCGGACGTCATCGCGTCCATGCACGAGGATGTCGCGATAGGCGCGCTTCAGCGCCGAGCAGGCGACGACAGCGCGTTGGCTTGCCTCGCGGGCGCGGTCGATCTCGTCGGCAATCGCCTGCAGCCAGGGCCAGCGGTCCTCATCGGTGAGCGGTTGGCCCGCGCTCATCTTCGCAACATTGGCGGGTGGATGAAACCTGTCACCGTCCACGTAACGCCAGCCCAGCCGTGCGGCGAGACGGTCGGCGATGGTGCTCTTGCCGGAGCCTGAGACGCCCATCACCACCAGCGCGCAAAGGACTGTCTCATCGCCCACCAAAATTCTCCGGCAGCGCCGCCCGATCCACCAGCCAGATCGTCTCGCCGTTGGACCGCGCGCGGTTCGCCGGCAGGTTCTCGCCTGCGAGCACGCGCGTCAAGATCGCGCGCTTCTCGATGCCTGCGACCTCAAACAGCATTTCGCGGCAAGAAGCGAGCGCTGGCAGCGTAAGTGTGACCCGGGGGACGAAGGGTTCGACATTTGCCTTGGGAACGCCGACCACCCAGCGGCTGGTCTGGTCCAATGCCGGATCGCCGGGAAACAGCGACGCGGTATGGCCGTCGGGGCCGACGCCCATCAACACCAGGTCGAACAGCGGCCGGTCCGGGTCCAGCGCATCCGTGCCATAGAACGACTTCAACTCCTGTTCGTAAAGCGCGGCGCTTCGATCGGGATCGGCGGGGTTGGCGGTACTGGTCGGGATCGGATGGATATTCGACGCCGGCGCGCATCGGTCCAGGAAGTTCGCCCGTGCGGCAGCCATGTTGTTGAGGGGGTCGTCGGGCGGCACGAAACGTTCGTCACCGATGAACCAGTGCACGCGCTCCCATGGAATCCGGCTCCGCCAGGCGTCAGTCGCGAGCAACTGATAAAGCTGCCTTGGGCTCGATCCACCGGTCAGGCAGATCGCCACGCGCCCGGCATTTTCCGATATCCGCGCGCCAATCCGCTCGGCCGCGGCATTGGCCATCGCGGCCGGATCGGCAACGGAAATCACGTGGCGATGATCGTTCGGTGTCATCCTAACTCAACTTTCGCCAGCTTCGGCCATCGCGCTCCAGGAGATCGTTGGCTTCCTCGGGACCTTCGCTGCCGGGTTCATAGATCTTGAGCCCCTTGCCGCCGGCATTCTTCCACGCGTCGAGAAATGGCTGCACCGCCCGCCAGCCGGCCTCGACGCTGTCGGCGCGCTGAAACAGGATGTTGTCGCCGATCATGCAGTCGTAGATCAGCGTCTCATAGCCGGTGGACGGCTCCGCCTTGAAGTAATCCTTGTAGCGGAACTTCATCTCGACACCATCGATATTGATGGTCGGGCCCGGCACCTTGGTGTTGAACTGCAGCGCGATGCCTTCGGTCGGTTCGGTCGAGATGATCAGGTAATTCTGCGACAGCCGGTCGACCGGCGTGTCGCGGAACATGGCGAACGGCGCCTGCTTGAACTTGATCGCGATCTCGGTGCGCTTGACACCGAGCGCCTTGCCGGTGCGCAGGTAAAACGGCACGCCCGCCCAACGCCAGTTGTCGATGGTCAGTTTCAGCGCGGCGTAGGTCTCCGTGGTGCTGGTTGGCTTGACGTCTTTCGTCCTGCGATAGTCCTCGATCTCGCTGTCGCCGACCGTGCCGGCCCGATATTGTCCGCGCACCGAGTTATGCAGAGCCTCCTGCTCGCTCTGGGTCTGGATCGCGGCCAGTACGTCGGCCTTTTCCGAGCGCACCGAATGCGCATCGAATTTCGTCGGCGGCTCCATCGCGACCAGCGACAGCAGTTGAAACAAATGGTTCGGCACCATGTCGCGCAGCGCGCCGGTCGCGTCGTAGAAGCTGCCGCGATGGCCGACGCCGAGCTTTTCGTCGACGGTGATCTGAATGTGGTCGATGTGGTTGCGGTTCCAGATCGGCTCGAACATGCCGTTGGCAAAGCGCAGCACCAGGATGTTCTGGACGGTTTCCTTGCCGAGATAATGATCGATCCGGTAAATCTGATGCTCTTCGACGAGCCTCAGGAGTTCGCCGTTCAGCGTTCTTGCCGAGGCAAGGTCGGTCCCGAACGGTTTCTCGACCACCAGCCGCCGCCATGCGCCGTTCTCGGCCAGCATGCCGGTACGGGCGAGTTCGTGGCCGATCGGCAGGAACGCACTTGGCGGCGTCGCCAGGTAGAACAGGCGGTTGCCGCCGGTTTTCCGCACGGCCTCGAGTTCGTCCAGCTGTTTGCTCATCGCGTCGAACGAGGCTGGATCCCTGGGATCGGCCTCGATGGAGGTGACGCACGAAAGCAGGCGCTTGGCGATGGCGTCGTCCACGGGGCGGGTGGCGAACTGGTGCAGGCCCTTCATCAGGCTGTCGCGCAGTTCGCTGCTCGTCATGCCCTTGCGGGCAATGCCGACGACGCAGTAGTTCTCCGGCAGCAGATCGGCCGCCGCGAGATTATAGAGGGCAGGGATCACCAACCGATGCGCGAGATCGCCGGTGACGCCGAAAATGACGAAGGAGCAGGGATCGGGTTTCTTTTGCGCCAATCTGCCGACCGCCATGGGATTTACGCCTTTGAACCCGGCTTCTTCGGCGGCTCTTTGTGGCCACCGAAACCGGCGCGCATGGCGGAAAGAATTTTTTCCGCGAATGTATGGTCCTTGCGGGAGCGGAAGCGCGCATAGAGCGCGGCCGTCAGCACCTCGGCCGGTACGGCCTCGTCGATCGCGGCATTGATGGTCCAGCGGCCCTCGCCGGAATCTTCGACAAAGCCGGAATAATTATCCAGCGTCTGATTCTCCGCGAGGGCTGAGGCGGTGAGGTCCAGGAGCCAGGAAGGGATTACGCTGCCACGCCGCCACACTTCGGCGATGTCGGCGATGTCGAGGTCGAAACGGTGCTCCGCCGGCAGCGCCTCGATGTTGGCATTCTTCAGAATATCAAAACCCTCGGCATAAGCCTGCATCAAACCATATTCGATGCCGTTATGGATCATCTTGACGAAGTGTCCGGCCCCGACGGGGCCTGCATGGATATAACCCTGCTCGATCCTGACATCGCGCCCCTCCCGGCCGCCGGTGCGCGGAATGTCGCCGATCCCCGGCGCCAGTGTCGCGAAGATCGGATCGAGCCGGTCGACCGCGGCCTTGTCGCCGCCGATCATCATGCAATAACCGCGCTCGATGCCCCAGACGCCGCCGCTGGTGCCGACGTCCATGTAATGCAGCCCCCGTTCCTTCAACGCCTTGCCGCGGCGGACGTCGTCCTGCCAGAACGTGTTGCCGCCATCGATGATGACGTCGCCAGGCTGCATCAGCTTTGACAGAGCCTCGATGGTGGCTTCCGTGATCCTGCCGGCCGGCAGCATTACCCAGGCGGTGCGAGGTTTTTCCAATTTCGCCACGAAGTCTTCCAGCGTTTCAGCGCCGGCTGCGCCCCCGGCAGCGAGTGCCGCGACCGCTTTGGAATCCTTGTCATAGACTACGGCTGTGTGGCCGTTCCTCATCAGCCTTCGGACGATGTTGCCGCCCATCCGGCCGAGGCCGATCATGCCAAGCTGCATTCCCTGAATTCCCTAGTTGAGCGCTTCGGATATCGCGGCGTCCAGCGCGGCAAGCGCCGGCTTGAGATCGCCTTTGAGGTGGACACGCAGCGCACGCCGGCCGCGTTCGGTCAGCACATCGAAATCACCGCGCGCTTGGGCTGCCTTGACGATGCCGAAACTGGCCTTCTGACCCGGCACCGGCAGGTCCTGGGCGTCATCGGCGGTGATTTGCAGGAACACGCCGCTGTCGGGGCCGCCCTTGTAGGCCTGGCCGGTCGAATGCAGGAAGCGCGGGCCGAATTCAGCGCAGGTTGCGACGTGGCGGCTGTCGCGCACCGCGAGCCGCATCTTCTGCAGCGTGTCGATCGAGCCGCTGTCGCGCGCGATGTAGGCCAGCAGCGCGAAATAGTCGCCGTTGCCGGGGCGCGAGAGATGCGCCTTGATCCAGGATCCGAGGCTGCCGTCGGCGCCGGCCTTGCGCAGCGCGGCCGCATTGGCTTCATCGGTGTAGATTTCGGCTTCTTCAGTGGCAATCACCGGCGTCTCCGCCGGCAATGAACCCGCCTTCTCGAAGGCCGCGGTCAGCCCGCGCGTCTTGATCTTCGCGGCCTCGACATCGGGCTGATTGAACGGGTTGATGCCGAGAACCGCACCCGCCACCGCGGTCGCCATTTCGAAGCGGAAGAATTCCTGGCCGATGTGGTCGATCGATTTCATGACGATGCGGACCACGGGATGCCCGGCCGCCTCAAGTGCGGCGAGTTTGCCGTCATGATTAGCGTCGTTTTCGCTCTCGGTCCGGATATCGATGAAGAAGCGGTCGTTACCATAAACCGAGGGATCGCCGAGCGGCTCGCCATCGATCGGGATCAGGCCCTTGCCGTCCTTGCCGGTCGACTCCGCGATCAGTTGCTCGGCCCAGGCGCCGAAATCGGAAATCTTTTTCGATGATGTGATCGTCACCTTGTCGCGGCCTTCGAGCCCGGCGAGGCCGAGCGCAAGTCCAAGCTGAACGCCCGGATTTTCATGCGGCGGCACGTCGGCGCCGCAGGAGCGCACCATCGCGAGCGTATGCTTGATCAGGCTGCGGACATCGACGCCCGCGGCCGCAGCCGGCACCAGTCCAAAAGGCGACAGCACCGAGTAGCGGCCGCCGATCGTGGGATCGCCGTAGAAGATACGCGCAAAGCCCTGTTTGGTCGCGACCTTCTCCAGCGACGAGCCGGGATCGGTCACGGCGATGAAACGGTGCCCGGCCTTGTCGGCGCCGATAGTCCTGGAGACGCGATCGAAGAAATAGTCCTTCATCACGTTCGGCTCGGTGGTGCCGCCGGATTTACTGGAGACGATAAACAGGGTCTTTGCGAGGTCGACCGATGCTTCCATCGCGCGGACCTGCGCAGGGTCGGTGGAATCCAGCACGTGCAGTTTCGGGAAGCCGGATTTCTTCGCGAATGTCTCCGCCAGCACTTCCGGACCCAGGCTCGATCCGCCCATGCCGAGCACCACGGCGTCGGTAAAATTCTGTCCCTTCACCCGCCGGGCAAAATCCTCGTAGTCCGCGACATCGGCGGCAGCAGGGCTGTTCAACCAGCCCAGCCATTTGTTCTCGTCGTCATTGCTCCAGACCGACTTGTCCTTCTGCCACAAGCGACGGATATTTGCCGCGGCGCGCCAGTCTTCGGTGCTTTTCTCCACCGCCTTCCTGATGCCGTCGCCGAGCGCCAGTTGCTGCCGGTCGATCCCGCCGCCGAGTGAGGCCACACGCTTGTGCGCGACCGCGCCGTAGAGCTTATCGGCGGCGTCGGCGAATTGCTTGACGCCCTCCTTGACCAGTTCCGCCGTGATCGCATCGAGCGAGATGCCGGATTTCTCGAGTTCTTCCAGCACGTGCCGCCCGTCCTCGATATTTTCCTCGAGGCTGTTGCGCGGTTTGCCATGATCGCGGAACGCATCGAGGGTTGCCGGCGGCACGGTGTTGATTGTGTTCGGGCCGATCAATTCCTCGACATAGAGCACGTCGCTGTAGTCTTTGTTCTTGGTGCCGGTAGACGCCCACAATAGCCGCTGCGGTTTTGCACCCTTGGCATTGAGCTTGTCCCAGCGCGCGCCCGAAAACAGGTGCTTGTAGTCGTGGTAAGCCATCTTGGCGTTGGCGATCGCCACCTTGCCTTTGAGCGCGCGCAGGCGTTCCTTTTCGCTCGGATCGTTGGCCTTTGCGATCCTCTCATCGAGTTGCTTGTCGACGGCCGTATCGATCCGGCTGACGAAGAAGCTGGCGACGCTGGCGACATGGCCGGGATCGCCGCCCTTGGCGACATATTTCTCCAGCCCCGCGAGATAGGCCTCCGCGACCTGGCGATAGACTGCTTGCGAGAACAACAGCGTGATGTTGATGCTGATGCCTTCGCCGATCAAATGCTCGATCGCGGGCAGGCCTTCCGGCGTTGCCGGCACCTTCACCATCAAATTCTTGCGCTTGACGTCTTTCCAGAGCCGTTCGGCCTCGGCGATGGTTCCCCTGGTATCCATCGCCAGATAGGGCGAGACTTCGAGGCTGACAAAGCCGTCATCGCCGTTCAACTGGTCGTAAACCGGCCGCAACACATCGGCGGCGTGCTGGATGTCTTCGACGGCAAGGTGCTCGAACAGGTCGGCGACCGGGCGATCGCCCTTTTTCAGCGCCTGGCCGATCGCGCCGTCATACTCATCCGAACTGCCGATGGCTTTTTCGAAGATCGAGGGGTTCGATGTCACGCCTTTGACACCGTCGGTATCGATCAGCTTCTGGAGGTCGCCCTCGGCGACAAAGCCGCGGGCGAGGAAATCCAGCCAGACGGCCTGACCATGGTTTTCGAGTGCTTTGACGGGATTCATGATTGCCTGTTCTGTCCGGTCGGTCGGTTTTGCGGGTTATCCGGCAGCTTTCGGGCGCGAGGCGGGAATGTCAACACGTGGCGGAAGGCTGCCGAGCGGATTATGGCTTGCCCAAGAACAACGCCATTCATATCAGTTCGATCCCCGGAGATATGACCCCGCGGAATGGCTGAAGTCTCGCACAAATTTGTGATGATACTGGGCGCCGCGATCAGGGCCGCAGATAGAGATAGCCCTGCGATTGCAGTTCGGCGATCCGGACCACGCCGCCTCTGTCGGCCGCAATGAAACCCGGCAGCAGATCGGCGAGGCCGACTTTCTGCGACTTCATGGTGTTGCCGCAGGCGGCGAGTTCAAGGCCGGCCTTGGAGAACTGGCCGACATGCTTGGAAAGATCGGGGTTTGCGGAGGCCGCATGGAACGCCCGCAGCGCCTGGCCGTGCACGACCAGCGCAATGGTGACATTATTTGGGCCTCCGACACCATCGAGATGGTTCTGGATATTGCCAACCACAAAGCTGACCTTGTCGAGGTCAGAGAGGTGATAGACCACTTTCAGCTTTGCTGGCGATGGCGCCTCGGTGGCTGCGCTGGCACGGGAGGCCGCAAGGGCAGCACCAAATGCTGATGCTGCGGCCCACAAGATGCTGCGTCGATGCATGGCGTCCTCCAACTCTTGGCCTTGAAGCCCGTTACTTGTGCCTGATCGCCGCAAGTTCCTGGCGGTCGGTCACGAGTTCGGCACATTGGCGCACATCGGCGCGATCCACGCGGAAAACCTTGTCGTCGGCGTCGGCCAGCAAGGCATCGCTGGCTTCGTCATCGGGCTTGTTGCGCTCCCATATTCTGATCCGCTCCAGCCGGACGATTGCGGATTGGTCGTCTTTCATCGCGACGTCGATGCCGCCGCCTTCGCAATCGACGCCGCAGCCGAGGCGGGTCTCGTTGCCCTTGTCTTCGGCGACGACGTGGTTGCAGTAGCCGCTGGAGTCGAATTTGCCCGCTCGGTGGCGATATTGGACGCCGAGGCGAAACGAGTAATTGGTGGTGTTCTCTTCCGGCGGATTTTCCGCCGTCACAAGCAGCTTCATGGCGCTGACTTTCTGCTTCGGATGCTGCGCCAGATGGCGGGAATCATAGCGGCGCACGAAGCAGGCATAGGTCTTCTGGCCGAGGGGACCGGCGAACATCCTGTTGTCAAAGGCCGTCGCCTTGGTCTTGTCGATGGTTTCCTGAGCGTGGCTCGGTCCGATACCGGCGAGAGAGGCCGCGGCAGCCGAAGCCGCGATAGTCAGGGCAAACCGGGAGATACGCTTCATGATCGTTCCTGAAATACGCGGCACATCGATCTTCCGTGCGGCAAACCGATGCAGCGCCAGGCGCGGCCAGGGCAAGGTTGTGGGCTCGATCTGTTGGGTTGGTCGCAGGTGGCCGGAGCCGCGTTCAATTTCAGGCAATGGCTGGAGGCATGAGGACTTGTTCGCCGCTGGAGCTGGGGTCAACAAGCGTACCTGTTGGCCGCCGGGCACCGGTTTCACACCCCGCGTCGATGGCGCGCTGTGGCAATATTTGCCCAAAAAATAGGCAGATGATGGCCCATTCGCGACACGCACTTTTGCCCCGCATTGTGCCTTGCACAATAAAGCCTCGCGGGTGTCCAATTTGGGGGGTGATTCAGAGCGGGGCGCGCCAGCATCCGAGCCCCGCTGTTACGTCGCACGCCAAAGGGGGTGGTACCGATGGCTTGGCTGCCAGGACTAGGCCAAAAGTATTGAGCGAGGTCTTCACACGGCACTCCTGATGTTGGTTCGCCGTGTGCGAAGTCTTATCGAAGCGTTAATGGACGTCGCTGACATGGCGTCCATGCCGATGCGAACGCGAATGTCATGTGTCGCGGCGCGAGACGCAAGCGCGCGAGATCGCATGTGCGCGTCCGATTTCGTCGAACCGCACCTCACCGAGAAATGAGTTTGCCAAGGTGACGCAGGTCGTAGCGATCTGGATTCCCGATCGTTATCTATGAGTGGAAAGACCGCTCGATGAGTTGAGCGGCCGCCAAGTGTGGCCTCTTGGACCGGCTCTCCTGGCATTGATGCCGCGAACTCTCAGCCAAGCGAAGATTGAGAAAACTCGTTCATGTACCTGACAAACCAGTACTTATCCGGATGTCGCATGTTGCAGTCCGGTTACATGTTGCGCGAATTCCATCACATTTTCGCGGCGGCGAGTTGTTTAGCACGACTATTGCATTGCGCGAGTGAGTCGGTCGCGTGTCCAATGTGCATATCTGCTGTTGGTGATTCGCGATCAAGGGGGACGCTGCCGCGGTTGGAACCTGGGCAGCGCGCCCAGCGTTTACAGCTGACCATGGGGAGATTGACTCATGTACAATGATTCTCTGTTCAATGCGTTCGCTCGCTCCTTCGAAGCGCGAAGTCAGAGCGATATGTCGATGGCGGAATATCTGGAATCGTGTCGAGGCGATCCGTTAAAATATGCGAATGCGGCTGAACGCCTGCTAGCTGCGATCGGCGAACCTCAGATGATTGACACGGCCAGGGACCCACGCCTTGGCCGTATTTTTTTGAACCGCACGATGCGCACCTATCCTGCCTTCGCCGGCTTTTACGGCATGGAGGAAACGATCGAGCGCATCGTCGGGTTCTTCCGGCACGCAGCGCAAGGCCTGGAAGAGCGCAAGCAGATTCTCTATCTGCTAGGGCCCGTCGGCGGCGGCAAGTCGTCGCTTGCCGAGCGGCTCAAGGCGTTGATGGAAGTGCATCCGATCTACGTCTTGAAGGCCGGTGACGAACTCAGTCCCGTTTTCGAAAGCCCGCTCAGCCTGTTCGACCCGGAAACGCTGGGGCCGATGATCGAGGAAAAATACGGCATTCCCCGCCGCCGCCTCAACGGGCTGATGAGCCCGTGGTGCTACAAGCGGCTCGAAGCGTTCGGCGGCGATATCTCGCAATTCCGCGTCGCGAAGATCCAGCCGTCGCGGCTGCGGCAGATTGCGGTCGCCAAGACCGAGCCGGGCGACGAAAACAACCAGGACATCTCCTCGCTCGTCGGCAAGGTCGACATCCGCAAGCTGGAAACCTTCGCCCAGAACGATCCCGACGCCTACAGCTATTCGGGCGGCTTGAACCGCGCCAACCAGGGCATCCTCGAATTCGTCGAAATGTTCAAGGCGCCGATCAAGATGCTGCACCCGTTGCTGACGGCGACGCAGGAAGGCAACTATATCGGAACCGAAAATATCGGCGCGATCCCCTTTACCGGCATCGTTCTCGCGCACTCCAACGAGTCCGAGTGGCAGAGCTTCAAGGGCAACAAGAACAACGAAGCCTTCATCGACCGCATCTGCGTCATCAAGGTTCCGTATTGCCTGCGGGTGACTGAGGAACAGAAGATCTACGAGAAGCTCATCGCAGGCTCTGAACTCTCAGCCGCGCCCTGCGCGCCGGCGACGCTGGAGACAATGGCGCGCTTCTCGGTGATGTCGCGCCTGCGCCGGCACGAAAATTCCACGGTGTTTGCAAAGATGCGGGTCTATGACGGCGAAAGCCTGAAGGAGTCCGATCCGAAGGCCCGCAGCGTTCAGGAATACAAGGACGCCGCCGGTGTCGACGAAGGCATGGACGGCGCCTCGACCCGCTTTGCCTTCAAGGTGCTCGCTGCAACGTTCAACCACGATACGTCAGAGCTCGGCGCGGATGCCGTTCACCTGATGTACGCGCTCGAGCAGGCGATCCGCCGCGAACAGCTTCCTGACGAAACCGAAAAGCGTTACCTCGAATTCATCAAGGCCGAGCTTGCGCCGCGATACGCCGAATTCGTCGGTAACGAGATTCAGAAGGCCTATCTCGAATCCTATTCGGACTATGGTCAGAACCTGTTCGATCGCTACGTGGATTATGCCGATGCCTGGATCGAGGATCAGGACTTCAAGGATCCCGACACCGGCCAGCTGCTCGACCGCGATCTGCTCAATCAGGAATTGACCAAGATCGAGAAGCCCGCAGGGATCGCCAACCCGAAGGACTTCCGCAACGAGGTCGTTAAGTTCTCGCTGCGGTCCCGGGCCCAGAACAGCGGCAAGAACCCGAGCTGGACCAGCTACGAGAAAGTTCGCGAGGTGATCGAGAAGCGGATATTCTCGCAAGTTGAAGACCTGCTTCCGGTGATTTCGTTTGGCTCGAAAAAGGACGGCGATACCGAGAAGAAGCACGACGATTTCGTCGCGCGGATGGTGGCGCGCGGCTACACCGAGCGTCAGGTCCGCCGGCTCGTCGAATGGTATATGCGTGTAAAACAGGCAGGCTGAGGTGATGCGAAGGTGGCGGCAATTCACATCGTCGACCGGCGGCTGAATCCGGGCAGTAAGAGTTCTCGAGAACCGTCAGCGATTCCTGCGTCGGGCGAAGGCGCTGGTTCAGAGTGCGGTCAAGAAGTCCTCGCACGACCGGGACATCAAGGATGTCCTGGAAGGCGGCGAGGTGAGTATCCCCCTGGATGGCATGGACGAGCCTAAGTTCCGCCGTGAAGGCGGCACCCGCGACATGGTTCTTCCGGGCAACAAGAAGTTCATCGAAGGCGACATGCTGCCGCGCCCGAACCAGTCGGGCAGCAAGGGAACCGGCCCGGGCGAGGGCGACAGCGAGGATGCGTTCCGGTTCGTTCTCAGCCGCGACGAATTCGTCGATCTGTTCCTCGACGATCTGGAACTACCTGACCTCGCCAAGCGCAAGCTTGCCGAGGTGGAGAGCGAAGGCATCCGCCGCGCCGGTTATGCGACCTCGGGCTCGCCGGCGAATATTTCGGTGAGCCGCACCGTCAGCCGCGCACTGGCGCGGCGGGTGGCGTTGCGGCGGCCACGGCCGGAAGAAATTGCCGCGCTCGAGGCGGAGTTGGAGAATTGCGACGAGGCCCGCCGCGTCGAATTGTTGGCCGAGATTGAACATTTGAAGGCCAAGGCACGCCGGATCCCCTTCATCGATCCGATCGACATCCGATACCGGCGGTTCGAAACCACGCCGAAACCGGTCGCCCAGGCCGTCATGTTTTGCCTGATGGACGTGTCGGGCTCGATGACCGAACACATGAAGGACCTGGCCAAGCGCTTCTACACGCTGCTCTACGTGTTCCTGAAGCGACGCTATCGCCACGTCGAGATCGTTTTCATCCGGCACACCGACCGGGCGGAAGAGGTGGACGAGGACACTTTCTTCCACGGTCAGGCCTCCGGCGGCACGCTGGTGTCGAGTGCGCTGCAGGAAATGCACGATATCGTCCGCTCGCGGTTCCGCCCCGCGGACTGGAACATCTACGCCGCACAGGCTTCCGACGGCGACAATTCTACCTCTGACGGCGAGGTCGCGGGCCGGCTGCTGACCGAGAAGATCCTGCCCGTCAGCCAGTTCTTTGCCTATCTGGAAGTTGGCCAGGATGCCGGTCTGACCTTCGAGATGCCGGATTCCTCGCTGTGGACGCTTTATGAGCGTCTGCGCGCCGCCGGCGCACCGCTATCGATGCGCAAAGTCTGCGAGCGCAGCGAAATCTTCCCGGTGTTTCACGATCTCTTCCAGCGCCGCGGAAAGCAGGAAAGGGCCGCACCATGACGGGCGAACGGCTCTTTCAGGGCGCTGACTGGGATTTCCTGACGCTGCAGCGGATCCATGATGCTTGCGAGGAGATCGCGAAATCCGATCTCGGGCTCGACGTCTATCCTAACCAGATCGAGGTAATCACCGCGGAGCAGATGCTGGACGCCTATTCCTCGGTCGGCATGCCGCTGTTCTACAAGCATTGGTCGTTCGGCAAGCACTTCGCCTATCAGCAGGCTTCCTACCGCAAGGGCCTGATGGGCCTGGCCTACGAGATCGTCATCAACTCATCGCCCTGCATCTCCTATCTGATGGAGGAAAACACCGCGACCATGCAGACGTTGGTGATCGCGCATGCGGCCTTCGGCCACAATCATTTCTTCAAGAACAATTACCTGTTCAAGCAATGGACCGATGCCGACGGCATTCTCGATTATCTCGAATTCGCCAAAAAGTACGTCGCCCACTGCGAGGAGCGTCACGGCCGGATGGCGGTCGAGCAGACGCTCGATGCCGCGCACGCGCTGATGTCACATGGCATCTACCGGTATCCGGGCAAGAAGCAGCTCGATCTCCGTGCTGAAGAGAAGCGGGCCGGCAGGCGCCGCTTGCACGAAGAAACCGTGTTCAACGATTTGTGGCGGACCGTTCCGACCGGACCGGTCAAGAGCGAAGCGTTGCTGAACGTCGAGCGCCGGCGTGCGCTGCTCGGCCTGCCGCAGGAAAACATCCTGTACTTCCTGGAAAAAACCGCACCGCGGCTGAAGCCTTGGCAACGCGAGTTGCTGCGCATCGTGCGGCACATCGCGCAGTATTTTTATCCGCAGAACCAGACCAAGGTCATGAACGAGGGCACCGCGACCTATGTTCATTACAGCATCATGAACCGGCTCCACGAACGGGGGCGGATCTCCGACGGCAATTTCCTCGAATTCCTGCAGTCGCACACCAACGTCGTGTTCCAGCCCGATTTCGACAACAAGTACTATTCCGGGTTCAACCCCTACGCGCTTGGTTTTGCGATGATGCAGGATATCGAGCGTATCGTCACCAATCCCGACGACGAGGACCGCGAATGGTTTCCGGATATTGCCGGCAAGGGCGACGCGATGGGCGTGCTCCGCGATGTCTGGGCCAATTATCGTGACGAGAGCTTCATCAGCCAGTTCCTCAGCCCGCGGCTGATGCGGCACTTCCGCTTGTTCCATCTGCATGATGATCCAGCCGAGACCGCCGGCATCAAGGTCGATGCGATCCACGACGAGCGGGGTTATCGCCGCATCCGCCGCGTCCTGGCGCGGCAATACGACGTCGGTTTCATCGATGCCAATATCGAAGTGGTCGATGTCGATCTCGCCGGCGATCGTCACCTGATGCTGCGCCATACCGTGCTGAACGGGGCGCAACTGAACGAAACCGACGCCAAGCGCGTTCTGCAGCACCTCGCCGATCTCTGGACCTATAACGTATCGCTGGTCGAAGTCGATGCAACCGACAAGGTGTTGAAGGAATACGTCGCAAACCCGCGCGGGCTCGCCGCGGCGGCTTAGTCGCGTCGCTGTCTTCTGACGATCCTAGCGCAGGCTGGCGTTGATCTTGTCCAGGGCCGCGGAGCCGGGGCACAATTCCTTCGCTTCCAGCGCATTGAGCGGCGTCTCGACGGTGTCGAGGTGCGCGTGCAGGTCTTCGGCATCCGGATCGACATAGAGTAGTCCGGTGACCACCTGGCCCTTGGCGGCGTGCTTCTGCAGGAAGGTCATCGCCGCCAACCGATCATGCGCATCGTAGTCGGCGTCGATCTTGCGCAGCGCCAGCCTCGTGCCGTCATGCTGTTCGACCACCTGGACCGTGCCCGGCGCGTAGTCGACGGTGATGGGGTGGCGGCCGGTGATGACGTCGAGGCGGTTGACCGCGTCATTGTGCTCGCGGACGTAATCAAAACTCTTGGTCGAGCCGGCGTGGTTGTTGAAAGCGACGCAGGGGCTGATGACGTCGATGAAGGATGCGCCCTTGTGGCGGATCGCGGCGGCAATCAGCGGCACCAGTTGGGTCTTGTCGCCGGAGAAGCTGCGCGCCACGAAGCTCGCGCCGAGCTGAAGGGCGATCGCCACCAGGTCGATGGCGTTATCGGTGTTCATCACGCCCTTTTTCGACTTCGAGCCGCGGTCGGCGGTGGCCGAGAACTGGCCCTTGGTCAGGCCGTACACGCCGTTGTTCTCGACGATGTAGGTCATGTTGACGCCGCGCCGGATCGAATGTGCGAACTGGCCGAAGCCGATCGAGGCGGAATCGCCGTCGCCGGAAACGCCGAGATAGATCAGGTCGCGGTTGGCGAGATTGGCGCCGGTCAGGACCGACGGCATGCGGCCGTGCACCGAATTGAAGCCGTGCGAATTGCCGAGGAAATAGTCCGGCGTTTTCGAGGAGCAGCCGATACCGGAGATCTTGGCGACGCGGTGCGGCTCGATCGACAGCTCGTAGCAGGCCTCGATGATCGAGGCGGTGATCGAATCGTGGCCGCAGCCGGCGCACAGCGTCGAAATCTTGCCCTCGTAATCCCGGTGGGTGTAACCGAGGTCGTTCCTGGGCAGGCCGGGATGATGGAATTTCGGCTTGGCGATATAGGTCATGATACGGCCTTGCGGAGCGGGGTCACCTTGAGATGGTCCTGATGATCGCCGATGGAGCTGGCGATGAAGCGCGCGGTGATCGGCGTGCCGTCATAGTGCAGGATCGGCACCAGCCGGACCGGATCGATACCGTTTTCGTTGACGATCAGGGAGCGAAGCTGGCCGTCGCGGTTCTGTTCGACCACGTAGACGAAGTCGTGGTCGGCAATGAAGCTCGCGACGCTGGAGTGGAACGGGAAGGCGCGGATGCGCAGGCGGTCGAGCTGATGGCCGCGCGCTTCCAACAGCCCGATCGCCTCGTCCATCGCCGGTGCGGTCGAACCGAAATAGATCACGCCGTATTTAGTGGGCTTGGCGGCGTTGGCCTGTAGCGGCCGCGGCACCATATCCTGCGCGGTCTCGAACTTGCGCACCAGCCGTTGCATGTTGTCGGCGTAAACAGCGCCTTCCTCGGAATAGCGCGCGTAACGGTCGCGCGAGGTGCCGCGGGTGAAGAACGAGCCCTTGGTCGGGTGCGTGCCCGGATAGGTGCGGTAGGGAATGCCGTCGCCGTCGACGTCGAGGTAGCGGCCGAAGTCGCGGCCGGGTTCGTCGAGCATCTCTGACGTCATCACCTTGCCGCGGTCGTATTGCCTTGCATCGTCCCATTTCAGCGGCCGGCACAGCCGATGATTCATGCCGATGTCGAGGTCGAGCATCAGGAAGATCATGGTTTGCAGCCGCTCGGCGAGATCGAACGACTGCGCCGCGAACTCGAACGCTTCCGCCGGATCTTCCGGAAACAGCAGGATGTGCTTGGTGTCGCCGTGGGAGGCATAGGCGCAGGCGATGATGTCGCATTGCTGGGTGCGCGTCGGCATGCCGGTCGAGGGACCGGCGCGCTGCACGTTCATGATAACGGCGGGGATCTCGGCGAAATAGGAAAGGCCGATGAACTCCTGCATCAGCGAGATGCCGGGGCCGGAGGTCGCGGTGAAGGCGCGCGCGCCGTTCCAGGACGCGCCGATGACGATGCCGATCGAGGCCAGTTCGTCCTCGCCCTGCACGATGGCGTATTTGGCCTTGCCGGTCTCGGGATCGTGCCGCAGCATCTTGCAATGGGCGCCGAAGGCATCGGCCAGCGAGGATGACGGCGTGATCGGATACCAGGCGCAGACGGTGGCGCCGCCATAGACTGCACCCAACGCGGCCGCGCTGTTGCCTTCGATGAAGATGCGGTCGCCGACCTTGTCGGTCTTTTTGATCCGCAGCCCGATCGGACATTTCAGGTTTTGCAGCGCCCAGTCGCGGCCGAGATGCAGCGCATGGACGTTCGAGGACAGTAGCTTTTCCTTGCCCTTGTACTGTTCGCCGATCAGCTGCTCGACCAGCTTCGGATCGAGGTCGAGCAGGGCACACAGCGCGCCGAGATAAATGATGTTCTTGAACAGCTGGCGCTGCCGCGGATCGGTATAGGTCGAGTTGGTGATCGCGGTCAGCGGCACCCCGATCACGTTGATGTCGGCGCGGAATTTTGACGTCGGCATCGGCTTGGTGGAATCGTAGAACAGATAGCCGCCGGGCTCGATCGAGGCGACGTCCTTGTCCCAGGTCTGCGGGTTCATCGCCACCATTATGTCGACGCCACCGCGGGCGCCGAGATGGCCGGCCTCCGTCACCCGCACCTCGTACCAGGTCGGAAGCCCCTGGATGTTGGAGGGGAAGATGTTGCGCGGCGAGACCGGCACGCCGTGGCGCAGGATCGAGCGCGCGAAAAGTTCGTTGGCACTGGCCGAGCCCGAGCCGTTGACGTTGGCGAAGCGAACGACGAAGTCGTTTACGCTGCTGATCGGGCTTTGGACGGACATGTTGATCCCGCGTAAGTCATATCGATGAGGTACTTCTGCATATCCCAGGCCCCGGTGGGACACCGCTCGGCGCAAAGCCCGCAATGCAGGCAGACGTCTTCGTCCTTTACCATGACGCGCCCGGTCTTGAGCCCGTCGGCGACGTAAAGGTCCTGGTCCAGATGCAGCGAGGGCGCCTTCAACCGCGCTCGCAGATCCTCTTCCTCGCCGTTCTCTGTGAAGGTGATGCAGTCCATCGGGCAGATGTCGACGCAGGCATCGCATTCGATGCAGGCGGGCGCCGAGAACACGGTCTGGACGTCGCAGTTCAGGCAGCGCTGCGCCTCGCCGAGCGCGAGCTTGACGTCGTAGCCGAGTTCGACCTCGGCGCGGATGTCCTTTAGCGCGATCACCTTGTCGCGGTGCGGCACCCTGTAGCGCTTGTCGCCGGAGATGTCGTTGTCGTAGCTCCACTCGTGGATGCCCATCTTCTGCGACGAGACATTCACTTCGGGAAGCGGGCGCTCGGTGATGTCCTCGCCGGAGCACATCTTGTGGATCGAGAGCGCTGCGTCATGGCCGTGCGCAACCGCCCAGATGATGTTCTTGGGGCCGAACGCCGCATCGCCGCCGAAGAACACTTTCGGGTTGGTCGAGGCGAAGGTCTTGGGGTCGACCTGCGGCATATTCCACTTGTCGAACTCGATGCCGCAATCGCGCTCGATCCACGGGAAGGCGTTTTCCTGCCCGACCGCCACCAGCACGTCGTCGCAGGCAATGGTCTGGTCCGGTTCGCCCGCGGGCACCAGATTGCGCCGGCCTTTGGCGTCATATTCCGCCTTCACCTTCTGGAAGGTCACGCCGGCGAGCTTGCCGTTGTCATGGGTGAACGCGACCGGAACCATGAAATTAAGGATCGGAATGTCCTCGTGGATGGCGTCTTCCTTTTCCCAGGGCGAAGCTTTCATTTCCTCGAAGCCGGACCGCACGATCACTTTGACGTCCTCGCCGCCGAGGCGACGCGCGGTGCGGCAGCAATCCATCGCGGTGTTGCCGCCGCCGAGCACGATGACGCGGCGTCCGATCTTGTCGACATGACCGAACGAGACCGAGGCCAGCCATTCGATGCCGATATGGATATTGCCGGCGGCTTCCTTGCGGCCGGGAATCTCGAGTTCGCGGCCGCGCGGCGCGCCGGAGCCGACAAAGATCGCATCGAAATTTTCGCCGAGCAGCGCCTTCAGGCTGTCGATGCGATGACCGCCCTTGAACTCGATGCCGAGGTCGAGGATGTAATCGGTTTCCTCGTCGATCACCGAATCCGGCAGCCGGAATTTTGGAATTTGGCTGCGCATCATGCCGCCCGCCTTGGGGTCGGAATCGAACACCGTGCAGTGATAGCCGAGCGGGGCAAGATCGCGTGCGACCGCCAGGGAAGCGGGACCGCCGCCGACCAGCGCGATGCGCCTGCCGTTCTTCGCCGCAGGCCTCGGCATGCGGTGCTTGACGTCATCCTTGAAGTCGGCGGCGACGCGCTTCAGGCGGCAGATCGCAACCGGTGTTTCCTCGACGCGGCCGCGGCGGCATGCCGGCTCGCACGGACGATCGCAGGTGCGTCCCAGAATGCCGGGAAACACATTCGATTTCCAATTGATCATGTAGGCGTCGCTATAACGCCCCTCTGCAATCAAACGGATGTATTCGGGAACTGGCGTGTGAGCGGGGCAGGCCCATTGGCAATCGACGACTTTGTGAAAGTAGTCCGGCGCCGAAGTATCAGTCGGTTTCATTCCTACCTTGTCCGCGTGAACAATGAGAACGCGGCCTTATTTTGCCTGCGAACGCTCAGTCGGCGTTCTTGTGGTTTTTGAATTGGATCATAGGCTTATCTTATTAGAGCCAATCGAGAGGCTGCACAAAGGCAATTTTGCGCGATCTCCAGCTTTCAATGCATGGCACGCACTAGCGTTAATGTTCTTGAACATTTTGCGGCGGTGCAGCATGAACGGCACCGGTTTTTCACGGGGATTTTATTCACGGGGAAGATCGCTCTTCGCGAGGTCCCACATCAGCCGGTAGACGCCGCTCGAGACCAAAAGCGGCTTTAGCGCTGCGTTGTCGTTGAACCGCGCCGCGGCCGCCGGGACCGCATTCACCTCGGTGGCGTCGATCAGCACGAACCAGTCGCCGGCGCCGGGATTGGGCGTCGAAGGATCGTCGGTGATGGGTCGCGACAGCGTCGGGTCGTTCTCCAGCAGGTGCATGGAGATGATTCCGTCGAGATGTGAGGGATCAAGCGCGTCCCGCAGTGCCACGCGCAATTTGTGCTCGCCGCCGGCGGAAGGACGCAGCCGGATGATGCCGAGCGCCGCACCGCGGCCCGTTCCGCGGCTGACGGTGATGTGCGCGACCCCGCGGATCATGTTCTGAAAACGGGCGATGTTGGCCTTCGACCAGGCGGTCTGGTTGGCGAGCGCTGAGCGGTAGGCCGGGCTGTCCAGCACCTCGAAAGTTTCGGTGGAATAGAGCGAGAGATATTTCGGATTGCCGTCATGCGCGACATAGCGCCGCGCTTCCAGGAAACCGGGAATCGCGACGCGCTCCTCGAGATGTTCGCGGTCGTACCAGCGGTTGAATTCCGCCTCGTGGGCGGGATCGATATTCATCGACGTCAGCAGCATGCCTTTTCCGGCCATCGGCATTTTTCGAAATCCTTATTTGCTTATCCGGGAAGCCATATCCGCAATCGCCTTCATCACGGCATCGCGGACGCCGGGTTCGTCCAGCGTATGGCCTGCGCCTTCGACGATGCGAATCTCGGCCTCGCGCCACACCGCGCCAAGCGCATGCGAAATCTTGGGCGGGCACAGCAGATCATAGCGGCCCTGCACGATGATGCCGGGAATGCCTGCGAGCTTGTCGGCATCGCTCATCAACTGGTTCGGCGTCATGAAGCAGTGGTTGACAAAATAATGCGCTTCCATGAACGGCGTGGCGGGCATGCCCCGCGACGAATTCAGCGCGGCAGGATCGAGCCTGCTGCGGTTCGGCGTATGCTCTGAGAGAATACGCTCGGTCTCACCCCAGGCCCGCGCCGCCGGGCTATGCACGGTGGAATCGGAATCAAGGATGCGGCGGAAATAGGCATCGATCGGCTGGGCGCGTTCTTCCGCGGGCAGCACGTTCAGAAAATCTTGATAGAGTGCGGGATAGGTGCGCGGCAGCACATCGAGAAACCCGTCCTCGATTTCCCGGCGGGTGCCAAGGAAGGTCGCGCGTAGCACGACGCCGGTGACGCGATCCGGATGCGACTGCGCATAAGCCAGCGCCAGCGTCGCGCCCCAGGAGCCGCCGACGATTATCCAGCGTTCGAAGCCGAATTTTTCGCGGATCATTTCCATGTCCGCGATCAGGTGCGGCAGCGTGTTGTCGTCGCGGCGTCCCCTGGGTCGGCTGCGGCCCGCGCCGCGCTGGTCGAACAAGACCGCATGAAAGCGTTCGGGATCGAACAGCCGGCGATGATCGGGCTGGCATCCGCTGCCGGGCCCGCCGTGCAGATACACGGCAGGGATACCGCCGATGCGGCCGACGCTCTCGACATAGATGTCGTGGCCGTCGCCGACGTCGAGTTGTTCCGACGTCAGCGGCGCAAACGGATCGGAGCGTCTTTGGGTTTTTCCGGCGTCCGCGTCAGGCGCCATGCTCGCCTTCCGTCTCCAGCGTGCCGCCGGCGAAATTGCGATAGAGGAAACGGTTATTGTTGGCGGCGGCCTCAATCTCGGCCTGCTTGAAGGTCTCTTCATGCATCGGCGAAAGCGTACAGGCCGGATCGGTATTGCCGGCGTCGCCGGTCAGCGCAAAAGCCTGGCAGCGGCAGCCGCCGAAGTCGATTTCACGGAATTCGCAGCTCTTGCAGGGCTCCTTCATCCACCCGGTACCGCGATAGCGGTTGAAGGCCTCCGAGTTTTGCCAGATCCAGGCGATCGAATGATTGGACCGCACCGACAGGAATTCGAGCCCGGTGATGGTTTCGGCGGCGTGACAGGGCAGGATCTTGCCGGCGGGCGAGATGTTGAAGAATTGCCGGCCCCAGCCGCCCATGCATTTCTTCGGACGCAGCGCATAATAGTCCGGCACCACATAGTCGATCGCGAGAACGCCTTTCAGCCGCACCTCAGCTTCCTCGACGATGCGGCTGGCCTCCTCGATCTGCGCTATCGTAGGCATCAACGCCGCACGGTTCTTCAGCGCCCAGCCGTAATACTGGACATTGGCGACCTCGAGCCGGTCGGCGTCGAGATCAACCGCCATCTGGATGATGTCGGAAAGCTGATGCAGGTTCTGACGGTGCATGACGGCGTTGACCGTCAGCGGCATCTCCAGCTCACGCGTCCATTTGGCGGCTTCGATTTTCTTGTCATGCGCGTTCTTCAGCCCGGCGACGCGGTCGGCCACCATGGGCTCGTTGCCCTGGAAACTGATCTGCACATGGCATAGCCCGGCATTGGCCAGCGCCGACAGCCTTTCCTTTGTCAGCAGCACGGCCGAGGTAATGAGATTGCTGTATAGCCCGACATCGCTGGCGTGCTGGACCAATTCGACCAGATCCTTGCGCGCGGTCGGCTCGCCGCCCGAGAAATGGATTTGCAGCACACCGATTTCGGCAAGCTCGGTCAAAACTTTCTTCCATTCCTCGGTGGTGAGCTCGCTGCCGCCGCGATCAAGCTCGATCGGGTTGGAGCAATAGGGGCATTGCAGTGGGCAGCGATGCGTCAGTTCGGCCAGCACCGCGAGCGGAATGCCGAAGGTCTCCGCCGTCGAGCGCCGCTGCTCCAGCACCGCGAGCCCGTCACTTGGTGCGGCTGTTGTTTTGCCGTCGGCGAGAATCTCACTCATGACGTCTTCTCCCGCGCTTCGGTGAGAAAACCCTTGTCGGCGAGGTCCTGCAGCATGGCGACGACGTCGGTGGCGATGGCCTCGCGCGGGGCTGAGTATTTGGCGGCAAGCTGGTTGACCATGTCAGACACGCAGCGAACGCCGTCGCAGAGCTGCAGCACCTCGACCGCGATCTCGTCCGGCGCCAGCACGCGCTCCGGCGCCAGGATCACCCAGACCTGCCGCGTCTCATCGAATTTCAGCCTGGCATGCCGCGGCAATTTCGGCCGGCTCGCCTCGCTGACACTGATGTTGCGGCTAGCTGCCATCGATCCCTCAGTTTTCGGTTCTCAATCCTTGGGCACGAACGCGCCGGGCGGTATGTGGCCGTCGACATAGGCATGATACAGCGCGTCGAGCTGAACCCATAGCACATTGGTCTTGAAGATCAGCGCGTTGCAGACCGCCTCGCGTTCCGCGGGCGTCTTCGCGTGTTGCTTGACGTATTCAAGCGCAAAGCCGGCATCGCGCGGCGCCTGCTGCAGGCGGCGGCTGAAATAGCTCATGATGTCGGGATTGACGAAATCATAGTGCTTCAGCATGCCGGAGATGCGCTCTTCGTGCAGGTTCGGCGCGAACAGTTCCGTCAGCGAGGAGGCGATCGCCTCGAGCGGCGTCCTGTCGCGGCAGAAATGCACGTAGGCCTCGACCGCAAAGCGCGTGGCGGGCAGGATGCCTTCGGTCGATTCGACATAGGCGCTGTCGAGCCCCAGGCCCTCGGTCAGCTTGAGCCAGCGCTCGATGCCGCCTTCATTGCCCAGATCGCCGTCGTGGTCCTCGATGCGGTGCCGCCATTCGATGCGGGTCGCGCGGTCGCGAAACCGCGAGATCACCATCGCGTCCTTGAGCGGGATCGTGCTCTGGTAGTAATAGCGGTTCAGCGCCCAGGCTTGCACCTGGCCCTTGTTGAGTTTGCCACCGTGCAAGAGCCGGTGAAACGGATGCAGGCTGTGATAGCGCGTCGCGCCGATGTGGCGCAGCGTCGCCTCCAGTTCCTCTGCGCTCTGCAGCGAGATGCCTTTGCCGATCGATAACGTGGTCATTCCGGTGACAGCCATGACGTTCACAGCGTGATCTCCATTCCGTCGGCCGGGATCTGCCAGCCCGCCTTCTCGGCGGTTTTGCGCTCGTCCGAGCCGTGCAGCAAGGCGGGGTTGGAGTTGTTGATATGCAAAAACACCTTGAGGCGGATATCGAGGCCCTTGAGGCTTTCGATCGCGCCGTGATCGCCCGACATCGAAATATGTCCCATGCCTTGCCCCGTCTTGTTGCCCAGCCCCGCCGCGATCAATTCGTCGTCCCGCCACACGGTGCCGTCGAAGAACACCAAGGCTGCGCCCTTTAGGCGCGATTTGAGATCGTCGGTGACGCGCGCGCAGGCGGCGAGGAAGTAGAAATATTTGCCGCTCGTTTTGTCGAGGATCCGAAGCCCGAGCGTATCGCCCGCAGCGTTGCCGCCCGCCGGGTGCGCCTTGCCTTCGAGATACCACGCGCCCTTGCCGGGAACCTCGAAGGGGAGGACTTCGATGCCGGACGGCGAGCCGTCGGGCAAAGCGGGTTCGAACGCCGTGTCGAACTTGATCGGCTGCCGCTTCACGTTCTTCTCGTTCAGCACATTAAAGATGCTGTTGGACTTGAGAATTGCAAGCACCCGCTCATGCGCATAAAGGGTGAAGGGCGAGCCCTCGCGCATCGACAACAGGCCCGCAACCGCGTCGATCTCACCATTGGTCAGAATCACGCCTGCGATCGGGCTGTGGCGAAGCTGGCCTGGCCTGGGATGAAGCTGCGGCGTCGCGATCAATTGCTGGCGCAGATCGGGGGACGCGTTGACCAGAAACCAGTGCTCGCCGTCGGCGCTGATTGCGATCGAGGCCTGCGTGCTCCGGAGTTCGGGATGTTCGCCTCGTGCTGTCCGGCACACCGGACATCCGCAATTCCACTGCGGAACACCGCCACCTGCCGCGACGCCCAGGACGACGACGCGAAGCATGATCCGTCTCCTGGAGAATTCAAAATTTGAGGTACAAATTGTGAAGTACAAACGCCACGAGGTGGACACCGGCTTGAGACACAGCTCCGCGATCGGGAACGTGTCAGGCCCGGGGGTCCACCTGCGCTAGACGTCGAACGATCGCTGCCGGTTACTTGCGGGCGGCGCACGCATACATGTTGATTTCCATGCCGACCGGCACTTCGATAATTTTTGGCGCTTTCCAGGCCATTAGGCTCTCCTTTTGATACCGGACGAACTCCGCCCTCAGAGGTAAAGTACTGCGGATCGAAAAGTTCGCCAGTGAAATCTTTTTCGGTCAACCTCCTGCTCACCTATGTTGCAACGCGAAAGAATTCACGCTCTTGTGCTGGGCATCGGGCTCAAAACGGCGTGGGATCAAGCGTTTCGCGGTTGCCCGCCGCGCCGCAAATGCCGATTTTGGGTGCGACGGAGCGCTGCCGGCTCCCGATAAAGAACTTGTGAGAACAGCAGGCCTTGAGGTTGCAAGGCCTCCACCGGAGTACGTTTCCGCCGATGCCACGATATTATTTCAACACCCGTATCGGCGATGAGCTGATTTCCGATCCCGACGGCGAAGTGCTCAGGGATCCCGATCGCGCTTGGGAAATGGCGCGCGCCATGATCCGGGAATTGCTGAGGACCGAGGGCACCGACGGCGCGCTGTTGAATGCGACCATCGAAGTGACCGACGACGAGGGCGAGATCGTGCTCGAGTTTCCGTTCGCCGAGGCGATCCTGGACGCGCCCGATCGCTCCGTCACCAGGCATTGACCGCGCGCGACGCTGCATGGCGCGACACCGCGCGCCCGTGTCTATTCCAGCCATGCGGCCGGTCCTCGCCAAACATGTTTCCGATTGCATCGCCGGAATAATATCGGAGACTGCCGTCCGGGAAAGCCACCGGCGCCGGCAGCATGCTTGCCTGCGCGAGGAGATAAGGCTTCCGCCAGGGAGGACTCCATGATGTGCTATTCGTCGGCGCCGCGCAGCCTGTTGCTGGCCGGTGCTTTCTTCGGTGCATTTACGTTGGGTGCGGTCGCCCAGCAGCCCGCCACGCCGCCGCCCGCCGGCGCGGCGCCGGCAGCCGCCGCGCCCCTCCCGCCGGGCTCGCCTTTGATCGGACGGCCTGCGGACAGTGAAGCCGCTGCCAAACTCGCACCGATCGCGCCGCCGCCAATGCCCGCGGCACCGGACAAGCTGCCGACGGCAAAGCTGAAGGTGCCGGCCGGCTTCAACATCGAGGTTTATGCCGCCGGCATTGCCAACGCCCGTTCGCTCGCCGAAGGCGACAAGGGTACGGTGTTCGTCGGCAGCCGCCTCCTCGACAAGGTCACTGCCATCGTCAACAAGGACGGCGAGCGCTCGGTCAAGGTCATCGCCTCCGGCCTCTATCGTCCGAACGGCGTCGCCTTCAAGAACGGCACGCTCTACATCGCCGAACTGTCGAAGATCTCCAGGATCGACAAGATCGAGGACAATCTGGACAATCCGCCGAAGCCGACGGTCATCTACGATAATCTGCCGAAGGATGAAGCCCACGGCTGGAAGTTCATCGCCATCGGTCCCGACAACAAGTTGTATGTTCCGGTCGGACAACCCGGCAACAATGTGCTGCATGACGACGCCCACGGCCAGATCCGCCGCATCAATCTCGACGGCTCTGGCGCCGAAGTGGTCGCCAGGGGCGTTCGCAACACGGTCGGCTTCGACTGGAATCCCGAGACCAAGCAGCTCTACTTCACCGACAACGGACGCGACTGGATGTCGGAAGACGTTCCCGAGGATGAACTTAATCGCGTGACCAAGATCGGCGAACATTTCGGCGCGCCGTATTGCCTGCAAGGCAATATCGTCGATCCCGAATTTGGCTGGGGAAAATCCTGCGCCGACTACACCCCGCCGGTCGCCTTGATGGGGCCGCATTCCGCTTCGCTCGGCATGCGCTTCTATACCGGCAGCATGTTCCCGAAGGCCTACAAGAACGCGATCATCGTCGCGAGGCGCGGATCGTGGAACCGGACCACGAAAGTTGGCGGCGATGTCCTCGTGGTCAAGCTGAACAAGGACGGCACCGTGAAGTCGAAGGAGCCGTTCATCACGGGCTTCCTCGAAGACAACAAGTATATCGGCCGGCCGGTCGATGTGATGCAAATGAAGGACGGTTCACTCCTGGTCTCCGACGACTGGAACGGCGCTGTCTATCGCATCACCTACGGCAAGCAGAAGGTTGCCGGGCAGTAGGTGGTCAAGGCACGTCATTGCGAGCGAAGCGAAGCAATCCAGACTGTGAGAAAGGCTGGATTGCTTCGTCGCTTCGCTCCTCGGAATGACGCAAGAACGCCGGGATAGGCCGATGCGTAGAACAATAGCGGCGCTGGCGTTCGCTCTCTTCGCTTCGTCGGCAAGCGGAGAGACGTTCGGGGATCGCGTCGCGCCTTGTCTCGCCTGTCACGGCGAGCGCGGGGCATCCGAGACCGAAAACACGCCCTCGCTCGGCGCGCAGCAGGCGCCTTACGCACTGATCCAGCTTTTCATGTTTCGCGAGAAGCTGCGCACCTTCGAGCCGATGAACGAGATGGCGAAGGGGTTGACCGACGACGACTTACGCACCTTTTCCGATTTCATCGCCAAGATGCCGAAACCGGCGCCACCCACTGACGCCGGCGATCCGGCGCGGATACAGCGCGGTCAGGCGCTGGCGCAGCAGCACCGCTGCAACAACTGCCACAATCCCGATTTTTCCGGCAAGGATAACGTGCCGCGCATCGCCAACCAGCGCGAGGATTATCTCGCCAAGACCCTTGGCGGGTACAAGGACAACAGCCGCCACGGTTATGACGGCAGCATGGCCGACGTGATGGCCCCGATCACGCCGGAACAGATCGCCGATCTCGCTTATTTTATCGCCCACGTCCGCTAAATCTTCGTTCATGGCCCCCGCTGGCGTTGCCGTTCGCGCGGCGCTACAAGGGCGGCGATCAAACGGAGTTTAGAATGCAGGATCTCTGGCGCTTGTCGGCTGCGGACCTGGCAACGCTGATAAGGTCGAAAAAAGTCTCGGCCACGGAGGCGGCCACGTCCGCGCTGGCGCGGCTCGATGCGGTCAACCCAAAAATCAATGCCGTCGTCGACCACAAGCCGGCCGAAGTGCTGGCGCAGGCCTCAGCCATCGACGCTGCGATCGGGCGGGGAGAGGACGCCGGTCCCCTGGCGGGCGTGCCTGTCACCGTGAAGGTCAATATCGACCAGCAAGGCTTTGCCACCACCAACGGCCTGAAGCTGCACCGCGATGCCATCGCGCAAAGCAACAGTCCCGTGATCGACAATCTGCGCAGGGCCGGCGCCGTCATTCTGGGGCGGACCAACTGCCCGGCGTTTTCCTATCGCTGGTTCACCACCAATCTGGTGCATGGCGACACCAAGAACCCCCGCGATCCCGGCATCACGCCGGGTGGCTCATCCGGTGGCGCGGGTGCAGCCGTCGCAGCCGGCATCGGGCACATCGCGCATGGCACCGATATCGCCGGCTCGATTCGCTATCCCGCTTACGCCTGTGGCGTGCACGGCCTGCGGCCGACGATCGGCCGCATCGCGGCGTTCAACGCGGCGCTGCCGGAGCGCCCGATCGGGCCCCAGATCACCGCGGTATCCGGCCCGTTGGCGCGGACCATCGGCGATATCAGGATTGCGCTCGCGGCGATGTCGGTCAGGGATTTCCGCGATCCCTGGTGGGTGCCGGCGCCGCTGGAAGGGCCTGTCATGCCGAAGCGCGTCGCGATGTGCCTCAATCCTGATGGACTCGATCCGGTGTCTGAAGTGAAAGCCGCGGTTGCAGACGCTGGCAAGCGCCTGGAGCGGGCAGGCTGGACGGTCGAGGAAATCGCCAATACGCCGCCGCTGCGCGAGCCCGCCGATCTCCACACCAAGCTCTGGCTCGGCGACGGCTATGAAGCGCAATTGGAAATGGCCGAACGCGAGGGCGACCCGGGCGCGCTGGCGTGCCTGCGCGGCAACAGGGCAAAAGTGTTTCCGTTCGATGGGCCGGCGCTGTCGAAGGCGCTGACGCGGCGCCTGACGCTGACCCGGCAGTGGCTGGGGTTCTTCGAGAAGTTTGCTGTGCTGCTGATGCCGGTGTCCGGCGAATTGCCGTTTCCCGATCAGCTCGACCGCAAGGACGACGCTTCCTTTGCCCGGGTCTGGCACGCCCAATTGCCGCAGATCGCCATTCCCTTCATGGGCCTGCCTGGGCTAACGGTCTCGACGGGGCTGGTCGGACGTATCCCGGTTGGCGTTCAGATCGTCTCCGGCCGCTACCGCGAGGACCTCTGTCTCGCCGCCGGCGAGGCGATCGAGGCCGGTGGCACGCCGTCGGCGGCGATCGATCCCGCAAACTAGACTGAAGGAAGTTCGATGTCTGGTATTTACGATTTCACGGCTCAGTCGCTGGCCGGTGAGGAAGTTCCGCTCAGGCGGTTTGAGGGTCAGGTGCTCTTGATCGTCAACACCGCGAGCGCCTGCGGATTCACGCCGCAATATAAGGGCCTCGAACAATTGCATCGCGAACTTTCGCCGCGCGGCTTTGCGGTGCTCGGTTTTCCCTGCAACCAGTTCGGTGCGCAAGAGCCGGGCGACGCCAAGGCGATCGAGGCGTTTTGCGCAGGCAAGTATGACGTGACGTTTCCGATGTTTGCCAAGATCGACGTCAATGGCAGCCGCGCGCACCCGCTATACGAGTATCTGAAGCGCGAGAAATCGGGCCTGCTCGGATCGTCGATCAAATGGAATTTCACCAAATTCGTGGTCGACCGTTCGGGCAAGGTGGTCGCGCGCCATGCTCCGACCGTAACACCCGAAGGACTGAAGAAAGAGATCGAGGCGCTGCTATGAACGAGAAAAACGAAACCGCGACCGACCAGTTTCCGGATCGGCTATCGACCAACCCGAACAGCCCTTACTATAATGAAGAGCTGCTTTCACGCGACGTCGGCATCCGCTTCAAGGGGGCCGAGAAAACCAACGTCGAGGAATATTGCATCAGCGAGGGCTGGATCCGCGTCACGGCAGGGAATGCCAAGGACCGCTACGGCAATCCCTTGACCATCAAGGTCCACGGCCCGGTCGAGCCGTATTTCCGCGACAAGGCGTGATGCGATGTCCGTCCGCATCGTCGATGTCAGCGAAATAACAAAGCCGATCTCCTCGCCGATCCGCAACGCCTATATCGACTTCACCAAGATGACGACGAGCCTCGTTGCCGTCGTCACCGACGCCGTGCGCGATGGCAAACGCGTGGTCGGCTACGGCTTCAACTCCAACGGCCGCTACGGGCAGGGCGGTTTGATCCGCGAGCGCTTTGCGCCGCGGCTGCTCGAGGCCGATTCCAAAACCTTGCTCGATGCGGCCGGCACGAACCTCGATCCGGACAAGGTCTGGTCGACGCTGATGTCGAACGAGAAGCCCGGCGGCCACGGCGAGCGCTCGGTCGCCGTCGGCACCATCGACATGGCGGTGTGGGATGCGGTGGCAAAGATCGCAGGCAAACCGTTGTTTCGGCTGCTCGCCGAGCGTCAGGGGCGCACAGCCAACCCGAGCGTGTTCGTCTACGCGGCCGGCGGCTATTATTACCCCGGCAAGGATCTGTCGGCGCTGCGCGGCGAGATGCGCGGCTATCTCGACCGCGGCTACAACGTCGTCAAGATGAAGATCGGCGGCGCGCCGATCGCTGAAGACCGCGAGCGGATCGAGGCAGTCTTGAAGGAAATCGGCAGCCAGGCACAGCTCGCCGTCGATGCCAACGGCAGGTTCGATCTGGAGACCGCGATCGCCTACGCCAAAATGCTGCGCGACTATCCGCTGTTCTGGTACGAGGAAGCCGGCGATCCCCTCGACTACGCGTTGCAGGCAGCGCTCGCTGAATTCTATCCGGCGCCGATGGCGACCGGCGAGAATCTATTCAGCCATCAGGATGCCAGGAACCTGCTGCGCTATGGCGGCATGCGGCCGGATCGCGACTGGTTGCAATTCGATTGCGCGCTGTCCTATGGGCTCTGCGAATATCAGCGCACGCTGGCGGTGCTGCAGACCCACGGCTGGTCGGCGAGCCGCTGCATTCCGCATGGCGGGCACCAGATGTCGCTCAATATCGCCGCCGGCCTCGGGCTCGGCGGCAATGAGAGCTATCCAGATCTGTTCCAGCCCTATGGCGGTTTCCCGGACGGCGTTCGCGTCGAGGGTGGCCACATCACCATGCCGGATTTGCCGGGTATCGGTTTTGAGGGGAAATCCGATCTCTACAAGGAGATGAAGGGGCTGGCGGCTTGATTACGACAGCCGCATATCCAGCAATCGCCGGCCTTCGTTCTTGAGCAATTTCTTCACCGCGCTGGAGGCGGCGATCTCGCCCTGGTTGGCGTAGGCTTCGTGGTTCTTTTCGATGTCGTCGAGCCGGTAGAGATAATTGACCATGATCCCGGCGGATTCCCGCAAACCCTTGGGCGAGAGGTCGCCGAGCCAGTCGATCCGCTCCAGCCGCGCGCCGTTGCCGATATGGAAACGCGCCACCGAATCGATCAGCCGGTCCTTCGTCGTGCGGGCTTTGAGGAAATAATACGCCGCCAGCGGCTCAAGCACCGCGCGCAGTTGCGTGGTGATTTCCGCATTCTCGAACCAGTCGGCCTTTTCGAGGTTCTCAAGCAGCGTCCGCTCCTCGTCGGAGAGGGGGACGTCGCTACTTTCCTTCAGCCATTGCATGAAGCCCGGCACCGGCGACAGCGTCACGAAGGTGTCGAGCTTCGGCAATTCGCGCCGCAATTCCTCGACCACCTGCTTGATCAGGAAGCTGCCGAACGAAATGCCGCCAAGCCCTTTCTGCGTGTTCGAGATCGAATAGAACACGGCGGTACGGGCGCGTTCAATGGCGACCGGTTGGCGCTCCGCGGTGAGCAGCGGCGCAATCGCGGTCGGGATCGTCTCGGTCAGCGCGACCTCGACGAAGATCAGGGGTTCGTCGGTCAATTGCGGGTGGAAGAAGGCGTAGCAGCGGCGATCGACCGGGTCGATGCGGCGGCGCAGATCGTTCCAGTCGCGGATTTCATGCACCGCCTCGTAACGGATGATCTGTTCCAGAATATTCGCTGGCGTCGACCAGTCTATCTTGCGTAGCACGAGAAATCCCCTGTTGAACCAAGAAGACAATAAGTGCACCACGTCGCGGTCGAGCGCTGCCAGATCCTTGTTGCCTTTCATCAGCGACAATAGGTCGGCGCGCATCGCCACCAGGTCGCTGGTGCCGCCCGGTGCGCGGTTGAGCCGGCGGATCAGTTCCTGGCGCCGCGGCTCGGAAGCAAAATGAAGGTCGCTGGCGTCGGCATCGCTCGGCTGCGCGCGCCAGCTCTCGATCGCGCGCGAAAGCCTTTCGCGGTCCGGACCATAGTCGCGGGCCAGCGTTGCGAAGAATGAAAGCCGGCCGGCGGCGTCGAGATCGTGGTAGCGATCGAGCACTTCGCGCGCCATCGCGGTGCCCGAAGCCTCGCCGCGGCCCGACAGCAGCGCCTCGCAGAGCTCGAGCAACTCGGAGGATTCCTGCCTGGTGTCCGAAGAGCCGCCCCGCCGCAGCAGCGTGCGGCCGCGTTCGGAAATCGTGGACAGCAGGTCGGAGAAGAAGGCGTTGGCCATGGACGGGGTCGAATCCGGAAGGTGATGCCGAACCTTATATGGCATTTAAGGCGGCGCCGATCACATTCAAGCGCATGGATCGTACGGAAATATGACATGCCTCGACGAAGGTATTATTCACGCCTTGTCGGCAAATTCCGTCGGCGTCTTGCCGGTGACCTGCCGGAAGGCGTGGGAAAACGCCGGTACGCTGGCATAGCCGAGATCGGAAGCCAGTTGCTTGACCGAGACGTTGGCGTCGGTCGACAGTTTTTCGATCGCGGCGGCGATGCGGGCCCGCTGGCACCAGCTCTTGAAGCTCAATTGCGTCTCGGATGAAAACAGCCGCGACAGCGTCCGCGCCGAGGTGCCGACCTCGCGCGCCAGCGTGTCGATCTCATGGTCGCCGGTCGGATCCGACAGCACGATGTCGGCGGCGCGCCGGCAGCGCGGCTCATGCGGCAGCGGAATGAAGGTCGCGGAATCCTCGGCCTGATGCAATTCCAGCATGGCGAGCTTGACCAAAAGGGTTGCGCGCTCGGGCGTATTATGGTCGTCGAACAGCGCCAGGATCGCCTGGTGCAGCAGCGGCGACACCCTCACCACGAATTCCGCCTCCAGGCTCTCGCTTCGCGCTTCGCGTTTCAGCCAGGCCAGATCGAAATACAGCGTCCGCATCTGGATATCGGCGAGCACGTCGATCGAATGCTCGAACAGGGCCGGTACCCAGACCGCGCGGTCCGGCGGCACCAGCCAGCGGCCTTTTGGGGTCGTGACCTGCATGGTGCCCTTGGCGGCGTAAACCAGTTGCGCCTCGCGGTGCATGTGGGTGTCGAGCCGCACGCCTTTTTTGTAATTATTCGCGATCATGTGGACGCCGTCGCCGGTCGAGGTAAGGCGCCCGATAATGGCGGCAATTGGCTTTTCGGCGATATTCATTGGCGACATCCCGTCAGGACTACCCCCTATAACCTATTCCAGAAGATTGCGGGATTCGACCCGAGGAGACGGGAAGCATCCAATGAGAAAGCGACCTGGGACCAGACCATGAACAGCCCCAGCCGGGTGATCGGCTTCGTGAACGCCGCGCATTTCATCGACCATTATTCGATGCTGATCTTCGCCGCCGCCGTCATCGTGATGGGCCCGGCGCTCGGCATGGCCTATTCGGAACTGCTGCCCTACGCCACGCCGGGCTTCGTCGCCTTCGGCGCCGGTTCGCTGATCACCGGCTGGCTCGGCGACCGCTGGAGCCGCCGCCACATGATGGTGATTTTCTTTATCGGCATCGGCGCCTCGATGATCGCGGTTGGCTTCGTGCAGACCCCGCTGCAGCTTGGCGCGGCGCTGCTGTCGATCGGCCTGTTCGCCTCGATCTATCATCCGGTCGGCACCGCCATGATCGTGTCCTATGCCGACAGGCTCGGCCGCGAGATGGGGCTGAACGGGGTCTGGGGCAATCTCGGCGTGGCCTCCTCGGCGCTGGTCACCGGCGTGATCGGGCAATATCTCGGCTGGCGCTGGGCCTTCCTCGTGCCGGGGATCGTCACCATCCTGATCGGCATCGTGTTTGCGCAAGTCGTCGTCCACGAGGACCGCTCCGGCTTCAAACAGGCCGCGGCGCAGGCGCGCGTCGCCAAACAGGATATGTGGCGGGTGATCCTGGCGCTTTTGATCGTCGTGATCGCGGTCTCGACCACCTTCAACGCCGTCACCGTGGCGCTGCCAAAGCTGTTCGCGGAGCGGCTGGCGGAAGTAACCAAAAGCCCGGCGCTGCTCGGGCTGATCGCGGCCTGTGTCTATGTGTTCGGCGCGATGACGCAATACACCATCGGCAAGCTGATCGACCACTACTCGCTCAAGACCGTGATGCTGCCGCTGTCGTTCATGCTGGCGCCGTTCCTGTATTTTGCGGCGACGCTGTCGAACCTGCCCCTGATCATCTGCGCCATCGGCATCGTGATGGGCGCGTTCGGCCAGGTCACCGTCAACGACGCCATGGTCGGCAAATACACCAGCGAGGAATGGCGTTCGCGCGCCTATTCGGTGCGTTACTTCATCGGCTTCACGGCCGCGGGCGCCTCCGTCGGCCTGGTGGCGTGGCTCTACGAGCAGGGCGGCTTCGTCACCATGCTGCAGGCGTTCGGCGCGCTGTGTCTTTTGGTAATCGTCGCGGCGATCATCCTGCCGCAGGAGATCAAGGTCAAGGCCGCGCAGACCGCGCCCTAGCGCCGCGCACGCGCCCTGTCCAAGGTCTTCGGCATCGGCGAGGCGCGGGTCGCTGTACGCTCGATCCTCCCCGAGTTAAAAGCAAAGCGCCAGAGCTGACCGGGCGAAGACCCGGCGTGGAGCAAACCGATGCCCCGTCAATTGCCAATTCTTGAATGGCCAATTCTTGCCGGCGTCGTCCTTGGAGCCATGTTGATCTCGATGCCGGCAAATGCCGATGCCCTGAAGGATGAAATCGCGCCGACCGGCAAGCTGCGGGTGGCGCTCGCGATCAGTGCGGCCGGCGGGGCATTCTGGTCGACCAAAACCGAATCCGGCGGTTACGCCGGCGTCCCGGTCGACCTCGGCAAGGAGATGGCGGCGCAGCTTGGCGTTCCCGTCGAGTATGTCGCGTATCAGAATTCCGGGCAGATCGCGGACGCGGCATCGAAGGGCAGTTGGGACGTCGCTTTCCTGCCGAGGGACCCGGAGCGTGAGGCGGAAATGTCGTTCGGGCCGACCTACGACGTGTCGGACGCGACCTATATCGTCAAACCAGGCTCGTCAGTGACGAATTTCGCGACGCTCGATCGACCCGCCGTCAAAGTCGCCGCCGTCAGCAACACGACCACCATGCGCGGCGCGATCGCGCATCTGAAGAATGCGAAAGTCACGGGCTATCAGACCTATGATGAGATATTCGGTCTGCTAAAGCGAGGTGAGGTCGATGCGTTCGCGCTGGCGCGCGAGCAACTCGACACGATGGCTGCGAAGATTCCGGGTTCGCGCGTGTTGGATGAAGCCTTCAGGCAGACCACACGCGCGATCGCGGTGCCGCCCAATCATCCGCTCGCGCTGACGTTTGCGACCAGGTTCATGACGGAAGCGATTGCGAACGGCACGCTGCGCAAGGCCTTTGACAACAGCGGCCTGAAGGACTCGCCGATCCGCACCCAGACGAAATAGCGGTTGGCCGCTCTAATTCGTCGCGCCCGCGGGAATCGGGTCCATGCCGCTCTTGACGATCTCGGGGCGGGCCGCGGGCGAGGCGAGGAATTTGATCAGCGCCTTGCCGGCGTCGGGCTCCTTTGACACGGTCGCGATCCCGGCGGAAAACACCGTGATCTTCTGCAACTCGTCCGGCAGGGGGCCTATGATGTCGATGCCTTCGACCGGCCGCAGTTCGCTGATCTGCTGGAAGCCGATCTCGGCATTGCCATGGGCTACGATCTCGCCCACTGGCGTTGCCGGAATCTTCCGCGCCTTGTCCTTCATGGCGTCCCTGATGCCGAGCCTGTCGAACATCTCGGTCGAGACATAGACGCCGCTGGCGCTGTCGGAATAGGCGATCGTCTTCGCTGCCAGCAGCGCACGCTTGACCGCGTCCGCGGTGCTGATGTCCGGCTTCGGCGCACCCGATTTCACCGCAATCCCGATCGGCGATTTGACCAGATCGACGCGGCTGTCACCGATCACCTTGCCCTGCTTGGCGAGATCGGCGAGCGCATAGCCGACCATGATCAGGACGTCGGCGGGTTCGCCGCGCTCCAGCCGCACCGGAATCGCATTCGCGGTCGTGCCCATCGACGGACCGTAGGCGGTCAGCACTTTGTGGCCGGTGGCACGCTCGAATTCTGGCACCAGCACCTTGTAGGCCACCGTCAGTCCGCCCGAGATCATCACCCGGACCTCGGCGGCAGAGGCCGCGCTTGACAGCAACAAGACGGCCGCGAGGCCCAGCGCCCAACGGCGCGCGAAGATTCCTCTCATGGCCCCTCCCGAGAGGACGACTCATGGCCGGTCGTCCTCGATTGAGATGCTATCGTATCCCGCAAATCGCGCCGGGCCTAGCCGGAGAGGCGAACCACCGCTAGCGATCCGGCGAGCATTGGAGCGCCGCTCAGGCGACCGCGCTGTAATCGGGCGCGGATGCCAAAAACTGCGCGTAGGCGTCGGCATGAGGTGGCGTGAATTTTTCCGCCAGCGGATTGCGGCGGCGCCTGGTGGCGCCGATGTCCACCAGCAATTCGTCGAAATGCTTGTAGTGATAGGGAGCCACGCACAGCCCGCCATAGACGCCGGCTGCGGGCCGCTCCACGCGTTTGAAATGCAGCATCATCTCGATGTTGTCGCGCATCTCGCGCTCGGTCGGCTGACGTTCGAGCCGGCCGTCGGCATAGCGCACCAGCCAGTGCGCGGCCATGTCGGCGCACAGCACCGTACAGAAGCTGGAGTTGAAGCCGACAAATCCCAAATCCGGTAGGTCGGGATTGGCAATCAGGCGGTAGAGGCGATATTGCCCATCTGGATCGACCAGCTTGGCGCGATAGGCAGCCGGCAGGAACGGGACGCCGAGCTTGTAGCCGATCGCCAGCACGGCGATGTCGGCCTCGACGCGTTCGCCGCCGCTCATCACGATCGTGTTGCCCTCGTAATGGTCGAAGGTGCCGCGGATCGCCTTGATCCGGCCGTCCGCCACCATCGGGAAGAAGTCGGGCGTTGCGATCGGCACCGAGCAGTTGACGCCGTCTTCGATCCGCGTTTCCGGCACCATGTTGCATTTGCCGAGCTTGAATTGCGCCTTGAGAAGGCTTTCGAGCCCGCGCCAGTTCGCCCACACCATCGGCTTGGCGACTGCATGCGCGAGGCGCGAGAGCGGACCGATGCCCCAGCTTCGAAACATCTCCTCCTGTGCGCGGATGTAGAGGATGCGCTTGAAGTTGACGAGACCGCCGATGAAGTAAGGTATGCGCCATATCGGCTCGCGGTAGACGATGGTTGCTTTGCTGGCACCGGAGCTGACCACGTTCACGGCGATATCGGTGGCGGATTTGGAGCCGCCGAGTACCACCACCCGGCGCCCCTTCGCCAGCGTCGCATCGTTGTAGGCGGACGAATGCACTATCCGGCCGCCTTGTGCCTTGAACGCGTCTTCGCCCGGCAGGTTCAACGTCTGCGGATCATTGAACTGCCCGGTGCAGATAGCGACGAAGTCGAAATCCTCGCGGCTCGTTCCGTTCGGGGTTGCCAGCTCCAGCGACCAGCCCGGCTTGCGGTCGGCCCGGCGGTCCATCGCGACGACGGCGGTGTTGAAGCGCATCAGGCGATCGAGCCCGTGGCTGCGCGCATAGTCGGTGAGGTAGGCGTGGACCTGCGGGCCTTTCGGCCATTCCGGATAGGAATCCGGCATGGCCTTGTCGGTAAAGCGGTAGAGATCCTTGGGGCTCTGCGTCTGTACGTCTGGATAGGTGCGCGCGGGCTCCCACACGCCGCCGAGATCGTCGGCCTTCTCGACAATGGAGACCTTGTGACCGCGCGCAGCGAACGCTTTGGCCGCGGCAAGTCCGGACACCCCGGCACCGATCACACATACCTGCTTCTGGCTTACCATGTGAATTCCCCCATCTGATATTTGCACGATGGCCGGTATCGATCGTCCGCTACCAGGCCGAATACCGTCAGCTCGCAGGACGGATTGGCCCCAACGGGTCCGCGCGAAGCGTAGTCCGATGACAGGCGCCGGCCTAATCCGTCACTCCAGGTCAACCGCCGCGGTCATCGTTCGTCGAAATCTCCGCCCATCAATCGCAACGGACGGCGATGTCATGCCGGAACCTGTCATCGGGCCGCGCCTTGCGCGGCTTCAATCCGACCCACGGGCTGGAGCGAGCACGGCGTAAGCCGCCTTTGAAAAAGTCCGGTTGCTGACAATAGCAGGTTTTCATATTCTTATGAGAGGTCACTTTTCGTTCGCGACTGGCACGATCGGCAATAGCTCCCCACGTTCAGAATTGCGTACAGCGCAGTGAATTCAATGGTTTCCGAAATGATGGCCGGGAGGTCAAGATGGATGATCGAACGGTGCGGGCGGCGCTGGAGCGCCATTGGAATGCTTCGGACGCGAGCGATTTCAAGGTCGAACATGAAATCTACCGCGAGGATGCTGTACTTGATTATCCGCAGTCGGGCGAGCGGATCCGCGGCCGGCACAACATTCAGGAGAGCCGAACCGTCCAGCCGAACAAGAAGCGTTTTGCGGTCCGGCGAATTGTCGGTAGCGGCGATCTCTGGGTCACTGAATTCGTGCTTACCTATGACGGCATACCATCATATGCGGTGAGCATCATGGAATTCCGCGAAGGACTGGTGGCCAACGAGACGCAATATTTCGCCGACCGGTTTGACCCTGCACCCTCGCGTGCGCATCTTGTCGAGCGGGCAGGTGGAAGCAGGCACCTTCCCTGAAATTGAAGGGTATCGCTTCGCTCCACCTCGTCACTCCACCTTGATGTTAGCGGCCTGGATTACCTTGGCCCACTTGTCGGTTTCTTCAACGATGAGCTCACGGTACTTCGTGGGCGACAGTGTCAGCACCGTCCCACCGAGATCGGCAAGCCGCGCTCGCATCTTCTGGTCACTAATGATCTCATTGACCGCGGCGTTGAGCTTGTCGATGATTTCCGCCGGCGTCGCCTTCGGCGCGCCCAAACCGAAGACGGCACTTACCTCATAGCCCGGCACAAATTCAGCTACCGCCGGTACGTTTGGCAATGCATCCGAGCGCGTTGCGGTGGTAACTCCGAGAGCTCGCAGCTTGGCTGCCTTGATCAATTCAACCGCTGCGGTGACACTGCTGAAGTAGAGTTGTACTTGGCCACCCATAAGATCGGTAAGGGCGGGTGCGTCGCCGCGATACTGCACAGTGACCATGTCGAGGCCAGCCGTTATCTTAAACAGCTCACCAGCCATATGAGGCCCGCCACCCTGACCATTCCCGGCCATGTTGAGCTTGCCCGGATTGGCCTTGGCGTAGTCGATGAACTCTGGGATGGATTTGGCCGCGAACGATGGATTGACCACCATGACGAAAGGTTGGCGGACGAAGCTTGCTATTGGAGCAATGTCGCGGAGGAAATTGAACCTTAGGTCCTTGTAAAGTGTTGCGTTGATTGCCGACGGAGGTCCGACCACGACAAGCGAATGACCATCTGGCGCTGCATTTACGACGGACTCTGTAGCCAGAATAGTTGCGGCCCCGGGCTTGTTTTCGACGATAAATGGTTGCCCAAGCCGCTCCGACAGCTGCTGACCCACCAAACGTGCGAGGATGTCTTGTCCACCCCCGGGAGGGAAGCCGACCACGATCCGAACCGGCCGCGTCGGATAATCGAGCGCCGATGCAACGCGAGGCAGAGCCGGTAGTGCGACAGCACCCGCTGCCAGATGCAGAAATTGTCTACGGTGGGCAAGCTTCATAGGATTTCCCCCGGCAACGAATTTACACAGCGTGATTACATGATCAGGAAAATCGCAAAATCTTATACCGACAGCTGGCTGCTCGAACAGGGTAATGAGGCGATGGACGTAACCAATTTTTCGCGGCGCGTGAAAGCGCGCATCGGTCCTGTACGGCTCGACCGGCGTATCTGTCGGGCAGGCAGAACCCCTTGGGCTCGATCAACCCCACGTCCAGCGACCTGACAGCTCGTTGGGCTCAATCCGCTCTACGATCTTTGGCGCGACAAATTGACCCGACGGGCAAATCACTTCCACGGTTCGGCGATGCGCGAGTCCAGCCCCATTCGAAAAAATATTTCGCTTAACCCGTCGGGCAAATCAAAACTATATCCATCGCCATCCCGTCCCGCTCAGAGGGGCGTTGGCCATCGTCACGAACGTTGGGACGGGTTGCGGTGGACGCGGCAGCGTTGGCGCGCTTGAGATCGCAGGGCGGGTTTCCGTGAGCGATTGAGGGTGCGCAAGACGAACGACGTTGAAGCGTACGGCAAAACCGTGTGGTCCTGGCACCCGTTGCTGGTGTCAAGTCGGCGCAGGCATTACGAGCCCTACCGGGCGCGGATATGTCGACAATTCGCTGGCGACGGTGACAAGACGAATTCGTCGCCGGGGAGAGCGCGGCATAAGCCGTAAAGCCATTGCGCAGGGAATGTCGGATTGCCTCCGCTGCCCTGTATGCTCGTGTGCGCACCTTTTTGTGCACATTGCACACGAGACCGCGGGTGCAGCGCGCATCCGGCATTCCCTGCGCCCTCTCTTTTGAAGGGCGGAACGTACTTTCAAACCTCGGGCGCATCGTGTCGCGAGAATGCCGAGCTGTAACTATTGCCGTCGTCCCGGCCTTGAGCCGGGACCCAACCACCGATGCCGATGTTAGGTCAGGCTGGAGCTACAATCCCTTGCGCAACCAACTTCGGTGGTTATGGGTCGTTCGCCGGGACAAGAAAGAGGGTGCCGTCATTGCGAGGAGCGCTAGCGACGAAGCAATCCATTCATTCTTGGCGCGGACGCATGGATTGCTTCGCTTCGCTCGCAATGACGCGAAGGGAAGAGACTCCCGACTCAGGAATTCACGTGCACGAAATCGCGCAGCAGCGGATAGATCTCGTTGTTCCAGCGCTTGCCCGAGAACACGCCGTAATGGCCGACGCCGGTTTGCATGTGATGAACCCTGCGGTAGGCGCGGACGCCGGTGCAGAGGTCCTGCGCTGCCAGCGTCTGGCCGATCGAGCAGATGTCGTCCTTCTCGCCCTCAACCGTCATCAGGCCCATGCGCCTGATCGAGGCCGGGTTCACCGGGCGGCCGCGATGCATCAGCTTGCCCCGCGGCAACAAATGCTCCTGAAACACGTCGCGTACGGTCTCGAGATAAAACTCTGCCGGCAGGTCCATCACAGCGAAATATTCGTCGTAGAAGGTCTTGATGATCGCCGCCTTCTCCTTCTCGCCCTTCGCCAAATGTTGGGCGAGATCGATGTGCTGCTTGATGTGGCGCTCGAGATTCATCGACATGAAGGCGGTGAGTTGCACGAAGCCCGGATAGACCTGCCGGAACGCGCCCTTGCACTGGAACGGCACGAAATTGATCAGGTTCTCCTCGAACCATTTGATCGGCTTGCTCCTGGCGAAGTCGTTGACCCTGGTCGGCTGAATCCGGGTGTCGATTGGCCCCGCCATCAGCGTCAGGGTTGCGGGGCGGGCGGGGTGATTTTCCTCCGACATGACAGCGGCAGCCGCCAGCGCCGACACCGAGGGCTGGCAGATTGCCACCATGTGCGAGCGCGGACCCATCTTGCCCAGGAAGGTGATCAAATGGTCGGTGTAATCCTCGAGACCGAACCTGCCGTGATCGCGCGGAATGTCACGCGGGTTGTGCCAGTCGGTGATGTAGACGTCGTGGTCCTGCAGCAACGTCTTCACGGTGCCGCGCAACAGCGTTGCGAAATGACCGGACATCGGCGCCACCAGCAGCAGGCGCGGCTGCGCGTGCGAATTCTCCTTCTTGAAGCGCAGCAGCGAGCCGAATGGGGTCGCGTAGGTGACTTCCTCGGTGACCTCCAGCTCCTGATTGCCGACCAGCACCTTGTCGATGCCGTAGGCCGGCCGGGTATAGGTGAGCGAGGTGCGCGAGATCAGTTCGAGCGCAGCGGCGAGCCGCCCGAACGCCCTGTCGGAGACCCCCTGCGGCACCAGGTTGAGGTATTTCAGCGCCGCGGCGGCCCCGGTCCGCCATGGAGCGGTCAAGTCCATGTGGTTCTGGTACGCCTGGTACATCATTGACATCATTCACTTCCGCCCCTGTCCCATGGTGCCATGCAATATCGAAGCCAGAGTCGGGTCAAATTGCCCCGTAAACAGGCATTTGATAAATTGGCACGTGGCTTGCTCCGTAAATTGCCCGACGTAGAGGCAATGGGCGGCGGCGCACCGGCGCGACCGTCCGTTTGGCGCGTGGAACACGTTCAGGCGTGAGGGAAGGCGATATGGCGACAACGACACTGACCATCAGCAGCAAGAATTACTCGTCGTGGTCGCTGCGCGGCTGGCTGCTCGCGAAATTCTCCGGCCTGCCATTCGAGGAAGTCGTGACCGCACCCGACGATGCGTCGGCGCGGGCTGAAATCCTGCTGCTGTCGTCATCGATCCTGGTGCCGTGCCTGCGGCATGAGGGCGCCACTGTCTGGGACACACTGGCGATCGCCGAATACCTCAACGAGGTGAGGCCGGACGCCGGCCTGTTGCCGGCCGACCGCGTGCAGCGGGCGCATTGCCGCTCGATCTGCGGCGAAATCCACTCCGGCTTCACGACGCTGCGCGCGTCGCTGCCGGTCAACCTGAAGGGCCATTTCCCGGGCTTCAAGATCTGGTCGCGCGCGCAGGCCGATATCGACCGGGTCTGCACCATCTGGCGCGATTGCCTCGCGCAATCGGGCGGGCCGTTCCTGTTCGGCGAGCGCACCACGGCGGACGCCATGTATGCCCCCGTCGTCACCCGCTTCATGACCTATGACGTGAAGCTCGAGCCCAGGCTCGTGACCTATGCCAACATGATCATGGCGATGCCCGAGATGGTGGAGTGGATCGAAGCCGCCAAGGCCGAGCCCGCCGACATCGAGGAACTCGAGGTCGAATATTAGGCAGCGCGTCGCGCGTCTTGCCCGTTTGAAGGGCTTAAAGCTCGGGCAGGATTTGCTTAAAGCCCGTGCCACCTCGGATGTGAGCACTACGGACGCCGCTAGAGCAAATATCAGAGCCGCGGTAGCCGCCAGCCGATCACCGTCGCCTCGACCGCGCCGCCGGTCCGCTCATTGCGCCATTGTCCTTCGATCCATCGGCAGGCGAACGGCAGTTGATACGTTCCGGCGTGATCCTCGCAAAGCAGTTCTACCGGCCGGTCCGGCGGCGGTTCCCCGCTGCCGTCGAATTGCGCCACCCGTTTTTCGCGCGTTGCCATTTATCAATCTCCACTTCCGGGGCGTGCAAACCTTTCGTTTGGGTTCCCCGGCCAAAGTCGTCCTCACCAATAAGCGGGAATCTCACCGCCTGAATACGGTATCAGTGTGGTATCGCTGACGCCGGCGGCGGGCTTTGAGCAATTTGCCGTGATGAACGCCTTTGGCGCGATGAGCACGTTTTGAATGAGGATTTGATGACCGCCCGGATTGCGAACACGGCTTTGGCCGTTTCAATGCTGCTGATGGCCTGTTGGCCCGCGAACACTCATGCGCAGGATGTTCCCGGCATCGAAATATGCACCGTCGAAAAGACCATGGAGCGGCGCACCAGTTGCCTGCAGAGCAATGTCGACTTCCTGCAAAAGACGATCAACAGGCTGACGTTGGACCATCAGCAGAAACTAGATGCCGCCAACCGGCAGATCGAGGGTTTGAAAGGCAGCGTCGTCGCCCTGCAGAAGATCGTCGACGATCTGCAAAAGAAGATGGCTGACGACCAGAAGAAAAAGGCCGAGCCGCCGCCGGCCAAGGACGCCGTGCCGGCGGCGAAGGATGGAGCGAAGTAAGCCCTACGACTTCTCGCCCGACATCAGCGGTCCGAACAGCTCCCAGCTTTCGCCCTTGAACCGCATCATCTGAAGCTGTTCCAGTGGCGCGAAGTCGGTCGGGCTGGTCTTGATTTTGGTGCCCGGCAAATAGATGCCGATCTCGAAATTCAGGTTCGCCGCCTGCTTCATGATGTTTTCGCGGGTGAGATCGTCCTTGCACTGCCGCAGCACCTGCTCGAGCCCCTTGGCAATGCCATAGGCAAACACCGTCGCGGCGTCCTCCTGATCGCCTTCGGGATACCACTTGGTCATGAAGGCCCGCCATTCGTTCATCGCGGGATCGGTCTTCCACTGCGGGTCCTTGGGATCCTTCAGATAGGCGGCGCTGAGAATGCCCTGGCTGTTCTCGTAGCCGGCCGGCTTCATGACGCTGCCGACGGAGACCGAGACGTTGGTGAGAAAGTGCACCGGATTCCACTTCAGCTCGCCGAGCTTCTTGATCGCTTGCGCTGCGAATTTCGGCGTCGAGATGTTGATGAAGATGTCGGGGTTGGCGCCCTTGATCTGCACCACCTGCGAATCCACCGTCGGCGACGAGGTCTCGTAGGAGGATTCGATCACGACCAGCTTGCTGGCCTGGTCGCCGAGGCCCTCGCGCAGCCCGATGACATAATCCTTGCCGAAATCGTCGTTCTGGTACAGCACGCCGATGGTCTTGCCGGGATAGTTTTTCAGGATGTAGGCGGCATAGATCCGCGCCTCGACCTGATAGCTTGGTTGCCAGCCGATCGTCCACGGAAAGCCCTTCGGGTCGTTCCATTTTGCGGCGCCGCTCGATACGAAAATCTGCGGCACCTTCTTGGCGTTCATGTATTTCTGGATCGCAGTGTTGCCGGGCGTGCCGAGCGGGTTGAACACGAGCAGCACCTCATCGGCCTCGACCAGCTTGCGTGCCTGCTCCACGGTCTTGGCCGGGTTGTAACCGTCATCATAGGAAATGAAGTTGATCTTGCGGCCGTTGATGCCGCCTTCGGAATTGATCTTGTTGAAGTAGGCAGCTTCGGTCTTGCCGATGGTGGCGTAGGCGGACGCCGGGCCCGAGTAGGGCATGATGTTGCCGATCTTGATCTCGGTGTCGGTCGCGCCCGGATCGTATTTCTTCTGGGCATTGGCCGCGCTTGCGACCGCGACGGCGAGTAGTCCCGCCAACGCAACGGATGTGGCATGCTTCAAGATACGGTAGTGCATCATCGTCCTCCCTGACGTGCTCGCCGCGGCTCATGCCGTCTTTATTGTGGGGCAGCTTGGTGAGCCGTCTGGATCGAATGCAGCGAACGCAGTATGCACGATTGAGTTGAGGTTGCCAGCCAAGCATTCGCCGCTATCCTTGCGCTAATTTCCGTTCAGCGGAACAAGCTCCGGTTCCGCATCGCGGGAGCAACGACTGTCAAACGAAGCGCGCGGAAGACGTTCAAGATGCGGCCGCTCCGGAGGAGAGCCGCGACCCATGAATCCAGCACAGAAGGCGCTCTGGTATATCGAAAGCCATCTCGCCGAGGCGTTGACCCTCGACGAGATCGCCGCGATCGGCGGCGTCTCGCGCTTCCACATGGTGCGGGCGTTTGCCGCCGCGACCGGTTTTTCGGTCATGCGCTATGTGCGGGCCCGTCGCCTCAGCAACGCGGCGCGCACGCTCGCAGCCGGCGCGCCAGACATTCTCAGCCTCGCGCTGGATGCGGATTACAGCTCTCACGAAGCGTTCACCCGCGCGTTCCGCGACCATTTCGGTGTCACGCCCGAATCGGTTCGGGCCGGAACGTGCCTCGATCATCTCAACCTTCAGGAGCCAATCCTCATGGATTCAACTTCACTCGATCATCTCAAGGCCCCGCGTTTCGAGACCGGGAAGGCCTTGCTTGTCGCCGGCGTCGGCGAACGCATCAATCACGAGAACAACGGCGCCGGCATTCCCAATCAATGGCAGCGCTTCCATCAGACCATCGACAACGTCCCGGGCCGGATCGGAAAGCTCGCCTATGGCGTTTGCTGCAACGGCGACGATGCCGGCAATTTCGACTATATCGCCGGCGTCGAGGTGACCGACTTCTCCGAACTGCCGCGCGAATTTCAGGGCGTGCGGATTCCCGAACAAAAATATGTCGTGTTTACTCACGCTGAGCACATCTCGACCATTCGCCGCACCGTGAACACGATCTGGAATCACTGGCTACCGAGATCGGGAATGAAAGCCGCCGATGCGCCGAACTTCGAGCGCTATGACGAGAAATTCGACCCGCTCACCGGCAATGGCGGGCTGGAGATCTGGATCCCGGTCCGCGACTGAAGCGGTCTCGGGAGAAAGCCTTGACGCAGGGCTGCCCTGCGCGGCGGGGCAGCCCGCGGTTGCTTGGCAAGCCAAAGCGACTTTGCCATAACAGACCGCAACGACATGTTGCGCGTGCGGGATCGAGCGTGGAATCCGCCTGCAGCCAAAGCGAGCCGGGAGGATTTCATGGCAAATGTCCGCGTTATCGCCACCGATCTGGAATTTCCGGAAGGCCCGGTGGTCATGCCTGACGGATCGGTCGTGCTGGTCGAAATCCGCGGCCGGCGGCTGACGCGGGTCTGGCCGGATGGGCGGAAAGAGGTGGTCGCGGAAATCCCCGGCGGCCCCAATGGCGCGGCGCTCGGCCCCGACGGCAAAATCTATGTCTGCAACAATGGCGGCTTTAGCTGGATACCGACGCGCAACACCCTGATGCCGGGCCCGCCGTCAGCCGCCGAATATATTGGCGGCTCGGTCCAGCGCGTGGATCTCCAGAGCGGCAAGATCGAGACCGTGGTCGACAAATGCGGCGAGCACCCGCTGAAAGGGCCGAACGATCTGGTGTTCGACAAGCATGGCGGGCTCTGGTTCACCGATCTCGGCAAGCGCCGCGCCCGCGACATGGATCTCGGCGGGTTCTATTACGTCAAGCCGGGCATGAAGGAGATCGTCGAGGGCGCGTTCGGCATGTTGCCGGCCAATGGCATAGGCATTTCGCCGGACGAGAACACGGTCTACGTCGCGGAAACGCCGACCGCGCGGCTGTGGGCGTTCGACTTGTCCGCGCCGGGCGAAGTCAAGCCGCGCGATCCGATCTATCGTGGCGAACGCGGCAAGCCGATCACGGGCCTCGGTGGCTACCAGATGTTCGATTCGCTTGCGCTCGAAGCCTCCGGCAATGTCTGCGTGGCGACCTTGATCTCCGGCTGCATCTCTGTGATCGCGCCCGACGGTACCTTGGTCGAGCAGGTGCCGACCGGCGACCGCATGACCACCAACATCGCCTTCGGCGGGCCCGAGCTGAAGACGGCCTACATCACGTTGTCCGGCAAGGGCGAACTGGTCGCGATGGACTGGCCGCGCTCCGGCCTGCCGCTGAATTTTTTGAACAAGTGAACGGAAACGCTGATGCCCTGGCTTGAACCTGCCTCGTTACCCGGCGCCTATGCACGGCTCGAACCCCTGTCGCAAGATCAATGCGATGGATTGACCGAAGCGGTGCGTGACGGCGAGCTGTGGAAACTCTGGTACACCTTCGTGCCGAAGCCCGAAGACATGCGTAAAGAAATCGATCGCCGGCTGGGCTTGCAGGCCGCCGGCTCGATGCTGCCGTTCACGGTGTTCGATGCCGACGGCAAGATCGCGGGCATGACGACCTACATGAACGTCGATGCCGCCAACCGCCGCGTCGAGATCGGCTCCACCTGGTACGCCAAGCGCGTGCAGCGCAGCGCCGTCAATACGCAGTGCAAATTGCTGTTGCTGACGCACGCTTTCGAGAAGCTCGGTTGCATTGCGGTCGAGTTCCGCACCCACTTCTTCAATCAGCAGAGCCGGCGCGGCATCGAGCGTCTGGGCGCCAAGCAGGACGGCATTTTGCGCAACCACACGATCGCGCCGAATGGCACGTTGCGCGACACCGTGGTCTTCAGCATTATCGCCAGCGAATGGCCGACGGTGAAAGCGCATCTCGATTATCAGCTCAATGAAAAGCCGCGGTAGAGCAAGATCCGGGATAGCCTGCCCCGTACTTGAATACGGGGCGGGGCCGATTTTCCGAAGCGATCGTGCTCCAACAAAAAATGAACCGGTGAAATGGAAACGTTCGATTACGTGATTATTGGCGCGGGCTCCGCGGGCAGTGTGCTCGCCAACCGCCTCAGCGAAGATGCGGGTACCAGCGTCTGCGTGCTCGAGGCAGGGGGCAGGGATTGGCACCCCTACATCCATCTGCCGGCCGGCTTCATCAAGACGTTCCATATGAAGAGCATCAACTGGGCCTACCAGCAGGAGGTGGGGCCGTGGACCGGCGGCCGCAGCATCTACGCGCCGCGCGGCAAGACGCTCGGCGGCTCCTCGTCGATCAACGGCCACATCTACAACCGCGGCCAGCGCCAGGATTTCGACACCTGGGCGCAGCTCGGCAATCGCAGTTGGGGCTATCCGGACGTGCTGCCCTATTTCAAGCGGCTGGAGCGCCGTGTCGGTGAGGGCGAGGATACCTATCGCGGGCGCGACGGCAACCTCACCGTCACCACCATGGATTGGCAGGATCCGCTGTGCGAGGCGTTCATGGCGGGCGCCATCAGCCTCGGCATCCCGCGCAACCCCGATTACAACGGCGCGATCCAGGAGGGTGTCTCCTACGCCCAGCGCACCATTCAAAACGGCTTGCGTGTCAGTGCCGCGACCGCGTTCCTCCATCCGGCGCGGAAGCGGCCGAACGTCCATGTCCGCACCCATGCGCATGTCACTAACATCATTTTTGAAGGCAAGCGCGCCGTCGGCGTCCGCTATCTCAGGGGCGGCAAGGGCGGCGTCCCCACCGAAGTGCGCGCCAGCAAGGAAGTCATCCTGTCCGGCGGCACTTACAACTCGCCGCAGGTGCTGCAATTGTCCGGCGTCGGATCGCCGGAATTATTACAATCGCTCGGCATCGAGGTGCGCCACGCACTGCCCGGCGTCGGCGAGGGATTGCAGGATCATTACGCGCCACGCTCGGTCGCGCGCGTCAAGAACATCAAGACGATCAACGAACTCCGGCGCGGATTGAGCCTCTGGGTCGAGGCGCTGAAATGGGCCACGACACGGCGCGGTCTGCTGTCGCTGTCGCCGACCATGGTCTATTGCTTCTGGCATTCCGGCGAGACCACGGAAAGCTCCGACCTGCAACTGACGTTCACGCCCGCGAGCTACAAGGAGGGCGTGCAGGGTCAACTCGAAGATGAGCCCGGCATGACCATCGCCTCCTGGCAGCAGCGGCCGGAGAGTAGAGGTTATGTCCGCATCCGCTCGGCCGATCCGTTTGCGCCACCGATCATCCAGACCAATTACCTGGTGGAAGAACTCGATCGCCGTGTCGTCGTCGCCGGCATGAAGCTGGCGCGTCGGCTGCTCGCATCCGCGCCACTTTCGCCATACTACGCCTATGAGGATTTCCCCGGACCCAAAGTTCAGAGCAACGATGAGTTTCTTGCCGCGGCAACGGAGCGCGGCACCACGACGTTCCATCCCGGCTGCACCTGCCGCATGGGATCGGCGGATTCCAAATGGGCCGTGGTCGACGACCAGTTGCGTGTCCACGGCCTTCAGGGTCTGCGCGTGGTCGACGCCTCGATCATGCCGCGGATGATCTCGGCCAATCTCAATGCCTCGACCTTGATGATTGCCGACAAGGCCTCCGACATGATCCGCGGCAAGGCCGCGCCGGAGGCCGTGAAGCTTCCAGCGCAGGCTTAGGATTATCTCGCTATGCCAGACGACCTTTTCGATCAAGACGCCTGGCTCGGTCGTATCGGATACACGGGATCGCGCGCGCCCACGCTTGCGACATTGCACGGTCTGGTCGACGCGCATTCGGCAGCGATCTCCTATGAGAGCATCGATGTGCTGCTGGACCGGTCGCCAAGGCTCGATCTGGCTTCGCTGCAACGGAAGATGATAGCTCACCGCCGTGGCGGCTATTGCTTCGAGCAGAACATGCTGTTTCGCGGCGGGCTTCGTTCGCTCGGGTTCGACATCACCAGCCTGCAAGCCCGGGTCGTGCGTGGACTGGCGATCGACGCGCCGCGACCAATGCTGCACATGGTGCTGCAGGTCAATCTGCCGGAGGGGCCATATCTGGCCGATGTCGGCTTCGGCAATCTGGCGCCGACCGCGCCGCTGCAATTGGCTGCCGACATCGAACAGGATACACCGCATGAAATCATGCGCTTTATCCGGATGGGCGACGAATTGACCCTGCAGTCGCGGCTGGGCGATCGATGGGAGCATATCTACCGCGTCGTACTACTGCCGCGCGTCGATGCCGAGTACGAGATCTGCAACTGGTTTACCGCCAGTCATCCCGACAGTCCGTATCGCAGCAACCTGATCGCGGCGCGCCCTGGACCGAATCGGACCCGTGTCACGCTGTTCAATGCAAGGCTCAACATACGCCACGCCACCGGTGAGGTAGAACGGCGAATGCTCGCCGACAAGAACGAGTATCATGATGTTCTCGCCGAAACATTTGGCCTGTCTCTCTCCGATAACGAACTGGCGTTAGCGCTCGATACCGTCGCGCAAAAGGGCGCGCATGGCGCGCCGCATCCGTTCTTTGCCTAGACCGCCTCGGGCCGGTACAGCGTATCGATGGTGACGACGCCGACCGCGCGCGACACGCAGGGGCAGATCTTGCGATTGTCTTTCTTCTGCTGCTCGCTGAAGAAGACGTCGCGGTGGTCGATCTCGCCGTCGATGGCGATGACGTCGACGGCGCAGACGCCGCATTCGCCGCGCTGGCAGTCCGACATCACCTCAAAGCCGGCGTCGTTGAGCACGTCGAGCATCGAACTGTTTTGGGAGACCACAAGCTCGGCATCTGAGCCTTTCAGGCGCACGCGGAATTCCGCCGTCGGCAATAGCCCGCTGGAGCCGAAGGTTTCGTAACGCAGATCCGACGGAGCCCGCCCCGCATCGTTCCAGGCGCGCCGCGCTGCCTCCAGCATCCGCATCGGCCCGCACATGATGGCGATTGCGTCTGATGGCAGCGCCCGGAACGTGGCGTCGAGATCAATCCGCTCGCCCCGATCGCTGGCGTGGACGATCAGCCGGTCGCCGAGCACAGAAGACAGTTCGTCGAGATAGGCGGCGTCGCCGCGCGACTTTACGGCATAATGTAGCCGCGGGTCGATGTTCCTGCGGCGCAGGGCGCTGGCGATGGCGGTGATCGGGGTGATGCCGATGCCGCCGGCGATCAGGCAATAGTTTGGCCGGGTCCAGTCGATCTCGAGCAGCGACGACGGGCTTGAGATTTCGAGGCGCGCGCCGGGCTTCAGGCTCCACATACCTCGCGCGCCGCCGCGGCTGTCGGGCGCCAGCCGCACCGCGATGCGGTAGATTTGGGGATCACGGTCGCCGACCAGCGAATAGGAGCGCCGTGCGGGTTGGCCGTCGATCAGCATGGCGACATTGAGATGGCTGCCGGCCGGGTAGGGCGCGACCCCGACGTCGGGCCGCAGACGGAATTCGCGGATCGTTGGCGTGACGTCACGGGTTTCCTCGACCGTGCACCAGTTCCATTGCTCGGCAAAGCGCATGGCGATCCCTATTCGGCTGTTGAGTTGAGCAAGGCCAGGGCAGGTAGCAGGTCGAGATGGGTGCGATTGCGCAGCGCCAGCCGCAGATTACGTGCGGCGAGGCGGGAATGCTCGCGCATCACCGCCTCGGCGCGGGTGCCCTCGCGATTTTCGATCGCATCCACCACGATGCGGTGATGGTCCTGGCCGATCAACAGGATCAGGTGCGCCTCCGGCAGCGCCGATTGCGCCATCACGAAACCGCTCGGTGAAGCGAACGGCAGCGCCGAAACCCGGTCGATCTGCCGGATCAGCGGCGGGCTCGCGGAGAGTTCGGTGAGCAGCGCGTGGAAACGCGCGTTCATGGTCACGTAAGCCGAAAACGCCTCGACCGAAACGGGATCCTGCCGCACCAGCTGATCGAGATCGGCGAGGCACTCCTTCAGCGGCTCGAGGCTGCGCGCACTGACGCCGCGTTCGGCGGCGAAGCGGGCGGCAAGGCCTTCCAGCGTGCCGCGCAGCTCGATCGAATCGAGGATGTCGCGCTCGGTGAAAGCCTTCACCATGAAGCCGCCGGAAGGGATCGCCTGCAACAGACCTTCGTCTTCGAGCCGGACCAGCGCCAGCCGCACCGGCGTCCGCGATACGCCGGTGATGTCGACCGCCTGCAGTTCGGAGATGCGCTCGCCCGGGCGCAGCTGTCCGGACAGGATCATGTCGCGCAGCGCGAGCTGGGCCCGCACCGTCTGCGAGATCGAGCGTTCGGAATCGCGTTCGCTCATGGCCTCACTCCGCCGCTTGCGCGTTTTGCGGCGAAGTCTCCCGTGCCACCATCCGGTCGATCACGCGCCGCGCCCACATCGCGCCGGCGTCGATGTTGAGATTGTAGAAGGTGCGGTCGGGATTTTCGCTGATGGCGCGTTGCTGCGCCTCGAGGATGGTCTCGTCCTCGTGGAAGATGTTGGCTACACCTTCGCGGATTTCCGTGGTCAGCTTCTGCTCGGTGATGCGGTGGTTGCGCACAAAAGCCCAGAAATAGTGACAGGTGGTGTCAGTCTCCGGCGTCATGGTGTTGAGCACGAAGCCGTTGACGCCCTGCGAGCGGTCGCCTTCCGGCGCGCCGGTATTTGCGGGCGCGACGCCGACGTCGATATTGACGGTCGCGGGCGCCTGGAAATGGATGATCTGCCAGCGGTCGACCAGACCGGGCTTGCCGAGTTGCGCCGCCCAGAATGGCGGCGCCTCGATGCCGCGCATCCAGCGCGTCACCGTCACGGTGCGCTCGCCATGGGTGACGTCGAACGGCGCTTCGGCGACATGGTCGTTGCCGATGCTGGAGCCGTGTACGAAGGTCTCGTGGGTGAGGTCCATGAGGTTGTCGACGACGAGACGATAGTCGCATTTCACGTGAATGGTCTTGCCGTCGCCGGCCCAGGCTGGATTGTCGTTCCAGTGCATGTCCGGCACCAGCGCCGGATCGGCCAGCGCCGGATCGCCCATCCACAACCAGATGAAGCGGTGGCGCTCGACTACCGGATAGGAGCGCACGCAGGCTGACGGGTTGATGGTTTCCTGCGAGGGCATGTAGGTGCAGCGGCCCTGCGCATTGTATTTCAGGCCGTGATAGCCGCAGACGACCGTGTCGCCGTCGAGGCGGCCCTTCGACAACGGCACCAGGCGATGCCAGCAGGCATCCTCCAGCGCGGCAACCCGCCCGTTGGACTGACGGTACATCACGACATGCTTGCCGCAGATCGTTCGGGGAAACAGCGTCTGCTTGAGATCAACGTCCCAGGCGGCGGCATACCAGGCATTGAGCGGAAACGCTGTCGGCATGATTGCACTCCGGATCTGGATATGAGTTCAGGATGTATACAGTATCGCCGATTTGTCGAGGTATTTTTCCAGATAAGCCGGTATCGTGACCACAACAGTATACAGGACTTATGAAATATTTATGGTGACGGTATTAAAAAACCGCTCCCGAGGGAGCGGTTCTGAAACCTGCCAGGCGGACTGGTTTTCAACCGTAAACGAAGACGTGGTCCTTGAGGTCGATGGCCGGGAATTCGTCCTTTTCCGCCCAGTAGTCCTGGTTGTGCTGCCATTCCGGCTTGTCGCCGCGCTTGGGCAACAGGTGCATGCCGCGCATCATGTAGCCGGGATTGAAGTTTTCGGGGTCGATCCACGGCAGCAGCGGCATGTTGTGGTCTTCCGGCCTGAGCCGCGGCGTTACCTTCTTGGCGCCGGTTGCCTTCATGTGCTGGAGCAGCCGGCACACGAAGTCGGCGACCAGGTCGACGCGCAAGGTCCAGCTGGCGCGGAAATAGCCGAACACCCAGACCAGATTGGGCACGCCGGTGAACATCATGCCGCGATAGGTCACGGTATCGGCGAAATCGAGCGGCTTGCCGTCCACCGCGAATTCGATGTCGCCATTGGCCGAGAGGTTGAAACCGGTCGCAGTGATAATGATGTCGGCTTCCAGCTCGTTACCGGATTTCAGCAAAATTCCCTTCTCGGTGAAGCACTCGATTTCGTCGGTGACAACGGAAGCCTTGCCGGACTTGATGCCCTGGAACAAATCGCCATCGGGAATGAAGGCGATGCGCTGGCGCCACGGCCGGTATCTTGGCGTGAAGTGCGTCGCGATGTCGTAGTCTGGGCCGAGATAGGCTTCCACCGCCGAGAGCAGGTCCTTCTTCGCCGCTTCCGGCTCTTCAAAGGTCTTGCGGGTGAACGCATCCTGATCGAACAGGATCTTGCGCCGGGTGATTTCGTGAATCCATTTCTCGTCGACCTGCAATTGCCGCAGCGTCTCGGCGATTTCGATCGCGTTGCGGCCGGTGCGGAAATAGGTCGGCGATCGCTGCAGCATGGTGACATGCGCGCAATCGTTCGCCATCGCCGGGATCAGCGTCGCGGCCGTGGCGCCTGAGCCGATCACGATGACGCGCTTGTTCTTGTAATCAAGGTCTTGTGGCCATTTCTGCGGATGGACGGTCGGGCCCTTGAATTTGGCCATGTCCTTCCACTCCGGCGTATAGCCCTCGGCGTGGCGGTAATAGCCTTGGCACATCCAGAAGAAATTGGTGGTGAAGCGAAGTTTTTCGCCAGTGTCGTTGCGCGTCGCTTCGATGGTCCAGAGATTCTGCTCGCTCGACCATCTGGCCGAGGTAATCGTGTGCTGATAGCGGATGTGACGGGCGAGATCGTTCTCTTCGATCACCTCGCCCATGTATTTGAGAATCTCGGCGGCGCTCGCGATCGGCGCTGAGGTCCACGGCTTGAAGCGATAACCGAAGGTGTGGAGATCGCTGTCGGAGCGGATACCGGGATAACGGTGGGTGCTCCAGGTGCCGCCAAAGGTCTTCTGGGTCTCGAGGGCAACGAAACTCGTACCCGGACATTGCGTGGTGAGGTGATAGGCCGCGCCGACGCCGGAGATGCCGGCGCCTGCGATCAGGACGTCGAAATGCTCGGTACGGATAGCCGAAGTCGCGTGAATTTGGGTTTGAACGTTCATTTTCCCTGTTCTGCTTTTCGTTATGTTTTGTCAAAAGCGAAACGCCAGAACCTTAAGTTCTGGCGCCGAGGTCTTTTGCGAAATTACACTTCGCGGCGGCTGAGGAACGCCAGCCGTTCGAACAGATGCACGTCCTGTTCATTCTTCAAGAGCGCGCCGTGTAGCGGCGGGATCAGCTTGCGCGGATCGCGCTCCCGCAGCATCTCGGGGGTGATGTCCTCGTTGAGCAGTAGCTTGAGCCAGTCGAGCAGCTCCGACGTCGAGGGCTTTTTCTTCAGGCCCGGCACCTCGCGCACCTCGAAGAAAATCCGCAACGCTTCCTGCACCAGACGCTTCTTGATGTTTGGGAAGTGGACGTCGACGATCCGGTTCATGGTGTCGGCGTCGGGGAACTTGATGTAGTGGAAGAAGCAGCGGCGCAGGAACGCGTCCGGCAATTCCTTCTCGTTGTTCGAGGTGATCATCACGATCGGGCGCAGGCTCGCCTTGATGTTCTCGCCGGTCTCGTAGACGAAGAACTCCATGCGATCGAGTTCGAGCAGCAGGTCGTTGGGGAATTCGATGTCGGCCTTGTCGATTTCGTCGATCAGGAGCACCGGGCGCTTGTCGTGGGTGAAGGCTTCCCACAGCTTGCCGCGCTTGATGTAGTTCGAGATGTCGGAGACCCTGGCATCGCCGAGCTGGCTGTCGCGCAGTCGCGACACCGCGTCGTATTCGTAAAGGCCCTGCTGCGCCTTGGTCGTGGACTTGATGTGCCAGGTCAGAAGTGGCGCGCCGAGCGCCTTGGCGACTTCCTCCGCCAGCACGGTCTTGCCGGTGCCCGGCTCGCCCTTGATCAGCAGCGGGCGCTCGAGCACGATCGAGGCGTTGACCGCGACCTTGAGGTCATCGGTGGCGACATAGTCCTTGGTGCCGGTAAATTTCATCTATTTCTTTGCCTTGTTGTTCGTTCTCGGGGCCGCGTTCGGCCTGAACAGTAAACGACCGCCGGTTCGGCGGTCGTGAAGGGAGTAAAGAATTCCGTCAGGCGGACTTGATACCCATTTAGAAAGCCCCTGGAGAAAGCCTTTTATGGCTCAATTCTAGAGGAAATACCCTCCCGGTCTAGGCCTGTCTGGTATGCGCTGGCCCTTCGTTTCGGTAGCCGCTTGCCCTTGACGCCAGCGGCCCGGCGGGCAATCTGTATCTCATGTTCCTGCAATTCTTCACATCGCTGCGCGACGCGCAGGTCCCGGTGACGCTCCGCGAATATTTGACGCTGATGGAGGCGCTTGACGCCGACCTCGCCGAGCAGACGGTGGAGAATTTCTATTACCTTTCCCGCGCCGCTCTGGTGAAGGACGAGCGCAACCTCGACAAGTTCGACCGCGTGTTCGGCACGGTGTTCAAGGGGCTGGAGAGCCTGCTCGACGCCATGGAGAAGGCGGACATTCCCGCCGAATGGCTGAAGAAGCTCGCGGAGAAATACCTCACCGAGGAAGAGAAGAAGCAGATCGAGGCGATGGGCTGGGACAAGCTCATGGAAACGCTTCGCCAACGCCTGAAAGAGCAGCAGGGCCGCCACCAGGGCGGCAATAGATGGATCGGCACAGCCGGCACCTCGCCGTTCGGCGCCCACGGCTACAATCCCGAAGGCGTGCGGATCGGCCAGGAAAAGAACCGCAACAACCGCGCCGTGAAGGTGTGGGACAAGCGCGAGTTCAAGGATCTTGACGGCAATGTCGAACTCGGCATCCGCAACATCAAGATCGCGCTTAGACGGTTGCGCAAATTCGCCCGCACCGGCGCGCCGGACGAACTCGACCTCGACACCACGATAAAGGAGACCGCCAACCACGGCTATCTCGACGTGGTTATGCGCCCCGAGCGGCGCAACGCGGTCAAGGTTTTGGTGTTCTTCGACATCGGTGGCTCGATGGATTCTCATATCGAGCAGGTCGAGGAGCTGTTCTCGGCGGCGAAGACCGAATTCAAGCACATGGAATATTTCTACTTCCACAACTGCCTCTATGAGGGCGTCTGGAAACAGAACAAGCGGCGCTTCACCGACCGCACGCCGACCTGGGACGTGCTGCACAAATACCCGCACGACTACAAGGTGGTGTTCGTCGGCGACGCCTCGATGTCGCCTTACGAGATCATGGTCCCCGGCGGTTCGGTCGAGCACGTCAACGAAGAGGCAGGCTCGGTCTGGCTTGATCGCATCACGCGCACCTATCAGCACGCCGTGTGGCTCAATCCGGTGGCGCAGAAGCACTGGGACTATTCGGAATCCACCACCATCATCCGCCGGCTGTTCTCGGAGCGGATGTACCCGATCACGATCGAGGGCCTCGAAGGCGCGATGAAGGAACTGGTGCGGTAAGGGTTATCGTCGCCCGGTACGGCGCGAGCGAACAACAGGCAAAGGTGCAATCAATGCCCCAGACCATTCACCGCGGCATCAAGGCCCTGATCGACGAAGCCAATGCCGAGATCGAAACCCTGAGCGCTGCGGATTCGATCAAGGCGGCTACCAGTGACGACGTCGTGATCGTCGATATCCGTGACCCCCGCGAGATCGAGCGCGACGGCCGCATCCCCGGCGCGTTCTCCTGCACCCGCGGCATGCTGGAATTCTGGATCGATCCGGCGAGCCCCTACGCCAAGCCGATCTTCCAGCAGGACAAGAAGTTCATCTTCCACTGCGCCGGCGGCATGCGCTCGGCACTCGCAGCCAAGACCGCCAAGGACATGGGCCTGAAGCCGGTCGCCCATATGGCGGGCGGTTTCTCCGCCTGGCGCGACGCCGGCGGCCCGGTCGAGAAGTGGGAACCGAAGAAGAAGGGCTAGGGTCACGGGCTGTCATCCTTCGAGGCTCGCAAGGGCTCGCACCTACCGGATGAACGCAATCGCGTTCACTCGTGGATGACGTTCTGTTATCCGTCACCTGAGGTGCCGGAACGAAGCGAAGGCCTCGAAGGGCGACGGCCCCACTACCGAATGATCGGAATTAAAATGACCACCACCGACGATCCGCTTGTCTCCACCGACTGGCTTGCCGCCCGTTTCGACGATCCAAAGATCAAGATCATCGACGCGTCGTTCAAGATGCCTGGCCTATTGCCGTTGCCGAAGGACGATTATCTTAGCTCCCACATTCCGGGCGCGGTATTCTTCGACGTCGATGCGGTATCCGATCATTCCAATCCGCTGCCGCACATGTTCCCGGATGCCGGACAGTTCGGCCGCGATGTCGGTGCGCTCGGAATTGGCAACGACGATACGGTTGTGCTGTACGATTCCGGCGGATGGGTTGCGGCGCCTCGGGTATGGTGGATGTTCTTGTCCTTCGGGCATCAAAACGTCCGTGTGTTGAATGGCGGCCTGAAGAAGTGGGTCGGCGAAGGCCGCAAGGTCGAGAGCGGCCAGGTCGCGCCGAAGCCCGCCATGTTCAGGGCCACATTCGATCCGCGCTACACGCGCAGCGTCCAGCAGATGGTCGCCAACATCGCCAGCCGCGCCGAGCAGGTGATCGATGCGCGCGCCAACGAGCGCTATCAGGGCAAGGTGGCCGAGCCGCGGCCGGGCCTGCGCGCCGGCCATATTCCCGGCAGCCTGAGCCTTCCCTACAACCAGCTTTTCGACGTCTCGACCGGCGCGATGAAATCGCTCGACGACTTGCGCGCAGCGTTTCTGAGCGCGGGCGTGAAGCTCGACGCGCCGATCGTGACGAGTTGCGGTTCTGGCGTGTCCGCGCTGGTGTTGACGCTCGCGCTTTATCGTCTCGGCGTGCGCGGCAGTGCGCTGTATGACGGCTCGTGGTCCGAATGGGGCCTGCCCGACGGACCGCCGGTGGCGACCGGCCCGGTGTGAACGGCGCGCGGCTAGCGCTTCACGGAAAATTGCTGCGGCCGGCGATGATGGGTTAAGGTGGCGACCGCAATTGCGCTATTAGATCGGCGATGTGAGGCAGCCGCACGCGCGGCTGGCCGAGGTGCCGATCATGCGGACATGTCGATGCGGCTCTTTGTTGCTGATGCTGGCCGCCGTCGCGGCCATGACAATTGCCGTCAACACGGGTGCCAACGCAGTGGCGGCTGAACCTGAAACACTGGCGACATCGGCAGGCGTTCCGGTCGTCCTCGGCGCCGGGCCGGTGGCCGTGACGCTCGCGCCTGCCGCGGGCAAAGCCTTGTCCGCGCGCCTCGCGGCTGTTGGCCAGGACCGCAAGCTTTATCTCGTTGCCAAGGGGCTCGGCACCGACCAGCCGCCGGAGACGATCTATCAGCTGTATCTCGGGCTGCCGCAGGGCACGGCGCCCAATCCCAATGGACCCTATTACGTCGGCGCACTGAATTTCTTCAACGCCGTGCGCCGCGGCGCGGAAGCGGGTCAGCCTGACCCGCGTTTCCTGAGTTTCGAGGTGACAAGCCTGCTCAAGACGCTGCGGACGGGTAATGCACTCGGCGACAACGCGACCGTGACCATCGTCCCGGCCGGCAAGCCCCGCGCCAGCGCCAGGCCCGTCATCGCCGAGATCGCGCTCGTCGCGCAATAGGCGCGATCCGGCGGCCAAAAGGCACTGCAACCGACAATTTGAACGATCAATTAAAGATTGTATTTTGTTGTGCTGACACCCTCCATGCGATAGGCTCGCGCGCGATCGCGTTTCATCACATTGGAGGGAGGTAGACATGACGGTACTGTCGCGTCGTCATCTCGTCGTAGGCGGGCTTGCCGGAGCGGGCGCGAGCCTGTTGCCCGGCGCCATCAATGAAGCGAATGCCGCAACATCCGTTCGTTACAACCTGGCCTCGGCGAACGGCCAGGTGATGCTGAAAAAATATGCCCAGGCCGTGAAGCTGATGATGGCGCTGCCGCCCTCCAATCCGTTGAGCTGGACCTTCCAGTGGTACACGCACGCCGTTCCGACCAACACCACCAAGGCGGCCGCGCTGGCCTCGATCTTCGGGCCGAACCCATCGCCGAACAAGACTCTGGCCACCGCGATGTGGAACACCTGCCAGGCGCATTTCGCAGCTTCCGGCGAGCCGTATTTTCTCCCCTGGCACCGGATGTATGTCTGCGCCTTCGAGGAAATCATCCGCGCGGTGCTGAAGGATCCGAAGTTCACGCTGCCGTACTGGAATTACACGGCGCCGGCGGGCTATGCCGTACCGAAGGAATTCCGCATGCAGAATGATCCGTTATGGGGTCCGCTGTTCCGGCCGAACCGCAATCCAACCTCCAACGCCGGGCAGCCGATCTTCGCCGCCGGCGGTTCCGCGAGCGATCTCAGCCCGTCGCCGGCGATGGCGGAAAACAATTATTTGCCGATTGGCGTGGTCTCGGGCTTCAACCAGACGCTCGACTTCGGTCTTCACGGCAACGTCCACGTCTTCACAGGCAACGGCCAGGGCATGGGCCAGATCCCCTGGGCTGCGAACGATCCGATCTTCTGGATGCATCACTGCAACATCGACCGCATCTGGGTGAGTTGGAACAACGCCGGTCACACCAATCCCACCACGGCGGCGTGGCTGAACAAGGTATTCACGTTCGCGGGCCCTGACGGCAAGGGCGTGAAATGGGTGGTGAAGGATTACACCAACACCAAGAAGTGCAATTACAAATACGATCGCCTGATCGGCACCAAGCTGGTCGCATCGGTCGCGGAATCGTTTGCAACGGCGGCGACAGTTGCTCCCGTAACGGTGGCAAAGGCGTCAAGCGGGCCGGTGGAGCTGGGTGCTGCGCCGGTTCGGGTCGATCTGGCGGCGGTGGCGTCTCCTTCGCCTGCGGCAACGCCCGCGGCTTCGCCCCTGGCCGGCAGGCTCTCAGCGTTGCCGGACGACCACCGGCTCTATCTCGTCATCAACGATTTCAAGGCTACCGCACAGCCGGAGACGCTGTATCGGGTCTATCTCGATCTGCCCGACAACGCGCCGTCGGATCCGCTCAACAGCAACTATGTCGGATCCTTTAACTTTTTCGCTGCGGTTCCACACGGCGACGACCACGAGCACGCCGATACGGCGCGGTCGATCAGCTTCGATATCACCGACGTCGCTGCGGATCTCGATGCCAAAGGTCAGTTGAAGCCCCAGCACACCGTGACGATCGTTCCGGCGAAAACGCCCTATGCCGACGCCAAACCCATGATCGGCAATATCTCGTTCGTCGAGCAGTAGCACCGACGAGCGGAGCGGGAGGCGGAAAGGCTATCGCTTCGCGCGCGTGGCGACGGCCGGCCGCGCGAACGGGTCGGCCTGTTGCTGGGCCTGCGCCTGCGGCGCCTGCAGGGCGCCGCGTCGCGCCGCGATGCGCCGGCGCTCCCTGGCGCGCTGTGCGCGCTTCCGGATGACGCTGCGGTTTGGCTCCGCGCTGGTCGTTTTCGCCAATGCCTGCTCCTCGATGGTGACGGCAGGACCGCTCAGCGTCGCGATCATCGTCATGGCGATGTTGCCTTCGAGCGATGGCACTTCCGCCGCCGGCTCGGCCGCGATCGATGCGGCCGTTTGTGCCGGCGGGGGAGGCGTTTCCACAATTGCCATGAGTTTGATTTCTTCATTGGCCGCAGGCGCCGCGGTCTCGCTCGGTGCGGCCTGACTTACCGGCGCGGTTTCGGCTGCCGGGATTTCCGGCTCCAAGGGTTCGGCCGGCGCGGGCTCGTCCGACTTCAGCGCGGCCAATTTCTCCGGCTCAGCCGGCGTTGCATCGGAAGTTTGCGCGGTTGGCGCCTCGGTTTCGGGTATCGCAACCGCTGTCGTCATGTCCGGCGCCTTCTCGGCAACCGGTGGCTCGACGCGCAGCAGGGCCAGCGTCGGCGGTTCGTTGTGCTGGACGAATACAGGCTCGGGCGGCGCCCGTCGCGACGGGATGCTGGCAAATTGCTCATGGGCTGCGCGCAACAGCGCCGCCGCACCGAGCCCGAAGACCAGAACCGACAACGACAGGACGATCGCAGCCAACACGAAACGAAAACCGGGGAGCATGGACGCGAGTTCCGCCTTGCCGGAGGGCTAAAAGGGCTGTCGACGCCAAAGGGAACGCGGTGACCACTGGAAGGGGCCGGACTCTTACGGCGAATCAGACCGATTCGAGAATATCGCAACGCCTCGAACCTGTTCGTTACAAAATTTGTGGCTGGCGGCGGCGATCGGGTGATGAACGGCGTTTTTCGAGCGGTGAGGCATCTTTGCCGCAGCTTTCGCGGGTCACAAAAAGACCGATTTGAGCCGAATTTCGCCGATTTGTCTTGAATGCGCCGCTATCTTCCGTCATCTGCCGTTAACGGTCCGGTGTGGCTTTGGGGACTATACAGAAGGCATGATGATTAAACGCATTCTGACGATTTGTGCTGCCGTGGTGGCTTCCGCGGCGGCAACCTCGCTTGCCCATGCGCAGCAGGGCTATCCGGTACCTCCCGCCCCGGTCTATTCGGCATCTCCTGGGCCTTATGTGCCCGGCGGTTACGTGGTCGATGAACGCCGCGGCCCCGGCGCGCCCGATTTCGACGCCCTGGAAGATGACGAGGCGCCGAACGCGCAGAGTTCGACCGCGCTGCCGCCGCCCGGTCCCGTGCTTTCGCCGAATGATCCGCGCTACGGCCGTCCGGTTTATTCCGACCGTGGTCCGCCGATGCCGACAGGCCCGGTACTTTCGCCGGATGATCCCCGCTACGGCCGTCCGGTATATTCCGACCGCGGTCCGCCGATGCCGACGGGCCCAATTCTTTCGCCGGATGATCCGCGTTACGGCCGTCCCGCCGGTCCGCCGCCGGTGATCTATGCAGACCGTCCGCCCGGCGCGCCACCGCAGGCCTATCCCGATCGCGGCGACAATCGCATTCCCGGTTCCGGCATTGTGTATCCGAACGACGACCGCGTCTTGCGTCCGCCGGAGGCGATTGGCGGCGCGCCAGCCGTCACCGGGGCCGTGCAGCAACCGCAGCAGCAGCCTCCGATTGGCGCCGACGGCAAGCCGTTGGTGTTGTCCGCATTGCCGCCGGAAGAACAGCCGGAAGTCGGACCGGCGCAGCTTGCGCCGAACCTCCGCCGTCAGGAAGTTCCGTTCCCGACCAAGGAGCCCGCTGGGACCTTGGTCGTCGATACGCCGAACACCTACCTCTATTACATACTCGGTGGCGGCCGTGCGATCCGCTACGGCGTCCGCGTCGGCCGCGATGGCTTCACCTGGACCGGCGTGCAGAAGATCACCCGCAAGGCCGAGTGGCCGGATTGGCATCCGCCGACCGAGATGATCGAACGTCAGCCCTATCTGCCGCGCTTCATGGCCGGCGGCCCCGGCAATCCGCTTGGCGCGCGTGCGATGTATCTCGGTTCGACCGTCTATCGCATCCACGGCACCAACCAGCCTTCGACGATCGGCAAGTTCGTGTCGTCGGGTTGCATTGGCATGCTGAACGAAGACGTCTCCGACCTGTTCGACCGCGTCAAGGTTGGCACCCGCGTCGTCGTGATGCCCGGCGGCCCGCCGCCGGGAACGGCTACCGCCTCGGCCGCGCCTGCCCAGGGCTTGCCGGCTGCAGGTGCGCAGGGCGCGCCGGCCCAGGCACAGCTCGCCCCGGTCCCCGGCATGCAGCCGACCGTGGTGCCGCCGCTGCCCGCGCCCGTGACGGTTCGGTAATCGCCGGGCGGGATCGACATCAGCATTCAAGGCGCGCGAGAGCGCGCCTTTTTTATGGTGGTGAGGTAGGTAAGGTAATCCCGCGGCCTGCTGGAGCTGCGGGTCAGGCGGCTCGTTCGGTCTTGTAGGGACGAACCAGGAGGTCAGCCGGAATTTTCCACGCTTCGCCGACCTTGTGAATCATCTCGACCGTGAGCGCTCGCCGCCGCGAAAGAACCTCCGAGGCACGCGAGCGCGAGCCGAGAAGTTGTGCCAGCTCGGCCTGGGTATGGCCGAGTTCGTCTATGGCATACCGGAGCACGTCGATAGGATCGAAAGTTTCGTCGATCTCGATCGGCCACCGCTTTGCCTCGTAGATTTCGACGAGCGCGAGGAGCACATCAAGTTTGTCGCCCTCCTCCGTACCCTCCGGTGCGCCCCAACAGGCATCGATCGCTTTGAGCGCTGCGCGGTGATCCTGGTCTGTGCGAATGGGCCGGATGTCCATGTCGTCTCCTTAGAATTGCGACACCTTCAATGCATCGATGCGATCATATTCCGCGTGGGTGCCAATGAACTTCACGAAGGCGATCTGCCGACGGAAATCGAAGGCGGCCACCAAGCGATAGTTTCCTCCTGCGACCTCAAACCTCACACGCTCCCGGTTCAGCACCTTGGCTTTGGGAGCCGCTTTCTGGACCTCATCGGTGGATGTCCATTGCGCGGTTCTCACGATCGTGTGCCAGCGTTCAAGCGAGACCTTTGCTTCCGGGTGCTCGCCCCAGAAGCTGACAAGCACGTTCCGAGCGATGATCCGCATGCCTCACCTTAGCATGTTCCCAAAACGGGAACAAGGGCGTTATCCGATCTTATTCTGGCACGACAGAATGGACCCTCAGCGTCACCTTCCATTTTCTCCAGACGAGAAGGCCGAATAGAACGGGAATGGGCAGCCCTCGAAGGCGACGCACGAAATGGTAGTTCATTGCGGTCTGGGCAATCGCACTGCGCATCGGGCTCCGGCGTCATAGCGCCAACGCCTACCTCCATCGACCGCGGTCCGCCTTCCTTGTCCGGTCGCCACATTCGCCCGCTTGAATTCGCATTTGACCCGACTATTTGCCGTCCGGCATCGATCAGGCTGGGCGGCAAGCAGAAGGAACTCAGCATGCGAATTTTCGTTGCGGGCTCCACCGGCGCCGTTGGCCGTGAACTCGTTCGTGCGTTGGTTGCGGCCGGATATTCCGTCACCGGCTTGACACGGACGGCGATGAAAGCCGTAGCCGTCAAACGGATGGGGGCGGAGCCGGTCGTGGCCGACGGCCTCGACGCGCCGGCGGTTCGTGCCGCCGTGCTTTCGGCCAAGCCTGATGTCGTCATCGACGAGATGACAGATCTCGCGGCGGTGCCGAAGACGCGCGGTAGACAGCAAGCTCTATCGTCGTCTCAACTCCAAACCGCAGGGCGTGCTGCCGTGCTGCGCTTGGAGTGAAGAGGGAGTGCCCTCTGCTGGAAGATCGGCTCTCCGACCGCGACCTCGCTGCGGAGGTCAAGCACGATCACTTTCCCGTCTGCATTCTTTGCGCCCAGAAGAAGCAATTCGGAAGTGAAGCCCGCGATGTTCTTCGGGCCGAGGTTGCAGACGCAGACGACAATCAGATGTGCGCAGAAGATCGTCCTCGGATCGTCGTCCCAGCTCTCAAAGAGAGAACTCCAATTGGTCACCTGGTACAACCACGACGGTATCGCAATTGAAGCATTCAAACGTCCGCTCGTTCGTGTCCGGGCCAGCCGAATTGATGCGGGCAAGCATCGGGGCGCGGCAGTTTGGACAAAAATGAATTTCAATTTTGCTGGACGCGAAGCAAAATACCATGTCCGACGCGCGCATATTTCTCTCCTTCCATCTATGCCCATCTGATCCTTAGACGTCGGTGCTTATCGATATTGGCTCGCGGGTTTGGAATGGCGCGACCCGCTGGATCGGTGCGCACCTCGGTGGCTCTTCCAATAGAAGGACCCTAATCCGGTTGCCGATATTCCCGATCACGCGAACTTGTTTCAAATTTCGATCCATCTGAGCCAAGCCTAGAGCGGGATGACTCTTCTTCGAATCGTCATCTCGCTCTATCTTTTTGTTTGAGCATGATCTTTTCGGAAAACCGCTGCACACTTTTCCGGATCATGCTCTAGCGTGGAGGGTTTCGCGCTTGCGAAGCAGCAATCAAGCTCCTTCGCGTCGCTGCACATAATTGCCATCGATAGAGTCCGGCAATGGTTATGCGCGCCCGTGGCCCTTCTTCTATGAACCTCGCCAATCGGATTAATGCTAGTTTTTGCGCGCGAAATTCGTGTCACAAGAGATCTACACTTCTGCATGGCAAGTCCGTACTTGTCGGCCGTGCTGTATCGTTTCCCACGCTTCTTCGCATTGAATTCGCGGTGTCAGCGTGTGTACCGCTGGCGGTCAACCATCGCAGGCAAGGCGCCGTCTGACTTCGTCAAGCCGTTTATCGATCGCGTCTAGGCGGGCATGCAGGCTTTTGTCGTGAAGGTGAAATATATAACCAACTATCAGCACCCCAAAAAACCAGCGGTGATGCTCAAAATATCCAAGAACCTGCTCAGTAACACTGCCGATGAGGGCAACGAATCCCAGCAAGGAACTCATATCAATCAACTCCCGACAAGAGTTGTACCCGAGACGTTGTACATGAGCGGCGAGCGACTAGACGAGCGTCTTGAGTCCAGTCACAGTGAATCTCCTTTGGCATTTCACTGCTCAGCGAATGCACAAATGGCTCCCCGTAGCTACGTCTCATATCGCCGAACCGGTCCGTTCTCTGCGCAGCCGTTTCAGCAAACACGCGGGTTATCGCCGACATCGCAATTGTTCCCGTCCGGAGGCGGACGAAATGCGCTGACGCCGGGCGGTAAAATGCCGACACGATCGTGAATATAACTGGCGGTGGGAGAGGCGCGCGCATCGACGTCCTGTGCATGGTGCCGCGAGGTTACATGGCTCGTGCGAGCCATGGCAGGGGTAGCGATCATGGCTGCGATGATCAGTGCGGCCGGCAGAAGATTAGTCATTCGACTTCTCCATTGGCATGAGAAGCCAATAGCAACTTGGCGTCTCAAGGTTACGGGTTTAGCTTCGAGCGGCCCCGCAGATTGGTGAGCCGCGGGGGGCGACAGGATGGCGTTCCAAATGTGCGGCGGTTAGCAGCCTCGGCAAACGCCTCTTATCCGTCGGTCGACGCTTATGTCTTCCTGATTAAGAGTCTGCGGATATACGGATGGGGGAATATCGACGGCGCGCGGTTGGCGGTGACCTACCGGTGCCGACCAAGGTCTGGTCGCGGTTTCTCCCGCGGCAAGAGCCGGCGTTGCGATCGCCGCTGACAGAATTGCTGCCAGGCCAAGAAGCTTGGAATTGATCATCGACTGACTCCATGTCGTCGTCGCGTACAGGCGCTTTCGATAAGGAGACTTCTCGTTGACGTCCCGATATTCCCGATCATCCAACTGTTGAGAGTTAACAAACCGATCGAGTGAGACTCCTGTCGAGCGTGCTCGCGCGGAGTCTGGCTAAATGGCGGCCGGTTCTAAGCAGGGGCCATGGGTGAGCTGAAGCGTTGATGGCCCAAGAGGTTTTAAGGATGGAGCATCACTGCCGCACGCGGACGGACCGCCGCGCTTGAAGGACTCCTGATCGCGGAACCGTGATCCTGCATTCCAAACAATTTGCGGGCTCGAGAATATCAAGCTTCGAATTTGAGTCTTGATATCAGAGGACCCGCGCACATGGTGTTCGTCGCATCAGGAGACGCCACATGAAATTCGTCTTGGTGAATGGCAGGACACCCCGCACGCAATCGCTCTGCGCGCTGTGCCGTGAGTCAATCGGGGAGAGCTACCTACGAAATATCGCTACGCAGCTCCCTTACTGCAATCACAAGTGCTACGTCAGTCACTGCAAAGTGCCCGTCCTTTCACTCCAATATCATGCGATGGCATCGTGATAACCCCCAACGCTTCCAACGCTTCGTTTCGGTGACAGTGCACTCAATTGTCGCCGCGCCTTCGTGGGCATCAGGGGCCCTCGCTCGCGTCGCCCGCCTGGAGAGCCACCCAGCCCAGCCTAGATCTTGTGTGTTTGGATGGTGCGAGGCCCCATTTCTACTTTGCGTGGGGTTGTTTTCGCGATTTTTGTGTCCGCCCCCTGCGCTTAACCGCCAAAGCGGCGCTGCGCCTAGACCAGCCTCCGCGACGTTTCGCCCTTGAACCAGGCGTCGATGCCTTCGACCATCTGGCGATAGTGATTGCGGAAGCTGTCCTCGGTGACGTAGCCGAGATGCGGCGTCAGCACGAGATTGTCGAGCTTGCGGAAGGGATGCTCGACCGGCAGTGGCTCGACCGAGAACACGTCGACGCCAGCGCCGGCGATCTTCCTCTCGGTCAGCGCTTCCAAAAGCGCGGCTTCATCGACGATCGGCCCGCGCGCGGTGTTGACGAGATAGGCTGTTGGCTTCATGCGCGCCAGCTCGGCAGCTCCGACCAGCCCGCGCGAGCGCGGGCCCAGCACCACATGGATGGTGACGATGTCGGCGGTTGCGAACAATTCCTCCTTGGTGGCGTAGCCGACGCCGACCTCCTTGCATTTCTCGGGCGTAAGATTCGGGCTCCAGGCGATCACGTTCATGCCGAAAGCCTGGGCCAGTTTCGACACCTTGGTGCCGAGCTTGCCAAGGCCGATCACGCCGAGTGTCCGGCCCTCGATCTCCATCCCGACGAATTTCTGCAGGGGTTCACCGGCATGCATGCGGGCGTTTTCACGGCCGATGTTGCGGGTCAGTTCCAGGATCAGGCCCATGGTTAGCGGCGCGGTGGGGTCGCGGCCCCATTGGGTTCCGCACAGCACCACATTGTGGTCCTTGGCGGCCTCCATGTCGATCGCGGCGTTGCGCATGCCCGAGGTGATCATGAGCTTGAGTTTCGGCAGGGCCGCAAACAGCGTGCGCGGAAACGGCGTGCGCTCGCGCATCGCGCAGATGATCTCGAAATCCTTCAATGCGCTGGCGGCGGTTTCTGAACTGGCAAAGGCCTGGTTGAAGACCGTGACGTCGACCCGGTCGGTGACTTTGGACCAGTCTGCGACCTTCAGGGCCACGTTGAGATAGTCGTCGAGGATTGCACAGCGCAGCCGCGTCATTGGAGGACCGTTCATGGCGAGGATGACGGCGGGATGGGCCGTCAGGGAAGCTCGCCATGGTCGCGCGCAATCGAGGCGCGCGCAAGCGGACTTGAATGCTGGCTTAGGTCAATTGTCCGGGAAACCCGGCGAGGCTCACTTCGAACGGGGGAGGTGCTTGGCGCGCCATGCGGGACCGGGGCCGCGCATATAGTGCAGTTCCGGCCGGTAGGGGTTGAACGCCTTGGCCACGAACTGGCGCCAGAAGGCGCGGAATTCGGCGAACGGCCTGGTGAGCCCGTGGCTGTACGCCGGGGTGGAGAGGGTTGCCGAAGTGATCGTAGCCATGACGCGAGCCCTTGTTTTCTTCAGCGGCTTTTGCCGCCTGACATCCTGTTAGACGTCCCGAAAACGAGTTTTCGCCCGATTTATTAAATGTTAGTTTCAATTAACGTGATCTGACGCACACATGGTGTCGATCTCGTATTCATTCGTGGTGAACGAATGGAAAACGCGCGGCCGCGGTTGCCCTTTGGGGCCTGCGCCGCTACATCAGCGGCAGCAAATTTCCACAAATCCAACGGTTTCCAGGGGATTCGATGGCCCGCCAGTTCGTCTATTTCATGCAGGGTTTGACCAAGAGCTACCCGAGCCGGAAGGTGCTCGATAATGTCCATCTGTCGTTCTACCCCGATGCCAAGATCGGCGTGCTCGGCGTCAACGGCTCCGGCAAGTCGACGCTGCTGCGGATCATGGCCGGGCTCGACAAGGAATATAGCGGCGAGGCCTGGGTCGCCGATGGCGCCCGGGTCGGCTACCTCGAGCAGGAGCCGCATCTGGACGCCGGCAAGACCGTCCGCGAGAACGTCATGGAGGGGGTCGCCAAGCAGAAGGCGATCCTCGATCGCTACAACGAACTGGCGATGAACTATTCGGAAGAGACCGCCGATGAGATGACCAGACTGCAGGACGAGATCGAGGCCGCCGGGCTCTGGGATCTCGACAGCAAGGTCGACCAGGCGATGGACGCGTTGCGCTGTCCGCCCGACGATGCCGATGTCACCAAGCTCTCGGGCGGTGAGCGCCGCCGCGTCGCGCTGTGCAAGCTGCTGCTCGACCAGCCGGATTTGCTGCTGCTGGATGAGCCGACCAACCATCTCGACGCCGAGTCAGTGTCGTGGCTGGAAGGCCATTTGCGCAACTATCCCGGCGCGATCCTGATCGTGACCCACGACCGCTATTTCCTCGACAATGTCACGGGCTGGATCCTCGAACTCGACCGCGGCAAGGGCATTCCATACGAGGGCAATTACTCGTCCTGGCTGGTGCAGAAGCAGAAGCGCCTCGAGCAGGAAGGCCGTGAGGACGCCGCGCACCAGAAGACACTGGCGCGCGAGCAGGAATGGATCGCGTCCTCGCCCAAGGCGCGCCAGGCTAAGTCCAAGGCGCGCTACCAGCGCTACGAGGAACTGCTGAAGCAGGCGAGCGAGAAACAGACCCAGACCGCGCAGATCACGATTCCCGTCGCCGAACGGCTCGGCCAGAACGTGGTCGACTTCGAAGGCCTCAGCAAAGGCTTCGGCGACCGCATGCTGATCGACGATCTCACCTTCAAGCTGCCGCCGGGCGGCATCGTCGGCGTGATCGGCCCCAACGGCGCCGGTAAGACCACGCTGTTCCGGATGATCACCAAGCAGGATGCCCCGGACAAGGGCTCCATCACCGTCGGCGACAGCGTTCATCTCGGTTACGTCGACCAGTCGCGCGACGACCTCGACGGCAAGAAGACGGTGTGGGAGGAAATCTCCGGCGGCAACGAGCTGATCCTGTTGGGCAAGCGCGAGGTCAATTCGCGCGGCTATTGCTCGTCGTTCAACTTCAAGGGCGCCGACCAGCAGAAGAAGGTCGGCGCGCTGTCAGGCGGTGAGCGCAACCGCGTGCATTTGGCCAAGATGCTCAAATCCGGCGCCAACGTGCTGCTGCTCGACGAGCCGACCAACGATCTCGACGTCGATACGCTGCGCGCGCTGGAAGAGGCGCTGGAGGAATTCGCCGGTTGCGCCGTCATCATCAGCCATGATCGCTGGTTCCTCGACCGCATCGCCACCCACATCCTGGCCTTCGAAGACGACAGCCATGTCGAATGGTTCGAGGGCAATTTCCAGGATTATGAGAAGGACAAGATGCGACGGCTGGGTCAGGATTCCATCATCCCGCACCGCGTGAAGTACAAGAAGCTGACAAGGTGACGGGGTGAAGGCGCCTTAAAAGCACTTGCAGGGTCATATCCAGATGGTATGCTATCTCAAGTTGAATGACGCCGTGCGATCTGGATAGGCGCAATTTATTTGAAATAGCGATCGCGCGGCATTTTTAGAGGCGCGCCATGGCGGGACCACCTGTAGGACGGCTTCCATTCGTGTTCTTGCTTGCGTTGGCCAGTGAGGCCAATGGAAGCCCGGCATTGCTCGCAACGGATTCGAAGGGTGACCTGCAGCCGGGTATGCTATCAGGCCTCCTGAACCTGAACGGAAATCCCGAATTCAGCGTGAAATCAGTTGAGCAAGTGAAGAACGGCGAAACCACTACAGTGGTTCAGTACTTTCCAAATTTCCCGAACTTCAGAAACTGTTTCTCCGGGTACTGGCGAAACTGCTGATTCCGATGGAACCCCGGCTCATCATTCTGCAGCCGACCTCTTACTGCAACATCAACTGTTCCTATTGCTATCTTGGTCATCGAGACGACAAGCGTCTGATGTCACGAGAGGTGGTCGAAGCACTGCGTGAAAAGATATTTCGCCGGCTGTCGACCCAGTCAGCCCCGATCGTCGTGTGGCATGCCGGCGAGCCAACGGCGGCTCCGATCGAGTGGTATGACCATGCCTACAACCGCTTGCTGGATGTCGCTCCGGCCCGGACCGGCTTCGCGATGCAGTCCAACGGCATTGCTATCGATGACAGGTGGATCGACTTGTTCCGCCGCACCAACACCAACGTGAGTCTGAGCATCGACGGCCCGCAGAGATTTCATGATGCTCGCCGTCGCACCCGCAACGACAAACCCACGTGGAATCTGGCCACGAGAGCACTAAAGCGTCTTCAGGACGCAGGGTTCGACTCCAGCGTGATAACGGTTTTGCATCCGGCCGGGCTGAAGTTCCCCGAAGATTACTATGCCTTCTATCGCGACCACGGGATCACGCAGATCAGCTTTAGCGTCGACGAACTGGAGGGGGCTAACAAGCATTCCAGCTTTGCCGGCAGGGACTTCAAGGCGGCGATCACGGCTTTCCTGGTTTCGATACTTGAGCAGGCTTATCGCGAGAATTTCCCGCTGAGCATCCGGGAAGTTGAGCGGATCGCGCAGAGGCTTGGAGGTGTCGAGTTGTCTGAAAACGAGCTGGTTGAGCCGTGGGCCGCAATCGTCGTCGCTGCGGATGGCAGCGTGTCAACGTTCTCTCCCGAGTTTATGGAAGCCAGCGCGCCCGCTTACGATCATTTCGTGTTCGGCAATATTCTGGAGGGCAACCTCGAAGACTTCATGCGAGCTCCGGCTTTCCTGCGCGCCGATCGCGAGATCGCTGAAGGCGTCGCGGCATGCAAGGAATCCTGCCGATACTTCGCCGTTTGCGGCGGAGGAAGTCCGGTCAACAAGCTCTCCGAGAAGGGCGACATGACGGTGACCGAGACCGATTTTTGCAGGTTGACGACACAGACGTCGGCTGACGCGCTGATGAGCTTTCTGGCGCACCGCTCTCGACATTCCGAGGATTCGAGTCTCTGCGACCCCGGCTCGACAAAGGTGGATTCAATGGGAGTCTGAGCAATGTCTTCGATCTTGGCCTGGTTCGGTGGAGACCCCAATTCCCTTATCAATTACCTTTTCGGGCTGGTCATCATCGTCTTGTACGCAAAGGACAAGTTTAACACACCCACTTACGACAAGGAGTCGATGGGGCCGTTCTCCCAGCTTCCACCCCAGCTTCTCACCATCGATGCACGGTATCGCCAGGGTTTGCGGATCTACATTTTTCTATTGGTCGCATTGTATACCGCGCTCTGTATCATTGGGCCCAATACGTTCAACAACCAGAACATTCAGCTCGGTATAATTGCGAACACCAACCAGCTTTGGCCGGTCGCTTCGGCTACTTTCCTGATTTCCACGGGCGCGGCAAAGGACAGCTCGATCCTGGGGAAGATCGAGCACTTCATCAGGCAGTACGCCCACAGGGCGGCTTACATCCCGAGTATTGTCAGCAATCTGGCCTATGCCATCCGAAATGTCGAAACGACCCAGTGGCTCAAGGAAAATACGGACAGGCTCAAACAGGACGAATTCGACGAACGCAGGCACGCGTTGACGGCCCTGATAGGTGAAAAGTTCGTCGCCAGGATCAACAGTAATCCGTGGCAGCAAGGACATCTCGCCGCCTGGGCGCGCGCCAACATCGTCTTTTATTGCATGCAGCAAATGTTCAGGGACGTACTCCCGAGTGAAAGGCTGAGCCAAATTACGGATCTGCCGGAAAACATTGCCATCTTCGAAAGGCTAAAAAAGGAACGACAGGAGCTCGAAGGAAGGTTCGTCCTCGCCGAGGAGCAGCGTGAGCGAAAGTCGGATCCCGGAGCCGACCTGGACAAGCTGCTCAGCGATGTACAACGATTCTCCAAGGAAGTCTCGTTGACAATCGTCGTTCTGCTGTCGCAGGCCGTCCGGACCTTTTCGAACCTAAAAGAGCGCCTCGAGCAATTGGGATTTCGAGAAATCGAGCTGCGCGACCGGTCCGACCATCTTGTTTTTTTGCTGATGGTGAATTTCTCCGTCGCGCTGGGAGCCTTGATGTCCTACGCGCTGCTGCTGGCGGTTGATGGATTGCCGGCGGCCACAGGCGCTGTCTCCGGAATCTTCGCGAACATACTTGGCTGGATACGGGACGTCGTCGTCCTTCCCATGGCGGACATATCTGGCGACTTCAACGTGGTTGACCATACCGGCCAGCTACTGATCGTCGCCACCGGCGCGCTGATTTACGTGGTCGTCTTCAAGGTGATTGATTATCTGCGGGAGGGACAGCTGGAATCGTCCGATTGGCGGGAGAATCTGCAGGGATATGTGATGGTCGTGATGAACGCGAGCCTGTGTTCGACGGTGATTTACATACTGATCCTGGTCCTCTTGTTGTCTCCGCTCGGTTTGCTGCCGTGGATTTGGACCGATCTGGCTGGTCTAGCGCAGCAATTCATGTTTCAGCTGTTTGTGGCGGGTCTCGCCGCCAGCTTCGCGGTAAGCTATCTGCGGCACGCCGTCAGGATGCGGTGGCGCAATGACGCGCATCAGAGCTGGCCGAGGGTCATTCTGGAAGGCTTCGTGCTCTTTCGGGAGCTTCCGGATTTTATCAAACTTATTCATGCGGTGCTGGCGGCATGCCTAATAGGAGCGCTCGCTAAGGCGGTCGACGTCCACACCAAGAAGAACCTGATAGGCACGGCAAAATCCCAGCTGGACCTGGTGCAGCAGGGTTTCGAACAAAATCAGGGATGGCTCAGCGCGTCGCTGCCGGCGCCAGCCGGCCAGTCGGAGACCGGGCAAAAGACATCACTTCAGTATCGAATGCCGCCGCAGGAGCTGATTGGCGTTTCCTGCAAACTGAGGGATATTTATGCGGGCGTTTATATGTTCGATCTGAGTGAGCGGTATCTGCCGTTAAGTCCCGATTTCATGAAAGCTGTGAGCGACGCGCCGCCGAACAAAGAGCAGGGATCGGGCCGGGTGCCTGACTGCAAGGGCGTGCAGGTCAAGGAGGCGACAATTGAACGGGAAATCGGGCAGCTCAAGGGGATATGCCAGATGTTGAACAGGGTGCCCTTGGTGAAGGCAACCCAACAAGGGCCATATAATTCTGTGCTTCAAGGGCTTTCTGGTTCGGCGCCACCGGGCGGGAATCAAGGGCCGCCACATCAGTTGATGATTTACTCAACTCTCTTCAAGGCGCCTGAAAAATGCGAACTGAGTATCGTCACAACGGACGATGATGATGAGAAGAACTTCCTGAGCTTGGGGAATTCGCTCGCTCAATTGTTTGCGACCGTCAAAAGCCTCGATCAGTTCTCTAGTGGAAAGGGCAACTATGCCGTGGTCACATACCCCATGATCACAGCCTTCCTCATTGCCTATATGTTTGGCGGGGGATGTCGCGTCTGGAGAGCATGGTGGTTGAACAACGATGCCGGGCAGCAAGAGATCGACAAGCTCAGGGAGGAGATCGGACGCATCTACGGACCGGTTGATCCGGAAGATTTCGAACAGTGGCTGGTTTCGCCGTTGGCCGTCCTCAACAACGTTGCTCCAAAGGAAGCTGTGCGATACGAAGGCCTGAAGGCCCGATTGTATGCCAAAATCGAGAGCAAGCAGATCGATTTTGCTAACGCAGCCGCGCCGCAAGGCGCGGCAGGTGCCCGTCTTGGTCATGCTATTGCGGGTTGAGTAACCTTTGTCCTGGCGGGTCTCTAGAAAGCGCGCAGACGAGATGATCGGCGGGGTCATGCGTTTTCCAGAACTTTTGGTCTTCGTCGGTCCTGGACGTCGGGATCCGTCGAGGGTTTTGATAGAATTCGGCGTCCTTGCGGTGCATAGCTCTATCTGCAGATCACTTGGCGCGCAGGGACATCCCGGCGCAAAATCCTGAGCAGTAAGCAGCAATGCATTACATTGGCTTCATAGGGGCTTTGCATCGTGCCATGCGCGTTCTCTCGGTCTTTGCGACAGTGGCGGGCGTATCCCCCGCCCGCGCCACTGACGCTGCTTTCACCCAGTTCATCGCCTCGCTGTGGCCGGAGGCGCAGGCCGCGGGCGTGTCGCGCGCGACTTTCGATGCCGAGACGCGCGGCCTCGAGCCGGATTACAAATTGCCTGACCTGATCCTGCCGGGCCGGCCCGCCACCGGAGCGCCGTCGCAGGCCGAGTTCGTGCAGGTGCCGGCGGACTATGTGAAGGAAGCCTCGATCGCTCGGTTGGCGGCGGAGGGGCAAAAGCTGATGGTGAAGCATCGCGCCGCGCTCACCGAAATCGAAACCCGCTTCGGCGTGCCCGCTACGATCGTGCTGGCGATCTGGGGCCGTGAAACCGACTACGGCCGCTATTCGCTGCCCTACGACGCGCTGCGGGTGGTCGCGACGCAGGCCTATGTCGGACGGCGCAAGGATCAGTACCGCACCGAATTCATCCTGGCGCTGAAGATCCTTGGCGAAGGCGCGGTGAGCCGCAAGGAGATGCGCTCGTCCTGGGCCGGCGCCACCGGGCTCACCCAGTTCCTGCCGTCCGAATATTACAAGCACGGCGTCGATCTCGACGGCGACGGCCGGGTCGACATCTGGCGTTCGGCGCCGGACGCGCTCGCCTCGGCAGCGCAGCAGCTCGTCAATAAGGGCTGGCAGAAGGGCGTGCGCTGGGCCTACGAAGTCCGAGCGCCTGGTAACGCCGACTGCACCATGGGCGTGCCCGAGGTGACAAAACCGATCGGCGAGTGGCTGCGCGCGGGTTTCGTGCCGGTGCGCGGACAGAAACTGACCGCGGCCGAGCAGGCGCAACCGGCCTCGCTGCTGCAGCCCGAAGGCATCTATGGTCCGGCGTTCCTGACCACGAAGAATTATTTCGTGATCAAGGAATATAACTTTTCCGACCTCTACGTGCTGTTCGTCGGTCATCTTGCGGATCGCATGGCGAGCCCGCTGCCGTTCGCGACGTCATGGTCGGCGTCGACGCAATTGCGCACCGCCGATGTCGAAGCCATGCAGCGGCATCTGACGCGGATCGGCCTCTACAAGGACAAGCTCGACGGCAAGGCTGGCATGCAGACCCGCGCCGCGCTCGGGGCCTATCAGAAACAGGCCGGACTGAAGGTCGATTGCTGGCCGAGCGAGGCGGTGCTGCGTTCGATCAGGGCGGCGCGTTAACCCCTCACAAGGCGGCGTCCGGATTGGAGGTGTCAATGACCGCAGGCAACGCGTTCCTTGTCGATTTCTATCGGCAACTCCGGCGTTCGTGGTCTATCGAGACCTCGTGCCACTGGCAGTGCGACAATCCGGCGTCGGGACAGTGCAGTCGTTCACGACAAACCTGACGGCGAGATTCTGAAAACCGATGTCAACGGCGCCGGCATTTCTAAAATCGGATCGACGGACGGCGCGTCGACTTGACGATGAGTCAGTTCGATAGCCTCATCGGTTACGATGATGTCCCGAGCAGCAGACGAGGCGCCCGGCGATTGCACCCGAGAGCAATAAGAATTGCTGCGCGACAGGTGGCGGCGCCGTTTGATCGCACCATCTAAAAACCCGGCCGCGAGGGGCCGGGTTTTGAAATCGATGCGCGATGACTTCGCGGCTAGTCGGTCAGATCAATGGCAGACCTCGACCCGGCGGTAGGCCCAGCCGTAGCCATCCCAGAAGCGCTCGCGAACCAGGCGGCAAGCCGGGTAAGGCGCGTCTTCCACATACACCGGTCCGCCGTAAGCCGGGCGGCTGGAGGCGATTGCGCCACCGACGATCGCGCCGCCGATCAGGCCGGCCGCCACGCCTGCGGCAACGCCGCGCTGCGCGTTTGCGGGCGTCGCGGCCAGCGAACCGGCAATCGTTGCGACCGCGACGAAGGCAGCAAATGTCTTCTTCATGTCTATGGCTCTCCTGGAGGTGGCGCCTTACGCCGGCGCCGGGTTTAAGGTGACTCACACGCCGTATTCGAATTTGGCCGTCTCGCTAAAAAAAGCGCACAACGGTCAACCGAAAGTAAACGCCGGGAACTGTTGGCCAAAAAAAACGGTTTTTTGAGGCCATAGTGCATCAAAGTCCCGGAAAACCGTGGTTTTCCGGGACTTTGGGGTTCGATTTAATGAAGGTGAACGGGATTTAATCGCAAACCCGGACGCTGCGGACCCGCCAGCCATAGCCGTCCCAGAAGCGCTGGCGCTGCCAGACGCAGTCCGGGTCGTAGCCGCCGTAATAGCGCGGAGCATAATAGCCGGGGCCGTAATAGCCGTTTTGCGAGGCGATCGCGCCGCCGACGATGGCGCCACCGATCAATCCTGCCGCGACGCCAGCGGCCACACCCCGCTGCGCATGGGCGGGTGCCGGCACCGCCACCGCAGAAACAGCCAACGCGCCGACTGCAACGAGCGCCATCAATGTCTTCTGCATGGCCTCACCTTTCTCATGGAGCAAAGGACCGCGGGAAATCGGTCTGTCGCGGCAAAAGTTCCATATTTCGCGCAAATGATCAATGAACGGATATGCCTCATTTGGCGACGAATCCGGCTGGATATCAGGGCGGCGCAACATGCAGGCTGCCAAGCCGCCCTGGAAGGGGATTTTGCGATGACCGGGATGACGGCATTTTTGATCGCGGTCGGCGGCGTGTCGATGATTTGCTTTTGGCTGATGACGCGGGTTCAGAACCGCGCCGCGCGACGGGCGAGTTCGACCGCAGATAACTCCGACAGCGGGAGTTACGATTCCGGCAGCGGCAGCTGGAATATCGCGAGCTGGTTCTCGAGCGAGAATTGCTCGTCCGATAGTTCCGGCACGTCGGGTGCCTCCGGTAGCTGGGACAGCGGGGGAAGCGACGGTGGAGGTGGCGGTGATGGTGGCGGCGGCGATTAACGTTACGCGCGAGACCGTAGAAGCTCGTGCTTTGTGCCTTCGGGACAAGGATTTTTAGACTCGTTCCAAACTGCTTCAGGCATCAGTTTGGAATTGCTTGAAACTACGGTTTTTCCTTTTGCATCCCGGCGCGCGCTTGAATATCTGAGAGACCAAGCATCACCGATGGGCCTGCCATTTTCATGATCGTTTGTTCCTGTAACGTCCTGAGCGACCATGATGTCCGCAGTGCCGTCAATGTAGCCTCGGACCTGCCGCGCAATCCAAAGCAGATTTACGGATGCCTCGGCTGCAGCGCCGAATGCGGCCGTTGCGCACGCACCATCAAGGCCATCATCGACGAAGCGCTCGGCCCCTGCGCCAAGGCCTGCTGCTCGGGCTGCCCGCACAGCCAAGCCGGTGCCGACGAATCGTTCCACGAGTTCGCGCTCGCTGCCTCCTGAAAATCTCTGAATATCCCTGGATTCATTGCTTCCCACCGCTTTTTCGCGGGAGAGGTTGCTCTTACCCCTGAACTGATTTAGAAGCATTCTAAATACAGTTTCGGGCCGGTTCGGCCTCAAAAACCCGGAGTGCACCATGCAGGGCGACCCAAAAGTCATCGATTATCTCAACAAGGGCCTGCGCAGCGAACTGACCGCGATCAGCCAGTACTGGCTGCATTACCGCCTGCTGAACAATTGGGGCCTTTTGGAAATGGCCAAGGTCTGGCGAAAGGAATCCATCGAGGAGATGGAGCACGCCGACAAGTTCACCGACCGTATCCTGTTCCTCGATGGCTTTCCCAACATGCAGGTGCTCGATCCCTTGCGCATCGGCCAGAACGTCAAGGAAATCATCGAATGCGATCTGGCTTCAGAGATCGCCGCGCGCGTGCTGTACCAGGAAGCGGCCACCCACTGCCACGCCGTCAAGGATTACGTCTCACGCGACCTGTTCGAGCAGTTGATGAAGGACGAGGAGCATCACATCGATTTCCTCGAGACCCAGCTCGACCTGATCAACCGCATCGGGCTTGAGCTCTACACCCAGAAGCATGTCGGCGGGCTCGAAAGCGAGCACTGAGACGCGGCGAACGCAACTACCTCGTCATGGCCGGGCTTCGACCCGGCCATCCACGTTTTTTGGTGTTGCAACAAAGCTAAGACGTGGATGCCCGGGCCATTTAGCGCGAAGACGCGCTTCGCACTTTTGCCCCGGCATGACGGTGATAGCCTAGCATGATGACCGCTCTCACAGCTGCGTCTTGTACCGCTCGTAAATGACGTCCTGGCTTTCCGGCTCGCCGAGGCCGGTCTGGTCGTGGATCACTTCGCCGATGCTGGGCATCACGGCGCGCTCGACCCGCGTCTCCGCCGACCACAGTTTCGAGCGCATCAGCGCCTTGCCGCAGTGGAAATAGGCCTCGTGAACGTCGATATGCAGCACCGCGCGCGGCGGCTTGCCGAATTCCACCATCGACGCCATCAGCGCAGGATTCACCGACACCTTGCCCTTGCCGCCGACGCGCAGCGTCTCGTCGATCCCCGGCACGAAGAAGATCAGCTGCACGAAGCCCGAACCTTCGACGATATTGCGAAAGCTGTCGATGCGGTTGTTGCCGGAACGGTCCGGCATCAGCAAGAGGTTTGGCCCGCCGACATGGATGAAGCCGGGATTGCCGCCGCGCGGCGAGGCGTCAACGCTGCCGTCCGAGCCCGAGGTAGCGAGCACGCAGAACGGCGACATGCCGATGAACTTCTTCGCATGGACGTCGATTTCCGGCCGCGCCTTCGCGATCACGCGCGGCGAGGGGTTTGGATAGATCGAGGCAAGGTCGCAGGCGGCAAAATCGGTCAAGTTCTGTCTCCCCGAAGAATGCGTCGTGATGGCCCGAGGATACCATTGCGGTATTCCAACGGCCACCCTCTAGCTGCTGATGATGCTGCCGCTACGATGCGCGTACCCCGGCCTCGCCGACCGGATTGGCGCCTGATGTGCTGCGAAATCAGGGCTTCTTCTTGCCGCGCGGTGCGGCTTTCAATTCCGGCGCGATGTTTTGCCACGCCATTTTCAGCGCACTTTGCAGCGTCGTGGAATCGGCCTTTGCGAGCCGCACATTGGTGTTGCCGTATTTGCCCCATCCGCCCGGCACCGGGCGGAAGATCACGGGCTCGGCTTCGACCAGCACGGATTGCTGTTCGGGGGTGAGCTTCACCGTGCCCCAGTCATCATCGGGATAACCGAGTGTTGCGAAGATGCGTTTTCCGACCCGGAAGTCGGTATGCCCCTGATGTGCGCCTTCGATAGCGCCGGGGAGGGCGAGCGCAACCTTGCGGAAACGGCTCGAGGACATCGCGCGCTCGCTTCAATCGTTGGCCGCCTACATGGTTCGCTGCGGCGCGGTCCGTAGCAATTCCTGCAATTGCTTCTGGTAGAACGCCGCGTTGCCGGTCGTGAGATGGCCGCGCGTCTCGGTCGAGGCCGGGATGAGATACAGCCGGCCGTTCTTGACGCGCTTCATCGCCGCGTCGCTGACGCCGGTCTCCGGCGGATTGCGCTCGTCGTCGTCGGCGTTGATGGCAAGCAGCACCGCCTCGATCCTGTCGAGGCCGGCGGACGGATTGCAATCGTGCGAGGCTTCCCACTGATAGATGAAGTCGTTGGCGTCCGCCGTCACCGGCACGGCCAGCCGGTCGTCCACAATCTTGTCGGCTTTCTCACCCGTCGGCGCCAGCATCTGATAGGCCAGCGTGCCTCCGCCGGTGGCGATGCCGTAAGCGTTGATGGCGTATTTCATCATGCGCGGCTGCGCGGTGTAATTGCCGCCATTGTAATCGGGATCTTGCGGATGGTCTCGATCATCATCCGCCGCAGCATCCAGTTGCGCGCCGCCATCTCGGTCGGCTGCGAGGCCATCGGCACCAGCGCGTCCATGAACTGCGGATATTTGCCAACCCAGATCCAGGTATGCATGCTGCCCATCGAATTGCCGATGACGAGCCGCAAATGCTTTACGCCGAGGCCTTCCTTGACCAGGCGGTAATGCGCGTCGACCATGTCCTCGTAATCGTATTTCGGATAGGCCGTCTTCATGCCGTCCGAGGGTTTTGACGATTTGCCGTGACCGATACCGTCGGGAATGATGATGTAGTATTTCGACGCGTCGAGCGGCTGGCCGGCGCCGAACAGCTCACCGCCGAAGGTCGGCGTCAGCATGCTGGCGGCCGAGCCGCCCGAGCCGTGGAGCACCAGCACCGGCTGGCCGGTGGGCTCGCCGATGGTAGTGTAGTGCAGCCGCAGCTCCGGCATGGTCTGGCCGGTGTGGAATTTGAAATCCTTTGCGATCCAGTCGCCCTGTTTCGGCGCGGGATAGTCCGCGGCGGATGCGGCAAAGGACGTCAAGGCAATGGCGGCGGACAATGCAGCTAGCGAAAAATTCATGATGATCTCCCCTGACGCAGCGCTCTTTTGCGGGCCGCTTGTGGCGAAGCCTAGCATGAGTGCGGTTTCACCGCACCAGATCACCGAACGTTCGCCCTTGGCTATGCAGTGTCCTCGACATCGGTTTCCGGCCGGTCGTTGCCGGCGGCGGTTTCGGTCTGCCACTTGCCATCCGCCGTTTCGTATTCGATCACCTCGGTGCGGCCGGGCACCCGCTGCTCGGTGGCCGCCCGCCGCGCCGCCGCCAGCGCCATGGCATGGGTCGGGAACGGTTCGGAAAATACGCCATTGACGGTGTAGGCCCAGCCGCCGTCATGCTCGACGATCTTGTAGGTCACGTGGCTCATCGGGAACTCGCTGTTGCATATTGCCGAGAGGGGTGAACGCGCCGCCTATTCTATGACAGAATAGTCCAGCCTGTCGGATTTTGCATGGGCCGTCCGTCCTTCGGGTGGTCGGAGACGGCGTATGCCTTGCGCCGGGGAGAAAAATCATGTGCCGCAACATCAAGACCCTGTTCAATTTCGATCCCCCGGCGACGCATGCGGAAATACACGCCTCAGCGCTGCAATTCGTGCGCAAGCTTTCCGGGTTCAATTCGCCGTCGCAGGCCAATGCGGAAGCCTTCAACCGCGCGGTGTCCGAAGTCTCCGATAGCGCCCGGCGCCTGTTGGCTTCGCTGCACACCAATGCGCCGGCGCGCGACCGCGAGGTCGAGGCCGAAAAGGCGCGGGAGCGTTCACGGGCGAGGTTCGGTACGTGATCTACCTCACGGTGAGCTGAGCCCGGGCCGCCTACGATGGCACCCATAGGGTCGCCATCGGAGACGTGCCATGAATCCGACAATCCCGTTGAAGCTGAGCGCTATCGCTTACGCCGTGTTGTGGTCCGGCTGGATGTTTTGGTGGAGCGGAAACTACGATCTCCCCAACATCATCATTCTCGTGGCCTGCGACTCGATTGCTGCATATCTCTGGTACCGCGTCATGCGCTGGTCGTTCCGCCGCATGAGCCTGCTGCCGCATGATGGCATCCATCCCAGCGTCCGGTAGCCGCGTCATAATCAGACGTTGGATGACGGGTTCAATTACGCAACCGCGTTCGCACAGACGCGATCAACAGCCACGTGAGACCATCACACGTCCCACTCGACCGGTAGATTGAGCAGGCCGCGAAACGCCCAGCCGCCGATCCGCACCGGCTCGCTCTTGTCGAGCCGCAAGCCCTTCAGCCCGGCGAAAATGCCGGGTAGCGCGACGTCGGCGACCATGGCGCGGGAGGCGAAGGCGCCTGCGCAATAATGCGGGCCGGCGCCGAACGCGATGCTTTTGGCGGTATCGCGGGTGATGTCGAAGCGATCGGGATCGCCAAAACAGGCCTCGTCGCGATTGGCGGAGCCGAACATGAAGAACACGCGGTCCTCCGGCTCGAAATCGACGCCGCCATACGACCATGGCCTGGCGACGCGGCGCGGCGTCATGCCGATCGGGGCGATCCAGCGCGCATATTCCTCGAACACGTCGAGCCATTTTGCACTTCCGTCGCGCACCAGCGCAAGCTGCTCGGGATGCGTCAGGAGCGCCCAGACCGCGCCCGCAATCGCATCGCGCGGCTCGTTCTGGCCGCCCGAGATCGCCAGCTTGACGTTGGCGCGGATGCTTTCGATGTTCTGGCCGGAGGCCAGCAGCACGCTGAGGATCGAGGTGTTGGGATATTTGGTCACCACAGGGATCATGTCGTCGATCGCGGCATCGATGCCGGCGGTGGCGGCGTGGCAGCGCGCCTCCACCTCCTTGCTCCCGCTGTAATTGGCGATGCCGTCGATCATCGCCTGCGACCAGGCGTCCATGTCCCGGTAGCGCATGTTGGTCAGCCCGGTGATGTCCTTTAAGCATTCGGCCGACAGCGGCAGCGCGAAGGCCTTGCAGAGATCGGCTTTACCGAGCGGCGCCAGCTCGTCGAGGATGCGGTCGGCATGGGCCTGAAATTGCCGCACCCAGGTGTCGCGCACCGTGCGCGGCGACACCGCCGGAAACATCGCCGCGCGTTCCGACATGTGCGCGTCGCCGTCCTTGCGCATCATGTTGTGGCCCATCAGCACATTCATCAGCCCCGCCGGCTGATGCGACGAGAACACGTCGATACGCTTTTCCTGGGTGAAGATATCGTCGCGCCGGGTGAACACCGTCGAGCCAAGCTGCGGCACGAACGCAATCGGCGCCTCCTTTCGCATCCGGGCGAGATCGGGATAGGGATCGGCCCAGAATTTGGGGACGTCAATCTCGTAATGCGGGGCGTTGGACATGGGGGCGGACATTTCCGTTTGGCTGATTTTTGCGTACGCTAGATCGTCCGATACCCGCCATCCACCATCACGATCGAGCCCGACACGTAAGCCGACAGATCGGAAGCGAGGAAGACCGCAGGGCCTACGATGTCTTCGGCGGTACCGGCGCGCCCGAGCGGCGTGTGATCGACGAACACTTTTACCAGCGCCGGATTGGCGGCGCGTACCTTCTCGTTCAGCGGCGTCTCGATGAAGCCCGGGCCGATCGCGTTGACGCGCACGCCGTCCTTGCCGAGTTCGGCGGCGAGCGCCTTGGTGAAGCCGAGCACGCCGTGTTTCGAGGCGGTGTAGGCCGGCGAACTCGGCGTGCGCAGATGCACGAACGACTGGATCGAGCCGATATTGACGATCCGTCCCTTGGCGGCGCGCAAGGGTTCGAGGAACGCGTGCGTCACGTTGAAGACGCCGGTGAGGTTGATCGCGATGATGTCTTCCCAATCGTTGATCACGGCCTCGGCCGCGCCGAGCATGCCGTTGCGGCGGGCGATGCCGGCGTTGTTGACCAGGATCGAGACTTGCCCGATTTTCTCGGCGACGCGCTTGGCCATCGCGACGCAGTCGTCGCGCCTGGTGACGTCGAGCAGAAAGCTCTCAGCCTTGCCGCCGGCGTCGCGGATCTCTTTTGCCACATCGGCCGCCGCCTTCTCGTTCATATCGAGCAGCACGACCCGCGCGCCTTCGCGCGCATAGCCGTTCGCGATCGCGCGCCCGATGCCGGAGCCTGCGCCGGTGACTACCGCGATGTGATTCTGGAGAAGGGGCATGGGGTTTCCCTGTGTTTTTGGTTTTCTGGATGCGAACAAACTAATTCAAAATGACGGACGCGGAAACGGAAAGCTTTACCGGTCACGGTGTATCGTGGGGGTCGGTGTTGCCCATGGAAAGCAAGCTCCGGGAATGGCAGCTCGACGTCGAGCGGATCTGGTCGTCGGACGCGCCCGACTGGCGCGAAGCCGCGCGCCTGGCGGACGTGATGGCACGGATCTCTGGTGAGGCGGTCCTGCGGCAGGCGGCCGCGCAGGCGCTGCCTATCCTGCGCCGTGCCTTGCTTGAAACGACCGATCCCGGCATCACGGACGCCGCGCAGCGCCGCCTCGGAATCATCCGCGAAGTGCTGCATACGCTGACCACCCCGCGCTTCGGCAGGCGCGATATCCCGGTGCGACAGCTGACGCCGGAGGAACGCCACCGGCAGTTGCTGGGATTGCCGCTCGACCGCCGGCTTACGCTTTCCGAAATTCACCGCGCCTACAAGCGCGTCGCCAAATCAGCGCATCCGGATGCCGGCGGCAGTGCGCGGGAATTCCAGGCCCTGTCGGCGGCGCGTGAGGCGCTGATGAAGCAGAGGTGATGCGCGCAGGGGATCAGAACGAACAGGTGCCGCTGCGCAGCAGGGCGTCCTTGAACACCAGTGCATCGCCGAAGGTCGGCACCACGCTATCCGCGATCACGGTGTAGTTGCCCGGATACGGTACGGTCGGAATGCTCTCGTCCCAGATCTGGCAGAAGCCCGAATCCTGCCAGCGGATCAGATGGAAGGCGGCCTCGGCGGGGCTGGTGGCGGCAAACGCTGACACGGCAATACCGGCGACGGCGGCGAGGAGGCAAAGACGATGCATGGATGGGTCTCCAGAAAATAATGGGGCTTCCTTCTCTCCCTCAACGTAATCGGGGAGGCGCCAGGGGGCGTCATGCCCCGGTCATGGATTATGTCCGGCGACCGCGCGATTGGTTCAAAGCGGGCGGTGGGGAATGGCAGCATAGTGGGCGGGTTAGCTCCGCGTGCCCGCCATCGCACGAGCCGATAAGAAGAGTCTCACGTGTCAAACAGCGATGCGGATGTGAGTCCACATCCTCGCGGCGCGATGCGCCCGAGCTTTGGATTGCTTTCCACCCTCGTAAAGCGCAGAGGGCGCAGGGAAAGCCGGGTGCGCGCTGCACCCGCGGTCTCGTGTGCAATGTGCACAAGAAGGTGCGCACACGAGCATACAGGTCCAGCGGCGGCATCCGGCTTTCCCTGCGCGATGGTTTACGGCTTACTTCGCGCTCTCCCCGGTGACCGGCTTTCTTGCCACCGTCGCCCCTGAGAAGCTCGCTTCCCAGGAACTTGACGCCAGCATCGGGGCGTCAGGACCACACGACTTCGCCGTCCGCCTTGGCGCGCGCTCGTCTCTCGCACGCTACCAGCGTCCACCGCATCTCACCGCAACGTTCGTGACGATCGCGACCCGCCCCTCATTCGGGTGAGACGGGCAAGGACGTAGCGCTGATTTGCCCGACGGGTTAAGCGGAATATTTTTCGAAACAGGGCTGGACAGGATTTTGCTGATTTGCCCGTCGTGTTGTTTTGTCGCAGGCGCTACGTCCATTTTGTCCTTGCGCGTGAAGCGACGCAGCTTGTGGACCACAGTTCGTGGGACGGGTTAGCGACTTGTCCGCCGTAGCTTAAGAGCGAAGGCGGAAACCCACCGTTCTCGGCTTCGTTCGAACCGGTTGCGCCTGACGCGATCCTGAATAGGATAGCATGGACCAGCTAGCGGCAAGAGGTTCGCGATGCCCCTTAACACCGACAAGATAGACGACGCGGCGCTGGCGCTGCTGTACTTGACCCTGCACGACGAATGCCGGGCCTGGAAAGGTATGGATTGGGATGTGCTCGGCCGTCTGCACGACAAGGGCATGATCCATGACCCCGTGGGGAAAGTGAAATCAGTGGTGTTCACACAAGAGGGGCTGGAACGTGCGAAGGAATTATTTGAGACGATGTTCAAGAAGTAGTCCGTAGGATGGGTTGAGCGACCGCGTCCGCCGAAGCTCAACCGGGCGAAGGTGGAAGCGAAACCCATCGAGGCAATCGGAACATGGGATGGGTTTCGCAAGGACTCAACCCATTCCACAAGCTATTTGCGGGGAATCCAAATCTTCTCGCCGGTTACCGGGTTGATCCCGTAACTTGGCCGATCCTCGTCGTCGATGTCGTCGGGGTCAGGATATTGGGGCGGAGCATCGCCGCGGGTCGCAACCACGCGTGGGTACCGGGTCTTCGCGAGCTTTGTGCCCTTCGCCTTCAGGCTCACGCGAAAGCACCAGTCGTCGCCGTAGTCGAACAGAAATACCATGGTGTGGCCGATCTCGACAAACGCCTGTGAAATCCTGGTTTTCTTGACGCCGCCGACGCCCGGTGCGGCATCTCCCATATCGGCGAACAGTTCGTATCGGGGAAGCGTGCGCATCAGCGTGGCAGGCTTGAGCCCGCTGTAAAAGCCAAAAGCGTGATCGAATTCGAAACCAAATGCCGTCACGATTGCCTCCGCAAGTCTGTAGAGCGATTTTGAGGGCTCGATTTCGATGTCCCGGTAAATTGACATTTTGCCGTCAAGCCCGGCGCGCAGGATAAAGGTGTCATTCGACGTCATGTCGGACCTCCACGAATCGCTGCCGCAATCGTATCATCACCTCAGCATCTGCGCGTGCCGTGGCAGTTCGCCGAGCCTCAGTTCTTCACGCGGTCCAACTCGCAGGTTGGGTTGAGCGACCGCGTTCGCCGAAGCTCAACCGGGCGAAGGTGGAAGCGAACCCCATCGAGGCAATCGCGACATGCGATGGGTTTCGCAAGGGCTCAACCCACCCTACGATTTCAGCGACGCGATGGCCTCGATCTCGATCAGCATCTTCGGGTCGGGCAGCGCCTGCACCACGCAGGTGGTGCGCGCCGGATACGGCGCCGGCCCGAACGCCGACGCATAAAGCACGTTCATGGTGGCAACGTCGGACGCGCGGGTCAGCAACACGTTGACCTTGACGAGATCGCGGAACGTGGCGCCGGCCTCGTCCAGCACGCGCTTGATGTTGACGACGACGTTGGCGAACTGCGCCTCGAAGGCGTCCGGCAGTTCGCGCTTGTCGTCAAAGCCGGGAATACCGGAGATGAACAGCAGGTCGCCGACGCGGGCGGCAAAGGAGAGCGGCGGGGCTTTGACGCCGGGAGGGGGAGGGAAGTGCTTGATCGGAGACATGGGTCACCTCTATGGCAGGTGCTTGCACTCTACCATCGGAGACGCACCCGCGCGACCCGGCTCATTCGCCCTGCGGCTAGCTCGGCGGGGGAATGTCGCGCCCGTCGGTGGCGTACTGGCGGATCTTGTTGCGCAGGGTGCGCACCGAAAAGCCGAGCACGCGCGCCGCGTGGGTGCGATTGCCGTCGCACCGCGCCAGCGTCTGCAGCACAAGCTCGCGCTCGATCGCCTCGACGGTGGAGCCGATCAGCATCGGCACGATATGGTGGGGAGCAAGGGCTTGCGAATCCGGCGGCGGAAACTCCGGCGCGTGGGCAAAGGACTCCTGGGACATCGACACCTCCCGATCAACGCTAGCCCCGAAACGCGGAGCAGAAGCATCAGGAATCAAAGGCCCCCAGCCACCGGGAAGGGTGGGCGGAATTGGTTAATGAAACCTTAACGTCGAAAAAAGCCGGGCTTTTGGCCCGGCCTTTCTCGCTTGATGGATGCCCCCCACGCCATGCTTGTCTGCTGCCGGCAACGATCGTGGAGAACGTCCTTCAGCGAATCGCTCTCGACGCTCGAAAAATGTAGCGATTGGTGCTGAAAAAATACCGGCCAACTTCGCTTAGTCGAGCGAACTCGTCGTACCACTCCTTCGGGTATTCAGATGGAAAATCACTCTTGCGGCCCACGAAATCCCGTATCATACCGGCGAGGCCCTTGCTGTAGGTGTCATCGTGCCATTGAAGATTGAGGATCGGGAAGACCGCTGCGCCATCCAGTCGAAAACCTGCGCGAACCAAACGATTTGACAGGGACCTGGGCAAATGGGGATGCGCACAATGCGACTCCCAGGACTTCATAACCAGGGCCATTCGGTCCGGCGATTCAGAATGCCATACGACGGTATCCCAATCCGTTGCCACAAAGACAGCCCGCCCGCTCGGCCTTAGAACCCGAAATGTCTCGCCAACAACGCGGTCGACGTCGGGAACATACTCTGCGACCTGGGTGCATACAACGACATCGAACGAAGCGTCAGGCTGGCCTATCTGCGTTGCATCTCCGACTTCATATGAAAGCCATTTCGGCGGATTTCGCGTCCTGCAAAGCGCAATCAGGTCGCTCGAAATATCTATGCCGACGACAGTACCATCGCGGCCGACAATGGCGGCGATACTTTCGCAGAGAAAGCCCGGACCGCAACCGACATCCAGTACACGCTCACCGGGTGAGAGAGCGAGCTGCTTCATTGTCTCCGATCGCTGCGCGACCACATCTGTTGTGAGGTAAAGCCTTTCCAGATGTCGTGCGGCGTCCTCAGTGAACTGGAGCCCGCTCATGTTTGCCTCAGAACAGATGGATGCCCGGGTCAAGCCGGTGTCAAGCCCGGGCATGACGCGGAGAGGTAGTAACTAGAGCACCCGATTGCTCTCCTTCACCTTCTCCGCATCGAGATACACATTGCTGCCCATCTCCTTGAACTTGGCGCTCATCGCCGCCATGCCATCTTCGATAATGCCGTTCACGGACATCCCCACCGAATTCGGATCGTTCAGCGTTGCGGCATAATCCCGCACGTCCTGCGTGATCTTCATCGAGCAGAATTTCGGGCCGCACATCGAGCAGAAGTGGGCAACCTTGTGGGCTTCCTTCGGCAGCGTCTCGTCGTGGAAGAGGCGCGCGGTTTCGGGGTCGAGGCCGAGGTTGAACTGGTCCTCCCAGCGGAAGTCGAAGCGGGCGCGGGAGAGCGCGTCGTCGCGCAGTTGCGCGGCGGGGTGGCCCTTGCCGAGATCGCTGGCGTGGGCCGCGATCTTGTAGGTGATGACGCCCACCTTGACGTCGTCGCGGTTGGGTAGCCCCAGATGCTCCTTCGGCGTCACGTAGCAGAGCATCGCGCAGCCGAACCAGCCGATCATGGCGGCGCCGATGCCCGAGGTGATGTGGTCATAGCCCGGCGCGATGTCGGTGGTCAGCGGGCCCAAGGTATAGAACGGCGCCTCGCCGCATTCCCTAAGCTGCTTGTCCATGTTGATCTTGATCTTGTGCAGCGGCACGTGGCCGGGGCCTTCGATCATGACCTGGCAGCCCTTCTTCCACGCGATCTGCGTCAGTTCGCCGAGCGTTTCCAGTTCGGCGAATTGCGCGCGGTCGTTGGCGTCCGCGATCGATCCCGGCCGCAGGCCGTCGCCGAGCGAGAACGAGACGTCGTATTTGCGCATCAGGTCGCAAATTTCCTCGAAGTGGGTGTAAAGGAAACTCTCCTTGTGATGTGCCAGGCACCACTTCGCCATGATCGAGCCGCCGCGCGAGACGATGCCGGTTACGCGATTGGCGGTGAGGTGGATATAGGGCAGGCGCACGCCGGCGTGGATCGTGAAGTAATCGACGCCCTGTTCGCACTGCTCGATCAGCGTGTCCTTGTAGAGCTCCCAGGTCAGTTTCACCGGATCGCCGTCGCACTTCTCCAGCGCCTGGTAAATGGGAACGGTGCCGATCGGGATCGGCGCATTTCGAAGAATCCACTCGCGTGTGGTGTGGATGTTGCGGCCTGTCGAAAGGTCCATCACGGTGTCGGCGCCCCAGCGGATCGCCCACACCATCTTGTCGACTTCCTCCTCGACCGACGAGGTCACCGCGGAGTTGCCAATGTTGGCGTTGATCTTGGTCAGGAAGTTGCGGCCGATGATCATCGGCTCGAGTTCGCCATGGTTGATGTTGCAGGGGATGATGGCGCGTCCGCGCGCGATTTCCGAGCGCACGAATTCCGGCGTGACGAAGGCCGGCACCGAGGCGCCGAAGCTCTCGCCGTCGGCAAGGGCTGCCTCGGCGCGGTCGAGCTGTTGCTTGCGGCCGAGGTTTTCGCGGGTCGCGACGTAGATCATCTCCTTGGTGATGATGCCGGCGCGGGCGAATTCGAGCTGGGTGATCATGTGGCCGTCGAGCCCGCGCAGCGGCTTGTGGTGGGCGGTGAAGGCCTTTGCGGCATGCGAGGCGCCGACATTGCCATTGTCTTCGGGCTTGATCTCGCGGCCCTGATATACCTCGACGCCGCCGCGCTCCTTCACCCATTCGATACGCGCGCGCTTCAGGCCCGTATTGACGTCGATGGTCACGGCCGGATCGGTATAGGGACCGGAGGTGTCATACACCGGCAGGTTCGGCTCGCCGGCGCCTTCCGAGAGGATGATCTCGCGCAGGGGGACGCGGACATCCGGCGCCTCGTCGGGCGTGACAAAAATCTTGCGCGAGGCGGGAAGGGGCCCGGTGGTCACGGCGGGAAGCGTGGTGTCGGGGTTGGATCGGATGTTCATGGTATCCTCCTGTGAATTTCTAATTGGTTGATTCCGTCATTGCCTGCGACAAACGCGAAGCGTTTGCCCAAGGGAGCACTTGCGACGAAGCAATCCATGGCGCGGCGTGCTGCTCGATGGATTGCTTCGCTGCGCTCGCAATGACGGCTGATAAAGTCGGGCTCATCTCACGCGGCCTCCGCGCTCTGGCCGAGCCATTGTCTTACCCGCACATCGGGGTCGGCATTCTGGGTGACGTCGCTGACGACGGCGATCGAATCGGCGCCAGCGGCAAAGATTTCGGCGGCCTGTTCGAACTTGATGCCGCCGATCGCGACCAGCGGGATCGAGCCGATGCGCTTTTTCCATTCGGTGATCTTTGCAATGCCCTGCGGGGCGAAGCGCATCGATTTCAGCGTGGTCGGAAAAATCGGACCCAACGCGACGTAGTCCGGGTTGGCGCGCAATGCGGTCGCCAGTTCCTCGTCGTCATGGGTGGAGATGCCGAGCGTCAGGCGGGCTTTGCGGATTTCGCCGAGATCGGCGTCGACGAGATCTTCCTGGCCGAGATGCAGATGCTGCGCGCCGGCGACGATCGCCGCGCGCCAGTAATCATTGACCACGAGTTTTGTCGGCGTGCCTTTTGTTATCGCGAGGGCGTCGCTGATGATCTGCAGCGCTTCGGAGTCGTTCAGCTCTTTGGCGCGCAGCTGAATGGTGCCGACGCCAAGCGCGGTCAGCCGCGCCACCCATTTGACGCTGTCGACGACGGGATAGAATTTATCAGGATACGGCATGCCAGAACGGTGTCCCGATGACAGGGGTTGAAGGGGAGGCGAAATCGCGGGCTTCCATCAGCCCGGCCTCGTAAGCGGTGCGGCCGGCCTCGACGCCTGATCGAAACGCATTCGCCATCGCGACCGGATCGGCGGCCTTTGCGATCGCCGTGTTGAGCAGCACTGCGTCGTAACCGAGTTCGAGCGCCTGCGCGGCATGCGACGGCGCGCCGAGGCCGGCATCGACCACCAGCGTGATCTCAGGCAGCCGGTCGCGCAGCAGCTTCAGCGCGTCGCGGTTGGTGATGCCCTTGGCGCTTCCGATCGGCGCGGCCCATGGCATGACAACCTTGCACCCCGTTTCGACCAGCCGCATCGCGACGCCCAAATCTTCGGTGCAATAGGGGAACACTTCAAAGCCGTCCTTGATCAGGATGCCGGCCGCTTCGACCAGGCCGACCACATCGGGCTGCAGCGTGTCGTTGTCGGCGATCACTTCGAGCTTGATCCAGGGCGTGCCGAACAATTCGCGCGCCAGCTTTGCGGTCGTCACCGCCTCGCGCACGCTGCGGCAGCCGGCGGTGTTCGGCAGCACCGTGACGTCAAGCTCGCGGATCAAGGACCAGAACGCATCGCCGGTCTTGCCGCCGGCGGCCTCGCGCCGCAGCGACACCGTGACGATGCTCGCACCCGATGCCCGTATCGCCGCCTGCATGATCGCAGGAGAGGGATACAGCGCGCTGCCGATCAGCAGGCGGGAGGAAAAGGTTTTGCCGTAGAAGTTGACCAAATTACCCTCCCTGCCGTGGCGTGATGATCTCGATCTCGTCGCCGGCATGAAGCGGCGTCTCGGCCCAGCGGCTTTTCGGCAGCACGTCGTAATTCAGCGCGATCGCGAAATGCGTGCCTTCATATTCGAGCTCGCTGAGCAGCGCGTCGATGCGCGACGCGTTGATCTCGCGCTGCTCGCCATTGACCGTCACACGCATTGCATCACCTCATTATCGATCACGCCGCGCTCGACGAAAGCGAGCGTCAATTCCGCCAGCGCCGGCGCCAGCAGGAAACCGTGGCGATAGAGTCCGTTCACGGAAATCTTCTCCTGGTTGATGGCGATCCGCGGCAGATTGTCTGGAAAGGCCGGGCGAAGCCCGGAGCCGAATTCGACGATGCGCGCTTCCGCGAACGCCGGGTGCACCGCATAGGCCGCACCCAATAGTTCCAGCGCCGAGCGCACGCTGACGCCGCTGTCCTCGGCCTCGATCGAGGTCGCGCCCAGCATGAATTTGGTATCGCCGCGCGGGATCACATAAAGCGGCCAGCGCGGATGGATCAGCCGCACCGGGCGCGACAGCTCGACCTCCGACGTCTCGACGATGATCATCTCGCCCTTGACGCCGCGCAACTCCGGCTGCGCGTCGCGCGCGGCAAGTCCACGGCAATCGATCACGAGCCCGTCGAGATCGCCCGCGTCCGCCTCATGATCGAACTTGATCTGGCCGCCGGCAGCAGCAATACGCGCATGCAGTTCCGGCAGCACGCGCCGCGGCTCGACATGGCCTTCACCTTCGTAGAACAGCCCGTCGCGAAAACGCCCCTCCAGCGAGGGTTCGAGTTCGCTCAAAGCGCCCGCGTCGAGCCGCCGGTGGCCGGTAGTGAGTTTGGCAAAACGTTCGAAATCGGCGCGGTCGCGCGCATGCGACACCACCAGCGAGCCGTTGAACGGGGTGTGCGGAAAATGCTCGCGCCAGAGATCGAGCGACCGGATGCCGAGCCGGCCGATCACGGGTTCCGAGGCCTCGGCCTCGCACCAGGGCGCGAGCATGCCGCCGGCCCAATGGCTGGTGGACAACGTCATCGCGGCGTCACTGCGCTCGTACAAAGTGACGGCGTGGCCGGCTTGCGCGAACAGCAAGGCCTGCCACGCGCCGGCAATGCCCGCGCCGATGATGGATACGGGGGAATCCCCCCGTGGTCTGGAACTCTGGTACATCCCTGTCCCTTCGCCGGCATGACCCGGATCAGGTTCAAAGGGTCACCGCGGTCTCTGGCACTGCAATCTGGCAGGCCCGAGCTTGCGGTATCTCAGCTCCTCATCGGAACTCCCCTCGGAACAGCGCTAATGTAAGCCGATAGGCGGGGGTGTCAACGCGGCTGAACGGGAACTGCACCGAATGCTGCTTCATGCGTTCCCCGGATGCTGCGCAGCTATTTCGGCCTCGGCTGGAGCCTTGCTTCGGAGGCGCCCGTCGGAGCTTCCGCGGCCTGCGTCGCCACCTTCGGCGGTGCACTCGCCAGCAGCGGATGCCTGGCGTGGTCATACCGCTGGCGCTTTGCAGCGTAATAATAGCCGCTCGCATAATAATGCATGGCCCGGCCGTGGTCGCTGTTGGCGGCGCGCCAGGCGCCGGCGAGGTATTTCACCCCATAGGCGAGATTGGTGTCGGGATCGTGCAGGCCCTTTGCGTCGCCGGTGTAGCCAAGACCCCGTGCGGTCGCGAGCTTGATCTGCATCAGTCCGATGGTGCCGCCGCGTCCGACCAGATCCGGCCGATATTTGCTTTCGCGAACGATCACCCGATGCACCAGCACTTCCGGAACATTGTTGGCCCTGGCGTGGACAGCGACCAGCTCCTCATAATTCCCGCGCTGTTGCGCCGCAACTTGCGGCGAAAGCAAAATCGCTGCCATGGCCGTGAGCCAGGCGAGGTTCGGCAAGAGCTTCATCAAAAGATTCTCGGATTACGCAACTTCTGCGTTAACGATTTTGCGCATTCGATTAGTGCGGAGGCCTGGCGGCGAAGTGGCCAAAACCCGACGCCATTGCGGCGATTCGTCCGAGGCTTGATCACGCAGGAATGTCGTGCAAATGATTCAATGAAGGTTTAGAGTTTCTTGGAGAAGGTGTGCGCTCGGTTCCGGCAGCAAACCTGTCTTAATTCACCTACAAAACAAAAAAATAGGGAGATGCGCCATGGCCCGATTGGATTCCGGCTATATGCCTCGCGAGAATCCCTGTGCCCAATGCGGTACGCCGATCGCCAGACCCGACTGGATCGAAAGTAACGCGGGCCGAACGTCGTTCCTGTGGTATTGCCGCGCCTGCGACTACCGCTTCGAGGCGATCGCAATCTACGAGGAATCGCATCCCGACTCGCTCGCGGCTTGACGCAGTCGCCTCACGCCGCTGAGCGGTGCACCGGCAACCGAATGCGAACCACCAGTCCATGCGGCTGCCGACCGTGCAGTGACAGCGGGTCGTCATGCGCGAGCACGTGCGTCGCAGCCATCCTTCTTGAAAAGAGAAGGGTTGGCGGTGCCGCTGTTGCCGGAACCGCACGCTGCTTGAAACGTTGATCCTCTCGATTCATTTGTGGAGGGTCCGATGGCAATCGACGTCACGACCAAGCCGCATCAATTGATCGCGAGCGATCGTGTCGAAGGCACCGCGGTGCGACGGGCGAACGGCGACATGATCGGCCACATCGAGCGGCTGATGATCGACAAGGTTTCGGGAAAAGTGTCATACGCCATCCTGAGTTTCGGCGGTTTCCTCGGCATGGGAACCAACCTGCTGCCATTGCCCTGGGGCCGGCTGCGCTACAGCAACAAATTCGAAGCCTACGAACTCGACATCGACGATGAAGAGCTGAAGCGCGCGCCATCGTTCCGTGCCGACAAGGACTTCGACTGGGGCGATCGCACGCAGGAAGCCGAACTGCATCGCTACTACGGCATGCCGCCTTACTGGGGTGGTTTTTAGAGCGTTTTCGAGCGAAGTGGAGCCCGGTTCGCATAGCAATCAGGCTTGCGCAGATTGCGTAGACTTATCTGCGGTAGAAAACGCGTCAAATCAAGAATCAAGAGCTTCGGTTCTGATCAGAACCGAAGCTCTTGTCGCATGTTCCAATTTCGAAACCGTGGAACGCTCGTTAACGTAGCGGGTTTTCTCAGCATCGACTTCTGATCTGAGGAGAACCGATATGTTAGCCAAATATACCATCGCCGGAGTAGCCGGTTCCGTGCTGCTGGCGAGTATCGCGTTCGCGCAATCGCCGACCGCGACCACCGACAAAATGAAGGCCGACACAGCGTCCGACACGTCTGCGACGTCATCGTCGTTCCAGGGCAACTGGCGTGCCTCGAAGATGGTCGGTCTGAATGTCTATAACGACAACAATGAAAGCGTTGGCTCGATCAACGATATGCTGACCGACAAGACCGGTAGCGTCAAGGCCGTGGTGATCGGCGTCGGCGGCTTCCTCGGCGTCGGCGAGCATCTGGTTGCGGTGCCGTTCGACAAGGTCAAGTTTGTCAGCGAGCCCGTCGCCTACAGCAGTGCCGCCAGCTCACCCGCCGGTAACACCAGGCCGCCTGGAGCAGGTGCGCCATCGACCACGACGACGGGCGCGGCGAACACGATGCCGGCGCCGAAGCCCAATCCCTGGTATCCGGATCACGCCGTGTACAACGCGACCAAGGATGAGCTCAAGGCGATGCCGGAGTTCAAGTACGCGACCAACTAGGGCTTGCGGCTTCGTTACCGCGACTGATCTGAAATGGCTGGACGGCGTCATCGCCGCCCGGCCTTTTCCTTGGTCGCGTTGCGGTGCGGCGTCTTCGCGCCTTTGCGAGAAGCATCATGTTGCACCGCATCCTATCAGGCACGGTATGGCGATGTTAGGCTCAGGCCGCGGCAGGAGCACCTCAGTCCTGCCTGAAACCAACGGAGGACGACATGGCCGAGAGCGTCTACAAGGTTATTGAGCTGATCGGTACCAGCAAGGATTTCCTGGGAAAAGGCGGCGGCCGCGGCCGTCAACCGGGCGGGAAAATCCTTGCGCGACCTTCGCGTGGCCGAGGTCGTCCAGCTCGATCTGCAATTGGACGCCAAGGGCAAGGTCGAAGCGTACCGCGCCAAGCTGAATGTCTCGTTCAAATTTGAAGGTTCGTGACGAGGTGGAGGGTGGGCAAGCGCGCGCAAGCGCCGTGCCCACCATTTTTTTCAACCGAGCAAGGATTTGGTAGGCATGGCGTAAGGACGCCGTTGCCCACCCCTGTATTCTTTATGCGTAAAGCCGAGCTCACAGCGCCGGCAGTGCGGTCACATGGACATTGATGGCGCCTTCGGCTTCCGCGATCACGCGCAGCGTTTTGGAATCGAAGGCGATGTCGGCCAGTCTAAGCCTGGTGATCTCGGCGGCGACGCGAATTCCGTCCTCGTTCTTCTGGAAGTCGGCGATCGCTGCGGCGATTTTCTTCTGCGCATTGCTGGCGAACGGCTTGAGATCGACGGTGGCGTTATCCGCCAGTGCCTTCTGCAGATGCGGCATCGCCGCGCGCGCCGCGGCGCCCAATAGTCCGAACGCCGCCTCCGACTCGACCGCCAGTTCGATGTCGGTCAGCCGCAGCGTCTGCTCCGCCTGATCGAGCACCGGCTTGCCCCAGATATGCACATCGGCCTCGCCGCCGAAGCCGAAGAAGCTCTTCTTCTCCCTGGCATTGACCAGCAGCGAAATCAAAAGCCGGTTGCCGGAAGCCGCCACACTGGCGCGTTTCACGGTGACGTCGACCGAGCCTGAGCCGTCCTCCGGAAATGTTCGCCCCGAAAACTGCGCCTCGACGATCTTGTTGATCTCGGTAAAGGGCATGTCGACGGGGACGCCGATCGTGACCCGTCCCGGCGCCGGCGGCACGATGGTGATGGTGGCGGGGAACGGACAATTGGGCTTGGTCTCGACCGGGGTGATACGGGTTTCCGCCTCGATGCCGAGCGTCAGCGTGAGCGCCTGCGCATCGACGCGCGGTTGGGCGGCGATCGCCCGGGTCGGCCGCAGCTCCAGCCACAGCGCCGGCAGCGACGAACTGGCGCCGGTGCCTTGCAGCGGGATCGAACGGCAGGCCTTGGTCCATTGCGCCCGCGCATTCTGTTCGAAGGTCGGATCGTTGCGCATCCGCGCCTGTACCGCGTTGAGCTGATCGGCGACCGTCTTGTCGATCACCGGCTTGATCTGGGCTGGAACGTTGACGCGGGCGCCCGCCACGATGAGGCTGGTGTCGCCGAGATTGACCTGTGCCGTGAGGTTCGGCTCGATGCGCCAGTTGACGGCAAGTCTCGGCCGCGCGGTGATCGTGACATTGCCCTTGATCTCGGCGCTGGCGCTGAGGTTCTTGATGTTGATGCTGCCGATCTGCTTGGCGACATTGGCGCCGAGCAGGCCGCCGAGCGCGTCGCCGACCGCGCCGGTGGCTTTTCCGGATAGCGAGCCCGTGACATTGAGCGTTCCCGCCAGCGGCGTCGAAAGCGACAGCTCGTCCTGCGCGCCCGTCGCGGTGATCGGTCCGCGCGCGACGGTCCAGCCGATATCGGCGTTCTGGAGGATCTGCGAGATCGGGTTGTCGGCCTTGCCGTTGAAGGATTTTGGCGCGCCGCGATCGGCGGCGTCGCGGATTGCCGACAGCGAAACCACGGTCGGCGCCATCACGGTGGAGCTGCGCGCCGCCGCCGGCAACGGCGGCAATTCGACGAGCGCCGGCGGCCTGACCGTGCCGCGCGGCGCCAGCCAGTCCATCGCCTTCAGGCTGATCAAAAACGAGACCGCGACGACCGCGACCCCGATCAGAATCCACTTGAGATGCATCGGTAGACGCATCGTCCCCCCGGACCGATTGAGCCCCGAAGCGTTTTACAGGGGCGGCGCGGGGGACGCCAGAGCGGGGGCCTCATGGCGCTCAGGAGGATGCGGCCCGGTGCGCCCGGCTTCTCGGATTAGAAGGTTGCGGGGAGTCCCATCTTGAGCGCTCTTTTGAGGGGAAGAGCGGGTCGCTATCTTGGCCAATTGCGCAGCACGTTCTCATGGAACGTCCAGATCTCGGGCCGCCGCATAGCTCGGGAATAATCACAAGATTGGTGGCAGAGTTAACTGCCACCAATCTCTAGGAAATTCGACTTCGACGTTGCAAGGAACGTATTTAGCCGCCGGGCGGCGTGTATGAGCCACGAAGCTGGACTGCCTTTTGGCGAACCACCGTGATTTCATCCTGCGTCCACAAACGAGTCAGGCTTACATTGTGGATGGCACCGGAAGCTATCACAGTGCCGGAAATGGCTGGAGCTGCGCTGGGGTCAGGCACATCGAAGATGACCAAAACGCCAGGTCCGTCGGCAGCAGTGCTATACATCGAGATCAATTTGCCACCAGCTGCTTCGATCAGCTTTTTGGCCGCTTCATAGCGATTGGTCGTGGGATTTTCCATGATTTTGTTGAGAGCGTGAGGCGTATATTGTCCCGTCATACAGAAATGCATTATGTCCTCCTGTTGGATATGTTTGATCAACGAGGCTTAAGGCTTAAGGCTCCCTTCCGACTCCAAAGAAAACGAGCCGGCCCCTGGAAATGAAAGATTGCAAAACCCGCCGTGGGCAAAATACCGCTGGTACTCCGACGGGCCTTCGGCACTGCCCGCTCGCGGCTATCGGTCAGCCTACACCGATGACGTGCCATGTGGAAGCGCGCTGGCCTGAGACACTTCGGCTCAATCCGCCCGAGGTGTCTGAACACCAACGGCGGAATTATTCTCGATATCCTTCCCTCGCGCAGAATAGCATGAAGCCAGGGTTACTTGATGGTGGCAGGTTTCATCTCATTCCGCCGCCTCCAGCTCGCGTCCGGCGCCAGTGCCTCGGCGAGAAGCGCATCGAGCAGGCGGCGACGCGGTGTCGGCGTCGGTGGCGAGGCTCGCCTCCAGCTGGTCGCAGAGCGCCATCAGCGCATCGAACCTTGGCAACGATGCGGTGCTGTTCGGCGAGGATGTGGAACGCGCTGAGCCGCCTAGTAAATTGCGAAATTGACCTCCCGGACGCGCGGCACGGGCTCAACTGAGAAATGGTCGATGCCACGCGTCGGTTCATTGGGTTGAAGCGGACATCACCTAAGAATACGCCGACGTCTGGAATTGACCGACATCAGCCCCTAGGGGAATTATCTGAACCTCCGTAGAAACTTATCCTAGCCGCGCGGTTTCGTGCCGACCTTCAGAACGCGAACTATGGTACGTACTTGCAATGAAGCGGCGCGAGTCATCACGCTTCTCGGTTGCTCGGGCGAATAGAACATGAAGATCAGGGCCGTCTTACCAGTCTACGGTCGAGACCTGCGCCTCGATCTGTTCCGTGGAATTGCCAACTGGGCGATCTTCCTCAATCATATTCCAAACAATGCAGTCAACTGGATCACGACACGGAACTACGGCTTCAGTGACGGCGCCGATCTATTCGTCTTCATTTCGGGATATACCGCCGCCATCGTCTACGGTCGCATGATGGGAGACTATGGTTTCTTGATCGCTGCAACTCGGTTGGCGAAACGGATTTGGCAGCTCTATGTCGCGCATGTGATGCTGCTCGTCATCTATGCTGCGGCGGTTGGATACGTCGCCCTCCGTTTCCGATATGACAACATCCTGCACGAATTCAATGTGGTGAATTTGATCCACAACCCGATCGCGACGATGACAGAAGGTCTCATGTTGCGGTTCAAACCTTACAACCTCGACGTACTGCCCCTCTACATCGCGCTGATGGTGTTGTTTCCGTTCGTGCTGTGGAGCATGCTGCGGCGTCCGGGATTAACGATGCTGGGTTCGTTTGCGCTCTATGTCGCGGCTCGCCAGTTCGGCTGGAATCTTGCCGACTGGCCCCAAGGGCAGTGGTTCTTCAATCCCTTTTGCTGGCAGCTATTGTTTTGCCTGGGAGCCTGGGCGGCACTAGGCGGGGGCACGAAGTTGCGGCCTGTCATCAATTCGCAATGGCTAGTCTATCTTGGTGGTGCATATCTGATTTTTGCGCTGATCATGACGTTGGCAGCAACTTTCGAAAGCCTTCGCGAACTCATTCCCGGGTGGCTCTATGGCACCTTCAATCCAAACGACAAAACAAATCTCGCACCCTATCGTGCGTTGCATTTCGTTATACTTGCTCTCCTCGTGGCTCGCTTTCTCCCCAAAGACTGGAAGGGGCTGAAATGGGCGATATTCGATCCTCTCATTAAATGCGGACAGCAGTCGCTGCGTGTATTTTGCGTCGGCGTGTTTCTGTCGTTCCTCGGCTATTTTTTGCTGACGATCAGTTCCGGGACAATTCTGAAGCAGGTGCTGGTCAGTGCGGCCGGAATTGCAACTTTGTGCGCCGTCGCCTACTACGGTGATTGGTCGAAGCGGGCCGACAAAACCGTCAAGCGTCCCCCGGCGCTCAGCACTGCGATTGCAAGGGATGATAGAGATGCATGAGTCCGCTTATGGCCGATATTGTTGCAAAAGTCGTTTGGGGTGAAAAGCGACGCAGCAGCAGTTTTCGCGTTCACACATATGCGATCCCCTGAAACGACGTTCCCTGGATGAACCCTATGGTAGCATAAAGACCCTAGGTCGAAGAGGTCACGGTTTGGGCAACATGCTGACACGATGGCTTGTCAGCGGGGTCTGCCTCCGCTGCGCCGATTGCGCCGAGTCCATGGCGGGCGCTCGGTGACGGACCTTGCCGCGCGGAGCTAAACTGGATGTAGCGCTCCCTCGCATCATGTTAGATGTAGGGGTCCATTTATCTGGTGGGGGTCGGTATGGCTGTGGCAGGAACGGCTCGGTGGCCCTGGATTTGGCCCGCGCTCGCATGGACCATTCTGTTGATCACGCTGCTCGTTGGGGGTGGCGGCGCTATGTACGCCGTGGCCGGGCTTGCTCTGTTCGGCACTGTTTTCGCAGCGGTGTACCACGCGGAAATGGTTGCACACCGTGTTGGCGAGCCGTTTGGCACGCTTATTCTCGCCTTGGCCGTAACCGTAATTGAAACGGCGCTGATCGTTTCGGTTATGGTCGCGGCGCCCGCCGAAAAGGCCGGACTGGCACGTGACACGGTCTTCGCGGCCGTCATGATCGTATGCAACGGCATCGTCGGTGCATGTCTATTGTGGGGCGGCGTCCGCCATCACGAACAGGGATTTCAGGCTCAGGGAGCGAGCGCCGCTCTGGCTGTCCTCGTTGCGTTAACCAGCGTCACAATGGTTCTTCCGAACCTTGCGGCCCCGGAACTCGGGCCACTGTACAACAAGCCGCAGCTCATTTTCGCCGGTCTTGTTTCGCTGGTGCTTTATTTCGCATTCGTTTTCATCCAGACGGTGCGCCACCGCGACTATTTCCTGCCGGTTGAGAGTTCAAACCCGGAGGAACATCTGCCTCCTCCGGACAACAAAACGACTGCCGTGAGCGCAGTTCTCCTTGTCGTCTCGCTTGTCGCAATCGTTGGCCTCGCCAAGGTCCTGACGCCTACGGTGGAACGAGGAGTTGACTATCTCGACCTGCCAAAAGCGGTGGTCGGCATCATCATCGCTGCGTTGGTTCTTCTGCCCGAGGCAGTGGCCGCTATCAAGGCCGCCCAAGCCGATCGATTGCAAACCAGCTTGAACCTCGCACTGGGCTCGGCGCTTGCGACCATCGGTCTGACGATACCGGCCGTAGCCGCCGTTTCGATAGTGCTCGGGTATCGTCTCGAACTCGGGCTGGACCGGCCAGAACAGGGACTGCTGGTGTTGACGCTGCTTCTCGGCGTGATCACTCTGGGCACCGGCCGGACGACGGTGCTTCAGGGCATCGTGCATTTGGTCATCTTTGCCGCGTTTCTGTTTTTTGCGGTGGTGCCGTGAGCTACCGCTTCGACAAAGCCGGGCGAATGTTCCGCCTTTCGGACGGCCTTACGCCGCCACCGAGGGAGCCGGCAATGATCCGACAACTCTCGCGGTTTGCGCTCTCTGCGATGGTTGTGTTCGGTTTGCAAGGCTGCGGCGACAAAAAGCAGGAAGCAACCGAACAACCCGTCCGCGGACTTCGCGCCTACAAGGTCGCCGCAAAGGCCGAAAGCCGCATTCGCCGTTTTCCCAGCGTCCTGCAGCCCGCAGATGTCAGTAGCCTCGCGTTCGAAATCGGTGGGCAATTAAAGGCCGTTACCCTTACCGTCGGCCAGAAAGTGCAATTGGGTGAGGTGCTGGCAGAAATCGACCCCCGGTCGCTGCAGACTCAGGTCGAACAGGCCAGCGCCGGCGTGCAGCAGGCACAAGCGCAGCTGGATAACGCGGAAGCGGATTTCCAGCGCAAGGAAGAACTGTTGAAGCGGGGCGTTGCGACGCAAGCCGTATTCGATCAGTCAAGGGCCGCTCTGCTCACCTCCAGGGCTCAGCTCGACCAGGCGCGCCGTCAGCTCGAACTGGCAGACCACAACCTTGATCGAAGCAAGCTCCCGGCGCCGTTCTCCGGCACCATCGCCCGTGTCGAGGTCAAATCCTTTGCACAGGTCGCCGCCGGACAACCCATAGTCACGCTCTACAGCGACGACCGCTTCGAAATGTCGTTTCTGGCGCCGTCACCGACGTTCCAGAGCTCTCAAGGCTGGGCAAGTGGTCGACGTCAAGGTCGCCGACATGCCCGACCTTTCGCTCAAAGGCGAGATCAGGGAGCTCGGCTCCAAAGCCGAGCAGGTATCGGCCTTTCCCGTGGTCATCCGGCTCGACAACAGTGTCCCCGGCTTGAATGCGGGCATGTCCGTCGAAGTCAGTATCGAGGAACCGTTGATCGGCGGCAAAAGCGGCTTTCTGCTGCCGCTAAGTGCCCTTTCACCTGAGGGCGGTAAGGAGCTGCAGCGCACAGGCACCGTGTTTATCTATGACAGGGTAAGCTCGACCGTCAAAAAGCACGCGATTACAGTCGGCGGCGTTCGCGACAATCGTCTCGTCGTCACTGAGGGTGTGGATGCGGGCGATATCGTCGCATCGGCCGGCGTGTCCTATCTGGTCGACGGACAAAAGGTAAAGCTTCTTCCCTTGGAGGAGCAGGCGCCGTGAATATCCTCACGCGATTTGGTCTTGCGCGGTCCCGCTTCACCATCGCGGCCATGATCAGTCTGCTGCTCGCCGGCATCGTGCTTTATCCAAATTTCCCGAAGCGTGAGGACCCGGTCATCGTCATCCGCACGGCGGTGGTATCGGCACTTTTCCCGGGAATGGCGCCGGAGCGGATGGAAAACCTCGTTGCGGTCCCGATCGAGCGCAAGATTCGTGAGCTCGCCGAAGTCAAGGACATCAGGACGCTCGCCGGCGAGGGCTCGCTGACAATCTACGTCGACCTGAAAGACGAGATCGGCAACGTCAATGCCACATGGCAGCGGCTTCGCGACAAGATGGGTGACGTCAAGATCGAGCTGCCCGACGGCGTCATCGGCCCCTTCGTCAACAGCGACTTTGGCGATGTTGCGATCGCGACCATCGCGATCACTGGCGAGGGCTTTTCACAACGGGAACTGAAGGACGTCGCGGACGACTTCCGCAAGAAGCTCTACCAGCTATCCGGAATCTCCAAGGTCGAGCTGCTCGGCGTGCAGGACGAACGGGTCTGGCTGGAGCTGGACACACGGAAACTGGCGGCGGTCGGGGTTCAAGTGAACACCCTGATCAAGGATCTCCAGGGACAAAACGTCGTGCTGCCTTCCGGAAATATCAATGCGGACGGCACGCGCTTGCTCCTGGAGACCTCCGGCGACTTTCCGAGCACACGCGCGATCGAGACGATGCTGACCAGGGTCGGAACCACCGACAGCCTGGTAAGGCTCGCCGATCTCGTCACCGTCCGCCGCGACTACGTCTCGCCCAAGGTCAAGCCGATCTATTTCAACGGGCGCCCCGCCGTCGTCCTCAGCGTCGTCATGCAGCCGGACCAGGATGTCACGCAGCTCGGCCGCAAGCTCCGTGCGGCGGCACGCAACTATGAGGAGCGGCTTCCGATCGGTTACGTGATCGATTTCGCCACCTACCAGGCCGAACAGGTCAGCGCCTCCGTCAATTCCGCGCTGTCGAGTGTGGCGCAGACCTTCATCGTCGTCGCCGCGCTGGTGGTGCTTTTTCTGGGCTTGCGAGCCGGAACCGTTGCGGCAATGATCGTTCCGTTCGCCGTGATGTTTTCGCTGATCGGCATGCGTGCGCTCGGCATCGCGCTCGAGCAGGTATCGATCGCTGCCATCATCATCGCGCTCGGCCTGTTGGTCGACAATGGCGTGGTGATCGTCGAGGACATCGTCAGCCGGATCGGTCGCGGCATGCCGGCTGAGGAGGCCGGTCTGGCGTCAGGCGAGCAGTATGCGCTGCCGCTCCTGATCTCCTCGGTAACCACGATCGCGGCGTTCCTGCCACTGTTGCTGCTGTCGGGATCGTCAGGCGAATATGCGTTTTCGCTGGCTGCCGTGGTGGCTTTGACTCTCGGCGGTTCATGGATCACGGCGCTTTACATTCTCCCCGCGCTGACCGTTTGGCTGATCGGCCGGCCGAGCGCATCCAGCGTTGAAGACGCCGCTCCTTCGCGAATACAACGCCTTTATGCCTCCACGCTCCGCTCCGCTTTGCGTTCTTCACCAGTCGTGCTGGCCGTGTGCATCATTCTGGTGGTCCTGGCGCTGACGCAGTTCGCCCGCCTGCCCAAGCAGATGTTCCCGCTCAGCGAACGCAACCAGTTTCTCGTCTACATGAACATGCCTGACGGGACCGATATCTCGCAGACTGAAGCCCGGGCGCTCGAAATTGCCAGATGGCTCGGGGACAAGGCAGCCAATCCCGAGATCGCGAGCGATATCCTTTATGTCGGCGACGGCGGTCCCAGGTTCTATCTGACCTTGACCCCCGTCGCGCCGGATCCCGCATTCGCCTTCTTCCTGATCAACACAAGAGACTACGAGGGCGCGGTGCGGGCGGCCGATCGTGCCTGGAACTATCTCTATGCCAATCATCCGGAAGCACGGTTCAAGGTTAAACGGTTGGCGATGGGAGCCGTAGAATCAGGCATCGTAGATGTGGAGATATCCGGACCCGACGGAGACCGGCTGCTTGCTCTCAGCGAACGCGTGCGCTCGTTGCTCCAGGCCGCCCCCGGCGTTCGCGACAATGACGACGACTGGGGCAACAAGATCGTCAAGGTCGTCATCGAAATCGATCAGGACCGGGCGCGTCAGCTGGGCGTGACGTCCGAAGAGGTTACGCAACTGCTCAACACCTATTTCAGCGGCACCGCGGTCTCGATCTATCGGGAAGGAGACAATGTCATTCCGATCGTACTGCGTGCCGGCGCGTACACGTCTCAGAGTCTGGAAGGCCTCGCCAGCGCGACGTTTGCGAAAAATGGCGGGCTCATCTCCCTGGCGCAGATCGCCAGGTTGAAGCCGGGCTTCGATCTGGCGCGCATCCGCCGCAAGAACCAGGAACGGACGATCACGGTTACCGCCCGCAGCACCTCGCTCACCGCCGGGAAGTTGCTGGAATCGATTCAACCCGGCCTACAGGCGCTGGATCTTGCCGGGACGTATCATGTCGCTATCGGTGGCGAGATCCAGAAGAGCGCGGAGACCAACCAAAACCTTGCTGCGGGATTTCCCGTCGCGCTTGGCGTCATGGTTCTTGCGATTATCCTGCAATTCAACTCGTTCCGTCGGACGCTTCTTACCTTTATGAGCATCCCTTTGATATTGATTGGGATCCCCTTCGGCTTGCTGGTGGCCGGCCAGCCGCTGTCGTTCTTCGGCACGCTCGGTATCATCAGCCTTTCCGGCATCATCATCAACAATGCCATCGTGCTGATCGACCAGATCGATATCGAGCGGGAGAAGCTGAATCTGAGCGAGGCGATCGTGGCCGCGTCCGGAAAGCGCCTGCGTCCGATTCTGCTCACATCGGCAACCACGGTGCTTGGACTTGCACCTATGGCGATTGCCGGCGGTGCGCTGTGGCAGCCCATGGCGGTGTTGATGATGTCGGGATTGGCTGTCGCTTCACTGCTGACGCTGTTTTTCGTTCCGGCCGGATATTTCCTGCTGTTTCGGTCTTATGGGGCGCTCTCGTTCAGACTCAGAAGCTCGACAGTGAAGCCAATCAATGATTCCGAGTAGCGCCAGTCCAGTGATCCGGCGCTACCAGCTTCTTGAATTGCCTGCTTTGTCTCTGGGTTCATATTGCGAACCATATACTTGATCGGTAGTTCGCTCATCGGAACGCCTTTAGCAAGTTCGCGAGCAACGCCGCGTTGGAGCAAAAAACGGCCTCGGCGATGCCGGAGCCGTTTCAGTTCTCAAAACCGTTGGGCTTAGCGGATGGTCGAGCCGAGATCGGCGCGGCGATCGGTCATCGGCAGCACGATCACCTTGGTGCCGACGCTGACCCGCGAATAGAGGTCAGAGACGTCTTTATTGGTGAGGCGCAGGCAGCCGGACGAAACGCGGGTGCCGATCGTCTCCGGCGCGTTGGTGCCGTGGATGCGATAGATGGTGCCGCCGAGATACATGGCGCGGGCGCCGAGCGGGTTGCCGGGGCCGCCGGCCATGTGGCGCGGCAGATAGGGCTGGCGGGAGATCATTTCCGGCGGCGGGGTCCAATCCGGCCACTCCGCCTTCTTGGTGATGGTCTGCGTGCCGGACCAGGTGAAGCCATCGCGGCCAATGCCGATGCCGTAGCGGATCGCCTGGCCGCCTCCGAGCACATAATAGAGATAGGTATTGGGGGTATCGATGATGATGGTGCCGGGGGCTTCGCGGGTGGCGTAGTTGACGACCTGGCGCCTCAGGCGTGCCGGCATCACCACGGTGCCTTCGTCCTGCGAGGGTGCTGCCTGCACCGGCGGCGGGGCCGCTTCGGTCGGGGGCGTCATGAAGAACGGGAACAGCGGCAGCGGAGCCGCAGCGGCGGAAGTGGAAAATGCGATCGCGCCGATCGCCACTGCGCCCAAAGCGGCTGCGGCGAGCTTCGTTGATTTGAACATTGGTCGTCCCCTGTTTGCGCCGTGTCGCGCCAGTTTCAGCGCGTCGTTACTGCAAACCAGTAGAGATCAACCGTTTCAGGACGTTTGCACGAAATCGCGAAAATGGTTTCGTCGCGTTAGGGAATTGTTTCATTAAGACTTCGTTGCTGGCCCGAAGACCTCGAAATACGGCTCGGCCGGCACTACCGGCGTGACCGCGCGCCCTAAAGCCAAATCCTTGCTGAAGTTGAGGAAAAAGGGCGCCTGCCCGGTCAGCTTTGGCGGGCGCGCATCCGCAGCATGTCGGGGGTCATGGTGCCGATTGTGGCACGGCGGTCGGCCACCGCGTGATGGAATTGCTCGAGCGCGAGCCTGATCACGGACAGATCGCCTTCCTCGATCGCGCCATCGTCGTAGCAGTCGAGCGCCTCGCGCAAAACGCCGTCGGCCGCGCCCTGCATCTCCGCGAGCTCTTCCGGCGTTTCGGCCCTGCGCGCCCTGGCAAGCAGGTCGAGCAGATTGTCGCGATGCTCGGTATATTGCTCGCGCTCGTCGCGTTTCCAGTAGTGCTGCAGCCAGGCCCCCGCAGATCCGAGGCCGGAGAGGATGAGAACGGCGAACCAGATGTAGTCGGCATATTTTTCCAGGAAGGTGCGCTCGTTGCCGTCGATATAGGCAGCCGCGCCCTGATGCGCGGGGAGTGCCGCGTCCTTGTCGGTGTCCGGCTTCTCGATCTGTGCGGCGGTCGGCAATTCCCGCGCGAGTTGCTGACGCACCGTGAACAGTTGCCGGGCGAAAGCGCCGACCGCGGTGTCGGACAGCTGCTTCGGCGCGATGATCAGATGGTTGACGCTGACGGTTTCGACCTTGTCTTCCGGGCGTGCCGGCGAAGAGTTGAAGATGCTGCCGGGAATCTCCTCGGACTCATAGAGCGGATGCTTCTGCGCAATCGCTTCCGAAACCTCGATCGGGAGAAATTTTGGCTCGCCCCTCGCGGCTGCGGTGGCGTTGATAGCGTCCACGGTGATCTTGCTCTTGAGCGGGCCGACCGTCATGTACGCATCGACGCCCTGGTCGCGCGCCATCTCGGCGATCTGGTTGGTGCCGAACTGTGCGACCGTCACCTTGTCGGGGTTGATGCCGGACTCGGTCAGGATCACGCGCAGCAGCGTGACGTTGGCTTGCGTTCGTCCGATGACGCCGATGCGGTGCCCGGCGAGTTCGTCGAGGCTCTTGATCTTGGGCGTCGGCGTTTTCTTTGAGCCCTTTGGCGCTATCCCGGAAGGCGCCCACAGCACGACGACGTTCTTGCGCAGAATGGCGACGGATTCGGCATTGGCCGGCAGGTCGAGATCGCCGCGCGCCACCGCAAGGTCGGCCTTGCCATCGCCAAGCAGCGCGATGCTCGCGGCCGCCCCTTCGGTCGCGATCGGCGCCAGCCGGACCGCGCTGCCGTCGCGGGCGAAGGTCTGCGCCATCAGCTGGATCAGCTTCTGGTCATCGCTTCCGGCAGGACCGACGGCGATCCGCAAGGTGGTCGGCCGCAACACATAATAAAGCGTGCCGGCCGCGACGCCGAACAGGAAGATCCCGGCGGCGAGGATCAAGAGCGCATAGCTCTTTCGCTTCCGGCGCGGGCGGGACGGAGCGGCATTTTCGTTCTGGTCTGACATCGTTTTGTCACGTTACACGAAAAAACGCCGATACGGCTGGAAAAAAACTCTTACAGATCGATGACGTCATACGCTTGAAATATCCATGACCGAACGTCGGGACCAGAGAATCATTAACCTCTTCATTAGCCTCTTGGGTCCCGACATGCGGATATTGATTGCGACTGACGCCTGGCATCCGCAGGTGAATGGCGTGGTCCGGACGCTGACTTCGCTGGCGCGCAGCGCCTCGGCGCTTGATGCCGAGATCAGCTTTCTCACGCCCGACGGATTTCCATCCGTCGGCGTCCCCACCTATCCGGGCTTGCGCGTCGCGCTGCCGAACCGGCGTGAGATCGCGCGCCGGATCGAGGCGGCGGCACCCGAAGCCATCCATATTGCCACCGAAGGCCCGATCGGCTGGGCGGTGCGCGCCTATTGCCGCCGGCGCAAGCTTGCCTTCACGACCTCGTACACGACGCGCTTTCCGGAATATGTCGCAGTCCGCATCATGATCCCGGCGAGCTTCGGCTATGCGCTGCTGCGGCATTTTCACGCCGCGGCGTCGATGACCATGGTGGCGACCGGCTCGCTCCGGCAGGAACTCGCCGAGCGCGGTTTTCGCAAGCTCGGCTTCTGGACCCGCGGCGTCGATACCGAACTGTTCACGCCCGATCGTCCTGCCGAACTCGATCTGCCGCGGCCGATCTTCATGACCATGGGCCGCGTCGCGGTCGAAAAGAATCTCGAGGCGTTTCTGTCGCTGGATTTGCCGGGCACCAAGGTGGTGGTCGGCGACGGTCCGCAGCGGGCGCAGCTCGCGCAGAAATATCCGAACGCGGTGTTCCTCGGCGAGAAGAAGGGCCAGGATCTCACCTCGCATCTGGCGGCGGCCGACGTCTTCGTGTTTCCGAGCCTCACCGACACGTTCGGCGTGGTGCAGCTCGAAGCCCTGGCGTGCGGAACGCCGGTCGCGGCGTTCCCGGTAACCGGACCGCTCGACGTCATTGCCGATCATCCGATCGGGGCGATCGACTGGGATTTGCGCAGCGCCTGCCTTCGCGCGCTGACGATGTCGCGCGAGACCTGCCGGAACTTTGCGCTCGGGCGTTCCTGGGAGAACAGCGCGCGGCAATTCATCGGTAATCTGGCGGCGTTGCAGCCCAGCCGCGCGCTGTGGCCGGTGCGGCGCCTGCCCGGCAGAAGCGCGGTGCAAGGCTGATTACGAGGCGGATTACCAGAGCATGATCCGGAAAAACGGATACCGGTTTTCCCTCGCGACAAACGCGAAGCGTTTGCGCGGGGATCGCGCTCAATCAAATGCGAAACGTAAGAGAAGGCAGACCAACCATGGCAGACATCATCAAGCTTGACGGCACCAGGACGTTGGACTTCGATCGCGAGACGGTCGAGCAGGCCTACGACCGCTGGGCCCCGGTGTACGACCTCGTGTTCGGTGGCGTGTTCAGCAAGGGCCGCAAGGCGGCGATCCAGGCGACCAACAAGATCGGCGGCCGCGTGCTCGAGGTCGGTGTCGGGACCGGCATCTCGTTGCCGCAATATGCGCCGCATTTGCGCATCTTCGGCACCGACATTTCGGAAGCAATGCTGCAAAAGGCCAGGAAGCGCGTCGACGAACTGCGCCTGAAGAACGTCGAGGGCCTCGCGGTGATGGACGCGGAAAAACTCGAATTCCCCGATAATTCCTTCGACGTTGTTATGGCGCAATATGTCGTGACCGCGGTGCCCAATCCGGAAGCCGCCCTAGACGAATTCGCCCGCGTGCTTCGGCCGGGCGGCGAACTCATCATCCTGACCCGGGTCAGTGCCGATGCCGGCGTCCGTCGCTTCATCGAGCAGCGGCTGCAGCCGGTGGTTCGCCCGCTCGGCTTCCGCACCGCCGAGTTCGCCTGGTCGCGTTATGCGCAGTGGCTGACTGGTGCGCGCGGCATGGAACTGGCGGAGCGCCGCCTGGTGCCGCCGCTCGGTCACTTCTCGCTGGTGCGCTTTCGCAAAGTGGACGTCGCCAAGGCTGCGTGACGCGTAACCTTGCAGTCGCGCCGTCGCGTTGCTGCAAAGCTTAATATGACATTTAGATGATGTCACACGCCGGACATCGAATCCCTGTAATCATTAACCCGAAAGAATTTGGGGGAGAATCATGATCAAGAACTTCATGCAGGAACTGAAGACGCAGCGCTGGGACGACCACCGCTACTACCATCACAGCCGCATTAACCAGTCGCTGCACTTCGTCAGCGCCGCCAGCTTCCTGTTCGGCTATGTCATGATCTTCTTCGACCCGATGGTCTCGGCGCTGGTCGGTTGGCTGGTCTCGATGACCTCGCGCCAGGCCGGTCACTTCTTCTTCGAGCCGCGGGGCTACGACCACGTCAACCAGGCGACCCACGAACACAAGGAAGAGATCAAGGTCGGCTACAATCTGCAGCGCAAGGTCGTGCTGATGACGATCTGGGCGTTGTCGCCGCTGGTTTTGTACCTCGACCCGACCCTGTTCGGCATGTTCACTCCCTGGGCCAGCCCAGCGGATTTCATGCGTCAGGTTGCCAAGATATGGCTCGCGATCGGGATCGGTGGGCTTCTGTTCCGCACCGTCCATCTGTTCTTCATCCGCGACGTCGAGACCGGCCTCGTCTGGATGACCAAGATCCTCACCGACCCGTTCAGCGATCTCAAGCTCTACTACAAGGCGCCGATCTATCTGATGAAGGGCGAACTGATCGACCCCGGCCTCGAGAAGCACGTCAAGCACGCCTGAATTTTATGCTGCCAATGTTCGTCATGGCCGGGCTTGTCCCGGCCATCCACGTCTCGGCCACAAGCGCACAGGACGTGGATGCCCGGCATCGCAGACAAGTTTACGTAGTCTGCGCAAGGCAGACTACTTTGGCCGGGCGTGACGAAGAAAGAGCGGATTTACCGACGCCGCTTTCTCGCCATTATCTCTTTGAGGATCTGGCGGCGGATGTTCTTGTTGGTGAGCGAAGGTTGATGCCACCACCAGCCATCACGCTTCATCTTCTCGGACGCCGCGACGAAGCGGTCGGCGACTGCGGCGAAGTCGGCGTCGGTGTAGTTCAGGCTGAAGATCAGCCGGCCGGTTCCCACCCAGCTCAATGCGAGCCCTTCGGCGCGCAGGTAATATTGCAGCATCCAGTTGTAACGAGACGGCTCGGTATAATGCACCATCCAGATCGACGACAGATTGCTGACGCGCGCTGGAAGGTTCTGCGCCGCCAGCCGGTCGTTCAATTCCTTGGCGCGCGCGTTCCAGGTCTCGTCGAGCCCGTTATAGACCGAGTTGAAATTGGGGCTGGCAAGCCGGCCGAGGAATTCGTCCATAGCCGTCATGACATAGGGATGCGAATTGAAGGTGCCGCGGGCAAAGCAGATGTCGGCGGGACGGTCGTCACGGAAACGCCGCATCAATTCCTTGCGGCCGCAGACCACGCCGACCGGCAGTCCGCCGGCGAGGCTCTTGCCATAGGTCACCATGTCGGCCTGCACGCCGAAATATTCCTGCGCGCCGCGGGCGGCGATGCGGAAGCCGACGAAGACTTCGTCGAAGATCAGGACGATGCCGCGTTCGGTGCAGATCTCGCGCAATGCCTTCAACCATTCGGAATAGGCAGCGCGGTCGAAATGGGCGGAGCGGGAGCTGTCGACGAGGGCCGAATCGCCGGGCGCGTTGGCGTTGGGGTGCAGCGCCTGCAACGGATTGATCAGCACGCAGGCGATGTCGCGGCGCGTCCTCAGGACATGCAGCGTACGCTCCGACATGTCGGCGAGCGTATAGGTCTCGTGCGGCGAAACCGGGTTGCCGATGCCGGGCTGCACGTCGCCCCACCAGCCGTGATAGGCGCCGGCGAAGCGAACCAGATGCGTGCGCCTGGTGTGGTAGCGCGCCAGCCGCACCGCCTGCATCACGGCTTCGGTGCCGGACATGTGGAACGAGACCTCGTCGAGGCCGGAAATCTCGCACAGCCGCTTGACGTTGTCGGTGATAACGGGGTGGTAGGGGCCGAGCACGGGCCCGAGCGCATGCGCGCGCTTTTCGGACTCGGCGATGCAATCCTTGTAGAAGTCGTTGCCGAAGATGTTGACGCCGTACGAGCCGGTCAGGTCGTAGGAGACGTTGCCGTCGACATCGGTGACGGTGACGCCGGACGACGAGGCCACGAAGGCGCTGGCGGAGAGATGCTCGCGCACCAGCCGGCTGTACTGGAACGGCACCCGGTAGGTTTCGGTGAATTGCAGGTCGGAGATGCGCTCCGCCGCCTCCGCCGTCATCTGCCGGCCCTTGGCGTAACGCTCCCGATAGAGGCCGGCGAGCCGGAAGAATCCGTCCTGGCGCGCCATCGCGACCTCAGCCGGCGCGCCGTCGGAACGGAAGAACTCGTCGATGTCGAATTCGTAATGCGGCACCAGCCGGGCGACCATCTTGGACATCTTGGAATGTCCGGTCAGCGAGCGGTGTTTGGCGCGCGACAGCGCCAGCCGGGCCTGCAATTTGGGGAAGACTGCCGCGGCACCAGCGACCGCAGCGGCGGATAGCGAGAGAATCGGAAGGGTCGAATCCATGCCACCAGCGCTAGCGAGTCCATCTAACAGATTAATGACAGTCCGGGGCCTGATAGCCAGCCTGACCCAGCAGGAGGACCTGAATTTCCTCCTGACCAACCGCATCCCCCGGGCGGCGTTGACCCGGTTCATGGGCTGGTTCAGCAAGATCGAAAACCCGCTGGTGCGGGATTTTTCGATCGCCTGCTGGCGGCTGTTTTCCGACCTCGATCTGTCCGAGGCGCGCAAGACCGAGTTCAGGAGCCTGCACGATTGCTTCACCCGCGAGCTCCGCCCGGGCTTGCGTACGGCCGATCCGGACCCTTCGATCGTGGCCAGTCCTTCAGACGGCATCATCGGCGCGTTCGGGCGGATCGCGGACACCGAACTGTTCCAGATCAAGGGCGCGCCCTATTCGCTGCTCGATCTGCTCGGTGATCCCGCGCTGGTGGAGCGCCACCGCAACGGCCGTTTTCTGACGCTGCGGCTGACCTCCAGCATGTATCATCGCTTTCACGCACCCTACGACTGCAGAATCGAGCGGGTGACGTTCATCCATGGCGACGTCTGGAACGTCAATCCGATCGCGCTGAAGCGGGTGGAGCGGCTGTTCTGCAAGAACGAGCGCGCGGTGCTGCAGACCCGCCTCGCGTCAGGCGAGGCGCTGACGCTGGTGCCGGTCGCCGCCATCCTGGTCGCCAGCATCAGGCTGCATTTCCTCGATGTCGTGCTCAATGCGCAGAGCAGGGGACCGTCAATGTTTCCTTGCGATGCGAGCGTGCGCAAAGGCGATGAACTCGGCTGGTTCGAACATGGCTCGACCATCATCGTGCTGGCGCCGGATCATTTCGATTTTGCTGACACCGTCGCGGAAGGCGCCCGGATCAGCGCCGGCGAGGCGCTGCTGCGGAGGCCGGTCGCATGATGCGTTGCACCAGCGCGTGAACTCATAAATACATGGCGTCGACGGATGTCCCGCCTGGTTGCGCATTGCGGACTCGGGTCTCACCTCGCTGGAGGTCCGAAAAGTGCCCACAAGCGGATATTCAGCCGCCTCGAAACGTTCGCGATGCCGGGGTATGCTTGCGAGGGGCTGCAGAACGAAATCGGTCCAGCCGCAGGCAAACTGAAGGAGGCAGTCCGATGTCTCTCTGGTTGATTCCGATGATATACGCGGCTGCGAGTTTCCTCACCGGGATTACGCTGCCACGACTTGAGCAGGCATACTTTCCATACAATTCCGGCATTTCCGTTGCCTCGGCTCAGGCATTCTTTGCGGCTGTCGCTTCCGGCATGATCGCGCTCACTGGCGTCGTGTTTACCGTCGGCTTGGTCATGGTGCAGTTCAGCGCCATTGCATACTCACCGCGGCTCGTTCTCCTTTTGGCTCGCGACCCGAAGCTGTTTCATTCGCTGGGTGTGTTTATCGCCACGTTCACTTATTCTCTTTCGGTCCTGCTCTATGTCGATCGCAATGAGTCCGGGGTAGTGCCGCTAATCTCCGGCTTCGTGGTCGCTGGATTGCTTTTGCTCAGCATGCTGCTGTTTTCCGCGCTGATGAAGGGCTTGACAGACCTCCAGATCACTTACGTGCTTCACGTCATCGGCGACAAAGGTCGCGAGGTCATACGCGAGATGTTTCGGCGCCTCGATGAGAAGGCGAAAAATCAATCGAAGCGCGAACAAGAGACGCGCAATGTTTCTGAATTGGGTCCGATTGTCCAGGCGTTGAGGTATTTCGCCGCGCCGCGCACGATTGCCAAGTTCGATATCGATGACTTGGTTCGCCAGGCACAACAGGCAGGGGCCGTCATCGTGATGGCATGCGCGGTCGGCGATACACTTGTCGAAAATACACTGCTGTTGCAGGTTCACGGGGCCAAGACTGCGCTGTCCGAAAGCAACCTCATGCGGGCCATCCACTTCGGGTTTGAGCGGACGTCGGAGCAGGATCCGAAATATCCCATTCGGCTGCTGGTTGACATCGCCATCAAGGCGCTGTCGCCGGCGATCAACGATCCGACGACGGCAGTCCAGGCTATCGACCAGATCGAGGATTTATTGCGTCGGCTGGGAGGGCACGATTTGGACGCCGGCTATGCCCGCGATGCGGATGGCGATTTGCGTCTCATTTTCCCGATGCCTACATGGGAGGATTATCTGGTGTTGGCATTCGATGAGATCCGCCACTACGGTGCCGGTTCTGTGCAGGTGATGCGCCGCCTGAGGTCGGCGCTCGTCGGGTTGGCCAATTCGGTGACGGCCGACACGCGGATCGGGGCGGTGCAGCGATATCTCAAGCAACTCGATCTGGCTGTCGATCGCTCAACTCTCACTGCGGATGACCAGGAAACGGCGCGCCAGGAGGATCGCCAAGGCCTCGGCCTGTCGCGCCGACAAATGAAAACCAAAACAACGCCTTGATCAGACTACGGAAGCCGGCTGCATGAGCGTGTTGTACCGGCGCGTGAACTCATAAATGCATGGCATCGACCGATGTCCGCTTTGTCGCGCATTGCGAACTCGGGTCGGACCTCGCTGGCGGTCCGAAAGGTGCCGATAAGGGAAGTGCGCGCCCTTATTCGATCACCTTGTCGGCGCGGCCAAGCAATGACAGCGGGATGGTGATGCCCAGCGCCTTGGCCGTCTTGAGGTTAACGAGCAGTTCGACCTTTGTGGATTGCAGCACGGGTAGGTCGGCAGGCTTGGCGCCCTTTAGAATTCTGCCGGTATAGATGCCGGCCCATCGATATGATTCTTTGATACTGCCGCCAAAGCTAATCAAGCCGCCGGCTGAGACGAATTCCTCATACTCATAAATCGCTGGCACCAGGTGGCGGCGCGAGAGTTCGGCAAGATGAAGGATGCTTGTATTGAAGAACGCATCGCTGCCGATCATGAGAGCACCAGCCTTCAATTGCGTCAAAAGCGGTCCCAAGCTCCGCTTCAGTGCTGGCTTGTAGCAGGTGCAGTTGCAGCTGGATGAGAGGCGGCAGCCGCTCGGACGTCCTTCGTAACGGTTTCGGCACTCGGATTGGTTGGGTTGATTAGTAGTGCCATCGCGGTCGCGGATGGCATCAGTTCGTGCGCGAGTTCCAGCCGTTTTGGGCTAGCCTCAACATTCAGCTGGGTCACTCCGGTGACGTTGCCGCCGGGCCGGCTCAGGCTCGTTACGAGACCGATCCTCTCCGGATCGGAGGCTGTCGTAAAGACGATGGGAATGGTCGTGGTCGCCGCCTTGGCTATTAGGTTCGCTGGAGTGCTTGTCCCGGCAATCACCGCGACCTGACGGCGAACGAGGTCGGCGGCCAGCTCTGGCAGCCGGTCATAATGCCCTTCCGCCCAGCGATATTCGATCGCCACGTTCTGGCCATCGATGAAACCTGTCTCCTTCAGACCCACGTGAAACGCAGCAACATAGGGCGCATACCCGTCCGGCGATCCACCATTCAGGAAACCGATCACTGGCATCGTCGCTTGCTGCGCGCGCGCGGCAAGCGGCCACGTCGCTGCCGTGCCACCAAAGAGCGTGATGAATTCGCGCCGTTGCATGTGCCCCCAATATCCAAAGCCTAGCACTTTGCGATGGGGCGGCGAGGGAGAATTTGCACCCAACCGACCTCGGAGACTGATCAGGCCTGATGTCCGTTGTGGTCAATCTTGTCGTTTTTTTGCCGTGGGCCAGCCACTTCCGGTCAACCTTGACGACCGGACATCTTCACGGTTGGTTCACAGGTCCGATCGAGGTCGCCTGAGCTTGCGCGGCTCTAGCTCGCCTTGTCCGTCATCGCCAGTTCGGCAAAGCGGGTATAGTCGGGGTCCACGATGTTCGCGAGCCCGCGCATCTCGCTGACGCTGAACCATTTCAGTTCGGTGTGTTCGTCGCAGATGTTGGCGGGGTCGCCGCCTTGCCAGGCGGTGACGGCGTAGACGTGATGCAGCGCATCGCCGTAGAACTCCGGCTGCCGCTCCCTGACCGTTGCGATCAGCTTGTACCGGATAGGCGTGACGCCAACTTCTTCCTGAACCTCACGGACAAGGGCGTCATCGAGGCTCTCGCCGCCCTCGACGCGGCCGCCGATCATATCCCAATGGCCCGGCCAAACCTTCTTCGAGGGGGCGCGCAGCCCGAGAAGAACTTTTCCGTCCGGTCTGATGAACAATGCACCGACGGTTCTGGCGGGTTGGTCTTGCATGGCGACGGCGTCTCGCGACCGGTGGAACTGAATACTGCATGACGAACACAGAAGGTAGCAACGTTGCGTGAAATTCTCTATGTATGGGCGATTCCAAAGACAATCGGAGACGATGACGATGGCGCGGACGCCGGTGCTGGCGGCGGGAGGCATTGTGCTGCGGCAGGCGGGGACGCCGCTCGTCGCGGTGGTGCGCCTGCGCAAGCGTAATGAATGGGTTTTGCCCAAGGGCAAGCTCGATAACGGCGAGACGCCGCGCGCCGCGGCCCAACGCGAAGTGCTGGAGGAAACCGGGCACGACGTCTCCGTGCACGAGTTTCTCGGCACGCTGGTCTATGATTCCCGCGGCGGCTCCAAGGTCGTGCACTATTGGCGCATGGAAGCCGGCGCCGAGCCGGTTCGCAAGTTGATGCGCGACGTCAAAGCCGTCGAGTGGTTGCCGCTCGGGGATGCCGTCGATCGTCTCTCGCGCGGCTACGAGCGCGCGTTCCTTGAACAGGTCGGACCGATAGCGCTTGCCAAGGCGAGTGCTCCCGCGGCCGGCGGCGCATCCGCGGATCGCGCGCCAGAGCCTGTGCGTATCGAAGCGATCCAGGACGTCCGGGACCGTCGTAGCCTCGTCCAGAAAATGCGCGACTGGTTGCGGCGCGGGGCGTGATTTGACCTAGCGCACTTCCTTCGGTGGCGGCTTGCCACCCTTTGGCAGGCGCAGCCCGGGCCGGATCGGCAAGCCGGGCCGCAGCACGCCGGGCAGGCCTTGCCGGAGTCCCGGTTGTTGCACGCCGGGTGGCGGACCGGGCTGCTGCAGGCGTTGCGGACCGCCCGGTTGCGCAGGCGCACCGGGTTGCGCGGGCGCTCCGGGTTGCGCAGGTGCACCGGACTGCACGGGTGCACCCGGTCGTCCTGCGGCCGCCGGTTGTTGCGGCTGACCCGGCCGCGGTGGCAAGCCGGTTTGCTTCGGCGAACCCGGCTGCGCCGATCCCGGGCGCTGCAATTGTTGCCCCTGCCGGTTAGGCGCGCCCGGTTGTTGCGGCGTTTGCGGCCGACCCGGCCGGTTCTGCAGGCCGGGTTGTTGCGGTCCGGTGCGGTTTTGTCCCGGCACGCCGTTTTGCTGCGGTCCGCGGCGCGGCGCGTTACCACGGTTGAAGCCGGGGTTGGCACGGCGAAAGGCGCGCTGCTCGTCGACGACGCGACGGCCGAGATTTTGCGTCGAGTGAACCTGGCGCACAAAACCCTGGTCGCGCACGACCTGCTGCGGTGAAATCGCAAGCGGCACGGCGGCGAAGCGCGCGCCGCCCGCGCCGAGGCGGATGGTGAAACCGCTGGCGCCTTGCGTAAGGAAGCCGAGCCGCGCGCCGGCGCGGTCGTTGACCTCGATCCGTCCGACCCTGCCATCGGCGTCCGGATAAAGCTTGATCGCAACGTTCTTCGGATTGTTGGCGGCCGCACCCTCCGGTACTTCGACGAGGCCGGTGGTGCCGCGGATGCCAAGCGTCGCCGTCGGCGTCGTGATCTTCATGTCACCGGTTTTCGCGACGGCCGCGGCCACGAAGGCGACAGTGCCCTTGGCGACGTCGAACACGCCGGCGTTGGGCTTGCCGCCGTCCTCATAAACGTAAGCGTCGATGGTGATCTGCGCATTCGCCCTGAGGTTAAACGTGGTGGCGTCGTTGAAGGTAATGCCGAGCGCCGAATTCGCACCCGTCTGCACCACGTCATTCAAGTAGATGTCGTCCTTGACTTTGAGCGGCGTGGTCGCGTTGTTGCGGACCACGCTGGCGCTGCCGGTCACGATCGCGACATTGCCGATCGGCTCTTCGACCGGCTGCTGCGCATCGGCCGCTTGTGCCGCGGGATTGGGCGCGGTCTGCGCCGGTGCGGCGGGCTGCGCAGGCGCGGGCTGTGCCAGTTGGGTGATGTCGAAAGGACCAGCGAACACATTCGTCGCGCCGGCCAAGGTGCAGCAGACCAATAGCAGGAGCGCGAATGACAACCGGCGCTGCATCACGAGGAATTCCAGGGCGACAGGAGATTGGACGAAGGGTGGTGTTGTAATTTCAGCCGCACCGGGCTGAACGCGGGATGAACATGGCTATGTTGTTGTCATGACCCGATAAAACGATCAAGCGCCACGCCGGGGATCGCCGGGCGTGGCGCTTTCGGTTCGAGATGTCAGGACTAGCTCACGCGCTTCCAGGTCTGGCCGCCGCAGAACATGCCGCCGAAGGCGCAGCCCTGCACGCGCAGCGAGGTTGCTCCCTTCAGCGCGATCGTCGAGTCGTAGTTGCGGCCGCTGTCCGGATCGTGGATCTGGCCGGTCCATTTCGAGCCTGACGGCTTCATGCTGATCAGGATCTTTTCGCCGGTCTTGACGGCGTAGCCGCAGAGGTTGGCGCCGCACGGTTCGATGCGGACATTGCCCTTGTTCTCTTCGGTCGCCCAAACGCCGAGCGGCGAGGTCGGATCGGGCGCAGGCGCCGCGGTAACCGGGGCCGGCTGCGGTGCGGGCGCTGCGGCCACGGGAGCCGGAGCCGGCGCGGGTTGCACGATTTCGGTCTGCACCGGCGCGGCGGACGCAACCGTCGTCGGGGCAGGGGCGGGCGCCGCCGGTGCAGCGACCGGAGCCGCCGGCTGGGGCGCAGCCGCCTGAACGGGGGCCGGGGCCGGCGCGTATTTCGCCGGCGGCGGATCGTCGCGATAGGCGCGATCGTCGCGAGCGGCGACATCATCATCGTCGTCATAACGCTTGGACTTGAAGCCCTTGAAGCCCGGCGCCGTGATCTTGATGCAGGACAGAGAGTCGCAATTGCGCGGCGCTTCGATGCGGACGCGCTGGCCTTCGATCTCGAACGAAATTCCACCGGCATGCGCCGAGGTGGCGGCCGTCAACAGCGCGGCGAGGATGTAGAGCTTCTTCAAGAGAGCCTCCTGGGCGGCTTGTGAATTGGGTTGGCGGTGAACTTGCTCGGACCCTACGCTCGCCCGGCGGCGCTTTCTGTGATGTGCATCACGAGGCAGTCGGGTGACTCAAATCACATTCAAGAGGCCGCTCGCCGCCTAATTTTCCTGCGATACCGGGGAGGGTCCGATGACACGCTTCTGTTTTCTCGTCGTGCTGATGCTGCTCAGCCCGTCCGCGTATGCAGGCAATTCGATTTCATTCGTGGTCGGTGGACACCGCATCCACATCGAGGCGTCGAGGTATTGCCGCTCCACCTCCTGCGCTTCGGTTTCGATCTCCGGCCTTTATCGCAGCCGCGATCGGTTTGATGACGACGATGATCGCATTGCCACCGAACCGGTGAAGCCACAGCCCGCGCCGCCGCCAGCGATTGCGCCGCCGGCTCCGCCCGCCGTTACGTCCCCCGCTCCGCCAATCGTCGCCGCGGCGCCGCCGGCCGTATACAAACCGGCCGCATCCACCGCGCAGATCGTCGCCGCGCCACCGCCGCCACTGCCTCCTGCGCCGGCAACGATCGCCGTGCCGCCACCGCCCGCACCACTGCCGCCGGTTGCGAAACCGATCGAGCCTGCGCGCCCCGTACCCCAGATCGCCAAAGTCTCGCACGACGTCGAAGAGGAGCCGGCCGATACGCCGATCGGCGACTGGCAGACCGAAGGCAAGGGATCGGTTCGTATCGGCAAATGCGGCAATGCGCTCTGCGGCTACGTGCTCAACTCATCCCAAAACGACAAGGGCGAGGCGATCCTGATCAACATGAAACCGAGGGCCACAACGCAGTGGACCGGCAGCGTCTTCAGCCACGACAGCGGCGACACCTATTACGGCACGATGGACCTGAAGGGCGCGAACAGGCTGCGCGTCGAAGCCTGCGCGCTCGGCCGCTTCTACTGCTCGGGCAACAACTGGAGCCGGATCACAGGCCGCGCCGAAAGACTGATGTCGTCGCGGCAGACGCTTGCCGAGCCAAGGTCGTGACGCTTGCGGCAAATAAAAACGCCCGGTGGTCGATCCACCGGGCGGTCAGTCTTACGATTGGCTTCTAGCCTGGAAGCTGGAGCCTAGAACACGCCGAGCACAATGGCGCCGACAAAGGCGAATGCCACATACGCGGTTACAACGCTCAGTCTGCTGACCATGGTCATGGGAATACTCCCCTGGTTCACGTCGTGCCCGCACATAACGCATCAAGTTAGCAAAGCGTTCCGGGCTAAAAAAAGTCAGTGCTGCTGTCTGTCCCGGCCTGTCCACAGCCGGCCGCCCCGGCCAACGTGGTTAAAAACTCGTGAAATCAACGCGTTGAAAACTCCTTAAATAAATTCGCCGAACGTGCCGCGATGACGCGCGGAGTTCGTTTGTATCTCGTCGGCTCCTTCGTCCTTGTCTCCCTGGCGGGCTGCGGCCGCGGATTTTTCCAATCCGCCGAGCGCGAACCGTGGCGGGCCGAGGCCGAAGTCGCATGCCTGAAGTCCGGCGCGGTCAAGGAAAGCCCCGAACTGGTCCGGATTGACCCGATTTCCGGCCCCGGCGCCTGCGGCGCGCAGTTTCCACTCAAGGTGGCGGCGCTGGGTGAGGGCAGCCCAAGTTTCGGGTTCGCCGACGATTTGCGTCCGCCCGCCAACATCGGCAACGTGCCGCGCTGGCCGATCCAGCCGGCACCGGCGGCGTCCGCGCCGCAGACGTATTCGGATACGGCGCTGCGCCAGCCGAGCTACGGCGCGCCGTCGAACGGGCCGATTTCGCTGACGGCGCCGGGCGTCGAACCTGAGGTCGATGAGATCGATCTGCCGCCCGAAGGCTCGCCGCAACTGCGCGATTCCCGCGGCGGCGGCGCCTATATGGCAGCGCCCGCCTATCCGCCGCGCGAGCGTTACCAATCATCCTCTCCGCCGCCTTATTCTAATTCCGCACCCTCTTCCGCGCGCTATTCGGAACGCCCCGAGGCGGGCCAGCCCTTGCCGCGGCTCGGGCCTGGGCGCGGTGATCCCGTCAACACGGTCGGCCCGGTTGCGGTGAAGCCGACGGCGACGCTCGCCTGTCCGATCGTCTCGGTGCTCGACCGCTGGCTGGCGGACTCGGTGCAGCCGGCGGCTCAGCGCTGGTTCGGCGTGCGCGTGGTCGAGATCAAGCAGATCTCCGCCTATTCCTGCCGCGGCATGAACGGCAATCCGAGCGCGCATATTTCCGAACACGCCTTCGGCAACGCGCTCGATATCGCCGCCTTCACGCTGGCCGACGGCCGACGCATCACGGTGAAGGGCGGCTGGCGCGGCATGCCGGAAGAGCAGGGTTTTCTGCGCGACGTGCAGGCCTCCGCCTGCCAGCACTTCAACACCGTGCTGGCGCCCGGCTCCAACACCTATCACGAGGACCATATCCACGTCGATTTGATGCGTCGCGCCAGCGGGCGGCTGATCTGCCAGCCGGCCGCGGCATCCGGCGAAGAAGTCGCGGCGCGGGCAGGGGGACGCAATTCTTATGCCTCGTCGCGCGATCCCTACGCGACGGGTTCGCTCGGGGCTAAGAAACCGCCGCACCGGCACTCTTCGAGCAAGGTCAACGAGGAAGACGAGTTCGAGGACGATTAGCGAGAAGTCGCAGCCCGGATGAGCCAACGGGTCACGCGAATGCGCGCCCGATGATAAACTCCGCGACATCCGGGTTTCTCATTTGCGCTGGTTACCGCATATCGCAAGCGCTCATGTGGACTACGCCTTCCGCCGACACCCTATCTCTCGGTGCAGAAATAATTGCGCGGAATGACGCGGTAGGCCGTGTATCGATAATACGGCCGGTAGGCGTAGCCGCGATAAAGCGCCGGCGGCACGTCGTAATAGGCACCATCATAATAATTGTAGGCAGGCCCGTCGACGCAGCGATAGGGCACTAAGCCGACCTCGCCAATCCGGCGCACGCCGATCTCGGGGGGAACATCCAGCCAAAGCGTTCCCGCCTGTGCGGGCTGGGAAACAGCGATGGTGACGAGCACCGCGGCGAACGTGAAAACGCTTTTCATGTGCAGACCCCGGGATGGTTTGCCTGAGGTGATTGTCGCTCGCAGGCGTGGCGATGTCGAGGCCTCGCTTCGTAGGGTGGGCAAGGCGAAAGCGTGCGCACCATCTTTCCCAGGGATGGTGGGCACGGCGCTCGTTACGCCGCCAACCGCTCCAGCACATCCCGCACGACACCCTCGAGCAGATCGAGCTTGTAGCCCGTCATCGGCAACGGCTTTGCCCCAGATGTCGCAAGCTTGGCGGCGACCGCTATGTTCAACGTGTTGGCGGACTTGCCTTGCAAGGAAGCCTCCGCCGCCTGTAGCCGCAGCGGTACCGGCGCGATGCCGCCGGCGGTGAGGCGGACAAACTGGAACGCGCCATCCGCCACCACGGCGCGGGCGCAGACCTCGACAAGCGGCCACTCCGCATGGCTGCGGCTGATCGCGCGTCTGTAGAACGCGCGCTCGCCTTGCCGCGGCGCGGGAAGCTCGATGCCCCGGATCATCTCGCCCGGCAGCAGCACGTTGTCGGCCGTACCATTGGAGCCGTCGCCAAGCACGTCGCGGATCGAGAGCCCGCTCCGCTTGTAGGTGACGATGGTGGCATCATAGGCTGATAGCGCCGCCGCCATGGTGGATGGATGCGGCGCCACGCAGGGGCCGAGATCGAACGCCACGCCGTAGAGATGATTGCCGCCGCGGGCGGGACAATCCGAGCCGCCCTTTTTCAGGCAGGCGATGTGCGGATTGCGGTAGTACCAGCAGCGCGAACGTTGCGCGAGGTTGCCGCCAAGCGTGGCGAGATGACGGATCTGCGGGGTCGCCAGTCCCTGGGCCGACGCCGCGATGCCGGGATAAGCGGCGGCGATGCTGCGATCGGCCGCGATCGCCGCGATCGTGGCATAGGCGCCGATGCGCAAGCTGCCGTCCGCGCTCCAATGCATGCCGGTGATATCGGACGCGGGCACGATGTCCATCAAGGGTCCTGTTGAGACGCCGCTGCGGCGGCGTTCGGAAAGATCAGTGCCGGCGGCGCGGAATTCGACATTCATGGTGGCGGAATTCATGCGGCGGCACTCCCTTTGAGTGCGGCGATCAGGCGGTCCGGCCGGATCGGCAACTCGTTAAGCCGGATGCCGGTCGCGTTGCAGACAGCGTTGGCGACCGCGGGCGATGTCGGTACCGTTGCGACCTCGCCGATGCCGACGCTGCCGCCAAGCACATGATCGAAACCGGCTTCGTCGAAATGCACGTCGATCACGGGCGTGTCGGCAATGCCGGGAATGCGGTAATCCTCCATCCCGCCGCTCAGCGTGTCGCCGGTGCGGGCATCGATTTCGCGCGCCTCATAGAGCGCGTAGCCGATGCCCTGGATGACCGAGCCCGCCGCCTGGCTTCGCGCCGGCGCGGGGGCTACGATCTTGCCGACCGCAATGCCGGTGTGGACGTTGAGCACGCGGACGTGCCCGAGCCAGGTATCGACTTCGACCTCGATCACCTGCACCGAGCTCGGCACGCCGGCGCCGATCGCAAGGTTGGAGAAGCGCCGCATCATCCAGCCGAAGATCGTGCCCATGAAGCCCGCCTGCTTCAGCGGCGACTCGATTCCCGGCGCCATCTTCTTGCTGTCCTCCGGCCGCACGCTCGACGCCGTGAGGTCGGGCGCGGCCGCCAGCATCTCGCGCCACGGCGCGTTGGAGCCCGGGACCGGCTTCCGTTTCGCTTTCCGCTCGATCGCGGATTTGAGCTTCTGAATCGCGAGCAGCGTCGGCGGGATCACCGAGGCGGTGGTGCGGCTGCCGCCCGATCCCGGTCCTTCCGGCAATTTTGAGTCCCCGATGCGAACCTCGATTTCGTGCGGCTCGAGCCCGAATTCGCGTGCCACCGTATTGGCGATCACGGTGCGGCTGCCGGTACCGATGTCCTGGGTGGCGGTGCTGGCGATCAGGCGCCCGCCCTTCACCGACACCTCGACCTTCGAGCCGGGCTGCCAGAGATAGAGCCAATATCCGGTGGCGACGCCGACGCCGCGGCGATAGCGGCCGGATTGCGATGTCGGTGACTGCCGGTTGCGCCACACATCGAGTCCCGCTGCCCAATCATAGAGCCTTTGCCGGTTGGGATCGGGATCCCAGCGTTTGCGCAATTCGATCGGATCGACCTGCATGCGCAGCGCGGCCTCGTCGATCGCTTGTTCCAGCGCAAACGCCATCGGCGGCCCGCCGGGTCCGCGGAACGCCGCGCCGGGCGGCAGATTGCTGATGACGTCGAAGTCGGCGAGTTCTTTTGCCTGCGCCGGATAGATCAACCGCGCCAGCGCCGCGATGGTGGAGTTGATGGCGGCGCCGGTGTCCGCATAGGCGGTGAGCGACAGCGCCTTCAGCTCGCCCTGCTCGGACGGCAGCAGCGCGATCTTGACTTCGGTTGCCGGCCGATAACCGGTCACCGAAAGCTCTTCGTGGCGGTCGTAGGCGATCCGGACCGGCGCCTTGGCCTTGCGCGCCAGCTCAATCGCGGCGATGGTCTCCATGCCGAGACTGGCCTTCGAGCCGAAACCGCCGCCGACATGGTCGGCGATCACCTGAACCTTGTCGTGCTCGAGCTTGTAGCGCTTGGCGATCAGCTCCATCAGATGGAACACTTGCTGCGTCGAGGCGTGCACGATGAGGCGCTCGCCGTCGAAGCGCGCGACGGTGGCGTGTGGCTCCAGGCAGGCATGCGATTGCGTGCCGGTCCGAAAGGTGCCTTCGACCAGCAGCGGGTTTTTCTCCTGGCGCGCGCCCGCGATCCAGCTCCGCACCTTCTTCGGCTTGAGCGAGAACGCCGCCGACGGCCCGCGGATGTTGGCTTTCCACGGCGCCGGCGAGCCGCCGCCTTCGGAGACGTTGCCGGCCTTCTTGCGGTTGGCCTTGTCGAACACGATGGGCGCATCCGGCTTTCGCGCTTCATCCAGCCCGATCGCCGAGGGCAGGCGTTCGCTCTTGATCTGGATCGCGCTCAACGCCGCCAGCGCGGTCTTGCGATCTTTCGCTGCGACGGCGGCAATGGGCTGGCCGACATAGCGGACGACGCGGTCGTCGCCGACGAGCGAGATCGCCGCGCCGACGCCCGGTATCGCCAGCGCCGGCGCAAGGTCGAATTCGCCGATCCGCGCGTGGGCTTGCTGCGAGCGCAGGATGACGCCTTCGAGCTGTCCGTCGTGACGGATGTCGACGGTGTATTTCGCCGATCCCGTCACCTTGTCGCGCGCCTCGACGCGCGGCGCGACGATATCGCCGCCGTCGAACTGGCCGGCGCAGGCCGCGGCCACCGCGCTGAAGATGCCGTCATAGGCGCCGCAGCGGCACAGATGGCCCGACAGCGCCGCGCCGATTTCCTCGCGCGACGGCACCGCGTTTCCTTTTGTCGCCCGCCAGCGATCGTGAAACGCGGCGGCTTCGACGATGAAGCCCGGGGTGCAGAACCCGCATTGGAGCGCGTCGTGCGCCATGAAGGCCTTTTGCACCGGGTGCAGCTTTTCGGCGCCGATGCCTTCGACAGTTGTTACCGTCTTGTCCATCGCGGCGCGTGCCGGCATCAGACAGCTTGCCACTGGCGCGCCGTCTACCAGCACGGTGCAGGCGCCGCAGACGCCGGCCCCGCAGACCAGCTTGGTGCCGGTCAGCCCGAGATCGCCTCTGACGACATCGATCAGCAGCGCATCGAGATCGTCGGGGAGAGGCGCGAGGCGGCCGTTGATCGTCATCGTACTCATTTGCGATCTCCAGTTTTGCGGCTGGCTGATTTTTTGGCCGTCGCCGGTTTCACCGTAGGCGGCTTTGGCGACGCAATGACGGCGCCGGCGACCAGCGTGCGTACCATGATAGATAAATCCCGCAGGAAGGCGTCGGCCGGCTGCATTCCGGGATAGGCGGACTTGGTGCCGTTGAACGCCAATTCGATGCAGCGGGCGAAATCGCGCGCGGTCATGTCCTTCAGGGCGAGGTTTTGCTTGTGGCAGACGCGCTCGATGGTGGCGGCGAGTTGCCCGGCATAGTGGGCGGCATATTTCTGGTAGAGGTCGCGGGCCTGCAACAGGTGCTCGGAGAACAATTCCTCGACATGGGGCGAGCCCTCGAGCGGCGCGATCAATTGCTTCAGCCGCGCGGTGATCTCGGCGATCAGAATCTCGGCGAGACGGACGCCGGCCTTTTCCGCGGCGGTCGCGGCCGCGATCTCGGCGGCGAGCGCGTTCTCGTGCAGCCGCTCGATCACGGCGCGGAACAGCGCTTCCTTGGACTTGAAGTGATGGTAGAGCGCCTGCCGCGTCAGCCCTGCGGCTTCCGCCGCCTGCTCGATCGACGAACGCCTGAAACCCTGGCGGCGGAACACCAGCATGGCGGCGTCGAGGATGCGGTCGCGGGGCCTCATTTGACGATTTTGACAAAATGAGATGAAATGTCAAATGCCAATGTAGAGGTGGCCCGCGGGGCTGCGTGGTCGTGATGCCTTAGTTAGGACACCGTGGCGATAGCCTCATTGGTTCCACGGGAGGCAATTTCGATGCTCGATCGCCGCAAGCTGTTGTTTGGCGCTGCCGTGCTGGCCGGAAGTGCCTCGGCGGCGCGCGCCGCTACGTCGCTTGCATCGCAAATGACGACGTCGGCCGAGGCGGGGTTCGCGCCAGACCTTGACGCGCAACTCGATCAGTTCGTGCTGACCGGGCGGGCCAGCAACGTCCATGGCGTCATCATCGCGCGGCACGGGCGTCTCGTGCTCGAGAAGTATTATGAGGGCGACGATCAGGTGCGCGATGAAAGAGGGAGGCCGCACACGGAGCGGGTCGCTTTTTCGCCGGAACGCAGCCACGAACTCCGGTCCATAACCAAGAGCATAGTCTCGTTGCTTTACGGAATTGCCCTGCGCGACGGCAAGGTGCCGTCGCCCGACCAGCCGCTGCTGGCGCAATTCCCGCAATACACCGACCTGCCCGATCTGGAGCAGCGGGGCCGTTGGACCATAAGGCAGGCGCTCACCATGACGCTTGGGATCGACTGGAATGAAGACTTGTCCTACGACGATCCGCGCAACGGCCAAACCGCCATGGAAGCCACCGTCGACCGCTATCGTTACGTCCTGGAACGGCCCATTGTCGCGGTTGCCGGCGAGCGATGGAATTATTGTGGCGGTGCGACGGCGCTGATCGGGAAGATTCTTGAGAATGGTACGCAACAAGCGGCGCACGACTATGCGCGCGCCGTCCTGTTCGACCCGCTCGGGCTTGGGCCGACCGAGTGGCGCGTCAGTCGCGACCGTGAACGAAACTTTCCTTCCGGCCTTGCAATGCGGCCCCGGGATCTGGCGCGGATCGGGCAGATGCTGCTTGATGGCGGCAAGGCGGGTACGCAGCAGGTGGTCCCGGAGGATTGGCTGGAGGCCTCCTTCAAGCCGGCGGTGACGCTCCGCGAGCGGCGCGAATACGGCTATCATTGGTATCTCGGCGCATTCAAAGCTCCGGATGGACCGTTCAATGAGCGGTGGATCGCGGCCATGGGGAATGGCGGCCAACGGCTTTATGTCTTTCCCCGGCTTGAATTGCTGGTGGTCGTGACCGCCGGCAATTACAACAGTCGGGATCAGGGAACGGCGCCCATGCGCGTGCTGACCGAAGTCATATTGCCAAGTCTTCGATAAGGGTCCGCGAGCAGGCGATAGGCCGCCGCGTACTGCATATTCCGCTTTCGCGGAGTATGAAAATCTTTGCCCTTGGCGGACAGCGCTCGCTGTCGCACCTACTTCGCCCGATACGCCGCCAGAAACATCCGCGTCGCGCTGTCGACTACCTGGGCGATGCGATCGGGCGAGGGCGCCGGTGCGGCCTGGAATACAAACGGCAGGAACAGCGACGCCTGGCACATCTGCAAAAATTGCGATGCCGCGAGCTGGCAATCGTCGATGGCAAGATCGCCGGGCGCAACGTGCGCTCTCAGATAATCGGCGAGGCCCTTGATCGTCTTCTCCAGCACGTTGGCATAATAGCGGCGGCCGACCTCGGGCATCCGCTCGGCAATCGCCATCACGGTGCGGATCCACGAGCCGCCGCCAGGGCGGCACAACAACACCATATAGGTCTGGCCGAATTCCCGAAGCGTGGTCTCGGCATCGCGCGCGGGATCGAAATTGAACACCACCTTGCCCTGTTCGAGCGCTTCGTCCTCGACGATGGCTTCGAACAGCCGGTTCTTGTCGGCGAAATAGACGTACAGCGTGCCTTTGGAAACGCCGGCCGACCGCGCGATCTCGTTCATGCTGGCGCCGTCGAAGCCCAGATCCATGAACACCTTGCGGGCGCCATCGAGAATCTGCCGCCGCTTGGAGGAATCCTCCTCAGTGACGACTTGAATTGGGTTCGGCGTGTCTGCAACCATTGGTTTGTCTTCTCGGGAAAGATTTCAACCGGCCATACGCGCCGGGGGCTTTTCGCCCTATGGTCCATCCCACGGAAATATATCTTGACCGAACGGTTCGGTCAATGTTAATTTTGAAATGACGGTGCCTTCGCGGCCGGTTCTGGCCGCGCGCGTATCGCGAAAACGTAATGAGGAGGCCGGTAATGGCCGCAGCGAGAGACCAGGCCGCACGTGCGATTCGTACCGGGCCGGAAACGGCGGAAGGCGAGGCCGCGCGCGACACCGCCCAGTTGGCGGACCAGCTTCGGACTCACGTCGCGGAAGAAACCAAGCGCCGGCCGGGCGATGCGCCGGGCGCCGACAAGCCGGCCGCGCCATCGGCCGATGCCGCCAGGCCGGCGGCGCCAAAATCCGGCGGGCGCAAAAAATTCGTGATGATGGGCGTGGTCGGATTGCTGTCGGTCGCAGCCGTCGGCTACGCCGTCTATTACGTTCTCGCCGGCCGCTTCTATGTTTCGACCGACGACGCATATGTGCGCGCCAACAACACCACGCTGGGTGCGCGGGTGTCGGGCCATGTCTCAGCGATCTTTCCCGGCGACAACTCGATCGTTCGCAAGGGCGACCTGATCTTCAAGATCGATGACGGCGACTACAAGATTGCGGTGGATGCGGCGCGCACCAGGATCGCGACCCAGCAGGCCACCATCGACCGCATCGGCCGCCAGGTCACCGCGCTGGAAAGCGCGGTCGAGCAGGCCAAGGCACAGCTTGCTTCCTCGGAAGCGGCGCTGAAGCGCGCCGGTCTCGACTTCGAGCGCCAGCAGGCGCTGAGCACCAAGGGTTTTGCCTCGCGCGCCACCTTTGAAGTTTCCGAAGCCAGCCGCGATCAGGGCACAGCGGCCGTGAAATCGGCACAGGCAGCCTATGACGCCGCGCGCGACAATGTCGAGGTGACCAGGGCCCAGCAGACCGAAGCCCGCGCCCAGTTGGCGGAATTGCAGACTTCGCTGGCCAAGGCCGAGCGCGATCTCGATTTCACCTCGGTGCGCGCGCCGGTCGACGGCACATTCTCCAACCGCCTCGTCAACACCGGCGACTTCATCCAGGCCGGCCAACGGCTCGGCAATGTGGTGCCGCTCAACGACGTCTTCATCGACGCCAATTTCAAGGAAACCCAGCTCAAGCGCATCCGCCCCGGCCAGCCCGTGATGATTTCGGTGGACGCCTACGGCCATCGCAAATTCGCGGCCGTCGTCGACAGCATTTCGCCCGCGGCGGGTTCGGTGTTTACGCTGCTGCCACCCGACAATGCCACCGGCAATTTCACCAAGATCGTGCAGCGGCTGCCGGTGCGGATCCGCGTCCCGAAGGACGTGGCGAGGCAGAACCTGCTGCGCGCGGGCATGTCGGTCTACACCACCGTCTACACCCGTGACGGCGCGGCCGATGCGGAAAACGAGGCCGACCTCGATTCGTCGACGACGGTTCATCCGCAGTAATTTTTTTCGGCGCCAGGCAAGGCCCGGCGCGCGTGACCTGAGCAGATCATGGCTGACGCCACCACCGCTCCACCCTCGATGATGAATGCCGCGGGCCCGCCGGCAGAGCGCATCCCGCCGCGGCGTCTGTTTGCGTTTCTCATCATGGTGTTCGGGATGTTCATGTCGATCCTGGACATCCAGATCGTCTCGGCATCCTTGTCCGATATCCAGGCCGGGCTTTCGGCAAGCTCCACCGAGGTGTCGTGGGTCCAGACCGCGTATTTGATCGCCGAAGTGATCGCGATCCCGTTGTCGGGATTCCTGTCGCGCGCCTTCGGCACCCGCCTGCTGTTTGCAGTTTCCGCCTCCGGCTTCACCATCGCCAGCTTCTTTTGCGGATTTGCCTCGACGATCGAGCAGATGGTCGTGTGGCGCGCGCTTCAGGGGTTTCTGGGCGCCGGCATGATCCCCACCGTGTTCGCCTCCGCCTATACGGTGTTCCCGCGCACGAAATTCCACATCGTTGGACCGATCATCGGCCTGGTCGCGACGCTGGCGCCCACCATCGGCCCGACCGTCGGCGGCTTCATCACCGACATGATGTCGTGGCACTGGCTGTTCTTCATCAACATCATTCCCGGCATCGGCATCACCATCGGCGTGCTGATCCTGGTCGATTTCGACCAGCCGAACTTCAAGCTGCTCGAACATTTCGACTGGTGGGGCCTGTTGTTCATGGCGGGTTTTCTGGGCTCGCTGGAATATGTGCTCGAGGAAGGCCCGCAATATGAATGGCTGCAGGATAATTCGGTCGCGGTCTGCGCCGCGATCTGCTTCGTCTCCGCGATCTCGTTCTTCTGGCGCGTGCTGACCGCGCGGGAACCGATCGTCGACATTAGGACGTTCACCGACCGCAATTTCGGCGTCGGCTGCCTGATCTCGTTCTGCGTCGGCATCGGGCTGTACGGCCTGACCTACATGTATCCGCGCTATCTCGCCGAAGTGCGCGGCTACAGCGCGCTGATGATCGGCGAGACCATGTTCGTCTCGGGCTTCACCATGTTCCTGGTCGCGCCGATCGTCGGCCGGCTGATGACCAGGATCGACATGCGCTACCTCATCGCCTTCGGTCTCTGCACCTTCGCGCTCGGCTCCTGGCAGATGACCTGGATTACCCGCGACTACGATTTCTATGAGCTCCTGATCCCGCAGATCCTGCGCGGCATCGGCATGATGTTCGCGATGGTGCCGACCAATACGATCTCGCTCGGCACGCTGGCGCCGGAGCGGGTCAAGAACGCCTCCGGCCTGTTCAACCTGACGCGCAATCTCGGCGGCGCGGTCGGGCTTGCCGTCATCAACCAGGTGCTGAACGAACGCACCGATCTGCACATCGTGCGGCTACAGGAGCGCGTGCACTGGGGCAACGCCACGGCGACCGAGACGCTCAACATGTTCACCCAGCGCCTGCAAGGCATGGGCGACGCCGCGCTGATGGCGATGAAACAATTGTCGCAGATCGTGCATCGCCAGGCGGTGGTGATGGGCTATGGCGACGCCTTCTTCATGCTGACCCTTTTCTATTTCGGCCTCAGTGTCCTGGTCATGCTGATGAAGAAGCCGCCCGCGCTGGCCGCCGGCGGCCAAGGACGCTGAAAAGCACACTGAATTGTGCATTGATCGGATTGGCGCGCTTCAGGCGGTTGTCATATTGCAAATCGCCGGTGATGCATTTATAAGCGGTGCATTGCTTGCTCGAACCGGGGAGGATTTGCATGATTTCGTCTTATTCGCAGACCGTCCGTCCGCGTTCGATGCCTATGCTGGACGCTGTCACGGGCCTTTGAGGCTCACTTTCGCCAGCTCTGACCGGGCCTGAAGTCCCGATCTTCCAAAGCTTCCCAACGCGTTACCGATATTTTTCAACGACGATCGCGTTCGGCCATCTCGCCGTCCGCTGCGTCCTTTCAGATGGAGCCGGCATGCGCGCGGAAGCGTAGCCGGATGAGGCCATGACCGCTCAAACCAGCAAACGTCCCGCGGCGATAAGCGTGGTGATCCCGTTTGTGTTCCGCCACTGGCTCGAACAGCCCGCCCGCGCCCTAGCCGTCGCCGGCGGTTTGCTGGGCGCGACCGCGGCCGATTTGTTCATGCCGCTGTTCTCCGGCCGGCTGGTCGATGCGCTGACGCAAGGCGCCTCGGATCCGGCGGCGCGGCGCGCGGCGATGGTCGCTTTTAGCGGCATCGTGGCGCTCGGCGCGTTGTCGATGATCCTGCGGCTGATCGGTCTGCAGGCGATCGTGCCGTTCACGCTGAAGATCATGTCGGACGTATCGCGCGACGCCTTCATGCGGGTGCAGCGCTTCTCGACCGACTGGCACGCCAACAGCTTTGCCGGCTCGACCGTGCGCAAGATTACCCGCGGCATGTGGGCGCTCGATCTGCTCAACGACACTATCCTGATGGCGCTGGCGCCGTCGCTGACGGTGTTGCTGGGCTCGATGATCCTGCTTGGGTTACACTGGCCCTCGCTCGGCGCTGTCATCGCGGTGGGCACGCTGATCTATGTCTTGATGACGATGGCATTCTCGGTCAACTACATCGCGCCGGCAGCGCGCGTCTCCAACGCCTGGGACACCAAGGTCGGCGGCACGCTTGCCGATGCGCTGACCTGCAACGCGGTGGTGAAATCCTTCGGCACGGAAGCGCGCGAGGACGCGCGGCTGGCCGGCGTCATCGGTCGCTGGAGTACCCGCGTGCAGCGGACCTGGCTGCGCTACAACTACACCAGCACAGCGCAGCTCACGGTGCTGCTGTGCTTTCGCACGAGCGTGATCGGCGGCGCGATCCTGTTGTGGATCGCGGGCCGCGCCACGCCGGGCGACGTCACCTATGTGCTGACCAGCTACTACATCATCCATGCATATCTGCGCGACGTCGGCATGCACATCAACAATCTGCAGCGTTCGGTCAACGACATGGAGGAACTGGTCGCGATCCATGGCGAGCCGATCGGCATTGCGGATGCGCCCGGCGCCAGGCCGATCGATATCCAGGGCGGCCGCATCGTGTTCGATGCCGTGACGTTCCACTATGGCGGCCATCGCGACCCGCTGTATGACGGCCTGTCGGCGGATATCCGCGCCGGCGAGCGCGTCGGCCTGGTCGGCCGCTCCGGCTCCGGCAAGACCACCTTCGTCAAGCTGGTGCAGCGGCTCTACGACGTCAGCGGTGGCAAAATCCTGATCGACGGTCAGGATATCGCCGAGGCGACGCAGCATTCGCTGCGCAGCCAGATCGCGATCGTGCAGCAGGACCCGATCCTGTTTCACCGTTCGCTGGCCGAGAACATCGCCTATGGAAGGCCGGGCGCCAATATGGCGGCGATCGAGCAGGCGGCACGCCTGGCGAACGCGCACGAGTTCATCCTGCGGCTGCCGAAAGGCTACGGCACGCTGGTCGGTGAACGCGGCGTCAAGCTGTCGGGCGGCGAGCGGCAGCGCGTCGCGCTGGCGCGCGCGTTCCTGGCGGATGCGCCGGTGCTGATCCTGGACGAGGCGACCTCGAGCCTCAATTCGGAATCCGAAGGCCTGATCCAGCAGGCGATGGAGCGGTTGATGAAAGGCCGCACCTCGATCGTGATTGCGCACCGGCTGTCGACGGTGCGCAGCCTCGACCGCATCCTGGTGTTCGATCGCGGCGAGATCGTCGAGCAGGGCACCCACGCCATGCTAACGGCGCGGGCGGGCGGCATCTATCGCGGGCTGTTCGAGCGGCAGGCGACAGAGTTCGGCCGCATTACGGCTGCGGAGTGAATGGCATTGTGGCGCGCGGCTCCCGGATGTTCCGAGGCCGCGTGCCGGGGACGGATTTGAAATGAAAGACCTTACGCAAGGCTCCATCGTCAGCCATATCCTGAACATGGCGCCACCGATTGTCGCCGGCATGATCACGATCATGATCTGCCAGCTCGTCGATCTGTATTTCGTCGCGGGGCTTGGCGAAGCTGCCATCGCAGGCGTGGCGGCGGCGGGCAATCTGGGATTTCTCATCAACGGGCTGATGCAGGTGCTGGGCGTCGGCACCGTCGCGCTCATAGCGCATGCCGTGGGACGCAAGGACCAGGCCGACGCCAATCTGGTGTTCAACCAGTCGCTCGGCCTGGCAGCCGTGTGCGGGCTGGTGACATGGGTTGCAGGATCGGCGCTCGCCGGCGGTTACATGCGCATGGTAGCCGCCGACCAAGCCACCGTCGAGGCAGGCACGACGTACATGCTCTGGTTCATGCCCGCACTGGCGTTGCAATTCGCCACGCAGGTGATGGCGGCCGCGCTGCGAGGCACCGGTATCGTGCGGCCCAGCATGATCGTGCAGGCACTTGCGGTGATCATCAATATCGCGCTTGCGCCGGTCCTGATCGCAGGCTGGGGCACCGGCCACGCGCTCGGGGTCGCGGGCGCAGGCCTTGCGAGTTCGATTGCGGTGCTGATCGCTGTACTGATGCTGTGGATGTATTTCCGCAGACTGGAGCACTATGTCGGCGTCGATCGCGCGCAACTGCGCCCGCGGCTCCGGCAGTGGAAACGCATCCTCAATGTCGGTTTGCCGGCCGGCGGCGAGTTCGCGATCATATTCATCTGGATGGGCGTGATCTATTACGCATTGCGCGACTTTGGCGCGGCGGCTCAGGCTGGATTTGGCATTGGGACGCGTGTGCTCGGCCTCATTCAGATGCCGGCGCTGGCGATTGCGCTCGCCGCCGGACCGATCGCCGGGCAGAATTTCGGCGCCGGCAACGGCGCACGCGTGAAGGAAACCTTCGCCAGGGCGGCGCTGATCGCCACGGTGGTGATGATCGCTTTCACGGTCGTTGCGCAATGCTGGCCCGGGCTGCTGCTCGGTGGCTTCGCCAGCGACCGTGAGACGATGGCGGTCGCCATCCTGTTCCTGCAAATGGTCTCGCTGAATCTCGTGGCGCAGGGATTTACCTTTGTGTGCTCCAGCATGTTTCAGGGGCTGGGCAACACCAAGCCGGTGCTGCTGAGTTCCGGCGCGCGCTTGATCACCTACGCCTTGCCGGTTCTCTGGCTGTCCGCACGACCGGGATTTCGCATGGAGTACGTGTGGTACCTGTCGAACCTGACGACGACGCTGCAGGCCGCATTGAGTTTGTGGTTGCTGCACTTGGAGTTCAGGAAACGGCTGGCGCCGCTCAAGTCGGCGTTGCCGGCGGAATGACGCCTGGAACTGACGTCAGTTCCGAACGATCGGGCGGTTTGCACCCGCGCGTCCGCGTCGAGATCGCAACCGTCACGACCACGCCGGCCGCGAACAACAGGATCTGCGGCGTAATGGTTTCGTCGTTGAAGTAGGCCGCAAGCGCAAAAGTGACAAAAGGCTGCAGCAACTGCATTTGCGCAACGCGGGCGATGCCGCCCATCGCCATGCCGGCGTTCCACGCAAAGAACCCGATCCATTGCGAGAACAACGCGACATAGAGCAGCCCAACCACGGCTTCAATGCGATGTGGGTAATATCCGCAGGCATGGTCAGTGCGGCGGCCGGGATCGAGACCGGCAGGGCGATCACCAGCGCCCAGCTGATGACTTCCCAGCCCGGCATCTGCGAGGTGAGCCGGCCGGAAAAGGCGTAGCCGACCGCGGACACGGCGACGGCTGCGAACAGCAGCAGATCGCTGGCCGACAGCGCGCCGCCGCCTTGCCGCAGTGCAAACGCGATCACGATTGCGGCGCCGGCAAAGGAGGCGATCCAGAACAGCGGCCGCGGGCGCTCATGGTGATCATGACGGCGACCAGAGCGGTTGCGATCGGCATGATTCCGAACACCACGCCGCCATGCGAGGCGTCGACGGTCTGCACCCCCATCGACATCAGGAACGGAAACAGGAAGGTGACGCAGAGCATCGTGATAACCAGTTGCGGCCACATGATGCGCGCGTGGTAGCGAGTTTGTCCGCGCGCGTACAGCGTCCGAGATATGCCGCACGGCGGCCACGCAGGCGCTAGCGCACGCCGATGCTGCTCCACACCAGTCCGAGCCCGGACAGAAACAACAGAGCCAGCACGACGTCGTAGAAATTGCGGTCGCTCAAGGCTTGATAGGTGCGCGTGCCGAGCCGTGTGCCGATCAGCGTGCCGGGCAGCGCCAGCAAGGCGAGCCAGAATACTTCCGTCTTGACGAAGCCGTTGACGATCTGCAGGAGCAGGGCGGCGCCGAGCACGGTGCCGTTGAAGATCTGGAACACGCCGCGGCGCTGATCCTTGCTCCAGCCACGCACGCTCGCCCACAAGGTCGGAAGCGGACCTGACAGGCCGGCGAGGCCGCCGAGGATGCCGCCGCCAAATCCAACGGCGGCGTCCGCAGCCTTGCCGCCAAAACGCAGCGTCATTGGCTGGCGGACGAAGTAGAGCGCCGTTGGAAACACCAGCAGCATCACCCCGACGCTCAGCTTGAAAACCTGCGGCTCGGCACGCGCGACCAGCAGCGTACCGACCGGCATGCCCGCCAGCCCTCCGACCACGAATGGCAAGGCGAGCCTGAAGTCGAGCACCTTCCACATCGTCGGCAGCGTCGAAATCTGCGAGCTGACCGAACAGATCAGCACCAGCGGGACCGCAACCGAAGGCGGCAGCACATAGAGCCAGATCCCCAGCGCCATCAGCGCCGTGCCGAAACCGGCGAGGCCGGACACAAAACCGCCGGCGAGCGCGCCAAAAAGCAGCAGCGCAAAGGTGGACGTTTCCATCAATGTCCCGTCTTCTTGGTCATTGCGCCGACATTTACACGAGGCCGCTAGCGGGTACTATCGCAATTGACGCCTTCAACAATAACTTCAGGGAAACGGCCCAATGACTTCTCCAAAGACCTTTCTTGTCTGCCACGGCGCATGGTCCGCGGGCTGGGCGTGGAAGAAGATGCATCCGCTGATGCAGGCGGCCGGGCACCGGCTGGTGACGCCGTCCTACACCGGACTTGGCGAGCGCGTGCATCTGGCCAATCCATCGATCGATCTCGAAACCCATATCGAGGACGTGCTCAACGTCATCAAGTTCGAGGATCTGCGCGACATCGTTCTGGTCGGCCACAGCTACGGTGGCATGGTCGCCACCGGCGTCGCCGATCGCACCCGTGATCGCGTGACGCAGCTGATCTATATCGACGCCTTCGTGCCGGAGGACGGGCAGTCGCTGCTCGATCTCAACGAGCCGGACCGTCAGCGCCTGCAGGAGTTGAGGCAGACAGGAGTCTGGCGGGTGCCGCCACGTCCGACGTCGCCGGACACCGCGCAGGCGGATCTCGAATGGCTGAATGCGCGCCGGGTCGATATGCCGGTCAAATGCTTTGACGCCAGGTTGAAACTGCAAGGCGGCAAGCTGACGCTGCCGCGCAGCTATATCTACGCCACACGCATCACGCCCGCCGACACGTTCGGGCAGTTTGCCAAGCGGACCAAAAGCGATCCCGCGTGGCGCTACTTCGAGATCGATGCCAGCCATTCGCCGAACGTCACGGCGCCGGAAGCGCTAATGGCGTTGCTACAAGAGATCGTCGCGTAGAAATGGCGAGGGGTCCGGCGCGTTACGCCGAACCCCTCATTCTCAGTAGGACACGTTTTCTTCGAAAACGCTTTCGCTTCAGAGCATCAGCCGGCCTGTAAGCCGGGTTCTGTAGGGCACCGCCCGCTCGCGCGGACGATACGTGACGGCCATTCCTCTGGGACAATGTTTGCACATTGCCTCGAGCAACCTACCCGGACGGCGAGCCTGACATTGCCCTGCGGCGTTTTCGCTTGAAGCGAACTGCCCGCGTTGCCGTCCCTATTCGGTTTTGCTCCCGGTGTGGTTTGCCATGCCGGTTCCGTTGCCGGACCCGCGGTGCGCTCTTACCGCACCTTTTCACCCTTGCTGCCCCCTCCCTTTCGGGTGGGGGAGCGGTTCGTTCTCTGTGGCACTGTCCCTGGGGTCACCCCCGCCGGATGTTATCCGGCACCGTATGTCGATGGAGCCCGGACTTTCCTCCCCCGCAGCCTTTCGACCGTAGCGGGAGCGGCCGTCCGGCCGACTGACGCCCTAAGGCATGGGGGCTGGGGGGCTTGGCGTCAAGTCACCAAACCGCGCAAAATAAATTATCATGAAGATGTCGTTTGGCGCTGGCTCGGTTCGACTGAGTGTCGGCGATCAAGCCGACCAAAAGGAGTAATGAGATGCAGTATCTGCTGTTGATCTATCGGAACGAAGCCGAACTCGGCAAAATGGGCGCTGCCGATCGGAAGCAAATGATGGCCGACTACGGCGCATTCACCCAGTCCATCGTTCAAAGCGGTCATTTCAAGGCCGGCGACGGGTTGCAGCCGACAACGACCGCGACCACGGTGCGGGTTCGCGACGGCAAGATGTTGACCACGGATGGCCCATTCGCGGAGACGCGCGAGCAACTCGGCGGCTACTATCTGGTCGAGGCCAAGGACCTCGACACAGCCCTCGGCATTGCCGCGCGCATTCCCGGCGCCAAGTCGGGTTCGATCGAGGTCAGGCCGGTCATGATCTATGACTAACCTCCTCCGTTCGTCATTCCAATTCGGCGCTTTGCGTCGCCCCTGAACGACAACTCCTGAACGGCAAACCGCATGACTCCGATCGAGATTGAAAAAATATTTCGCGACGAGGCGGGGCGGGCGATGGCCACGCTGATCCGCCTCGTCGGCGATTTCGATCTCGCCGAGGATGCGTTGCAGGATGCCTTTGCGGTGGCGCTGGAGCGCTGGCCGGGCGGCGGCCTGCCATCCAATCCGAGAGGCTGGCTGGTCAATGTCGGGCGCAACAAGGCGATCGATCGCGTTCGCCGCGCCATCGCGTTTCGCGGCAAGCAGCAGCAACTGACGCATGAGCTGCTGCTCAATGCCGCGCCGTGCGAGGCCACGGATAGCGTGTTCGACGACGACATGCTGCGGCTGATCTTCACCTGCTGCCATCCATCCTTTGCGGCGGAAGTGCAGGTCGCACTCACGCTACGCACGGTGTGCGGGCTGACGACGGCGCAGGTCGCCCGCGCGTTTCTCTCAAGCGAAGACGCGATGGCGCAGCGCCTGGTGCGCGCCAAGCAGAAAATCCGCCTTGCCGGCATTCCCTATGAGGTGCCGGAGCGCGAGGCGCTGGAACCGAGGCTGCGCGGCGTGCTCGCGGTAATCTATCTCGTGTTCACCGAAGGCTATGTCGCGACATCAGGCGAAGATTTGATGCGGCCCGATCTGGCGCGCGAGGCAATCCGGTTGGCGCGGCTGCTCGATGGGCTGATGCCCGGGCGCGGTGAGATCAAGGGATTGCTGGCCCTGATGCTGCTGCACAATTCGCGCCGAGCCGGCCGCGAGACCGCCGGCGGCGACATCGTGCTGCTGGAGGAGCAGGACCGCTCATTGTGGGATCATGCCCAGATATCGGAAGGCTTGAAGCTGGTCGAAGACGCGCTGCGGATGCCGGGTCGGCCGCAATCCTATGCAGTGCAGGCCGCGATTGCGGCGCTGCATGCGCGCGCGCCCAATTATAAAGACACCGACTGGCCGCAGATCGCCGGCCTCTATGAGGTGCTGCTGCGGATCAGCCCGTCGCCGGTGATCGAACTCAATCATGCCGCCGCGGTGTCGATGGTCGACGGGCCGGCACGGGCGCTCGACCTGATCGATGCGCTGGAGGCGCGTGGCGGGCTCAAGGGATATGAACTGCTGCCGGCGGTTCGCGCCGATCTGTTACGCCGGCTCGACCGCCGCGACGCCGCGCGCGAAGCCTATCTGGCGGCAACGGCTGCCACGCAACTGGAGCCGTTGCGACGGTTGTATGCGCGGCGGCTGGCGGAGTTGTAGGGGGTCGTCATTGCGAGCGAAGCGAAGCAATCCATGTCACCGCGACAAAAAGCTGGATTGCTTCGTCCGCTTCGCTCCTCGCAATGACGGCGCAAAAATCTTGCGTGAACTACTTCGCGGCGACAGTCGTTACGGTCGCATCAGCCGGCAAACTCGACAGCAGCGCGTGCAGCGTGCTCATGGTCGAATGATCGGCAACGCCATCGACGCGGGCGGGGCGGAAGTGGCGCTGGAACGCGGTGACCACTTCCATGGTCGCGCCGTCGAACTTGCCGTGGGTCGGAACATTGTAGCCATATTTGGCAAGCGCGGTCTGGAGGCCCGCGACGTCGTCGCTGATGCTGCCGAGCATCAGCGCTTCGCTGCGCACGACCGGCGCCGGCTGCACCCAATGGCCGACGCCGGAATTGGCCAGCGAATGCCAGGGGAATTTCTCGCCGGGATCCTTCTTGCGCGCCGGCGCGACGTCGGAATGTGCGAGCACGCGGTGCGGCGGCACGTTGCGACGAAGTATGATGCCGCGGCACAGCGCGATCACGGCCGCGATCTGGCGCAGCGGGAAATCCGGGTAGCCCCAGTCGTGGCCACGGTTGATGATCTCGACCCCGATCGAACAGGAATTGATGTCGTCCTCGCCGGCCCAGAACGACGTGCCGGCGTGCCAGGCGCGCTTGCTCTCGGGCACGCTTTGCACGATGCGGCCGTCTTCGAGGACGATGTAATGAGCCGATACGTCGGTGCCCGCGGTGCAGAGCTGCGCGATCGCGCCTTCCACATCCGGCATGCCGGTGTAGTGCAGCACGATCATGTCCGGTTCGCGGCCCTTGTTGCGGTCGCCATAATTCGCCGACGGGATCACGTCGGAAGCGATCGAGGAATCCGGAGTAAACGTCTTCATGTCCGCGTTGGCCCTGGGAATGGGGAGGGCGCGTTGACGCTTCGAATCAATACCAGCAGACGCGAACGAACCAGGGGCCATCATACAAACTCAAACCGGGAATGAGAAACGGCAACACTAAACTTTTCAAAAAGAACAATGTTTACTATTTCTTTACCTCGCCCTGCGCGCAATCCGGCAGCCGCGCTCCGTTCCGCATTTTGCCGGAGTGTGTGCGGGGTGCATCACTGGGCCAAAGAGTGACTAGAAAGCGCGCAAAAGGCGCTGCTGATCGTCAACGCTTTCTTAACGCTAAGTGCCGTTACTAAGTGGTGAAGAGCCGAACCGGTTTTGGGGACGGCCGAGGCCCTCTTTCACGCTCGAAATGCCATGGCAGCCCAGCAAATTCCGTCCGGAAATGAGGGGTTGCTGGTTGGGGCAGGGAACGGCGACAGCGCCTCGCAATGGCTTTTTGGCCGGAAATGCCCGGCAAAGCGCAGAGATTTGAGGCGCAATGGGCCCATTGGCGTCCAGTTCCTGTTCCGCACGCTGGAATGCGCCCAAGGCTGGCGAATGAGCCCTTCTGCCTCCAGCCATATTTCCGTGCTCGGCCGTGAGGCGGTCGAGATGCTCGCTCCCCGCGATGGCGGAATCTATGTCGACGCCACCTTCGGCGCCGGCGGCTACAGCCGCATGATCCTGGAAACGTATGGAACCCGGGTGATCGGCATCGACCGCGACCGGTCAGCGATTACCGGCGGGTTCGACCTGGTCGACGGCGCCAATGGCCGGCTGACCCTGGTCGAGGACCGTTTCTCCAACCTCGCCGAGGTCTGCGCCGCACAGGACGTCGACGCGGTCGACGGCGTCGTGATGGACGTCGGCGTATCGTCGATGCAGCTCGATCAGGCCGAGCGAGGGTTTTCGTTTCGGCTCGGCGGCCCGCTCGACATGCGGATGGGCCATGACGGTCCGACCGCGGCCGACGTGGTCGCCAGGGCCTCCGAAACCGATCTCACCAACATCATCTACATCTTCGGCGAAGAGCGTCACTCCCGCGCCGTATCGCGAGCCATCGTCGCCGCGCGCAAGGACGCGCCGATCACGACGACGCAAGGACTGGCTAATATCGTCAGCAAGGTGGTGCGCGCCAAGCCGAACGAGATCCATCCGGCGACGCGGACGTTTCAGGCCCTACGGATTTTCGTCAACGAGGAACTCGACGAACTTCATCTGGCGCTGTCGGCGGCCGAACGCGTGCTGAAATCTGGCGGCCGGCTGGTGGTGGTGTCGTTTCATTCGTTGGAAGACCGTATCGTCAAGAATTTCCTCACCGAGCGCGGCAAGGCCGCCGGCGGTTCGCGGCATCGGCCCGAGGTAGCCCAGACGGCGCCGAGCTTTCGGATCCTGACCAAGCGTCCGGTCACGCCTGACGAAGCAGAGATATCCGCCAATCCGCGGGCGCGGTCGGCAAAACTGCGCGCCGCCGAGCGCACAGAAGCACCGGTGCATGCGGCCGGCCCGTTGCCGGCGTGGCCGACCATCGAAGACGTGATGAGGGGAGGCTGATCATGCGGATCATCCACCTCCTCGTGATCGGCATGCTGGTGTTCGCCGCCTCCTATGTCTACCGGATCAAGATGGAATCGACCTCGCGCACCGAGCGCGTATTGCGCCTGAACGCGGAAATCCGCGAGCAGCGCGACGCCATCGCGACGCTGCGCGCGGAATGGGCAAGGCTCGATGCGCCGCTGCGGCTGCAAGGCCTCGCCGAGCGGCATCTCGGGCTGAAGCCGCTGGTTGCCACGCAGTATGACCAGCTGAAGAACCTGCCTGACCGGCCGCCGCGCCTTGTCAGGCCGGGCGAGCCCGACCCGATTGGCGCGATGATCAATACCATCGAGGCGGCCACCGACGCACCGACCGTGACCGGCTCGGTGCCGGCGCCTGGAGATCAGCAATGACCGGCCAGGCGCCAACCACCAAGGCCGCTACCAAGCGCGCGGAGCCGTGGCGGCAGCGGCTGGTCCGCAGCCTGCTCTATGGGCGCAATGTGGACCGCGCCGCGAAGGCGCGCGCTCGTGTCGGATTGGCGGTGCTGGCGTTTGCGCTGGTGTACGCCGTGCTCGCCGGACGGCTGGTGATGTTTGCCGTTGGCGCCGACAGCCACGGGGCCCGCCGCACCGCCTCGCAGGACGCGATCGCGACCGCGCGGCCCGACATTGTCGATCGCAATGGCGAGGTGCTCGCCACCGACGTCAAGGCGCCGAGCCTGTTCGGTGAGCCCCGGCGCATCATCGACAAGGACGAAGCGATCGAGCTTCTCACCGCGACATTGCCCGATCTCGACACCACCGAAGTGCGCGAGCGGCTGTCGTCACGCAAGGGCTTTGTCTGGCTGAAGCGCGAGATCACGCCAAAGCAGCAGCAGGACATTCATCGCCTCGGCATTCCCGGCATCGGCTTCCTGCGCGAGAACAAGCGCGTGTATCCCACCGGCGCGTCGGTCGCGCACCTGATTGGTCTGGTCAATATCGACAACCAGGGCATCGCCGGGATGGAGAAATGGCTCGACAATAATGGTCTCGCCGACCTGCATCGCGCCGGTTTCGCCACCGACCGCCTGCAGCGGCCGGTGGAATTGTCGGTCGATCTGCGCGTTGAGCACGCGTTGCGCGACGAACTCCTGAAGGCGAAGGAAAAATACAAGGCCAAGGCCGCCTCCGGTCTCGTCTCCAATGTCAGGACGGGCGAGATCGTGGCGCTGGTCTCGCTGCCGGACTTCGATCCGAACAATCCGAAAGAGGCGCACGATCCTGATCGCATCAACCGCCTGACGACCGGCGTGTTCGAAATGGGCTCGACCTTCAAGGCGCTGACGCTGGCGATGGCGCTGGATTCCGGCAAGGCCACGCTCAACACGCTGTATGACGCACGCGGCGCGCTGCATTTCGGCAAGTTCGCGATTCACGATACCCATCCGCTCGGCCGCTCGATCACGCTGTCGGAGGTCTTTACGTTTTCCTCCAACGTCGGCGCCGCCCGGATCGCGATGGCGCAGGGCGTCGAGGCGCACAAGGCGTTCCTGAAGAAGCTCGGCCAAATGGAACGGCTGCGCACCGAATTGCCGGAGAGCGCGTCACCGATCGTGCCGAAGCGCTGGAGCGAGCTCAACACCATCACCATTGCCTTCGGCCACGGCATCGCGGTGGCGCCGCTGCAGGCGGTGATGGGCATCAACGCGGTCGTCAATGGCGGCTATCTGATCCCGCCTACCTTCCTCAAGCGGTCGGAGGAAGAAGCCAGGGCGATAGCGAAGAAGGTGCTCAAGCCCGAGACGTCGGAGAAGATGCGCTATCTCATGCGGCTGAACGCCGAGATCGGAACCGCCAAGCAGGCCGACGTGAAGGGCTATTATATCGGTGGCAAAACCGGCACCTCGGAAAAGGTGGTCGGCGGGCGCTACTCCAGGAAGCAGGTGCTGAACTCCTTTACCGCCATCATTCCGGCCGACAATCCGCAGTACCAGCTGCTGGTCATGCTGGACGAGCCGAAGGCGCTGCCGGAAACCCATGGCTTTATTACCTCGGGCTGGAACGCGGTGCCGACCGGCGGCAAGGTGATCGCCCGCATCGGGCCGCTTTTGGGCCTCGAGCCGCGGTTTGATTTGCCGCCGTCCGACCGCCTCATTCTTGCGGCATCGAAGACAACCCAGTAAGGCGTAAGTTCACGCGCGCCGAACTGCGCCGGCCGGACTGGAAGACCATGAGACTTCGCGACCTCTTCAGCGATGATGCTGCGATCGAGCCGCAGGCGGAAGCAGTGGTGGTGAAGGGCCTTGCGGTGGACAGCCGCGCGGTGAAGCCGGGCGATGTGTTCTTCGCGCTCGCCGGCAGCAAGACCGATGGCTCACGCTTCATTGAATCGGCTATCGCCTCGGGCGCCGTCGCGGTCGCCTGCGACCATGCGCCAATAGGCGAGATCCGCGTGCCGTTTGTCGTCACGCCAAATGCGCGGCGCGCGCTGGCGCTCGCCGCGGCGAGATTCTATCCGCGACAACCCCAGACGATCGCCGCCGTCACCGGCACCAGCGGCAAGACCTCGGTTGCCGCGTTCACGCGCCAGATCTGGCAGCGGCTCGGCCACGCTTCTGCCAGCATCGGCACTATCGGGCTGGTGTCGCCGAAGCGCACCGTCTATGGCTCGCTGACGACGCCGGATCCGATCGCGCTGCATCGACAGCTCGACGAAATCGCTGATGACGGCGTCACCCATCTCGCCTTTGAAGCGTCATCGCATGGGCTCGACCAGTACCGGCTCGACGGCGTGCGCATCGCTGCCGGTGGTTTTACCAATTTGACGCGCGACCACATGGATTATCATCCCGATGTCGCACATTACCTCGCGGCCAAGCTGCGGCTGTTCCGCGATCTGGTCGTTGCCGGCGGCGCGGCTGTGATCTCGGCCGATCATGATTGTTCGCCCGAGGTGATCGAGGCTGCGCGTGAACGAAATCTGCGGATCATCGCCGTCGGCCGCAATGCGGATGGCGCCGGCGAGGGCATTCGCCTGGTTGACGCCACTGTCGAGGGCTTCGCGCAAAGACTCACGCTCGAACATCGTGGCCGCAGGCACATGAACAAGCTGCCGCTGGTCGGCGAATTCCAGATTGAGAACGCACTGGTCGCAGCGGGCCTGGCGATCGGCACCGGCAGCGAGGCGGATTCGGTGCTTGCAACGCTTGAACATATCGAGGGCGCCAAGGGCCGCCTGGAACAGGTCGGTGAGCATAATGGCGCGCCGATCTTTGTTGATTACGCGCACAAGCCGGACGCGCTGGCAAAGGCGCTTCAGGCGCTGCGGCCTTACGCCGAGCGTAAACTGATCGTGGTGTTCGGCTGCGGCGGTGATCGCGACGCGGGAAAACGTCCGCTGATGGGCGCGATCGCGGCCGAGAATGCCGACAGCGTTATCGTCACCGACGACAATCCGCGCAGCGAGAATCCGCAAAAAATCCGCGCCGCTATTCTCGATGCTGTGAAGGGCGCCAAAGACATCGGCGACCGGGCCGAGGCGATCAAGGCCGGGATTGCGGCGCTCGAGCCGGGCGATGCGCTGTTGATCGCGGGCAAAGGCCACGAGACCGGCCAGATCATAGGCGACAGGACACTGCCATTCAGCGATCACGATGCGGTGGCGGCTGCGCTCGCGGAAAGGGTTGCATGAGCGCCAGGCCATTATGGACGATTGCCGAAGTCGCCAAGGCGTTGGGGCTATCCGGCACGTTTCCGGAGACGGCGATCGATTTCGTCACGCAGGATAGCCGCCTCGTAAAGCCAGGATGCCTGTTCGTGGCGTTGAGCGGCACGCCGAGCGGCGGCTTCATCTCGAGTTTTGCCAGTGCGCGCGACGGTTGGGAATTCGCCGACAAGGCGGAAGCCGCCGGCGCGGTGGCGATGATCGTGCCGCACAGAATCGAAGGCGTCGGCATTCCGCAACTGATCGTCAGGGACACGCTGATCGATGGGCTCTGGGCGCTGGCGCGCGCGGCGCGGGCGCGGTTCAAAGGCCCGGTGATCGGTCTGACCGGCAGCGCCGGCAAGACCAGCACCAAGGAGTTTCTCGCCGCCTATCCCGGCGCTCATGCCAGCCCAAGCAGCTTCAATAATTTCTGGGGCGTGCCGCTGACGCTGTGCAATGCCAACCCGAGTGCGACGTTATGGGTGGTGGAAATGGGCATGAACCAGATCGGCGAGATCGCGCGGCTCAGCGAATTGACGCAGCCAAGCGTTGCGCTGGTGGTGAACGTGCAGCCGGTGCATCTGGAAAAGCTCGGCAGCCTGGAAGCGATCCGCCGCGAGAAGGTGAGCATCGTGCAAGGTTTGCCGAGGCATGGCATTTTGGTGTTGCCGGCCGACGTCGAAGCGCCGGAATGGCATGGCAAGATCGTTCGCTTTGGCGATGGCTCCAACGTGCACGAGCTGAAGCACGGCTCACACGGTGAGAGCTGGGACGTGGCCGCGCGAGTCGGTGACAAACAGGTCGAGTTCGGCCTGACGCCTGGCGCGCCGCACCGTTTGCAGAACGCGTTGGCGGCGCTGGCGTCGATCCATGCCGCCGGTCTCGATGAAACGGCGCTGGCGAACGAACTCGGCAAGGTCGGCATCATGACCGGGCGCGGGGTGGAGCAGACCGCCGGCGGCGTCACCGTGATCGACGACAGTTTTAACGGCAATCCGGCCAGCATGGTGGCGGCCCTCGACAGCCTGAAAGGGCGGCCGATCAAAACCGGCCGGCGTATCGCCATCCTCGGCGACATGCTGGAGCTCGGCGCCGACGCGCCGGCCTATCATGAGAAGCTGGCCAAGGACCTTCCCGGCATCGATGGCGTGTATTGTGTGGGTCCGTTGATGCGCCATCTGTACGACCTGCTGCCGGAAGATCGTGCCCTCGGCTGGCATGAAGACCCGGCGACGCTCGAGCCGCAGAAAGTCGCCGCATTGCTGCAAAGCGGCGACGTGGTCGTGGTCAAGGGCAGCAAAAAGATGTTCTGGGTCAACAAGTTTGTGCCCAAGCTGCTGGCCGCCTTACAGGCAAACGCGTAAACTGGGCAGGCCTAACCCGCCGTTTCCGCGCAGCGATTCGCTGACGCGCCGCCGCGATCGTGACCAAGATTTGCTTGGTTTGAGGACGAAAACGATTATCAACGCACTCCCAAGTCGTTTTCCCGGCAAGACGGCGCAACCAAGCCGCGCAACAGGGCATATTGAATGTTTTACTGGCTGATTGACCTTTCCAACACCGTCCCCGGTTTCGCTGTTTTCCGTGGCCTCCTGAACGTCTTTCGCTACATCACCTTCCGCACTGGCGGGGCGATGGTGACGGGCGCGTTGTTCGTGTTTCTGTTCGGTCCCTGGATCATCGACCATTTGCGGCTGCGGCAGGGCAAGGGCCAGCCGATCCGCACCGATGGCCCGGCCTCGCACATCGTCACCAAGAAGGGCACGCCGACGATGGGCGGGCTGATGATCCTGTCAGGCCTCGTGGTCTCGACGCTGCTGTGGGCCAATCCGGCCAATCCCTATGTCTGGATCGTGCTCGCGGTGACGCTCGGCTTCGGCTTCGTCGGATTCTATGACGATTATCTGAAGGTGACGAAACAGACCCATAGTGGTTTTGCCGGAAAACTTCGTCTCGCGATCGAGGCCGTGATCGCGCTCGCCGCCTGTTATGCGCTGGTGCGGCTCGGGCGCGATGCGGCCTCTACCTCGCTCGCCATCCCCTTCTTCAAGGAAATGGTGTTCAACTTCGGCTGGTTCTTCGTGATCTTCGGCGCCTTCGTCATGGTCGGCGCCGGCAACGCGGTCAATCTCACCGACGGCCTCGACGGTCTTGCGATCGTTCCCGTGATGATCGCCGCCGCCAGTTTCGGCATGATCGCGTACCTCACCGGAAACGCGGTTTTCTCCGACTATCTGCAGATCAATTATGTCGCCGGCACCGGTGAACTCGCGGTGCTGTGCGGCGCGGTGCTCGGTGCAGGCCTTGGATTCCTCTGGTTCAATGCGCCGCCGGCGTCGATCTTCATGGGCGACACCGGCTCGCTCGCACTCGGCGGCATGCTAGGTGCGACCGCGGTCGCGGTCAAACACGAGATCGTGCTGGCCGTGATCGGCGGGTTGTTCGTGCTGGAAGCGGTATCTGTCATCGTGCAGGTGGTGTCGTTCAAGCTGACCGGAAAACGCGTGTTCCGGATGGCGCCGCTGCATCATCATTTCGAACAGAAGGGCTGGACCGAACCGCAGATCGTGATCCGGTTCTGGATCATCTCGGTGATGCTGGCGCTGGCCGGCCTCTCCACCCTGAAACTGCGGTGATCCCTTGATTCCCGTCACATCATATGCGGGCAAGACGGTCGCGGTCTTCGGCCTCGGCGGTTCCGGGCTCGCGAGCTGCCACGCGTTGAAGGCGGGCGGCGCGGAGGTGATAGCCGGCGACGACAGCGCCGACAATGTCACCAAGGCGGTGCAGGCCGGTTTCACCACCGCGGACCTGCGCAACGTGTCCTGGGCGAACTTCGCCGCGCTGATATTGACGCCCGGCGCGCCGCTGACCCATCCGGCGCCGCACTGGTCGGTGCTGATGGCGCGGCAGGCGGGCGTCGAGGTGATCGGCGACATCGAATTGTTCTGCAGAGAACGCCGCCGTCATGCACCGGATGCACCGTTCGTCGCGATCACCGGCACCAACGGCAAATCGACCACGACCGCGCTCGTCGCGCACCTGATGAAGGTCGCGGGCTACGACACCCAGATGGGCGGCAATATCGGCACCGCGATCCTGTCGCTGGAGCCGCCGCGGATGGGGCGGGTGCATGTGGTCGAGATGTCGTCCTATCAGATCGATCTGGCGCCCTCGCTCGATCCTTCCGTCGGCATTCTCTTGAATGTCAGCGAAGACCATATCGATCGCCACGGCACACTGCAGCACTACGCGGCAGTGAAAGCGCGCCTCGTCGCCGGCGTTCAGCCGCAGGGCACGTCGATCGTCGGCGTCGATGACGGCTGGTGCCGCAACATCGCCGATCGCCTCGATCAGGCCGGCAAGCGCGTGGTCCGCATCTCCGTGAAGAATCCACTGCCCGACGGCGTTTATGTCGAGCGCGAAACCATTGTCCGGGCTTCCGGCGGCGCGCGCAGCGAAATCGCAAAGCTCGGCGGCATCGGATCGCTGCGCGGCCTGCACAATGCGCAGAATGCGGCTTGCGCGTCGGCTTGCGCGCTGGCGATGGGCATCTCGACCGATATCCTGCAAAACGGCCTGCGCAGTTTTCCGGGGCTGGCGCACCGCATGGAGCAGGTCGGCCGCCGCGGCAATGTGCTGTTCGTCAACGATTCCAAGGGCACCAATGCCGATGCGGCGGCGCACGCGCTGTCGTCATTCGCTGACATCTTCTGGATCGCGGGGGGAAAACCGAAACTCGGCGGCATCACCAGCCTCACCGAGTACTTCCCGCGCATCCGCAAGGCCTATCTGATCGGTGAAGCGGCGGCCGAATTTTCCGGCACACTCGGGACCCGCGTGCCGCACGAGATTTCGCAGACGCTGGATGTGGCGGTCGCGAACGCCACGCGCGACGCGGAAGTCTCAGGCCTCGCCGATCCGGTCGTGCTGCTGTCGCCGGCCTGCGCCTCGTTCGACCAGTACCGCAATTTTGAAATTCGCGGGACGAAGTTTCGCGACCTCGTGACCGCGATGCCCGGCGTCAAGCCGGTGGTGTGAAGGAAGGTCTACTGCTTGGCGCTGCGACTGGCGCGGCCCGGCTTGAACAGATCGAGGTCGATGGCCTGGCCCATCGCCAGATATCCGGTGCGATTGGGGTGAAGCTTATCGCCGGCTCCGCCCGTGGTGCTTTCGGGGATGAACTCCGGCTTGAGGCCTCCTGACTGCGGATCGATCGTTGCCTTGTCGAAATCGATCACGCCGTCGAACGTACCCGATGTGCGTATGAAATCATTGAGTGCTTTCCGTTTGCTGTCCTGTTCGGCAAAACCATGGGCCGCGCTGGAGCTGCCAAGTGCCGAAGTCACGGTGGCGCCGATGACGCGGATCTGGGGCAATTTCGCACGCAGCCGGGCAACGCCGTCCTTCATCGCTGCAATGACCTGGTCGGTCGCGGCGTTGCCGTTCTTGCTGAAGTCGTTGATGCCTTCCAGCCAGATCACGCTCGCGATACCGGACAGCGCAAGCACGTCGCGATCGAGCCGCTGGCCGGAGGAGGGGCCGCCGGCGAACGGTTTGTTGGGACCGTACTCTGCCGGCCCGGCGATCTGGTTGCCGCCGATGCCGCCATTCACCACCGCGACCTTGTTGCCATAGAGCGCCTTCAGGCGCCGCGACAGCACATTGGGCCAGCGATCGTCACCGTTCATGGTCGAGGCCGTGCCGTCGGTGATGGAATTGCCGAACGCCATGATGGCAAAGGCGCCAGCGGGCGCGGTCATCTCGATCGCATCGAGGAAGAACCACGACGCGGTCGCATAGGGGAATGCGGCCTCGTCCTCCAACGCGCCCTTGGCGCCGGCGCCAGGCGCGGTGACGTAGGAGGTGGTTAGTGCCTTGGCGTGCCAGGTCATCGGACCGCTCTCGCCCGCGATGTGGAAGCTCACCGCAAGACGGCGACCGGCGAGGTCGTCCGGCTGTTTCGCAAACGGCAGCGCGATCGCATCGCTCCAGATCGAACTTCCCGGCGGGACGGTGATCGAGGGCTTGCCGGCAAACATCACTGGGCGGTTGGACCCACGCAACAGCGCCGCGCTGCCCCATTGCAGGCCGACATACACGCCGTCGAACGTCACGGGCTTGGAGCCAAACGCGTTGCTGAGTTTGATACGCGCCTGGCGGCCCCAGAGATCGGGCCGCACGATCAGGCGAAATGTCTGATCCCGCGCGCCGGCCGCGGGGTCGGGGAATGCGAATATCTGCTCGGGCTGGGCGGACGGGTTGCCGACGGGATAGGGGCCTTGGACCGGACCGGTCCATGATACCACCCAGTTGTCGCTACCCCTGGCGGATGCGGTCTGGAGCGATGCGACGAACAGCGATGCCACGACGAGATAGCCAAGCGAATGCATGGTTCCCCCCAACCCTTGTGATTTTGGCCGCCACCCTAGAGCATAATCGGTTCTGATTGGATCAGAACCGAAGCTCTAGATTCTTGTTTTGACGCGTTTTCTTGACGCGAACCGGTATCCACTTCGCTCGAAAACGCTCTAGGACCCATTGCTGCCCTTCGCCAGCCTCGGCCGGGGATCATCAGCGGCGCAACAAAGCTGTCTGACGATACTTTGCCGTCGCAAGCGGTGTGCAAATCGTGAAACCAATAATTTGAGATGTCCCATTAACCCCTTGGAAACCATCATCGGCGACCAATGGGAGACCTCTGCCATCCTGGGAACGCCCATGCTCGCCCGTGACCAACGCACCCCGTTTTCCGAATGGTGGTGGACCGTGGATAAGCTTTTGCTCGCCGCGATCATCGTGCTGATCCTGGGCGGCGTCATCCTGTCGCTGGCGGCGAGCCCGCCGGTGGCGACGCGGATCGGGCTTGATCCCTTCCACTTCTTCTCGCGGCATATGTTGTTCCTGCTGCCGTCCTTCATCGTCCTGATCGGGGTGTCGTTTCTGTCGCCCAAACAGATCCGGCGCACGGCGCTCCTGGTGTTCGCGGTTTCGATCGCGCTGATCGTGGCGACGCTGATGTTCGGCCCCGAGGTCAAGGGCTCGCGACGCTGGATCACGCTGCTCGGCGTCAACATCCAGGCGTCCGAATCCGCCAAGCCCGCGTTCGTCGTGATGGCGGCGTGGCTGTTTGCGGAATTGACCAAACGCCCGGAAATGCCGGCGACCTCGATGGCGATGGTGCTGCTGTTGATGCTGGTGTCGCTATTGGTGATGGAGCCGGATTTCGGCCAGACCATGCTGATCCTGATGGTGTGGGGTGCCTTGTTCTTCATCGCGGGCATGCGGATGATCTGGGTGGCCGGGCTTGCGGGCGCTGCCGGCGCCGGATTGTTCGGCGCGTATCTTTTGGTGCCGCATGTCGCGGGTCGCATCAAGCGCTTCATGAATCCCGCCTCGGGCGACACCTTCCAGGTGGATACCGCGATGGAAGCGTTCTGGAACGGCGGCTGGTTCGGGCTTGGGCCGGGTGAAGGCATCGCCAAGCGCAGCCTGCCGGACAGCCATACCGATTTCGTGTTCGCGGTGGCGGCGGAAGAATTCGGCATCATCCTGTGCCTCGTGCTGGTCGCGCTGTTCGCCTTTGTCGTGATCCGCACGCTGCTGCGCGCCTATGCCAGCGAGGACATGTTCTCGCGGTTTGCGGCCTCGGGGCTCGCGATCCTGTTCGGCGTCCAGGCCGCGATCAACATGGCGGTCAATCTGCAGCTGATCCCCGCCAAGGGCATGACGCTGCCGTTCATTTCGTATGGCGGTTCCTCAATCATCTCGCTGGCTTACGGCGTCGGCATGATGCTGGCGCTGACGCGGCAGCGCCCGCGCACCGAGATCGAGTCCATGAACGATGCCAACGCCTCGCGGGCTTATGCCTAGGGCGTGACGGATACCGTGCCGTCGGCTATTTGAAGCCATGGACAATTCGCCCTTGATTCTGCTGGCCGCGGGCGGCACCGGCGGTCATTTGTTTCCGGCCGAGGCGCTCGGCGTCGAACTGATCAGGCGCGGCCTGCGCGTGCGGCTTGCAACCGACGCTCGCGCGTTGCGCTACAGCGGCTTGTTCTCCAAAGACAATATCGACGTGGTGCCGAGCGAAACCGTGCGCGGCCGCAATCCCGTCTCGCTCGCCCGCACCGCGATCACGCTCGGCTATGGCGCGATAGTGGCGCTCAATCTGGTGCGGCGGTTGAAGCCCGCGGCCGTGGTCGGCTTCGGCGGTTATCCGACCCTGCCGCCCCTGATGGTGGCAAGGCTGCTCGGCGTCCCCGGCATCATTCACGACGCCAACGCAGTGCTCGGCCGCGCCAACCGGTTTCTCTCAAGCCGGGTCAACGCGATTGCGACCTCGCTTCCCGGCGTGCTCGATCGCGATCCGGCGCTCGCCGGCAAGGCAACGACGGTCGGCACGCCAATGCGACCGGCGATCCTTGCCGCTGCTGCGATACCATTTGCGTCGCCCGAGCCGAACGGGCCGCTTCGCATCCTCGTGGTCGGCGGCAGCCAGGGCGCGCGCGTGATGAGCGATATCATGCCACCAGCCGTCGAGCGGCTGGAGCCTGTGCTGTGGAGCCGACTTGTCCTGACGCAGCAGGTGCGCGAGGAAGACATGGCACGGGTGCGTGCGGTCTATGACCGGCTCAAGATCAACGCCGAGCTCGCGCCGTTCTTCAGCGATCTGCCGGCGCGGCTATCGTCCAGCCATCTGGTGGTCTCGCGCTCCGGCGCCGGTACCGTGGCCGAACTCGCCGCGATCGGCCGGCCTTCGATCCTGGTGCCGCTACCCGGTGCGATCGACCAGGACCAGTTCGCCAATGCCGGCGTGCTGGCAGGCGTGAACGGCGCGTTGCGCATTGCGCAGTCGGAATTCACGCCGGACCGTTTGGCGTCTGAAATCTCCGCGTTGGCCGCCGAGCCGGCCAAGCTGACGGCGATGGCGGCCGCGGCAGGCAGCGTCGGCAGGCTCGATGCCGCCGAGCGGCTCGCCGATCTGGTGATGAAAGTTGCCGGAATTCAGGCCAAATAGTTCGGACCTGGTATTTTTACGTCATGGCCGGGCTTGTCCCGGCCATCCCCGTCTTGCATGAAGTGAGTTAGATTCGTGGATGCCCGGGACAAGCCCGGGTATGACGGGAACATGCGAGACGAACCATGAGACTGCCGCGCGAGATCGGACCCATCCACTTCGTCGGAATCGGTGGCATCGGCATGAGCGGTATTGCCGAGGTGCTGAGCAATCTCGGCTATAGCGTGCAGGGATCGGATGCCTCCGAGAGCGCCAATGTCGCGCGGCTGCGCGACAAGGGCGTCAGGGTTTCGGTCGGCCACAAGGCCGAGAACGTCGACGGTGCCGACGTCGTCGTGGTCTCGACAGCGATCAAGCGCGACAATCCCGAACTGATGGCGGCCCGCGCCCAGCGCATCCCCGTGGTACGCCGCGCCGAAATGCTCGCCGAACTGATGCGGCTGAAGAGCTGCGTGGCGATCGCGGGCACCCATGGCAAGACCACGACCACCTCGATGGTCGCAGCATTGCTCGACGCCGGCGATCTCGATCCGACCGTGATCAATGGCGGCATCATCAACGCCTACGGCACCAACGCGCGGCTCGGCGCCGGCGACTGGATGGTGGTCGAAGCCGATGAGAGCGATGGCACGTTCCTGAAACTGCCGACCGATGTCGCCATCGTCACCAATGTCGATCCTGAACATCTCGATCACTTCAAGACCTTCGAGGCCGTGCAGGACGCGTTCCTCAGCTTTGTCGAGAACGTGCCGTTCTACGGCTTTGCCGTGATGTGCATCGACCACCCGGTGGTGCAGACCATCGTCGGCAAGATCGAGGACCGCCGCATCATCACCTATGGCGAAAACCCGCAGGCCGACGCGCGATTGACCGATCTCACCCCGATGGGCGGCGGCTCAAAATTCAAGGTCGTGTTCCGCAACCGCAAAACCGACGTCACCCATGAGATAGCCGACATCATGCTGCCGATGCCCGGGCGGCACAACGCATCGAACGCGACGGCGGCGATTGCGGTGGCGCATGAACTCGGCATTTCCGACGATGCGATCCGCAAGGCGATCGCTGGCTTTGGCGGCGTGAAGCGGCGCTTCACCAGGACCGGCGAATGGAACGGCGTCACCATCATCGACGACTACGGTCACCACCCCGTCGAGATCGCGGCCGTCTTGAGGGCGGCGCGGGAATCCACCAACGGGAAGATCGTCGCCGTGGTGCAGCCGCATCGCTTCACGCGTCTGCAATCGCTGTTCGAGGAGTTCTGCACCTGCTTCAACGACGCCGACGTGGTCGTGGTCGCGGAAGTCTATCCGGCCGGCGAGGCGCCGATATCAGGAATCGATCGCGATCATTTCGTGCTGGGCCTGCGCGCGCACGGCCACCGCGAAGTCATTCCGCTACAAAATTCTTCCGAACTCGCCAGGGTGATCAGCGGCATCGCAGCCAGCGGCGACTATGTGGTCTGCCTCGGCGCCGGCAACATCACGCAATGGGCCTATGCGTTGCCGGGCGAATTGAAGGCGCTGGGTTAAAGGTGGCAACCTTCCCCGACATCACGCCCGAACTCAAGGCCGCGATGCCCGGCCTGCGCGGGCGGCTATTGGCGAACCAGTCGCTTGCCGAGCTGACCTGGTTTCGCGTCGGCGGTCCGGCGCAGGTGCTGTTCACGCCATCGGATGAAGACGATCTGGCCTACTTCCTGAAAAACCTGCCGAAGGAACTGCCGGTCTATGTCGTCGGCGTCGGCTCCAACCTGATCGTGCGCGATGGCGGCATGCCCGGCGTCGTGATCCGGTTGCCGCCGCGTGCGTTCGGCGAAACCCGCGCGGAGGGCGATGTGGTCAGCGCAGGCGCCGCTGCGCTCGACAAGCGCGTGGCGGAAATGGCGGCGGCCGCCAATATCGGCGGCATGGAGTTTTTGTTCGGCATTCCCGGTACGATCGGCGGCGCGCTGCGCATGAATGCCGGAGCCAACGGAAGCGAGACCAGGGACGTCCTGATCGAAGCCACCGGCATCGGCCGTGACGGCACGAAACATGCCTTCACCAATGCCGACATGAAGTTCGTCTATCGCAACAGCGGCGTGGATCCTACGGTGATTTTTACCTCCGCGCGGTTTCGCGGCACCGTCGCCGCGCCGGGAGACATCCGCGCGCGGATGGAAGAGGTACAGAGCCATCGCGAGACCGCCCAGCCGATTCGCGAAAAGACCGGCGGCTCGACCTTCAAGAACCCGCCCGGCGACAGTGCCTGGAAGCTGATCGACGCCGCCGGCTGCCGCGGCTTGCGCGTCGGCGGCGCGCAGGTGTCGGACATGCACTGCAATTTCCTCATCAATACCGACAACGCGACCGGGCATGATATTGAAACGCTGGGCGAAACCGTGCGTGCGCGGGTTAAGGAGAATTCCGGAATCGAGTTACACTGGGAAATCAAGCGGATTGGAATCGGGTCAACCTGATGCGGATTACCATTCTCTTTGGCGGCACCAACAAGGAGCGGCTGGTCTCGGTGGCGAGCGCGCAGGCGCTGCATCAGGCCTTGCCGGAGGCTGACCTCTGGTTCTGGCACGTGGCCGACACCGTGCACGAGGTGCGCTCCGAGGCCCTGCTCAATCACAAGCGGCCATTTGAGGACGAATTCGAACCCGGCACGCGCGGCGTCGCGTTTGAAGTCGCGCTCGACAAGGCCAAGGCGGAAGATCGCGTGCTGGTGCTCGGCCTGCATGGGGGCAGGGCGGAGAACGGCGAACTGCAGGCGATGTGCGAAATGCGCGGGATTGCCTTCACCGGATCCGGCTCGGCGTCATCGCATCTCTCCTTCGACAAGATGGCGGCCAAGCGCTTCACGGCGCTTGCGGGCGTGAAGGCGCCGGAAGGCATCGCGCTGGAAGACATCGATGCCGCGTTCGCCGAATACGGCAGGCTGATCGCCAAACCGGCGCGGGACGGATCGAGCTACGGCCTGATCTTCGTCAATGCGAAGCAGGACCTCGTTGCCGTCCGCAATGCCGCCAGGACCGAGGAATATCTGGTCGAGCCGTTCGTGTCCGGCGTGGAAGCCACCTGTGGGGTGCTGGAGCGGTCGGACGGCACGGCTATATCGTTGCCGCCGGTCGAGATCATTCCGGGCGAGGGCGCGTTCGACTACACGGCGAAGTATCTGCTCAAATCGACCCAGGAGATCTGTCCAGGCCGCTTTTCGCCCGAGATCACCGCCGCGCTCATGGACCAGGCGCTGCGGGCGCATCGAGCGCTGTCGTGCAGCGGCTATTCCCGCACCGACTTCATCGTCTCGGCCAAGGGGCCGATCTATCTCGAAACCAATACCCTGCCTGGCCTGACGGCTGCTTCGCTGTATCCGAAGGCGCTCAAGGCACAGGGGATCGAATTCGCTGATTTTCTGCGCGACCAGATCATACTGGCCGAAAAACGCGTCTTAAGACGGGATTGATTCGCGGGATCAGCCCGTTGCGGATGGAACCGGCCTGACCGGACAAAATATTACTAAAATCCTAACCAATGCCCGGCAAACTACTCATAAGGCTGATCAAAACACGCCCCTAACCGGTCGGATTTACACTTTGTTTACCAGGAAGTCCGAAGGTTAACGCTGGCGGCGCATGTGGCGTTTGGCTGCCGGGGCGTGAGCTGTTGCGGATTTCCGCTTCGACGACCGCATCGAGGGACAAATGGCCTCTTCCAATCTGAGGTCCACCTAGAGCCCGGCATCACCGAGACATCACCTGCGTCAGAGCCCGCAAAGCTTTGTGCGGGAACAACATTTGACGAGCTCGTGCAATGGATGGTGCAGGACGCCTCGCCCGATCGCTGCGATCGCTGAGGCCCCAAGCTGACCTGAAAGCAGCCGCTATTGGAGCGGTCGTACTGTTGCGCGAGCGGCTGGGCCTGCGTGCCCGAGTGGCGGCGAGGCCGGTAATCGACCGCGATCCGACCAACCACCTGATCCTTCTGCTCGAACGTCATCTTCCAAACCGTGCCGGCGTCGCGCTGACCGCGCTGATACTGCTCGGCAGCACCGGCCTTGGTATCGTCAAGGGCGGCCATGTCGACGAACTGGTCGCAGCACTCAGCGATACCCGTAACGCGCTGGCGAATTCAGCCGGGTTTCGTATCACCACCGTAGCCATGAACGGGTGCAAGCAGTTGAGCCAGGACGAGGTGCTCGCGATCGGCGGCGTCAACGGCCGCTCGTCGCTGCTGTTCCTCGATGCTGCCACTGTGCGCGACAAGCTCAAGGCCAATCCCTGGATCGCCGACGCCACGATCCTCAAGCTTTATCCCGGTCGGCTCCAGATCGACATCGTCGAGCGCTCGGCATTCGCGCTGTGGCAGCAGGACAGCAGGTTGTCTGTTATCGCCAACGATGGCGCGGTGCTGGAACCCTATGTGTCGCGCCGTTTCGTTTCGCTGCCGCTCGTGGTCGGCAAGGGCGCCGACGTCAGGGCGCGGGACTTCCTCGCGCTGCTCGATCGTTATCCGCAGGTCCGCGCGGTGACCAAGGCTGCGATCTTCGTCGGCGAACGGCGCTGGAACCTGCGCCTCAAGGACGGTCTCGACATCAGGCTGCCGGAAAACGACGTCGGCAACGCGCTGGCAACGCTGAGCAAGCTCGACAAGGAAGAGCGGCTGTTCTCGCGCGACATCGTAGCCGTCGACATGCGCCTGCCGGACCGGTTCACGGTGCAATTGTCCGAAGACGCGGCGAAAGCCCGCGAGGAACTGTTCAAGGACAAGAAGACCAAGAAAAAGGCCGGTGACGCATGACCGGCCTCGATCGCAATCAGACCCCGAAGACGCGGCCGATGCCGCAGAAGCGTACCGCGTTGGTGGCTTCCCTCGACATCGGGACCAGTAAGATCGCCTGCATGATCGCACGGTTGAAGCCGTGCCCGCCGAATGACGCACTGCGCGGCCGCAGCCACGCCGTCGAACTGATCGGTTACAGCCAGATTCAGTCGCGCGGCGTCAAGGCCGGCGCGGTGGTCGATCTCGCCGAATGCGAACAGGCGGTGCGCCAAGCTGTGGCGCTGGCCGAGCGCATGGCCAAGGTCCGTGTCGAATCCGTTCTGCTGTCGGTCTCCGGCGGGCGGCTGCAGGGTCAACTGGTCGAGGCCGCCGCCGATATCCGCGGCGGCTCGGTGACCTCCGAAGACGTCACCCGCGTGACATCCACCGGCATGCGCCACGCCACCGGCGAGGGCCGCACCGTGCTGCACGCGCTGCCGGTCGGTTATACCCTGGACGGCGCCAAGGGCATCCGTGACCCCCGCGGCATGGTGGCGCGGCAATTCGGCGTCGACATGAATGTCGTGACGGCGGATGCGACGGTCGCCAAGAACCTGATGCTGGTAGTCGAGCGCTGCCATCTCAACGTCGAGGCCATGGCGGCGAGCCCTTATGTGGCGGGCCTGTCGGTCCTGACCGACGACGAGGCCGATCTTGGCGCCGCCGTGGTCGAAATGGGCGCCGGCTCGACCACGATTGCGACCTATTCGGCCGGACGCTTCGTGCACGCGAGCGGGTTTGCCGTCGGCGGGCAGCACATCACGATGGATCTTGCACGCGGCGTCGGGGCATGCATTGCGGATGCCGAGCGAATCAAGACCTTATACGGCACCGTGCTGACCGGAGGGTCAGACGTGCGCGAGCTGATGTCCGTACCGAGTGCAGGCGATGAACGCGATGCTCCGCAGATCGTCTCGCGCGCCACCATCGCGAACATCGTCCGGCATCGCGCCGAGGAGATTTTTGAAATGGTCCGGGACCGGCTCGCGGATTCCCCCTTTGCGGCGGAGCCGCGGGCGCGGGTTGTCCTGAGCGGCGGGGCCTCCCAGCTCACCGGCACCGTTGAACTTGCCACCAGCATTCTCAACCGGCCGGTCAGGATCGGCCGCCCGCTCGGCTTCGGCCGGCTGCCCAACGAGGCCAAGAGCGCCTCGTTTGCGGTGCCCGCGGGCCTCTTGGTCTATCCGCAATACGCTCATCTTGAACACGTCGAACCGCGGCATACGCGGCAGCTCAGGACAGGGACTGACGGTTATTTCGGAAGGGTCGGACGATGGCTTCGCGAGGGCTTCTGATGACCGGTCTTCATACCAAACGACTTTCACCAGCTCCCGCGGCCGCCGGCCGGGGCGAACCAACGCGCGCGTAATAATCGAGAGGCAACCATGGCACTCAATCTGACACCCCCTGACATCAGCGAGCTGAAACCGCGAATTACCGTCTTCGGCGTCGGTGGAGCAGGCGGCAATGCCGTCAACAACATGATCACTGCCGGGTTGCAGGGCGTCGACTTTGTCGTCGCCAACACCGACGCCCAGGCGCTCACCATGTCCAAGGCCCAGCGTATCGTGCAGATGGGCACGCAAGTTACCCAGGGCCTCGGCGCCGGATCGCAGCCCGATGTCGGCGCAGCCGCAGCGCAGGAGGTCATCGACGAACTCCGTGACCATCTCACCGGCGCCAACATGGTGTTCGTCACCGCCGGCATGGGCGGCGGCACCGGCACCGGTGCAGCCCCTGTGATCGCCAAGACCGCGCGCGAAATGGGTATCCTGACCGTCGGCGTGGTGACGAAACCTTTCCATTTCGAAGGCCAGCGCCGCATGCGCACCGCCGAGTTCGGCATCGCCGAACTGCACAAGGTGGTCGACACGCTCCTGATCATCCCGAACCAGAACCTGTTCCGGGTAGCCAACGAAAAGACTACCTTCGCCGACGCCTTCGCGATGGCCGACCAGGTGCTCTATTCGGGCGTCGCCTGCATCACCGACCTGATGGTCAAGGAAGGCCTGATCAATCTCGACTTCGCCGACGTCCGCGCCGTGATGCGCGAGATGGGCAAGGCGATGATGGGTACCGGCGAGGCCACCGGCGAGAAGCGGGCGCTGACCGCAGCGGAAGCTGCGATCGCCAACCCGCTGATCGATGATTCCTCGATGAAGGGTGCGCGCGGCCTGTTGATCTCGATCACCGGCGGCAAGGATCTGACCCTGTTCGAAGTCGACGAAGCCGCCACCCGCATCCGCGAGGAAGTCGATCAGGACGCCAACATCATCGTCGGCGCGACCTTCGATGAAACGCTGGACGGCGTCATCCGCGTCTCCGTCGTCGCCACCGGCATCGAACAGGCGATCATCGCTCGCAACGCCGCGGCACCCGCCGCGGTCGTGACGAATGCGGTCGCCTCGACGCCGGACAACCGCCTCGCCGATCTCACCGCACGCCTTCGTGCCGACAACCAGCGCCTCGCCGAACGCGCCCAGAAGATTGAGACGCCGCCGCCCCTGCCGCAGGCCGCACCGGTCGCTGCTCAGGCTCCGACAACTCCGGCCCCGCAGCGTACCGCCAACAGCGTCGAGCGTGCCGCCCTGGCCGCGATTGCCGCCGCGGTCGCCGCTCCGGAAGCCGCCCAGGCGCCGCTGCAGCCCGCCTCCTATGGCGACGTCACGGTTCGTCCGATCGCACAGAAGCCGACCCTGTTCCCGGATCACGACGTTACCCGCGTCGAGACCGTAGAGCCGGTGACGCCAGAGACCTTCATCCCGCAGGCGGCCGAGCGTCCGCCGGTCCGCACCCCGCGGATGCCGAAGTTCGAGGACCTTCCGATGCCGGCCCAGGCCGAAATCCGGCAGGCCCGCGGTGAGGCCGAGGAAGAGCACCCGCAGAAGACCAGGCTGTCGTTGCTGCAGCGCCTGGCCAATGTCGGCCTCGGCCGCCGCGACGAGGAAACCGAGCCGCCGATCGCGGCGCGCGCCTCCGGTCCGGCGATGGCCCCGCTGCCGCCGCTTCCCGAGCGCAAGCCGCAGCGCTCGGTCGCCCAGCAAATGACGAACAATGAGCCGGTGTCTGAGTATGCACGGCGTCCCCCACCACAAGGTTTGGATGCCCATGGCCGCCCGGCACCTGTTGCGCCAGCGCCACAGGGCGACGACCATCTTGATATCCCGGCCTTCCTCCGCCGGCAGGCCAACTGAAGTTTGTTACAATTCATGCGGCCCCGGCGAACCCCGCCGGGGCCTTTTTCTTGTGTAACGCGAGGGGCTCGGATCATTGACCAAGCAACTGATTCTAAACGATTAATTATGCAATTCGTGGTCGGATGAAGCGACCGGAACCGGATCCAGCCGCGCCGGAATTCGGTTAACCCTTGGCGTGAATGCGGCAGAGATGGGGTAACAATCGGTAAAAAAGCGTGAGTTGGCGCGCTTTGGGGCAGTGACTATGGTTTGCCGTGACTTGGGGATACCGGAAGCCGAATCGGCGCGAAAGCGGACGGTTCGTGTCTTTTGGTGAAGTCGGGTAGTGGGCGAATATCGAATGAAGTTGAGCCGTCAAACCACGCTTCGGTCGCAAGCCACCGCGACGGGTGTCGGCGTTCATTCCGGTTTACCCGTTAATCTCACCATCGGACCTGCACCCATTGATGCAGGTTTTATTTTTGTCCGCACAGGTCTGGATGATGCCGACCGCGAAGTTACCGCCATCGCGGAATCCGTGATTGCCACCGAGTTTGCAACTGTTCTCGGCGACAATGAAGGCCCGTTGGTCTCCACCGCCGAACATGTGCTTGCTGCGTTGCGGGGAATGGGCGTCGATAACGCGACTATCGAAGTCGACGGCCCGGAAGTTCCGATCATGGACGGCAGCGCGACTGCCTTCGTCGCCGCCATCGATCAGGCCGGCATCGTTACCCAATCCGCCGCCCGCCGTTTCATCCAGGTGCTGAAGCCAGTGCAGGTCGCGATCGGCGATTCGCTCGGTGAATTGCGCCCCTATGCGAACGGCTTCCGTGCCGAGGTCGAGATCGATTTCGCCAATCCCATGATTGGCCGCCAGAACTATTCGCTCGATCTCAACCCGGAAAGCTTCCGCCGCGAGGTTTCGCGGGCCCGGACTTTCGGCTGCATGAACGACGTGGCGCGGCTCTGGAGCGCCGGTTTCGCGCTCGGTGCGTCCTTTGAGAATTCGGTGGTGTTCGACGAAACGCGTCTGCTCAACACCGAGGGCCTGCGCTACAGCGACGAATGCGCCCGCCACAAGGTGCTCGACGTAATCGGCGATCTCGCGCTGGCCGGCTTGCCGCTGCTCGGCGCTTACCGTTCCGTGCGTGGTGGCCATAAGCTCAACCATGCGGTGCTGACGGCCCTGATGGTCGATCGCAGCGCCTGGCGGGTGGTCGAGGCCGAATTGGCACGCCGTCCGCGCGGTCACGTCGAGGCCGGCGCCGGGATGGTGGGCGGCATGGTTGCCCCGGCCTACGGCCCGGACGTCTCCTAAAGGTGCCTTCCCCAACTCTTCGGGTCTTTTTCCGTAGTAACCACAATTAGTAACGATGGTGTCCTGCCGCCTTAATCCGGGCGAAATGCCTGCGTATTCGGTTGGTTAACGACCATTTTTCGGCTACACAGGCCCGCGGTTGCACGACAAGGCGCCTGGAACGGGAAACGTTGGGCACGGAGAATATGCGTCCATGACCGCGGTTCATGGACGGGCGGGCTCAGCCACCAACCGCACCAAAGGCGTCAGGTCTCAGATTTCATGTCGGCACAGCGTATGACGCTCGAACCACGCAGATCATCCGCCACTTCCAGCCTGTATCGGGCCGGGCGATCGCTTCGGCTGGCGGCGGGCCTGATCGCGCTTGCTGTCCCCTTGAGCGGTTGCGGCACGGGTGCGCTGTGGGACAAGTTCATGGCCAAGGATGACACCTTCGTCGAGGAACCCGCGGACAAGCTCTACAATGAGGGCTTGTACATCATGAACCAGCGCAAGGATCCGAAGGCGGCGTCGAAGAAATTCGAGGAAGTCGACCGCCAGCATCCTTATTCCGAGTGGGCGCGCAAATCGCTGCTGATGTCGGCCTATGCGTTCTACAACTCAGGCGACTACGACAACTGCATCGGCGCTGCGACCCGTTACGTCACCCTGCACCCGGGAAGCCCCGACGCCGCCTACGCGCAATACCTGATCGCGGCCTCACACTACGACCAGATCCCGGACATCTCGCGCGATCAGGCCCGTACCGAAAAGGCGATCGCGTCGCTTGAAGAGGTGGTCCGCAAATATCCGACGTCGGAATACGCTACAAGCGCCAAGGCCAAGCTCGAAGGCGCGCGCGACCAGCTCGCCGGCAAGGAAATGGATGTCGGCCGCTACTACATGGACAAGCGCGATTACACCGCGGCCATCAACCGCTTCAAGATGGTGGTGACCCGCTATCAGACCACCCGCCATGTCGAGGAAGCGCTGGCGCGGCTCACCGAGGCCTATATGGCGATCGGCATCGTCGGCGAGGCGCAAACGGCGGCTGCCGTCCTTGGACACAATTTTCCTGACAGCCGCTGGTACAAGGACGCCTATAATCTTGTAAAGTCCGGCGGTCTCGAGCCGAGCGAGAATCAGGGTTCCTACATTTCCAGGGCCTTCAAGAAAATGGGCCTCGGCTAGGAATTTACTTCGCATGCTGGCGCGTCTGTCGATCCGTGACATCGTCCTGATCGAACGGCTCGATATCGAGTTCTCCCGTGGCCTCGCGGTGCTGACCGGCGAAACCGGCGCGGGGAAATCCATCCTGCTCGATGCCTTCGCGCTGGCGCTCGGCGGCCGCGGGGACGCGGGGCTGGTCCGTCATGGCGTGGAGCAGGGGCAGGTCACGGCCAGCTTCGATGTGCCCAAGGGTCATCCGGCGGCGAAGATATTGGCCGAAAACGGGCTCGACGATACCGGTGAAATGATCCTGCGCCGCGTGCAACTCGCCGATGGCCGCACCCGCGCCTTCATCAACGACCAGTCGATCAGCGTGCAGACCCTCAAAGCGGTCGGCACCGCGCTGGTCGAGATCCACGGCCAGCACGACGAGCGCGCGCTGGTCGATGCCTCGACCCATCGGCAGTTGCTCGATGCTTTTGCCGGGCTCGAGAAGGAGGTCGTGGCGCTGGAAGCGCTGTGGGACGCGCGGCGCACCGCCAACAACGCGCTCGAGGAACACCGCGCCAGCATGGCGCGCGCCGCCCGCGAGGCCGATTATCTCCGCCATGCCGCCGACGAATTGAAGACGCTGCGGCCGAAGGACGGCGAAGAAGCCGCGCTCGCGGAACGCCGCACCACCATGATGCAGGGCGAGAAGATCGCGAGCGATCTGCGCGAGGCGCAGGAGGCGGTTAGCGGCACCCATTCGCCGGTGCCGGCACTGGCGGCGGCGGTACGGCGGCTGGAACGCCGCGCCGCCAATTCGCCGGCGCTGGTCGAGCCTGCGGTGAAGGCGATCGATGTCGCGATCAACGCGCTGGAAGAGGCCGATCAGCATCTGAGCGCCGCGCTGGTTGCAGCGGATTTCGATCCCGCCGAGCTTGAGCGCATCGAGGAGCGGCTATTTGCGCTCCGCGCCGCCTCGCGTAAATATTCGACGCCGGTCGATGGCCTTGCGGCGCTGGCCGCAAAGTATGCCTCCGACGTGGCGCTGATCGATGCCGGCGCGGACCAATTGAAGAAGCTGGAAGCAGCCGCAGCCGAAGCCGACCAGCGGTACGGCGCGGCGGCGTCAAAACTCTCCGCCGCCCGCACCAAATCGGCCGAAAAGCTCAACAAGGCCGTCAACGCCGAACTGGCGCCGCTGAAACTCGAGCGCGCCAAATTCATGACGCAGGTCGAAACCGACGCCACATCGCCGGGCCCGCAGGGCATCGATCGCATCGAATTCTGGGTCCAGACCAATCCCGGCACCAAGCCGGGGCCACTGATGAAGGTCGCCTCCGGCGGCGAGCTGTCGCGGTTCCTGCTGGCGCTCAAGGTCGTGTTGTCCGACCGCGGCTCGGCGCCGACACTGGTGTTCGACGAAATCGATACCGGCGTCGGCGGCGCGGTCGCGGACGCGATCGGCGCGCGGCTGGCGCGCTTGGCCTCCAAGGTGCAGGTGATGGCGGTGACTCACGCGCCGCAGGTTGCCGCCCGCGCCAACCAGCACTTGCTGATTTCCAAGGACGCGCTCGACAAGGGCAAGCGCGTCGCCACCCGCGTCAACGCGCTCGCCGCCGATCACCGCCGCGAGGAAATCGCCCGCATGTTGGCGGGCGCCGAGATCACCGCGGAAGCCCGCGCCGCCGCCGACCGGCTGCTGCGCGCGGCGACGGCGTAGGAGTGGTGTTCGGCGATGGCCGTGAAAGCGAAGAAACCGCTGGTTGACGTCGCCAAGCTCACCAAGGCCCAGGCCAAGGTCGAACTGACGCGGCTGGCGCTAGCGATCGAGGGGCACGACAGGCGCTACTATCAGGACGACGCGCCAAGCGTCACCGACGCAGAGTACGACGCGCTGCGGCAGCGCTACATTGCCATCGAAAGGCGCTTTCCCGAATTCGTTACATCGGATTCACCGTCACAAAAGGTCGGCGCGGCGCCATCGGGGCGGTTCAAGAAGGTCCGTCATGCGGTACAGATGTTGTCGCTCGACAATGCGTTTGCCGAACAGGACGTGCTCGATTTCGTCGGCCGCATCGAAAGGTTTCTCAAACTAAAGGACGACAAGATCGATTTCAGCGCCGAGCCGAAGATCGACGGGCTGTCGATGTCGCTGCGCTACGAGGGCGGTGAACTCGTCACCGCCGCAACCCGCGGCGACGGCGCGGAGGGTGAGGACGTTACCGCCAACATCCGCACGCTCGAGGACGTTCCGCAGAAACTCAAAGGCCGCAATGTGCCCGATATCTGTGAGGTCCGCGGCGAAGTCTATATGACCAAAAAGGCCTTCCTTGCGCTGAACGAGCGGCAGAAGGCTGCCGGCGACACCATCTTCGCCAATCCGCGCAATTCCGCGGCGGGCTCACTGCGCCAGAAAGATCCAAGCATCACCGCCTCGCGCCCGCTCGGTTTCTTCGCCTACGCATGGGGCGAGATGAGCGCAATGCCGGAAGACACCCAGTCCGGCATGATCCACTGGTTCGAACGCTGCGGCTTCAAGACCAACCCGCTGACCAGGCTTTGCCACTCCACCGATCAGTTGATCGCGTTCCATCGCAGGATCGAAGAAGCGCGCGCCGAACTCGACTACGACATCGACGGCGTCGTCTACAAGGTCGACCGGCTCGACTGGCAGGAGCGGCTAGGCTTCGTGTCGCGCACGCCACGCTGGGCAATTGCGCACAAATTCCCGGCCGAGCGCGCGATGACCGTGCTCCGCGACATCGAGATCCAGGTGGGGCGCACCGGCTCGTTCACGCCGGTCGGCAAGCTGGAGCCGGTCGGCGTCGGCGGTGTCATCGTGCAGAACGTCACACTGCACAATGAAGACTACATCAGGGGCATCGGCGGCGATGGCGAACAATTGCGCGAGGGACGCGACATCAGGATCGGCGACACCGTCGTGATCCAGCGCGCCGGCGACGTCATCCCCCAAATTGTTGACGTAGTGGCAGATAAACCCCGTGGAAAGCAAAAGTATCAATTCCCGAAAAAATGTCCGTGTCCGCTGCTCACTGATGTGGTGCGCGAGGAGACCGCAACGGGCGAGGAGGGTGCCCGGGCGCGTTGCAGCGGCGAGTTCGCATGTCCGTATCAGAAGATCGAGCACTTGAAACTGTTCGTCTCGCGCCGCGCCTTCGACATCGACGGGCTCGGCGAGAAGCAACTTCAGTTCTTCTTCGATGAGGGATGGGTGAAAGAACCTGCCGACATCTTCACGCTGCAGAAGCGCAATGGTAAGCTCAAGCTCGAAGCTATCGAGGGTTATGGCGAGACCTCAGTGCGCAATCTGTTCGCCGCCATCGAGAGCCGGCGCAGGATCGCTCTCGAACGTTTCATCTTTGCGCTTGGCATGCGCCATGTCGGCGAGACCACCGCGCTGGCGCTGGCGCGGGGCTATGGGTCCTGGGACGCGTTTCATGACGCCTGCCTCAAGGTCGCCAAGGGCGACGAGGAGACCATCGCCGAGATGGATGCACTCGACCAGATCGGCGACACCGTGATTGCGAGCGTCGCCACCTATTTCAGCGAGAGCCACAACCGCGGCATTGTCGAGCGCTTGACCAGGGAAGTCACGATCCTCGATGCCGAAAAGCCGAAGAGCAATTCGGCGGTCGCGGGCAAAACGGTCGTCTTCACAGGTTCGCTGGAGAAGATGACGCGGGACGAAGCCAAGGCCACCGCCGAGCGGCTTGGCGCCAAGGCGGCGGGTTCGGTGTCGAAGAAGACGGACTATGTGGTGGCTGGACCGGGCGCGGGCTCGAAGCTGGCGGAAGCCAAAAAGCACGGCGTCGCCGTCCTGACCGAAGACGAGTGGCTGAAGCTGATCGGGGAGTGATTGCGACGGTCAAAGTGGAAGGAGCGCGCCGGTCGCCTCATCCAGCCAAAGCTTGGTGGCGTTGTCGTCGAGGTGCGGTCGGACCTCGCGGTTGACGCGGGTGTGGTAGTCGTTGAGCCATTTCAGTTCGGCCGGGCTCAGCATGTTCACGTCGATCAGGCGACGGTCGATCGGCGCCAGCGTCAGCGTCTCGAAGCCGTTGAGCGGCTTTTCGGCGCCGGCGACGTCGGTACCGACCACCAGTTCGAGATTTTCAATCCGGATGCCATAGGCATCGGTCTTGTAGTAGCCGGGCTCGTTGGACAGGATCATGCCGCGCTTCAGCGGCGTGGTGCCGAGCTTGGAAATTCGCGCCGGGCCCTCATGCACCGAGAGATAGCTGCCGACGCCGTGCCCGGTGCCGTGCTCGAAATCGAGGCCGGCCTGCCAGAGATATTGTCGCGCCAGGCTGTCGAGCTGCGCGCCGGTGGTGCCGTCGGGAAATATCGCCCGCGCGATCGCGATATGACCGCGCAGCACGCGGGTGAAACGGTCGCGCATTTCTTCGATGGGTTCGCCGATCGCGATGGTGCGGGTGACGTCGGTGGTGCCGTCTTCATATTGCGCGCCGGAATCGATCAGCAGGAGATCGCCGGGCGAGATCCGCCGGTTGCTCCTGCGGGTGACGCGGTAGTGCACGATGGCGCCGTTCGGGCCGGTGCCGGCGATGGTCGGAAACGACACGTCCTTTAATGCACAGGTCTGGCGGCGGAACGTCTCCAGCGCCTCGACGGTGTCGATCTCGGTCAGCGCGCCCGACGGGGCTTCGCGGTCGATCCAGGCCAGGAACCGCACCAGCGCCACGGCGTCGCGCTGATGCGCCGTGCGCGTCCCTTCGATCTCGGTGATGTTCTTGACGGCCTTGAGCAGGCTCACGGGATCGTTGCCGCGTACCGGCTTGCCGCCGGCGGCCGCGATCAGGCGGCTCAAGGCGTCGGCCGCGGTGGCGCTGTCGAGCGCGATCGCGGCGCCGCCTTTCGCCAATTCGGTCAGCGCAGCCGTCAGCGCGTCGGGCTCCCTGACATCGGAGGATTGCTCGAGATGGTCGCGCGTCAAATTGGAGAGTTTGCGGTGGTCGATGAACACGGTCGGACGGCCGTCTTTCGGCACCAGCGCGTAGGACAGCGGCAGCGGCGTATGCGAGACGTCGGCGCCGCGGATGTTGAAAGTCCAGGCCACTGCGTGCGAATCCGACAACACCAGCGCATCGACGCCGAGCTTTGTAATTTCCAGCCGGACACGCTTCAGTTTCTCGGCTTCGATCTCGCCGGAAAACTGCGAACCGTGAACAGCGACCGGGCCGAGCGGCGGGGCGGGGCGCTCGGTCCATACGGCATCAAGCGGGTTGGTGTCGACCGCGACCAGTTCGGCACCGGTCTTGGCACAGGCCGCCGCCAGCCGCTCGGCTGCCGCCGAAGTATGCAGCCAGGGGTCAAAACCGAGGCGGTCGCCGGCGGCGAGATGCTTGGCCAGCCAGTGTTCCGGCGGCGGGTCGGCCAGCGGCTCGATATGCCAGGCCTTGCGGTCGACCTGCTTGGCGGCCTGCAGCGTGTAGCGGCCGTCCACGAACACAACGGCCTCCTTGGTCAGGACCACCGCCATGCCGGCCGAGCCGGTGAAGCCGGTGAGCCACGCCAGCCGCTCTTCCGACGCCGCGACATATTCATTTTGCTGCTGATCGGCGCGCGGAATCACGAATCCCGTCAGCTTGCGCCGCGCCAGCTCCTCACGGAAGGCGGCCAGTCGCGCGGTCAGCGCCACGCCGCCTTCGGGCTCTTCGAATGTCTGGAAATGGGCTTCGAACATCACGTAAATATCCTAGAATTGAGTGGAAAATTCCGCAATGCGTCACAAATCCTTTCAATGCGGCCTGAGGTATGCTTGAATTGCTGCACCTGCGTTAGACGGGGGTTGGAGCAGATTGCTATCAAAAGGCGGCTGATCCAGCGATCAGGAGGAAATCCAGGAGTGTTTCAACTCAACGAAGAGGGGATACACAATGCCTGCTTTCACGTTCGAGAAAATTTCGCCGCCGGTCCGCCGCGGCCCGATTCCTCCGATCGCCAAGAAGCAACGCGGTGTTATCGTCCAGATCCTGGACCGGTTCGTCGAAGCACGCGTCAAGCGCAGCCTCAAAAAGAAGAGAAGGGCGTGATCGCCCGCAACAAACCCCCCGAATAGGTCTCTAGCCCGCGTAGCGCAGCAGGAGGCTGCTCCAGCCTTCAATGCGCAGATGACGCACCGGGACCAGCCCACGCGCACGATAGGCGGCAATCACGGAAGCCGCCTGAGGCGTCAGCAGCCCAGATAGAATAACCAACGCCGATGGTGCCAGTTGCCGCGCCATCGGCGTTGCCAATTGCCGCAGCGGATTGGCGAGGATGTTCGCCAGCACCAGGTCGAACGGGCCGGCTCTTGCGAATTGCGGCGCCGAAAAGCCGGTGGCGCGGATCGCCCGCACCAGATGACCTGACACGTTGAGCCGGGCATTCTCCTCCGCGACCTGCACCGAGGACGGGTCGATGTCGCTAGCCAGAATTTTCTCGTGCAACGCCTTGGCCGCGGCGATCGCCAGCACGCCGGTGCCGGTGCCGAGGTCGAGCACGCGCCGCGGACGATAGGCCTTCAGGACATGATCGAGCAGCAAGAGGCAGCCGCGCGTGGTGCCATGATGGCCGGTGCCGAACGCCAGCGCCGCCTCGATCTCGATGCCGAGCTTGTTGGGCGCAACCCGCGCCCGATCGTGCTGGCCATGCACGATAAAGCGCCCGGCCGGGACCGGGACGAGGTTCTCGAGCGCTGCCTTGACCCAGTCCTTGGCCTCGATGGTGTCGAACGAAATGTCTTGCGCGACGTCGTCGCCAGCGGCGATGCCGATGAGGTCGCGGATCGAGGCCTGATCGGGCGCTTCGGCAAAATGCACGGTAATGTCCCATCGCCCGCCCGGACCTTCAAAGGCGGCGATTGCTGCCTGGCCCTCGAAAAAGCTTTCGGTGAGGAGATCGATGACGCGCCTGGCGGTCTGCTCGCTGCCGATGGCGAAGCTGGCGCGATGCGTGGATGGGGTGGAGGTCATTGGAAAACCACGAGAAAAACTGGCAAGCAAACGGGAAGGGGGCGGGAGGGGCCGTGCATTTGACTCAAACTTGAGCAAACTTCATTGCTTAATATCGCGAAAAGTTACGCATGCGTCATATGACAACCTTAGATTCTTGTCGGTAGTTTCATGGATAGGAATCGGAGGGAACTCCTGTTCCGAGGGTCAACAACCGAGGTCGGAACCGCCATGAAGTCTCTCATTTTGACGTTTTTCAAGGATGAATCCGGTGCCACTGCGATCGAGTACGGCCTGATCGCCGCAGGTATCGCGATTGCCATCATCACTGCCGTCCAGGGCGTTGGCACCAAGCTCAGCGGCAACTTTGACTCGATCAGCACCTCGCTGAAGTAACCGGGTCGTTGCGCAAATTGCCAGCACCCTAGCCAGCACTTCCGGGACCGGGCGTGAGAGATCGCCCGGTCCCGTTCTTTTCGTTCAATAGCCGCTTATCGCGGCGCGAATTTGTAGCGGAACGTGCAGCACGATCCGCCCTGCATCAATGTCTGCGCGCGGCTGAAGCTGACATCGCTGCCGCCGGCCTCGGCAATATCGACATCGGTCCAGCAAACCAGTAGCGCGCCGAGTTCAGGCTCGCCCAGCGCCCGGAAAAACTCGGCGAAGCGGCAACTGGTGATGTCGAATTCCCGGGCCTCCCGGTCGTCGCGGTGCATGTCGAACGCGACGTCCCGTTCGGTGACCTCCGCGAGCGCGGTGTTCATCTTCGCGAATTTGCGTCCCGGGCTGCCTTCGATGCTTTCACCGATCCCGGCGAACAGCTGCTTCGACCATTCGCGCAGCGCGCCTCTGACGAGTGCATCGGCCTTCTCGCGGCCGATTTCGGCGCGCATCGCGTGCATGACCGGCACCAGCACCTGGGCCTGGATACGGGTCTTGTCCAGCAGCGATATGTTGGGGTTCACCATGAAGTCGTCGAGTACACCCATTGGCGCGCTCCCTTGATTTGCGCTGCGGCCACTGTCCTGGCCCGTTCGCCAGCGTTCATGTTTGAAGTTATCGGCCACAGGAGTCCATCGGACTCCTGCTATGTTATGCCTGACGGCAAGCTTCGCAAGGAGAAGGCAATGGAGGAAATTGAACCAATGCGGACCGCAGCCTTCGCATTCGCCGCGGTCGGCGTTTTGATATCGGGGCCATCACACGCCGCCTGCACCAAGCCCGATATCCCTGCTTGCGCGGTTCAGAAAGGTGCGTTTCCCAGCGGAGCGGACTTCGATCAATGCAGGAAGCAAATGCTCGTCTACAAGGCGGAAATGGAAAGGCATTCCTCGTGCGCCAAAGAGACGGGATTAGCGCAAGAGGGACAATCCGCCGAAGAAGAACTTGAGGCCACATTGGCGAAGTTCAGTCGGCGTGCCCGTGGGGAGTAATTCAGAAGCAGGCTGCGGCGCCCGAATTTCAAACTGAGACAATACCCCCCCGTTCACAGTTTATCGACACTTGACGCACGGCTTTTCCACAAATTCATCCACCGGAACATACATGGGGCCTTCACAGGCGAGCTTCGCGATTTGCACCGCTAAGGCACCGGTTTCTCCACCGCTCATCCCGTGATTATCCACACATTGTTCACCAAAAGCGATCCTCCAATTCAGCGCGCGGATTTATCGCCGATTCACGGCGTTCCCAGATCGATGCGGCAAACAGGGATGGCTGAACCGCGCGTTAAGCGGCCCCGCCGGATGGGCCCTGCAAATACAACAGGGGGGAAACAAAATGGTAAGAATCACGGCACCTGTTGCGATCGTGTGCGCCTTGAACGCGTACATGACCTATCCGTCCGCCGAGGAACGCCGTCAGTCCGCAATGGAGACGATTTCGCCGCTGGCGATGATGCAGGTCTCGCGATCGCTTCCCACGGAAGCCTACGACGCCATCTGACCGCTGAGCAGGGCAGCGGCACCGGTTGCGGCCCATTCACCCGAACAACGCCCGATGATCGCCCAGGATCGCCTTGGCCGCGTTGTGGCCGGGGGCGCCGGTGACGCCGCCGCCAGGGTGGGCGCCGGAGCCGCAATGGTAGAGGCCTTTCAGCGGCCCGCGGTAATCCGCGTGGCCCAGCATTGGCCGCGCCGAGAACAGTTGATTCAGCGTCAGCGCGCCGTGAAAGATGTCGCCGCCGAGCAGGCCGAACTGGCGCTCGAGGTCGAGCGGCGACAGCATTTGCCGGCCAATCACGCTCGCCGCAAAGCCCGGCGCATATTTATCCACCGTCGCAATCATCAGATCGGCCACTTCCTCGCGGTGGTCGTCCCAGGACCGTCCGTCCGGCAATTGCGGCGCGACGTGCTGGCAGAACAGGCTCGCGACATGCTGTCCGGGCGGGCACAGGGAATCGTCGAGCGTTGAGGGGATCAGCAATTCGACCACCGGCTCGCGGCTCCAGCCGTGGCTGCGGGCGTCCTGCCAGGCGCGATCCATGTAAGCAAGACTGGGCGCGAGGATGATTCCCGCCGTGAGATGATCGCCGTCGCCGGGCAACGCGGTGAACGAGGGCAGGGCGTTGAGCGCGACATTCATCCGGAAAGTGCCGGAGCCGTTGCGCCAGCGGCTGATGCGCTCGAGAAATTCCGGCGCCAGCCCCCCCGCCGGCACCAGGCGCGTGTAGAGCAATTTCGGATTGACGCCGGAGGCTATGTATTTCGCCCGGATAATCTCGCCATTGTCGAGGATGACGCCAACGGCGCGGTCGCCTTCGACGATCACTTCGCGCACGCCGGCGTCGATTTCGATTTCGGCGCCATGTCCGCGCGCGGCGCGCGCCATGGCTTGCGTGATCGCGCCCATGCCGCCGATGGCGTGGCCCCACACGCCCTTCTTGCCGTTCACCTCGCCGAAGGCGTGGTGCAGCATCACGTAAGCCGAGCCTGCCGCGTAGGGGCTGGCGTAATTGCCGACGATGGCGTCGAAGCCGAACAGCGCCTTCACCAGATCGCTCTCGAAGCGCTCGTCCAGCATCTCGCCGGCCGAGCGCGTCAACAGATCGAGCAGGCTGCGTTGCTGCTCCAGCGACAGTTTTTTCAGGATGCTGGCGGTGCCGAGCGCATTGAAAGTCTCGCGGATCGCGCCGATGCCGAACCCTTCAACAATGTTGGGCGGCGCGCGCAACACCAATTGCCGCAGCACGTCGGCAATGGCCTCGAGCTCGCGCGCGAACGCATCGATGCGATCGGCGTCGCGCGGGCTCAGCCGGGCCACCGAATCCCGGGTGCGGCCTTCGCCGGTGAGGAGATAGCTGCCATCGGGCGCGGGCAGGAAATTCTGCGCGCGGCGTTCGACGATGCGGAGCCCATGATCGGCGAGTTTCAAGTCCGAGATGATCTGCGGGTTGAGCAGGCTGACCGTGTAGGCCGCCACCGAATTGCGGAAACCGGGGTGGAATTCCTCGGTCACCGCGGCGCCGCCGACCACCTTGCGGCGCTCGACCACCTTCACGCGCAGACCTTCCATCGCGAGATAGGCCGCGCAGGTGAGACCGTTATGCCCGGCGCCGATGATAACGACGTCTGTTTCGTTCATGTCCGCTTCAAGAAGGTTTGATTAAGCCGTGCTGTCGCGCGGTCCCTGTGCCTCGTCAAGTCCACCATTTTGCGGTTCCTTGCTAGCCATGTTGCCATATGCTCCACTCGACGTCTCTGGCACGCCCCTGCCGGAATTCCCACCGCCGCCGGCGTCCGCCGGGTCCGGAGCCTTCATGAGTTTGCCTGAGCTGTCCGCCGTTACGGACCCGTCTTCCGATGGCCGGAACCGGCTGGTGTTGGTGGTCTACACCGCGGCGATCTTCGTCAGTGCTTTGCTATTGTTCTCGGTGCAACCGCTATTCACCAAAATGGTGCTGCCGCGGCTCGGCGGCTCGCCGGCGGTGTGGTCGGTGGCGATGGTGTTCTTCCAGTCGCTCCTGCTCGGCGGCTACGCCTATGCGCATTTCCTGATGCAGATCCGCAACCGCGCGATCCCAGTGGCCGTGCACCTGGTGCTGCTGGTTATCGCAATGCTGACGCTGCCACTGTCGATTTCGAGCGGCTGGGGCGCTCCGCCGAATTCGGGCTATGCGTTCTGGCTATTGGGCCTGTTCGCCGTGTCGATCGGACTGCCGTTCTTTGCACTTGCCGCCAACAACCCGCTGCTGCAGGCCTGGTTCGTCCGCACCGGGCACCCCAGCGGCCCCGATCCGTATTTCCTCTATGCATCCTCGAATATCGGCAGCTTCCTCGCGCTGTTGTCCTATCCGGTGCTGCTGGAGCCGATGTTCACGCTGCGCACCCAAAACCTGATCTGGACCGGCGGCTATGGCCTCTTGATCGTCCTGATCGCGGCTTGCGGCATCCTGCTGCTCCGCTCGCCGGCCAATGCCGCGGCACTGAATATGCCCGACGACGATGCTGATGCGCCGGCGCCGTCATGGATGCTCCGCGCACGCTGGATTTTTCTGGCTGCGGTGCCGTCGGGTCTGCTGATTGCGGTCACCGCGCATATCTCCACCGACGTGGCCGCCGCACCTCTGCTCTGGGTGCTGCCACTGTCGCTGTATCTGTTGACCTGGGTCCTGGTGTTCCAGTCGCGGCCGCTGCTGCCGCACATATGGATGCTGCTGGTGCAGCCGCTGGCGATTGCCGGCGTCGTCGTGCTGCTCGCGTTCGGCGGCGAACAGAACCTGCTGCTGACGCTCGGCGGGCATCAATTGTGTTTCTTCGTCATCGCGATGGCCTGTCATGGTGAACTGGCGCGGACCCGCCCGGCGGCCAGATATCTCACCGGCTTCTATGTCGCGCTGTCGTTCGGCGGCATGGTCGGCGGGTTGTTCGCAGGGCTGATCGCGCCGTTCACCTTCTCATGGGTCGCCGAATACCCGATCCTGCTGGCGCTGGCGGCGCTCTGCCGGCCGCCCGGCGGCGACGAGCGGCTGCCGCGCTGGGCCGCGTGGTACTGGCCGTTTCTCGCCGTGCTGGCGGTGGCATTGATCGCGCCGGCCTGGTCGACCGGCAAACTCATGAACTGGCTCGACGATCACCGGGTCTGGGTCATCGGAGCGGTCGGCGTGCTCTCAGCCTTGCTGGCGCTCGGCCTCAACGCCAGCCGCTGGAAGATTTTTGCTACGGTCGTGGTGGCGCTGGTGCTGCTCCGTGCCTACCCGTCCGACGACGGGCGAGTGGAAACCGTGCGCAGCTTCTTCGGCGTCCACAAGATCGTGGTGACGCCGAACGGCCAGTATCACGTACTGATGCACGGCACCACGATCCACGGCGCGGAAAAATTCAAGAACGATGACGGCACGCCGGTGACCGGGCAGCCCCAGCCGATCACCTACTACCACAAGGATGGCGGCATCGGTCAGGCAATCACGGCGGTCCGCGAGCGCAAGGGCGCGCCGCTAAAGGTGGCGGTAATCGGGCTCGGCTCCGGCACGCTGACCTGCGCTGCGTCGCCCGGCGAGGACTGGAAATTCTTTGAGATCGATCAGTCGATGGTCGATACCGCGCGCGATCCGAAATATTTCACCTATATCCAGGTCTGCGAGCCGAACCTGCAGCCCGTGATCGGCGACGCCCGGCTGACCTTCGCGCGCGAGCCTGATGGCATCTACGACCTGATCATCGTGGATGCCTATTCGTCGGATGCAATTCCGATCCATCTGGCGACCGAGGAGGCGATGGAGATCTACAAGGAAAAGCTGGCGCCGCAGGGCGCGGTCGTGATGCACGTCTCCAACCGGCACCTGGAACTGTCGAGCGTCGTCGTCGGTATCGCCGAGGCCAACGACATGAAGAGCTGGGTCTACAGCGAGGATTCCGGCCGCGACAATGAATACATCTTCTCGACCTCGGTGGTAGTCTCGGCGCGGGAAGAGGCCGATGTCGGTGCTCTTGCCTCATCGGACAAATGGGCGGAAACCGAAGCCGACGAGGAGCAGCGGGTGTGGACCGACGATTATTCCAACGTGCTGGGGGCGGTGTGGCGCCGCCTGCGCGACGGAGAACAATAACGGCTCGGGCTGGGGATGAGATGTCGGATTGGCGCATTTGGACCGCGATAATGGTGACCTTGATGCTCGGACAAGCCGGCGCAGCAGAGGATTTTCTGGCAGGGACGAAGCTGTATGCTGACGTGGCCCGCTATGCGGCGTTCGGCTCGCACCGGTTCGGCTCGCCGGGCGACCGCGCCACCACCGATTGGATCGCCGGGGAATTGCAGGCGGCCGGCTTCAGAGTTGAATTCCAGCCTGTCGCGCTCGGCCGGCAATATTTTGTCGAGCGCGCCGCCGCGGAAGTGGGTGGCATGACCGTCGAGACGACACCGTTCTGGTGGCCGCCGGAAGACAAGAGTTCGTTTCGCCTGACAGCACCGCTCGCGCGCGAGCGCGATGCTGCCGGCAAGGTGTTACTGGTTGAGTTGCCTTATGACCGCGGCGCCTATCTTGGTCCCGCGCATCGCGCCGCGATCGCGCAGGCAGCCGCGCACGGGCCTGCGGCGATCCTGCTCGTGATCGGCAATCCCGGCGATGACCGCTTCGCCTACAATGTCACGCAGGAGGACCAGCCCTGGCCGATGCCGGTAATGGTCGTCGCGGCAAAGGACAAGGGCACGTTCGAGCGCGCAATCGCCGCTGGCGCGCCGGTGACGCTCGACGTCGCCGGGCGCTACGAGCGGAATGTCGCCGGGCGCAATGTCGTTGCGCGGCTTGGTGCAGGCAAGGGGCCGGCCATTGTGGCCTCGACGCCGATGACGGGCTGGTATAGCTGCGTTTGCGAGCGCGGACCCGGGATCGCCAATTTTCTGGCGCTGGCACGCACCGTCGCCGCCGAAAAGCTGCCTGGCAATTTCGTTTTTGTCGCCACCGCCGGCCATGAGATCGGCCACGGCGGCATGGAACTTTTTCTCAAACAGGACGCGCCGCCGCCGCAGGACACGCTGGTCTGGGTGCATTTCGGCGCCTCCAACGCCTGCTACAGCTGGACGGCAGGCCCGCAGGGCTTCACCCGGGAAGACAAGGTCGACGGGGCATCTCGCGCGATTGTATTGAGTCCTTCGGCTGCGTCGCTGGTCGGCGACAGCTTTGTCGCGATCGAGGCGAGGCGCCTTGTGGCGGAGAAGCAGGCGGTCGGCGAATTGCGCGACGTTCATGCGGCCGGCTATCCGAACTTCTTCGGCATGGCCGGCCTGCATCGCTTCTTCCATACGCCGGCCGACGATCTTCGCACCACCAGTCCGGAGATTCTCGAACCGGTGGCCCGCGCCTTTGCGGCCGCCGTCCGTCAAGCTGCGGAGCGTGGCGAGGGCGCGTTCAAATAGGTCCACACGCCCTGTGCATTGCGATTGCTCGAGAAGCGTCTATGTTTTGGCGTCTTCCTTTCATGAACGGAATGGCGTCATGACGAATTTCACTCCGGTATCGGCGGCGATCGGCGGCGCGCTGATCGGCCTGTCTTCCGTGCTCTTGATGCTGCTCACCGGCCGGATCGCCGGCATCAGCGGCATCTTCGCCGGGCTGTTGAACGTCCGGAGCGACGACAAGACCTGGCGCATCGCCTTCATCGCGGGGCTGGTGCTGGTGCCTGTCGTCGCGGGATCGATCGGGTACGGGATGGCGCCGCCAAAACTGCCGTCAAGCTGGGCCGTCATCGTGGCGGCGGGACTATTGGTCGGCCTCGGCACGCGGCTTGGCGGCGGCTGCACCTCCGGTCACGGCATTTGCGGGATCGGGCGGTTTTCCACGCGCTCGATCGCTGCCACCATCGTCTTCATGGTGACGGCGGTCATCACCGTCGTTGTCACGCGTCACATGCTGGGAGGCTGAGGCATGAGAGGCATCTCTGGACTTATCGCGCCGCTGGTTTGCGGTTTGATATTCGGAACGGGCCTGCTGGTTTCAGGAATGGTGCAGCCGACCAAAGTGCTGGGCTTCCTCGATATCTTTGGCGCGTGGGATCCAAGCCTTGCGGTGGTGATGGCGGCGGCGCTCGCGGTGGCCGTGCCGGGCTTTATGCTGGCGACGAACCGTCCGCGGCCGGTGCTTGCAGGGCGATATTTCTGGCCGGGCAAATCGGAGATCGATGCGCCGCTGGTGCTGGGGGCAGGGCTGTTCGGAATCGGATGGGGGCTCGTCGGACTATGCCCCGGGCCGGCGCTCGAGAGCCTGGCGACGTTGTCGCCGGGCGTGATTGTCTTCGTTGTAGCTATGGCCGGCGGGATGCTGGTTCATGACGTCTGGCAAACGTCGCGGTCAGGTATTCGGCGCGACAGCCCGCTTGCGAGCGCGGCGGATGGATGAAGCGAGCGCAGAATACGCGCGTCAATCCTGATAGGTGAACAGCCCGCGCGGCTGATAATAGGGCCGCGGTTGGTAGTAATAGCCCTGCGGCGCCGGGGCATAGCCGCGGTTGTTGTAATATTGCGGCTGCGGATAGGCCTGCGCATCATAGGTGCCGCGGCCGCGCGGTGCCGGATAGCGCGCCTCGCTGGAACTGCCGTCGGCCGGATAGATATAGCCGTCGTCGGTCCGAACCTGGGGTGCAACACCCGCCTGCGGCGTGATCACGATGGGATCGCCGGCGGCGCCATATTGCTGCTGTTCGGGCGCCGGGGCGCGGCGGGCGACGGCGTTGTTCGAGCGCGGCCGCGGGTTGCGCGCCAATGCTACCTGCGACGAGCCGGTCAGCGTCACCGTGGTGTTCAGCACGCCTTCCTGCTCGACCAGCGCATAGAGTGTCGAGGCGTTATCGCGCGAAAGACGCACGCAGCCATGCGAGGCCGGACTGCCGAGCCGGTTGACGGAATTGGTGCCGTGAATGGCGTGGCCGATCTTCGTGAAGAAGATCGAGTGCGGCATCGGCGCGTCGTCGAATTCCTTGGAGTAATGGTCTTCTTCCATGCGGAACGTGCGGAAGCTGCCGTTCGGCGTCTCATACGACGGAATGCCCGTTGACACCGGCCAGTGATAGCGCACGACGCCGTCGATGGCGACGGTCATTTGCTGGTTGTCCTTGTCGACGGTGATGGCGACCTTGGCCTGGGCTGTGCCGGTGGCGATCAGCATCAGGCCGGTGACGGCAACGAGGAAGGAACGCATTTTACCTTTGGCCTCCAGGCCATGCATGCAGCGCCGCGGCTCTCCGTCCCCCGGCATCCAATATGCCCGGAATCCGGTTTTGGTTCCAGTGGCCTGCGGGGATCGTTAATGGGTCCCACGGCGCAAACAAGGCGGAGACGGGCCCGAAACCGGCTGCCGGCGCTGACTTTTTCGCGAGCGGCGGCGGCAACGCCCCGAAGGCACCTACGAAGGTAATCGGATCGCTGGTTAGAATGGTCAATTCTTCAACCGGTATCCGGTCTTGAAGATCCACCACACGACGACGAGGCAGGCGATGAGGAAACCGACGGTCATGCCGACGCTCAGGGCGACACTGACGTCGGCGATTTCGTAGAAGCTCCATCGGAAGCCCGAGATCAGATAGACTACCGGGTTGAGCAGAGTGATGGTGCGCCAGCCCGACGGCAGCATGTTGACGGAATAGAAGCTGCCGCCGAGGAAGGTAAGCGGTGTCACCACCAGCATCGGGATCATCTGCAATTTTTCGAACCCGTCGGCCCAGATGCCGATGATGAAGCCGAACAGGCTGAAGGTGACGGCCGTCAGCACCAGGAACGTCAGCATCCACCAGGGATGGTGGATATGCAACGGCACGAACAGCCCGGCGGTGGCGAGGATGATCAGGCCGAGGATGACCGATTTTGTGGCGGCGGCGCCGACATAGCCGAGCACGATCTCGAAATAGGAAATCGGCGCCGACAATATTTCGTAGATCGTGCCGACGAATTTCGGGAAGTAGATGCCGAACGAGGCGTTGGCGATGCTCTGCGTCAGCACCGAGAGCATTACCAGTCCCGGCACGATGAAGGTGCCGTAACTCACACCTTCCACCTGGGTGATGCGCGAGCCGATTGCGGCGCCGAACACCACGAAATACAGCGAGGTCGATACCACGGGCGAGACGATGCTCTGCAGCAGCGTGCGCCAGGTGCGCGCCATTTCGAACAGGTAGATAGCGCGGACCGCCTGGAAATTCATGGCGCCCTCACGAGACTGACGAAGATGTCTTCCAGCGAAGACTGCGTGGTGTCGAGATCGGAGATACGGATGCCGGCCTTGCGGAGGTCGCCGAGAAGGCTGGTGATGCCGGTGCGTTCGCCCTTGGTGTCGTAATTGTAAATCACCTCGCGGCCGTCGTCGGACAGTTCGAGGTTGTAGGCCGCAAGCGCCGCCGGGATCGCCTCGACTTTGCCTTGCAGATAGAGCTTGAGCCGCTTCTTGCCGAGCTTCTGCATCAGCCCGGCCTTGTCCTCGACCAGGATGATCTCTCCCTTGTTGATGACGCCAATGCGGTCGGCCATCTCTTCGGCTTCTTCGATGTAATGCGTGGTGAGGATGATGGTGACGCCTTTGGCCTGCAGGCCGCGCACCACTTCCCACATGCCCTTGCGCAATTCGACGTCGACGCCCGCAGTCGGCTCGTCCAGGAACAGGATCTGCGGCTCGTGCGACAACGCCTTTGCGATCATCACGCGGCGCTTCATGCCGCCGGACAGCGTGACGATCTTGGAATCCTTCTTGTCCCACAGCGAGAGGTCCTTCAGGACCTTTTCGATATAAGCGGGGTTTTTCGGCTTGCCGAACAGGCCGCGGCTGAAGCTCACGGTCGCCCACACCGACTCGAACGCATCGGTGTGCAGCTCCTGTGGCACCAGCCCGATCAGCGAGCGCGCGGCGCGATAATTCTTGTCGATGTCGTGGCCGCCGACGGTGACGCGGCCTTGGCTCAAATTGGCGATGCCGCAGATGATGCTGATCAGCGTGGTCTTGCCGGCGCCGTTCGGCCCGAGCAGCGCGAATATCTCGCCGCGCCTTATATCCAAATTGATGCCGTTCAACGCCTTGAAGCCGGAGCCATAGGTCTTCGACAGGTTGGCGACGGAAATGATCGGAGACGTCGAGTGCATGGCAGTGTAATTCGATGAATGTGACAAAGGATATGCGCGGCGCTGCGGCCGGATCAGCGCAGGCGAGGGCCGTGGGCAGCTTGAGATAGGGACGCCTGGCCCATTTCGCAATCGCGTAAGAGAATTTTTATCTCTTTTTGGCCGACTTCTTCTTGGAGGATGCGGCGCTCTTTGCCGCTGCGGCGGGCTGTTCGCTCTGCTCGGGAATTTTCGCAAGCGTCATGATCTGCGTCTGATTATTGACAGGTGCGTTGGGCCGGGCGGGATCGAGCAGTTGTTCCTCGCCGAGTCCCACCGACTGTAGCCGCTTCGACGATATCTTGAAGGTGTTGATCAGGATATCGCGGACCGCGTCGGCCCTTCTCTGGCTCAGCAGGACGTTGTTTTCGCGCCTGCCGGTCGATTCGATATGGCCGACGATCAGGAACGTGTAGTTCAGCAGCGCAGAATTAACCAGCGTATCGGCCAGACGTCCAAGCGTCTGATAGGATTCCGGCCGGACGATCGGTGTGTCGGTATCGAACTGGATATCGACGTTGAAGCTCGGCAGCTTGGTAAGTTCGGGAGCAATCGGCGGCCGCTTCTGCGGCGGAGGCTCGTTCTTGGCTCTCGATTTCGATCTCTCGAGGACTTCCTGCCGGAGCGTGGCAAGATTTCAGGTCGAGCGGGGTTTCCAGGCCGCTCAGCCGCGTTGCGAGGTCGTCCGCCGCATTGTATCCGACGTCGCCGATGGCCCGGCTGCATCGTGCGCTCACATTGGGCGTCGCCAGCAGGCAAATCAGCGATTTACTGACTTCCTTTGCCTTGCCACGGCATTTCTTGACGATTTCGTACTCGCACTCCCGCCCGACGGTGGCGCGCGCCGCAATACGTTTCTGGATCGTATCGAAAGCCCGGGGATAGTCTGCCTTGCACTGCTCTGACATGACGTCCTGATTGCGATAAAGACAATCCTTGAGGCGGGTGGTGTCGATATTGACGCCGCGGCAATTGGCAACGATATCCGGAGCACAGCTCTTGCTGAGCATGGCGGCCCCATCGGCAAAGCTCACCGTCTGCGCCGCCGCCAGCGACGGCGCGGTGAGCGCAACGATAAGCAGGATAAACTCTCCCCGGACCATGGTTGTATCTCAACCGATGAATCCACCGATGGTCAAGGGCTTGGGCGAACAGAAAGCCCTTGTGTCACAATGTCCATTGGCCATTGCTCGCTCCGTTCGGGAAGTGGGCCGCCGAAGTGTTAAGCGGAATACAGAGGTCGGGAGGTCGAACCAGACCAACTAACCGACTCCCCTTCAGATTGGATTGTCAAACAGCGAGAGGACGTGAATCCGCGTTCTCGCGGCGAGATACGCCCGAGGTCTGCCGCCGTTTGACCCTCTCTAGGTAAGAAGAGGGCGCAGGGAACGCCGGGTGCGCGCTGCACCCGCGGTCTCGTGTGCAATGTGCACAAGGAAATGCGCACACGAGCATACAGGTTCAGCGGAGGCAATCCGGCATTCCCTGCGCAATGGCTTTACGGCTTATATCGCGCTCTCCCCGGTGACCGGCTTTCTTGCCACCGTCATCCCTGAGAAGCTTGGCTTCTCACGAACTTGGCGCCAGCATCGGGGCGCCAGGACCACGCGACTTCGCCGTCCGCGGAAAGCTGCGTTCGTCTTTCGCAGCCCCCACGTCCACCGCATCCCACCGCACATTCGTGACGATCGCGATCCGCCCCTCTCATCGGGTGAGACGGGCGAGTTGATAGCGTTGATTTGCCCGACGGGTTAAGCGAAATGTTTTTCGTAAAGTGTCTGGACAGACTTTTGCTGATTTGCCCGTCGGGTTGTTTTGTCGCACCCGCCGCATCCAGATCGTTGTTGCGCGCGAAGCGACGCAGTTCGCAGATCTTAGGTGAGTTATTAAATTTAGGCCGTGAACCCATAAATCTGCCGGGCCGACGGCTCGCCAAAGTCCGCAAGGCGGCGATAGCGACCAAATCCTGCAGCGCAGCGAAATGACGCGATGTGCCACAAACGAACTCATGCACCGCAGCAGATTGAGTGGCTATTCGATCACTGCGTCGGTACGCACGAGGATTGTTTCAGGGATGGTGATCCCGAGGGATTTCGCGGTCTTGAGGTTCACGACCAGATCGAACCTTGCTGGGCGCTCGATGGGAAGCTCGGTAGGCTTGGTGCCGCCCAAAATCCGACCAACGTAACCGCCGCAACGGCGAAACATATCGGGAAGGTCCGGCCCATAGGAGATGAGACCTCCTGCATCCACATGCGCGCGGTAAAGATATATTGTGGGCAGGCTAGCCTTCTCCGCGAGATTTCCGATCCGTGTTCTATAAGCGAGGCTGAGCGGATTCGACAAAACGATGAGAGCGTCAGCGCGCCAGTTCTTTGCCACGTCGAAAGCGCCGTCCAGGTCAGTGGCGCTCTTCACGTCCATGGCTCGAATGTCCACAGACAGCGAGCCGGCTACCCGATTCAGCTCCCGAAGTTGAGAGGCATTGATGTCGTGGTTCGCAAGGATGGCGACGCGGGACGTCCCGGGTATGATCTCCTTGAGCAATTGCAGGTGCTTGCTGCTCAATTCGGAAAGATCGAGAAACATCCCAGTAATGTTGCCTCCCGGTCGTGCAATGCTCGCCACCAACCCGGCCTCAACGGGATCGATTTCGAGGTCTATCCCCGCAATCGGGATCGTACGAGTCGCATTCTTAGCGGCTGCCAAAGCCCATGTGCCTCGCGCGAAAATTACATCGACGTTGAGGCTTACGAGTTCAAGTGCGAGTTTGGGGAAAAGTTCAGGTTGGTCGTGCGCGGATCGGTGCTCGAATGCGATGTTCTGTCCCTCCATGTATCCGGCCTCGCGTAGCCCTTGTACGAATGCGTCCCAGTTGGCTGGCGGAGGCGGAGGGGTATCGGTCGGAGCCGCGATAGCGAGGTGACCGATCCGATAGCGTGCTGGCTGCTGCGCACGCGCCGCGAGCGGCCACGCCGCCGCTCCGCCAAAAAGCGCCAATAATTCCCGCCGCCGCATACCCGACCCCAGGGATTGGGGCCACACTCTAACCGGAAATCCACCCTCGGGAAGGGCTTATCCGCGCCTCGCAAAGCCCATGGCAGCGTGGCTCGAATGAGAACACCAATGGTCTACTGAGACAGTACTTTCCGAAGGGCACCGACTTGTCGGTGCATTCGCAAGCCTATCTGAACAAAGTGGCTCGTCAGCTCAACGAACGGCCACGTGAGACCTTGCAATTTGAAACCCCAGCAGAGAGATTTAACGCCTGTGTTGCGTCGACCGGTTGAGCCGGCAGTCAAAAACGGAAGTCGCGGCCTTGCGGCGGGATGTTTGCTTTACCCCCGGTGAGCGGACATTGTCAGCTTGGCGGGGCAGGTCCGAAAGGTGCCAACAGGCGACATTCGATAGCGCGCCGCAAACTGAACCAATTCCGAGAGATCATGGTATCGTTAAGTTGAACCCAAGCACCCCAACCCATGCTTGCAGTCTTGAACAGCCCGATAGCGACGCTCCTCCGCAGTTTGGTGTGCTTGCTGGCGATCTCAGCAGGACAGGCCTTTGGCGACGACGAACAGGTCTGGGCGGCACTAAGGCAAGGCGGCATGGTTGTCCTGCTGCGCCATACCCAGGTCGACATGCGAGAAGGGATAGGGCGCCTCGCGCCCGGAAACTGCGCCGAGGAAGTAAACCTTGCCTCCAGCGGCGTTGAGCAGGCCAATCGGATCGGAGAAGCGTTCCGTGCTCACGGCATTGCGGTTGGAGAGGTCCGGACCAGCCCGTATTGCCGTTGCATCGACACCGGCAAGCTTGCGTTCGGGTCTTGTCCGAGAGTCAGGCCAAGTCGAATCAGGAGCGGGTCTTGCAAGACATCCGGGACCACCGCTCTTCCTCGAACTTGGTTATGATTACCCACGATCTCAACATTTCCAACATCGTTCTTGAACCATCGATTGCTATGGGTGATTTCTTTGTTCTTCAGCCCAATGGGGCGGATTTCGATGTCATCGGCAAGATCCGAATGGGTGACAAGTAGGACATCATCGTCAATACGCGTGTGGGCTTGTCATCGCAGGCCATCGCGAGGAAGGCGGTCAACGACCGCCCAGGGTCAAAAACGGAAGTCGCGACCTTGCGGCGGGATGTCTTTGCCCCGGTGAGCGGACATCGCCGGGCTGTCTCGGGATGTCCGAAAAGTGCAGACGCGGACATCGTCGGGTCTTGTGTGGACGGCAAGAATGGCGCCCGGATCAACGCACCTGCTGCGCTTCGATCAGTTGCGCGCCACCGCGGAACTGGCCCGCGGCGATGTAATTTTGCACACCCGTCACCACCATCGGAATGATGGTGCAGGGCTTAGAAATGCATGCCGCCTCGACAACCGATGCGCACCATTGTTCAGATCGGTCAAGAACGCACTTCGAAGATCATGTTGAATGGCGTCTCGGTGGCGCGGCGGAAGCGTCTGAAACCAGCTTCAGTCGCGACCTGGCGCAATCTGCCTTCCCCCGCCTGTGCACCGAGCCCCAGGGCCACTTCCTGAGACAGCGATGCAGGTGTGCAAATGAAGGTAGACGCGTGATAGAAGATGCACCCGACCGGGTTGAGATTGTCCTTGAGATTGTCATGTGCAAACGGCTCGACGATCATCCACGACCCGTCCTTGGCCAGCGTTTCCTTGACGTGCTTGCCAGCGCCGACGGGGTCGCCCATGTCATGCAGGCAAATCAAAGAACGCGACCAGATCATAGTCTTTCGCCGGAAAATCCTTGGCCGTCGCTTGTGCGAATGTGATGCGGTTTCCAACGCCCGCTTCCTGCGCCAGAACCTTGGCGCGCTCGATCGAAGGCTTGTGGTAGTCGAACCCGAAGAACTCCGAATTGGGATAGGCCTGCGCCATCACAATCGTGGAAGCGCCGTGGCCACATCCGACGTCAGCCACTTTGGTACCGGCTTTGAGTTTCTCTTCCACACCCTCAAGCTTGGGAATCCAATTCGCAACGAGATTAGCGTTATAGCCCGGCCTGAAGAAGCGCTCTGTGCCCGAGAACAGGCACTTCGAATGCTCGTGCCAGCCAACGCCTTTCCCGGTTCGAAACGCTTCGGCGACCTTGGGTTCGTCGAGGTAGGTGGACTGCACGACATCGAATGCACCGGCGAAAAACGCGGGCGACCCCTCTTCGGCGAACGCCATGGCTTGCTCGGGGGAAAGTGAGAACGCGTTTTTTTCGGGGTGATAATCGATATATCCGGACGCAGCCTGACCGGACAGCCATTCGCGCACATACCGCTATAGGTAGAGACGGTCGAATGATGCATGCAGACCGGTCTTCTTCGCCAGTTCGGGCGGAGTGACCGGCGCATCGTCCGCCATCGCCTTGTAGAGCCCGAGGCGATCGCCGAGCAGTATGCTCGCACCGCCAAGCGAGATGCCGAGGTCGCCGACCAGCTTTCCGACGAGCGCGTTCAACTTTTCAGGATTTGGTTCACGCATTGCGGCCTCCTTTGGTGTTTGCTGTCATCGTTGTTGCACTCAAATCAGATCGGCAAGCATCCGCGCGGCGCGCGCGGCGCCACCGGCTTCGACCGGCTCAAACCGTACCGCCGTAAGCAACGCGGCAACCATGGCGTCGGCAATCATGTCCGGCGTCGATGTTGCAAACTCCATTCGTCGCCCCGCGCGGTAGCGATCCAGCCGGTGGGCGACGTGAAAATTCTGCTCGAAGTGGTTCTTGAGTGGGAAATAGATGAACGGCGTTCCGGCAGCGGCGAGTTCCATGCATGTCGTCAGACCGCCTTGAACAAGTGCGAGATCGCACGCCGCGAGATGCCGATCGAGGTCCGGAACGAATCAAGCCAGCAACCTGACGCCCTAGTGCAGCGAATGTTATGCGAGCTGCGTTTTCAAAGGCCAGCCAACGTACAAACTCGTGCAATGCAGCCTTGGATGTCTTGTAGGCAATCAGCGGAGATGAAGCGATGGCTGCGACGCTGCTAACGTGCGTGATGCTGCCAGACTTCTGGGACCGCATGATCGGCAGTGCGTGCTTGCTGATCAGCATCGCCCCATCGAGGTTCACATTGAAGATGTTGTCCCATGCGCTCCTCTCGATCTTGACCGTATCGCCGTCCAGCCCCCCAATACCGACATTGTTGTGAAGGATATCGATCCGGCCGAACTTGGAAATGGCAGTATTGACGAGCGCCGCGCAATTATCCTCATTGCTGATATCGGCAATCATGCATTCGGCGTCGTAACCTTCCTTGCGCAAAAGGTCACGGGTCTCCTCCAAGGAGCCCATGCTCCGATTTGCCAACAGCAGCTTTCACCCTCCCGTGCAAAAAGAACCGCTGCCGCCCGACCATTGCCGATACTATCGCCCTGCGTTTGCCCGGCACCCGTGATAACGGCAACCTTTCCCTCTAGGCGCATGTCTGGCACACCTTTCGACCAGCCCCATCGAATGGCCAGCCAAGTGAAATGTTAGGCCAAAGCAGGCCGCTGCACCAGCATACTCGGAACAGAGCGAGGTCCGGTCGGGGGTCAAACTCGGAAGTCGGCGGGTCCTGCCGCGAAGTCCGCTTTGCCCGCGTGAGCGGACATCGTCAGGCTCTCTCGGCATGCCGAAAAGTGCCAAAGCCGGAAGTGCAGTCGCCCGACCGCCTGTACGGGGGGCCCTAATTGGGTAGGTTTGGTGCTGATACTCAGTTTATATTTGAAGTTTTCCGGAGCCGGGGCGCACATCAATGGCGAAGCGCGGAAAATTGGTGCGCAAGCTTCCATCAGCTCGCAAAACGCCGGCAAGACGCAAACGCGCGCCTGCGGATGTTGAGCTAAAAAAGGAAAATGCAGGTCTCAGACTCGAATTGGCCGAAGCGCTGGAGCGGCAAACCGCTACTTCAGAAGTCCTTCAGGTTATCAGCAGCACGCCCGGCGACCTGCAGCTCGTGTTCCAATGCCTCCTGGAGAACGCGACGCGAGTTTGCGGAGCCAAATTCGGCACGATAAATCTGCTTGAAGGTGAGATCATTCGGCTAGTCGCGCTTCACAACGTGCCTCCTGAGTACGCTGGCGCGCTTGGGGAGAGTCGGACATTTCGTCCTCATCTGAAAAGCGCCCTTGGTCAATTGATCAAGACAAAACAGGTGGTCCACATTGCGGATCTTCGGACCAGCCCGGCATACCTGGAGGGTTCTCCGGCCAGCATCGCACTATCTGATCTCGCAGGGGCTCGGACGCTTGTCATAGTACCTATGCTGAGGGACGCCAAGCTGGTCGGCACAATCGGGGTCTATCGACAAGAGGTCCGCCCGTTCACTGACAAGCAGATTGAGCTGCTTAGCAACTTCGCCAAGCAAGCGGTTATCGCCATCGAGAATGCGCGATTGCTGAAGGAATTGCATCAACGCACCGACGATCTAAGCGAGTCACTTGAGCAGCAAACTGCAACCTCCGAGGTGCTCAAGGTCATCAGCAGCTCGCCGGGCGAACTTGATCCTGTTTTCCAGGCAATGCTGGCGAATGCGACCCGCATCTGCGAGGCCAACTTCGGCATGATGTACCGCTACGATGACGGTGCGTTTCACCCGGCGGCATTGCTTAATGTGCCAGCGGCACTTGCTAAATACGTGCAGGATCGCGGCTCGTTTCTGCCGCCGCCGGGAACTCCTCTCGATCGTCTCTTTCGGACAAGAGAAGTGACCTACACCGCTGACGAGACAGCGGAATCGAATCCTGGCGTGCCAGCCAGACTTGGCGGTGCCCGCTCCCTTGTAGGCGTGCCGATGCTCAAGGAGAATGAACTGGTCGGTGCGATAATCATCTACCGGCAGGAAGTCCGGCCCTTCACCGACAGGCAAGTCGAACTGGTCAGAAGTTTCGCAAGCCAGGCCGTCATCGCGATCGAGAACACGCGGCTGCTGAAGGAATTGCGGGCATCCCTCCAGCAACAGACCGCCACCGCCGACGTGCTCAAGGTCATCAGCCGCTCGACCTTCGATCTGCAGACGGTGTTGCAAACCCTCGTAGAATCGGCGGCTCGGCTGTGCGACGCCGACAAGGCCACCATCACCCGACAGAAGGACGGTGTGTTCTTTCGTGCCGAATCCTACGGTTTATCTAACGAATTCATGAATTTCATCAGAACCGTTCCCGTCGTGCCCGATCGAGGCTCTGCGGGTGGGCGGACCCTGCTGGAAGGGATCGTGGTTCACATTCCCGACGTTCAGGCAGACCCCGAATACGCCTTTGCCGAGGCACAGCGATTGGGCGATTTCCGTACCATCCTCAGCGTTCCCATGCTGCGCCAAGGTGTACCAATTGGCTTGATTGCCTTGATGCGTTCCGAAGTGCTTCCGTTCACCGACAAGCAGATCGAACTGGTTACGACCTTCGCCGACCAGGCCGTGATCGCGATCGAGAACGCGCGGCTGTTCGACGAGGTTCAGGCCAAGACGCGCGATCTTACGGAGGCGCTGACTTATCAGACCGGGAGCGCCAACATCCTCAGCGTGATCGCATCCTCGCCGACCGATGTGAGGCCGGTGCTCAAGGCCATTGTCGAGAGTGCCTGCGAGCTCTGCGATGCTTATGACTCAGTCGTGCTGCTAAGAGATGGCGATCAGTTGCATATCAGCGCACACCATGGTCCGATACCGCTGAGTATCGACAAATGGCCGATCAACCGACGATGGACCGCCGGACGCGCCTTTATCGACCAGAAGCCGGTGCACGTGCACGACCTGCTCGCCGAAGGCGACGAATTTCCAGACGGTCGCGAATTGTCGCAACGCATGGGTCACCGCACTATCATCAGTGTACCCCTGTTGCGCGAAGGCGAGAGCATTGGCGCCATCGTGCTCCGCCGCACCGAGGTTCATCCGTTCGGCGACAAACAGATTGCCTTACTGCAATCCTTCGCCGATCAGGCCGTGATCGCCATCGGCAACGTGCGGTTATTCGACGAAGTTCAGGCGCGTACAGAGGACTTGCGCGAGTCGTTGCAGCAGCAGATTGCGACCGCCGACGTATTGAAGGTCATCAGTCGCTCGACGTTCGACCTGCAGACAGTACTGCAAACGCTCGTTGAATCGGCGGCCCGGCTCTGCGAAGCCGACAATGGGACGATCACCCGGCAGGACCAAGGAGTCTTCTATCGGGCGGAGGCCTTCGGCTTCTCGCGCGAGTTCCTGGACGTTGTCAGGCGTATTCCGGTCGAGCCAAGCCGAGGTTCTGTGGCCGGACGCGCGCTTCTTGAAGGAAAGCTCGTTCACATTCCCGACGTGTTGGACGATCCGGAATACACCTTCACGTCAGAAATTGGCTTGGATCAATTCCGCACCGCTCTGGGCATTCCGATGCTGCGCGAAGGCGTGCCGATTGGCGTCCTTACCCTGTCACGCTCCGAAGCGCGCCCATTCACCGACAAGCAGATCGAATTGGTCACGACATTTGCCGATCAGGCAGCGATTGCCATCGAGAACGTAAGGCTGTTCGACGAGGTGCAAGCAAAGACCCGCGACCTGTCCGAGGCGCTGACTTACCAAACCGGCAGCGCCAACATCCTGCGCGTGATCGCCTCCTCGCCGACCGATGTTAAGCCAGTGCTCAATGCCATCGTTGAAAGCGCCTGCGAGCTTTGCGGAGCTTATGACGCGTTGGTGCGGCTCAGGGATGGAGAAGGACTGGCATTCGGTGCGCATCATGGTCCGCTGCCCGTGAGCTTTGAGAGCGTGCCAATCAGCGCGAACTCCACAGCGGGCCTGGCAGTGATCGGAAAAAAACCGGTTCATGTTCATGACCTGCGTTCCCCCGAAGGTGACCAATTCCCGCATGCACAAGCATTGGCGCGCGAGCACGGTGAGCGCACCATCTTGAGCGTGCCGCTCTTGCGTGAGAACGAGAGCATCGGCGCCATCATTCTTCGCCGCCTGGAGGTCAACCCGTTCAGCGACAAGCAGATCGCGCTGCTTCAAACCTTCGCCGACCAGGCGGTGATCGCCATTGGCAATGTCCGCCTGTTCGAGCAGGTGCAGGAGCGGACCAAGGAATTGTCGGAGTCGCTCGACGATTTGCGCACCGCGCAGGATCGCCTCATTCAAACCGAGAAGCTGGCGTCGCTCGGCCAGCTCACCGCGGGCATTGCACACGAGATCAAGAACCCGCTTAATTTCGTCAATAATTTCTCGGCTCTGTCGGTGGAGCTGGTCGAGGAACTGAACGACGTGCTCAAGCCCGCGACGCTCGACAACAAGACGCGGGTGGAGGCGGACGAGCTGACCCACATGCTGAAAGGCAATCTCGAAAAAGTCGTTCAACACGGCAAACGCGCCGACTTGATCGTCAAGAACATGCTGCTGCATTCCCGCGAGGGTTCAACCGAGCGCCGGCTGGTCAATCTCAACGGCCTTGTCGAAGAATGCCTCAACCTTGCCTATCACGGTGCCCGGGCCGAAAATCAGGAATTCAAAATCAACCTGGAGCGGTCTTTTGATCCAACGATTGGCAGGGTCGATCTGTTTCCGCAGGAGATGACGCGGGTCCTTCTCAACCTGATTTCGAACGGCTTCTATGCCGCAACGAAGCGCAAGGCGGAAACGAAACTTAATGGCTACGAGCCTACCCTTGCCGCTGCGACCGAGAACCTTGGCGACCGCGTTGAGATCAGGATTCGGGACAATGGCGGCGGCATTCCCGCCGAGGTGATGGACAAGATATTCAACCCGTTCTTTACGACCAAGCCACCAGGCGAAGGAACCGGTCTTGGTCTCTCGTTGAGCCACGACATTGTCGTCAAGCAGCACGCCGGATCGATCGAGGTCGATACCCGGCCCGGCGAATTCACCGAATTCAAGGTCATTCTTCCGCGCATGGCAGCCACGGGCAAAGCAGGGGCAAACAAATGAGCTTGCTTATTCTTGTTGTTGACGACGAAACCGATGTCGAGATGCTGTTTCGCCAGCAATTCAGGCGCGACCTGCGCGACAACCGCTTTAAGATGGATTTTGCACAGTCGGCGGCTAGCGCCCTGCAACGCATCAGCGACGCCGCAGGCAAATCACTAATTCTGATCCTGTCTGACATCAACATGCCCGGCATGAGCGGGCTTGAGCTCTTGCCTAAGGCCAAGGCTGCGCGCCCGGACGTCCCCGTCATCATGATCACCGCCTACGGCGACGACAGTACCAGGAGAAAAGCCTTGGAGGGCGGCGCGGACGCGCTTCTGACGAAACCCATCGATTTCGTTGCGCTTCGCACTGAGATCGACGGTCGGGTGGCAAGCGCCGCGTAATCGTCGCGTTCCAGTGAGCTGATGTCCGCTTCGGGGTCATCGATCCAGATTGGTCGGTGGACGCCCGCTTTGGTGCCGTATTCGCGCGCGTTAGCGGCGACCGCCGAAGGCAAACGGAGAAGCACCGGGCAGCAAGGGCGAATTGATGTCGCTGTCGAGGCGCCCCGACTGTTGGGTGTAGCCGAACCCGAGTGACACGCTAACATTCGACGCCGGCTGGAATTCGACACCCGCATGGGCGCTATAGCCGGGCAGCGTGCCGGACATGGAGTCGAAGGGGCTGAAAGGGTTACCGATGCCAGTATTGAATTTCAGGGTGTCGAAACCGGCATAGACCGTGACGGGCAACCCACTCGCGTTCTTGAAGCTGTAGCCGAACTGCACGCCTTCGGTATAGAGAGAGCCGAAATTGCCAAAAGCGGCATCCTGCCTTATGCCGCTCAAGCCCATGCCGCCGCGTTCGCTGCCGACAAACCAGCCGTTCGGAAAATTGTAGCGCATATAGGAAGACGCCGCCTCGGGCATTGCTGCCGTCAAAGCCTGGAAAGTTGCCGTAAGTATTCGAGCCCTGGCCGACCGGTTGATTGTCACCGAAGCCGAGGGGCCAGCCTGGAGTCCAATATGTAACGGGGGCAGCCTGGGCATGGGCCGTTCGCCCGCCCAAACAGAGCGTAGCCAGTACGAATGCGAGAGCTAATCTGCCTGAGAAAACGGCCATCCGCGCTACCGTGAAGTGCCCTGAAATTATAGGCTCCAGAGAGCAAGAATGCCAGCGCGTCGGGTGACAACTAGGCGGTTCCACTCTGCCCCACACCCGTTCCACAAAACGGTCGACCACTTTCTTCTCGAAGGCGATAGTGAGCTTGTTGCCGTCGATCCCACCAAATCCCGACATGATTGGCCGACGCGTGCCGATGGTTTAACCCGGTCCGTTTGGCTCGTCGGCAGGCGCGGGCGCCACGAGAAAGCCGTTAATTTCGCCCAAGTGATCTCCGTTCGGCATCGAATGGATGCCGAGCACTTGTTAGATTGCGTCGGGTCGCCTCGATGCGGCTGCCGATGATAAATGGCCAGCAAGCATATACTCGAAGGGCTGATCAAATGGTCGACGCGCGACCGCTGGGCGATCGATTCGAGCGGATACTTGAAGATCATGAGAAGGAGCGTTGCGCCATCATCCATGATCAGATGGACCGGCACTACCACCGCGTGCTCGACGAACCGGTTCCAGCGCTCGGAGGCGAAACGCCGCGCTCCGCAGTCAAAACGGAGAGTGGACGGGGCAAGGTCTCCGATTGGCTCAAGATGATGGAAAACCGGACCGCCAAGTCCGGTGTTCACGACAGCGCAATGGCAAGTTACAACTTCAGTTGGCTATGGACAGAATTGGGCATCAGCGAACTGAGGCGATGAACGAAGTGGGCAATCATGGCGACGTGGTAAGCCATAGCCTCACACACGTTCCACAAAACTGTCGACCACCTTCTTTTCGCCGGCCTTCTCGAAGGCGATGGTGAGCTTGTTGCCGTCGATTTTCACCACATGGCCGTAGCCGAATTTCTGGTGAAACACGCGGTCGTCCAGCGAGAACTCGGAGACGGTGCCGGTGGATTTCGCGACCAGTTCGCCCTCGATCACCATCGGCCCGCGCTTGGTGCGGGAAGACGAAAAAGATGATTGACTCTCCTCAAAGCCGCCGCGCGCCTGTCCGTTACGGCCACCGCCCTGGTTTCGCGCGCGATTGGCCTGCGCGCGCTGCCAGCCCGGCGTGGTGTAGCTCGAGCCGAACGATTCCACATTGTCGAAGCGCGAGGGGCCGTAGCCCCCGCTGCCGCCCCAGCCCGAGCCGCCTTTGGATTCGGTGATCTCGACATTGGGCGCCGGTAATTCGTCGAGGAAGCGCGACGGGATCGTGGTCGACCAGGTGCCGTGAATGCGTCGGTTGGTCGCAAAATACAATTTGGCACGGCGGCGCGCGCGGGTCAGCCCGACATGGGCGAGGCGACGTTCTTCCTCAAGGCCCGCGCGGCCCTGTTCGTCGAGCGTGCGCTGGCTCGGAAACAGGCCTTCCTCCCAGCCGGGCAGGAAGACGTTGTCGAATTCGAGACCCTTGGCCGAATGCAGCGTCATCAGCGACACCGCCTCTTCCTCGGCGCCGCCGTCACGGTCCATCACCAGCGAGATGTGTTCGAGGAAGCCTTGCAGGTTCTCGAATTCCTCCATCGAGCGCACCAGTTCCTTGAGGTTATCAAGCCGTCCGGCGGCATCCGCCGAACGGTCCTTCTGCCACATCTCGGTGTACCCGCTCTCGTCAAGCACGATTTCGGCGAGCTCCGTATGCGCGGTCACCTCGCGCTGGGCGCGCCAGCGGTCGAATTGCAGGACGAGATTACGCAAGCTGCCGCGCGCCTTCGGCTTCAGCTCGTCGGTTTCGACCACGGCGCGGGCGGCCTCGAACAAGGGAATGCGGCGCTTGCGGGCGTGGTCGTGTAGCATCTGCACGGTGGCGTCGCCGAGGCCGCGCTTGGGCACATTGACGATGCGCTCGAAGGCGAGATCGTCGGCCGGTGAATTGATCACGCGCAAGTAAGCTAGGGCATCGCGGATTTCGGCACGCTCGTAAAATCTCGGACCGCCGATCACGCGGTAGGGCAGGCCGAGGGTGACGAAACGGTCTTCGAACTCGCGCATCTGGAACGAGGCCCGCACCAGGATCGCGACCTCGTTGAGATTGTCGCCGGCGCGCTGCAGTTCCTCGATCTCCTCGCCGATGGCGCGGGCTTCCTCTTCCGAATCCCAGGAGCCGGTGACGGTGACCTTCTCGCCGTCGACATCCTCGGTGCGCAACGTCTTGCCGAGCCGGCCCTCATTATGCGCGATCAGATGCGAGGCGGCGGCGAGGATGTGGCCGGTGGAGCGGTAATTACGTTCGAGGCGGATGACTTTCGCGCCGGGAAAATCGTGCTCGAAGCGCAGGATGTTGTCGACCTCCGCACCGCGCCAGCCATAGATCGACTGGTCGTCGTCGCCGACGCAGCAGATGTTTTTGGGGGCGGCCTGTGCGGTCACAGCGACCGTCTCCCTCTCCCCGTTCTTCACGGGGAGAGGGTTGGGGTGAGGGGCTCTTTCGACAGGCTCGACGGGTGGAGAGTCCCCCTCACCCGGCGCGCTTTGCGCGCCGACCTCTCCCCGCAAGCGGGGCGAGGTTGAAGCGGGCGCCTGCGACAGCAGCCGCAGCCACAGATACTGCGCGACGTTGGTGTCCTGATATTCGTCGACCAGGATGAACTTGAACCGGTTCTGGTATTGCCGGAGCACGTCCGGATTCTCGCGGAACAGCCGGATATTCTCCAGCAACAGATCGCCGAAATCGGCGGCGTTGAGGATTTTTAACCGCTCCTGATAGCTCGCATAGAGTTTGCCGCCCTTGCCGTTGCCGAACACCGCGGCTTCGCCGGCCGGCACCTGCGCCGGTGTCAGCCCGCGGTTCTTCCAGCCGTCGATCAGGCCGGCCAGCATCCGCGCCGGCCAGCGTTTGTCGTCGATGTTCTCGGCTTGCAGCAGTTGCTTGAGCAGGCGCACCTGATCGTCGACGTCGAGCACGGTGAAATTGGATTTGAGCTGTACCAGTTCGGCGTGGATACGCAGGATGCGCCCGCCGATCGAATGGAAGGTGCCGAGCCACGGCATGCCTTCGACCGCCTGGCCGAGCATCTGGCCGAGCCGCAGTTTCATCTCGCGCGCCGCCTTGTTGGTGAAGGTCACCGACAGGATTTCGTGCGGCCGTGCCCGGCCCTGGCTCAGAATGTGGGCGATGCGCGTGGTCAGCACGCGGGTCTTGCCGGTGCCGGCGCCGGCCAGCACCAGCACGGGGCCGTCCAGCGTCTCCACCGCCTCGCGTTGTTCCGGGTTGAGTCCGCTGAGATATTGCGGAACCGCCGCGGCGCGCGCACGCGCGGCGATGCCGCCAGAAGCGGGCTGGTGCTCGGGAACGCCGCGATGGGGAAGTTTGCTTGGCTCGGTCATCCGCGAATTGTGTTGTTCCCACGATGGCACCGTGGGGCGCTGAAGGGGAGCCTTCATAGCAGGGATTATAGGCCATATGGGGCCTGGCGGGCTATTTTGACAGGTTTTATCCCCCCGCTTCCGGGAGCCGTTTCTCGTGGACTGCCCCACGATTTGGTTCCGTCATATCGGACAAATTTTCCCGGTTTCGCACCCCGGAACCATCGCTTCCGGCCCGGATTGATTCCGCGGAGGTGGCGCTCAATCGCGCCGATCGAAGCAAAACAGAGGTCGTGTCATGCTGAGCTGGGTCGTTACGTTTTTGGTCATCGCGCTGATCGCAGGCATTTTGGGCTTCGGCGGCATCGCCGGCGTCTCCATTGAAATCGCCAAGGCGATCTTCTTCATCGCCATCATTCTGTTCCTGGTCTCGGCGGTGGTCGGTCTGGCGCGCGGGCGTACCCGCGTCTAGCTGGACTGCTTGGAGGGCATCGCCACCTTGCGGCCGATGCCCTCCGGCCGGGGGACGGCCGCATGGCTGTCCAGGACGCTCTGAATGCGGGCGCGAATGTCTGATGGAAACGCCGCGGTCTTTCGCGCATTCATGTCGATATGGATGGTCATGTTTTCGGAAGTTGCGGAGATCCAGCCTTCGGTGGCATGGCGCAGCTCTTCAAACGTATGCAGGCGTTTCTCGTCGGCAGCCAACAGGTAGACGGTAACCTGCACGGGATCGCCGAGATGGATTTCGCGCAAATACCGCACATGGCATTCGGCGGTGAAGGTCGAGCCGTGGCGTTCCTTCAAATAGCCGGGCCCGATCCCGAGATGGACCCACATCTGGTCGATCGCGCGATCCATCATCACGTTGTAATAGGCCATGTTGAGATGGTCGTTGTAATCGATCCAGTGCGGCTCGATCTGCATCACCGTGGACAGAAACGGCGCGGGAGGCAGCGGAAAATCCGCTACGGTATTTTTGGCGGCGGAAGCGGTCGTCATCATCCATCCCTGTTTGGTCAATTGGCTCTCTTGACCCCTCATATATCCTTTGCCACGGTCTGCTCAAAGCCGGGAGGAATTTGGCGTGGCGACGACGATATCGGGCAATCCTAAACGGCCGGAGCCGCAGGCGCTGGCGAGCGCCGTTGAGGCACTTGCGGCACGGTTCGGCAACCGCCTGATCACCTCGCAGGCGGTGCGCGAACAGCATGCCCATACCACCACTTGGCTGCCGACCCAGCCGCCCGATGCGGTCGTGATGGCGCAGGAAACCGCCGATATCCAGGATGTGGTGCGGATTTGCGCCAAGCACGGCGTTCCCGTGATCGCGTTCGGCACCGGCACCTCGCTGGAGGGCCAGGTCAACGCGCCGGCCGGCGGCGTCTGCATCGACCTGCATGACATGAACAAGGTGCTGGAAATCCACGCCGACGATCTCGACTGCGTGATCCAGCCCGGCGTCACCCGCAAGGCGCTGAATGAGCATCTGCGCGACCAGGGCGTGTTCTTTCCGATCGATCCCGGCGCCGATGCCTCGCTCGGCGGCATGGCCTCGACCCGCGCCTCCGGTACCAATGCGGTGCGCTATGGCACCATGCGCGACAACGTGCTGGCGCTCAAAGTCGTGCGCGGCGACGGCGAGATCATCACCACCGGCACGCGGGCGAAGAAGTCTTCCGCCGGTTACGATTTGACGCATCTCTTTGTCGGCGCCGAGGGCACGCTCGGGATCATCTCCGAACTCACCATCAAGCTGCGCGGCATTCCCGAGACGATTGCAGCCGCCGCCTGTTCGTTCGACACCGTGCGCGGCGCCTGCCAGGCGACCATCCTCGCCATCCAGACCGGCATTCCCGTCGCGCGCATCGAACTGCTCAACGCCGAGCAGGTGCGCGCCTGCAATTCCTATTCGAAATTGACGCTGCCGGAGACGCCGCTGTTGCTGCTGGAATTCCACGGCAGTGAAAACGAGGTCGCCGAGCAGTCGAAAAACTTCAAGGAGATTGCCGGCGAATGCGGCGGCGGCGACTTCACCTGGACCACCAGGCCGGAGGATCGCACGAAACTCTGGCAGGCGCGGCACGACGCCTATTGGTCGGTGAAGGCGTTGCGGCCCGGTGCGGGCGTGGTGGCGACCGACGTCTGCGTGCCGATTTCGCGGCTGGCCGATTGCGTCACCGAGACCGAAGACGATCTGAAGCGGCTCAATCTGCTGTCGCCGATCGTCGGCCATGTCGGCGACGGCAATTTCCACTGCTCGCTGGTCTGCGACGTCGATAATTCGGAAGAGATGGCCCGCGGCGAGGAGTTCATGCACCGCCTGGTCGAGCGCGCGCAGTCGATGGGCGGCACCTGCACCGGCGAGCACGGCATCGGCCAGGGCAAGCAGAAATACCTCAAGGCCGAACTCGGCGATGAGGCGATCGACGCCATGCGCGCGCTGAAAAAGGCGCTCGATCCGCAGAACATCTTCAACCCCGGAAAGATCGTGCCGGCGGCGTAGGGCCGAGCGTCAGCGGATCAAGACGGCGGCGCGGCCGGTCCGTCGAGGATAATGTTCCTCGGACATATCAGGATTGAGGTCAACTAACGGCCGGCGCATGCCGTCGATGTGGAACTTTTGCCTCCTGTTGGCGTCTTTCTAGTGCCGCACTATCTGCGGCGTGGCGCAGGAGGGTGCCATGTCCAAACGGGCAGTCGGAATTGCGGTTATTGTTCTGGTGACCCTGGTGTCGAGCGCGGCGATCGGCAAGGGCGGCGGCCACGGTGGTGGACACGGTGGCGGTCACGGTGGGCACGGTTTCCACGGCGGTCACGGCGGCGGGCACCACGGCTTCGGCCACGCGCATTTTGGCGGTGGACACCACGGCGGAGGCCGGTTCGCCACATCCCGCTCGTTCTCGCGGGGCAGTTTTCACGGCGATCGCGCTTTTGCCGGGCGTGGCGGCCGGAACTTCAGCCAGATCCGGAACGCCGGGGTCGCCTCGGGAAACGTCCGCAACGCGATGAATTCGTTGTCGCGCGCCGGTGGATGGCGGGGCGGACGCATGCTCAGCAATCCCGCGGCGCGCGCGCAGCTCGCCGCCGGTCTCGCTATCGCAGGCTGGCATCATGGCAGCAGTGCAAGCGGGTGGTGGCAACACGGTAACGGCGGGTATGGATGGGTTGGTCCGCTGTTCTGGCCGTTCGCCTATCACGACATCTATGATTACGCGATCTGGGGAGACGGCATCGGGTTCTGGGACTATGGCTACCCCGATATTTACGCCGGAATATTTGCGCCCTACGGCTATGACGATCTGTCGGGCTATCTGGCGCCGCGCCCGTCCGGCCGGAGGCACGGCACAGCCACTCCATTGGCGCAAATGTGCGGTGATGACAGCCGCAATATCGCCGGCCTCCCCATCGACCAAATCCAGCTCGCCGTACAGCCGACCGAGGCGCAGTTTGCCGCGCTGGACGAACTCGGCAATGCTTCGATCACCGCCGCGCAGAACATTCGCGCGGCTTGTCCGATGCAGATCGTGTTGACGGCGCCGGGCCGGCTTGCGGCCATGCAGCAGCGGATCGAGGCAATGATTGCCGCGATCGCCACGGTGCAACCGCCGCTGGAGAGGTTCTACGGACTGCTCAATGACGAGCAGAAAGCCCGCTTCAATGCGCTCGCCGAGGACCAGCGAAAGATAATCAGCGCAAGGGGGCCGTTTGCTCCAGGCTGCGGCACCACGCAGCCTGCCTCTGCCCTGCAATGGCCGGCCAGCGAGATCGAAACGAGACTGCACCCGAACGACACCCAGCGCGCCAGTCTAACCGCGCTGCAGGACGCCAGTGCCAAGGCCGCCGACACCCTGAGAACGGCGTGTCAGGCGGATGACGCAATGACGCCGCCGGCACGGTTCGCCGCAATGGGCAAGCGGCTCGATACCATGCTGCAAGCCGTCAAGCTCGTGCGCGCCAGGCTTGAGGATTTTTACGCCACGCTAAGCGATGAACAAAAGGCGCAGTTCGAGGCGATCGGACCCAGGCGGTCGGCGTAGCCAAATCGGAACTCGGTTTAAGGGCGGGACCGGCAGAGACCCGCCGGGGCAACGAACCGGCTTACCCAAGGATTTCCACGCTTCTGTTGCCGGAATGTCACCACCGACGCATTTCCCGGGATGAAGATGCCACCGGATGGCATCGTTGGTATTGCGGAACGCGCCCGGCCAGGGATGTCATGCGTTCGCTTATTTGAAGATTTGCCATGCGGTGGTTCAACAAGACCAAGCAGAGTGAAGTCTGGGACGAGGCCATCCAGTGGCCGATCGGCGATATCGAGGCCGCCCACAAGATACGGGAGATCTGCCGCGCCGCGGCCGGCAGCGCCGAAAAGGTCGGCGGTTCCGCCGACCGTTCGCACAAGAAAATAAGACCCGAGGTCGAACGCTACGAACGCGCCGCGAAGGTCGCCATGGAGATCGCGATCAAGGTTTCGGACGATCTGTTGCGGGATGCCGCCGTGCGCCAGATCGTCGAACTCTGCCTCAAGGCCAACGATGCCGAGACGGCGCGGCCGCTGTTTCGCGCGATTCAAGCTGCATCAATCAGGGAAGAGGTGCTGAACGACTACCCGGTCCTTCGGCAGTGAAGTTGCGTGCTGGCGCGCGCTGATGATGCGGCTAAGCATAACTATTCTATCGTCGCGGCTGTATTCAGAAAATTCGTCTTCAGTGACGCAAAAGGATTTTTGACAGCGACCCAAAGACCTGTGAGGCTATTCATTCTGGGCTACAGGTCCCGAAAAACAAGAAGCAAGAACTTCGTGGGGGATATTTTCGATGACCAGCGACGCAGTGCTGGCGGATTATCGTACCGATCGCCGCCAAAGAATTTGGGCTATTTTCGGGAGTTCATCCGGCAATCTGGTCGAATGGTTCGATTTCTACGCCTACGCATTCACAGCGCTGTATTTTGCGCCGGCGTTCTTTCCAAAGGGCAATCAAACCACTCAGCTTTTGCAGACCGCAGCGGTGTTCGCGATCGGCTTTCTGATGCGGCCGATCGGGGGCTATGTCTTCGGCTTCGTCGCCGATAAGTACGGCCGCAAGAACTCGATGATGATCTCGGTGCTAATGATGTGCGCCGGGTCACTCGCCATAGCTATGCTGCCCACTTACGCGACCATCGGAGCGGCCGCACCCGTGCTTCTGTTGTTGGCGCGCATGGTACAAGGGCTGTCGGTCGGCGGCGAGTACGGTACCAGCGCCACTTACATGAGCGAGGTGGCGCTGCCGGGCAAGCGCGGCTTCTACGCGTCCTTTCAATACGTAACGCTGATAGGCGGGCAGTTGCTTGCCTCGCTGGTGGTCCTGATTGTTCAGCTGTCGCTGTCCGACACCGAGCTGAGAGCGTGGGGATGGCGTATCCCGTTCTTCATCGGAGCCATCTTCGCGGTGGTCGCATTGTTCTTGCGGGCGTCACTCACCGAGACGTCGTCGGCTGAAACCCGCTCGCGCAAGGAAGCCGGCTCCTTGCGCGAAATCTTCAAGCACCACACCAGGGCTTTCCTGACGGTCCTCGGCTTCACCGCAGGCGGATCGCTGATCTTCTATACATTCACTACCTACATGCAGAAATATCTTGTCAACACCGCGCATATGAATGACCGCACTGCGAACATAGTGATGACCGCGGTGCTGTTTACCTACATGATCCTGCAGCCGCCGTTTGGCGCATTTTCAGACCGCTTCGGCCGCAAGACGTCAATGCTGTTGTTTAGCGGCCTCGCAACTGTTTGCACGGTGCCGCTCATGTACGCCATTGGCGATATCAAAAGTCCCTACGCCGCGTACGGCTTGATCATTCTGGCGCTCGCCATCGTGTCGTTCTACACGTCGATCAGCGGCTTGGTGAAGGCGGAAATGTTCCCTCCCGAAGTACGCGCGATGAGTGTTGGCCTGGCTTACGCCCTTGCCAATGCGATCTTCGGCGGGTCCGCCGAATACGTCGCGCTTTGGTTCAAGGACAGCGGGGCGGAATCCGATTTTTATTGGTATGTCACCTTCATGTGCGCCGTTGCCTTTGTTGCCTCGGTCGTGATGCCGAATCCCAAAATCAAAGGCTATCTGCAGGGCCAGGGAACCGAAACCTAGCGGTTCCAGGGGAGCATCCATCGGTGTGCGGCGAGTAGCGCCGCCAGGAGGGTTGTCAGGTTGCTGGAGTCTTGCCCAGTTTGCGCACGGCCTCGTCGACGCTGAAGAAGATGTGGTCCCTTGGCAGGACGTCGTAGATCTCAAAGCGCTCGAACGCTTCCTGCGCCCGTGTCGATTCCAGGCGGGCCATGGCGACGGTGACGCCGCTCGCGCGGCATTCCCGGATCAAATCGAGCAGGACCTGCGCCGCGGTGAAGTCGATCTCCAGGATGCCGCTGGCTTCCAGCACCAGCAGCCGGGGTCTCGAAGTCTTTACAACGTTCAGCACGTCGCCGCGGAAATTCTGTGCGTTGAGGAACGACAACGGCGCCTGCAGGCCGACCACGGCGACATCAGGATTGCGCTCGCCCGGCATGTTCGGATTGGCCGGCCACCAGATCGTGGTGTCCGGCACGCGATCGAATTGAATCAATCTCGCCCGCGTCGTGCTCCAGATGCCATGCAGCAGCGAGAGCGCGATACCGACGGCGACGCCTTGCTCGATCGGCAGCACGATGATCGCAGCGGCCGTGGCGACGATCAGCAAGAACTCGCCGAACGACTGGCGATAGATCGCAACGATCTGGTTGAGGCGAATAATCCGCAGCGCCACGAACAGCAGCACGCCGCCGAGCGCCGCGTTCGGAACATGCTGCAATAGTGTGGCGCCAAACGCCAGCAGCGCCAGAACGATTGCGGCGGCGAACAGCCCTGACAGTTGCGAGCGGCCACCGGTCTCGGACACGATGGCCGTCCGCGGCGGACTCGCATTCACCGGAAACGCGCCGAACAGGCCGGCGAGAAGACTGCCAGCGCCGGCGCCGAGAAAGTCGCGATCGACATCGGCGGGCTGATCGGGATCGGACGGGAAGGCGCGCGTGGTTGCCGCCGTCTGCACCATCACGACGATGGCGATCAGGAAAGCCAATGGCAGCAGCTTGACCCATTGCTCGGGCGAAATGTCCGGAAGGGACGGCTTTGGCAGCGTTGCCGGAACGGTCCCGACCACGCTGACGCCCCTGCTTTCGAGGCCGGCCCAGATCACCGCGGCAGTTGCCGCGATCAGTCCGATCAGCGCACCGGGAATTTTGGCGCTGACGGCCTCCGATCCCACGACCACGGCCAGCACGCCAAATCCGATGCAGATCGTGAAAATGTTGGCTTCGCCGAGATGCCGCGCGAGTACAGCGATGCGCTCGAGCATCGGCCCGTTCGGCGTGGGCAAGCCGAGCACGCCGGGCATTTGCGACACCAGAATGTGCACGGAGATGCCGGCGAGGAAACCCGTCGTCACCGGCGTCGACAACAGATTGGCGATCCAGCCCAGCCGGAACAGGCTGCCCGCGACGAGGATCGCACCAACCAGCAACGCCAGCGCCATTGCAAGTGCCTGATAGTCGGCCGAACCGGAGGCGGCCATCAAAACTAGTCCGCCCGCGAAGATCGGTGTGATCGTGGAATCGGCGCCGCAGGACAGGAAGCGGTTGCTTCCGAGCGCGGCAAATCCCAGCGATCCCGCGATGAACGCGAAAAAGCCGATCTGCGGCGAGAAGCTGCCGAGCCGGGCAGTCGCCATCTGCTCAGGGATCGCGATCGCCGCCAGCGTCAGGCCGGCGATCAGATCGCCCGGTACATCGCCCGTCTGGAACGAAGCCAGCGAGCGGAAGATCGGCCAGTTGGCTTTTGCTGTGTCTTCGACCATTCCGGGTTCACGCGAAAGAGCAAGCTCCCGGAAATATTCGGACATCGCGCGGCCAAAAGCCAGCGATCAGGGACCGCTATTTCGCGCGGGGCTCCGTGATGGCCTTGCGGATCGCAGCCAGCGGCGCGGTGTCGTCGAATGCGAGGCTTTCGCCTTGCGGCTTCAGGCCGAGGTCGCGCCAGAGACCGGCGAGATCGGGCGTCACGGGTTTTGGCCCCATCTCGTTGTGAAGCCTTGTCAGCACGTCCAGGCCGACCGCCTTGTCGGCGGTGGCGAGCACACGATCGAGCGACCAGTCCTTTTCGTGATTGCCGCCGGCCGCGATGACTCCGCGCATCGCGTCCTGCAATCCAAACCGGTTGTTCGTTCGCTTGCGGATTTCGATATCGGCGAGCAGGCAGAACATCGCGCCGCCCCAATATTTCCGGCCCCAGGTGTCGGTATTGTCGAGGCCCTGATCGCCGGCCTGCGGCAGGCCCTTCGGCATGTCGCGCATCATCGCCTGCCAGATCTCCGCCGCCGTGAGATCGCCGGCCTGCACCCGCGCCACCGGTTCGACATAGACAGCCAGTCCTTCCGACAACCATGCATAGCGATCGTCCACGTCGGGCAGGGCGGTGTGCACCATCTCGTGCACCATTACCCAATCATGCCGCAAAACATCCTCGGTCGACTCGCGGCCGATGGGTATGCGAATGGCGGCGCCGCGATAGCCCCAGGTGGTTCCACCGCGGATGCGGGCGCCATCGACCGGCACCAGCAGCAGCCGCAGCGAGTCGACGGGAAACCGGCCGTAATAGGTCGCGACCGCCTTCGCAGACATCCTGATCCAGTCCAGCACTTTTTCTTTGGGTAATGTCATGTCGCCGGGGGCGAAGCCGACATGGATGGTGCTGCCGGCAATTTCCAGATCGGTCCTGGGCAGCCGGTCGAACGCATCGTACGGCATCCGATCGCCGCGCATATATTCCGATTGCGCGTCGGCGCGGAACGAGATGGCGCTCGCCAGCATGGCGGCGACGATCGAGGCCACGACGATCCAGCTGATGGCGCTGGCCTTTCTCATCGCGACACGCTTCGGATCGCGCCCGATCGTTGCTTCACGACGCCTCCTTCAGCGATGAACGCGGCCGCCTGTTCCCTGAGATCGTCGAGAACAGCGGCGAGCAGGATTTCGCCCTTGGCCGACGTTGCCAGTGTCGGGTCGCCGTAGCTTCCGGAGCGGCTATAATTCGGTGAATTCGCGTCCGATGGTGTCAGCGGGCCGGGCGCCTCACATCCAAGGGCCGGGCTCGGCTCGGCGCGTGCCATGTCGACCAGCTGCGGCGCCAGCGCCAGCATCAGCGAGGTCTCGAGTTCATCCGCATGGCTGCCGTGGCTCTGCTCGGTAAGCTGTTCCGCGGCCCGGCGATAGCGCGGGCCTTCATGAATCCGCAGATGCATGATCTTGTCGGCATCCAGACGCGCGAGCGCGCGTTCGACCGGGGCCAGCGTGCTGATTCCGGTGTTGAGCACGAACAGCTTTCGGCAACCGCCTCCGATGATCTCCGCCGCAATCTCATGCACGACGGCTTCGAAGGTCGCGGCCGACAGGCTGCTGCTGCCCTTGTAGGCGACGAAGGCCGGATAATATCCGTAAGTCAGCGTCGGCCAGATCAGCGCGTCGATTCGCTCGGCCAGCCGGCCGGCGAGCCATTCGGCCTGGACGCGGTCGGTGTTGAGGGGCAAGTGGAAACCGTGTTGTTTGGCGGCGGCGCCGATCGGCAAAATCGCGGCCGCACCGCTGGCGATGTGCCGTGCGACCTCGTCCCAGGTCATGTGTTCAATAAAGTTGCGGTTCGTATCCGTGCCCATGGTGAGGGCCTTTGCTATTCGGCGGAAACAGCCGTCAGAAGTCCTGATGCAATCCAGCCATGCAGATAGCTCGCGCCGCGCGCTGCCGCGCCGTCGGGGTCGTCATAGGTCGCGAGCATCTCGCAGAGAACACCGAATGGAATTCCGTTCGCGGTCTCGTCCCACATCATCGCTTCCTCCGGGGGGAGTTCACGGAACATCGGGGTCACGTCCTGGCGCCAGATCAGCAAACGCGAAGGTTCTTCCAGCGCAGCAGCATCCGGCGGGGTTTCATCGTTCTTAAGCGCCAGCCAGATCGCGGAGGCGTTGGTCGAAAGATCGAGTCTCGCCGCGCTGGGATGCGGCTGGAATTTGAGACCGGGCCAGGCTTCCGGCGCAAATGCCACCATGGCGGTGAGTTCCAGCACCGGTCCTTCCGCGGCGTCGAAGGCGTCGTTGAGCGCCTTCTCCAGCGCGGCGAGATCGGACAGCGCCGGATGATTGCAATAGGGCTCGGCCGATTTCAGGAACTCCGGCAGGCCTTGCGAGAACCAGCGCAGGTTCGGATGTTCCGACGGACGTGCCTTGACGTAGGCATGTCCCATCTCGTCGAACATCTCGTCGCCGAGATAGAGATGCAGCAGTTCGTGGTCGTTGCGCATCGCCTCGACCAGCCGCGAGCCATAGGCGTAACGATACACACCGTACAGCGTCTCGCGCTTCTCCCGTGGGCTGTCGAGGATTTCGGCCAGCACCGTATCGTCGTCGGTCAGAATGCCCCGTTGAAAATCGGCCTGCTGCCGCGCGAAGTCGCTCATCCCGCGTGCTTGCCCAATGGCGGCAAGACCTTCTCGGCGATCTCACGCGTGCGGCTCACCTCCAAAAGAAGTTCGTCGAGCGGCGGGATGTTGTCGTCGCGCTCGATCATGGTCGAGACCCGGCCGAAGCGCTTCAGCGCCGCGACATAGAGATCCCAGACATCCTCGCACACCGGATGGTCGTGGGTGTCGATGATGTGGGTACCCATGTGGCTGTGGCCGGCCATGTGAAACTGCACGACCCTATCGGGCGGAATCCCGTTGAGGAACGTCATCGGATCGTAGCCGTGGTTGAACGCGCTGACATAGACATTGTTGACGTCGAACAGCAGCCAGCATCCGGAGCGGCGCGACAACTCTGAAAGGAATTCCCATTCCGTCATTTCGGAATTGTCGAACTGGATGTAGGTCGAGACGTTCTCGAGCACGATGGCGCGGCCGAGGAAATCCTGCACCAGTTGAACGCGGCTGACGACGTGGTCGAGCGCCTCGTTGGTGTATGGGATCGGCAGCAGATCGTGCAGGTTCTTGCCGTGCACGCCGGTCCAGCACAGATGGTCGGAGACCCATTTCGGCTCGACGCGTTTGGCGAGGTCTTTCAGGCCTTGCAGATATTCGAAATTGGGCGGGGCGGTCGATGCGATCGACAGCGACACGCCGTGCATCACGACGGGATAGCGTTCGCAGATCCGGTCCAGCGTGCGCAGCGGCTGGCCGCCCGGCAGCATGTAGTTTTCGCTGATGACCTCGAACCAGTCGATCGGCGGATTGCCCTTTAGGATTTCGTCGTAATGTTGCGCGCGCAGACCGAGACCGAAGCCGAGGAACGGTGGCTTGGCCGATTGTATCGGGCGCTCTGCACGCGCCGCCGCCGGGGAGTTGTGCAATCTGCTTGCGACGTTCATGTCGTCTCCGCTCGGGGCACCGCCAATCAAGGCGATGGGTATTGCCTCAAATTATCACGGAAAGGAGGCCCGGCATACACCGGGCCCCGATCCGGATTGCCGTCGATTTAGGCCGGCTCGTACTTGCCCTTGGCGGCGTCGCACTTGTCCTTGGTCATGGCGGAGAAGCCCTGACCCTTGCAGGCGTTCTGGCCCTTGCAGGAATGGTTGCCGCCCTTGCAGGCGCTCTGGCCCTTGCAGGCGTTGGCGCCGACGCACTTACCTTCGCCGGCGGCGTAGGTGACGGTCGACATGGTCGCGCCGGCCAGGAACAAGGTGGCCGCAGCGGCGGCAATCGCGGCGCCGGACTTGGAAGTCATCTTCATGAGCATTTCCTCCAGAGAAAAGAAGTGTGACGGTGCACCACCCGCAAAGTCGCGACAGTCAGGACTGACAGGCTGCACCCAGCGATAACTACGCGGTGGGTTCGGGTTGGTTACACGGCCGCCTGAATTTATTTTAATGATCGGCCATTGATAAGTCTAAACAATGAGGCCCGGCGTCGATGCCGGGCCCCCCTATGCGTCAGTTCGGTACGATCAACCCTTGACGAACTTCGCGCCCATGGCGGCGCAAGCCTTCTCCGACGTCATCGAGAAGCCGGTGCCCTTGCAAGCGTTCTGGCCCTTGCAGGAATTCGCGCCGCCCTTGCAGGCGCTCTGGCCCTTGCAGGCGTTGCCTGCCATGCACTTGCCGTCGGCGGCGTTCGCAGGCGTCGACACGCTCGACACGACGGAGCCGGCGAGGAACAAGGTGGCAGCGGCAGCAGCGAGCGTCGCACCGGATTTGGAATTCAATTTCATAACGATCTCCTCGATGATTGTTTAATGACAAATGTGACGCCGTGAGCATCCGATGATCGGGAGATCACCGGCCCGCACAACGCAGGGAAGTAACGGATGCCAATCAGATCGCGGTGGCTTGCGCGGAGGCCGCTAAGCCCAGTGATTTGAATACTCATCCGATAGCAGCTACGGGGTATCAGGCGATTTGGTTACAGAGTTTCGAAAGATAATTTTCTTCTTTTGACGTTGGACAGCCCGTCCATGTCTAACACCGCCTCCTTGAGAGTATTTCGTTATGCGTGGGAATCCGGGCGCGGCGTGCCGGGTGGTCGAGAAAGCGCGCAGCTTCAATCGGTTAGGCGATCCTTCGGCACAGTTTACGTTGCGTTGCACAATGAGATTTAGTTCGACGACGCCTGCGAAGGCTTCAGCTTCGCCATCTGCTTCACCGTGGCCTGGAGCTCCTCGGCATTGAAGGAGGGAAGCGAGCAGATGCGGTTGCTGCAGGCGAATGCCGCGGGCTCGCCGAGATCGGGATATTCGACATCGGGGTTGGGCAGCTTGCCCTCGCGTAAGTCGAGCCACTCCAGGCGCTTGTAGCGGGCCGGCAGCGCGCGGGCGGAGGCGTGCAGGGACTGCGCGCGGGGCGCGTCCTTGTGTCCGACGATCGTCATGTGCGTCGGCTCGACCGCGAGTTCTTCGTCGGCGAGCAGCACGCCGGGCAGGGGGCGCATCATCTCGGCCGATGCGCTGCCCAGATAGCGCATCGCGTGCGAGGAATGCTCGCGGTAGGTCGCGTTGCCGTAGTAGCGATTGAGCAGGTTCATCAAGCGGGCGACCTGCACCTGGTCATCCATCAGCTTTGCAGGCTTGGCGAGCACGCCGGTTTTGCCTTCCGAAGTCTTCGAGGTCACAAAGCCGCCGGCCTCGTCCCGGAAGGTCGCGACGAAATCGCCGGCCTTGCCGGCAGAGGTGAGCCAGTCGCGGTTGCCGGTGGCGACGTAGAGATCGAGGAAGGCCTGCCCCATCGCCAGCGTATCGCCGAGAAATGGTCCGCCGCGATCCTTCGCGCCATGACGAAACCCACCATTCGGCAGCGCGCGATTGGCGATCACCCATTTCGCCGCCCGTTCGGCGATCGCAAGCACCTTGGGATCGTTGGTGACGTCGAAATAGGCGGCGAGAGCGGAGATCGCCCAGCCGTTTTCGCGCGCGTACAAATTCTTGTCGACACGCGGCATGCCGAGCTTGCGGCGCTCGGCGTCTGAAAGCACGTAATATTTGTGCCCGTCGGTGTCGTGATCGAGATCGGCATCCTGGCTGACATAGAACGCGCCGTCGGGGCTTGAGAGGAATCCTGCCAGATAGCGCTCGATGTCGCGCGCGGCGGCGAGATATTTCGGATCCTTCCACAGTGCATAGGCCTGGCTGTACTGCCGCAGATATTGCGCCTGGAACGACATGATCTTTTCGAAATGCGGGTGGCTCCACGAGCCGGCTTCGGAATATTGAAATACGCCGCCCCACACCGGATCGATCAGCGCGATCGCGGCGTCCAGCGTCTGCCGGGCGTGCTTGATCGCGGTGGCGTCGCCGGCCTCGGCGCGGGTGATGGCGAGGTCCATGCTGTCGGCGTCGATATACTTCTGGTTCTCGCCCCAGCCGCCGAGCTTCTCGTCATAGGATCCGTCGAAATTCCTGGTCAGTTCCGCGCGCTGTTGCTTGCTGAGAAAGGCTGACGCAGATGGTTTGACCTCAAAAACCTCGCCGACCGAAGGCCCGGGCGAGGGATCGTCGATGATGGCCTGGAGCAGTGCCTGCATCCGCTCCGGCTCGATATAGCCCCTGATCTTGGCGATCTCGGTGCCATCAGGGCCGAACACGATCGTCGCCGGCCAGCCCCAGTCGCCATAGCGGCTAGATAAATCCGGGTTGGCGTCCTGGTCGACGCGGACCGGCAGATATTTCGAGGCCAGCAATTCCCGCACTTCTGGATTCGCGTAGGTGGTCTTTTCCATGACGTGGCACCAGTGGCACCACACCGCCTCGAGATCGAGGATCACGAAGCGCTTCTCGACTGCGGCGCGGGTGAACAGGTCGTCGCCCCAGTCGCTCCATTTGGGTCCATCAGATGCGAGGCACGGACCCGCCACGAGCGCGGCAAGGGCGAAGGCGACAAGACGGACGAATTTCATGGCGGCTTCCGAAGGCTGGTGTTTCGCCAGCTACGCACACGCCAAAATCCGGGCTCAGACTCTCCGCGATGTCACGGCATTGTGAGATCGCGGCAAAGACCGATCCTCAGGTCGATGCGTCGGGATGCCCGGCCGCATTCACCAGCAGCCGGTCGAGCGAGGCGGCGCCGGGGCCAACGATCGCTAGCCACATGAAGGCCGCGAAATAGGTCATTTCCTCGAAGCCAAGCAGCGTCTCCAGCGAATCGACATCGCCCCATTTCGCCGACCTGATGGCGACCAGCATGACCACCGCCAGCATCGCTGCGGGAATCCTGGTGAACAGGCCGAGGATCAGCATGGCGCCGCCAAAACATTCCACGCCTGACACGAAGGGGGTGAGGATCTTTGGAAAAGGGATACCCCATCCGATGAAATTCTCGGTGACCTGCGCCAGGTTTGTGAGCTTGCCCCAGCCGGTCATCATGAAGGTGTAGCCGACGATCAGCCGCATGATCAGGGGGCCTGCCCAGGAGAAATACGAAGCGATCTGCGCCGGCAACAGGATCAGAAGATTGACGATAAAATTCATACGAACCCCCCTCTAAGTATTGTCATTGTGCGAAACCGCGACCGGCGGCCTCTTCAAATCCAGTGCGAGCGAAAAACGCGACGGTTGCGATGGCGGCAACATGGTCTTGGCAGGAGTTTCGCAGCGGCCGGCCAGCTTGTTACGAGGCCTTAGCCGAAATTTTGCAGTGCGGGGAAAGTCTCAAGCAGCCAGATGCTGATGCTGGAGACGGCGCCGGTCAAGAAACCGATGCCGGTAATCACCATCAATACGCCCATGGCGCGCTCGACCGAGTCGAGATGCCGCTTCATCCGCGCAAACAGCGATGAGAATTGTTCGATCATGAAGGCCGCCAACAGGAACGGAATTCCCAGCCCGGCGGAATAGACCGCGAGCAGGCCGGCGCCCTTGGTCACCGTGGCCTCGGCGGCCGCAATCGACAGGATCGCCGCGAGGATCGGCCCGATGCAGGGGGTCCAGCCGAAGGCGAAGGCGAGCCCCATGACATAGGCGCCCCATAGCCCGACCGGCTTCGGCGCGGTCAGCCGTCCTTCGCGCATCAACAATCCGATCCGGGTCAGTCCCAGGAAATGCAGGCCCATCACGATGATGACGATGCCCGCCAGAATTGAGAGTTCGGCCGACCATGCGCGGATCAGGCCACCGATAAAGGACGCGCTGGCGCCGAGCGCCACGAACACCGTGGAAAAGCCGAGCACGAACATCAGCGCCGAGGCCATCACCGCGCGCTTTGAGGCAGCCGTCGCCTCGTCATTGTTGACGTGCTCGATGGTCGCGCCGGTCAGGTAAATCAGATAGGGGGGCACCAGCGGCAGCACGCAGGGCGACAGGAAGCTGACGAGACCGGCAATCAGGGCCGCCGGGATGGAAACATCGTGCATTGCATGACCTTCGAGAATTACCGCAAGGCATAGCGCTGTCTTTGCCTGTACGGAACAGGCAACCGGCAAGTTTCGTCGCGTTCCGGTTCAACTGTGGTCACAGAGCCGTGTCCGGCGAGCCGGGATGGCCGCGACGGTGAAACTAACGCTAGTATGGTTCCGTATTTCGGTAGCAAGCCCGCAAGCCAGGACCCCTGCATGCGCATCGGCATCCGCAGCGCCATCTCAGCCCTCGTCCTGACGTCGATTGTCGTCAGCGCCGTCGGCGTGCATCTGTTGTGGTGGCGCACCGCCCAGCAGGTCAGCCAGACCCTTGCCGATACCATCAACGACCAGATCGTATCCGCGGTCGGCGACGAGCTGCAGTCGATCACCACGGAAGCGCGTTCGTCGATGATGGCGGTGCGCACGCTGTTGGTCGAAAAAGTGTTCGAAGCGCGCGACGCCGGCAAGCGCGAGGTTGTATTCCTTTCACAATTGCGGTCGCAACCGACCATTTCCTGGGTGGCGTTCGCATGGCCGGATGGCGCGTTCTTTGCCGGACACAAGCTCGGCGATGGCGTGATCGAAATGATCGAGATCACCGGCGACGGCAAAATCAGGACAAACCGCTGGGAATATGTCAGCGACGATTTGCGGCTCAAGTCGAGCCGTGTCGAAGATACCAACTATTCCGTCACCGATCAGGAATGGTTTCGCGAAGCGATCCGCTCCAATGACGAGCACTGGTCGACGTTGACCACGCATCCCAATGGCGAACGGCTGGCCGCGGCCTTCGCGGCGCCGATCGAAATCGATCAGAAGCCGGCCGGTGTCATCGCCATCATCATCGAACTGACACGCGTGTCGAATTTCCTGTCGCAGCTTACGGTCGGAAAATCCGCCGGCGCGTTCATTCTCGATCGTGAAGGCGGCGTGGTAGCGGCCCCCGATCCGAACGCCAGCGAGGTGATGGCGCTGAAGACCGATCACCCGCTGTTTCCGGTTGCCGTGGAGGCGATCCGCAGCGCCGGCAGCGCCTACAATCCCGGCGAGGGCGAGGCGCTGCATCGCCAGGTGACGCGGGACGGCAAGGTCTATCAGGCGGTGCTGACGCCGATCTCGTTCCCGGGCTGGTCGCTGGTGACCGTGGTGCCGGAGTCGGAATTTCTCGGGCCGGTGCAGATGACGATCCGGAAATTGCTGATTGGCCTGGCGGTCCTGATCGTGTTTGCCGGGGTGTTGTCGGCATGGCTGGCCCAGCGCCTGATCGCGGCCCCCCTGATCAAGGTGGTGGGCGAGATCCGGCATGTCGAGCGCTTCGATCTGGACAAGGTCGAGCGACATCCGTCGCGGCTGACCGAGATCGAAAACCTCTCCGGCGCCATCGGCGATATGGCGCAGGGGCTTGCCGCGTTCAGGAAATACATCCCCGCCGACCTTGTGAAGCGCCTGATCAGCGACGGCAACGGCGCGCGCCTCGGCGGCGCGGTGCGGCCGATGAGCGTAATGTTCATCGATCTCGCCGGCTTTACCGGCATGTCGGAGCGGCTCGGCGACCGCATCATTCCGCTGCTGTCGCGCTATTTCGATTCCGTCTCGGCGCAGATTCAGGAGGCCGGCGGCACCATCGACAAATTCATCGGCGATGCCGTGATGGCGTTTTGGGGTGCGCCGGCGCCCAATCCGGATCACGCCGTCGATTGCTGCCGCGCCGCTCTGGCGTGCCAGCGCGCCATGGGCGAGGCGGACCTTGTCGACGACCACGGCCAGCCGGTCAAAATCCGCATCGGCATCAATTCCGGCGACATGTTGGTCGGCAATATCGGATCGGAAGTCCGGCTGAATTACACCGTGATCGGCGACGCCGTGAATATCGCAAGCCGGCTGGAGAGCACCAACAAGGTTTACGGCTCCACCATCATCATCGGTCCCGAGACGCGACGCCTGGCCGGTGACCGTATCGTGGTGCGCGAACTCGATCGGCTTGCGGTCTATGGTCGCGCCGGGGGTTTGCAAATCTACGAATTGCTGGCCATGGCGGATGAGCCCGGAGGCGCGCCGGACTGGGTGGCGGCCTATGAAGCTGGCCTGGCCGCGTGGCGCTCGCGCGAGTTCACCGCCGCGGTCGCCGCGTTCGAACGGGCAAAGCAAATCCGCAAGGACGACGCGGCGTCATCGGTCATGATCGAGCGCTGCAAGCAGCAGCTCGAGAATCCGGCCGGCGAAGATTGGGACGGCACCACCATCGCCCGGACCAAATAGACGTTCGGCGGTTGCGCAGTACCAATCCGCGCGCGCCACATGGTGCTCACAAGGTTTTTTACAAGCACCCTTGCGCGCCGTTTCCTTTTTGTCATACATTTGGACAAATAGATCGGCCGCATCGTTATCAGCGGCGCAACAAGAAACTCGCTTGGGGAGAAAAACGCCATGAAGACTGTGCCCATCAGCCGGCGCGTGTTCCTGCAATCATCACAGGCGGTGGCGGCAGGCCTCGTGCTGTCGCCGGCCCGGGCAGAGGCCGCCACGCTGAAAATGAAATGCTCGTCGTCGCTGCCGAACGATCCCAAATACGCCAATGGCCGCGTTTACTACGACAATCTGGTCAAATATCTGAAGGCGAACGGGCTCGGCGAGCAGGTCGAGGTTACCTTCTTTCCGGACAACCAGCTCGGCCAGGAAATCGACGTCATCAATTCGGTCAAGCTTGGCGTCATCGACCTTATGGTGTCGGGTTCGTCGATCTCGGCCAATCTGGTGCCGCTGGTCGGCACCTTCGACCTTGGCTATCTCTTCACCAGCTTTCCGCAGCAGACCAAGGCGTTCGATGCCGGCGCCGCCAAGCCGATTGAGGACGCGCTGCTCAAGGGCGCAAGCATCCGCATCATCTCCTGGGCCTATAATTTCGGTTCGCGCAGCGTGCTCGCCAAGAAACCCGTCAAAGGTCCCGAAGATCTGGCCGGTCTCAAGATCAGAACCCTGCCCAATCCCGTCATTACCGAGTGCCTTCGCCTGATGGGCGCGGCCGCGACGCCGCTGGCGTTTGGTGAAATCTACACGGCCTTGCAGGCCGGCGTGCTCGACGGGCTCGAGCATGACCCGCCGACCATCCTCGCCAGCAAGTTCTACGAAACCTCCAAGCACTACGCGCTGACGCAGCATAATTTCTCGCCGCTTGCGACCTATTTCAGCGAAGCGACGTTCAACCGGATGGATCCGAAGCTGCGTGAAGGATTCCTCGACGCCGCCAGGAAGGCGGCGGTCGATACCCGCGCGCACGGTCTTGAAATGGAGAAGGAAGCGCTCAGGAATCTCGTGGACAAGGGCGTCACGATTGTCGAATGCGACAAGGACGCGTTCCGCAAGCGCGTGCTTGTCCAGACCGACAATTTCATCAAGGCGCGGCCCGAAGCGAAACCCGTGGTGGACATGATCCGCGCGACGCAGGCCTGAGGTCACAGGCCATGTCAGTCGCCGTACATGCGCCAAGCGGCGGCCAACGGATATCAGCGGCGCTGCTCGCGGTGAGCGACGTCACGGCGGCGATGCTTTTGGTCGCCGATCTCCTGGTCGTCTGCGTGTCCGTCCTGCTGCGTTTCCTGTTCAACGCGCCGGTCGAATGGGCCGACGATGTCGCGCGTGGCCTGATGGTGGGATCGAGCTTCTTCGGCGCCGCCAGCGCACTGGCGCGAAGTGAAAATCTCGGCGTTGCGTTCTTCATCGACATGTTGCCGGGCGGCATTAGGCGCGCGGTCGATGCCATCGGCGCGCTGCTGGTCACGATCATTGCCGGCTACGTCGCCTACAACGGCATCAAGATGGGATGGCTCACCACGGGGCAAACTTCCGGCTCCGGACTGCCGCTGGAGTGGACCTTCTATCCGATGGGGATCGGCGCGCTGTTCATGACGGTGTTCGCGTTCGAGCTGTTTTGCGCGCGTCCGGTCCGCGACATGCTCGCCGGCATCATTGCGACAGGGATTATCGTCGGCGTCTACCTGACGTGGGATTTCCTGTCGCCTTCCTCGGTGCCGTCATCGAACACGCTGATGCTGGTCGGCTTTTTCCTCACGCTGTTCGGCGGATTGCCGATCGGCTTTGCGCTGGCGCTGGCGGCGCTGATCTTCATCTGGGTAGAGGGCACGTTGCCCGGCGTCATCTTCGCGCAGCAGATGGCGCGCGGCATCGACAATTTCGTGCTGCTGGCGATCCCCTTCTTCATTCTTGTCGGCTATCTGATGGAAGCCAACGGCATGTCGGTTCGCCTCATCGAACTGCTGCAGCGAGCGGTCGGCCGCATGCGCGGCGGGCTGAATGTCGTGATGGTGACGTCGATGGTGCTGTTCTCGGGCATCTCCGGCTCCAAGATGGCCGATGTCGCAGCCGTGGGCTCAGTGCTGATCCCGGCCGCACGGCGTTCCCGGCAAAATCCCGGCAGCGCGGTGGCGTTGCTGGCGGCGTCTGCCGTGATGGCGGAAACCATTCCGCCCTGCATCAACCTGATCATCCTCGGCTTCGTCGCCAATCTGTCGATTGGCGGCCTGTTCGTTGCCGGCATATTGCCCGCCGGCTTGATGGCGCTGGCGCTGATCGTGCTCTGCATCATTCTCGGAAAACGTGCTGAACCGGTCGAAGAGACCGAGCCACGCATTCCCGTCTCCGGCCTCTGGAGCGGCGCGATCGCCTCGTTCGGGCTGATCTTCATGATCTTCTTCGGCTTCAAGAGCGGTTTTGCGACCGCGACCGAAATCTCGGCCTTTGCCGCGGTCTATGCCATCGTGATCGGCAGCATCGTGTTCCGCGAGCTCAGCTTCAAGGCGGCGGCGCACAGTTTCGTGCAATCGGCGACGCGTTCGGGGTTGGTGCTGTTCATCGTCGCGGCCGCGCAATCGCTGGCATTCATTCTCACCCTGCAGCAGGTACCGCATGCGGTCGGCGACATCATGCTCTCGCTGTCGGGCTCGCAGGGCGTCTGGCTGTTCATGCTGCTGTCGATCGTGGTGCTGATCGTGATGGGCTCGGTGCTGGAAGGTGCAGCCGCTCTAATCATCTTCGGGCCGCTGCTGTTGCCGGTGGCGGTCAAGCTCGGCATCGATCCCCTGCATTTCGGCGTCGTACTGGTGATTTCGATGGGGATCGGCCTGTTCGCGCCGCCGCTCGGCCTTGGGTTGTACGGCGCCTGCCTGATCGGCAACGTGCCGATCGAACAGACCATCAAGCCGATCATGGGTTATCTCGGCCTGCTACTGTTGTGCCTGCTGGTGATCGCCTTCGTGCCCTCCATCAGCACGACGCTGCCGCGCGCCTTCGGGTACTGAGATGAAATGGGAACTGATGTGAAAGTCCTGCTAACCCATACGCCGCAGGCGAGGGCGCAATATTATGGCGAGCGCAGCCTGAACGGATTGCAGGCGATTGCCCAAGTGTCGTTGCATCAGGGCGACGACGCGCTGGATGCGTTCGGCCTGATCGCGGCCGCGCGTGACGCCGATATCATCGTCGCCGACCGGCTCACCGCGGGACCCGGCGAGATTTTTCCGCGGCTGCCAAAACTGCGCGCCTTTGTTCGCTGCGCGGTCGACATCCGCAACATCGATGTCGACGCCGCTTCCAAAGTGGGCGTGCTGGTCACCCGGGCCGGGCCCGGATTCGTCCAGTCGGTGGCGGAGCTTGCGCTCGGCTTCATGGTCGACCTGTCGCGCGGCGTTTCGCGCGCGAGCGCCGACTACCACGCCGGGCGGAAGCCGAAAATCATCATGGGCCGGCAACTGGCCGGCAGCCGCCTCGGCATTATCGGCTATGGCAGCATCGGCCGCTACTTGGCCGGGATTGCGAGGGTGCTGGGCATGGAGGTTCTGGTCGCCGATCCCTTTGCGACCGTGAGCGAGCCTGATATCGCGCATGTATCGCTCGACGATCTGCTTGCGCGGTCCGACTATGTCGTGTGCCTCGCGGTCGCCAACGAGAAAACCGAGAATCTGATCGGACAGGCGGCGCTGGCGCGGATGAAGCCGCATGCGTTCTTCATCAACCTGTCACGCGGCAATCTGGTCGACGAGGCGGCGTTGACCGCGGCGTTGCGGGAGAACCGCATCGCCGGCGCTGCGATGGATGTCGGCCGCGCGCTGGACCAGATGCCGACGCCGGAGTTGGCGAAACTGCCAAACCTGATCGCGACGCCGCATATCGGCGGATTGACGCCGCCCGCGATCGAGAGCCAGTCGCTGGAAACCGTTCGCCAGGTCGAAAAGATCATCGGGGGCGAGATCCCGGTCGGTGCGGTCAACGCCGATCATTGGACGCGACGTCGCTCGACGCCGTGAGCGCGATCCGGATTCGGCGCTTGAACAGTTTCAAATGAAACGATACGCAGGCTGATGCGTCTTCCCTTCTTTTACGGCTGGACGATCGTCGCGGTGACGTTCGTAACGATGGCGATCGGCGTCAATGCGCGGACCGCGTTCTCGCTGTTCTTTCCGCCCATCGTCTCCGAGTTCGGATGGGAACGCGGCGTCACCGCGGGCGCCTTCTCGTTTGGCTTTGTGGTGTCTGGTGCCGTCAGTCCGCTGATCGGGCGCTTGATGGACCGCTATGGCCCGCGCGCGGTGATGGAACTCGGCGTTGCGCTGATGGGTGTCGGCTTGCTGCTGGCGCCGCTGACGACGCAACCATGGCATCTTTATCTCACCATCGGGGTGATGGTCGGCGCGGGCAGCGTCTGTCTCGGCTATTCCGGCCAATCCCTGTTCGTGCCGAACTGGTTCATTCGTCGCCGTGGCCTCGCGATGGGGTTGGCGTTCGCAGGCGTCGGCATCGGCTCGGTGACCCTGCTGCCCTGGGTGCAGCTTATGATCGAGCAAACCGGTTGGCGTACCGCCTGCACCGCGATGGGAATCCTTGTGCTGGTCGTGCTGGCGCCGATCAACCTGCTGCTGCGAAAGCGCCCCGAAGATATCGGGCTGCTGCCGGATGGCGATGCCGCGCCGACGGCAACCTCAGCGAAGCCGGTGTCCAACATCGTCGATCCCGTCTGGGCCGGCACCGACTGGACCCTGCGCCGCGCGCTTGGTACCGCGCGATTCTGGTGGATCGCGCTCGGATATTTCTGCGGCCTGTACATCTGGTACGCGGTGCAGGTGCACCAGACCAAGTTCCTGCTCGATATCGGTTTCAGCCCGAATGTCGCGGTCTGGGCGCTCGGCGTCGTCAGCCTGCTCGGCATTCCCGGCCAGATCTGGCTCGGGCATCTCTCCGACCGGATCGGGCGGGAATGGATATGGGCCGCGAGCTGTGCCGGCTTTGCGATCTGCTTCGCGGCGCTGATCGGGCTGAAATACGCGCCCGTGCTGCCGCTGGTCTACCTCATGATCCTGACCCAGGGCGCGCTCGGTTACGGCCTGACCTCGATCATGGGCGCGGTGGTGCTCGAAATCTTCCAGGGCAAGCAGTATGGCAGCATCTTCGGCACCATCATGCTGGCGGCGCTGGCCGGCGGTGCCGCCGGCCCGTGGGCGACTGGCCTCCTGTACGACCTCTTGGCAGTTACACGCTGGCCTTTGCGATCGGAATTGCGGTCAGCATGTTGTCGGCGATCGCGATCTGGCAGGCATCGCCACGCAAGATTTGCGCGGTCGCGGGGCAACTGCACAAGGTGCATCATGTCTGATTTTTCGTTTGTGCTACCCGCAGACTTTGCGGACCGTGAATGGGAAGTAGAGGCAAAAGGCTGGTTTCCCGGGGCGGTGATGATCGTCTCCGGAAAGTGTTACCAGTTAATCTTCTACGATCCTGTGCGGCTCGGCCAAGAGATAGCGAGTTAGCTGGAGCGCGGAAGTATATTTTTTGAACCCAATTTGGTGGTCGTTAAGTCTGTGACTGGACCAAATATGGAGCAGGCTGCGCGGCAGTTGGCGGAATTGGATCAAGTGAAGTTTCCGGTGCCGGATTAGTTGCGCTTTGTGAGCCGGGCGCAAGCTGAGCTCGTCAGCCCGATCCAGCGCCGATGGCGCGGTGCAGATCGCCGATCGCGCGCAGAAAACTGTCGGCCGGCGTGGTCTCCGGATCGATCAGGCGGTGCAGGCGGAAGCCGTCCTCCATCGCGAGAACAATAGCCCCCCACCAGGCCGGAGCGAGACCTGGATCCTTGCCGTTGTTCTTCGATGTGGTTTCGATGATGTCGGCGATCAGTTTTCGCCCGGCGCGCAGCCGTTTGGCGAGTTCAGGCCGGCGCTTTTCGGCGCGGGCGACGAACAGAACCATCTCCATGTGCAAAAGCGGAGAGCGGCCGAGCGAATCCTGCTGGCTGCGATCCATGGTCTTCATCGCTTCGATGAAATCCGCGAGGTTCCTATGCCTGGTCAGCAAATCGAGATGACGTCGTGTCGATTGTTCGACATCATCCTCGAGCATGGCGATGATCAACTCGTCCTTGCTCTTGAAGTTCGAATAGAACGCTCCGCGCGTGAAGCCGGCCGCAGCCGCAATGGTTTCGATGCTGGCGCCGCCGATGCCCTGTTCCTCGAACACGCGCGCCGCCGCCTCGAACAACTTTTCGCAGGTTTCGTCCCGGGTCGGTCTGGTTCGGACTCTTGACATCCTGCCATTTTAGGTCAAAATGCAACTCGATACAATAGTGTATCGAGTTGTGGTGCTCGGATCTGTGCGGACGCCCGATACGCTCATAATAAAATCGGTGTGGAAACCAACCGAGGTCACCATGAACGGGCATGTTCAGGCTGCGACGAGCGAACCGCTTTTCAATCCATTGTCGCCGGAATTCATCCGCAATCCCTATCCACGTTACGAGCGGCTACGCACCACCGATCCGGTGCATCTCACGCCGCTCGGCGTGTTCGTCGCCAGCCGGCACGCCGAGGCCAGCCTGGTGCTGCGCGACAAGCGCTTTGGCAAGGAACATGTCGAGCGCACGATCCGACGCTATGGGCCCAAGATCATGGAGGAACCAGCCTTCCGCAGCTTGAGCCACATGATGCTGCAGCAGGATCCGCCCGACCACACCCGCCTGCGCGGGCTGGTGGTGAAGGCGTTCACCGCGCGCCGGGTCGAGGACATGCGCCCGCGCATCCAGCAGATCGTCGATGAGACGCTCGACCGCATCATTCCCCAGGGGAAAATGGATCTGATCGAGGATTTCGCATTCCGCCTGCCGGTCACCATCATCTGCGACATGCTCGGGATCCCCGAAGAGCATCGCGAGGCGTTTTATACCAGGGCGCGCGTGGGTGGCCGCATTCTCGATCCGGTGCCGCTGTCGCCGGAAGAGATCAAGGAGGCCAACGCCGGCAGCGTGATGTCTGCGATGTATTTCCAGCAATTGTTCGAGTTGCGGCGGAAGAATCCCGGCGACGATCTGACCACGCAGCTGGTGCAGGCCGAGGAGGACGGCAACAAGCTCTCCAACGAGGAACTGACCGCCAATATCATCCTGCTGTTCGGCGCCGGCCATGAAACGACCGTCAACCTGATTGGCAACGGCCTGCTGGCCTTGCATCGCAATCCCGACCAGCTTGCGCTACTCAAAGCCAAACCTGAGCTCATCACCACCGCCATCGAGGAGTTCCTGCGCTACGATTCCTCGGTGCAGATGACCGGCCGGGTGGCGCTGGAAGACATCGACGACCTCGGCGGCAAGCGCATTCCAAAGGGTGAAACCGTGCTGTGCCTCTTGGGCTCGGCCAATCACGACCCGGCGGTCTATCCCGATCACCCCGAGCGCCTAGATATCACCCGTCCCAATGTGCGGCCGCTGTCCTTTGGTGGTGGCATTCACTTCTGCCTCGGCGCCCAGTTGGCGCGCATCGAGGCGGAGATCGCGATGTCGACCCTGCTGCGCCGGATTCCCGACCTGCGGCTGGATGACGCGGTGAACCCGGAATGGCGGCCGACCTTCGTGCTGCGCGGTGTGAAGCGTCTTCCCGCAAGCTGGTGACCGCAGCGGCCTGGCGTTTGCCCCGGCGCTGATTAATCGGCACCGGATGGGCTCCGGCGGTCATACCGCTGTGACTTCGCCACACTTCTCTCTATATATTGGGCTGCTCCGGCCCTGAGTTCGCGTGGCGCGGTCTGTGCCGGGGCGCCTTCAAGGGGAGAAACCGTGCAGACGACGCTGCTCGGCCTGGCAATAGCCTTCATCATTGCGCTAGTGGCCGCGCTCGTCGGGCCGTATTTCATCGACTGGAATCAGTTCCGCCCGCAATTCGAGGCCGAGGCGACAAGGATCATCGGCGCACCGGTACGCGTGGGCGGCAAGCTCGACGCGCGGCTGTTGCCGGCGCCGTCGTTGCAGTTGCGCTCGGTGGTGGTCGGCGGCGCCAACGATCTCGGCAAGGTTCGCGCCGACAAGCTCGACGTGGAGTTCAGCCTGGGTTCGTTGATGCGCGGCGAAGTGCGCGCCACGGAACTGACGATCAACGGCATGTCACTCGACCTCGGCCTCGATCCGAAGGGCCGGATCGACTGGCCGGCCTCAACCGGAACGTTCAATCTGGGCTCGCTGGCGATCGATCGCCTGAATCTCACCGGCCGTATAGCCCTGCATGATGCGGGCAGCCGCGGCACGCTCGAACTGAGCGACATCGCCTTTTCCGGCGATGTGCGTTTGCTGGCGGGTTCGATCCGCGGCGATGGCAACTTCGTGCTGTCGGGCACGCGCTACCCGTTTCGAGTCTCATCGGGCCAGACGACCGACGGCAACGGCACCCGCGTTCATGTCAATATCGATCCCGGCCCGCGGACGCTCTCGGTCGATCTCGACGGTGTGCTCGCGTTCGAGGCGCGCGCGCCGCGCTTTGAAGGTGCGGTGACGCTGGCCAGTCCGCTCGGGCGAAGGGCTGGCAGCGATGAGTCGCCGCCGCCCTGGCGCGTCACGTCCCGCGTCAAGGCCGATCCCTCGGCCGCGCGGCTTGAAGCGCTCGAAATGACCTACGGCGCGGAAGAGCGCGCGCTAAAACTTTCCGGCAATGGCGATCTACGTTTCGGCGCGTCGCCGCTGCTGCGCGCCGCGCTCTCGGCGCGCCAGCTTGATGCCGACAAATTCTTCGCCAAAGACAGCAAGGACAATAATGCGGCCGAGCCGGTTCGCGTGCTGCCGGCGTTGCGCGCGCTGATGTCGGGAATTCCGCTACCTCCGATCCCGGCGCAGATCGAACTCGCCTCCGAGCAGGTTATGCTGGGCGGACGTCCGTTGCAGGACATCGCCGCCGAACTCCATGGCGACGGAAAATCCTGGCGCATCGGCAGGCTGGATTTCCGTGCGCCCGGCACCACCCGGGTCTCGCTGAGCGAGCCGAGCCCAAAAGGCGCTTCGCCCGACCAGTTCAAGGTCGCGCTCAACGTCGAATTGTCGGATCCGGACGCGCTGATGACCTGGCTGCAAGGTCGCGGCGACATCGTTTATCGCAGCCAGAAGCCGCTGCGGCTGCGCGGCGACGTCGCCGTGTCGCCGGCCGGCTTTGCCATCGATGCGATGAAGGCCGAAATCGACGGCGGCGCGATCGAGGGACGCGTTGCGGTCACGCATCGGGGGACCAATAGCGGCTCGAAGATATCTGCGGAATTGAAGGCCGAGCGCCTCGACCTTGATGCGGCCATCGCCTTTGCCCGTTCGCTTGCGGGTCCGCAGGCCGAGTGGCCGGACGAAGGACATCTCGCGCTCGATATCGGACGCGCCGTTTCGGCCGGCCAGGAATTGCGGCCGCTGGTGGCCAGGCTTGGCTATGGCCCGAAGGCTTTTTCGCTCGACCAGTTGAATATTGGTCAGCTCGACAAGGTCGCCTTGGAAGGCGTGGGCCGTTTCGATCGCGTCGCGTCGATTGGGAAGCTGGAACTCAACTCGACGGCGGCGTCGCTTGGTGAACTCACCGGCCTGATGGCGCCGTTTGCGCCCTCGCTGGTCGCGCGGCTCAACGCGATGGGCACGAGCGCCGGCCCGGCGCGCGTCAAGCTCGCGCTCGCGCTCGACAAGATCCCCGGGCAGGCGGATCGCGCCAATGCACGCGCGACAATCGATATCGACGCGCCGCAGCTCAAGGGCGTCACCACGATCACCGCGAAGCCGCCGCTACTGGTGGTCCACGGCGTCGACCTCCAGGCGATCGGGCGCAGCGAACTCGGGATCGAGTTAAAGCTGTCGTCCAATCAGGGCCGCGCGTTGCTGGCGCTGCTGGGTCTCGATCGCGCGGTCGCCGCGGGCGATGGCCCGGCGCAATTCGAAGGCACGGCTGCGGGCGGTTGGGGTGCGCCGCTGCGGCTCAAAGCGAAAATCTCGGGAGCAGGTCTCGACGCCGATGCCGAAGGCTCTGCCGAGCCGTGGGCACAGGAGGCCAAAGCCAGTTTCAGCCTGAAGGTGCGGAGCGCCGATTTTGGACCGCTGCTCGATCTCAAACCAACCGACACGCTGGCGCAGAATATCGGCCTGTCCTCGCGCGTATCGCTTGCGGGTAACAAGCTCACCTTCGACGATCTCGACAGCATCATTGCCGGTTCGCGGTTGCGCGGGCACGTGGCGGTCACCCTTGGCGAAGAAAGAAACATCGAAGGTGAAATCGGTTTGGACCAGCTCGCGCTGGCGCCGGCCTTTACGCTGGCCCTGGGCGCTGCCGGACATGATGCCGCCGAGCCGCTCACCTCGGGGCTGGTGAAGGGCTGGCGCGGCCGGGTCGCGTTCCAGGCGTTGCGCGGTCTGTTACCGGGCGGCAGCGAAATGCAGCCGGTCAGCGGGATCGTCAAGAGCGACGGGCAGTCGCTTACGTTCGATGCGATCAAGGGCAAGATCGGCGGCGGCGAGGCCACCGCCAGCCTCGACGCCAGGCAGGGCGCGAACGGCATCGTACTGAATGCGAGCATTCGATTGAGCGGCGTCGATGGCGCGGCGCTGCGCTATCGCAACCTCGCGATGCCCGCGGGCCGCGCGTCGATCCAGGTAACGCTGGCAAGCCAGGGCCGCAGCGCGTCAGCATTGACCGGTGCGCTGTCCGGCAGTGGCACCGTTACGCTGGAATCCGCGAAAATTTTCGGGCTCGATCCACGCGCCTTCGAAATAGCGGTTCGCGCCAGCGACAACGGCCAGGCCAAGGACGACGCGCGGTTGAAGCAGATCGTCGAGCCCGCATTGTCGGCCGGCGCGCTATCCGTTGGCCCGGCGCAAATCCCGTTCACCATCAGGGACGGCCGGCTGCGCGTCGGCGCCACCACGCTCGATGCCAATGGTGTCCGCGCCACCGTATCCGGCGGATATGACATTCCGGCCGACCAGGCCGATATCCGCGCCGCGCTCGCGCTAACGATGGTTGGACCGGCGACCGGCCGTCCCGAAATTCAATTGTTTGCAGAAGGCACGCCTGACGGCCTCCATCGCAGCGTTGACGTTGCGGCGCTGTCGTCCTGGCTGGCGGTGCGGGCGATCGATTACGAAACCCGAAGGCTGGACGCGATCGAGCGCGGCGAACCGCCGCCGCCGATGCCTGCGCCGGTATCGCTGCCGGTGGATGCGCAACCCGCGCCAGAGGCGACACCGCCGAGCGAACCGGTGGCGCAAGTGCCGATTCCCGGCCGTAATCCGCGCCACCTTCCGGACAAGCCGAAGGCCGCAGTACCGCACCCGCCGCCGCCCGTGGCGACAGCGCCTGCGCCGAATCCGCCCGCGCCGGTGGCGGGCCAGCCACAGATTGCACCGCTGCCGCCGCCGATCGAGATCAAGCCTGCGCCCGGCGCGGCGGCGAAACCAAAGCCGCGGCCGCCGCTGGCGTTGACGCCGCAAGTTGCCAATCCGCCAGCGAGACCGGCGCTTCAGAACAGTAACTAATATCTAGAGCACGATCTCGCGCTGGATCCCGATCGCCTGCAGAAATGAGCGGTCGTGGCTGACCACGATCAGCGCGCCGTCAAATCCCTTCAGCGCCTGTTCCAGTTCCTCGATCGAGGCGAGATCGAGATGGTTGGTCGGCTCGTCCAGCAGCAACAGGAACGGCGGCTCAGGTCTTGCGAACACGCAGGCCATCCCCGCGCGCAGGCGCTCGCCGCCGGAAAGCGTGCCGGCGATTTGCAGCGCCGCGCGGTTGCGGAAGGCAAAGCGGGCCAGCGCAGCGTGAGCTTCGTTGCCAGCCAGTTCCGGGTTGAGGCGGCGTAGATTGTCGAGGATAGAGGAATCCGGATCGAGCAGCCCGACATGCTGATCGAGCACGGCAACGCGGTCGGTCAGGTGGCTTATGTCGCCGCTCGCAGGCTTCAGTTCGCCCAGGATCAGACGGAATAGCGTGGTCTTGCCGGAGCCGTTGGCGCCGCGGACCGCGATCCGCTCGGGCCCGCGCACCTCAAACGACAGCGGGCCAAACAAATGGCGGTTCTGGAAGGCCATCACCACGTCTTTGAAGGCGACGAGATCGCGGCTGCCGGGCAAATTCGTTTTGGGCAGATCGATCGAAAGCGGTGTCAGGATCTCGACCCTGGCACGGGCCTCCTCGAGCGCTTCGGTGCGATCGCCGATCAGGCGGTCGGCGAGACGGTTTTCCCGCGCGCCACTGTTTTCGGCGCGCTGCTTTTCGGTATCCAGCAGCATTAAATCCTGGCTGCCGGAGGCGCGATAGGCGCGGCCCGCCTTGTCGCGGCGCGCTTTCTTCTCGCGGGCCTTCTGAACCGCGCGCTCGGTGTTGCGCAACGCGTCCGACGCACGGTCAAGCTCGGCTTCCGCGCGGGCGCGCGCGGCATCGCGCGCTTCCGCGAAGGCCAACCACGGGCCGCCGAACATGGCGACGCCGACCGGTGTCAGTTCGACGATGCGGTCGACACGCTCCAGCAAGGCGCGGTCGTGGCTCGCGAGCAGGATGCCGCCCTGCCAGCGTTCGAGCAGTTGCGCCACCGCCTGCCGTCCGTCGGCGTCGAGATTGTTGGTGGGCTCGTCGAGCAGCAGCAGGTCCGGCGCCTCGATCAACAGGCGCGCCAGTGCTGCCCGCGTTCGTTCCCCGCCGCTCAGCGACGCGATCGGGCGATCGAGCGCCATGGCGGGCAGGCCGGTTTCGACCAGCGCGGTGTGCAGTCGCGCCTCCAGCGTCCAGTCGGCTTCAGTGGCATCGTCAAGCGAGCCTTCGCCGCGTTCGAGGCGGCGCAACCGGGCAAGATCGTCGGCGACGCCGAGCGCTTGCGCGACCGTCAGGCGGTCGTCCGCCAGTTGGGCGAGCATCCCGATCGAACCGATGCGATGGACCGATCCGTCCGCCGGTTCGGCCTCGCCGGCGATCAGACGCAACAACGTGGACTTGCCACAGCCGTTACGGCCGACAAGACCGGTCCGCTCGCGTCCAAGGGCGAGCGTCAACCCATCGAACAGCGGGCGGCCGTCAGGCGTGACGAGGGAGATGCAGTCCAGAATGAGAAATGCGGACATGGAGAGCTTCCGAAATGGACAGGGGTCGCGGAGCGGTCAGCCTTGCGATGTCCATTTCAGTCTCCATGCGCGTCGATCGGGTTTGAGCGGCATTTCCTAGGAACTTGCCTGCCCAAAGGCAAGCGTGTCCTTGCCGGTCATCGCTAATTTGTGAGAACGGCGTCTGACGAAGTCAGGGAATGTCCCGGGTCATGCGGGGTTTATGGATGCGGCTGGAGAAATGCCCGATCCATTGCACCAGGAGGCACGCGTGACAAACCCCGCGATCAGACTAGCAACCCTTGCAGCGTTCTCGATGGCGCTTGCCGCTGCGCCACCACTGGTACCAGTGTTCGCCGCCGGCGGCGGAGGTGGTGGTGCCGATCCCACTGTGACCTCGCCGCCGCCGGGCAACCAGCAGACCACCGCGCCCGGCACCCGCACCACCCAGAAGAAGAAAAAGGCCAAACAGTCCAGTCTCGACGATCCGGCTTTCGTTCAGGGCTACCGCGCGGCCTATGCGACGATCTATGACCGCAACGAATTTGCCGAGGCGATTGCGCAGTTGAAAGCGCTTGGCCACGACGATCATCCGAACGTGGCCAATCTGATCGGCTATTCCTATCGCAAGCTCGGCGACTACAAGCTCGCGCAAACCTGGTACGAGCGCGCGCTCAAGGCCGATCCGAACCACGTGCTGACCTGGCAGTATTACGGCCTGTGGCAGATCGAGCAGGGCAATCGCGATCAGGCGCAATATCATCTGAGCCGGATCGCGGCGATCTGCGGCAGCGATTGCGCCGAGTATCGCTCATTGGCGGCAGCGCTCGAAAAGCCGGCCGGCTCCGGCCTGGTCTATTGAGGCCTGCGAGGTAAAACAAGGCGGGCGCGATCCCTTGCGGGAAGCGCCCGCTGTCGACGCAAGCCGCAAAGCCTCAATCGAAGGCCGACGGATGCTCGCCCTGCCCGAAGATGACAGTCGGCTCGTCGTCATAGTCGCCCATCTCCGGATCGCCGGTGGACGAGAAGGCAACGACGCCGAGCTTGCTCAACGCCAATCTCTCCGCCGTTCGAAGCGCGCCGGTTTCCGTTTTGCAGGCGATCGGCGCGTCGGCTTTCAGGTTTCCGCCCCTGCCGGCGTCGAAGGCTTGCACGAAGTAGCTTGTCTCTCGAGCCATTAGGCCCTCCTTTGAGCGTACAAGGCCGTATCGCGCGATTGGGATTCAGGACATTGCCTGCATCAGAGCTGCAATCTTGATGGTTGCAAAGTTGGAGAAGGTGTCAGACACGGCGTATGGCAAAATGATCTGGTCGTTGTGCCGCATCGCCCCGCAGGTATAGACCACGTTGGGAACGTAGCCTTCGCGCTCCGCCGCCTCGGGATGCAGCAACGGTTCGCTCGCACGCGCCAGCACCTTGGATGGATCGTTCTTGTCGAGCAGGGCCGCACCGATCGAATATTTCCGAACCGGACCGACGCCGTGCGTGAGCAAGAGCCAGCCTTCATCGAGCTCGACGGGTGAACCGCAGTTTCCGATCTGCACGAATTCCCAGGGGAACTGCGGCTTCAGGATCGCCTGGCCGCCGTCCCACCGGTACAGGTCGTCCGAATAGATCAGATAGAGGTTCTCATTGTCCTGGCGTGCGATCATGGCGTATTTGCCGTCGATCCTGCGCGGGAACAGCGCCATGCCCTTGTTGCGCGCCGCGGTACCTCGCAGTGGCGACATTCGAAATGACAGGAAGTCGCTGGTCTCGATCAACTCCGATCGGATCGCCATGCCGCTGTAAGCGGTATAAGTGGCGTAATAGGTCTTCCGGCCACCGTCGCTGAATTGGACGAACCGGGCGTCTTCGATGCCGTTGGATTGGGATTCCGTGACTGGAAAGATCACGCGCTCGCTGAGTTCTTCATCCGGATTGAACGTCAACTCAATCTCGTCGCCATCCGGTTTGGGTACGCGGAGCTTGATCCGGGGGCTGGAAGCAAGGCGGGCCGTTGGATCAACGGTCAAACTGCCGTCGGCTGCGATGATGCCGGCGCGAAACGTCAGTGACGATACGTGCCCTTCGCCGACCGCGCGAAGGCTGAGGATAAAGCGCAAGCCACCTTTCGGGGTCTCCGACTGGTCGGGGTGCGGCACGATGCTGGGATTGAACAGAGCCGACGCCTCGAACGAGTATTCATTGAGAAAATAGGCTCCGATCAATTGGCGCTGGACGCTGGAAAAAGCGCCGTGAGCCGCCAGCGCCTGTTCCATGACGTCGGCACGCGCCTCGAACGTCTCCAGCAGGTTGCGATGCCGGCCTTCGAAATTTTCCAGCACGTCCGCCAACTGGTGGGCTGCAACCTTCGGGTCGAGGGCGAGGACGCGTTCGACGATATGGTTGGCGCGTGTCTTGTCGGTCGGGTTGAGATCGCGCGGTTCAGTGGCCGGTTTGAACGGGCGGACGATCACGCGCGCGGGGTCGGGGCGCAGGTAGAGCGCTTGCCGATGCAGGAAAGTGGCTTGCGACAAGATGCCCTCGGTTCGCTGGAGTGAAAGGTGAAATCAGGCACCGATGGCGCGAAGCGCCACGGGTGGTGTCACGCTGACATTGACGCGCGCAAGCTGACGAATATCAGCAAGACCGAGCAGATAGGACACGACCGACTCGCCGCCACGATTTTCGTTGGCACGGTCGGGATGCAATCCATCGCGGCAACTACCGGTCTCGGGATCGACGAGCGAGACCGACAAATCGTTGCGACCGAGAAACCAGGCGAAAACGTTGGTTGCGATCGCTTTCCATTCGGCGTCGCCGTCCGCCCGCCATGCGGTCAGGCAGGCGGCGATCGTTGCCGTGGCTTCCACCGGCTGCTGATCGAACGCGCGAGGTGCTTGGCGCAACTCGCCGAAGCCGGCGGTGCCGATCGGGCGGAAATGACCGGTCGATGCCGTTTGTTGTGTCATCAGCCAACGCAGCGATCTCAGCCCGGCATCGACGTAGTCAGGCGTTTGCGTGGCCATACCTGTCAGCATCAAGGCCTGCGGCAGGCGCGCATTGTCATACGCCAGACCTTCCTCGAACCACGACCAGTCCGGCGTCTCGACCGACGCGAGGCTCGACATCAATCTGTCGGCAAGAAAATGCCGGATTACCCGGGCGCGCAAATCATCGGGAACTACGGCGCAATAACTGTCCAGACCCAGCAGCGTGAAGGCCGAAGCGCGGGGCGAACGAAAGGTCTCTACGGCCGGCAATGCCTCGGCAAACAGGGCGGCGGCCCATCGCCGCCGCGAGGGGCTTGCATCCCTGCGCGCGCACTCGCCCAGCGCCCACAATGTTCGCCCATGGCTGTCTTCGGAGCCGCGGTCTTCGAGCCAGGTTCGATTGAAACCCATGAAATTGCGAAATTGCCTGGTGTCGGGATTCCACGCATGCTGTACGAACGCGGCAAAGCGCGCGGTCAAAGCCTCGGACAGACGTTGTTCCCCTGGATTGTTGAGAGCACAGGCGAGCAGCAAGGCGCGCGCATTGTCGTCCACGCAATAACCGTGGGAACGATCCGGCACCGAATGCACCGCGTGCTGCAACAGGCCGGTATCGTCGCACATGGAAAGAAAGTGGCCCAATTGCATGTCCGACGCCGCGGGGCTGTGCGCGATCGCGACCGGCCCGGTGCGCGCGATCACCTTGAGCCAGTCACCATGGCGAGCATTTTCGAAGGCCGCCATGTAACGCTCGGCCGTGCGTTCCCATGTCATCGACCGGCTGACGGCGTAGGCACGCTCGCGCATCGCCTGCCGGCGAGGGGCATCGGTGAGCAATTGTGCGATTTCCTTGCCGATCGCGGCCGCGTTGCCGAAGGGAACGATGACGCCACGACCATCATCCAGCAACTCCAGCGCGTGCCAGTAAGGCGTCGAAACCACCGGCTTGCCCAATCCGAAGCTGTAGGCCAGCGTACCCGACGTCATCTGCGCCTCGTTGAGATAGGGCGTGACGTAGACATCGCACATCGAAATAAATTCCAGCAACGTCGCCTGATCGACGAACTGGTCGAGGAATACGACGTGGTTCTCGACCCCAAGCTCGTGCACGCGCTTCATCAGGCTCTCGCGATAGGCCTCGCCCTGGTCGCGCACCAGATTTGGATGCGTCGCGCCGAGCACGACGTAGACCGCGTCGGCGCGACGTTCCAGGATCGAGGGCATGGCGTCGATCATGACCTCGATGCCTTTGCTGGGCGAAAGCAGGCCGAACGTCAGAATGACGGAACGGTCGCTGAATCCGAGTTTGGCCTTTGCCGCGTCGGGCTCCACAAACGGAAAGTCGGGAATGCCATGGGCTATGACCTCGATCTTGTCGTCCGGCACGCGATAGATGCTACGCAGCAGCTCGCGTCCCTTGTTGGCCATCACGACAATCTTAGAAGACGCTTCGACGATGCGTTCCATCGCCGCACGTTGGGCTGCGGTTGGCTTGGCCAGCACTGTGTGCAGCGTCGTGATGACCGGCATGCTGAGGCGTGAAAGCAGCTCAAGAATGTGGGCGCCGGCTTGGCCGCCGAAAATTCCGAATTCGTGCTGCAGACAAACGGCGTCGAACCGGCCCGCGTTCAGGAAGGCCGCGGCGCGCACATAGTCTTCGATAATGTCATCCTTGACCTGCAAGGCGACCGAACCGGGATAGTCATAGGCTTGACCGTGGTCGTTCATCGCGACGATGCACGTCTCCAGGTTCGGTCGTGAATTCGAAATCGCGCGCTCCAGATCGGTCGTGAAGGTGGCGATACCGCAACGGCGGGGTAATGAATTGCCGATCACGGCGATGCGGCGAAGCGGCGTCATGTTCGCGTCTCGGCTGGGCCTGCAAGTTGCGGAACGGCGGGAGCCGTTGGATTAGCAGGGTTGCCCGGTTGCTCACTCAGCCTCTGCAGCAGGGAATTGATCGGGCGGCTTGCCGGATACGCGATCAGGGCGCTCAATCCATTGGTGCCAACCTCGATGCTGGTGCGGCCGCCGCCGACGAAGATTGCCTGCCCGATCGATGCCGCGGTTAATCCGATCGCCGCGTGGCCATCAAGAACGAGAATCCAGGTCTCAGGTTCCGCCAGCAGCGCCCAGCTTGAACCCCCGGACAGCTCGGCTCGCTCAAGAACGAAATGCCTGCTGGCGACGAGGACCGTTCGTTCAGCAGTGAGGCGAGTTGGGTTGCACGGCGTTCGAAGCGGCCACGGGTGAGCAACCGCGACGCCGTTGTCTTCGTGCAATTCGCGCGACCGACCGTAGTCGAACAGGCGGAAAGTGGCGTCGCTACGCTGCTGAATTTCCGCAAGCACGATGCCGGCGCCGATGGTGTGGACGGTGCCGGCCGGGATGTAGATTGCGTCGTCCTTCGCGACCGTGCGCCAGTGAACGAGCTCGGCGATCGAACCGTCCCGGATCGATGCACGCAATTGCTGCGGCGTTATCTGGTGTTTCAATCCAACGCCGATCTGCGCGTCCGGTTTGGCCGAGAGGATGTACCATGCCTCGCTCTTGCCGTTCGGCATCCCCATCGCGCGCGCGAAAGTGTCGTCCGGATGAACCTGGATCGACAATGGCTCGCTGGTGAACAGCAATTTGACGAGCAAGGCCGGGGTAGGAGCATCCTTCTTGGCCCGTTCGAACCACAATTCGCCGACGGCGTCACTGGAGCCATCCACGCTGCTCCAGGGTTGCAGATCGCCGACCCCCCAGGGTTTGTGAACGACCCGCACGGCGGCATGTTCGGTAGGCATAGGTTGTCCTGACCCGTGACGCGCACGTCGGAGCGAAGTGCCGTTGGCCGATATCGTCCATAGGATTTGGCTTAGTTAAGGCGTCGCGTTTTCGGACAGGCGCTTGAAGCGGGCCGATGCTGACTTCTTTAGGTGGCTACTCCGGCACCCGATAACAAGCCGCGCAAGGCCTTTAAGACCATCGCGCCGACATTATGCCGAAATTATCTCGAAAACGAGGGATAATGGCCTTCGCGCGGCCATCGAGTGGGTTCGGCGTCGGTTGGTGAAGCCATGCCGGCGCCAGACCCGATCAGGCCTGCGGCCTTGCATCCGGCGCCGCGGCCGGCATCGCGCGGGTGCGGAAATAGTCCAGCACGAAGAGACGTATCGCCGAGGACAAATTGCCCTGCTGGCGGTTGTTGTCGATCTCGCCGACCAGTTCGGACAGCGTCATGTTGCGCAGGCCCGAGATTTCCTTCATGCCGTTCCAGAACGCCTCTTCGAGGCTGACACTGGTCTTGTGGCCGGCGACCACGATCGAGCGTTTGACGACGGGCGATTTCATGATGCGTCTCCGCCGTCGATCTTGTGCTGATCCAGCACATGCGAGGCGCGATCCTTGCGATGCTCATCGCGTGCACGTTCGGATTTGGTGCGGCCGAACCGCGCACGGTTGGCGTCGGCCTGCTTGGCCGACTGCTCGCGCTCGCTGCGTTTCTTGAATCGCTTCAGGTTGACCACGTCCCCCATGCCCGCTCCCATTATCCAGCGAATTGAAGGCGCGATAACTTATTAGGTAGGCAAGCGTAATCGCGCCGCACGCAACCAGACTCGCAATTAAACTCGATGGTCATCAGAATCCTCGTTAGCGCTCTCTGATAGCATCAAAAAATGTATTTCGCTCTGCGAAAACTAGATAATCTCTGCTCCTGCCATGCGTCAACTCAACGGTGATGGATCAACGATCTCATTCTTTAGGTGTTATGATCCATAATAATATCATGCGCCTGTGGTTTGCGGGGGGCGCCTGTGACACTCAGCCCGGGTGTGTCATCTTGTCCGGCTGCACCAGGCGATCGAACTCGGCTGGTGCAACAAACCCAAGCCGCACAGCCTCTTCTTTCAACGTGGTTCCGCGCGCATGCGCCGATTTCGCGACCTTGGCGGCGTTGTCGTAACCGATTTTTGGTGCCAGCGCGGTCACCAGCATCAGCGAACGCTCCATCAAATCGCGGATGCGCTTTTCGTCGGCGCGTATTCCCACCACGCAATGCTCGGTGAACGAACGAACCACGTCCGACAACAGCTCGATGGAATTCATCATACAATATGCCAGCACCGGCTTGTACACGTTCAGCTCGAAATGGCCCTGGCTGCCGGCAATGGTGACCGCGGTCTGGTTGCCAAACACCTGGCAGCAAACCATGGTCATGGCTTCGCATTGGGTCGGGTTGACCTTGCCCGGCATGATCGACGAGCCCGGCTCGTTTTCAGGCAGGATCAATTCGCCAAGGCCGGAACGCGGACCCGATCCGAGCAGCCGAATATCGTTGGCGATCTTGAACAGGCCAGTCGCCGCCGAATTGATCGCGCCGTGTGCGAACACGTAGGCGTCGTTGGAAGCCAGCGCCTCGAATTTGTTGGGCGCGCTGGTGAAGGGCACTCTTGTGATTTTGGCGACGTGCCTGGCGAACAATCCGGCGAATTTCGGTTTCGAGTTGAGGCCGGTGCCGACAGCCGTGCCGCCTTGCGCCAGCGGAAACAGATCCTTCACCGCCACGCGCAGCCGCGCGATGCCGCTCTCGACCTGTGCGGCATAGCCGGAGAATTCCTGACCCAGCGTCAGCGGCGTCGCATCCTGGGTGTGAGTGCGGCCGATCTTGACGATTTTTGCGAATGCTTTTTCCTTTTTGCGCAGCTCGCGATGCAACTCGCTCAACGCCGGAAGCAGGTCGCGGATGATGCCGCTGGCTGCGGCGATATGCATCGCGGTCGGGAATGAATCGTTCGACGACTGGCTCATGTTGACGTGATCGTTGGGATGGATCGGCTTCTTGGCGCCGAGTTCGCCGCCGAGCATCTGGTTGGCGCGGTTGGCGATCACCTCGTTGAGGTTCATGTTGGTTTGCGTGCCGGAGCCGGTCTGCCAGACCACCAGCGGAAAATGATCGTCGAGCTTGCCCTCGATCACCTCGCGCGCGGCGTGGGTGATGGCAGTGGCGCGGCGCGCGTCGAGCAGTCTCAGTTCGCGGTTGGTTTGCGCGGCGGCGAGTTTGACGATGCCGAGTGCATGCACGATCGCCGTCGGCATGCGGTCATGGCCGATACGGAAATTCTGCCGCGAACGTTCGGTCTGCGCCCCCCAATAGCGATCGGCAGGCACGTCGATCGGACCGAAACTGTCGGTCTCGCTGCGGGTGGATTTGGATCGCGATGACGTTGCTGGTCGGGCCATGAATGAATTCCGTTGCGCGTGGGAGCGAACGTTCATTCTACAGCGTCGCCGATTTTCCCGCGCGCGGATTGTTTGCGGTTATTTCTTGCGGAAACGATCCAGCCGCACCACTTCCGCGCCGTCGCCGGGTTTGGCCGGTTCATCCTTACTCTCGGCGGCGGCCGCGGTTTCGGGAACGGGCAGGGCGGAAGGCGCGGCAGCGGCCGGCAGGTTCGCCGTCGGCGCCTCGGCGGCGTCGGACGGCTCGAACTGCAGCCCGAACTGCACCGAAGGATCGAGGAAGCTCTTGATCGCCGCGAACGGAACCACCAGCCGCTCGGGAATGCCGCCGAACGACAGGCCGACCTCGAAGCGATCCTCGGTCACCACAAGGTCCCAGAACTGGTGCTGCAGGATTATCGTCATCTCTTCCGGATACTGCGCCAATAGCCGCGGCGACAGCTTCACGCCCTCGGCGGTGGACAGGAAGGTGATGAAGAAATGGTGCTCACCGGGGAGGCCGTGTTCGGCGGCGTCGGTCAGCACACGGCGGAGCACCCCGCGCAGCGCGTCGCGCGCCAGCACGTCATAACGGATGTGGTCGGTCGCCATGGTGGTCCTGTCACGTTGAGATGCCGGCGGCGCCGGTCGCCCAACTCGCCTTTTGCCCCATGCTACCCCGGCGGGGGCCGCAGGTCAGCAGGCGTGATCGGTGGAATTTGCGGCAGCAGCCTTCCGCCAAGCGGTAAATCGCAAGAAAAGCTCAATGAAGTGGAGGCTTCTGTTGCCAGGTGCCTCCGAACCCCGCCTTGCGGAGCTTAACCCACTAGGACTTTAGACTTGGTCTTTCAAACTGCGTTACGCAGCCCGAGCAACCGGAGCAAAGTTGTCGTTTGCAACTATTGCATAGCCCGATAACGGCGGAACAATACCGGGAAAAAACACGTCCTTTACGCCCTCGTCGATCCTGTTTCGCCCCCGCCGAAACCCGCCTTCGTGGGGTGGGCTTGGGTGGAGGCGCCGGGTACTGCCCCCGGGTCCGAATGGTTTATTGCGACGGCAATTTATTTCCATAGCCGGCGAACCGGCAGCCCCAATATAGGGTGCAAGTGTTGAGAAAAATAGTGCCGCTTCCTGCCCTCTCTGGACGCGGAAAGCACGGGAACAGTCCGAATTGGGTTGGCCTTGGCGGCAATGCCGTTCTAGGTTTTGGGCCATGGCTTCGGATTCCCCGCCGGCCGCCGTTCCGGCGCCGGATCTTCGTAACCAAAACCCGCCAATCCAGCCCGGCCTGCTCGAGCTGTTCGTGGCGTTCGCCAAAATGTCGCTGGCGGGCTTCGGCGGGGTGCTGGTCTGGGCCCGGCGCGGCATCGTCGACCAGCACCGCTGGATGACGGCGGAGGAATTCAACGAAACGTTCGCGCTGTGCCATTTCCTGCCAGGGCCGAACATCGTCAATCTGTCGGTCGTGTTCGGCTCGCGCTTCCGCGGCATTGCCGGCGGCATCGCGGCCTTTGCCGGGCTGGTCGGGCCGCCGATGGTGATCGCAACCATCCTTGCGGCGCTGTATGCGCGCTATGGCGAGATCGACGTGCTGCGGCGGATCCTGGCCGGCGTCTCCTGCGCGGCGGTAGGGCTTTTGATTTCGGTCGTGTTCAAAATGATGATGCCGCTGATCAAAAAGCGCGACGCGGTCGGGCTCCTCATTCTCTTGGCGGTGTTCATCGCGATCGGATTGGTGCGGCTGCCGCTGCAGGCGGTATTGCTGGTGGCGATCCCGCTCAGCCTCGGCATCACTTATTTCATGCGGTGGCGGGTGAACGCATGAATTCAGACAACAGCCCGGTTTCGACGCTCGTTTGGACTTTCGGTTTGATGTCGCTGTTTGCGGTTGGTGGCGCGAACTCGGCCATACCCGAAATGCACCGGGTCGCGGTCGACGTTCAGCACTGGATGAGCGACAAGCAATTCGCCGACATCTTCGCCATTTCCCAGCTGTCGCCGGGACCGAATGTGCTGATCGTGACCCTGATCGGCTATTCTGTCGCAGGCGTCGCCGGCGCGCTGGTCGCGACGTTGGCGATGTGCGGTCCGACCGCCATCCTTGCCTATTATGTGAGCCGCCTGCTGCGGTCGCGTCATTCGCGCTGGCCCACCATCATTCAGGCGGCACTGGTTCCCCTTTCGATCGGCCTGATGGGCGCCAGTGGCCTGATTTTGGCGCTGACTTCGGACCGGAGCTGGGTGGCCGGCCTGATTACGGCCACTGCTGCGGTGCTCGCTTTTGCCACACGGCTCAATCCGGTGTGGATGCTGTTGGCCGGTGGTGCTTTGGGTTTTGCTGGCGTTATCTGAGGAAAATCGCTAGGCAAGACCTTGGGATCAGTAGAAAAAGCCGTCCAATCAGAATGGGCGGGAAGCCCTGCCGGGGGGAGTGATATCGATGAGTGATACGCCGAGCCAAGTGCCGGTCAAATACGTCATGCCGAAATGGATTCGCGGTCCGCAGGATTTTGTCGGCGGCGTCGCGCTGATTGCGATCGCGCTGTTCGCCCTGTGGGCGTCGAGCGATCTGCAGGGCATGCACGGATTTTCATTCGGAGCTGGAACCGTGCCCCGCATTTTCGGGGTTCTGCTGCTTGGACTTGGCATCGCGGTGATGGTCGTCGGTCTTGTGACCGACGGTGAGCATATTACGACCTATGCGTGGCGAGGCCCGCTGTTCGTGTCACTTTCGATTCTTTCGTTTGCCATCACGATCCGCCCGCTGGGTCTGGTGATTTCGGCCTTCGTCACCTTCATGGTTTCGGCGCTGGGTACACACGAAACCCGGTGGAAGGAGACCATCATCGTCGGTATCGCGCTGACGGCGTTCTGCAGTTTTCTTTTTCCTTACGGACTGGGGCTGCCGATGCAGCTCTGGCCCCGCTTCCTAGTTGAGTGAGGGACGATGAGCGATCTCTTTTCCAATCTCGCGCTCGGCTTTCATGTCGTGTTCCAGTTCGTGCCATGGTCGCCGGCGTGGCTTCATGGCTTCTCGATCCCGATCCCGGTTAACATATTGCTATGCCTGATCGGCGCTCTGGTCGGAACGCTGGTCGGCGTGCTGCCGGGCATCGGCACTATCGCTACCGTCGCGATGCTGCTGCCGATCACCTTCGGTCTGCCGCCGGTCGGCGCCCTGATCATGCTCGCCGGCATTTATTACGGTGCCCAATATGGCGGCTCGACCACCTCGATCCTGGTCAATATCCCGGGCGAGGCGACGTCGGTCGTGACCACGCTCGACGGTTTCCAGATGGCCAAGCAGGGCCGCGCCGGTCCGGCGCTGGCGATCGCCGCGATCGGCTCGTTCTTTGCCGGCTGCGTCGCGACCGTCCTGATCGCCGTGCTCGGCGCGCCCTTGACGAAACTCGCGCTGGCATTCGGCCCGGCCGAATATTTCTCGCTGATGACGCTCGGCCTGATCTTCGCGGTGGTGCTGGCCAAAGGCTCGGTGCTCAAGGCGATCGCGATGATTGTGTTTGGCCTGCTGCTGTCGATGGTCGGCTCCGACATCGAGACCGGCGCCTCGCGCATGGCGTTCAATATCCCCGAGCTTGCCGATGGCCTCGGCTTTGCCACCGTCGCGATGGGCGTGTTCGGATTCGCCGAAATCATCCGTAACCTCGATGCCGGTGCCGAGATGGACCGCGATCTCGTGCAGCAGAAGATCACCGGGCTGATGCCGACCAAAAAGGACATGATCGACTCCGCGCCAGCCATTGTCCGCGGCACGATCCTCGGATCGATCCTCGGCATCCTGCCGGGCGGCGGTGCGGTGATCGCCTCGTTCGCGGCCTATACGCTGGAAAAGAAGATCGCCAAGGATCCGTCGCGGTTCGGCCGCGGCGCGATCGAAGGCGTGGCGTCGCCTGAAAGCGCCAACAACGCCGCGGCGCAAACCTCGTTCATCCCGCTGTTGACGCTCGGCATCCCGCCGAATGCGGTGATGGCGCTGATGGTCGGTGCGATGACCATTCACGGCATCGTGCCCGGCCCGCAGGTGATGCAGAAGCAGCCCGAACTGGTCTGGGGGATGATCGCCTCGATGTGGGTCGGCAATCTGATGCTGATCATCATCAACCTGCCGCTGGTCGGCATCTGGGTGCGGTTGCTGCGGGTGCCGTACCGGCTGATGTTTCCCTCGATCGTGATCTTCTGCGCGATCGGCATCTATTCCATCAACAATGCACCGGTCGACGTCGTGCTTGCCGGTGCGTTCGGACTGCTCGGCTACTGGCTGATCAAACACGATTTCGAGCCGGCGCCGCTGCTGCTCGGCATGGTGTTGGGACCGCTGATGGAAGAAAACCTGCGCCGGGCGCTGTTGATCTCGCGCGGCGACTGGTCGGTGTTCGTCACCCGCCCGTTGTCGGCCGTGCTGATGGCGACCGCCGCGTTCCTGCTGGTGCTGGCGCTGTTGCCGTCCCTGCGCAAGAAGCGCGACGAGGTGTTCGTGGAGTCCGAAAGCTGACTTGAAGCTGACCTGCGTCGGCGCGCCGCAGCCCGAAGTCCAATCGACTTCGCCATCGGTATCGTGAAATGAAAATGCTGGTCCATTGGGCCGGCATTTTTTTAACGGCATTTCCGGAGGCATCCATGAATTCGTATCGCTCGCTGGCGAGCGGTTGTCTCGCCATCCTTGCCGGACTTGGCACTTTTGCAGCATCCGTACAGGCGCAAACCTACCCCACGCGCAGCATCACCATGATCGTGCCGTTTGCGGCGGGCGGTCCGACCGACGTCGTCGCGCGCATCGTCACCGGCCATATGGCGCAGACGCTCGGCCAGAGCATCATCATCGAGAACGTGGTCGGCGCCGGCGGCACCACCGCCACCACGCGCGCGGCGCGCGCCGCCAATGACGGCTATACGCTAATTACCGGGCATATGGGCACGCACGCAGCCGCGGTGCCGCTCTATCCCACGCTCGCCTATCATCCGGTGAAGGATTTCGAGTCGGTGGCGTTGCTCGCCGGCACGCCGATCCTGATCCTGGCGCGCAAGGATTTCCCGCCCAAGGATCTCAAGGAATTCATGGCCTACGTGAAGGCCAATGAAGCCAAGGTCAACGCGGCGCATGCCGGCATCGGCTCGGTCTCGCACGTGTCGTGCCAGCTCTTGAATTCCATTCTGGGCGTCAAGCCGACAGGCGTTCCCTTCAACGGCACTGGACCGGCGATGAATGCACTCGTCGGCGGACAGGTCGATTACATGTGCGACCAGATCGTCAACGCGGTGCCGCAGATCAATGGCGGCACCATCAAGGCCTATGCGATCGCTACCCCCGAGCGCAATCCGTCTTTGCCCAACGTTCCGACCACAGCCGATGCCGGTCTGCCGGCCTTCCAGGCCCAGGCCTGGAACGCAATTTTCGCGCCGAAGGGAACGCCGGCGCCTATCGTCGCCAGGCTGAACGCGGCGGCCGCCAAGGCGCTCGACGACGAGAACGTCCGCAAGCGGCTGCTTGATCTCGGCAGCGTGATCCCGGGCCCGTTGGAACGCACGCCGGAGGCGCTGGCCACCCTGGTGAAGGACGAAATCGCGAAGTGGACGCCCGTGCTCAAGCCGGCGAGTTAATCAATGCTATCAAGCAGATAGACAAGGGGCGGAACGCAGGTTCCGCCCCTTGTCATTTGGGCGCGGGATCAACATTTTTCCGGGTATAATCGCGAGCGGCTCGAATCGGCGCTGTCGATTGCCGGCTCCGGCCGCTAAATTCGCCTTCCCAAAAGGCCCGAAGACCTGTGCCATGAACCAGTACCACGACCTGCTCGAACGGATCCTCGCGGATGGCGCGGAGAAGCACGACCGCACCGGCACCGGCACGCTGTCGATCTTCGGCCACCAGATGCGCTTCAATCTGGGTGCGGGTTTTCCGATGCTGACCACCAAGCGATTGCCGCTGAAGGCGATCGTGCACGAATTGCTGTGGTTTCTGGCCGGCGATACCAACATCAAATATCTCAAAGACAACGGCGTTTCGATCTGGGACGAATGGGCCGACGCCAATGGCGATCTTGGGCCGGTTTATGGCTCGCAATGGCGTTCCTGGCCGGCGCTGGACGGACGCAGCATCGACCAGATTTCCAACGTCATCGACATGATCAAGCGCAACCCGGATTCGCGGCGCCTGATCGTGAGCGCGTGGAATCCGGCCGACGTCGACAAGATGGCGCTGCCGCCCTGTCACTGCCTGTTCCAGTTCTACGTCGCAGGCGGAAAACTGTCGTGCCAGCTCTACCAGCGCTCCGGCGACGTGTTTCTCGGCGTGCCCTTCAACATCGCCTCCTATGCGCTGCTGACATTGATGGTGGCGCAGGTGACGGGGTTGAAGCCCGGCGATTTCGTCCACTCGCTCGGCGATGCGCATCTCTATTCCAACCATCTCGAACAGGCGCGGCTGCAACTGACGCGGCCGACGCGGCCGCTGCCGGTGATGAAGATCAATCCCGACGTAAAGGACATCTTCGCGTTCCGTTACGAGGACTTCGTGCTCGAAGGCTACGACCCGCACCCGCACATCAAGGCCCAGGTGGCTGTATGAGTCGCGGTGTGAGCGGTTGAATGTCTCTCGCTATCCGCCGCGCGCGTCCCGATGAAGCCGGACTGGTCCTGTCCCTGGTGCGCGAACTCGCCGAGTACGAGAAGTTGCTGCACGAGGTCGAAGCCACCGAAGCCGATATCGACGCCGCGCTGTTCGGCAGTTATCCGCGGCTGTTTTGCGAGATTGCGGAGTGGGAGGGGGAGCCGGTCGGCTTCGCGATCTGGTTCATCAATTTCTCAACCTTCAGCGGCCGGTCCGGCATCTATCTCGAAGACCTGTTCGTCCGGCCGGCGCAGCGTGGCAGGGGCATCGGCAAGGCGCTGCTGGCGCATCTTGCAGAGCAGTGCGTGGCGAACGGCTGGTCGCGGCTGCAATGGTCGGTGCTGGACTGGAATACGCCGTCGATCGAATTCTACAAATCGCTGGGCGCAGTCCTGATGGACGAGTGGACGGTGTGCCGGGTAAACGGTCCGGCGTTGACGGCGCTGGCGCGGGGGGCACCCTGATGGAGGTCGTTCTCATTGTCGCGGTCGCCGAGAACGGCGTGATCGGCGCCGGCGGCGCCATGCCGTGGCGGCTGAAGTCCGACATGGCGCGATTCAAGGCGCTGACCTCGGGCAAGCCTGTCGTGATGGGGCGCAAGACCTTCGGCTCGATCGGCAGGCCGCTTCCCGGACGCACCAATATCGTAGTGACACGCGATGCCGCATTTCGGGCGGCCGGCGCCGTGGTCACGACTTCCTTCGACGATGCCATGGCGATCGCCACTGGCGATGCGCTGCGACGTTTCGCCACTGAGTTCGCGATCATCGGCGGCGCGGAAATCTATGCGCTGTCGATGCGGCGTGCCGATCGGCTGGAAATCACCGAGGTGCATGCCCGGCCGGACGGCGATACGCGTCTCGCCGCAATCGATGCAAAGGATTGGGAAGAGGTTGCACGCCTGAGGAATCCGGCCGGTCCCGGCGACAGCGCCGACTTCTCCTATGTGACATTTCGCCGGCGCAAGCCGCGCTAACCGTCGCATTAACCTCGCTAACCAATGTTTGCATTGACAATTATGGCCTCAGGCATAGCTGCTTCGGGCCATAAGCTTGCGTTGTAAGGGCCCGGACGGTCCCCTATAAAGCCGGGCGGATATGCGAGGGCCGGGCAGCTTGCCCAACCGGCGGACCCGGGCCCCGCGGAGGAGAGTTTTATATGCCGTGGAAGAATCAAGGCGGGGGCCCGTGGGGCTCGGGTCCCAAGGGACCGTGGGGCTCAGGTCCGCAGTCGGTCGGGCCGCGCCCGCCCGATCTTGAGGACCTTCTGCGCCGCGGCCAGGACAAGATCCAGCAGTTGCTGCCCGGAGGCCATTTCAGCGGCATGGGCATCGCACTGGTCCTGATCGGCGCGCTGGCGATCTGGGGATTGTCCGGGTTCTTTCGCGTGCAATCGGAAGAACTTGGGGTCGTGCTGCGCTTCGGCAAGCATGTTCGCACCGTGCAACCCGGCCTGAACTATCATCTGCCGTATCCGATCGAGACCGTGCTGCTGCCGAAGGCGCTGCGTGTCTCCACCATCTCGATCGGCATGACGCTGATCGACGATCCGGCGCGGCGTGGCCGCACCATGCGGGACGTGCCGGAAGAAAGCCTGATGCTGACCGGCGACGAAAACATCGTCGACGTTGATTTCACGGTGTTGTGGCGCATCAAGCCCGACGGCGTCGGCAATTTCCTCTTCAACATCCAGAACCCCGAAGGCACCGTGAAGGCGGTGGCCGAAAGCGCGATGCGCGAGGTGATCGGCCGCTCCAACATCCAGCCGATCCTGACCGGCGCTCGTACCACCACCGAAGCAGGCGTGCAGGATCTGATGCAGAGGACGCTCGACAGCTACGGTTCGGGTGTCCAGATCACCCAGGTGCAGATGCAGAAGGTCGATCCGCCGGCACAGGTGATCGATGCCTTCCGCGACGTGCAGGCGGCGCGCGCCGACCTCGAACGTCTGCAGAACGAGGCGCAGACCTATGCCAACCGCGTCATTCCCGACGCGCGCGGCCGCGCCGCGCAGATCCTGCAGGTCGCCGAAGGCTACCAGCAGCAGGCGATCGCCGAGGCCAAGGGCCAGAGCGCGCGCTTCCAGAAAGTCTATGACGAATACAAGAAGGCGCCCGACGTGACCCGGCAGCGGATTTATCTGGAGACGATGGAGCGCATCCTCGGCGGTTCCGAGAAGCTGGTCTATGACGGCGGCGCCTCCGGTCAAAGCATCGTGCCGTATCTACCGCTCAGCGAATTGACGCCGCGGCGTCCGGCGGCCGCGCCCACGACAGGTCAGCCGCAACAGGGTGGAGGCTCGCGATGAGATCCCCCGTTGCAGGCATAGCTGCCCTGATCGCGCTGTTTGTCGTCATCATCGTCGGCTACAGCTCCGTATTCACGGTTACGCAGACCGAGCAGGTGCTGGTGGTGCGGCTCGGCGAGCCCGTGCGCGTCGTCACCGATCCGGGCCTGAACTTCAAGGCACCGTTCATCGACAGCGTGATCTCGATCGACAAGCGCATCCTCGATCTGGAAAATCCGTCGCAGGAAGTGATCGCCTCGGACCAGAAGCGTTTGGTGGTCGACGCCTTCGCCCGTTACCGCATCAAGAACGCGCTGCGCTTCTACCAGAGCATCGGCTCGATCCAGGCCGCCAATATCCAGCTCACCACGCTGTTGAACGCGTCATTGCGCCGTGTGCTTGGCGAGGTCACCTTCATCACGGTGGTGCGTGACGAGCGCGAGGCACTGATGGCGCGGATTCGCGACCAGTTGGACAAGGAAGCCGACGGTTACGGCATCCAGGTGGTCGATGTCAGGATCCGCCGCGCCGATCTGCCGGAGCAAAATAGCCAGGCGGTCTATCAGCGCATGCAGACCGAGCGTCAGCGCGAGGCCGCCGAGTTCCGCGCCCAGGGCGGCCAGAAGGCCCAGGAGATCAGGTCGAAGGCCGATCGCGAGGCGACCGTCATCGTCGCCGAAGCGAATTCGACCGCCGAACAGATCCGCGGCGCCGGCGACGCCGAGCGTAACCGCCTGTTTGCGGAAGCCTATGGCCGGGATCCCGATTTCTTCGCGTTCTATCGCTCGATGTCGGCCTATGAGACCGGGCTTCGCAGCAACGATACCCGCTTCCTGTTGCGGCCGGATTCGGAGTTCTTCCGTTTCTTTGCCAATCCGTCCGGTCATCCGCCGGCGGCCGCGGCCGCGCCGAAACCGTAAGGTCTCGGGCCGGCCACACCAGATCAGGCGAAGCGGAAACCGCTTCGCTGCACTAAGAGCAAAAAAGCGCTGATAACGGGAGGTTACCATCCGATGAGGTCCATAGCGTTCGCCGACTTCCTCATCGGTGTGGGAATCCTGTTTGTGCTGGAAGGCCTGATGTTTGCGGCGAGCCCCTCCTGGATGCGGCGGGCCATGAAGAGCGCGCAGGCGACGCCGGACCATATTCTGCGCGCGGTCGGCATCGGGTCGGCGGTCGTGGGTTTGATCCTGGTCTGGCTGGTCCGGCGCTAGTTTTGTTCCGGCACCGTAGACGGTCGAAAATCGCTGTGATGACAACGAAATCGTGAGCCGGCGAGGGCCGGTTTTTCGCCGAAATCTCCGGCTCAAATGCTTGCGCCGCAGACCTGTTCGGGCGCACTGTGGACCCAAATCGATCCCTCTGGAGAGAAGCTGACATGACCGGTGCCAGACCCGCCCTGAGCCGTCGCCTGCGCCTGATGGGAGCCGCGGTCTCGCTTGGCGCCGCCACCATGCTTGCCGCGGTGCCGGCTTTCGCGCGGGGGCCAGACGGCATCGCCGACATTGCCGAGAAGGTGATCGACGCCGTCGTCAATATCTCCACCTCGCAGACCGTCGATGCCAAGGGCGGCGGAGGCGATCGGGGCGCGACGCCGCAATTGCCGCCGGGGTCGCCGTTCGAGGAATTCTTCGACGACTTCTTCAAGAACCGGCGGGGCGGCGGTCCCAAGGGCGGCGACCGTGGCGACATCCAGCCGCGTAAGACCAACTCGCTCGGCTCCGGTTTCATCGTCGACGCTTCCGGCGTGGTCGTCACCAACAATCACGTCATCGCCGACGCCGACGAGATCAACGTGATCATGAACGACGGCACCAAGATCAGGGCCGAGCTGGTCGGCGTCGACAAGAAGACCGACATCGCGGTCCTGAAGTTCAAGCCGGTGAAGCCGTTGATCGCGGTCAAGTTCGGCGATTCCGACAAGTTGCGGCTCGGTGAATGGGTGATCGCGATCGGCAATCCCTTCAGCCTCGGCGGCTCGGTCACGGCCGGCATCGTCTCGGCGCGAAACCGCGACATCAGCCAGGGGCCGTACGACAACTACATTCAGACCGACGCCTCCATCAACCGCGGCAATTCCGGTGGACCGCTGTTCAATCTCGAAGGCGAAGTGGTCGGAGTCAACACGCTGATCATCTCGCCGACCGGCGGTTCCATCGGCCTCGGCTTCGCGGTGCCGTCGAAGACGGTGGCCGGCGTGGTCGACCAACTGCGGCAGTTCGGCGAACTGCGGCGCGGCTGGCTCGGTGTCCGCATCCAGCAGGTCACCGACGAGATCGCCGAAAGCCTCAACATCAAGCCCGCGCGCGGCGCGCTGGTCGCCGGCATCGATGACAAGGGTCCGGCAAAGCCGGCAGGAATCGAACCCGGCGACGTCGTGGTCAAGTTCGACGGCAAGGAGGTCAAGGATCCGAAGGACCTGTCGCGCGTGGTGGCCGACACCGCGGTCGGCAAGGAAGTCGAGGTCGTGATCATCCGCAAGGGCGCCGAGGAAACCCGAAAAGTGACGCTCGGCCGCCTCGAGGATACCGAGAAGACGCAACAGGCCTCCGCCAAGACCAAGGACGAGCCGGCGGCCGAGAAGCCGGTAACGCAAAAGGCGCTCGGGCTTGATCTCGCAACGCTGAGTAAGGACCTGCGCGGCAAGTACAAGATCAAGGACAGCGTCAAGGGCGTGATCGTCACCGGCGTCGACGCCACCTCGGATGCCGCCGAAAAACGGCTGTCCGCCGGCGACGTCATCGTCGAAGTGGCGCAGGAGGCGGTGACCAACGCCGCCGACGTCAAGAAGCGCGTCGATCAGCTGAAGAAGGACGGCAGGAAATCCGTCCTGCTGATGGTTTCCAACGCCGACGGCGAATTGCGCTTCGTGGCGCTGAGCGTGCAGTAGCAGTCTTCGATTGCCGTCTGGCGCCGGCGTCCGAAGGCCGCCTGCCCTTCATCGCGTGTTTTCCGCGATCCAGTCCGTGTAGCGTTCGAGGTTGACGTAAACACCGAACAGGTCCGCCAGCCCGCAGCCTTCGTCGGGTCCCCACGATACGATGCCGACCTGAAGATAGCTGTCCTGCGACTTGATCACGAGCGGTCCTCCGCTGTCGCCAAAGCAGGCGTCCTGGGCCCCGTCGGTTCCCGCGCAGAACATGTTGTCGGTGACCTGCACGGTCGAGAGCGGGAGCCATTTGTCCAGCATGGCACGTGCTTCATCCTGGCTCTTGCCCTGGAGGAGCAGAAGCCTGGACAGCCGGTTGCGTCGATCCGTCACGTAATATCTGTTGCAGTCGAGCGTGTCCTTGAAATCCAGCGTTGCGTACAGTAATTGGTCCGCGCGTTCGCGAAGCGCGGGCGGCACGATACCCCTTTGCGTCGATCCCCAACCGACGACCCTGGCGAAGGTCCCCGCGCGGGCGGACAGCTTGATGACCCTGGTCTCGACGCTTGCGGCAGGTTCGGCGGCGAGTTCGAGCAATGCGAGATCGTTTTCCCTGGTCTTGCGGTTGTACTGATGGCGAATGATGTTTTTCACGGAGATGCGCTGGCCGTGAGAGAAGTCGATTGACCCCACATAGATGTCGATTCTGGCGGCAGCCATCTCGACCGGGGGAAGCGTCGCACTCTCCGGATTGCCTTCGTAGGTACAGTGCGCCGCGGTGAGAACCCATCGCGAAGCAATCAACGTGCCGCCACAAAACAATCCGCGAAAGGAATCTTCGCTCGGAGAGTCCGATAGGATCAGCGCAACCTGCCAGGGGAACTCGCCCGGCTTGGCCGGCTTGCCGCCAACGACCTTCGGTCTGACGTCGTTGGGGTCCGGCCTGGCCGATTCCCATTCGGGAGAGGAAGCCCGGGCTCTGGCTGCGTCCGCCGGAAGGTGAGTGTTCCAGCGCAGCTCGATGGGTTCGGGGTCGGCGGTTGCAGGTTGGGACTGCGCCTGGCCGAACGCGTGGCCGGATGCCGCGCATGCCACCGCAAGGACTGCCGCGGTGCCAAATGTTCGATAGGCACGGTGCTGCGGATTCATCGGGCCTCCTGCCGGCCGACAATGCTGCTGTAGCGTTGGTAGAAGCCCGTTATCGAGAGTTCGCTGCTCACGATGTCAGCATCGGCGTGTCCGGCAGGCAGCACGAATTCCAGATCGACCTTGGTGTAGGCCGGCACCTTGAACTCGCTTGACGGCGTCCGATCCAGCCGCGGTTCGGGATCCAGCGTGATCCGGCTTCCGTCGCGCAACTTCAGCGTCAGACTGACCCGCTTGATCGTCGCGATCTCGGGCTCCTCCTCGGCGACGCGGAATTTGCGCGCCGCGGGGCTGACCGGGACAACGCTGGTCTGAACGTTCCCGGTGCCATTGGCCTCATGGATGACCTTGCCGTGGTTTATCCATTCGCCATCGATGAAAGAATACAGGATCGGACACGATCCTCCCCCCTGACGGGCGTTAGCTGGATGATCTGGGGCTCCTCCTGGTGTTCCAGATCGGCGTTTTCCAGCGTGAGAAAATCAAAGGATGGATTGCCGACAGAAACCGGATTCTTCGCCAGAACCAATCCACGAAAGACGATCTCCGGTCCGAAGACAAATTCTGCTTCCTCGGGCAGTTCCGGCGCAGCGAAGTTGGCCAGCTTCTTCCTGACCGTGATAGGCGGCTTCTCCGTTCCGATCGTTAGGGTGGTAAGGCTTTGCTGCGGCTTGGCGCGAAGCTTTTGGTACATCGCCTTCGCTTCGGCGGCCCGGCGCGGGGTGCGCCAATCCGGAATCGAATCCTGAAACAATATCCGCAGCGGAACGACCAGCCGGCCTTTCGGCGGAATCGTCGCGCCACCTTGCGAGAGCGGAACCGGCTGATCCGTCGAGGCTTGCGGCGCGGCGCGTCGCAGGTCGGTTGCGGCGATCCTGGTGCCGATCACGTCGACAATATTTGCCGGTGTCGTGCCCGCGTTTTCGATCACAGCGACGTCAAGCGCCAATGGTCGCGGATGATAATTGAAATAGAAGCCGCCACCGCATTCGTCATTGCCGCTGTTGACAACCAGGAATTCCCGCGGCCAGCCCGCAGCACCGAGGTAACGAAACAGCGCAAAGTCCGACTTGTATCGAGGAGAGGGCCAGTCCGAAGGATCGACGGCGTCGTCCGTGGCGGCTGCAGCGCTGTTGCCGGAATCGTCGAGCGCTGCGGCGGCGCGCTCAGCCGCGACGGTATCACGCTCGATAGCTTGGAGATTGTTGACGTCCAGATAGGTCCAGTTTCTTGTGCAAAGAATATCCGAGCTGCGGCAGACATAGAACTGCTTGTACCCGCTCGGCCAACTGTCGGTTTTGAGGATGGTAGTGAGCGCCGCTGTCATCGTGACGGAGATGCCGTCGGGAGTGTTCCCGAACGGAGAAGAGACGGTCCAGAATTGCTGCGAGCTGTCGCGGGGGCGCGGCGCCGTCGGAATCTCGGCGGATTTCCATTTTCCGTCGGAGCCTGGATTGATTGACCTTACGTTCAATACCAGCTGGACGCTTTCGGCGGGATAGGTCTGCTTGTATCCAAATTTGCTGAAGATCGACGCCAGTTCCTTGAACACGTCATTCTCGGAAACCGTCATCCCTTTCAGGATGTTCTCGAGTTCAGGGATCGGGACCTTCCTTGCCAGGCTGCCGGCGACCGCCTCACCCAGGCGGAGGAAGGTAATTTTGAGGTCGCCGGCATTGGCGTTGCCATCGCTCGAGCAAACCTGCTCCCGCACCTGCGGAAAGTTCGCAATGCCTGCGAGATGCGAAAGCTGCGCCACGCAATCTGCCGGCCACGCAGGATTGGAAATGAGAAGCATGCAACCGCCCACGAGACAACTCGCGGCTGTCCGGCTTCTTTTTGCGCTAAACATGAACCCCTCCTGCTTGGCAGCCTGAGAGAAATATTGGTGCTGCCGTACGGGCGATTTCGATCGCTTTCGGCCTGTTCAATGAACTCATGGCGTCGCCCGCCGTTTTACGAGCAGGAAATGCGAACCGCCGACCTGTCCAAGATAGCCCGTATCAAACGAGTATGCCTTGAATTTGCCAGGCTGCGGCAGCGATGCCAGCTCGGGTTGAAAGTATTTCTCGAATTGGCCGATCGGCGGCTGATACTTGCCGAACAGTTGAAGCGTCCAGTCGGTCCTGTTCAGGTACCGGATGGGTATGCCGCTGTCGTCCTGCACCAGAAAGCGCGAGCGGTTGATGAGAGACTCCCGCAAATCGGAAAAACGGTCGTCATGCAGTAGATAGGAAGCGCTCTTCAACAGACTGTCGCCAGGTCCCGTGTTGCGGCAGAAGCGCAGGAAAGCGGCCGATTTTGCGCCTTCATTGGCGAGATCCACGGCAAAATAGTAGAGCAGTCTTGACCGCGACCGGGAATCGACAAACGCGACCTTCAACCCATCGGGCTGGATTGGCGTGGCCTCGCGGTAATTCAGTTGACCGTCATTCTCGAGCTGAAAGGCCTCAATACTCTTCAGCCTGTTTCCGGATCGGACAAGAAGCGCCATCAACAGCGGCGTGATGCCGGCGAATTCCTGCTCTCGCTTCATCTCATCGGTCTTGAAGAAGCCGAGCTTGAAATAGCTGCCCAGCGATGCGCGGAGCCGGATCAGCGATTGGCGGGATCGAATGAACGCCTGCAATTGGCCTGGATCGGCAGCAGGCTCCAGTCCGTTCAGGACATACACGGCTGCATTGGGGAAAAAGGCGTTTGCGAAAGGGAAGTCGGGGCCGCTGAACATGTAGTAGGCAACGGCGTGTTTCGAGCGGATATGTGTCGCGGCAAATGCGCGGGCCGCCGACAGCGGGCCGTCATTCAATTTCGTCCAGCGCTGTGCGAAGTCGCGCGCGTAGGCGTTCCATTCGCGGGAAGCTCGATTGTCCTTGAAGCCGGCGCGGTTGTCGGCCGTCATTCCGGCGAGATACCTGGCTGCCGAGTCGACATCCCAATCGTCCGCACCCGCCCGAACCGGCTGCACGGAACAAATCGCCAGAAAGCCCAGGGCCAGCACCAACGACTGCATCGGAAAACACATTTGGAAGCGGAAAGATATTTGGAAGAAATTTCCGCATACGTATTCTAGCTGTGGTGATGACAAACCTCAACTAGGGGTTTGCGGCGTTGCCCTGTAGAGGATAATCTTTGACGTTCAGGAAAGTTATTTCGTCGGGGATATGCGAGATGGTCCGCTTTGCTGGAGTCGTTCTGGCCCTGGTTATGTGCGCGCCGCCAAACGGCCTTGCGCAAGATGCCGATCTGCCGCCTCGCGATCCGATCCTGCAGATCGAGGCCGGGATGCACACGGCGACAATAGGGCGTATCGGCGCCGATGCCGGCTGCACGGTGGCCGCGACGGGCTCTGAGGACAAGACAGTTCGGCTTTGGCGCGTCTCGGACGGCAAACTGCTGAGAGTGATGCATCCGCCTATCGGCGCGGAGTCCGACGGAAAGGTCTATGCGGTCGCGATGGCTCCGGACGGCCAGTGGGTCGCAGCGGGAGGGTTTTCGCGCAGGCCGGGCCACCACTTTGTCTACGTGTTTCAAACCGCAACCGGGGCGATGGTGAAGAGCTTCGGACCGTTTCCGCAGGTCATCCAGCACTTGGCGGTTTCTCCGGACGGGCAATTTCTCGCCGCGACGCTGCGGGGCGGACAGGGCGTGAGGGTTTGGCGACACGCTGAGTCTGATCTTGCGTCCTGGCGAACGGTTGCCGAGGACCGGGAATATGGCGGAAGAGACTCGACCGGGGCGGTCTTCGATCGTGAGGGCGCGTTGTACACGGTCGGCTACGATCGAAAAATTCGCCGATATGCCCCCGGGTTTGAAAGGCGACCCGAAAGCCTGATCACTGCCGGACTCGAACCGCACTCGATATCGGCAGATCCGGCCGGCGGCCTGATTGCGGTGGGCTATGACGACGGCAGCAGGGTCGATGTTTATGAGACCGCGCCCCTTCGCCGATCCTTTGCCGTTGAGGCCGGCCCGGAGGGAAGCGGTGCACTGAACTCGGTGGCCTGGTCAGGTGACGGCAAGCAATTGTTCGCCGCGGGCAGTCATGTCGTCGAGAAGAGCATCGTCGTGAAGGTCTGGGACGACCGGGGAAGGGGACCGCCGCGAAACATCAGGGGACCGCGCGACGCGGTGATGCATCTCTTCCCGTGTGCCGGCGGCGTGGCGGTCGCCGCCGCCGACCCGGCCTTCGGGCTCGTTCGCTCCGACGGGGCGCGTCCTTTGTGGCACGAATCCGTCGGCGCCGACATGCGCGGGAAACTGCAAGGGAACTTCACCGTTTCCAGCGACGGCATGCGGGTGCGCTTCGGCCTGCAGGAGGGCAGTCAGGAACCGGTGCTTCTGGAGATGCCGGCCGGTGTGCTGGCTAACTCGCAGGGCAATCCGGACGATCTCTATCCGCCCGACGAACGAGGTCTGCCGATCAGTAACTGGCTATCGAGCGAAATTCCCAAGCTGGACGGCAACGTGCTGGAATTGGCGCCTCATGAGCGGTCGCAATCGGTTGCGGTGACCTCGGACAAGGCCGGCTTTATACTGGGAAGCGACTACAACATCAGAAGATTTGACAAGGACGGCAGCCTGCGTTGGCAGATACCGGCGCCGGGGGTGGTCTGGGGCGTCAATGTCGCGCGGCAAAGCAATCTGGTGGTGGCGGCGTGCGGTGATGGAACGCTGCGATGGTATCGCCTTGAAGACGGCGCGCTGCTCCTGTCGGTCTTCATCCACCGGGCCGATCGCCGCTGGATCGCCTGGACGCCGGCGGGTTTCTTCACGACTTCCGTGGGCGCGGAAGATCTGATCGGGTGGACCGTCAACCGGACCTGGAGTGAGGCGGCGGATTTCTTTGCGGTATCGCAATTCCGGCAGACATTCTATCGACCTGACATTGTGAAGCAGGTTCTCGCCGACGCTATCTCGGGCTTGGTGGTGACAGCAATTGAGCCACCGAAGACCTCAAATCTGGTGCTGGCACACCTGCCGCCGGTCGTTCGCATCGTGTCGCCGGGCGAGCGCTCGGTGGCGGCGTCCAATGACGTCACGGTCACCTACGTTGTCCGTTCGCCGTCGGGAATGCCGGTCAAGAAGGTGTCCCTTTATGTCGACGGCGTGCCCGTCACTACCGAAACCAGCAATGGTCAATGGGTGCTGGACGCCAACAAGGAATTCGTCGGAAAACTCAAAGCAAGGATTCCGTCCCGGGATGTGGAGATATCCCTGGTGGCGGAGACCGAAGAGTCGTCAAGTTTGCCTGCGGTTTCCAAGCTGCTGTGGTGGAAGCAGGAGCAGGACACGACTTCGATCAAGCCCAATCTGTACGCGGTTCTGATCGGTGTGGGCAGCTATGCCGACGCGTCACTCAAGCTGCAGTCTCCGCCGAACGACGTCGACGATTTCGAGATCCTGCTCAACCAGCAAAAAGGCAAGGCGTTCGGCGGCGTCACGACCGTCAAGTTGAAGGACAGCGAAGCCACCAGGCAAAATATCATCGACAAGTTGATCTGGCTGAAGGATCAGGTGCAGGCGCCGGAAGATCTCGCCATGGTTTACTTTTCCGGACATGGAAAAAACCTGCCGGGAGGGTCCGGTTCCTTCCTGTTGCCGGTTGATTTCGACGGCGAGCCGCTGCGAACCGGAATCTCGAAGGCTGCGCTGTCTGAGATTCTAAAACAGATCAACGGCGGACTGATATTGTTCGTCGATGCCTGTTACGCCGCCAATGGATTGGACACGGTCGATTTCCTGAATGAAACGTCGTCCTGGACCAAGGTGCGCGTCATTACCTATGCCTCATCGAACCGGACCGAGACATCGCTGACGAAGGGGCGGAATTCCTTTTTCACGAGTGCTCTGGTCGACGCATTCGGCGGCAACGCGCCGCACCGCGGCAACGCGCTTCGCACGGACGAATTGGGCGTCTGGCTCACCACCATCGTCCCGCGACTGGCAGCGCCGGGAAAGCAGACGCCGCAAATGACGAAATCAACGTCCTGGCAACACGTGCCGATCGCCTACGACCAGTAAGGCGAATCGGGGACTGGAGCTTGATCCGGAAAAGTGGGTACCGGTTTTCCGTCGCGACAAACGCGGAACGCGTTTGCGCGCAGAGATCATGCTCAAACAAAAGAGCTCTAGGGACGTTCGCCTAGCCGAACACACCGGGCCGGCGTTTCCAGTCTTCCCATCGTACCGTCGGGTCGGTTGGAAAGACCTTCAGAATTCTTTTCTCGCCCGCAGCCTTCAAGGCGGCGTTGCCGTCCCAGGCGCTTTGTCCGCCGACCTTCACGCCGTTGTAAACCGCGAACGCTTGCGCTGCGGAGACGCCGAAATCCTCCATTGCGGCCTTCAAAACCAGATCTGCCGTGGCCTTGTCGGTGGCCTGGTTCCAGTACAGGTAGTCGTGAAGAATTGCCGCATAGGTGTAATCGCCGTCGGGCGGCAGGGCAGTCCAGAACAGTCTGGGCACGCTTGCGAAGTCGGTGACAAAACCCATCGGGACCTGAACATGCGGCAGGCTCTGATCCTGCTGAGGACCCGGTTTCCAACCGATCGGCTTCATGAGAGCGTAGATTCTCTCGACGAAGCGCGTGAGCAGCAGAGTACCCACAGCCGTCCTGTCGCCGACGACTTTCGCTGCATCCAGCCAGGCCTCGACAAGCTCGCCGTCCTTTTCCTCCAGTCCGGCAAGGGCGATCGACCCTGATATCCCGGACAGCAATCCGAACGTGGTTGCAGTGTAAGTTGGCATTCCGGCGGCGGCGCGCAGAAATTTTCGTCGATCGATCCGCATCGGTCTTCCCCTAGGGCAATTGCCTCATCTCTAGCAGAGCGCGGGCCTGATACTGTATATCACCAGAGGTTGATCATGTGAAGCATCGCGGCTTCGCCGCAACGTGGCGGTCGCTCACGCGGCCACAAACTCATCGCGCCGATAGCCCTGCGCATAGAGCAATGCCGTGAGATCGCCGTAGTCGATGCGCGCGGCGGCGGCCGCCGCCACCGCTGGCTTGGCGTGGAAGGCGACGCCAAGCCCTGCGGCCTCGATCATGCCGAGATCGTTGGCGCCGTCGCCGGCCACCAGCGTGTCGATCTCGTCGAGATCGAAGGACTCGGTGAGTTCGATCAAGGTGGCCAGTTTGGCGGCGCGGCCCAGGATCGGCTCGGCCACTTCACCGGTCAGCTTGCCGTCCAAAACCTTCAATTCATTGGCGCGGTTTTCCTGGAACCCGATCATGCGAGCCACCGCATTGGTGAACAGCGTAAAGCCGCCCGAGATCAGGCAGGTGTAGGCGCCCTTGGCGCGCATGGTCATGACCAGTTCACGGCCGCCCGGCGTTGGCGTGATGCGCTGTTTCAGCACCTCGTCGACCACGCTGACGGGCATGTCCTTCAACAGCGCGACGCGCTCGCGCAGTGCCGGCTCGAACTCGATTTCGCCGCGCATCGCGCGTTCGGTAATGGCCGCGACATGCGCTCTCAGCCCGGCGAAATCGGCCAGTTCGTCGATGCATTCCTGGCCGATCATGGTGGAATCCATGTCGGCCAGAAAAAGCTTCTTGCGCCTGAGCGCTGCAGGCTGCACGACAATGTCGATCGGCAGGTCGCCGCGCGCCTGGCGCAGGCGGGCTTCGATCGCTTTCACGTCGTCGCTGCCGGCAAAGGGAATATCGACCGCGACCTCGTCGAACAGCCATTGCGCCGCGCCGGGCGAGGGCAGAACGGCCCGCGCGCCGTCGACGATCGTGGAGTCGAGCGCGGGATTGGCGGGATTGCAGATGAGTGTGGCGACGAGGGACATGCAGGCGAATTCGCTATCTCCGGGCAAGGCCGTGCTTATCGCAGGGCCGACCGCCAGCGGCAAGTCGGCACTGGCGACAGCCCTTGCGCAAAAAGCCGGCGGCGTCGTCATCAACACCGATTCCATGCAGGTCTATCGCGATCTCCGCGTCCTCACGGCGCGCCCGACGCCGGAAGAAGAGGCGCTGGTGCCGCACCGGCTTTATGGCCATGTCGATGCGGCGGTAAATTTTTCCGCCGGCGCCTGGGTCACGGATGCCGCCACAATGCTGTCGGAGGCGAGGGCGAAGCAGCGCCCGCCGATCTTCGTCGGCGGTTCCGGCCTCTACTTCAAGGCGCTGACGCGCGGACTGTCGGCGGTGCCACCGATCCCGCCCGAGATACGCGAGAACGTGCGCGCGCGGCTGGAACGTAATGGCGTCGAAGCGTTGCATGCCGAACTGACGCAGCGCGATCCCGTCTCGGCGGAGCGTTTGAAACCGCGCGACCGCGCCCGTATCGCCCGTGCGCTGGAAGTGGTCGAGGCCACCGGTCGCGCGCTGACCGACTGGCACCGCGAAGGGCTGCCGCCGCTGCTCGCACAAGGCGAATTCAGCGCGCTGTTTCTCGCACCCGAACGCGATCAACTCTATGCGCGGATCGATGCGCGGTTCGATGCGATGCTGGCCGCGGGCGCCTTGGAAGAGGTCGCGGCGCTCGCCGGGCGGCGGCTCGATCCGTTGCTTCCGGCGATGAAGGCCCACGGCGTGCCGGTGCTGATCCGGCATCTAAAGGGAGAGATCAGTCGCGACGAGGCCGCCGATATCGGCCGCGCCGATACCCGCCACTACGCCAAACGGCAATTCACCTGGTTCCGGCACCAATTGCCGGAATTCGAATGGGTGACCCCGGGGGCGGCGAGGGGCTGGGTGGAGGCACGTCTTGCGTAGCCCGTACGAGCGCATGGCAGGGAACAGCAAATTCGCACTCGCCGAACGGCCGGAACCCCGTTACACTGTTCAAATCGCGCTTTAGGCGTCCTTGCCTTGACTTCCGGGGTCTGGACGCTATAACCCGCGTAATCTTTGGGAAGTCTGGACCACAAAATGCGTAATATTATTACCAAACTCCTTATCGTAGTCGTACCCAGGCGCACCGCCAGGGATGGCTGAGGCCATCCAAATTCAGGCGGTGTGCATGGGGCCTCTGGGGCCCTTTTTTATTTCCCAAATCCAAACCGAAGAAGCCGCGCAAAAACAGCAGCGCATCCGGAGCAATCCAAGGAACACGTTATGACCGACAAGAGCCACGATCGAAACCAGATGACCGGCGCCGCGATGATCGTGCGCGCGCTTATCGATCATGGGGTCCAGCATCTGTTCGGCTATCCCGGCGGCGCGGTACTTCCGATCTATGACGAGATTTTCCAGCAGAGCGACGTCGAGCACATCCTGGTGCGGCACGAGCAGGGCGCCGGTCACGCGGCCGAAGGCTATGCGCGCTCGACCGGCAAGCCCGGCGTGGTGCTGGTGACCTCCGGCCCCGGCGCCACCAATATGGTGACGCCGCTGACGGATGCGCTGATGGATTCGATCCCCCTGGTGTGCATCACCGGGCAGGTGCCGACGCATTTGATCGGCAATGATGCGTTCCAGGAATGCGACACGGTCGGCATCACCCGTCCCAGCACCAAGCACAATTGGCTGGTGCGCGACGTCAACGACCTCGCCAAGGTGCTGCACGAGGCGTTCTACGTTGCGACCACCGGCCGTCCCGGACCGGTGCTGGTCGACGTCCCGAAGGACGTGCAATTCGCGGTCGGCACCTATCATCCGCCGCGCAAATCCGACGTGCATGTCTCCTATACCCCGCGGGTGAAGGGCGACGCGGCGCAGATCCGCAAGGCCGTGGCGTTGCTGGCTTCCGCCAAGCGCCCGGTGATCTATTCAGGCGGCGGCGTCATCAATTCCGGACGTGAAGCCTCGAAATTGCTGCGCGACCTGGTCGAAGCCACCGGCTTTCCGATTACCTCGACCCTGATGGGCCTCGGTGCATACCCTGCGACCGGCAAGAACTGGCTCGGCATGCTCGGCATGCACGGCACTTACGAAGCCAACATGACGATGCATGATTGCGACGTCATGCTGTGCATCGGCGCGCGCTTCGACGACCGCATCACCGGACGCGTCGATGCGTTCTCGCCGGGCTCGAAGAAGATCCATATCGATATTGACCCTTCCTCGATCAACAAGAACATCCACGTCGACATCCCGATCATCGGCGACGCCGCCAATGTGATGGGCGACCTGTTGCAGGTGTTCAAGGCGGAAGCGAAAAAGCCCGACATCAAGGCGTGGTGGCAGGAAATCGCCAAGTGGCGCGCGCGCAAGTCGCTCTCCTACAAAAAAAGCAACGATATCATCCTGCCGCAATTTGCGATTCAGACACTGTTCGAGGCGACGCGCGGGCGCGACACCTACATCACGACCGAAGTCGGCCAGCACCAGATGTGGGCGGCGCAATTCTTCGGCTTCGAGGAGCCGCACCGCTGGATGACCTCCGGCGGCCTCGGCACCATGGGTTACGGCCTGCCGGCGGCGCTCGGCGTCCAGGTTGCGCATCGCGACAGCCTTGTGATCGATATCGCGGGCGATGCTTCGGTACAGATGACGATGCAGGAGATGTCGACGGCGGTTCAGCATGAATTGCCGATCAAGATCTTCATCCTGAACAACCAGTATATGGGCATGGTGCGGCAGTGGCAGCAGCTGCTGCATGGCAACCGGCTGTCGCATTCCTATTCCGAGGCGCTGCCGGACTTCGTCAAGCTCGCGGATGCGTTCGGCTGCGTCGGCCTGCAGGCTATCAAGCCCGGCGACCTCGACGGTGCGATCAAGGAGATGATCTCGATCAAGCGCCCGGTGCTGTTCGATTGCCGCGTCGCGGCGCTGGAGAACTGCTTCCCGATGATTCCGTCGGGCAAGGCGCACAATGAAATGCTGCTCCCGGTGGAAGCAACCGACGAGGCGACCGCGGCGGCCTTCGCCGGCGGCAAGGCGCTGGTGTGAGGTGAGAGGGGCAGATGTTTGATCTCAGACAGCTCGAGCGCGCGCAGGAGGTGGTCGGGGCAGCGATGCCGCCGACGCCGGCGCATGCCTGGCCGCTGCTGGCGCAGCGGCTCGGCACTGAGGTCATCGTCAAGCACGAAAACCATACGCCGACCGGCGCCTTCAAGGTGCGGGGCGGGCTCGTCTATGTTGAGCGGCTGAAGCGCGAACGGCCCGGCACGGCCGGGCTGATCTCGGCCACGCGCGGCAATCACGGCCAGAGCATCGCTTTCGCCGCGCATCGTTACGGCGTGCCGGTGACGATCTATGTGCCGCACGGCAACTCGGTCGAGAAAAACCGCGCGATGCGCGCCTTCGGGGCTGATCTTGTCGAACATGGCGATGATTTTCAGGAGGCGCGCGAGGAGGCTTATCGTCGGGCCGAAGCAAGCGGGCTCGAGATGGTGCCGTCGTTCCATTCCGATCTGGTCACGGGGGTCGCGACCTACGCGCACGAACTCCTGCGCCAGGCGCCAGACCTTGACGTGCTCTATGTCCCGATCGGGCAGGGCTCCGGCATCTGCGGCTGCATTTTGGCGCGCGATCTGTTGGGGCTACGCACCGAGATCGTCGGCGTGCAGTCGACCGAGGCACCGTCCTACGCGCTATCCTTCGCTGCCGGCACGGTGGTGCGGACCAACAGCAGCAACACGCTGGCCGACGGCATGGCGACGCGCGTTCCCGACGCGGAGGCGCTCGCAATCATCCGTAACGGCGCCTCGCGCATCGTGCAGGTCACCGACGACGAAGTTGCCGCCGCAGTGCGGGCCTACTGGACCGATACCCACAACCTCGCCGAGGGCGCCGGCGCCGCGGCGCTCGCCGCCGCATCACAGGAGAAGCCGAAGATCCGTGGGCGTCGGGTCGGCTTGATCCTGTCCGGCGGCAATATCGATTTCGATCTGTTTTGGAAATGGATCGCCAGCCACGAAAATGTCACCGCCTCCGCCGCTGCCACGGCGCTGGTGTAAGCCAAAATTTGGGGACGACAATGAACCAGCCCGCATCCGCCTACTTCCTCGAAGAGCGCCATGAGCCGAACGAGGCGCACACGCTCTCGGTGCTCGTGCAGAACGAGCCGGGCGTGCTCGCGCGCGTGATCGGGCTGTTCTCCGGCCGCGGCTACAACATCGAAAGCCTCACCGTCTCCGAGACCGAGAGCCAGAAACACCTCTCGCGCATTACCATCGTCACCACGGGAACGCCGATGGTGATCGAGCAGATCAAGCACCAGCTCGACCGCATGGTCCCGGTCTATCGCGTCGTCGACATGACCCTGACCGGCCGCTCGATCGAGCGTGAACTCGCGATGGTGAAGGTGCGCGGCGGCGGCGACCACCGCGTCGAGGCGCTGCGGCTCGCGGACGCGTTCCGCGCCCGCGTGATCGACGCCACCACCGAGAGCTTTGTGTTCGAGATCACGGGCAATTCCGCCAAGATCAGCCAATTCATCGACCTGATGCGCCCGCTCGGCCTTGTCGAGGTATCGCGCACCGGCGTCGCCGCGATCGGGCGCGGGCCTGAAGGGATGTGAACATGCTGGCGCGCGACTGGTATTACACGCAACGGCGGCAGCTCGGGCTCGATTCCGCGGTCGCATCGATCTACGACCGGCATGACGACAGCGACATCCGCGCCCGCGCCGCGCTGACCATGCTCGGCGTGCAGCGCGGCTGGCGGGTCGCCGATATCGGCTGCGGCAACGGCGTATTGGCTTGCGAGGCGGCAATGATGGGCGCCGAGGTCGACGCGATCGACATTTCGCCTGCGATGCTGGCGCTCGCCAATATCCAGGCGCGCGACCGCAAGGTGGCGATCCGCACCCAGCCGGCGGGCATGCTGAGCTTCGCCTACCAGCCCAATTCATACGATCTGATCGTCAGCGAGTTCACGCTGCATCACCTGCCGGATTTCTGGAAGGCGGTGGCGCTGGCGCGGATCTTTGCGGCTCTGAAGCCCGGCGCGAACTTCTACCTGCGCGATATCGTCTTCGTCAGCATGCCCGACGGCGTCGAGCGCGACGTCGAGCAATGGGCCGATTTCAGCATCAAGAACCACGATTTCGAGCGCGAAAGCGTGGTCACCCATATGCGCGACGAATATTCGACCTTCGGCTGGGTGATCGAACGCATGCTGACCGATGTCGGCTTCACGCTGGAATCGGTCGACTATCACGCGCCGCTGCACGGTACTTATCTCCTGCGCAAACCGAAGCCGGGCCACCAACAGAGCTAGAAAAAAATGAAACCGGCCGATGTCTGCATCGCCGTGCTGGTGGCGGTGATCTGGGGGCTTGCCTTTGTCGCAAGCCGGATCGCGCTCAACGAATTTTCGCCGGAGCTGATGACGACGCTGCGCTTTGCGATCGCGGCACTCCCCTGCCTGTTCGTGAAGAAGCCCGCCGTCTCCTGGCCGCTTTTGATCGCGATCAGCTTTACGCTGTTTCTCGGCCAGTTCCTGGCCCAGGCCTTTGCCATCGCGCACGGCGTTCCCGTCGGCCTCTCCAGCGTGATCGTGCAAAGCCAGGCGCTGTTCACCATCGGCTTTGCCGCCATGCTGTTCGGCGAATTGCCGTCGCGCATGCAGACTACAGGCATCGCGATTGCCACCATCGGCCTTTTGATGATCTGCGGCACCGTCGGCTATGATTTCAGCGTCGCCGCGTTCGCTATTCTGATGATCTCGCCGGTCAGCTTTGCGGTCGGCAATCTGTTGCTGCGACGCGCCCAGGACGTGCGGATGTTCGATCTGTTTGCCTGGCTATGCCTGGTCGCCGCAGTCCCGCTCGCCGCGCTGACCCTTGTCAGCAACGGCCCGCAGCCGACCTGGCACGCGCTGACGCACATGTCGCTGACCGGCCTCGCCTGCATGGTGGGCCTCGGCGGAATCTCCACCAGCATCGCCTACTGGCTGTGGGGCCGGCTGTTGCGGGATTACCCTGCGGCGCAGGTGGTACCGTTCGCGCTGCTGGTGCCGTTCGTCGGTTCCGCCGCTTCCAGCGTGGTGTTCGGCGAAACCTTTGGGCCGCTGCGGCTCGCCGGCATGCTTACGGTGGTCGGCGGCATCGCCGTCATGTTGCTGGCGAAGCGTTCGCAAGGCTCATCCAAAGCAGTTTTGCCAAAGATCGCGTGAGGCCCAATAATGTCGCACTCGCTTTTGATCGCCTTCGTCCTGTTCGCCACCGTGATGTTCTTTACGCCGGGGCCGAACAACATCATGCTGCTGTCATCGGGGCTGACCTATGGCTTCCGCCCGACCATCCCGCATATCGCGGGCATCACGTTCGGCTTTGCCTTCATGGTCGGCGCCGTCGGCCTTGGGCTTGGCACCATCTTCATCACTTTTCCGGTGCTGCAGACGATCCTCAAATATGCCGGCGTGGCCTATCTGATCTACCTTGCGGCCGCGATCGCGCTGTCCGGGCCGGTCCCGGCGGATCAGGACAACCGCCGCGGGCCGATGACGTTCTGGGGCGCCGCCATGTTCCAGTGGATCAACGCCAAGGGCTGGGTCATGGTGATCGGCACCATCACCGCCTATGCGGCGATCGCCACCTATCCCTGGAATATCGCGATCCAGGTTGGCCTGAGCCTGATGCTGGGGGCGGTTTCCTGCACCGTCTGGGCCCTGTTCGGCAGTTCGCTGCGGCCGGTCCTGACCTCGCCGAGGGCCGTGCGGGCCTTCAACATCGTCATGGCGGTGCTGCTCCTGGCCTCGCTCTATCCAGTCTTCATGGACGCATGATGCCGCACCGCGCCATGCGAGATGAGGGTTTCCCCTGAGACGGAAAATGCTCTAGACAACGCCGGAAATTCGCGGGCGACCGGCGGTCCCACCCACTCAAATGCCTGATTAACCGGCCGATTTGGCCACCGATGAGGAAACGACTATGCGAGTTTATTACGATCGTGATGCCGACCTGAACCTGATCAAGGGCAAGAAGGTTGTCATCGTCGGCTATGGCAGCCAGGGCCACGCCCATGCGCTGAACCTGAAGGATTCCGGCGTCAAGGACGTCGCCATCGCGCTGCGCAAGGGCTCGGCCTCGGCCAAGAAGGCCGAAGCCGCCGGCTTCAAGGTGATGGAAGTCGCCGAAGCCGCGAAATGGGCCGATCTCGTCATGATGCTGACCCCTGATGAGTTGCAGGGCGACATCTACCGCGAGCATCTGCACGACAACATGAAGAAGGGCGCGGCGCTGGTGTTCGCGCACGGCCTCAACGTGCATTTCAACCTGCTCGACCCGCGCGCCGATCTCGACGTGCTGATGATCGCGCCGAAGGGCCCCGGCCACACCGTGCGCTCCGAATATCAGCGCGGCGGCGGCGTGCCCTGCCTGATCGCGATCGCCAAGGACGTGTCCGGCAATGCCCACGACCTCGGCCTCTCCTATGCCTCCGCGATCGGCGGCGGCCGCGCCGGCATCATCGAGACCTCGTTCAAGGAAGAGTGCGAGACCGATTTGTTCGGCGAGCAGGTGGTGCTGTGCGGCGGCCTGGTCGAACTGATCAAGGGCGGCTTCGAGACGCTGGTGGAAGCCGGCTACGCGCCCGAGATGGCGTATTTCGAGTGCCTGCACGAGGTGAAGCTGATCGTCGACCTGATCTATGAAGGCGGCATCGCCAACATGAACTACTCGATCTCCAACACCGCCGAATACGGCGAATATGTCACGGGTCCCCGCATCGTCACCGCTGATACAAAGGCCGAGATGAAGCGCGTTCTCGCCGACATCCAGTCCGGCAAATTCGCCCGCGACTGGATGCTGGAGAACAAGGTCAACCAGACCTCGTTCAAGGCCACTCGCGCCAAGCTCGCCGCCCACCCGATCGAGGAAGTCGGGGAAAAACTCCGCGACATGATGCCGTGGATCAAGAAGGGCGCGCTGGTCGACAAGACGAAGAATTGATCACGCTTCTTTCTTACCTCTCCCCGCCTGCGGGGAGAGGTCGCCGCGTTCTTGCGCGGCGGGTGAGGGGGCACCGGTCTCACCTCATCGTCAGTACTCGCGGATAGAAATGCCCCTCACCCCAACCCTCTAAGAGCGAGCTTCGCTCGTCTCGATTCCGCGAAGAGCGGGGCGAGGGGGCACACTGCCTGCGGAGTTGCACTTACCCCAGCCCCAGTGCCGTGACCACGGCGCGGCGGTCGAAATAGGGGCGCTCGCAGATAATTTTCGCGGTGCCGGGCTCGAATTCGAAGCTCGCCATCATGCGGACGCGGAACGATTTTCCGGTCGGCGCGATCTCGCCTTTCGGCGTGCGCAGCGGGCCGAGATGGGTCCCTGTCAGCCAGAACTCGACCAGCACGGATTCGCCGGAAGCGCCGATCGCGATGATCTCGTTGGCCTGGTCCGGAAACGGGACGCGTGACGCCGCGAAATAGCCGCGGACAGCCTCCTCGCCATCGAACACGCTTCCGGCGCCGTAGAGCTCATAGCGCGGATGGGCGAAGGTGGCGATGACGCCGTCCCAGTCGCCCTCGCATTCAAGCCGCATGTGATTGCGCACGGTCTGGATGCGTGAAGCCGCCAACTGATCCATGGAAATTCTCTCCGATGCTGGGAGAGAGTTAGACGATAGGGCCGGAGCCGTCAAAAACGGAAGACCGGCGCAGGCCGGTCGCGCGGCTACTTCTCGATCCTGTTGTGCAACTGCCAGAAGCGAATGGTGCGCTGGGCGGTCTCCATCGACAGTTTCTTGTAATCCCGCTCCGCGACCGCAAGCGTTTCGTCGTTGATCCGGTGCCGCACCGGGCGGTTGCGCAGGATGCTCTCCACCGTCGGCCAGTTCAGGCGGGCGGCGCGGCAGGGAATCAGGATCAGGTCGGCGCGGGGGCCCTCGATCAGCTTTGCCATCATTTCGGCCGGCACGTTGTTGAGCACCGCGAGCGAGACCATCACCTCGTTCAACTTCCTGGCCTCGGCGAAACGATAGACGGCCACGTCGTCGAGTTCGTTCAATTCCATCATCAGCTTCACGAGCTGTTCGGCCACGCGAAAATCCCGCCCCGAGGCAGGCCCTTCGCGCACGATGTCCTCGATCACCCGGCGGATTTCTTCCTGGAGGGCGGGTGGCGCAAGGGCCAGCAGCCGGGCGCGGACCGCGTCCTTGGCCCGGCGCAACAGGTCGCGCAGGAATTTCACCGGAAGATCGAGGCGCAGGCCGAGGATCTCGACCAGTTCGTCGTCGCCTTCGGAGTGGGCGATCAGGCCGGAATAACCGGTCTCGGAAAACCGCGCCGTCGCGTTCTTCGCCAGCCTGCGGATGACCCTGGTTTCACCGCGTTCGACGATCACGTTGGTGACGGCTTCGGGCAGATTGTCCCGTGCCGAGATCGCGAGCAGATGATCCTGCCCCTTGATGCTGGCGATCTCGATCAGCGCCTCCGGGCTGAGCCGGTTGGAATGGGTCAGCACGTCGCCGGCGACGGCGATCTCGTCGTCCCATGCGAGATACTGAATGACTTCGAACGGCGCGTAGTCGAGCGGCGCCAGCCGCTTGCTGAGCTCGGCCCGGGCCCGGGTCTCGACGCGCGCGATCAGCAGGCACAGCACGTCGTCGAAGACCTTGACCTGGTCTTCGCTGAGACGCTCTCCGTCATTGAGGAAGAGATCGGTGACCTGCCGCAGGGTTTCGACCCGCTTGGCAGATGACCCGCCTCTTACGGCATCTTCGAGTTCGGCGATAATCGAATGCGCCGGCTGTTGCACCATCGTGGGCAGCCCGTCTGTTGTTTCTATTCCAGGCTGCACAATGGCGAATGCGGCCTTTCGCGAGCGTTAAGACCGGAACTCCGTAGAAATACAGACGGCAGCCCGGAAAACAGGCAGACGCGCGGATCGCGTCGTCGCCGATCGCCTCGGCGTGTGAGCACGCCGAACATTGTCCGGTTCGCGTTCTCCGTTGCTTTACCAAGCTTGCTGCGCTGCACGCAGTGGTTTTGCGTGACAATCGGCCTCTAACGAACGGTGTTCACCGGATTCGCGCTGCTTCCGGCACTCCGTTCCGGCTGCTATCCTCTCCAAACCGTTTCAGAAAAAACTCGAAGAGGAAACTGTCCAATAAGAAGCCGTCAAGCCTGGCCCGCACCGGAGGAGGAAACTCATGAAGCGCTGCGCTAACGATTTCTTCACGACGAATTTCGTTAAGGCTCTTGTCAGGTCTCTCGTCAGGTCCCTTGGACTTCTCCGGACTGATCCTTGCCGCGGCCACCATGTCCGCTGTCGCGCAGAAGAAATACGACACCGGCGTCACCGACAAGGAAATCAAGATCGGCAACATCATGCCGTACAGCGGGCCGGCATCGGCCTATGGCATCATCGGCAAGACGATGAGCGCCTATATGCGGATGATCAACGACAATGGCGGCGTCAACGGCCGCAAGATCAATTTCATTTCCTATGACGACGCCTACAGCCCGCCGAAGACGGTGGAGCAGGCCCGCAAGCTGGTCGAGAGCGACGAGGTCTTCTTGATCTTCGCGCCGCTCGGCACCGCGCCCAACGCGGCGATCCAGAAATACATGAACACCATGAAGGTGCCGCAACTGTTCGTCGCCACCGGCGCCTCGCGCTGGGGGGATCCCGAACACTTCCCCTGGACCATTGGCTGGCAGCCGAACTACCGGGCCGAGGCGCGCATCTATGCGACCTACATCCTGCAGCATCATCCCAACGCCAAAATCGGCGTGCTCTACCAGAACGACGATTTCGGCAAGGATTACGTGCTCGGCCTGAAGGACGTGCTAGGCGACAGGTATGGCAAGATGGTCGTCAGCGAGATTTCCTACGAAATTGCCATGCCGACGGTGGATTCGCTGGTGGTGGCGATCAAGACCTCCAACCCGGACATCTTCATCAATATCGGCACACCGAAATTCGCGGCACAGGCGATCAAGAAGCTCGCCGAGCTCGACTGGCATCCGATCCACATCATGACCAACGTGTCGGCCTCGGTTGGCGCGGTGCTCAGGCCCGCCGGTCTGGAAAACTCCAAGGGCATCCTCAGTGCCCACTATCAGATGGATGTCACCGACCCGCAGTGGGACTCGCATCCCGGCATGCAGAAATTCCGCGCCTTCATGGCAAAATATTATCCGGAAGCCGACAAGTCCGAGAGCGGTCCGCTCACGGGCTACAATTTGTCGACCGCGCTGATCGAGGTGCTGAAGCGCTGCGGCGACAATCTCACGCGCGATAATGTCATGAAAATCGTCGCCAACATGGATTTCGAGATCAACACCTACCTCCCGGGAATCCGCATCAAGACCTCGCCGACCGATTTCTATCCGATCGAGCAGGTCCAGATGATGAGATTCACAGGCCAGAACTGGCAGCTGTTCGGCCCGATCATCGACGGGCATAGCGAGATCTCGAACTGAAACACGACGCGTTTTGTTGGACTGATACACTCGGCACAAGCCGGGCTGGCCATAAAATCCTGGGGAGGGGAAACAATGGACCGCACGCTCGAACGATCGACGATGCGCAAGGTTTATCTACGCCTGCTGCCATTTGCAGTTTTGTCGTATGTACTCGCCTATATCGATCGGATCAATGTCAGCTTCGCCGGGCTGACCATGCGTGACGACATCGGCATGTCGGCCGGCACCTTCGGGTTTGCCGTCGGCATGTTTTACTGGGGCTATTTCATCTTCGAGGTACCGAGCAACGTGATCCTGGAAAAGATCGGCGCCAGGGTATGGATCGCCCGGATCATGATTACCTGGGGAATCCTGGCGGGCCTCACCGCGCTGGTGACGGGTTCGACCAGCTTCGCGGTCGTGCGCTTCCTGCTGGGCGTTGCCGAGGCCGGATTCTTCCCAGGCATCATCCTCTACTTCACCTACTGGTTCCCGAGCTATCACCACGCCCGCATCGTGTCGGGCTTTCTGGTCGGCCTGCCGGTCGCGGTGGCGATCGGTGCTCCGATATCGACGGGGTTGCTCGGGCTCGACGGCCTGTTCGGGCTCAAGGGCTGGCAAGTCATGTACATCGCCGAAGCGATCCCAACCGTGGTGATCGGGGTGATCACATTTTTCGTGCTGACGGATCGGCCGGAGCAGGCAAAATTCCTCACCGCGGAGGAACGCAACTGGCTCGTCACCACGATCGCTGCCGAACGCCGCGCCACCGAGGCGGTGCGCAAATTCACGCTGTGGCAGGCGCTTTACAATCCCAAGGTGCTGCTGCTGGCGCTGAATTATGTCGGCATCGTCACTGCGAGCCTCGGCATGCTGATTTTCATTCCGCAAATGATCAAGTCGCTGGGTAACTACAGCAACATGACGGTCGGCTGGCTCACCATGATCCCCTACATTTGCGGCGCCATCGCCATGGTGGTGTGGGGGCGCATCTCAGACCACATGAACGAGCGGCGCTGGAATCTGTTCGTCGGTTGCGTGTTCTCGACCGTCGGCCTGGTCATTGCCGGCATGACGATCGGGACCTGGTGGGCGCTGGTGGGAATGTCGATCGCCGCGATGGGCTTTTATGGCTCCAAGGGCCCGTTCTTCGCCATGCCGCCGATGTTTCTCAGCGGCGCCGGGCTCGCGGCGGGAATTGCATGGATCAACTCGCTCGGCAACCTCGGCGGTTTCTTCGGGCCCTGGTATGTCGGCGTCATGAAAGACATGACCGACAGTTACGCGGGCGGACTTTACGGGCTTGCTTTGCTCGGGCTGGTGGCAGCGATCGTATGCGCGCTGTTCCTGCATATTCCCAATCGCTTGCCTGCCTCCGCGATCGGCGCACCTGCCGAATGACTCCTGGGCAGGGTGCGCGGAAACGCCGCCCTGTCTGATTTTAGCAAGTCATGGCCGGACTTGCTGCTGGCTGGCGCCCCGTCGCGAATGGCTCGGAGCGGAAACGGGCCTGGGTGTCACAAGCACGAGAACAGCCGTCGATCGCGTGATATCGCGTGAAATTTCGTGCGCGGCCGATGAAGCAGGGGACTGGTTTTCCTGCATTGAATGCCCGACAATCGTCGGGAGAGGAATTCCAATCATGAAATCCGTCGTCATTACCGGCACGTCCACCGGCATCGGCTGGGCTGCCGCAAAACTGCTGCTCGACCGCGGCTTCCGCGTCTTCGGCAGCGTGCGCAAGCAGGCCGACGCCGACCGCCTCAAATCAGAATTTGGCACCAGTTTCACGCCCCTGATTTTCGACGTCACCGATGAGGCCGCGGTGTTATCAGCCGCACGCGAAGTGCGCAGCCAGTTGAACAGCGAGACGCTTGGCGGTCTTGTCAACAATGCCGGCATTGCGGTGGCGGGCCCCGTGCTCGAACTCGCCGCCGACGAATTCCGCCGCCAGATGAACGTCAACGTCATCGGCCCCATTATCGCGACGCAGGCTTTTGGTCCGCTGCTCGGCTCCGACCCGCAGCTCAAGGGGCCCAAGGGGCGGATCGTGATGATCTCCTCGGTCGCGGGCCGGAACGGCAATCCGCTGACGCCGGCCTATGCAGCGTCGAAGCACGCGATCGAAGGGCTGTCGGAGAGCCTGCGCCGCGAACTGATGTTGTTCGGGATCGATGTCATCATCATCGCCCCCGGCGCGGTGAAAACCCCGATCTGGAGCAAGGCCGAGGAAGTCGATATTTCGCCTTACAAGAACTCGCCTTACTTTCCGGCGCTGCAAAAGGTGCGCGCCTTCATGCTGCATCTCGGCTCGATCGGATTGCCGGCGGAGACGATCGCCGAGAAGATTTTCGAGGCGCTGACGCTTCCCAATCCCAAGACACGTTATTCGGTCACGCCAGATCCGATGCGGCATCTGGTGACGTCATGGCTGCCCAGGCGCACCGTCGACAAGATTATCGCCAGGCGCCTCGGCCTGACGCCACAATCATGAACCGCGCGCTGAAAAGTTCGATCGCGGCGGCGGCGATTTTTGCGCTGGCCTCGATCGCCCATGCCGGCGAGTGCATGCGCAACGTGACGGAAGCCCGCGCCAGGGAACTGGAAGGTCTCGGCCATCAATGACGGCAACGATCGGAAAAACCAATGCGGAGCTCACGCAAATCGCGAATGAAGCGCTTCGCAGCCAGCCCGGATGCGAGACGGCCAGCATCACCGGTCTTGACCTGTTGGCGGATGTCCGCAGCGGGCGCAATTGGGAAATCCCGAGTGTCGCGCTTGGCGAGAGTTCTGATCAGCGACGTGGATCGCGCCGTGATCACGGTGCACCACCAGTTGGGCCGGAAGTTTCATTTGCTCCGCGATGACTGAACCCAACCATGTCATCCGGCCCGCGTCCGGTTGATGGACGTCTCGTGCTTTATTGCCGGCTACCTCCTGATGGGTCCGATCAGCTTTTCATAGAGCGCGTTGACCGAGCCGTAGCATTCGCAAGCGCTCTCCTGAAGCGCGTCTGCGTCCAGGATCTGGATCTTGCCGCGGGCATATTTGATGAGGCCGGCTTCCTGCAAGGTGTGGGCGACCGCAGTGACGCTGGTTCGCCTGACGCCCAGCATCCCCCCGAGATATTCCTGCGTGAAAGGCAGATAGTCGCTCTCGGACAAATCCCTCGCGCGCAGCAGCCAGCGGCACAGCCGCGCCTCCACCTGATGCGTGGCAAAGCACGCCGCGGATTGCTGGGCCTGTGCGTACACCGTTTGCTCATGCCGGATCAGCAGGGAAAGCAGTTTCGGGCTTTGCAAGGCGGCCGATTTGAGCGTGTCGATATCGCAGACGACGATCTCGCCGCTGAGTTGAATGATGCCGCGGCTCAGAGATATTTGGCCGTCAAGTGCGGCAGAAGCGCCCACCACGCCGTCCTTGCCGACCATGGCGGCTTCGACCATCTCTCCGGTCGAAAGTGTAATGACCAGCGACACCACCCCGCTGGTCGGAAAGTAAACGTGGCGAATGCGCTGGTCCGCTTCGAACAACACGTGATGCTGTTCGAAATGGGCAGGCTTCAAATGCGGGGCGAGAAGTTTCGCGTCGGACGGTGAGAGCAGGTTGAGCAGAAGGTTCTTCATGGGAGCGCTCCTGATTGACAGGCGGGAGCGCGAAGAACTCTCAGCTATCGGTGCCTTGGCGGGATACCCGATAATTCCGGGACGGTACGTCAACTACCGGACATAGCAAGGAAATATTGCGGCTCTGTCGGGTACCCGACAGACGCCAAGGCGCCTTCAGGCAGACATTTCCTGCAGAGATGACAAGGGCCGCGCGTCGCTTTTCTTTTTGTCGGCGCAATCGAACATTGGGTGCGTCGTGACGAAAAGGTGAGCGATACGCATGAGAGGGTGATTATGTCCAGGACGCCAGACGTAGCGCTTTCCGTTATCGAGCGGCCGCGCTGCAACCGTTGCCACACCCGCATGATGCTGGCTCGCATTACGCCTCTGCCGGACCGATCAGAGAAGCGGACGTTCGAATGTCCGAAATGCAATTCGACCGAAACCCGGATGGTAGCTGATCCCCTGAAATCGAAGGCCGTCGAGCGGCTGACGAGCAATGTGCGGCCGCCGGTTTGACGAAGACGTTCACGCCAATCGCGATCCGGTAGCGGCCCTAAAAATTCAGATCTTCGGCGGCCGGCCCCGCTTCAGGAGAAGCAATCCCTGCATGTCGGCGGCGTTCCTGAGAATCCCGGCCCGTTTCATCGCTTCGGTGCGCTCAGGCCCGGGCGGCTTGGCCCGGGCTACCTCAAGCGCAGCCAGCGCTTCGGTCTCGAGATCCATTCTGGGGCGTGGGTGCTTGATCGGGCGAGACATGGATCTGATTCCGGTTCAGTGCCGGCTCCCGGACCGGTGATCGCCGCCGGGCCCCGGCGCGGCCTCCTGCGGCGGTAACTGCCTCGGCGCGTCGGTCCAGCCCACGGCGTCCGTTTCCAGCGGGTCGATTGCCTCGATCCTGGTTTCGGAATGGGTGCATTTTGGGCATTCGTAGCGTCGATGCTCAAATCCCTCCGGCCCCGCCGATACGGCAACCGTCGTCATCCGCGTTTGGCAGTCCGGGCAGCGCGGACGGTGGATTGGCAACAGCTCTGGATCAGGTCGTGTCCTCGCCATGTCCGAAAGGGTACCGCCGCCCGAAAATGGCTGTCTGTCCGATACCGGACCAAATGCCGTTTAAAACTGGGGCGCGGTTGCGGTCCATCAACTTTCGTAGGGGCCCTTACGCCGCTCGACGGCCCTGCCAGGAGACGCCGCACCCGCGCCGAGCCGGATTCGCCTTGGCCTTAAAGGCGCGGGGGCAAATTCATTGCGCATTCATGACGATTCCACTACGTTTTCATGACACGGCCCAGGTTCCGGCTGCGTCGTGCGTCTCCTGGTCGTCGCCAGCCAAGGCTTTTGCATTGCGCCGGGTAATGTTGCGTCCCACCCATGGCGCCCGCGCCTAATCCAGGTCCGTCCACGGCTACGGTTGCAGCCGGCATCGCCGCGATCGGTATGTGGCGGCTGTCTGCCGTCGCCGCGCCGCATCTGGCGGCACTGGTGATCATGTTGCAGACCGAAACCGATTTCGGCTCGCGCATCGGTTTCGTGCTGTCCTGGGGCATCCTCAACTGCTTCTTCATCGCGCTTTTGTGTCGCCCGGCGCTTTCGGGCGCGCTGTCGCTGACGCTGGTCGTGGTGCTGGTGCTGCTGTCGCGGCTGAAGCACGACGTGGTGCAGATGACCGCGAACTTCATCGACCTGATGGTGATCGATCGCGATACCGTGGCCTTCCTGTTCACGATTTTCCCGAACCTGCGCTGGTCGGTGATCTCCGCCGGCCTCGTCACCATTCCCCTGATGTACGCGCTGTGGTGGCTCGATCCGTTCCGCATCCGCCGCCTGCCGGCGCTGGCGAGTATGCTGGCGTGTCTTGCCGCGCTGGTCGGCTATGCTTTCGCCTGGCCGGATGAAGCCTGGCGCGGCTATTACGATGACGGCTATCTATCGAAATTCTCCCGCTCCGGGGTGACGGCGGTATCCGATTTCGTCAATTACGGCTTTATGGAATCGGCTGCGGCCGCCAATGAGCGGCTCAAGGTGCCGCTGGTGGATTCCTGTGCCCCGGCCGGGCGGCGGCCGAACATCATCATGGTCCATGACGAGTCGAGCTTCGACATTCGTCAGGCCAACGGCGTCAAGGTGCCGCCGGGTTATGGCAGCCACTTCAAATCGTTCGACGGCAAGGAACGCAAATTCCTGGCCGAGAGCAATGGCGGGCCGAGCTGGTTCACCGAATACAACGTGCTCGCCGGGCTGTCCTCGCGCTCGTTCGGCCGGTTTTCCTATTTCGTAACCCGCATCGCCTCGGGCCGCGTCGAGCGCGGCCTGCCGCTGGCGCTGCGCCGCTGCGGCTACACGACGGCCTCGCTCTATCCGGCCTATGGCGCTTTCATGAGCGCCCGCAGCTTCCAGACTACGACCGGCATCCAGCGTTTTCTCGATGCGCGCGATCTCGGCGCCAGGGACGTCGAGCCCGACGGCTTCTTCTACGACAAGGCGTTGCAGCTGTTCGCGGAGCAGCCCGTCAATACGCCGCTGTTCGCCTTCGTCTATCTCGCCGCCAATCATTTCCCCTGGGAGACCAAATTTCGCCCGGACCTGCTGCCGTCATGGCGGGCGCCCGGCAACGCGGCGACGGTCGATGAATATCTGCGCCGGCAACAGATGAGCGCCAACGACTATGCGGCGTTTGTCGCCGGGCTGAAGAAGAAATTTCCATCGCAGCCGTTTTTGATCGTGCGCTACGGCGACCATCAGCCGGAATTCTCGCCGCAACTGCTCGACCCCGGTCTCGACGAGGCCGGCATCGGCAAGAAGCTGGAGAAGTACGACCCGCGCTATTACGCGACCTACTACGCCATAGATGCCGTCAATTTCGAGCCGGTGAAGAGTCCGGCCGTGATGGAGACGATCGACGCCGCCTATCTGCCGCTCGTGATCCAGGAAGCCGCCGGCATTCCGCTCGATCCGTCCTTCGAGGAACAGAAGAACATCATGCTTCGTTGCAAGGGCGTGTTCTACGACTGCAGGGACGGCACGGAAGCCAAACGCTTCAACCGGCTCCTGATCAACGCCGGGATGATCAAGGGATTGTAAGGCGCTACGGTTTCAGCACACTGGCGAAGAACGCAATCGCGCGCGGGATCGCGTCCCGGGTCGCCGATGCGTTGGCCGCGTCGCTCTGATGCGAGGGACTGGGATCGTCGAAACCGTGCGTCGCGTCCGGATAAAGCTGGAACTGGATGTCGCCACCGATCGCCTGGCTTTTGGCGACGAGGTCGGCGCAGCGGCGCGGTGAGACTTCCTCGTCGGCCGATCCCTGAAGCACCCGCGCGGGCGCGTAGGGTTTGATCCCGTCTGGAAACTGCCCCTTCAATCCGCAGGCGGGATAGAACGCCAGCCCGGCCCGGAAGCCGGTGGAAGGGGTTGGCGCGGTAATGCCGGGCGCACTATCCGACATCGTGGCCAGCGTGGCGCTGCCGCCGTTGGACCAGCCCTGCAACGCAACCCGGTCGGCAACGACGTCGCTGCGGGTGCGCAAGTAAGCGAGCGCGCCATAGGCATCGAGCGGACGCACCGTGACCTCATTCAATTCATCGGGCCGGGAATCGTAGCTGAAGCGGGGAAAGCCGTTCGGGTAGCCGCGCGGGCCAAAACCGTCGACCAGAATGGCGAGATAACCCTGCTGCGCCCAGAGGTGTCCCCATTGCTGATGACGCTTCGACAGCGTCGAGGCGTCGTATTTGCCGTTGGCGAGTGAGGAATAGGCGCCGGCGCGGCCGTGCATCATCACCACCGCGGGCGTGCGCGCAGCATGCGGCACCTCGGGCCTGAAGACATAGCCGACCAGTGTGGTCCGCCCATCGGCGCTGACGAAGGTGACGCGTTCGGGTAGTGCCGCCGCCGTGGCATCGGCGATCCCGAACACAGGCGCCGAGAGCGCCGCGATGGCGGCGGCGTGCCGGGCAAGAGAGCGTGCAAGGTTCACGACGCGGCTCCAGATGGATTTCGGGGCCGACTAAAGCATGATCCGGAAAAGTGGGAACCGGTTTTCTCTCGACAAACGCGAAGCGTTTGCTCGGAGATCATGCTCAAACAAAAGGCTAGAGCGGGATGGCAATTCGAAGAAAAGTCATTCTGCTCTAGCGTAGCCTGGCTACTTCGTCCCGACCTTTTCCCATAACCACTTCGCCACCGCATCGGGCGACGACGTTGCATCATTGCCCGACGCGCGCAGATTGGCCTCGCGCATCGCGGCGATATCGATCCTGCCGAGCAGCGGCTGTAACGCCGCGCGCAGCGCCTGATCGCCGGCGCGATTGGGCGCGAGCAGCAGCATGGCGTCGTAAGGCGGAATCGCGTGCTTGTTATCGTCCAGCACCACCAGATCGTATTTCGCGATCAGCCCGTCGCTGGTGTAGCCCGCGATCACATCGACTTCGCCGGAGGCGACCGCCGCGTACATGAAGTCCGGCTGCATTTGTCGTTGCGCGCGGAACGAGAGCCCGTAGGCCTTTTTCAGCCCGGCCCATTCCGGCCGCGAGAAGAATTCATAATCCGCCGCCATCGACAGGCCGGCGGCGTGTGGCGCGAGATCGGCGATAGTGCGGATGCCGAGTTGCTCGGCGCGTTTGCGCGGCATCACCAGCGCATAGGCGTTCTCGAAGCCAAGCTCGCCAAGCAACGTGATGTTCTGCCTGGCCAGTTCGGCCTTCAACTCGGCCAGCACTTCCTGACGCGGCCGGATATCACTTCGATGGAACTGATTGGCCCACAGCGTGCCGGAATAGTCGACATAGAGGTCGACGTCGTTGGAGGCCAGCGCCGCGAAAATAACGTTGGAGCCGAGGCCTTCGCGCGCACTGGCGGAAAGGCCTGCCGCCCTCAGCCGCTGCGCGATCAGCGCCGACAACACATATTGCTCGGTAAAGGTCTTGGCGCCGATGATGTAATTGGTTTGCGTGCGCGTCATGGCGGGCGCGAGCGTAGCCGCGACCAGAGCGGCGATGCCGATGCCGCCGAGAACAGCGCGAACACGGCTGCGGTTGCGCAGGCCGTTTTCGATCAGCGCCAGCAATTGATCGACCGCGAGCGCAAGAACCGCGGCGGAAAGGCAGCCGAACAGCACGAACACCCAGTTCTGCGTCTGAAGCCCTGCAAAGATGTAATTGCCGAGGCTGGTCTGGCCGATCGGCGTCGACAGCGTCGCGGTGCCGATCACCCAGACCGCGGCGGTGCGGATGCCCGCCATCATGACGGGCAGCGCCAGCGGCAACTCCACCGTGAACAGGGATTGCCGCGGCGTCATGCCGACGCCCTCGGCGGCTTCGAGGACCGCGGCGTCAACGCCCTGCAGGCCCGTGATGGTGTTGCGCAACACCGGCAGCATCGAATAGAGCGCCAGCGCCAGCACGGCGGGCAGGAACCCGAACGCGGAGAACCCAAAGCCGAACCACGACAGCGATAGTGCTGCGAGCGCCAGCAGCAGCGGATAGAACAGCGCCAGCAGCGCCAGCCCCGGCACGGTTTGCACGATGCTGGCAAGTCCGAGCAACGCGCCGCGCATCACCGGGCGATGGCGCGCGATGATCGCAAGCGGCAGGCTGACCGCAAGCCCCAGCGCCAGCGCGGCGACGCTAACGCGGACATGATTGCCGAGATAGTCGGGCAGATGCGCGAAGGCCTCGCTCCAGCGGGGATCGGACAACAGGCTCATGCCGCACCGTCCCGCGGCAGCAACGCCCCCAGCCGCTCAGCCTGCCGCCGCGGCGTGCGCAGGAGTTCGCCGACGTAAGCGTCATCACTTTTCGAGAGATCTGACGGCGTGCCTTGTGCCAGCAATTTTCCGCCGCGCATCACGGCGACGCGGTCGGCGAGCAGGATCGCTTCGGTCATGTCGTGGGTGATCATGACCGTGGTCAGCCCGAGCCTGCGATGCAGCTCGCGAAAATCGTCGCCGAGCGCGTCGCGCGTTAAAGGGTCGAGCGCGCCGAACGGCTCGTCCATCAGTACGATGCGCGGTTTGGCCGCCAGCGCTCGCGCCACGCCGACGCGTTGGCGCTGGCCGCCAGACAGTTCGTGCGGCAGGCGGTCGCGATGTTGCGCGCGGTCGAGCCGCACAAGATCGAGCAGTTCATCCACCCGCGCGGCGATCTCTTCCGGCAGCGTGCCGAGCAGCTTTGGCGTGATGCCGATATTGCCGGCGACGGTGAGATGCGGAAACAGCCCGCCGCTCTGGAACACGTAGCCGATCCGCCGGCGCAGCCCGATCGGATCGACATTGCGGACGTCTTCGCCTTCGACTGTGATGCGGCCACGGTCGGCCTCGATCAGTCGGTTGGCCAGCCGCAGTAGCGTGGTCTTGCCCGAGCCGGAGCCGCCGACAATGGCCAGGAATTCGCCCTCGGCGACCTCGAGCGAAACGTCGTCGACGGCCACCACGCGGCCTTCGTCGAAGACCTTACCGACATGCGTGTAGGAGATCAGTGGCGGAGTGGGCATTCAGTATGACCTGGTGCGCGCTTACCCTGCCCTCGAGGGGGTGAGAGATCAACTACCACGTCGGGCCGCCGCGTTGAACTTATCCTTCGTTCCCGCTAAGGCATCATCCAGACCCTGGAGGGTACGTGGTGGATACGGCTCAGTCTACGGCGGTCGCGCTTGATGACGCGACGGTGGCATTTCGGCTTGCTGACGCGCGGGTCTATACCGCGGTCGAACAGGCCCGGCTTTCCGTCGCCCATGGCGAGTTCGTGGCTATTGTCGGGCCGACCGGATGCGGAAAATCGACGCTGCTCAACGTCGCCGCCGGGCTATTGAAGCCGGCTGCCGGGTCGGTCCGGATCTTCGACCAGCCCCTGACCGGGCTCAATCGCGGCGCCGGCTACCTGTTTCAGGCCGACGCGCTGTTTCCCTGGAAAACCGCGATCGACAATGTCGCGATCGGGCTCGAGATCAGGGGCGCGCCGCGCGCGCATGCGCTGGAGCGCGCGCAGGACTGGCTGACGGCAGTCGGCCTCGGCGCCTTCAGCAACCGCTATCCGCACATGCTGTCGGGCGGGCAGCGCAAGCGTGTCGGCCTCGCGCAGGTTTTGATCCGCGATCCCAAGAATTCTTCTGATGGACGAGCCGTTCGGCCCGCTCGACGCCCAGACCCGGCAGATCATGGGCAATCTGCTGCTGGAATTGTGGACCGCCGACCGCAAGGCGGTGCTGTTCGTCACCCACGATCTCGAGGAGGCGATCGCGCTCGCCGACCGCGTGGTGATCATGTCGGCAGGCCCGGGCGCGCGCATCATCGGCGACTGGCCGGTCGCCTTGCCGCGCCCGCGCGACATTTCGGAAGTGCGGATGGAAAAGCAGTTCCACGAACTGCACCGGGAAATCTGGAGCGTGCTGAAGGACGAAGTGATGAAGGGTTATGCGCAGTCCTCGCAAGCGGCGGAGGCCTCCTGATGTCCCGCCTGACGCTTCTGATCTGGCAAGTGCTGGTCGCGGTCGTCGCGCTGTCGCTGTGGCAGTTCTTCGCCACCGTCCCCGTGTTCGGCCGCATGATCCTGCCGCCGTTCTTCTTCTCCAACCCGATCGATGTCGGCAGCCAGATCGTGAAATGGTTCGTGACCGGCGTGATCTGGAAGCATCTGGTGATCACGCTGTGGGAATCGATCCTGGCTTTCACGATCGGTTCGATCGGCGGCGTGCTCGTTGGATTCTGGTTCGCGCGCCAGCCCCGCGTCGCCGCCGTGTTCGACCCCTATGTGAAAATGGTCAACGCGCTGCCGCGCGTGGTGCTGGCGCCGATCTTCACGTTGTGGCTGGGGCTGGGCATCTGGTCCAAGGTCGCGCTTGGCGTGACGCTGGTGTTCTTCATCGTGTTCTTCAACGTCTACCAGGGCGTCAAGGAGGTCAGCACCACTGTGCTGGACAACGGCCGCATGCTCGGTATGAACGAACGGCAATTGACCCGGCACGTGTACTGGCCGTCGGCGCTGTCGTGGATGTTCTCCTCGCTGCATACCTCGGTCGGCTTCGCCGTGGTCGGCGCGGTGGTCGGCGAATATCTGGGATCTGCCGCCGGCCTCGGCTACCTGATCCAGCAGGCCGAGGGCGTGTTCGACGTCGCCGCCGTGTTCGCCGGCATGTTCGTGCTGTCGGCCTTCGTCATCCTGATCGACATCGGCGTCTCGCTGGTCGAGCGGCGGCTATTGGTATGGCGGCCGGCGGCGGTGGAGAGCAGGGGGTAGGCTTTCCGGTCATTGCGAGCAAAGCGACGAAGCAATCCAGTCTTCCTTTGTGACCCTGTGGATTGCTTCGCTTGCGCTCGCAATGACGGAGGAGGAACCCGCCGTTAGTCCAGCATCTTGGTGTCGTCGGGCGCCTGCGGCGGTGTCTTGATTGCGATCGTCTTGAACGGCCGCCCCTCGGGCTTGGTGCCGCCATGGGGGGTGCCCTTCGGGATCACGACGAGATCACCCGGCTTCACCTTCACTTCTTTGTCCCCGAGCCAGATCGTCCCGGTGCCTTCGAGGATGAACTGCATCTCGTTGGCGTTCAGGTGCATATGCTTGGGTACGTTGCCGTCCTGTACCGAGACGGTAGCACCATCGGCGGAAACGAACATCCTCGAGCGCAGTCCGGAGCCTGAAGGCAGGCCCAGCCCTTCTCCTTCCAGTTCGCCGGTGTGAATGATCTGCGCGGTGATGTTCTCGGCGGCAAAGGCCGGGCGCAACAGATGCGTGACGCCGCAGCCGGCGGCAAAGGCGGCGGCGATCGACAGGGTGATGGCGGTGCGATTCATGAATAGTCCTCCCGCTTTGTAGGTTCTTGTAAGCAAGAGCTACAACGCGCGATCGCGGTTCTCGGCCCGACGGAAAATTGTGTGCCCGCGATGGAACAAATCGCCAGATGCCGAACGGTGCCGTCATTTTGCAGGTGCGTCCTGGCACCAAAGTCGCCTTCTCAAGGCGAGTGCGCTGCATTATCCTGCGGCCAACTCGTGTGGAGGAAACCATGAAGAAAATTGTTGGCCGGTTGGCCGGGGCGGTGCTGGCGCTGGTTCTGGTGTCAGGCTTTGCCGCAGCGCAAAGCAAGATCACCGTCGCGGTCGGGGGCGGCGCCTGCCTGTGCTATCTGCCGACGGTGCTGGCCAAGCAACTCGGCGAATACGAGAAGGCCGGCCTGGCCGTCGAACTGGTCGATCTCAAGGGCGGCTCGGACGCGCTGAAGGCCGTACTCGGCGGCAGCGCCGACGTGGTTTCCGGGTATTTCGACCATTGCGTCAATCTGGCTGCCAAGAAGCAGGAACTTCAGTCCTTTGTGGTCTATGACCGCTACCCCGGGCTGGTGCTTGTCGTGTCGCCCTCGCATACCAACGAAATCAAGTCGATCAAGGATCTGGCCGGCAAGAAGGTCGGCGTCAGCGCGCCGGGTTCCTCAACAGATTTCTTCCTGAAATATCTCTTGAAGAAGAGCGGCCTCGACCCGACCAGCGCGGCGGTGATCGGCGTCGGCCTCGGCGCGACTGCAGTGGCGGCGATGGAACAGGGCCAGATCGATGCAGCCGTGATGCTCGATCCATCGGTCACCGTGTTGCAGGGCAGCCATCCGGATCTGAAAATCCTGAGCGACACCCGCACGCAAAAGGACACGGTCGCGGTGTTCGGCGGCGAATATCCGGGCGGCGCGCTGTATTCGACGGCGGCCTGGGTCGCTTCGCACGAAAAGGACGTGCAGGCCCTGACCACGGCAATCGTCAGCACGCTCGCCTGGATTCATGCGCATTCGCCGGAAGAGATCATGGCGAAGATGCCGGACGAAATCGTCGGCAAGAACAAGGAACTGTATCTTGCGGCGCTGAGGAACACGATCCCGATGTATTCGGAAACCGGCAAGATGGACCCGAAGGGCGCGGATGCGGTGCTCGCGATGTTCAGCGAGGGCTCGCCCGAGGTCGCCAAAGCCAATATCGACGTTAGCAAGACCTACACGAACAAATATGTCGATCAGGTCAAGAAGACGACGGGAATGAACGCCAAGTGATGCGTGATAGGTGAACGGAGGCGATGAGCGGCATGGCGCCTGCGGTCATTCATCGCGTCACCTCGCTCGATCTGCGCGTCGAATCATGGTCCTGGCCGTTCGCCGCGGCGCGGTGCGCGGAGATATCAGCGCATTTTGCGGAAAAGCAGCGCGAGAAGCCGAAAATGTGGAACGGCCGCGTGTTGCTGGGACGCAACCCGGTGTTCGCCGGCAACCGCTTCACGGCCTGTTATTTCGAGACCGATTTCGCAAGTTTCCTGGCGTGGCGCGACTGGGGTTTTCCCGACAAGGACGTGTTCAACGGCTTTGGCATGGGCGCGCTGCGCTGCGCCGACGGCGCGTTCGTGCTGGGAGAGATGGGTGAGCACACCTCCAACGCCGGGCGCATTTATTTTCCCTCCGGTACGCCCGATCTCGATGACGTCATTGACGGCATGGTAGATATATCCGGCAGCGTGGCGCGCGAGCTCGAGGAGGAGACCGGCCTTATGCCCGGCGACTACCGCAGCGAGACGGACTGGCATTGCATCTACACCGGCCGGGCGGTGGCGATGATGCGGCTGTTGCATGTCGATATGCCCGGCGAAGCATTACGTGCCAAAATCATGGGCAATCTCGCTTTGCAGCAATCGCCGGAATTGTCGGCCATCCATCTGGTGCGCGGGACGCGCGATCTCACCGCTGCAATGCCGCGCTTTGTGACGGCGTTCATCGAGGCGCAGTTGTCGCTGCAATCCTGAGCTGGGGGTGCGAGCCAGGCTGGATTGTGTTGGGCAGTTGCATCCCTTTTGCGCGCTTGACATCGCTCCGCACTCCCCCTGTGATAGGCGCCGTAAGAACAAGAATACGCAGTGCACAATCTTCCAGGGAGGATTCTATGCAAGGGCGCAAAGTCGCACGCCTGTTTGTTGGGCTGTCTGCCGCAATGGCGGTACTGGGGATGGCGATTTCCGCCGAGGCCCAGGAAAAGAAAATCAAGATCGGCGTGATTTACGACCTGACCGGCCCGCTCGCCGGCGGTGGCTCCGAGCTGCAATATATCGGCGCCAAGATCATGCTCGACCAATACGCCAAGACCGGGGTCGAAGGTTACAAGATCGAGGCGGTTTACGCCGATGCCCAGAGCAAGCCCGACGTCGCCATCAATGAGGCGGTCCGCCTCATTGAGCAGGAAAAGGTCGACATGCTCCTCGGCTTCTACTCGTCGGCACAGTGCGTGCCGGTGGCCGCCCGCGTCGAGCAGCTCAAGAAGTTCATGTGGATCACCACCTGCATCTCCTCGGCAGTGCTCGCCGACAAAAACTTCAAATATGTCTTCCGCCCGCAGGCGAGCGGCGACCAGTTCGGTCTGATGACGATGGATTTCATCGCGCAGAACTCCAAGGAGAAGTTCGGCAAGGAGCCGAAGGATCTGCGGGTTGCCATCATCCATGAGGACGGCGCCTACGGCGTCGACGTGTCCAAGGGCAACGAGGCCGGCGCCAAGAAGGCCGGCTTCAACATCGTGCTGAAGGAAGGCTATTCCGCCACCGCGCCGGATCTTTCCGCGCTCGTCACCAAGCTGAAACGCGCGCGGCCCGACGTGATCTTCCACACCGGCTACAACCCGGACATCACGCTCCTGCTGCGCCAGGCGCGCGAGCAGGGGCTGAAATTCGCGGCCCTGGTCGGCCATGGCGCGGGCTACGGCGTGTACGAGAAGCTGAAGGAAGGCCTCGGCAACGACGTCAACTATGTCTTCAATACCGATCCGATTTCGATCTGGCTCGCCAACCAGAAATCGATGGATCCGAAACTGCCGCCGGTCATCAAGATGGTCGGCGAGGAATTCGATAAGGTCAAGCCGGGCGTCGCGATCCGCTCCGCCCATGTCGGAATGGCCGCGTCGAACACCTACGTGTTCCTGACCGAAGTGCTGCCGCGCGCGATCAAGAAATATGGCGGCGTCGATCCAGATGCGCTGCGCAAGGCCGCGCTGGAAGTCGATCTGCCCGAAGGCGGCACCATGCTGGGCTTCGGCGTCAAGTTCCCCGCCGGAGAGACGCCGATGGCCGGCCAGAACGAGCGCTCGTTCCCGGTGATCATCCAGTATGTCGACGACAAATCATATGTGGTGTGGCCGAAGAGCCAGGCGCAACGCGAGGCCGTGCTGCCGTTGCCGAAGGGCACAACCTTCAGCAGCCAGTAGACCGGGCATAGAGTTAGCGGAGGGGCCGGGGTGCTGACGGTGAACGGGTTGGTGAAGCGTTTTGGCGGCTTCACCGCGGTCAACAACGTGTCGTTCCGGGTCGAGCAGGGCGAGATTCTCGGCCTGATCGGCCCGAACGGCTCCGGCAAGAGCACGATCTTCAACATGCTGTCGGGCACGCTGGTCCCGACAGCGGGCTCGATCGAGTTCGACGGCGCCGAGATCGCGGGCATGGCACCGCATCGGATCATCAACCGTGGCATCGGCCGCACCTTCCAGATCCCGCGGCCGTTTCACCGGTTGAGCATCTTCGAAAATGTCGAACTGGCCGGATACTATGGCCAGGGCCGCCACAGCCGCGCCAAGGCGGATGAAGCCGCCGAACGCGCGCTTCGCATGGTCGGCCTGCCGACCGACCGCCATGCCACCGTCGACGGCCTGGGCGCCGCCGGCCTGAAGAAGCTCGAACTTGCGAAGGCCTTGGCGACCGGGCCAAAACTGCTGCTCGCCGACGAAAGCCTCGGCGGGCTCGACGAGACCGAGATGGATGCGGCCGCCGACATGCTGCGCAAGATCCGCGATGAACTCGGCATCACCATCATCTGGGTCGAACATATCATGGGCGTGCTGATGCGCGTGGTCGACCGCGTCATGGTGCTGGATCATGGCGAGAAGATTTCCGAAGGTCTGCCGAGCGCGGTCGCGGGCGATCCGCGCGTGATCGAGGTCTATCTCGGCACGGACGCGGATTCGAGCCAGGCTGCGGCCGCCGAAGCGCGCCGCCGGGCAGGGGTCTAGGCATGCTCGAACTGAAATCGGTCGATGCGGGTTACGGCAGCTTCCAGGCGCTGTTCGGCGTCAGCCTCGACGTCAAGGCGGGCGAGGCGGTCGGCGTGATCGGCCCCAACGGCGCCGGCAAGACCACCTTGATGCGGGTGATCTCCGGCCTGATCCGGCCGACCAGAGGCTCGATTTCGATGGAGGGCAACGACGTGCTGACGACGCCGGCGCATCGCATCGTCAGCCTCGGCATCGCCCATGTGCCGGAGAACCGCCGGCTGTTTCCGCGGCTCACCGTCGACGACAATCTCAAGATGGGCGCCTACATGCCGGGCGCGCGCGCCAGATATGCCGAGCGGCTGGAATTCGTGTTCGACCTGTTTCCGCGCATGAAGGAGCGCCGCAGCCAGATGGCCGGCACCATGTCGGGCGGTGAGCAGCAGATGTGCGCGATCGGCCGCGCGCTGATGTCGAACCCGAAACTGCTTCTGCTCGACGAGCCGTCGGCGGGGCTGGCGCCGGTCGTGGTGCAGCAGGTGTTCGAACTGGTGAAACGAATTCGCGCCGGCGGACTGACGGTTTTGATCGTCGAGCAGAACGTGCAGCAGGTGTTGCGCGTGGTCGATCGCGCCTATCTGCTCGAGGCCGGCAGCATCCGCGCATCGGGCACAGCGGCGGACATGATGAGCAGCGACACCATCAAGCAGGCATATTTGGGAGTGTAGGGCATGATCCGGAAAAGTGGGTACCGGTTTTCAGAAAAGATCATGCTCAGAAAATAACGGGCAGGCGATGCAGGCATTTCTGGACATCTTCGACATCTATCTGCTGGAAGCCGTGGTCAACGGTATCCTGCTCGGCGGGGTGCTGGCGCTATTGGCGCTCGGGCTCAATCTGATCTTCGGCGTCATCGACGTGACCTGGATCTGCTACGCCGAACTGGTCATGATCGGCATGTACGGCATGTATTATCTCGTCCAGGTTTTCGGTTTTCCGTACTGGGCCGCGGCGCCGCTCACCATTCTCCTGATCGCGGCGCTGGGGGCGGCGCTGCACTACATCGTCATCGCGCCGCTGCTGACGGCGCCGCCGATCAACCAGTTGCTCGCCACCGGCGGCGTGCTGTTCATCCTGCAGAGCTTTGCCACCGTCGCCTTCGGCATCGACTTCCGCAACCTCGGCATCCGCCTGCCGGTGCTGGCGCTGGGCGAAATGCATTTCAGCTATTCGCGATTGCTGTCATTTGCGGCGGCGCTGATCGGCATGGTCTCCGTCTATCTGTTCATGACCCGCACCTACACGGGAACCGCGATCCGCGCCATTTCGCAGGACCGCCAGATCATGTCGCTGATGGGCGTCGATACCAAGCGCCTCTACCTCGTCACTTCCGCGCTGGGCGGCGCGCTCGCGGGCCTCGCCGCCTGTTTGCTGGTGTTGCAATATGACGTGCATCCCTTCGTCGGCCTGTCGTTCGGGCCGATCACCTTCCTGATCTGCGTGCTCGGGGGCCTGGGCAATTTCGTCGGCGGCTTCATCGCCGCCTTTGTGTTCGCCGAGATCATCTCGCTCGGCGGGCTGTTCTCCGACCTCGAATGGGGCTACGTGCTCGCCTTCGCCTTCTTCATCGTCATGATGTTCATCCGGCCCGGCGGGCTGTTGGCGAGGCGCTCGTGAAGCCGCGTCATGCCTACCGGGCCGTGGCGCTGGCGGCGCTGATCGCGCTGCCCTTCGTCTATCGCGACCCCTATCACCTGCACATCCTGGTGCTGATCCTGATCTGGTCGTTCGCCTACACGTCGTGGTCGATCATGGGCCGCTTCGGCCTGGTGTCGCTCGGCCATGGCGGCTTCATGGGCGTCGGCGCCTATGTCACCGCGCTGTTGTGGAATCATCTCGGCGTCTCGCCATGGATCGGCATTCCGCTCAGCATGGTAGCGGCGGGCGCGCTTGCCGTCGTGGTCGCCTATCCCTGCTTTCGCTTCCGCATCACCGGGCATTATTTCGTGCTGGTGACGCTGGCGCTGTCCGGTATCGTGCTGCAGGTCATCACCGCCACCCGCGACTACACCGGCGGCTCGCTCGGCTACACGCCCGATCGCACCAAGGGCAGCCAGTTGCTCGCGCTGCAATTCGACGACAAGACCACGTGGTATCTGATCGCGCTGTTCGTCTGGCTGGTTGGACTGTTGATCTGGCGCTGGGTCGACCGCAGCATGAGCCGCTACGCCATGGAGGCGATCTTCGACGACGAGGACGCCGCCGCGGCGGCCGGCGTCAACGTCACCGCCGAAAAGCTCAAGATCACGCTGATCAGTGCGCTGATGACGGCGCTCGCGGGCGCCTTGTATTGCCAGTACCAGATGTTCATCTCGCCCGACACGGTCAGCGGCATCGCGGTGTCGTTGCAGATGGTGTTCGCCGCCATCGTTGGCGGCGTCTACGTGTCGCTCGGGCCGACGGTCGGCGCCATCATCACCATCATGCTCGCGGAAATCCTGCGCATCGGATTCGGCACCAAGGCGGTCGGCTGGGACAATCTCGTCTACGGCGTGCTGCTGGTGCTGTTCATCATATTCCTTCCCAACGGCATACTTGGTAGCGTCATCGATCGATTTAAGACGCAACGAAAGAAGCCCGTGGCCTCATGAGCAAGAATTCGTCCCAGCCGCTCGCCGATGCGTTGAAGCCCTACGTCGCACCGTTCCGCCACGACGGAACCGGCGAGTTTCACTTGAAGTCGCACAAGACCAACGAGAAGGGCGGCCTCGACAAGGACAAGGGCGAGAAGATCATCGAGGCCAACCGTAAGCGGCTGAACGATTTCCAGGAAAAACTTTACGCGCAGGACCGCTGGTCGATGCTCTTGGTATTTCAGGGCATGGACGCCGCCGGCAAGGATTCGGCGATCAAGAGCATCTTCGAGGGCGTCAATCCGCAGGGCTGCGAGGTCACGGCGTTCAAGCAGCCGTCCACAAAGGAACTCGACCATGATTTTCTCTGGCGCAGCATGATCGCGTTGCCGGATCGCGGCCGCATCGGCATCTTCAACCGCTCCTATTACGAGGAGTGCCTGGTGGTGCGCGTGCACCCTGAAATCCTCGCCAGGGAGAAGCTGCCAAAGCAGCTGGTGACCAGGAACATCTGGCGCGAGCGGTTCGAGGACATCTCCGCGATGGAGCGTTACCTCGCGCGCAACGGCACCGTGATCCTGAAATTCTTCCTCAACGTCTCCAGGGAAGAACAGCGCGCGCGTTTCCTCGACCGGCTGGATGAGCCCGCCAAGAACTGGAAGTTCTCGCTGGCCGATATTACGGAGCGCGCGCTGTGGGGGAAATACCAGGCTGCCTATCAGGAAGTGATACGCCACACCTCGACGCGGCAGGCGCCCTGGCATGTGGTGCCGGCCGACCACAAATGGTTCGCCCGCGTCGTGATCGGCTCGACCATCGTTGCCGCGCTCGACCGGCTCGATCTGCATTTCCCCAAGGTCGACAAGGCGGACCGGAGCGAATTCAAGCTGGTGCGGCAGGCGCTGCTGGAGGAGGGCAAGGGTGGGGCGGGGAAGGCGGCGCCGGAGAAAGTGATGAAGAAATAGCGGCGTTCTTCACGTTCGAGATGGCGGCGGCGTCAGGCGTTCAGTCGCGACCTGCCTCCAGGCCATACTCGCGGTAGATCGTGTCGGGATCCGCTTGTGGAAACAGCCGGCACTTCGCCTGGGCCAAATGCAGCCCAACGCTTCCGGGTGCGCAGCCGGCCGTCAGGAGCTTTCTGAGGTCCTCCATATGAGGACGCGGTTGAATTTTCTCAGGCAATTGTTCGAGCGCGACCAGCGCAGTGGCGAGCGCCTGCGTCACAACCCACTCGTCATGGCCCGTAATCCCCTTCTTTGACATGAGACAGCCTCCTGTCAGACCAATATCAGACAGCAGCGGAGCGAATTCAAGCTGGTGCCGCAGGCACCGCTGGCGGATGGCAAGGGCGGGGGAAAGAAGGCGTCCAGATGGTCGCCGGGCTTGTCCTGGCTTGTTCTGGCCATCCACGTTCTTGGTCGGCGGTCGCTTAAGTGGCGACCATCGCTTCAGACGATGGTCTCGTACAGATCGTTCCGTTCTGGATTGTTGGCCCGTACCAATCTTACTTTCCACTTTCGCGACCAATGCTTCATGTTGTGCTCGCGCTGGATCGCAGCCTGAATTGTTTCGTGATGTTCGAAGTAGACCAGGCGCTTGACCGAATACTTCTTGGTAAAGCCTGCAACCAACCATTCCGATGCTCGTAAATTCGCCGCACAAGATCGTTCGTCACCCGCGATATACAGGATGCCGTTCGGTGAGCTCGCCAGGATGTATACGTAACCGCCCAACACGCTCGGATGGTGAAGTACGTGGATGCCCGGCACCGCAGACAAGTTTACGCAGTCTGCGACTGCTCTGGCCGGGCATGACGGGAATGGGGACTACACCTAACTAGGTCACCTATCCTGACTATCTTTTGGCATTGCGGCGGGGCGCATTTCTCGTCTAGAACGGCCCCGGAGCGTGGTCCCGGCAACGAACCGTCAACGGTTTTGGCCGAGGATTCGGGCTTCTCAAGGGTCTGGCAATGCTGATTCGCAGCGAAATGTCTGGAGTTCAGGGTGGAACGGCGGCAGCCGTCCGCAGCCCCGCGCTTCCGGCTGCGACCCTGCCCACCCTCCTTCTTGGCGGGCTTCTGCTTCTTATCGGCCCCTGAGGGCCGTCTGGGCGGTTTGCGCCTGGGCACTCAGGGGTTGCGCGAGATCACCAGACCCTTCAGCGCCCAAGACACGGCGCAAGACCCAAAAGGAAACTTTCAGATGACTTCAGCTAAAAAGTCCGAGAAGGACCGCGTAATCGTATTCGACACCACCTTGCGCGACGGCGAGCAGTGCCCCGGCGCCACGATGACGTTCGAGGAAAAGCTCGAGATCGCCGAGATGCTCGACGACATGGGCGTCGACGTCATCGAGGCTGGCTTCCCGATCACCTCCGAAGGCGATTTCCAGGCGGTCAGCGAGATCGCCCGCCGCTCCAAGAACGCTGTCATCGCTGGCCTGTCGCGTGCGCACCCGAAGGATATCGATCGCTGCGCGGAAGCGGTGAAATTCGCCAAGCGCGGCCGTGTCCACACCGTGATTGCGACGTCTCCACTTGCACATGCGCGTCAAGCTCAACATGACGCCGGAGCAGGTGGTGGAGCTCTCGATTGCCAACGTCACCCGCGCCCGCAACCATATCGACGACGTCGAATGGTCGGCCGAGGACGGCACCCGCAGCGAAATGGATTTTCTCTGCCGCATCGTCGAGGCCGTGATCAAGGCCGGCGCCACCACGGTGAACATTCCCGACACGGTCGGCTACACGGTGCCGGAGGAATACACCAACTTCATGCGCACGCTGATCGAGCGGGTGCCGAATTCCGACAAGGCGGTATTTTCGGTGCACTGCCATAACGACCTCGGCATGGCGGTGGCGAATTCGCTGGCCGGCATCGCGGGCGGCGCGCGGCAGATCGAATGCACCGTCAACGGCATCGGCGAGCGGGCCGGCAATGCTGCGCTGGAAGAAGTCGTGATGGCGATCAACGTCCGGAACGACGTGTTTCCGTGGTGGAACAAGATCGACACCACCATGCTGACGCGGGCCTCGAAACTGGTTTCGGCCGCGACCTCGTTCCCGGTGCAGTACAACAAGGCGATCGTCGGCCGTAACGCCTTCGCCCATGAGAGCGGCATCCATCAGGACGGCGTGCTGAAGGACGCATCCACCTACGAGATCATGCGACCCGAGATGATCGGCCTGAAGAAGTCCTCGCTGGTGCTCGGCAAACATTCCGGCCGCCACGCCTTCGTGCACAAGCTGGAGGAGATGGGCTACAAGCTCGGCGCCAACCAGCTGGAAGACGCGTTCGTGCGGATGAAGGCGCTCGCCGATCGCAAGAAGGACATCTACGACGAGGACATCGAGGCCCTGGTCGACCAGGAGATCGCGGCCTCCCACGACCGCATCAAGCTGGTGTCGCTGACGGTGATCGCGGGCACCCACGGGCCGCAGCGCGCCACCATGAAGCTCGACGTCGACGGCCAGGTGCGGATCGAGGAAGCCGAAGGCAACGGCCCGGTCGATGCGGTGTTCAACTGCATCAAGGCGCTGGTGCCGCACGAGGCCAAGCTCGAGCTCTTCCAGGTCCACGCGGTCACGGAAGGCACCGACGCGCAGGCGGAAGTGTCGGTACGGCTCGCCCATGAAGGCCGCTCGATGACCTCGAAGGGAGCCGATCCGGATACGCTGGTGGCGTCGGCCAAAGCCTATCTCGGCGCGCTCAACAAGATCGTCATGAAGCATCAGCGCGACATGCCGTCGGTGGCGGCGAGCTGATTGCCGCGGCGCGGTATTGCAAACAGTAACGAACCGCGGCGCCCACGACGCCGCGTTTTTGTTTTGGTCTGATTGGTATGAAAAGCGCTACTTCCGGCTGCCGCCCGGCAGTTGGACGGGGACGTGCGGCGAAGCGCTGATGACCCTTGGGCTTCCGTCGGCGTAGGCCGGGTTGCGCTCGGCCTGGCTCCGGAGTGTTTCCAGAAGCAGAATATACTTTTCGGCGAGCATGGCGTTTTCCAGTTCTGCGATGGTCCGACCGCTAGTCTGGCGAGACTCAGTGGGTTCATTAGTCTGGATGCTGCGCCCCTTCGATTTCAGGATGTTTTCGAAGATTGATAAAAATGGCTTCATCCATCGGCCGGAATGTTTCATCGTGCCCGGTCCACGAAACCAGATCACGGGATCGTTAGTACGAGGGGAGGGAGGGGGTGATCCCGAATGGTGCCCTTGAGGTGGTCGGCGCCGGCATGCGCTTCGATCCGACGGCGCGACGATAGGGCGAGCCGTCGGGCTGTTGTTGGAATATCACTTGTGAGTTAAACGGACAGAACGATGCAGAATGATCGCAGGCCACTATTCGACCGACTCGCTGCCTTTCCTCGCTTGGGTTTGGCCAATCTGCCGACCCCACTCGAGCTGATGAAGCGACTGACGGATCATCTCGGCGGACCGCGGCTTTGGGTCAAGCGCGAAGATGCTACCGGGCTCGGTTTTGGCGGCAATAAGTTGCGCAAGCTCGACTACGTCCTGCACGAGGCACTTTCGAGCGGCGCCGATACGATCGTCTCAGGCGGCGTCGTGCAATCGAACAGCCAGCGGCAGGTTGCGGCGGCTGCGGCAAAGCTCGGCCTAGCGTGCCATCTTGCAGTCTACCACGGTCGACTCGAGCCGCCGACGCCAGAATACAAGGCCTCGGGCAACGCGTTTCTCAATCGGCTGTTCGGCGCGCACCTCCACGACGTGCCGTGGACCGGTGACCGCAATGCAGCCATTCGCACGCTGGTCGCCGATCTCGAGGCGAAGGGTCGCAAGCCGTACTTTGTGCCGTACGGGGTTTCGAATGCCCTGGGCGCAGTCGCCTATGCCACGACGATCGCCGAGATCGAAGCGCAGGCAGCGCTATTGGACTTCGCACCAACCGCTATCGTGCACTGCACCGGAAGCGGCGGCACGCAGGCTGGTCTCGTCGTCGGTGCAGCCGTGGCTATGCCAGACACGCGGATCGTTGGCATTGATATCGACGCCGAGCCCACGCGGGTGCGAGCCGATGTCGTAGCGTTTGCGCGGGAAGCGTCCAATCTGCTTGATGTTCCGTTCGACGAAGCAGCGGTGGAAGTCGTCGCGGGACATGCGGGACCTGCCTACGGAGTCCCGCACGAAGCCACAATCGAGGCGATCCGACTTGCAGGCCAGCTGGAGGCGCTACCACTTGATCCGGTCTATTCGGGCAAGGGGCTCGCGGGCTTGATCGCCCTGATCCACCAAGGGCGTTGGCGCAAAGATGAGGATGTCGTCTTCCTGCACACAGGTGGCGCGCCGGCGCTTTTCGCCTACCAGAGCGCACTCGGCATCTGAACTGGCGAAGCCAAAGTCACCAAAGCGATTCCACCCGTTCAGCCATGCAAATGTCTTCTGCGCTGCCGCGTTGATCTAGATCAAGACTGGATGTCCGCGTCGGAGCAATCTGGAAAAAACAGCGGGAGGACCCTATGGATAGCAAGAACCCATTCGATGCCGTTCGATCCATGATGGAAGAAAATCTTGCGAAAGTTGGCAGCGCAACAAAGAATTATCTCGATTTGCTGCAAAAAGGCATGCTTAGCGTGCCGAACGCCAACGAGGATCAAATAAATGCGTTCAGAGCGTATATCGAGCGACAGGTGGCCGCTAACCAGGCGTTCGTAAGCAAGCTGTTGCGCGCCAAAGATATTCAAGAGGCTATGCAAATTCAGGTCGAGTACTTCCAGTCTCAAATGAGATCCTCCGTCAACGATGCGATGCAGTTTACGGACAAAATGGCCGCATCGTCCAAAGGTTCATCGGGTTAAGAGGCAGCGTGTTTTGGGACTACGACCGATCCGCTCGGAGCCGCCGATCCGAGTAGCGACTAGCGAGGGTGTGTGGGCAAATGCACCGGCCCAACGTCGGCGCCGGCCCGCGGGCGGCAACGGCGCCTTACGCGCCGGCCAGCGCGTCCCGCACGTCGAGGCGTTCCCCGTCCGGCTTGCTGACGTAGAGATGGCCCGCCAGCACGGATTCCATATTCTCAAACATTGAATAAAGATCGTCGCAATAGACCGACGGATTGTCGTAGCCGTTCTTCCTGGAAAAACGATGCGGAAGGTAGCCGCCGCCGCAGGCGTTCATGAACTTGCACTGCTGGCACTTCTGCGAAAGGTTGATTGACGCCTCACGCGCGGCTTTCCAGCAAGGCTCGCTCCGGACCTCGTCGATCGCATGTTCGAAAATGTTGAACTTGGTTCGCGTGAAGCCGTCGCCCGCAATCCGCAGCACGTCGTGGGCCTCCACGGAGCCGTCGGTCATGACGGTGCAAAGTTCGACAGGCTTGTGGCCCACGCCCTCGGTCGGCGAGTTGTTGCCGAGCAGGGCGGCGATCATGTCGCTGATGATGCGGATATTGACCACAGGCTTGCTGCGGTTGGCCTCCAGCCACAGGTCGAACAGGCCTTTGTAGAACGAGCCGATAGATGGCGGGCTTTCATCTACCGTAGCATCCGGGATCATGATGTCGTAATTGGCAACGCCGCACTCGGCGAAGAAATCGACATACTGCTTCGGCTGGTAGGCGGGGTTGCAGACCGCCAGGGCGCTTACGCCAATGTCGCGCGATACCAGCATGCGCGCGGCCCGTTCTGCCGCGGCGTGGGTGCCGGTACCCTGAAACGTCCGGCGGTGGAGGTCGTGAATATGCGCCGGCCCATCCAGGCTGATCGCAACCGAAATATGATGTGCCTCGAAGCAGTCCAGCCACTCATCGTCGATCAACACGCCGTTGGTCGTCACCGCGATCGGAATGTCGCAACCGGTTCGGGACGATATGGCTTCGCAGGCCTCGGCGATGTGCTTGAAATTCTCAACTCCCCACAGCAAGGGCTCGCCGCCGTGCAGGATGATGGGAAGATCGATCAGGGAATGCTTGACCACGTGTTCCTCGATACGCTGCAGCAATCGCTGCAACACTTCGGCGCTCATCAGCTTGGGCTTGTCATAAACGGCCGCGTCGCGGAACCAGTAACAATAGGAGCAGTCGATGTTGCATCTCGATGCAACTTTTACAAGCAGCTGCGAGATTGGCTGATCGTGGAAGGCGGCTGCATCTGGATCGTAAGCCGACATGCCGATACCGGAAGGAGTACGAGGAAATTACGAACCAGTCCTAATACCCTCGGATAAACCCGCCTCGGCGGAATCCGCCATATCCATATCCTCCCCTGCGAAAGCCGCCATATCCCCCGCCCCGGATAAACCCGCCGCGCCGGAAATAGACCTCGGTCGCCTGCGCATCCTGGCTGCGCAGATCATTCAGCACCGCATCGATGCCCTGATGATCGCTCTGGATTGTTGCGCCCGGCCCATGGAGTTGAAGGACGCTTGCCAAAACCTTCAGTGTAGTGATCGGCATGTTGTGCTCCGTCTTTTTGCGACGCAATTGAAGGCATCGAACGAAACGCCGGGATATGAAACAGATGGGTGGTAGCGAAGATTATACCCATTCCATTGGCACGAAAATGTGGCGGGCTTGTCGTTTGGCAAAGATCGCGAAAGATCATCTTGAAGTTGGTTGAAGGGGACGCGGGGCGCCGATCCAATTCATCTGTCTGTCATCCCCTTCCACTCTGCCCGACGGGCAAATCACTTGCGCGTTTTTGCGTACTGCGAGTCAAGCCCCGTTTCGGAAAATATTCCGCTTAACCCGTCGGGCAAATCAGCGCTATCAACTGGCCCGTCTCACCCGATGAGAGGGGCGGCTCGCGATCGTCACGAACGTGCGGTGGGATGCGGTGGACGCGGATGTGCTTTTGACGAACAGCACTGAAGCGTACGGCGAAGTTGTGTGGTCCTGACGCCCCGATGCTGGCGTCAAGTTTGCGGATTCATCCGCAAGCGACGGTGGCAACAAAGCCGGTCACCGGGGAGAGCGCGATATAAGCCGTAAAACCATTGCGCAGGGAATGTCGGATTGCCTCCGCTGAACCTGTATGCTCGTGTGCACTTTCTTTTGTGCACTTCGCACACGAGACCGCGGGTGCAGCGCGCATCCGGCATTCCCTGCGCCCTCTGTCATCAGAGGGAGCAACTTCTTACAAACCTCGGACGCACAGCGCCGCGAGAAGGCATTTTCATATTCTGCGTTCTGCAACGGCGAACCCGCCATTAGCCAACCACTATTGGACGCAGCCCGCGATGCCGGGCACGGCGTCCGGCGGGATTGTTGGATGGACAGAATGTCGCATTTTGCGATGCAGCAAAATCATAAGAACAGCCCCTGCTAACGGGCAATGGCGCTCCCGCCGGCTTCTCTGTAATGGTGCGGCCGACATACAAGCTTCGGGGCCGGTTGTTCGCGCTCTGCAAAAATACGCGGGAGGAAACATGCGTAAACTGATTTTGGCTGCGGCATCGGTCGCGGCTTTGAGCCTGGCAGGGCCTGCCGCGGCGCAGGCGCCGATCGTCATCAAGTTCAGCCATGTGGTGGCGACCAACACGCCGAAGGGCCTGGCGGCCGAAAAGTTCAAGGAACTGGCCGAGAAGTACACCGGCGGCAAGGTCAAGGTCGAAGTCTATCCGAATTCGCAGCTCTACAAGGACAAGGAGGAGCTGGAGGCGCTGCAGCTCGGCGCCGTGCAGATGCTGGCGCCCTCGAACTCGAAATTCGGCCCGATCGGCGTCAAGGAATTCGAGGTGTTCGATCTGCCCTACATTTTGCCGGACCTGAAGACGCTCCGCATAGTCACCGACGGTCCGCTCGGCGCCAAGCTTTTGAAGCTTCTGGATTCCAAGGGCATGACCGGTCTCGCCTACTGGGACAACGGCTTCAAGCAGATGAGCGCCAACAAGAAGCTGGTCGCGCCCGCCGACTACAAGGGCCTCAAGTTCCGCATCCAGTCTTCCAAGGTGCTGGAAGCGCAGTTCCGCACGCTGGGCTCAATTCCGCAGGTGATGGCGTTCTCCGAAGTCTATCAGGCGCTGCAGACCGGCGTGGTCGACGGCCAGGAAAACACCTGGTCCAACATCTACACCCAGAAAATGCATGAGGTGCAGAAGTACATCACCAACACCAATCACGGCTACATCGGCTACGTCGTGGTCGTGAACAAGAAGTTCTGGGACGGAATGCCGGCGGATATCCGCGCGCAATGCGAAAAGGCGATGAAGGAAGCCACCGAATATGGCAACAGCCAGTCGGCCAAGGAAAACGACGATGCGCTCGCCGATATCAAGAAGACCGGCAAGAGCGAGATCGTGACGCTGACGCCGGAGCAGGACTCCGCGATGCGCAAGGCACTCGATCCGGTTTACCAGGATGTGGCGAAGCGTGTCGGTCAGCCGCTGATCGACGAGTTCCTCAAGGAGACGAGGGGCGCGACCAACTGACACGGCCTTGAAGGGCTTCCATGCCTCGGTGCGGAAGCCCTTTTGTTGTCCGGACCATGCTATCGATACCTGGGGACTGTGCCACGACGGACGCAGCGGGAATGGCGCAAGGCCGAGCCAAAAAAACAAGGCCGGCCTTGTGAGGGGGAAATAAATGTTGCTTCGAATCCTCGATCGGCTTGAGGAAATCCTGATCGCATCGCTGATGGCGCTCGCGACCTTCATCATCTTCCTGGCGGTGATGCACCGCTATCTGGTTGGTGTTCCCTTCCTGTATCCGATCCTGTTTCCCATCAACCTGTCCTGGGCGCAGGAACTGTGCATCTACATGTTCGTGTGGGTGGCGAAGTTCGGCGCGGCCTATGGCGTGCGCACCGGCATCCATGTCGGCGTCGACGTGGTGGTAAACCAGCTCAAATCGCCCTGGCGCAATGCGGTCGTGCTGTTTGGGCTGTTCTGCGGCGCGTTCTTCACCGCCGTGATCGGAACCATGGGCGCGAAGTTCGTGATCGGGCTGATGTACACCGATCAGGTTTCGCCCGATCTCGAGATCCCGAGCTGGTTCGTCTATCTCTGCATTCCCTTGGGCTCTTACCTGATGTGCTTCCGCTTTCTGCAGGTCGCGTATGCCTATTGGCGCACCGGCGAGTTGCCGCATCATGACCACGCCCATGTCGAGGGCGTCGAGGTCGAAGAGCCCGGTATCGGCGCTGCGGGAGTGACCCGATGAGCAGCCTGATCATCTTTACGCTGCTGATTGCGCTGATGCTTACGGGCATGCCGATCTCGATCGCGCTCGGCATGACGGTTTTGACCTTCATCTACACGATGACGAACGTCCCGACCGAGTCGGTGGCGCTGAAGCTTTTCACCGGCATCGACAATTTCGAGATCATGGCGATCCCGTTCTTCATCCTGGCCGGCAATTTCCTGACCCATGGCGGCGTGGCGCGCCGCATGATCAATTTCGCGACCTCGATGGTCGGCCACTGGTATGGCGGGCTGGGGCTCGCGGGCGTGATGGCCTGCGCGCTGTTTGCCGCGGTGTCGGGATCGTCGCCGGCGACCGTGATCGCGATCGGCTCGATCATGCTGCCCGCGATGGTGAAGCAGGGATTCCCCAAGCGCTTCGGCGCCGGCGTGATCACGACATCGGGCGCGCTCGGCATCCTGATCCCGCCCTCGATCGTGATGGTGATCTATTGCGTCGCGACCGGCGGCAGCATCGCGCTCGATCCGGCCGGGCACCGGGTATCGTCGGCCTCGGTCGGGCAGATGTTCATGGCCGGCGTCATCCCGGGCCTGATGCTGGCGACGCTGCTCGGCATGACGACGTTCTACCGCGCCTGGAAGAACGACTATCCGCGGCTGCCGCGCGCCAGCTGGTCCGAGCGCTTTGCAGCGTTCCGCAAATGCATGTGGGGCCTGCTGCTGATCCTGATCGTGCTGGGCGGCATCTATGCCGGGCTGTTCACGCCGACAGAAGCGGCCGCGGTCAGCGCGGTCTATGCGTTCGTGATCGCGGTGTTCGTCTATCGCGACATGTCGCTCAAGGATGTGCCGAGGGTGCTGCTCGGCTCCGCCAATATGAGCGCGATGATCCTCTACATCATCACCAACGCGGTGCTGTTCTCGTTCCTGATGGCGAACGAGAATATTCCGCAGCAGATTGCCTCCTGGATCACCTCGGTCGGCGTCGACTGGATCATCTTCCTTTTGATCGTGAACGTGCTGCTGCTGCTCGCCGGCAATGTGATGGAGGCGTCCTCGATCGTCTTGATCATGGCGCCGATCCTGTTTCCGGTGGCGGTCAAGCTCGGCATCCACCCGGTGCATCTCGGCATCCTGATGGTCGTCAACATGGAGGTCGGCATGTGCCATCCGCCGGTTGGCCTCAATCTCTATGTGGCCTCCGGCATCGCCAAGATGGGCATTACCGAACTGACGATCGCGGTATGGCCGTGGCTTCTGACCATGCTGATCTTCCTCGGCATCGTCACCTATGTGCCGGAAATCTCGCTGTGGCTGCCCCGCGCGCTCGGCATGCTGTAGGTGTGCATTGCGGTGGATCAAATTCGGTCACATTACATCTTCGTAAGAGAGGGCAGGCTTTCCTATCGTTAAGTTGATTGCGGGCAGGCGCTGGCCCATCTTCAGGCAACCTTTCAACGGAGGTCAGCATGAGGAAGTTCACCATTGCCGCCGTCGCGGTGCTCGCCATCGCCGGTTCGACCGCGGTCTATGCCCAGCACCGTCACTGGGGCTTCGGTCACATGCGGATGAACCCGGAGGACAGGGCGGCTTTTGCCGATGCGCGGATCGCCGCGGTCCATGCCGGCCTCAAGCTGACCGCAGACCAGGAAAAGTTGTGGCCCCCGGTTGAGGCTGCGGTGCGGGAATTTGCAAAACTGCGGATCGATCGCGCCAATGCGCGGATGAACGCAGCCCAGGGCGACCAGCAGAAGCCGGACGATCCGGTGGCGCGGCTGCGCGAGCGCGCCGACAACATGGCGACGTCAGCCACCGCCATGAAGAAGATCGCGGATGCGGCCGATCCGCTCTACAAGACGTTGGATGACAGCCAGAAGCGCCGGCTGGCCATCCTGACCCACATGGAACGCCGGTTCGGCGGCGGCGAGGGCTGGCGGCAGCGTGGTTTTGACCGGGATCGCGACGATGGCGGCCGGGATCGCGGCTACGACCGCAACCGCTATGACCGTGAGGGCGGGCCGGACCGAGGGGGCCCGGAGCGGCTCTGACGGCCTGTTCCCGGCTGCGATCGGGAACATCGGTGGAAGCCGCTGGAATCCGGCGGCTTTTTGCCATTGCCTGGTCCCGCCAAAGGCCGGGAAAACTCGCTCCGGTTTGCTGGACATCGCCGAGTCGCTTTGCTAAACGACGCCCTCTTGCGAAGGCTTTCCGGACCTGCTTCCGGGCGCATAGCTCAGTTGGTAGAGCAGATGACTCTTAATCATCGGGTCCCAGGTTCGAGCCCTGGTGCGCCCACCATTGCAAATATTAGGCTTTTTCTCGTTTCGCATTAGAACATCACGGACCAGTTGGGCGGTCAGTTGGGAGTTTTTGTTCTCCCTTCGGCCATTTCGAGCTTCCGGATAGCGCTTTCTCCGAGTGCGGGATCGCGGCTAAGATAGTGCGTGTCGAGGATCGCCCGCACGCCACGCAGGCTGTGGCCGGTGATGGTCGCGATCTCAGCCTCGGTGCATCCGGCCAATGCCAGGCGTGTCACCGCAGTGCCGCGCAAGTCATTGAATGTCAGGCCGACCACGCCAGCCTTAGCGCAGGCCTTTCCCCAGGACGCCCGAAACCCGTCCGCCGTCCACGGCGCGCCGTCGCTATTTGTCAGGATAATGATGCTGCGCTTCGGTGCGGCATCGAGCGCGGTCTTGAGCGGCGCGCCAACCGGAATGACCACGCGCGCGCCGGTCTTGCCCTGTCGCAGCCGAATGTGCGTGCCGTCGTAAGCCGACCAGGGCAGTCTCAGCAGATCGCCTTGCCGCTGCCCGGTCCAAAGCGCAAGCTGCAGCGGAAGATGCAGATGCGCCGGCGCCCATTGCAGGAATGCGGCTTCGTCAGCGACAGTCCAGATTTTGTCGGCCCGGCCGCCACTGCGATACAGTCGCCCGCCACGTTCGCAAGGATTGGCAGCAACGAGTCCGCGATTGAAGCTCCAAGACAGCGTGCGGGCTAGAACTGTCCACGCATAATCCGCCAGCCGATGCCCGGCGCCGACAGACAGTTGATCACGCCATTCCATAAAGATGCCACGCGATCGGCGGTCAGTGAGTGCCGATAACGGGAAATCGCCGAATTTTTTTTCGATGCGTTTGATCATCGCGGCGTAACTGCGACGCGTGCTGCCGGCAAGGCTGGAAAAATCGTCGCTGGCCTGGAACTGCTGCAGGACGCTGATCAGCGTGCCTTTCGCCGGCATCACCTTGCGCGCGACTGCCTCATTATAGCTCGCGACAAACTCCGGCGAGCCAGGTTTCCCGCTGAGCGGTGGTCCGCCCTTCCATGCGTACCAATAGGTCCGGCGAGTGTCGTCGGCGAGCCGCTTGGTGATGCTGTTAATTCCCTTGAGTCTGACGCGCATTTTTCATTATCCAGGTGTCGAGACTGTTCACACTATTCGCATTAGTTGACTCGCCAAAAGTAAGCGAAAGCCGTCCATCGGTTTCCAACATCGCTCCGCTCACACTCACGCCAGCCTTCTTCGCCTGCTTAATCGCGGCGGCAAGGTTTGGTTTGCGCTGGCGAGGAGGTTTCGGTCGGCTCGGCGCTTTGAGATCCTCAGGTGGCATTGACTGTATCCCCGCAAAACTTGCCGAGGGGACGGAACGCCGGTGGTGATGGATATCTTGCCAGTCGCAGGATCGATTTCGATGCGCCCAATGGGCAGCTGCATCGACTGGGCGGCACGGATGGCGCGCTCGATCTCGGATTGCTTAAACCGCAGGCCGGGGCGGCTTGGATCGTTCTCTCGGCCTTTGGGTCGTACCATTCTGTAACTCCACAAAAGAAACGCGTTACCTTTCCCCCCTCGCGGGCGGAAAAGCGAAACTCCACTGCATTTCTCCTGTGATGAAATCATCCTATCGAAAATCGTGGGTTGCGAAAAGCATTTTTTGGCTCTTTAGGTCAAAATTCGCCTAGTAGGCATTTTCACGTCGTCTGATGCACCGAGCATTGGCGTTAAGAAATACCGCCCTCTCACGGCGAAAACAGGGGTTCGAGTCCCCTAGGGAGCGCCACGTCATTTGCTCAGTCCTTTACTTTCAAAACCTTAGCGGCCTGTTTGTGTAAACGGGGCGCCGTGTTTGTGTAATCGGCGTTCTTGCTCTGATCCCGCAGCTTCGCCATGGCGGCATCGGCGAGCCTCTTGCGATCCACGTCAGTCGTGTAGCGCTGCACTTCGGTGAGCGTCTTGTGGCCGGAGAATGCCATCAGCTCGTGAGCTGTGCCGCCGGCCTCAGCGAGCCGGCGCATGCCGCCCTTCTTGAGCCCGTGCAAGCGGCAGCGTGCGGGCAGGCCGGCCTCGGTCACCCATTTAGCGAAGTCATTGCCGAGCCCGTATTTCGAGCGCGGCTTGCCGTGGGCCGTGATGATGTAGGTCAGATGCACCTTGGGCATGGCATCGCACGCTGCCTGTAGCTCCGGCGACATCGGCATATCAACATCTTCGCTGCCGTGGGTGCGATCGATGCGGATGCGCCCGTTCCTGACGTGCTGCGGGCCGAACCGGACGACCTCGCCACGCCGCGACGCGGTCTCGAGCGCGAATTCCATGACCAGCCGCTGTTGCGTCCCCAGCGGCCAGTAGGCGCGGTACTGCGCGATCTCCTCATCAGTCCAGGTGTGATGACCCTTGGTCTTGGGCATCTTGATGCCGGCGATGCCTTCTGTCGGATCGTCCCTGCGCATGGTCGGCACGGCGGCCCGCAGCAGGCCGCGAATTGCCTTTAGCCAGCGCCGCTTGGCGGATGGCCTCTCGATCGCCGCCAGCATTCCTAGGATATGCTCGCGTTGCAGGAGTGCGACGCGCTTGTTGCCGTGCTCGGCACGGAAACGCTCAATCACGCGGCCGCGGTTCTTCTTAGTGTCGGCCGCGAGCTTCTGCCAGTCGTCCGAACCGTAGTAGTTGACCGCGAGCGCGTTGATGGTGCCGGGCAGCGTCCGGCTGGCACCGATCTCAACATGGGGCAGGCCCGCAAGAGCCGCAGCATAGGCTGCCATGAATTCCTCAGAACCGGGCAGGCCAGGAAGCGGCATCGCCTTGCTGCCACGACGCCGGAAATAGTAGCGCACGCGTTTGTCCTTACGACCGCGGTTCGCGAAGGCGTTGACGTATTTCAACTTGATGCGCGCCATTCGTCCCACTCGTTTCGTTCGACGAGCACCTCCTCGCCGTTCTTGAACACCAGCACAATCCGGCCATCCCGAGCGATCTCGGCACGCACCACGTCGCGTCCGGCTTTCTCCACGGCGCGCAGCGCACGTGTGAGGTCGGCCTGTTTAAACGTGGACTTGCCGTGTCCCATGACCTCGCTCTACGGGCCCGCGGCCACGACAGCGACGCCGTCAAAACGCACGCCCGTCCTGTCGGAGGTTCCGGCCGTCTTCACGGCGGTGCCATCTGGAAGAGCCCGGCACCCGTAGCGTTCTTGACCTTCGGTGCGGTCACCGTGACGACATCGCCGAGCTGAATGAAATTTTTCATGGACTACTCCCAACGTTTGGTGCTGCGGACGACCACGTTGCGCACCGCCCCGTGCCCGATCTCGACCTCGATCGGATGCGCTGCGCGCCGGATCGCGCAGGTATGAATGATCCCGGTTAGTGAGGATGCGCGCCGCATGCCAGCACCTCTAGGGCTTTACGTTGTTGCGCACTCGGATAAGGTGGCGCCCTGCCGCCGTGCAGCGGGTCGAATTTCCGCTGTAGCGCTTCGCGTTGCTCGCGAAATTCGGTGACCCAGCGGATGAACAAGGGATCGTCAGGCGCAAGGAACAAGTCACCGGCGGAGAGATCAAAGCCGAGCTTGTCGGCACGGTTTTGCAGCTCTGAATACAGCTGTGGAACGTTCGCGATGACGAGCCGCCGCAGCGGCGGCTGATTGGCAACGAACGCCGGCAACTGCTGAGCAGGCCCAGTCCCGCACCACCACACGCCCTCAGACTGTTCGGCGACAGCAAACACTACCGCCTCGCCGCGGTGCTCGACCCGGGCGATCGCCTCAATCCACTTGTCCCAAAAGGCGCGGACTGTCGTCGCCGCTGCCCGCCGCGGAATTGAGCGGGCGAGATCATCACGGATGATCATTGCCATAGCGTCTACCAGGAGCGGGCGATCCTCTAGAACCGGCTCGGCTGCCCCAAAAGCAGCGACAGCCTGTTCGCGAAATTTGTCCTGGCGATACTGGTTGGCAGTGGTGTTCGTCAGCGCCAGCAATTGACGATTGGTGAGGGTCAGGATGGGCATCCCCACGTCCCTGAGTTCCATTACGGGATGTAACGCTTATCGCATTACGGGCCGTAACGCAAGCCCTAGCAGCGCAATAGGCCGCTGTTGTTTCAGCTTTTGATCGATCGCCTAACACCCTTCTACGCTTGCCGCCCAGGCGCCAGAGCTCAACCCGATCGAAAACGTCTGGGCGCAAACAAGCTCGCCATCACTCGACAAAACCCGCGAAGCTTGGAACTTTCGCCAACGATCCGTCCCGTGTCGCTTCCATCACCGCACGGCCTTGGGCCACGGACGAGCTTCAGCAATAGTTAATCGCTTGGAACGGAGCGGCATAACCACCCCGTCGCGAGAAATGATTTCATAACTCTACGCAGGTCCTCGCGCGTCGGCCCGTCTGCGCGAATTTGATCACAGACCTCTTGTAATGGTGATGAAGTTGCCGCAGAGCATGCGCAAGGCCAACTTATCTCGAACTCTTGGCGCGGACGGGACTTTCCTTTCCGATTTCGGAGCGTTCCGCGATTGGTCACGATCGACGCCTTGGTGGTTGAGTTACCGACCGATCTCCAGCGGGCGATTTGTTTGCGGGGCGGGCCCTAAGTGGGTAAAGTCAAATCAATGCTTTGGAGCAGCCCTATCGGTAAGCTTTTCGCTGCAGTTACAAACGACCTCACTCGTAAGGCGCGCTCGATGTTTGTAACATTGCTGTTCTAGCTCTGGCCTCTCAGCTTTGCCATTCCAGAATCGGCGAGCCTTTTTCGATCTGCATCTTTGGTGTAGCGCTGAACTTCGGCCAAGGTCTTGTGACCTGAGACCGCCATCAGCTCATGCGCGGTACCACCAGCCTCCGCCAAACGGCGCATACCGCCCTTCTTGAGGCCGTGCATTCGACACTGTGCAGGTAGGCCCGCCTCGGTCGCCCATTTGGCAAAATCATTGCCGAGCCCGTATTTTGAGCGCGGCTTGCCGTAGGCCGTGACGATGTATGTCAAATGGGATTTCGGCATCGCACTGCACGCCGCCTGGAGTTCCGGTGAGATCGGAATATCAACGTCTTCGCTGCCATGGGTCCGCTCGATGCGGATACGACCATCCCTGACGTGCTGCGGGCCGAGGCGGACGACCTCGCCACGCCGCGACGCAGTCTCAAGCGCAAATTCCATGACAAGCCGCTGTTGGGTACCGAGCGGCCAATGAGCACGGTATTGCGTGATCTCGTCATCATTCCAGCTGTGATGCCCCTTGCTCCTGGGCAACTTAATGCCGGGAATCGTATCGGTTGGATCGTCCTTGCGCATCGTTGGTACAGCGGCTCGCATCAGCCCGCGAATCGTCTTAAGCCAACTGCGCTTCGCAGATGGTTTCTGGATCGCCGCGAGCATCTTCATAATGTGTTCGCGCTGAAGAAGCGCGACACGTTTTTCGCCGTGCTGCGCGCGGAAACGTTCAATGATTCGGCGGCGCGTCTTCTTCGTTTCATCTGCGAGCGCATGCCACTCATCTGATCTATAATACATCACAATTAGCGCGTTGATCGTCCCAGGCAGAGTCCGGTTGGCGCCGATTTCGAGGTGTTCATCGGGAACACTAGCAAGAGCTGCTGAATAGGCCGCCATAAACTCTTCAGAACCTGGGACGCCCGGCAGGGGGATCGCTTTTATGCCACGGCGCCGAAAGTAGTAGCGTACGCGCTGGCTCTTGCGATCACGGTTGGAAAAACCATTGACGTATTTAAGTTTAATCCTCGCCATTGACCTCATCCCACTCGTTACGTTCGCTCATGGACGGGGGCTCGTCATCCTTCTGCAACACCAACACGATCTTCCCGTCCCGAGCGACCTCAGCGCGCGCAACGTCAGCTCCCGCCTTCTTGACAGCTTTGATTGCGCGGGTGAGGTCGACCAATTTGAATGTGCACCGCCCACGGCCCATAAACGCAACGTCCTACTGCCGTAGCTTGCAACGCTTGCGAAGAGCGGAACGAGGAAGATTCATGGCATCTCCGGTGTCGCAAGTTGATAGGTGATGTCCTTCACCCGGGGAGCCGCGACAATATCCTGGCGGCGACCCCGCGCCTTCGCGGCTGCGAATTTCTTTTTATCTCGCCTCAATCGCGCGATTCGCGCGTCGCGTTCTCGTCTGACCCTCGTCAGGATTTCGTTGAATCGGGGATCATTGGGCGGAAAAAAGAACGGTCGACTCAGGTCGATGCCAGCCGTATGCGCACGGGCGCGGAGACGCCGAATAATGTCGCTGATGTTGACGGTGAAAAAACCAACCACATCCGTTGTGCTGCGGAAGTCCTGAGCTATTTCATCCACTGTACCATTTGTAACCAAAAGTAGTTTTGGACTCTTTTTCGAGACATCCCAGCCGACTCCACCGACGGCCATGAAAAAATCCTGGCGTGGGTCAGCTTCGGCATGGCCGACAGCGCTTGCCCACTGATGGAAGTAACCACCGACGATCGCGGTCGAAGTTTCGCGACCGAGCGAGGGCGTGAGCCCGAGGTTTATCGCCATCGCTACGAGATCGAGATCGAGATACCGTCCCGGCGTCGCTGGCACAGGCGTCCCGAACGCAAGAGCGACGTGCCCGGCGTGTTGCAGCTGGTCGAACGACCCGCCTGTTAGCCCTAAAATCTCAAGAAATTCGTCGCGCGAAAGGTTTTGCATCTTCCAAAGAGTCTCGCCATAGCCAAGGACTAGATTTATTCTTATATAATGCTAAGATTGCCGTCAAGGATGCAGGGCTCTTTGATCCCGTGACCACGACATGCGGTTCGTGAACAGAACCGCGGCGGTATGCTCCGGAACGGGATCAAATGGCCGACCGTTAGGTCTACCAGCGCTCCTCCAGAACCCTCTGCCGCGATGCGGACGTGGCGCGAGCCGGTGGAGCCTCGCTGCTGCGATTGGGCCGCAGAGCGCCGAAAGCCGAAGTGGCGGTCGACATGCTCACCTTCCCGATCCTGTCGGCTGCAGGCAAGGTCGGCCGCCCGTTTGGCGTGCGCTTCGAACTGCCCGACTATCGGTGACCTCTGCAGGGGCGAAGAACGATCTGCCACGTTCTGACGTCCGACTGGACCCTGCCGAGCGCGGCCGGCTACGTATCGGCAAGGACGGCACGATCGCGTCGTCCTCCGAAGTGATACCCGACTACACCCTTCGAGGCCCGCGCCGGAAGAATGATCCGTACCATCAGCGGGCTCGGCAGTCGCCTGACAACGGCAGCCGGAGGCGCGATTGCGATCCCGTCGCGCTTCCAAAGGGAGAGCTGATGGGGCCAGTTAGCGACCATTGGCCGTCGTACAAACCCAGGGAGAAAACTCATGAGCACCCTGTTCTCCGTCGGCGAATTGGCCCATGACGTCCACGGCGCGATGGCATCGCTGAACGCGGAGCACTCCGATCCAGCAGTCTTTTGGAAGCACGACGGTGATCGTAATTCCCAGCGCGCATCAAGGGCGGCTTATCTTTCGGAGCGACGCCGTTGTCCGGCTTTGGCTTGCCGCCGCCCGCTGCAGCACCGGAAGTCAGTCTTCGGAGGCGTCGGTCCCGTAGGTGTAGCCGGGGGTCGTACTTCGGCAGTAAGGAGTCGGCGCCGTCCTTACAGATCTGCAGCCCGTGGCGAGCCGGCGTCGGCCACCGCGATCGCGGCAGACGGCATCGCCGTTGAACGTGGGTGAAGTCCCGTTCTCGATGCCGCGCGCGCTCGCGCTCGTAGAGATTCGATCAGAGGAGTTTCGCGCCGGGCGAGCGTGCTCGACGCGCGGGCTCAAGGCGTCGAGATTTACGGCGCGACGACATTGCCTACCATTCCTGCAAGATGGCACCAACAAGCGTACCGACGCATATGGTGGCCCGATTTCAGAATTGTGCTCGCTTCCTGCTGGAGATCACGCAGGCTGCGATCTCCGTCTGGGGCGCCGACCGCGTGGGCGTCCGTATCGCGCCGAGCGGCACCTACGGTTCGATGTCCGACAGCGACCCGGCCGCGACCTTTGGCTACGTGGTTACCGAGCTTGATCGACTGGGCATTGCCTATCTCCACGTGGTCGAACCGCGCATCAAGGGCATCGAGGAGATCGGCAACGCCCAAGCTCCGATCGCTGCGCAGCATCTGCGGCAAAAATTCAGCCGCGCTTTGATCGCAGCCGGCGGTTTTACTGGAGAGAGTGCCGCGGCCATCGTCGCGGCAGGCGACGCAGATCTCGTCGCGTTCGGTCGACACTTTATATCCAACCCTGACCTGCCCGAACGGATCCGGCGCAATTTGCCTTTGAACCGCTACGACCGCTCGACGTTCTACGGCGGCGACGGGCGAGGCTACATCGATTATCCGACGCACGCCGACTTGGCGCCGGCGGTAGTCTAATTCCGGACGAGAGCTGTGGCGCGCAAGAGGATTGCGCGCCACGTGTCGGCCCGCGGCCCCTGGCACGACAATTGTAGATCACTGACGAGAGGTCACCTCTTGGCTCATGGTCAATTTGCAAAATTGGGTGGTCGTGGAATGACTGCTTCTGGCGCAAAGCGGTCGTTGGGGTGTGGATGTTAGTTCTTCGCCAGCTCCCGCTAACTGGCCGACCAGCACTGCGACCGCCAGTCCGACCACTTGTAGAAACGGTCGCTGTTCTGAGAATTGCGAGCTTCCGACCGACGCACCAACGGCAAATTGACCGATCGCTTCGGCGTGCAGTGGTGCTCAACTGTCCAATGAAGTAGGAATGGTACCGAAGAGGGCGTCTCGTCAGCGGCCGGAACGTTGCGGCGCCCGCGACCTTTGTTCGGTGGCTGCGGCAATGATTTCGACCAAGCGCTCATCAGTCAATTTCTTTATTAGCGCTTCGCGGACCGGCGTTCGCGATACTGTTAGCCGGGCGGCGATGAAGTTCTCATCGACAGCCCCGCCGGGCCCGATGGGTCCTGAAAAAATAACGCGCGGACCATGGAATAAATCTGGTCCCGCAGTGGCAATTTGCGATCAACTTTGAGGGGCGGCACTTTCAGCGGCATGTCCGCGTACTAATATGTCAGTTGTAGACAGCATGCCCGAACTTTGTCTATGTTCAGTTCAAACAAAAAAGCGGGAGGGACGATGGCCAGCACCCATAATTTTCCGAAATTGCACAATGCGATGTGGCCGGGCCTGGTGGGCAAAGGCGCAGATTCAGAGCCGGGGATTGGGCTCGATGTGCTGATTGATTTGACAGCCAAGGCCGAAGTCAACGGCGTGAAGTTTGATGGCATCGACATCTTTCACGTTGCGCCACATACAAACATCGATTTCACCGAAGATGAAGTCAAATCTCTCGCTGACAAGGTGCGTCAGAAAAACCTCAACATTGGTTCTATCGTTGCCCCCGTTTGGCCTCCGGTTGGCGGTGGTTCGGCGATGGGCTCGTCCGCAGATCGCAAGAAGTTTGTCGCCAATGTCGAAAAGTCCTGCAAGCTGGGCAAGCGCCTGCGCGACCTTGGGGTTCGCCACTATGGCGTGGTACGCATTGACTCTGCCGCGAGCCCTTCCGAGTGGGTGAAAGACCCTGTCGGCAATACCAAAAAAATCGCCAAGACATTTCGTGAGGCCTGCAGCGTGGCGTCCGACTATGGCGAACGCCTTGCGGCTGAAGGTGAAATTTGCTGGGGCGGCATGCATTCCTGGAAAGACATGATCAATACGCTTGAGGAAGTTGATCGCCCGCAGACCATCGGCTTCCAAGCCGATATGGCACACACGCTGCTCTATACGATGGGCTACAATGCGCCCAAATCCCGCCTGCTTCCCGCAAAATATGATTGGAAGAACAAAAAGCTTTTGGATGAAGCGCTCAAGAAAATGACGGATGCCCTGCGCCCATGGACCATTGATTTTCATGTGGCGCAGAATGACGGCACTGTGAAGGGTCTGGGCTATCACGACAAGACCGGCAAACATTGCATGATCACCGATCCCAACGGAAAGCTGGATGTCCCAAAACACGCCGGGCTCTGGTTGCGCGGAAACGACGGTGAACTCACCAAGGCCTTCCGCCACATCTGCTGGGACGGCTGCATGTTCCCAAACAGTGTGATGATGCAGCAGAAGACCTGGAATGATGTTCTCGCCGCCTTGATCAGAGTGCGCGACAAGCACGGATGGGTTGCGTGATGGTGAAGAAAAGGCTCAATGTCGGCATGGTGGGCTATGGTTTTATGGGGCGCACCCATTCCAATGCCTTCTCGCAGGTTGGCCATTTCTTTGATGTTCCATTTCAACCGGTTCTCAAGGCAATTTGCGCACGCAACGCAGACAAGGCCCGGGCGTTCGCGGATCAATGGGGCTATGAATTATCGGTGACGGATTGGCGAAAACTTGTCGCCGACAAAGACATTGACCTCATCGACATTGCCAGCCCCAATGACACGCATATGGAAATCGCAATTGCTGCCGCACAGGCTGGAAAAATGGTCATGTGCGAAAAGCCGCTTGGCCGTTCGGCCGCAGAATCCAAGAAAATGGTGGCAGCGGTGGAAAAGGCCGGCGTTGCCAACATGGTTTGGTATAACTATCGCCGTGTTCCGGCGGTGACGCTGGCCAAGCTGCTGATTGATGAAGGCAAACTTGGCAAGATTTTTCACTATCGCGCGAAGTTTCTCCAGGATTGGACCATTTCAAAGGACTTGCCGCAGGGCGGGCAGGGGCTTTGGCGCCTCGATGTGGGCGTGGCCGGCAGTGGTGTCACCGGAGATCTACTGGCGCACTGCATTGACACCGCACTTTGGCTTAATGGCGGAATTGACAAGGTTTCCGGGATGACTGAGACCTTCATCAAGGAGCGGCATCATAATGTCACCGGCAAGACCGAGAAGGTGGGCATTGATGATGCCAGCCTGTTTCTCGCGCGCTTCTCGAACGGTTCTTTGGCAAATTTTGAAGCGACGCGTTACGCCCGTGGCCACAAGGCACTCTATACATTCGAGATCAATGGTGAGCATGCTTCGATCGCCTGGGATTTGCATGATCTGCACCGCTTGCAATATTTTGATCACCGTGATGAAGGCCGCCAGCGCGGTTGGCGCTCAGTGCACATTACCGACAGCGATCACCCCTATATGAGCAGTTGGTGGGTGCCGGGGCTTCAGATCGGGTATGAACATTCCTTCATTCACCAGGCTGCGGATTTTCTAGCGGGGCTCGCCAATGGCAAGCCCGCGGCGCCGACCTTCAAGGATGCGTTGCAGACCGATCTCGTCACTGACGCCGTATTGAAATCGGCGCGCACGGGGCGTTGGGAGAACGTCGTGTGACAATCGGCAACAGCTGCTTCTCAAAGCTGCCGCTTCGGGGGTGAATGTGACGCCTTCAGGCTCTGCGATTCCAAAAAAGGAAGGAAGATAGTTTCAATGCGATTTTCTGGGCGTAGAACAGTTGTCATCGGCAGGTCCTATTCTGAACGAGCAGTTTGAGGCGGACATATGAAGACAGGACTGAATTTGCTGCTGTGGGCATCACATGTCACCGAAGAGCATTTTCCGGTTTTGAAGGCGCTCAAGAAAGTTGGTTATGACTCGGTCGAAATCCCCATTTTTGAAGGACATCCGGATCACTATGCAATGATTGGTGCCGAACTCGACAGGCTCGGGCTTGAACGAAGTACTGTCAGTGTCATCGGGCCCGCGGGGAAGAATCCGCTGTCATCAAACAAGCAGGACCGTCAGGCCGCCGTCGACTACACGAAATGGGTTGTCGACTGCACGGCGGCACTGGGCGCTGGCATTCTGGGTGGACCCATGCATTCGGAAATCGGTTCTTTTACTGGCAATGCACCGACGCCAGTTGAACGCAGGCGCGGTGTTTCATTCCACCGAAAAATGGGTGATTACGCCGCCCGCAAGAATGTGCGCATTGCGCTTGAAGCCTTGAACCGGTTTGAATGCTACTTCCTCAACACGATGGCCCAATTGGCCGACTATCTCGATGAAGTGGATCACCCTGCCGTGAAAGCGATGTATGACACCTTTCACGCCAATATCGAGGAGAAGGATCCCGTTGCAGCCATCAAAACGATCAGGCGACACATGATCCACGTCCATATTTCGGAGAATGACCGTGGCACGCCGGGAAAGGGCCATGTGCCCTGGCCCGAAACCTATCGGGCACTCCGGGCCACTGGCTATGACGACTTTCTCACGATCGAAGCCTTTGGCCGCGCGCTGCCGGCGGTGGCAGCCGCCACACGTGTCTGGCGCGACTTTTTCCCATCGCGCGAGAGCCTTTACCGCGAAGGCCTGAAGCAGATGAAATCGGGCTGGGCCAAGGCCAAATGAGTAGTTTGAAGTGCATCTATGTCATTGGAACTTGCGACACCAAAGGCGCGGAGATGCACTACGCGGCCGGTCTGATCCGCAAGGCTGGGGCGACATGCACCATCGTTGATGTCTCGACCGGCCCGGGGAATTTCCTGTCGGATGTCAGCGCAGCAGAAGTTGCGAAATGGCATCCTGTGGGCCAGGCTGCAGTGCTTGGCCTTTCTGACCGTGGGCGTGCGGTGACAGCCATGGCAGAGGCCTTGACGCGCTATATTCTGTCTCGTGATGACATGGGCGGCGTTCTCGGCATGGGTGGCTCAGGCAACTCCACGATTGTGACGGCAGCCATGCGCGCTCTGCCCATCGGTCTGCCAAAACTCATGGTATCCACCCTGGCGTCAGGCAATGTCGCGTCCTTTGTTGGGCCGTCGGACATCACGATGATGCATTCGGTGAGTGATGTCGCAGGCCTCAATGCGATTTCACGACAAGTGATCGGCAATGCGGCGCACGCCATGGCCGGCATGTTTCTCAATCATGTGCCGAAGGTGGACGATGACAAGTTACCAATCGGGCTGACCATGTTTGGCGTGACAACCGCCTGTGTGACACAAGTTCGCCAAGCGCTGGAAGGGACCTGCGAGTGCTTTGTGTTCCATGCCACCGGGATCGGCGGCCAATGCATGGAAAAGCTGGTGGACTCCGGCTATCTGGCGGGGGTTATCGACCTTACAACGACGGAAGTTGCCGATCATCTCTTTGGTGGCATTCTCCCCTGCAACGATGATCGGTTTGGCTCGATCATACGAACACGAATTCCCTATGTCGGTTCGGTCGGTGCTGTTGACATGGTCAATTTCGGCCCCCGGGAAAGTGTTCCGGAAAAGTATGGTACTCGGACTTTTCACGTTCACAACTCATCCGTCACCTTGATGCGCACGACGCCGGTTGAAAATGCGCTTATTGGTGCCTGGATCGTCGAGAGGCTTAACCGGATGGATGGGCCAGTTCGATTTCTGCTGCCGCTTCGCGGTGTTTCGGCCCTTGATTCAGAGGACCAACCCTTTCACGCGCTGGAGGCCGATGCCGCGTTGTTTTCGGCCATTCGGTCTGGCTGGCGGTCTGCTCCAAACCGGGCGCTGATAGAAGTCGATGCGCACATCAATAGCCCGGCATTTGCGCAAGCAACGGTGCAAGCATTCAGGGAGATCATATAAACATAATGGCCAGAATTGAACGGGCAACACTGCTGGAAAACTTCCGCGACATGATCCGCCGTCGACAACCCATCATTGGTGGCGGCGCCGGAACGGGCCTTTCGGCCAAATGCGAAGAGGCCGGAGGCATCGATCTCATCGTCATCTATAACTCGGGCCGTTACCGCATGGCCGGGCGTGGCTCGCTCGCTGGGTTGTTGGCTTATGGCAATGCCAACGACATCGTGCAGGACATGGCGCGGGAGGTGTTGCCGGTTGTCAAGCACACGCCGGTGCTGGCGGGCGTAAATGGCACAGACCCCTTTGTGATCATGGATGATTTGCTGGATCGCTTGAAGCAAATGGGATTTTCCGGCATTCAAAACTTTCCGACGGTGGGGCTGTTTGATGGCATCATGCGGCGCAACCTTGAAGAGACGGGTATGAGCTATGGACTCGAGGTTGACATGATCGCCAAGGCCCATCAGCGCGACATGCTCACGACGCCTTATGTGTTTTCTGCCGAAGAGGCCGTGGCCATGGCCAAGGCCGGAGCCGATATCATCGTTCCGCACATGGGATTGACAACAGGTGGCAGCATCGGCGCGGAGACGACCATCAAGCTAGAGCAATGCCCCGCTATTATTGATGCCTGGGCCGAGGCCGCCATGAAGGTCCGCAAGGACATCATGGTCATCTGCCATGGAGGACCCATTTCATCACCAGCAGATGCGGAATATGTCCTGAAACATTCGCAACATGTTCACGGATTTTATGGTGCAAGTTCGATGGAGCGACTGCCAACCGAAGCCGCGCTGACCAGTCAAACCCGTTCCTTCAAATCCATTTCATTCTAGGAGGCCACTGTGGCGAGAGCTTATGCAAGCGCGGTCATCAAAGCCCCGATCGAGGCTGTCTGGAGTCTGATCCGCAATTTCAACGGCCTGCCTGATTGGGTTCCAATGGTCGTTCATTCAAAAATCGAAGCGGGGCTGGACCCCGACGTTGTCGGATGTGTGCGGTCGATCCACACCGTTGACGGCAAGCATGTGCGCGAGAAGTTGCTGACCCTCGACGACGCGCAGCATACGCTTCGCCTATAATTTCGAAACGCCAGCCTATCCGATCACGAACTACATTGCGACGGTGCGGCTGATGCCTGTCACACACACCGATCAGACCTTTGCCGAATGGGAAGCCGTCTTTGATGAAGCGCCTGACGATGAAGGAAAATATGTTCGGATTGTTTCAAATGATGTTTTCGCTGCTGGCTGGAAGGCCCTGAACGCGAAGATCGAAAAGGAGAAGCCACAAAAGCCAGACGGCGCCGAGCGATGGAAGGCTTGGGCGCCCAACAAGATATGGACTTCGCGGGTGCTGAAAGCGCCGGTTGAAGATGTCTGGAAGGCGATGCGTGATTTCGCCGGAATGGGCGATTGGCATGATGAGATCACAAAGATGACAATGCTGAACAAGGCGCGCTCCGACAAGGTTTCGGGAGTGCGTGACTTCTATTTCGGCGACGGGCATTTGAACGAGGAACTTCTTTCTTTATGTGACCAAACGCGATCTTTCCTCTATCGCATCACCAAATCGGAGATCCCGTGGATGAACTATGTCTCAGGCCCGAGACTGTGGCCGGTGACAGCCGACAACACAACTTTCGGTGTTTGGACCGGAGACTGGGTTGCCAGCCCGCAGGATGATCTTGTCCTCATCCCGCGCACCGAGGCCAATGTCTATCAGGGGGCCTTTGCCACGCTTGAAGCGAAGTTGAATGCCAGAAGGCAAAGGTAGACATGGAGCGCATGGGGCAGGTCATACGGCTGAAACCTGAAATCATTGCCGAGTACAAACGCATTCATGCAGCAGTTTGGCCGGCGGTTTTGAAAGCAATTGCAGACTCGAATATCCGAAATTACTCAATCTTCTTAAAGAACCGGAAAACCTGCTCTTTGCCTATTGGGAATATCACGGAACCGATTTTGCGGCCGACATGGCAAAGATGAAGCTGGTGCCGCAGATGCAGGAGTGGTGGAAGATCACCGATCCGATGCAAGCACCATTTGACACTCGAAAGCCCGGGGAATGGTGGGCGGGCATGGAATTGGTATTTCACACTGATTAGGGAAATGAACATTGAATGCAGCAAGTCACTTCGGAAGAAGTGACTCAGAAGTTGCAAGGTTTTTGTCTCTTTACTCACTTTTGATCGACTTGAGGCCGCCTGTGATTGCCGAATGAGCGTGCTCAGCAGCTTGCCGATTGTAGACAGTGCATTGCCGAGTATCCGGGATCATAATGTTTTCTGACAGAGCTTTCTGAGCACGAGCCGGGATTGAGGCCAAGCGCAACAACGCCAAGGCGTTTACGTTGCGGCACTCCCAATCTTTGGCCAAGCGGAACGGCAGCGCGATGAGCCACGCGATGGTGCGGTCGCGATACCATCACTTGGGCGCAGATCGCAACAGCGCCTTCGCTAAGTCGGTGCACTTGACGGCCTCCGCATCGATTTGCGGAGGCAAGAGAGGTGCCGGCCGCAGCAAAGGCGCAGCCCGCAGATAATGCGCCCAGCATCATATCGGAGCGGCCTTCCGGCTGTTGCCATCGCGATAGGCTGTTGCCAGGCTTTGTCCGATCAGCTTTGGAGTAGCCTCTAACGTAAACATCTTGGCGCTGAAGCGCGTTCTTGCCCACAAAGACGTGGTTCTGCGCAGGATCACTACGGGCTGCCTTTGCACGGCCGTGAACGCTTCGATGGCGTGGGGCAATGTCATCGTGCCGCAGAATTCGCGGGTGGGCGCCGCCGCCCCTCAGGCGGATGGCGATTAAGTCCGGCAAGCGTCCTATACCTGTCGTGCCGCAAGTCCGGTCGGTACCGGCTCAATGCTCAGCTGAGTTGGTGCAGGCCCAGCGCTTTAGGCGCTAAAATTTCACGCTTGCGCTTTCAAATCCATATCCTATAGGATATAGGATACGGAGGGGCTTATCTCAGTGGCTGCTTTGTCTGTCAACACGGAAGACTTAAATGGTTCGCCATTTCACCGAACAATTGGTCGGTCACCGGGAAATGGAGGATCGATGGCACTTCAGCGACCTAGGGGTCTGACGGAAGAGGTTTACGATTCGATCTTCAACAAGTTGGTGTCGTTGGAAATTGCTCCGGGTGCACGCGTAACCGTTGATGCATTGGTCCGCGAGCTTGAGGTTTCGCAAACGCCGATCCGCGAGGCACTTGGTCGCCTCGAAGGAGAAGGGCTTGTTGACAAGGAGTATCTTGTCGGATTCAGGGCCGCCTCATTGATCTCGCGGCAGAGATTTGAAGATCTCTACGAAATGCGGATGCTACTTGAGCCTTATGCAGCGCGTTTTGCTGCGGCCAAAATGGATGCGCATTCCCTAAGGGCTTTGGGCGAAATTGCGGCCAGGATGTCGAAGTTTGGCACCGGTCAGCAGAGGCTGCATTACTCGAAATTTGCAAGATTGGACGCAGATTTTCATGACCAGATCTTGGCGATTGCCGGTAACGACGTAATTCGTGATACCTTGGAACATCTCCATGTCCACTTTCACATCTTCCGGTTGACGTTTAACGCTCGGGTGACCCAGGATGCGCTGGGAGAACATGCCAGACTCCTCGTTGCATTTGATCGGGCTGACGCGGACGAGGCAGAGCGTGCAATGCGCGACCATATTGAACGATCTCGCCAACGCCTTCTTGTGGCCTTTGCATGACTGTGGCTGTCTCAGTGCCAAATATTTAACAAACGTCGCCGATATCGATGCGAACCGGATGGTGGAGACCTTGTGAACCAGGTTGCGTTTCGTGAACGATTTGCGTTGCGGCTGGTGGGTCTGTCGAAGTCCTACGGGGCTGTGCGGGCGCTTGACAATCTGTCTTTCGATGTTGCGGAAGGACGTTTCTTCGTGCTCTTCGGACCGAGTTCTGTTGGCAAGACGACAGCACTTCGCACCATTGCAGGGCTGGTGAAGCCCGATGCGGGTGAGGTTCACATTTTCGGAAAAGACCATGCCCATGCCCCGATCGCGGGTCGTGGTGTTTCGATGGTGTTCCAGTCTTTCGCGCTCTATCCGCACCTGACGGTCTACGACAATCTTGCCTATCCGTTGCGCGAAGAGAAAGTCAGGCGTGAAGACTGCGACAGAAGGGTCAAGGAAACCGCAGCCATGCTGAAGCTTTCGCACCGTCTGGAGCGCAAGCCCAACACGCTGTCGGGGGGTGAACAGCAGCGTGTTGCTTTGGGTCGTTCCTTGATCAGAAGGCCGAAGATTCTGCTGCTTGATGAACCGCTCACCAATCTCGACGCGAAGCTGCGCCATGACATGCGCGCTGAGCTGAAACGCCTGCACCGCCAATTCGGCATGACGATTGTGTTTGCAACACCAGATGAACTCGAAGCCCTGTCCATGGGCGAGGAAATTGCGGTCATGCGCGATGGCGCAGTTGTCCAGCGCGGCACGCCTGACGAACTCTACCAAAGCCCATCGAGCACCTATGTGGCGGGCAAGATCGGTTCGCCCCACATGAACATGCTACAGGCAACCGTAGCGGGCGATGCCAGGTCCTTCGAAACATCACTGGGAAGGATTGCGCCAAAGCATTGGCGCAAGACAGCTGCTGCAGGCGAAGCAGCGATCATTGGAATCAGACCTAATGACATCCGGCTTGCTGGCAGCGGCGAGAAGGCCATCACATCGAAAGTCCAATTGCTCGAACCCTTGGGCGATATCACCATTGTTTCCGTTGCAGCTGGCAATGAAGTTCTGCGCATGGTGCTGCCCGAGTCCAAGGCCACGTCCATCAAGGTCGGCGATCCCGCCGCCATTGTCATCAATCCAGACGACATTCACATCTTCCGCGCCGCCAGTGGCCAGGTCATGACCTGACTCAGACGATGAGAAGCACAAGCCGTAAATAAAACAATGGGAGGAAACAGGAAATGAAAAGCAAGACGGGACTGAAAAGCCTTGCGGCAGCCGTTGGTTTCGCAAGCGTTATGACTTTGGGGGGTGCTATCAAGGCATCTGCCGAAGACGTGGTGCTACACATGGCTGTTCCTGATTGGCCGCCAACCCGCATCATGAAGGAAATGTTCGACAAGGAATACAAACCGGCTTCGGGCAACAAGGTGACGCTCGACCTTGACTTCATTCCGTGGCCGGATTTCTACACCCGTGTCAACGCTTCGCTGACGTCGGGTGAAAAGAAATACAACATGGCGGTATCAGATTCACAATGGCTCGGTGCCTTTATCGAGGGCGGCTATTTCCGCAAGATCAACGACCTCATCGACGCTGATCCGGATTTGAAGAAAGCCATGGGTGAAATGCATCCGGCAATTCTCAACGCCTATGCAACCTATCCCTACACCTCAAAGAACTACTACGGCTTTCCGCAGTTCCCCGATATCCTCGTGAGCTACGCCCGCAAAGACATCTTCTGCAACGATCAAGAGCAGAAAAACTTCAAGGCCAAATACAACAAGAAATTACCCTGCACGGGCGAGGAATTTGACAATGTGGATTGGCAGCTCTTCGAAAACATCGGTGAGTTCTTCTTGAGGAAGAAGGGCGATATGCTGGCCGGTAAGCCTGCAGACGACGACTTCTATGGCATCGCCTTTCAGGTTGCCAAAGGCTATGACTTTTCAACCACATCGGTCCATACGTTTGTTTGGCAGGCTGGTGGCAACATCTGGGATGAAACCAAAATTCCAGACGGCCATGCCCAGGGCGTGGTCAACTCAGACGTTGCAGTCAAGGCCCTCGATCACATGTTGAGCCTGATCAAATATATGCCGCCAGTGGCCAAAACCGGCACGATGGACATTTTCAAATCAGATGAATTGTTCCGTGCGGGCAAGGTCGCCCTGAACGTCAACTGGATTGGCTTGGCTGAAGCATCGCTTGATCCAAAAACATCACAAGTGGCGGACAAACTTGTATTCGGCCAACCGCCCGCTACACGCGGTGCTGACGGTAAACTTGTTCGTTGGAGTCAGATCGGTGGACAGCCTTTTGTCTTCACCACTTGGAACACGGACCTCATCAACAAGGAAGCCGTTGGCTTCGTGAAGTGGTGGTTGTCGAAAGATGTGCAGATGGAATACGCCTCGAAGGGGGGCCAATCTGCAATGAAGTCGGTTTATACGGATCCTAAGTATGACACGTTCCGTCCTTGGAACCGGGCCTGGGCCCCAGGCCTCGATTGGCAAAAAGACATGTGGCATGTTCCGCAGTTCTTTGAAATTCTGACCCAACAGCAGGACCAGTATGATCTTGCCATCACGGGCAAGCAGGATGCCAAGACGACGTTGGACAACGTCGCCAAGTTCCAGGAGAACCTGCTGAAAGAGGCTGGTCTTATCAAGTAACCAGTCAACGCCTGAGCCGGGGCGCGCGAACGACAACTCGCGCGTCTCTTTTGACTTGCCTCAAGCAGAAATGTTCCAATGACCTCGTCCGGAGTACAAACGTCTCCGCCTGTGTTCACCTCTCTGGCCCCAGACGGCTGGTCTCTGGCACCAGACAACTGGAAGCTTGCAATTGTCGTAGGACTTTGCGTTTCAGTCATCGCCTGCATTGGCCTGCCCGCCACCATCTCATTCTGGATCGTTGCCACCATGGTTGCCATGGTGGCCGGAACCTTCGTGGTGAATGCCTATCGTCGCCACTACTACGGCGGGCTTCTGGTTTCGCCAGCCATTGCCGTCTTGTTTGTGATGAACATCTTCCCGCTATTGTGGTCGCTCGGCCTGTCGTTCTTTGCCTATCAGAGCAACCAGCAAACCATTCGGTTCGTGGGCCTCGCCAACTATGTCAAGGTGCTGACGTCGGAACTCGCGGGCAGAGACGTCTGGCACGCCCTCAACAATACCGCGCTGTTTGTGGTGCTGACTGTGGTCGTCCAGATGACCACGGGCTTTCTGCTGGCTATGCTTTTTGCCAAGCAATTTCCGCTTCGCCGCTATCTGTTGATTTTGGTGTTGACGCCCATGATGCTGTCGGTCGTCGCGGCAGGGGTGTTCTTTTCCTACTATTATGACCCGACATTCGGCTTGCTCAGCTACTTCATGCGCGGTTTCTCCGGCAACCAGTTTATTCTGATGGACAGCAAGGTGGGTGCCGTGGCCGGCATCGTTTTTGTCGATGCCTGGATGTGGTCTCCCTTTGTCATGTTGCTGGTCCTAGCCGGTCTCGTCTCGGTTCCCAAGTATCTCTACGAGGCGGCAGCCATTGACCGGGTGTCAAGCTGGCGCCGGTTCTGGACCATCACCTTCCCCTATATTCGCGGGCTTTTGATGCTGGCGCTTCTTTTCCGCACCATCGAAGCCTTCAAGATGGCTGACCTGGTCTACATTCTCACGCGTGGTGGCAATGATACCCTGACCATTTCCTATCATCTGATCCGCATCGCCAACGAGCAGAACAAGACGAGCGAAGGCGCGGCCATTTCCTACGTCATGCTGTTCATCGTCATCGTGCTCACCAACCTCTATCTTTACATCGCCAACCGCCGAAGCCGGGGAAACTGATCGGTGGCTACATCCACGACTATCTGGGAAAAACTGGGTTTCCGCAAAGCTTCGGGGGTAAGCGAGGCGGGTTGGGGTCAAACGCTTTTTGTGGCCATCATCAGCTTCATCTACTTCCTGCCTGTCCTGTTGATCATCATTACAAGTTTCAAGCTTCAGAATGAGGCTTTGGCGGTGCCGCCGAAGGTTTTTCCCACATCCCTGTTTGGTCTGATTCCGGACGATTACGTCTTCTCGCCTACGCTGGAGAACTACGCCTCTGTGTTCTCGCGCGCCATGACGGCAGGTGCTGCGGCACAGGACACCGGCTTTGACCGCTATTTCTTCAACTCCATCGTCATTGCCTCAGTTTCGGTGTTCCTCGCCCTCGTCATCGGGACGTTGGCGGCCTTCGGCTTCTCGCGTTACCCGTTGAAGGGCAACGACACCTATCTGTTCGTCATTCTGACAACACGCATGTTGCCGGCAATTGTCGTGATCATCCCCATCATCCTCATGTTTCGTGTCGCCGGGTTTTCAGGCTCCTATCTCGGCATCATCCTGCTCTACACGGCCTTCAACCTTCCCTTCACCATCTGGATGATGAAGAGCTTTTTTGATGAGCTAGCGCTTGATGTGGAAGACGCGGCCCGGATTGATGGCTCATCGGATGTGCGCGTGTTTTTCAAGATCGTCTTGCCACAAGTGGTGGCAGGTCTTGCCGCAACCTTCGTGTTCGGCCTCATCCTCACCTGGAATGAGTTTCTTTTTGCGTTGCTGCTCACCGGCGCTGACACACGCACCGTTCCGGTGGCCATGAACCAGGCGGTCGCCGGCGGCGGCATCGGCGTGTTGTGGGGCCTGCTGGCGGCCATTGAAACACTCTTCCTGATCCCGGTGTTCCTCGTTACGTTCTTTCTGCAAAATCATTTGCTGCGTGGCGTCACCTTTGGAACGGTAAAGCGCTGACATGTCGACAATCGAAGTCAGGAAAATCACCAAGAAATATGGCGAGTTTACTGCTGTCAGGGATGCTGACCTGTCGGTGAAGGCGGGCGAGGTGGTCTGCCTGCTTGGTCCTTCCGGATGCGGCAAGACTACCACGCTGCGCATGATCGCTGGTCTCGAACGGGCAACGGAAGGCGATATTGTGATTGCCGGAAAGCGCATGAATGATCTGCCGCCGGAAAAGCGCGACATTGCCATGGTGTTCCAGTTCTATGCGCTTTATCCAGCGCTGAATGTGGGCGAGAATATCGCCATGCCGCTGCAGTTCGAGAGGCTCTCCAGGGAAGAACGCGACAGCCGTGTCAACCGGGTCGCCAAGATCCTCCACCTTACCGAGGTCCTGGACCGCATGCCGGGCCATGTCTCGGAAGGTGAAAAGCAGCGCATAGCCGTGGCCCGCGCCATTGTACGCGATCCCAACTGTTTCCTCTTTGACGAACCGCTGTCGCGCCTGGATGTGGAACTGCGCCATTCCATGCGCGGGCAAATCAAGGAAGTCTTGTCCAACCTTTCAAAGGCAACGGTAATCGTCACCCACGATCAGCTCGAAGCCCTGACCATGGCCGACCGTATCGCCATCATGAAAGACGGCATGATCGAGCAGGTGGGCACGCCCCATGAGGTATTCGCCAGGCCTGCCAATGTGTTTGTTGCAAGCTTCATCGGCACACCACAAATGAATCTGATGGAGGTTGAGCTCAAATCGTTTGGCGATGGCGTTGCATTGGTAACACTGGCCGAAAGTCCCCTTGAAATGGCTGCTGACCCTGCCGTTTCGAAACTCAAACCTTCAAAGGTGGTGATCGGCATCAGGCCCCGGGCCTTCTCGCCGGTGAGCAGCGCCGGAAAAGGGACCATCCACGCGCAGGCCGAACTCATTGAACCCATGGGCGCAGAAACCCTTGTGCATGCGCGCACCAAGACAGGCGGTGATATCCGCGTGGTGGTTCAACGTGACCAGCGCGTCAAAATCGGCGAGGTCATGCATTTGAAACCTGATCCCAAACAAACCCATTTCTTCGGTGAAAATGGAAGGGCGGTCCGTTCATGAAAGAATCGACCCACGGCATGTCTGGCAAAACTGCACTGCGGCTTGAAATGTCCATTATCGGCCTTGGCATCCTGGCACTCGTCCTGATTTTCCAGCCCTTCAGCATTACCGTTTTTGCCATTGGCAGCGGCCTAGTTGTCCTTGCGGGCCTAGTCAACAATCTGTTGCCGCTGGTCCAACCGGGCGTTCCGGCGCGATCAGTCGTCGTCGCGGCGCTTGTGGTCGCCATGATCTTCTGCGTTGTGCTGCTTGTCGCAATTACGGCAGCACATCTCTACGGCGTGTTCTTTCTGACTTTGCCAGATCCCGCCACCGCGTCGGGAAGAGCCATGGCCGCCGCGCCGAAATTCTATGCGCATCCCTTGGTGTGGAGCGTTGCGGCGGTCGCCGCCGTGCTCGCGGGCATTTTGTCTGCAGTCACACGGAAGAAGGATCGAAGGAGCACATCTTGAAGTGTTAATTTGGAAGCACCCAGGATCCGGAATCGCAAACTGAAATTATTGGATCAGGAGAGAAAAATGGATAGCGCGCCACAAGCCTCAACTTTCGCTCGCATGCAGCAACTCATGTCGTCCTCTCCGGTTCCATCCATCTCGACAGAGCTGTTGGCAACGGCTGATGGAGAGTTGAACCGGGAGCTCAACAGTTTCCTTTTTGACCCACCGTCAAATCCCGCACTGCTGAAGGGCAAGAGGATCGCGATTTGCTGCACAAATGGTGTTGAGGAAGTTGAAATTCTAGGCGCCCATCGCTGGTTGACCGAGCACGGCGCGACCGTTCATGTGGTTTCTCCACGAATTGGGGAGTTCGATCCTACGCTCGGTTTGCGTTTCCCGCCCCAATGCGCGACCCACGTGTTGGCGATCCGTTTGATGGAAAACGCCGGCTGGTTGAAAATTGACCGCTACATGGATGAAGCAAAGGTGGACGATTACGATGCGTTGATCCTGCCAGGTGGCTGTTGGAATCCGGATGCGTTGCGCATGGACAAGCACGCCCAAGCCTTTGTGAGAAACATGCATGCGTCAGGCAAACCAACCTGTGCAATTTGTCATGGCCAATGGGTTATGGTCAGCGCCAAGATACTCAAAGGCAAGCGTGCAACGGCCGTTTGGAATATACAGATCGATCTTGAGAATGCCGGAGCAACAGTTCTCGACGAACCTTGTGTGGTGGATGGCAATCTGATTACCGCCAGATTCCCCTATGATTTGCCGCGCCTCGTGCGCGCGCTGGTCAAACAGATAGTGCCTGCATAAGAGCGGCTTTCGTCACCCTTTGCCGGAACACTGCTCAATCGTTGCCTGACCTTGTTGGCCTTCGCGTGCTGGAGCTAGCTCAAACTTGCCCATGATGGATTGGAGCGAGGGTTCAAGTGTTCAATTGGTTGGAGGGCGGCGTGCGCACGATGTGTGCACCGAGAGATCAAAGATAATCTAGCAACAACCGGCGTGAGCAGCCTGAACTGAAGGCGCCGCAGTGGGCCGATGTTTCGGGAGCGGAGTGATCTCGTTCGGCAAGCCGCGAATTCGCTGCCGGGTCAATTGCCGAGGGATCAATTCGCGGAATGGCAATTATTGGACGACCGGTTGTGGCGCAAAGCGGCCGCTCATGCGCACGAGAATACCTAGACCAAATAGCACGTCCAGTTATCGACCCCCACAAGCGCCATGACGAACGTAGGCGATGAGATCGATTACAGTTCCAGCGCTATTTGCGCTGGATCGTCGGTTTCTTCGTCCACAAATCCAGAAACGGACACGCCGAGCAGCCTGACGGCTTTCTTCATCGGAAAGAGTGCTCTCAACAATTCGGCCGTCACGTTCGCTAAATCGCTGCGGTGCTCGACCGAACCAGGTACCGTTCGGCTCCGCGAGATCAATTCGAAGTCGGCGAATTTCACCTTGAGCGTGACGGTCCGGCCCCGCGTGCCCTTGTCCTCGCAATGCCGCCAAACCTTGTCGATCAGCAGCTGCAGTTCCGACACCATTGCCTCGAATTCGGTGAGATCGGTGAAGAAGGTGTTTTCGGCACCGATGGATTTCCGGATTCGGTCGGCCCGAACTTCTCGGTTATCGACGCCGCGCGAGATCCAGTAGTAGTAGCTTCCGGCTTTCCCGAAGTTGGCCTGCATGAATTCGAGCGACTGATTGCGCATGTCGAGGCCGGTGTAGAGGCCGAGGGCGTTCATCTTGGTGCCGGTTGCTGGCCCGATTCCATGAAACTTGCCGACAGGGAGGGCTTCGACGAACGCCGGCCCCATCTCCGGCGTGATGACGTACTGGCCGTTCGGCTTGCGGTAGTCGGAGGCGAGTTTCGCCAGAAACTTGTTGTAGGAGATGCCGGCCGAAGCGTTAAGACCGGTTACCTCCTTGATCTTCGCACGGATCGCGAACGCGACGTCTCGCGCCAATGGAATGCCCTGCAGATTTTCGGTCACGTCGAGATAGGCCTCGTCCAGCGACAGCGGCTCGATGATCGGTGTGTGCTCGGCGAAGATTTCGCGGATCTGCTGCGAGACCGCCTTGTAGACCTCGAAGCGCGGCTTCACGAAGATCAGATCGGGACACTGCCGTTTCGCCGTGACCGAAGGCATGGCCGAGCGCACCCCGAACTTGCGGGCCTCGTAGCTCGCCGCCGCCACGACGCCCCGCTCCTTGGACCCACCGACTGCGACCGGCTTGCCGCGGAGATCCGGATTGTCCCGCTGCTCGACGGACGCGTAGAAGGCGTCCATGTCGACGTGGATGATCTTGCGCTGGCGGGCTTCGTCCATCGCCCTCTGGTGATTTTTGCGGCCGGCCCGGCGCCTTGACAAATCGAAGCGTCCTAGAACAAAGATAGAACGTTTTCCGCGCGGCTGCAAGCCACCAAGCGGGGTGTTCCCTCATGTCCTCGTGCGATCCAGAAAGGCCCGAAGGGCGCTCCGAATGAAAAGGCCGGATCTACCTGTCTATTACTATCACGATCATTTCCTGGAAATGCTGTCGTTCGTCAGGACCACCTACGGCCCGATCCTGACGGACGAGCACGACGCCTTCGTCTTGCGGTTTCAAACCCTTTCCAAGGACGCGCAATGCCTGCTGATCCGATGGTCAACCGGCGTGGCGCGATTCTTCAACAGGACGTTCTTCCGGTATGCCGAGATTTCCGACGTGGAGCGCGCGGCCGACGACCTCCTGGCATGCGGCCAAGCCAGAACCCTCAAGACGAGTCAGCTTTTGAAGTGGGCCGCAACTTGGCAACGACTCGGGGGACGTGGTTTTCGAGAATGAACTGATCCAGTTGATCCAATACGCGCCGCAGACGAGTGAGGTCGAAAAAACGCCGCTACTGTTCGTCCCACCTTGCATCAACAAATATTACCTGCTTGATCTTGGAGCGGGGAACTCGCTGGTAGAGTACGCGGTTGCACAAGGTCATCGGGTATTCCTCATTTCCTGGCGCAGTGCAGTGCCTGAAACGGCGCATCTGACGTGGGACGATTATCTCGAGATGGGCCCGCTTAAGGCGGTCGATGTCGTGCTCGACATCACCGGCGCCGAGCGGACCAATGCCCTTGGACTTTTGTGTAGGCGGCACGATCCTGAGCTGCGCCGCGGCCGTGCTGGCCGCGCGACAAGCAGGACAAGCTGGCGACGGCGGCCGCTGCTGACCACGATGCTGGATTTTTCCAACAGCGCCGGCGAAATCGGCCTGTTGATCGATGCAGGATCGGTCGCCTTGCGGGAAGCGACGATCGGAAAGGGCGGTATCCTACCCGGCAAGGAACTGGCGTTTACGTTTGGGACGCTGCGCGCCAACGACTTAATCTGGCGTTACGTAGTCGACAGTTATCTCAAGGGCGCAACGCCGGACGCTTTCGATCTGTTGTATTGGGATTCCGACAGCGTCAGCCTGCCTGGCCCGATGTACTGCTGGTACACACGCAACACCTATCTCGAAAACAACATCAAGGATCCCGGCAAGACCACGCAGTGCGGGGTTCCGGTGGACTTCTCCAAGATTGACGTACCGATCTATCTCCTCGCGTCCCGCGAAGATCACATGGGCCATGGAAAACGGCTTTTCGGTCAAAGGATTTGGTCGGTAGTGAAGCGCGATTTGTCCTTGCCGCGAGCGGGCACGTCGCCGGTGTCATCAATCCGCCGGCTCGCAACAAACGTAGCCACTGGGTCAACGAGGACCTCGAATTCTGATCCGCAGAGCTGGTTTGACGCCGCTGAAGAGAGAGCCGGAAGCTGGTGGCCGGACTGGGATGCGTGGATGAGGCGCCATTCCAACGGAACCGTGTCCGCACCGACGGCGCAGGGCAACGAAAACTATCCCGCAATCGAGCCCGCGCCGGGACGTTATGTGAAGCTGAAATCGAACTAGGACAAGTTGGACGAAGGCCGAAAGTGGGATAAAAGAAGCGAGTGCTTGAGGAGGAAACATGCTGGCGGTCCTAGGCTTCGCGACTATCGCGATCTTCCTCTTTGCCATTATGACCAAGCGCGTGTCGGTACTCGTCGCCCTCATCCTCATCCCGACGGTCGCCGGCCTGGTTGCCGGCGCCGGGGGAGGTCTAGGCAAGATGATGCTTGAGGGCGTCAATAGAGTAGCGCCGGTCGGTGTGATGATTATCTTCGCCGTGCTTTATTTTGGGCTGATGCTCGATGTCGGTCTGTTTGAACCAATGATTCGGCGCCTGCTTCGGTTCGTGAAGGGCGACCCCCTGAAGGTCGCGCTCGCTACTGCCGTCCTCACCATGGCCGTCTCACTCGATGGCGACGGTGCCACCACGTTCCTTATCACAATTTCTGCGATGCTACCGCTCTACCAGCGGCTTGGCATGAATCGGCTCGTGCTCTCCGGCATCGTCGCTCTTGGCGCGGGTGTCATGAATATTCTTCCATGGGGTGGACCTACCGTGCGCGCCATGGCCGCGCTCAAGGCGGAACTCATGAGTCATATTCAATCCGGTGGTCCCGGCCATGCTCGTCGGCATCCTCTGGGTGCTGACCGTAGCCTACATTTTCGGTCGCCGGGAGCGGGCTCGGCTCGGTATCGCCGCGCTCGACCATCTGCCCGCCGGCCACACCCGCATCGCTTTCCGCCGCGGTGCCCGGCAGCAACGCTGCAATCGGACCTGACGAGGACGAGTTCGACGGGGCGCTCCACCCGCACGCGAGCGAGCGGAAGGTCACGCGCTTGAACGGCCCTGGCTGTTCTGGTTCAACACCGTCCTCACAGTGGTGCTGATTGTCGCGCTTTTGATGTCGTTGCTACCGTTGCCAATCCTGTTTGTCCTGGCTTTCGCGATCGCGCTCCCAGTGAATTACCCGAGTTGGGAAGCACAGCAGAAGCATCTGGTGTCGCACGCGGGTAGCGTCGTGACAGTTTCCACTATGATTTTCGCCGCCGGCATTTTTACCGGAGTTCTTACAGGCACCAAGATGATCGAGGCGATGGCGGCCGCAACCGTCTGTGTGATCCCACCAAGTCTGGCGGGCTACGTGCCGCTATTGGTGGCGGTGACGAGCATGCCGCTGAGCCTCGTTTTCACGCCTGATGCCTATTACTTTGGGGTCCTGCCGGTGCTTGCACAGGCTGCGGCGAGTTTCGGAATTGATCCTGTACATCAGGTGCTGCACCGTGGTCACCAGCAGCAGGCTGTGGAACGGCTGGAGCAGGTGCAGCACCAGCGGGTCTCGGGCCTGGCGAGTCGGACAGCGGCAGCAGCTGGACGCTCTGCTTCATGTAGGAGAAGGAGTCCTGGATGAGCAGCGCGGGCTTGAAGCCGAGCGCGGCGATCACCCGCGGGATGACGGACAGGCAGGCCGCGATCGTGAACAGCCGGTGGTTGCGCCACAGCGCCACGGCCGGCGTCAGCGAGGCCCCGCCCCGCAAAGCGCCCCGGGCCCTCGCGGCCAGCGGGGCCAGCGGGGCAGCGTCGAAGGTGACCTGCGGCGGCCAGAGCCGGAACCCCCGCTCCGGGGTGGCGACACCAGCCCGCGAAGCCGAAGACGCGTCGCCGTCGTCCGCGCCGCGGCGCTGGCTGGTTCCGAGGCCGGTCACCGATTTCCCTTCTCCTGGCTTCCTGAACAATAGTGGGTTGGCATGCGAGCCGAGAACCATACGCAGGTCCGCGCGCCGCTTGACACCGGCGGCGCTGCGCCGCGCCCTGGCCAGGGCAGGCGGCCGCGGCGTGCCCCCGAGGTGGTCGAGAGCACCGGCTCGACCAACGCCGACCTGCTGGCCCGGGCCCTGCCGGCGAGCCGGAGGGCGCGGTGCTGGCCGCCGAGGAGCAGCGCGCGGGCCGCGGCCGGATGGGCCGGACCTGGACCTCGCCGCCGCGCGCCGCGCTGACGGTCTCGGTGCTGCTGAAACCGGCCGTGCCGCCCGCCCGCCGGGGCTGGCTCCCGCTGCTCACCGGCGTGGCCGTCGCCACGGCGGTCACGCAGGTGGCCGGCGTCGAGACCATGATCAAGTGGCCGAACGACCTCCTGGCGGCCGACGCCAAGCTGGCTGGCATCCTGGCCGAGGCGGCCGGCGACGCGGTCGTCGTCGGCATCGGCCTCAACGTGTCCACCGAACCCGCGGAGCTACCCTCCACAACCCCCGGCGGGCTGCCCGCCACCTCGCTCGCCGCGGCCGGCGCGGCCGCGCTGGACCGCGGGGAACTCCTGCTCGCCATCCTGGCC
>CAWGSN010000006.1:0-174112 GCA_963825225.1 uncultured Alphaproteobacteria bacterium
GGTGGCCCAATTTGCGGCGAGGATTTCGCGGCGGCGAGCAGGGGTCCGCTCGTTCCACAGATCGATGTAACGGTTAGCGATGGTTTGGACGTCGGTCATGGTGCTCTCCTTCGTTGGGGCCGAAATGATCGGCTGGCCGACTATCGAAGGTTCGCACGCCGGAATCGATTACCTCGGAGGTCAAGGAAACGGCGCGAGGGCCATCAAAACCCTCGCGCCGCCAAAATCACTTCGCCAAAATTACTTCGCAGCGACCACCATGATCTCGACGTTATACTGCGGCGCTGCAAGCTTGGCCTCGACGGTGGCGCGCGCCGGGGTGTTGCCGGCCGATACCCAACCGTCCCATACCGCGTTCATCTTCTGGAAGGTTTTCATGTCGGTGATGTAGATCGTGGCCGACAGAAGCTTCGACTTGTCGCTGCCGGCTTTGGCGAGATGGCCGTCGATGATCGAGAGTATCTCCTGCGTCTGCTTGGTCACGCTTTCACCGGCGGTTTTGTTGGCGACGACGCCCGCGAGATAGATCGTGTTGCCGTTGACGACGACCTGGCTCATGCGCGGCCCGGTTTCAAAACGCTGGATGGTCATAATGCTCTCCCGATTGATGTGGCGCGCCTACTTAGCGCGCCGGCGCGCGGTCGGCTACTGCGTTCTGCTCAATGAAGCATCCTGAAATTGCGCCACATCACGGAAACATCCTGAAAAAGGCCCAGATGGTTTCGGCGCCGTCGATATCGTGGTTCTGGGGCCCGAGAAGGGAGGCCGCGATGCGCGGAAAGCGCGCGTCGGAAAAGGCGCCGGGCATGCGGTGGCCGCCGCCATTGACGCGGTAGAGCACGACATCGCTTCCTGGCGGACACTGCGAACTTGATCCGCGTCACCGTGCTTTGGTCGGCAGGATCGCGATCGGCGAGCTCGGTGACGGTGGCGTTGGCCGCCTGGCAGCCATTGACGCGCCGCCAGAACGCCAGCGTGTTTGGCGTCGACCAGAAGCCGTCCACGGCGTAGCGGCTGGCGCCTTTGCCGCCCTCATAAGGGATCAGGGGATCGGCAGTGCCGTTCATGACCAGCATCGGCACCGGCCGCGAAGGATGACAGCCGCTGGCGGACTCGTCGGTGAATTCATGATGACGCTGGCGGCGGCCGCGAAAGGTAGGCGCGTGCGCAGGCCAGCGTCATCGTCATGGCGCCGCCGTTCGAAAGCCCGGTGATATAGACGTGCTTCGGATCCGCGAAGCCGTCGGCCACATATTTCTCGATCAGCTTTGCGATGAAGGCGACGTCGTCGGTGCCGGCGGGCGGCGCTTGTCCGGCGCGCCTGGTTTCCGGCCGCAAATCCGCCCAGGCGTGGTTGAGCCCGTCCGGATAGATCACGCCAAAGCGCTCCCGGCTGGCGACCAGCGACCACGAGGTCCGCGTCCCGATGTCGGCGCCGGTCTGGGTATTGCCGTGAAGCACGACGACCAGCGGCGCAGGTTTTGTCTCGGGGAATTGCGTGAGGTAGCTGCGCTTCGCGACGCCGATCTCGATGGTCTCCGCAGCCGCGGCGCCGGCGCCGAGCGCGATCGCGAGGCCGTATGCAAGGAAGCGGATCATGCGTCCTCCTTGGCGTTGGCGAGCCGGCCATGGGCTTCCAGCGCGTCCAGGAAGCACCGCACTTTGGCGGGGACGAACTGCCTCGCCGGCAGCAGTGCGTGCACGTTGAGCGGCTCGCAGACATGATCCGGCAGGATCCGCGCAACGATCCCGCGGCAACGGCCGCGTTGGTGAAGCTTGCGGTTACCCGCAACACGCCGTGCCCGGCCAGCGCCGCCTGCAACCTGATGTCGGCATTCGAACTGACCAGCCGGGCTTTCTGAACGTCGAGATGTTCGGTGACGCCATCAGGCGTGGTGAGTGCCCAGGGCGCATCGTTGGGGCCGGTGAGAACAGGCAACCCGCCGAGATCTTCCAGGTGCCGGGCTCGCCGTATTTTTCCAGCAGCGAAGGGGCTGCGTAGAGCCCGCGCTCCAGCGACGAAACCTTTCGGATCACAATCCCGGTCGAGGGCAGCGGAGCTTCCAGCATCGCGAACACGATGTCGTAATTCTCGACAACCGGGCTGACGATTTCGTGCTCGACGTCGATCCGGATCACCAGGTCCGGGTAACGGCCGATCAATGTCGACGCGATCCGGGCCGGCATGGTTCGCGCCGAATTCGTAAGGCGATTTGATGCGGAGCGTGCCGGCGATGGAGCTGTTCATCGCCAGCGCCTCGCCATGGGTATCGTGCAGCGCGGAGAACAGCGGCTTCACCCGCGCATAGATCGTTTCGCCGGCGTCGGTCAGGCGCAGATGACGGTGGCACGTTCGATCAGGCGGAGGCCGAGATTGCTTTCCAGCCGCTGCACTGCAGCACTGAGGCTTGATTTGGGATGCCCGAGCACGCGCGCGGCAGCGCTAAAGCCGCCATGCTGCACCACCTCGCAAAACAGCTCCCAATCGCGCCAATCCATGCCGGCAATTGTCCATGGGCCGGTACAGTGTGTCCAGACAATCCGGATACCCGCGCCGGCGCCGATGCCATAGAAGATGACACAAAGCAAACAGAAGAGCGCTTCACGCCACAGGGAGGGGTGTCATGACGGATGACGAAATCTTCCTTCGTAATTCCTGGTACGTCGCCGCCTGGAATCACGAGCTGATCGACGGCAGGAAACTCGCCCGCACCATATTGGAGCGGCCCGTCGTGATGTATCGCGGCGAGAGCGGCAAGGTCGTAGCCCTCGATGACCGCTGTTGCCATCGCGCCGCGCCCCTTTCGATGGGCCGGATCGAGGGCGACGACATCCGCTGCATGTATCACGGCATGAAGTTCGATCCCTCCGGCAAATGCATCCAGATCCCCGGCCAGGACATGATCCCGGCAAAACTCGGCGTGCGCAGCTATCCCGTGGTGGAGCGCTACAATCTGATCTGGATCTGGATGGGCGAGACTGAGAAGGCCGATCCGAACCTGATCGTGGATTATCCGCCGCTGGCCGATCCCAAATGGCGCGGGCTGCCCGGCTATATGCACTACAAGGCCAACTGGCTGTTGATCATCGATAATCTCAGCGACTTCGCCCATCTCGCCTTCGTGCACACCCACACGCTCGGCGGCTCGGAGGAATACGCCTACAAGACCAAGCCGGTCGCGATCGAAAAGCTCGACGACGGTTTCCGCGTCGAGCGCTGGCACATGAGCGCCGATCCGCCGCCCTATCATTGCAAGGTGATCGCCAACAAGACCGACAAGATCGACCGCCGCAACATCGGCCGCATGCTGGTTCCCGGCATCTTCCTGCTCGACACCATGTTTGCCCCCGCGGGCCAAGGCGCCGAGAAAGGCGTCGCCGTGCCGGGCACGCGGCAATATCGCAACGCCCAGTTCATGACGCCCGAGACGCGAAGCTCGACGCATTTCTTCTGGAACTATTTGCACGATTTCGACATCGGCAATCCGAACATCGCGCTGTCGCTGCGCCACAGCCTCGAAGAGGCGTTCAACGAGGATCTGGCGATCATCGAAGCGCAGCAGAAAGTGTTCGACGCCGATCCGAACTATCAGCTGCTCGCCATCGGCGCGGATGCGGCGCTGACCTATTTCCGCTGGGTGCTGGCACGGCGGATCGAGACGGAAAGGAACGCGGCGCGGGCGGCGTGAGCTGATCCCCGAGTTGAGGCGCGGCTGTCGCAGGGATAGCCGCGCCTTTCTCATTTGCGCCCGCGGCGCGCCAGCCTCGCGCCGGCGTGCTTTTTCGCGGGCCTGTTTTGCACGTCCGGGGTCGCAGGCTTCAGCAATCGGCCGAGGATCGTCCCGTTGGGCGATCCCAATCCGCTGCAGGGATCCCGATCCGGTGCCCGCGTCGTATCCGACGTTGCGGAATTTCTTGAAGCTGCAGCGGTTGTCGCCGCCAGTGACGTCGTTAAAGGCTCCTGAATCGGACTTCAGGGAATAGATCTGCGGATTGATGAAGCCGACGCGCCCGCCAAGCTTCTGGTTTATTCGCGCGATCAGGGCGGCCCAAAGCGGCGCAACGGCGCTGGTGCCGCCCAAGGCGAAGTCGTCACCGTCGGCACGGATATTGTACCCGGTGGCGGGGTCGCCGGCCCCGCAGACGTCGGGAACCCCTCGTCCCGCGAAGTTCACTGGATTGAGCGATCGCGGCACACCGGCGCTGTTCTGATACGGTGGAAGCTTAAACGCGCCGCTGACACCACCACCTCCCGAACCGAACGAACCGTCCGGGCCGGTCGAACTATCGAACTCGGCCTTGTGCTGGTTCCAGATCGTCTCGCGCGTGATCGTATTGCCAAGCGCCCGCAGGCGCGTGCCACCGCAGGCGAGCGCAAACGGGCTCGAGGCCGGAAAATCGACATGGGCTTTGCCGTCCCGTTCTCGCGGCGCGCTGTGGCGGCGCCGTCGTCGCCGGATGCGACACAGACCGTGACACCCAGCATGGCGGCTTCCTGCAGCAGCTGATTGAACTGGTCTTGAAAAGTGGTCGGTCTGATGTCCTCGGTGCCGCCCCAGGAAATCGAGATCACCGAGGGGTTGTTCTCGCGGTCATGAATGGCCTTCGACAGGGCATCAATGAATCCATGCGAGGCGCGGTCGTTCTTGGTGAAATACACCACGATCCTGGCGCCGGGCGCGCATGCGCTGGCGACCTGGATGTCGAGCACGACCTCGCTATCGTCGCTGTCCGAATTGCTTGGCGAATTGGCCGCGCCATCGACCGATACCGGAATCACGTCCGAAATCGGCAGGCCGAGTCTGGTGAAATACACTTCGAGGTCTTCGGGACGAAAGCCACCGCCCAGTTCGAGGATTCCGATGGTTTGCCCGGTCCCGTCCATATCCTTGGGAAACTTGTAGATCTTGGCAACCTGGTCCGGGTTGAATGCGTGGTCTTTCCCGGCGGCAGCCGACCGTCGCCGTGCCGGCCGGCCTTTGGCCACCGGCCGATTGTCCATGCCAAACACCCCCTCGACGATCTCTGCCAGATGTGCGGGCACGCTGATCCATCCGGTGCGACCACGGTAGGTTCCTTTGGGATATTTGTAGGTCTTGAGGTTGACCTTGAAGGCCCGGTTGAAGTCCCCGACGATTCCGGAAAGGATCACGCTTCGCCGGCTTTCCGCTTCCCGAACCACCGCGAGATTGTTCGCCTTGGCGAACTTTCTGATCTCGGCGAGATCCTTTGGCGCCGCGCCGTAGCTTTTTTCGAATTGGTCGTGCGACAGGATCGGCAGCGGGGTGGTGGACGGTTTGAGCATGTCCGTGGCGTTCGGCAGTGGCTTTCGGGGCCGCAGGCGAACGGTCACCTCCAGCCGTTCGTCCTTGGGAGCGGGTTCGACCGCGATAGCGTGGCGGAGAGGCTTCTTCAGACTGCCGCGGATATGTACCATCTTGATGTTGGGCATCGCATCCTCCGTGGCATGATGAGGCGGTTGGGGGTCGGCAAGTCATGCAATCATAAGATGCATTGATCGACCGTACAACAGGCAATGCCGGCGCTCCGGTCTCCGGTGGGGCCATGGTCTGCGCTGCCGATGATCAATCGATCCGGCCGAATGGAATTACGAAACCGCCTTCGCCGCCGCGCGTCCCGCGTTCCTGCCCGAAAACAGACACCCGCCCAAAAACGTGCCCTCCAGCGAGCGATAGCCGTGTACGCCGCCGCCGCCGAAACCGGCGGCCTCTCCCGCCGCGTAAAGCCCCTTGATGATCTCGCCATTGTTGCCGAACACGCGCGAAGTCGAGATCGGTCTCGAAGCCACCCAGCGTCTTGCGGGTCAGGATGTTGAGTTTGACCGCGATCAGCGGGCCGCGTTCGGGATCGAGAATGCGGTGCGGCCTGGCGGTGCGGATCAGCCTGTCGCCGATGTAACGGCGCGCATTGTGGATGTTCATCACCTGCGCATCCTTGACGTAAGGATTTGACATCTCGCGGTCGCGCGCCTCGATCTGGCTCTTGATGTGATCGAACTTGAGCAGGTCGTCGCCACTGAGCGCATTCATTGCGCTGACGAGGTCGGCGAGATTGTCGCGCACGATGAAGTCGGCGCCTTTCTGCTTGAACGCTTCCACCGGCTCCGGCGCACCCTTGTTGGTGGCGCGGTTGATGGTCATGCGCCAGCTTTTACCGGTGAGATCAGGGTTTTGTTCCGAGCCCGACAGCGCGAACTCCTTCTTGATGATGCTCTGGGTCAGGATGAACCAGGAATAATCGTAGCCCGTCGACATGATGTAGTGGAGCTGGCCGAGCGTGTCGGAGCCTGGAAACAACGGCGCGGGCAGGCGCTTGCCCGTGGCGTCGAACCACATCGACGATGGACCGGGCAGGATGCGAATGCCGTGGCGCGGCCAGATCGGCGACCAGTTCCTGATGCCCTCGACGTAATGCCACATCCGGTCGCGGTTGATCAGCCGCGCGCCCGCGGCCTCCGTGATCCCGATCATCCTGCCGTCGACATGTTCAGGCACGGCGGAGATCATGAATTTCGGCGGCTCGCCGAGGCGCTTCGGCCAGTTCTGCCGCACCAGATCGTGGTTGCCGCCGATGCCGCCGGAAGCGACGATCACCGCCGGTGCGCGCAAGCTGAAATCGCCGGCGATCTTGCGTGAGCTGCTCTGGCCACGTTCGACATTCGTTGGTTCGAGGATCGAACCGCTGACACCTTCGACCGTGCCGTTGGTGATCGCGAGCGCATCGACGCGATGGCGAAACTTGAACGTTAGCAGCCCGCGCTTCTGCGCCTCGCGCGCCCGCCGTTCGAACGGCTCGACGATGCCGGGGCCGGTGCCCCAGGTGACATGAAAGCGCGGCACCGAATTGCCGTGGCCCATTGCATCGTAGCCGCCGCGTTCGGCCCAGCCGACCACGGGAAAAATGCGATGCCCCATCGCGCGCAGCCAGTCGCGCTTTTCGCCGGCCGCGAAGGCGACATAGGCTTCCGCCCAGCGTTTCGGCCACAGATCCTCCTCGCGGTCGAAACCCGCGGTGCCCATCCAGTCCTGTAGTGCCAGATCGTAGCTGTCCTTGATGCCGAGCCGGCGCTGTTCGGGGCTATCCACGAGGAACAAGCCGCCGAACGACCAGAAGGCCTGGCCGCCGAGGCTTTGCTCGCCTTCCTGGTCGACCACGATGACGCGCTTGCCGGCGTCGGCGATTTCGGTTGCCGCGACCAGCCCCGCGAGCCCGCCGCCGACCACGATTACGTCTGCGTCTTCGGCCATCGCGTCCTCCCCCATCCCCTTTTAATTCAAGACCGCGCCATCCGATGCGGTCAACGGTAAATGCCCCTTGCCTGTGGCGACTATGCCACCCTCGGAATGTTCACTTGTTCCAGTTTGGGACCTTTTCGGCGGAAAGGTGCAGCGCCGTTGCAACACTTAATTTGAATTTGTTTTGAGCGGCCCCCGCTGTCTAGACAAAATCACGGTCTCGCACGACGCTGGCGAAGTCTTGCATCACCAAGACGAGCAGAATTCGGGTTCGACGTTTCAGGACTGGGGCTGGGATATGAGGCTGGTGACGGGGTTGCTCGCAGCGGTGCTGCTGTTGGCGGGGGTTGCATCGAGCCAGGCGGTGGTCCGGATCGCCGACGACCGGGGCGGGCGGATCGGCACCTATGTCGACAAATACCAGGGCCTGCGTTCCTCCGGCGAGACGGTGATCATCGACGGCCTCTGCGCCTCGGCCTGCACCATCATTCTCGGTGCCGTTTCCCACGACAAGATTTGCGTGACCTCGCACGCCACTCTCGGCTTCCATGCCGCCTGGGATTTCGGCACCAATGGCCGCGCGATCACCAATGCCGAAGCCACCCAGATGCTTTACTCGATGTATCCGACGCCGGTGCGGCGCTGGATCGCCCAGCGTGGCGGGTTGACCCCGCGCATGATCTTCCTGCGCGGCAAGCAGTTGCAGGCCCTGTACAAGCCCTGCTACCTCGACGCCCAGGCATCTGCGATCAAGCCAACGTCGCACTGAGCCGCAAAGATACACGCTCCGCATGACGTGATCGGGCGCGCGGCCACGGCGCTTGCCTGACCCTGGAACTGGCCCTATCTGAACCCCATGGTTCAGCCGATTTCCACCGAGCACGGGATGATCGCGGCGACCCGGCCGCAGGGCAGGGTGGCGTCAGCCATCGTTTGGGGTGCGGCAGGCCTCGGCGCACTTGTCGTGTTTGGCGCCGCGGCGCTGTGGTTCCACTACGGGACCGCGGTGTTCTTTGAAATGATCGCCGCCGGCATCTCGGCCTGCTTCTGATCCGGACATAAGGAATTCGCATGGACCGGACCACCCGCCCGCTGGTCATCTTCCTGGCCTTTGCCGGCAGCCTGCTGGTCGGGCTCGTGATCATGCTGTGGGCGCTCGGCGGCCTGCGCGGCGTCACGGCGCCGGCCGCGATCGGCGGGCCGTTTCAATTGACCGACCAGGCCGGCCAGACCGTGACCGACCAGAATCTGAAAGGTCGCCCGACGCTGATCTTCTTCGGCTTCACCCATTGCCCGGATGTGTGTCCCACTTCGCTGTTCGAGATTTCCGAAGTGCTGAGGGCGATGGGCAGGGACGCCGACCGAGTGAACGCCTATTTCGTCTCCGTCGATCCCGAGCGCGACACCGCGGCCGCCATGAAGGATTACCTCTCGAGTTTCGATCCGCACCTGAAAGGCCTGACCGGTGACCCCGAATCGGTCGCCAAGGTGCTGTCGGCCTACCGGGTCTATGCCAAAAAAGTCCCGCTCAAGGACGGCGATTACACCATGGACCATACCGCGCTGATCTATCTGATGGACCGCGACGGCCACTTCGTCGCGCCGTTCAACCTGAAACGGACGCCCGAGGAAGCGGCAGCGGATCTGAAGCGGTATCTTTGAACCCGCACGAAGGCGGCCAAAAGGCGCAAAACGGCCTCGCAACACGGGCCGGATGGTCTATAAGGCCATCCAATTCCGCAACAAATTGCCGTAATGCCAAATCGGACCGCCCTGTCAGCCAACGCCAGATTGCTCAAGACCGTCCGCAGATCGCTGACCGGGCTGTCGATCGCGGCTGCGTTGGCGGCGGCTCCCTCCGGCGGCACGGCTTCCGCGCAAACCGTGCCAAAACCTCCGGTCGAGGCAGCGCCGCAGGCGGTGCCCGGCTTCTGGGACCCGCGGCGGCGGCCGGACCGGCCGGACCTGTCGCGGCTGACCGTGATCCGGTTTCTGACCGAGACGGATTATCCGCCGTTCAACTTCACCGGCCCAGACGGCAATCCGGCCGGTTTCAATGTCGATCTGGCGCGCGCGCTGTGCGACGAGATCAAGGTCACCTGCACCATCCAGATGCGCCGGTTCGAGACCCTGATCGACGCCATCACCAGCAACCGGGGCGACGCCATCATCGCCTCGATGGCAGTGACGCCGCAACTGCGCGCCCGGGTCGATTTCACCGATCCCTATTATCGTGCGCCGGCGCGCTTCGTGTCACGGCGCGATGCCGTGATGCCGGAGGTTCGTCCCGAATATCTCGAAGGCAAGAAGGTCGGCGTCATCGCCGGCACCTCGCACGAGGCCTATCTGAAGGCGATGTTCACCGACGCCGAGATCAAATCCTACACCAATGACGACGCCTTGCGGCTGGCGCTGCGGCGGAGCGAGGTCGACTTCATCTTCGGCGACGCCATCGCGCTGGCGTTCTGGATCAACGGCACCAACTCGGCCGAATGCTGCGCGTTCAGCGGCGGGCCCTTTGTCGAGAGCCGCTATTTTGGCGAAGGCATCGGCATCGCGGTGCGCAAGGGCAACGATTTGCTGCGGCAGTCGCTGAATTGGGCGCTGTTCCGGCTCTGGGAAAAAGGCCGCTACACCGATCTGTGGCTGCGCTATTTTTCCATCAGCCCGTTTTAGGAAACTGGCTGCGAACCATCAGCCGTCATTGCGAGCGAAGCGAAGCAATCCACACTTCCTTCGGTGCCCGATGGATTGCTTCGCTTCGCTCGCAATGACGGTTATATTGCCATCGAGCCTCCTTCTGGCCTTCGTAGAAAGCCTCCTAAATGTCCACCATCGACCCCGCCAGCCCGAGCGATTTGCGCGCGCTCGCCGAGCAATCCAACGCCTGGCCGTTCGAGCAGGCGAAAGCGATTGTTGCGCGGCTGAAAAAAATCCGAAGGACGAGGTGCTGTTCTCGACCGGCTACGGCCCGTCGGGGCTGCCGCATATCGGCACCTTCGGCGAGGTCGCGCGCACCACCATGGTGCGCCACGCCTTTCGCGTGCTGACCGAAGACAAGATCAAGACCCGGCTGCTGGCGTTCTCCGACGACATGGACGGCCTGCGCAAGGTGCCAGACAATGTCCCGAACAAGGAGCTTCTGGAAAAGCATCTCGGTATGCCGCTGACACGGGTGCCCGATCCCTTTGGTACCCATCCGAGCTTCGGCGCGCACAACAATGCGCGGCTGCGTGCGTTCCTCGACACGTTCGGCTTCGACTACGAGTTCGCGAGCTCAACCGATTATTACACGTCGGGAAGGTTCGACGCGGCATTGCTGCGCGTGCTGGAGCGGCTGGACGCCGTGATGGCGATCATGTTGCCGTCCTTGCGCGAGGAACGCGCCGCAAGTTATTCGCCGTTCTTGCCGATTTGCCCGCGTACCGGCATGGTGCTGTATGTGCCGATCGTCGAGCATGATGTGAAGGCCGGCACGGTCTCCTACGACGATCCCGAAACAAAAGAGCGCGTCACGCTTCCGGTCACCGGCGGGCATTGCAAGCTGCAATGGAAGCCGGACTGGGCGATGCGCTGGTTCGCGCTCGGCGTCGACTATGAAATGGCCGGCAAGGATTTGATCAACTCGGTCAAGCTGTCGGGCAAGATCTGTTCTGCGCTCGGCGGCATGCCGCCGGAGGGGTTCAACTACGAACTGTTCCTGGACGAAAAGGGCCAGAAGATTTCGAAGTCGAAGGGCAACGGGCTCACCATCGACGAATGGCTGCGCTATGCGTCGCCGGAATCGCTGTCACTGTTCATGTACCGCGAGCCGAAGGCGGCGAAGCGGCTGTATTTCGACGTCATCCCGCGTAATGTCGACGACTACCAACAATTCCTCGACGGCTTTCCGCGTCAGGATGCGCGCCAGCAGCTTGCCAATCCGGTCTGGCATATCCATGCCGGCCATCCGCCCAAGGCCGATATGCCCGTCACCTTCCAGCTGTTGCTGACGCTGGTGTCGTCGTCGAACGCGGAGAATGCCGAGACGCTGTGGGGCTTCATCGGCCGCTATCGCCCCGGCGTTACGCCACAGACGCATCCTAAACTCGATGCGATGGTCGGCTACGCCATCAACTATTATCGCGACTTTGTGGCGCCGACGAAGAAATTCCGCGAGCCGACCGACGGCGAGCGCGCCGCGCTTCAGGATCTGCGCGACGCGCTGTCGCAACTGCCCGCGACGTCGACGGCGGAAGACATCCAGAACGTGGTCTACGAGATCGGCCGGCGCGAGCCGTTCCTCGATCCGGTCAAGAAAGGCAAGGATGGCCGGCCGGGCGTTTCGCTTGACTGGTTCAACATGCTCTATCAGGTGCTGCTCGGTCAGGAAAAAGGCCCCCGCTTCGGCTCGTTCGTCGCGGTCTATGGACTTGCCAATTCTGTGGCGATGATCGACGGCGCGCTGGCGAGGTCGGCGTAAGGATTGACGTCAGCAGGCCGGGCCGTTGAAGTTGAAGGGGTGCTTCGACAGAGATCGTCGGCTAAGTCCGTAAAACTTGTTAGGAGAAGGTTAAATGGCGCGCGTGAAGGGTCTTCGATGGATCATCGGTGCTGCGGTACTGGTGGCGTTCGGGCTCCTGCTGTGGCTTGCGACGCGGCCGCCGCCGCTCACGGTGCAGGGTGAGGTCACCAGCGACCGCGTCGATATCAGCCCCCGCGTCGCCGGGCGTATCGCCAAGCTGAACGTCGATGTCGGCAGTTCCGTCGAACGGAGTGCAGTCATCGCCGAACTCGAAAGCCCGCAGCTCGTCGCAGCCCTGATCGCCGCGCGCGCGGCGCTGGGCGTCGCCAAAGCCGATCTCGACCGCATCAACAGCACCCGGCCGGAGACGATTGCCGCCCGCAAGGCCGAAGTCGCCGCCGCCGAAGCCGACGTGACGCTCAGCCAGGAGACCTATGATCGCAAAGCGCAGCTCTCGCGCACCGGAAACGCGCCGCAGGCTACCGTCGATGAAGCAACCCACAATCTGGAGTCGGCGATCCGAAAACGCGAGTCGGCGCAGGCGGCCCTGCAACTGGCGACCACCGGCGCCAGTCCCGAAGAGAAGGCGCTGGCAGCGGCCCAGCTCAAGCAGGCGGAAGCGGCGCTGAACCAGCGCGAAGTTGATGTTGCCGAGCTGACGATCCGTGCGCCGATTGCCGCGCAGGTCACGACACGCGTCGCCTCGCTCGGCGAGAATTTCAGCGCCGGCGCGCCGCTGTTCTCGCTGATCGACACCAAGAATGTCTGGTTCACCTTCAACCTGCGGGAGGATTTGCTGGGCGGACTGAAGATCGGCGACACCTTCGATGTCACTGTGCCCGCATTCAAGTCGCAGGTGATACCGGTGCGCGTCACCATGATCAACGTGCAGGGACAATATGCCACCTGGCGCGCTACCCGGGCGACCGGCGATTTCGATCTGCGGACGTTCGAGGTTCGCGCTGTACCAACGCAACCAGTGGAAGGTTTGCGCCCCGGCATGAGCGCGATCGTCGCCTGGGCGAAACGGGGAAGCTGAAATGCTGGCCCGAGGTCGAATTCGGCCGGGCTTCTGGCTGGTGTTCTGGCGGGAGATCGACTGGCTTCGCCGCCGTCCGTTCCTGCTCGCCTTTGTCACCATCGTGCCGATCGCCCTGATGGCGGTGCTGATCAGCGTCTTCAGCGCCGGTCTGGCGACGCGGCTGCCGGTCGCCGTTCTCGACCTCGACAGTTCCGATCTGTCCCGCTCGATCATCCGCATGGTCGACGCGACGCCGGACACGGCAGCGTCAGTCCGCGTCGGCGAACTGGCCGAGGGACGCCGCATGATCCTGTCCGGCAAGGTCCACGGGTTGTTGATGCTGCCGCAGAATCTCGAACGGGACGTGTTCGCCGGCCGCAGGCCCGAAGTGGTTTTCTTCTACAACACCCAGACGCTCACGATCGGGAACCTGACGGTGCGCGGGGCGAACGCCGCCGTGCCGACCGCCGCCGCCGGTATTCGCCTGTCGCTGCGGACGGCGCAGGGACAGCCGATCGAGGAAGCGCAGGCCGCGCTGACGCCGATCCCGGTGCAAATCCATGCGCTGTTCAATCCGACGCTGAACTATGTCTATTTTCTGCTCGCCGCCATCCTGCCCAGTCTCTTGCAACTCGTCATCGTGACGTCGTCGGCCTATTCGGTCGGAATCGACGTCGAAACCCGCCATCGGCTGCGAATTCTTCGCCGGCTGGGCGGTGGACTATGGCCTGCCATGGCCGGGAAGCTGTTGCCTTACACAATCCTGTTCCTGCTGGTGCTCGGCTTGTCGGATATCGTGCTGTTCGGAATGCTGGAATTGCCGCTGCACGGCCGCGGCTGGCTGCTCGACATCGCAGCCCTGCTGTTCATCCTGTCATGCCAATTTCTCGGCGCGCTGCTGGCGCTGCTGCTCAGGCCGATGGCGAGCGCGATCAGCATCGCAACCCTGTTGACGTCGCCCGCATTCGGCTTCATGGGCATCGGGTTTCCTCGCCTCGCGATGAACGCGTTTGCCTACGGCTTTGGCGCACTGCTGCCCGGCACCTGGTATCTGACCGCAAGGATCGACCAAACCATCCGGGGCACACCGCTCGATCTGTCGTGGAAGCCCATCCTTGTTCTGCTGGCCTTTGTCGTCAGCCTCGCGGGCCTCACCGCCCTGCGCCTGGAAGTCATCCGCGCGCGCACCGATCGCGAGGCCACCGGCACGCCGCCGGTACTGGAGGAAGCCCTGTCATGATGGCGGCGCTGAACGTTTTCAGGGACGAATTGCGGCGCATTTTCACGCTACGGCCGGTGTTTTCCGTATTGGTGATCGGCTCGGCGTTCTATGCGGCATTCTATCCACAGCCCTATCTCAACGAGGCATTGCGCAACGTACCGGTCGCCGTCGTCGATGTTGACGGCACCTCCACCAGCCGCGAACTGGCGCGCCTTGTCGATGCAACCCCCGACATCGCCGTGACAATGGTCTTGCCCGATCTCGTCAGCGCCGAGCGCGAGGTCTATGCGCGCAACATTTTCGGCATTGTTGTGATCCCGAAGAATTTCGAGCGCGACCTGCTCCACGGCCGCGCCTCACCGATCGCGCTTTATGCCGATGCAAGCTACTTTCTGATGTATCAGCGGATGTCCGGCGGCGTTATCGCAGTGGCGCGGACGCTCGGTGTGGAAGTCGAAACCGCTCGCCTGATCGGGATTGGCGTCGATCCGGCCCTTGCCGCGGCTGCCACCGATCCCTTGCAGTTGACGGCGGTGCCGCTGTTCAATCCTCAAGGCGGCTATGCGACCTACGTGCTGCCCGGCGCCTTCGTTCTCTTGCTCCAGCAGATATTGCTGATGGGGGTCGGACTGCTCGCCACCTTGCCTCGAACCGATCTTGCTCGGAATCCGACAGCGAGCCGCCGCCGGGACCGCTTGCAACCGTCGTTGGCAAGATGTTCGCCTATCTGCTGCTGGAGTCGGTCATCCTGCCGCTTTATCTGATCGGACTGCCGCATCTTTATGGACTGCCGCGGCTTGGCGGCGTTGTGCCGATTTTGATCTTCGCCGTGCCGTTCGTGCTCGCCGTCAGCGGGCTCGGCCTTGTCGTCGCTGCGATCTTCAGAAACCCGCTGCGGGTTCAGCTGATCCTGGGGGCTATCGGCCTGCCGTTTTTCTTCCTTTCAGGATTTGCCTGGCCGACGGAAGTGATCCCGCCCGCTGTTCATGCGGTCTCATTGCTGGTGCCGAGCACCTCCGCGATCAACGGGTTTACCAGACTTGCTCAGCTCGGTGCGCCGCTCGCCGACGTGCGAGGCGAGATTCTGATCCTGTGGGGACTGGCGGTTTTCTACGGCGGTGTCGCCTGGATACTGGAAACCAGAAAGCACCGGCTGGATGGTCGAAACCCGAGGATCGTTCCGGCATGACATCGACATTCACAGTCCATACGCGATCCTGGTTTGGTTGCGCTCCTTCAGTTCGATCGCAGCACGTAGCGGCGGTTGTCTTTCTGTGCCGGGCGGGCATTCATCGGATAGAGTTTGGCGAAGCCCGCCACATCGGATGCCGTGACCTGGATCGGAGCGGTCAGCACCAGCCATTCGACCACTTCCGAGCAAGGCGGCGTCGTCAGCGAACCCGGGTAGCGATAGTAACTCAACTTCGCGGGCAGCAGTCTGTTCGGATTGATGGCGGCATCGGCCTTGACGGGTGGCCCTTCCTGGGCCGGCATGGTGGCGACGATCTTGCCGAACGTGGCATTCGCCTTGCCTTCCCTAAGCATGACGCCGACCACGGCGAGCCCGCCCGACTCGGCGCGATGGACGAAATGCGCCTCCATCGGAAAACTTTTCCCCCCGATGAGATGTTCGCTGGGTCGGTGGAAATGCACCTGCAGCAGTTTATAGGTGGTGTCGCCGAGCTTCAGCGTGCTGCCCTCGGCGAAGTTGAGCTGAATCGTGTGGCCGTTGTTGACGATGGTGTCGGCGGTCTTGCCCCAGGACAGTTTCAGCGCCGGCAGTTGCGATTTGATGGTGGGGCCGATATCGATCGGCGATTGCTGCGAGCCGATCGAGCAGGCCTTGTTGGCGGCGTCGAGGTCGCCCCAACTGGCCGGGCCCGCCGCGCCCTCATAACTCCAATGAGCGCCTTCGGCGGCAAAGCCGGTACCGGTGCAGATCGGGCAAACCGCCAATCCGGCCAATGCCTTCAATAGATTCCGACGGTCCAAGTGCGGCCCCGTGATTTGATGCAAGGAATGAAAGGTCTGGAGTATCCGAATTCCAACAAAAACGTAAGTTCTGAATGACAGCGCTCGCGGCGATGTGTTCGGCTGAAGCGGGCGCTTTCGCGGCGCATCATCGTTTTCTCCTGTGTGAAGGCTGCAATTCCAGATAGGAGGCCCGCGGCAATTTCAGCCAAGTCGCTTGCAAATTGCGCTACGATAACCGGCAACGCGACGTTCAAGCCTCCGCGCAGGTTCTTCTGGGAGAATTCGCATGCAGTTCAGGGTTTCGCCGAACAAGCTCAACGACAGCAGCGCCGAGGAATGGCAGGCGCGGGTCGATCTGGCGGCCGCGCACCGGCTGGCCTTCATGCACGGCTTTTCAGAGGGTATCTTCAACCATCTGACTTTCGTGGTGCCGGGCCGCAGCGACCGCTACTACCAGATCCCGTTCGGCATGCACTGGTCCGAAGTCACGGCGTCTTCCTTCATGGAAGTCGGAATCGATGACGGCGAGGTCAAACACGGCGAGGGCGAGGTCGAGCGCTCCTGCTATTGCATTCACGCGCCGATCCACAAGGCGCTGCCGCAGGCCAAAGCGGTGTTTCACACCCATATGCCGTACGCGAGTGCGCTGACGCGCCTCGAAGACCCCCGCATCAAGGAGATCGGCCAGACCGAGGTCGGCCTTTCCGGCGCCATCGCCTATGACGACGAATATACCGGTCCGGCACTCGATCCCGCCGAAGGCGCGCGGCTCGCCAGGGTCATCGGCGACAAGACCGTGCTTTTCATGGCCAATCACGGCATCTCTACCGTCGGCAAGACCGTCGCCGACGCCTATGACATGCTCTACTACATCGAGCGCGCCGCGCAGGTGCAGATCTACGCGATGTGGACCGGGCAGCGGCTGAAGCAGCTCCCCGAGGCCGTGGTGGAAAAGACCAGGCGCGATTTCAAGGATGAGCACCTCTACAAGGGACCGAGCCCGTCGCAGCGCCACTTCGATGCCCTGAAGCGCATGCTCGATCGCAAAGAGCCGGACTACGCGACGTAGGCTTTACCGCTCCTCTCTTCGCTTACCTCCGCCCCGCTTGCCGGGAGAGGTCGGATTTTACGCGTAGCGAAAAATCCGGGTGAGGGGGACTCTCCACGACTCCCGATGCTGAGCGAGCCCCTCACCCTCTCTCCCCGCCAAGTGCGGGGCGAGGGAGCAAATCACGCCCTGTCTTTCGCCTTCGCCGGGACGACGTTCTTACTGGCTCGCCCACACGATGCGCGCGATCCACTCAACGTCGCCGGCGTCGAGTGCGCGGTCGGCGTGGGCCGGATTGAGCGATTGCAGCTCCAGCGTCTTGGTGGTGCGGCGTTTCAATTCCTTCACCATCACCTCGCCGCCGCTGGTCTTGACCACCACGCGGTCGCCGCGGCGGATCGGCGTGCCCGGCGATACCACGATGATGTCGCCGTCGCGGTAGGCGGGTTTCATCGAATCGCCGGAGATCTCCAGCGCATAGGCGTGCTCGTCGCCGGCGGCCGGCAGCGCTACCTCGTCCCAGCCCTTGCCGACCGGAAAACCGCTGTCGTCGAAATAGCCGCCGCTGCCGGCCTGCGCCAGGCCCAGCAGTGGCACCGATTGCAGGCTGCGCACGCCATCGCCGATCAGCTGCACGAAGGTGTCGATCGACGAATTGGTGGCTGCGAGCGCTTTGGAGACTGATTCGGTCGATGGCCAGCGCTCGCGGCCATCGGCCGCCGTGCGTTTGGATTTGTTGAAGGTAGTGGGATCGAGGCCGGCGCGCTTGGCAAGGCCGGACGGCGAGAGCCCGGCGCGCTCGGCGAGCCGGTCAAGCGCGGTCCAGACTTGGCCGTGGGTGAGGATGCGTTGGGATTTTGATTGTCTGGCCATGGGAATACTCTGGATGGGTTTAGGAATTATTGCCTGAATCGGACTGATTCCGCAAATCGGCACTGGCATCCCCCGATTCGGTGGCGCTTGAGTTACGCCCCGGCCGCCTTTACGGTCGGCGCTGATCCGGAATTTCGGGAAAAACCCAAGAGACTCAACGACAAACAGGCGGCCAAGTGCCCACGATCTACAAAATCAGCTCCGCCTCGGCCTGGCGCGAGGCCGAGCGGCAGGGCGTCTATAAGGGCAGCCCGGACGATTTGCGCGACGGCTACATCCACTTCTCCACAGCTTCCCAGGTCCCCGAGACCGCACGAAAGCATTACTTCGGCCAGACCGGGCTGTTTTTGATCGCGGTCGACGCCGACGCGCTCGGGGAAAGCTTACGCTGGGAGCGCTCGCGCAATGACGAGTTGTTCCCGCATCTTTATGGCGAACTCGATCTCGCCGCGGTCACCGCCATCCTCGACATGCGCGCGCGCTCCGACGGTTTTCACGACATTCCGGAGCTTGCGCCGTGATCCGCGCTTTTGACGCCCTCTCGCTACCGCTGTTGCGCTGGTTCGATCCGGAGGATGCGCACCGCATGGCGATCCATGGCCTGCGGCTCTTGCCGCCGATGCGGCCGCGGCCGGACGATTCGAAACTGTCGGTGCGCGCCTTCGGCCTCAATTTCCCCAATCCGATCGGCATGGCGGCGGGCTTCGACAAGAGCGCGGAAGCGCCCGACGCGCTGCTGCGGCTCGGCTTCGGCTTTGTCGAGATCGGCTCGGTGACACCCAAACCACAGGCCGGCAATCCGCGGCCGCGGCTGTTTCGTTTGGAGCGCGACGAGGCCGTCATCAACCGCATGGGTTTTAACAATGACGGCGCCGACGCCGTGCTGCGGCGGCTGGCGTCGCGCGCGCATCTTACCGGCATCGTCGGCGTCAATGTCGGGGCCAACAAGGATTCAGCCGACCGCATCGCCGATTACGTCAAGCTGATCGAGACCTTTGCACCGGTCGCGAGCTATTTCACCGTCAACGTCTCCTCGCCGAACACGCCGGGCCTGCGCAATTTGCAGCAATCCGCCGCCCTCGATGAACTGCTCGCCAAGGTGATCGATGCGCGCGAGCGGGTGCGCAGGAATGCCGGCGATTCCCCGGTGCTGCTCAAGATCGCGCCGGATCTCAGTCTGGCCGAACTCGACGACGTCGTGCACATCGCCCGCTCGCGCGGCGTCGACGGCATGATCGTGGCCAATACCACGCTGGCGCGTCCCTCGACGTTACGCGAAACCAACCGCGCCAGAGAGCAGGGCGGATTGTCGGGACGGCCGCTGTTTCGATTGTCGACCCGCATGGTGGCGGAAACCTACGTGCGCGCTGAGGGCGCATTCCCGCTGATCGGCGTCGGCGGCATCGATTCTGGTGGCGCTGCGCTGACCAAAATCCGCGCCGGCGCCAGCCTGATCCAGCTTTATTCGTCGCTGATCTACAAAGGCCTCGGGCTGGTCGAGGACATCAAGAATGATCTTTCCTCGACCTTGCTGCGCACGGGCCGCGACCAGCTCTCGGAAATCGTCGGCGCCGATGCCGCGACCATCACGGCCGAGGATTGGCCGGTATAGTAGGGGGAGCGAACGACGTCCTGAGCAGTGCGGGATAACGCAACGCCTCCAGGCCACCGCGGGCGGCGTAATGCACGAGCAGCGCGCCCCACAGGCCGGCATTGCCGTACGATCGCAGCGCCAGCCACGCGCCAAGGAAGATCGCAAGCGACAGCACCATGAGATTGCGCATGTCGCGCGCCCAGGTCGCGCCGATATAGACCCCGTCGAAGGCAAAGGCGAACACGCCGAGCAACGGCGCGAAGATCACGAACGGCAGATAATCGCGCGCGATGCGCCCAACGTCGGCGCTTGCCGTCATCATGTCGATCAGGGAGGGGCCGGACAGCGCAAAAAGGGCCGCCACCGCGAGCGCAAAACCGAAACCCCAGATCACGACCAGTTTGACCGCGCCGGAGAAGGCACTCTTGTCGCGCGCCCCATAGGCGCGGCCGCAGAGCTGTTCGGCGGCATTGGCCAGGCCATCGAGGAAGAAGGCGCTGAGCAGAAGAAAATTGTTCAGCACCGCGTTGGCGGCCAGCGTGAGGTCGCCGGTGCGGGCGCCCTGGGCTGCGAAAAACAGCCACACCACGATCAGCGACGCGGTGCGGATCATGATGTCGCGGTTGATCGACAGCATGTGCATCAGTTTTGTACGGTCGAACAGAGCCGCGTTCGGGACGGCGAGTTTCCAACGCGTCAGCCGGCCCGCAATCAGGATACCGAGCAGAAGCCCGGCCGCTTCCGCGATCACGGCCGCGATGCCAGCACCGGCGATGCCAAAGTCGAACACCAGCACCAGCAGCATTGTCGCCGCCGCGTTGATGAGGTTGATGGTGACCTGCGTGCCGAGCGCCAGTTTGGCGCGCGCCTGTCCGATCAGCCAGCCCAGCACGACATGATTGCCGAACACCAGCGGTGCCGACCAGATCCGGATGTTGAAGTAGGTTTTGGCGGCGCGGGTGACGCCCTCGCTGCCACCCATGACGCCGAGCAGGAGGGCGGTGAGCGGGATCTGCAAGAGGACAAGCGACGCGCCGATGATCGCCGCGACGATGAAGCCGCGCACCAGGATCGCGCGCAATTCGCGCGCCTCGCCGGCGCCGATTGATTGCGCCGTGAAGGCGACCGTGCTCATGCGCAAAAACGCGAACAGCCAGAAGATGCAGTCGAACAGCACGGAGGCCATCGCGACGCCGCCAAGTAGCGTGGCGTCGCCGAGCCGCCCGATCGCGGTGGTCGAGACGATGCCGATCAGCGGCGTGGTCAGGTTCGCCACCATCGCGGGACCCGCAATGGCAAACACCTGCGCCGTCGTGACTTTCGAGGGAGGAGCCAACAATGGTTTCTGGGTTCTAGCGTCCGCGCGGGGTGCCGAACAGGCGCGACAATAGCCAGACCGGGATCACGATCACGGCGCCGAGCAGGAAGTAGCGCCACAGCCAGTTGACGGCGTCGAAGCCGAGATCCCACAGCCGCTGGAACAGCATCCGGATGCTGTGCAAAATATTCCAGGGATCGAATCCAACAGCGGCGAGCACCACGCCGACCAGGATCGACAGCAGGATCAGCCGGAACGCCACCGCGAGCGGCGAGCCGCCGAGAAAACGATACAGGCCGTCATTGCTGGCCGGCAAATCCCTGACGTCGTTGGGCATCGATGCTCTCCTGCGGGTCACGCCCGCGTAGTGTAGTACAGCTGTGAGCACATGGGGAACCCGTCCCCGCGCGTCAATGGCTCCCCGAGATTACGGGGCGGTCATGCTGGTCTCGCTTTTCAGCATCCGTTCCAGCGTTTCCAGCCGGTCCGCCTCGCGGGGCGGCTTGTCCCAGCGCAGCCGGCTGATGCGCGGAAACCGCATTGCGACGCCGGATTTGTGCCGCAGCGAGCGCGCCAGCCCCTCGAAGGCGACTTCCAGCACCAGCCCCTGGTCCGGCTCGTGCACGACATGCCGCACTGGACCGAATTTTTCGGTGGTGTTGCGGCGGACGAAACGATCGATCTGCAACAATTCCTCGTCAGTGAAGCCGAAATAGGCCTTGCCCACCGGCACCAATTGCTCGCCATCCTCGCCGGCGGTCCAGACGCCGAAGGTGTAGTCCGAGTAATAGGACGAGCGCTTGCCGTGGCCGCGCTGCGCATACATCAGCACGGCATCGATGAGGTGCGGGTCGCGCTTCCACTTCCACCACTGGCCCCTCGGACGTCCCGGCAGATAGGCGGCGTCGCGGCGCTTCAGCATCACGCCCTCGACCGCGTCGGCATCCTCGCCGGCACCGGCGCCGGCGGGATCGGCGCGCGCCGCGGTCAACGCGTCCCAGCTGTCGAAGGTGACCGTCGGCGACAGGTCGATGCGGGGATCGTCAAGCTTTTTGACGAAGGCTTCGAGATGCGCGCGGCGCTCCACGAACGGCAGTTCGCGCAGATCGGCGCTCGCGTCGGCGAGCAAATCGTAGGCGCGCAGTTGGATCGGAAAATCCTTGATCAGTTTTGGTGAGACAACTTTGCGGTTCAAGCGCTGCTGCAGCACATTGAAGGTCTGCACGCGGCCCTCGCGCAGCACCAGCAATTCGCCGTCGATAGCGCCAGGCAGATGCAGCGACGGCACCAGGTCCGGAAAACTCTTTGTGATGTCCTCGCCGGTGCGCGAATAGAGCCGCGCCTTCACGTGGCCGCGTTCGTCGCGGCCAGAGACCGCCTGCACGCGGATGCCGTCCCACTTCCATTCCGCGATGAAGTCTGCCGGATCGAGCGCAGCGAAATCCGCATCCTCGATCGCATGGGCCAGCATCACCGGGCGGAATGGCACAGGGTCCCGATTGACGGGCTTTTCGCTGCGTCCTTCCAGCCAGTCGAACAGGTCGAGATAGGGCGGCGCGAGGCCCGGCCACATCAGTTCGATGTCGTGCGGATCCTTAGTCCCGAGTGCTGCTGCGGCGGTTTTCGCCAGCCGCGCCGAAATGCCGATCCGCATCGCGCCGGTGACGAGTTTCAGCAGCGCCCAGCGGCCGGTTTCATCGAGCTCGTCGAGCCAGCGCGCCAGCTGTTTCGGCAGCTCGGTCTTGCCGAGCGTGCGAAGCGTGGTGACGACCTCGGTCAGTGTGGGAGGAGGCGGGTTGTTGTGGCCAGGCGGCGACACGTTCGGCCACATCAGCGCCACCGTCTCGGAGAGATCGCCGACATAGTCATAGGACAATCCGAACAGCACTGGGTCAGTGCGGTCGGTGATCAGGTCGCGAATGAGTTCGGGCTTGGCGTGCTTGAACGACAGCGCGCCGGTCAGGGCCGCGAGCGCGTAGCCGCGATCGGGATCGGGAGTCTCGCGGAAATACGCCGTGATCAGCCGCAGCTTGTTGTTGCGGCCAGGCTCATAGGCGAGGCGGTCCAAGAGTTCCGCGAAGCGGTTCATGCCTCAGCCTCGTCGGTCGGCAACGCCTCGTTCTCATCCTCATCGCCGTAGCCGACGAGATCGAGCGGCCTCGCCGCGAGACCCTTGGTCTTGCACCAATGCACCAGCGCGTCTTCCTGGCCGTGGGTGACCCAGATTTCACCCGCGCCGGTCGCCTCGATGGTCGCGGTCAGCCCGTCCCAGTCGGCGTGATCGGAAATCACCAGCGGCAATTCGACGCCGCGCTGGCGGGCGCGGGCGCGCACCCGCATCCAGCCCGAGGCAAAGGCGGTGACCGGATCGGGAAACCGCCGGGTCCAGATGTCGGAGGTGGCCGACGGCGGCGCCAGCGTGATGGTGCCGGCGAGATCGGCCTTCTTCATGCCCTTCACCGCGCGCAACTCGCCGAGCGCGACGCCGCAGCCTTGGTAGTAATGCGTGATCGCTTCCATCGCGCCGTGCATATAAATCGGCGCGTCGTAGCCGGCCTGGCGCAGCAGCGCGATCACGCGCTGCGCCTTGCCGAGCGAATAGGCGCCGACCAGATGCGCGCGCTCCGGAAACAGCGCGACCGAGGCCAAGCAGCTTCTTGACCTCATCTGCAGCATCGCCATGGCGAAATACCGGCAGGCCAAACGTCGCCTCGGTGATGAAGACGTCGCAGGGCACCACTTCGAACGGCGTGCAGGTCGGATCGGCCGCGTCCTTGTAGTCGCCGGAGGCGACGATGCAGGTATCCTTGCAGGTGACGGCGATCTGGGCCGAACCGAGCACATGGCCGGCGGGATGGAATTTGATTTTGACGTCGCCGAGCCTGATTTCCTCGCCATAGCCGATCGCCTGCGTCGAGCCGGCAAAATTGTCGCCATAGCGCAGCCGCATCATGTCGAGCGTCTCCTGGGTGGCCAGCACCGCGCCATGGCCGGGCCGGGCGTGGTCGGAATGCCCGTGGGTGATCACGGCACGCTCGACGGGGCGCACCGGGTCGATATGGAAACCGCCCGGCTTGCAGCACAGGCCGGCGGGAGCTGGCAGCAGGATGTCTTGCGGACGCATCTCGGTTATATAGGAGGCCCGACTCCAATTTTTACCCGCCTTAAATAGAACATGCCCGCGCGAATATTCCTGTCTTCCGGCGATCTGATGGCCGACCGCCGCTTCGAGTTCGCGCGCGACCTGCAATTGAAGGGCGATCTGCCCGCCGCCGCCGATCTGTTGCTACAGGCGATCGAACTGGCGCCGAATTTCGTCACAGCCTGGTTCACGCTTGGCCAAATCCGCGAGGAACTCGGCGAGGACGATGCGGCGATCACGGCGTTCCGAAAAGCGCACGCCGCCGACCCCGACGACCGTCATGGCGCCAGCCTGCGGCTGATGCGGTTAGGGGCCGCGCCGCTGGCGGCGATGCCGCACGGCTATGTACAGGCGCTGTTCGACCAATATGCACCGCGGTTCGAATCGGCGCTGGTGGATGATCTCGACTATCGCGGCCCGGAACTTTTATTCAGGGCGGTGCTGTCGGTGCGCGCGGCGGCCCGCAAGCCGGCCTTCTTCAAGCGCGCGATCGACCTCGGCTGTGGCACCGGGCTTGCCGCCACCGCCTTCGCCAGGGAGGTCGATCATTTCATCGGCATCGATCTGTCGCCGCGCATGATCGAGCGTGCCCGCGCGACAGGCTTCTATGCCCAGATCGAAGTCGCCGACATGGTGCAAGGTTTGCGCGCCAGGCCCGACGCCAGCGCAGACCTCATTCTTGCAGCCGATGCGATGGTCTATGTCGCCGATCTCGCCGCGGTGTTGGCGGAAGCCAAACGCGTGCTGGCCGCCGGTGGTCTGCTCGCCTTCACGGCCGAAACGCATGCCGGCGAAGGCGTCATCATCGGCGAGGGGCTGCGCTACGCCCACAGCGCGGCTTACGTGCGTGCCTCGGTTGAAGCCGCCGGTCTGAAATTATCGTTGCTGGATGATCGCTCGGCGCGGAACGAGGACAACATCCCGGTGCCGGGGCTGGTGGCGGTCGCATCGAAAACTTGAGTTTAGACGCTGCGATTTCCGTCTCGCGGAAATGCGGCCAGCCTCCCAGGCGGTATTGCGCCGTGAATTCCCAGTTCGCTATTGCCGCATCTGCGAGAATGTAGATCATGCGCGCAACCCAGGGAGAAACGAACAATGATGAACAAACAGAACCGGCGCGAATTCGGCGCCACCGCGCTTGCCACCGCACTCGCCTCCGTCATGCCCGCGCCCTTCGTCTGGGCGGCGGAGAAAAAATACGATGTCGGCGCCAGCGATACCGAAATCAAGCTCGGCCAGACCGTGCCGCATTCCGGCCCGGGCTCGATCTACGGCGTGTTGGGCCGCGTCGGCGAGGCTTACTTCCAGATGCTGAACGAGAAGGGCGGCATCAACGGCCGGAAGGTCAAGTTCCTTACCATGGACGACGCCTACAGCCCGCCGAAATGCGTGGAAGCGACGCGGCGGCTGGTCGAGCAGGATGAGGTGCTGGCCCTGTTCGGCTCGCTCGGCACCGCGCCGCAGACCGCCGTGCACAAATATCTCAACTCCAAGGGCGTGCCGCAGCTCCTGCTCAACACCGGCGCCTCGAAGTGGAACGATCCGAAGAATTTCAAATGGACCATGGCCGGCCTGCCGCTATATCCGACCGAAGCGCGCATCCTCGCCAAGCATGTCGTGGCGGTAAAGCCGACTGCGAAGATCGGCATCCTCTATCAGAACGACGATTTCGGCCGCGATTTCCTCGGCCCGTTCAAGAAGGTCCTGGAAGACGCCGGCGGCACCGCCAAGGTGATCATGGAGCAGACCTATGATCTGACCGAACCGACGGTCGATTCCCAGCTGATCAATCTCTCGAAATCGGGCGCTGACGTTTTCTACAACATCTCGACCGGCAAGGCCTCGTCGCAATCGATCCGCAAGGTCGCCGAGCTCGGCTGGAAGCCGCTGCAATTGCTGTCGGCCGGCTCGACCGGACGCTCGATCCTCAACGCCGCAGGCTTCGAGAACGCCAGTGGCATCGTCGCGATTCGCTATTCCAAGGAGGCGGGCCCCGGACGCTGGGAAAAGGATCCGGACGTGATGGCGTTTGAGGAGTTACGCAAGAAGTATCTGCCGACCGTCGACCCTGATAACACCATCGCCTATGCCGGCTACGGCCAGGTGGCGACGATGGCCGAAATCCTCCGCCGCTGCGGCGACGATCTGACCCGCGCCAACGTGCTGAAGCAGGCGTCGACGCTGGCCGGCTTCCACTCGCCGTTCTTCCTGGATGATATCAATTACAGCTACACACCGGACGACTACACGCCGATGAAGACGCTCCACATCTCGATCTTCGACGGTAAGGACTGGCAGATTTCCGAGAAGGCGGTGACGGAGTAGGCATAGCGTTATCGAGCGAAGTGGGTACCGGTTCGCGTGAAGAAAACGCGTCAAAATAGCCAGGCGGTGTCGATCTCCCTCGCCCCGCTCTTCGCGGGGAGAGGGCAGGGTGAGGGGCTCTCACCGCGAGGTTGGTGCTGACCGTTACACCTGTACCCCCTCACCCGGATCGCATCTGCGATGCGATCCGACCTCTCCCCGCAAGCGGGGCGGTAAGGAGCCCTCGACGAAGCGAGCCTGACGGCTTACGTCTTGGTCCGTGCCGCCCCGAATCCTGCCCGCATTCCCGGCCGAGCCGGCCGCGCTGCTGCCCGACCGCTTCCTTCAATGGTTCGCGTCGCGTGGCTGGTCGCCGCGTGAGCATCAATTGGAATTGCTGGCGAAGGCTCGCGACGACCGCTCGGCGCTGCTGATCGCACCGACCGGCGCCGGCAAGACGCTGGCGGGATTTTTGCCGACGCTGGTGGAACTTTCATCCCTGCCGTCGGCAGCGGGGGAGGGCGGAAAGAAAAACGTCATCTCCACCGGCCGCAGCGTCAAACGCAGCGGCGGCCTCCATACCCTCTACATCTCGCCCTTGAAAGCACTGGCCGTCGATATCGCGCGCAATCTGGAAACGCCGATTGCGGAGATGGGGCTGGCGATCAAGGTCGAGACCCGCACCGGCGATACGCCGGTGTCGCGGCGGCAACGGCAACGGCGCTATCCGCCGGACATCTTGCTCACCACGCCCGAACAGCTGGCGCTGCTGCTGTCCTCCGACGATGCGCCGTTCCTGTTTTCATCCCTGAAACGCATCGTGCTCGACGAATTGCATGCGCTGGTCACGTCCAAGCGCGGCGATTTGTTATCGCTCGGGCTGGCGCGGCTGTGGCGGCTGGCGCCCGAGATGCGCGGGATCGGATTGTCGGCGACGGTGGCGGAGCCGCAATCGCTGGCGCGGTTCCTGGTGCCGCAGCGTGACCGCCGAAGCGAGTCCGCCGACATCGTCGTCGCCGGCGGCGCTGCCGCGCCTGTGGTTGAGATGCTCGACACCAAGGAGCGTTTGCCGTGGGCCGGCCATAGCGCGCGTCACGCGCTCGGCGAAATGTATGAGCTGATCAAGCGCAACAAGACCACGCTCGTCTTCGTCAACACCCGCAGTCAGGCCGAGATGCTGTTCCAGGATTTCTGGCGCATGAACGACGATGGGCTCGCAATCGCGCTGCATCACGGCTCGCTCGATGTCGCGCAGCGCCGCAAGGTCGAGGACGCGATGGCGGCCGGCAAGCTGCGCGGCGTGGTCTGCACCTCCTCGCTCGACCTCGGCGTCGACTGGGGTGACGTCGATCTCGTCATCAATGTCGGCGCGCCGAAGGGCGCCTCGCGGCTGATGCAACGGATCGGCCGCGCCAACCACCGCATCGATGAAGCCTCGCGCGCCGTATTGGTGCCGGCCAACCGCTTCGAAGTGCTGGAATGCGCCGTCGCGATCGATGCGATCGCGGAAAATGCGCAGGACACCCCGCCATTGCGGATCGGCGCGCTCGACGTGCTGGCGCAGCATGTGCTGGGATGCGCCTGCGGCGAACCGTTTCTCTCCGATGAACTTTATGAGGAAGTGCTGACCGCGGCGCCCTATTCGACGCTCACGCGAACCGATTTCGACGATGTGGTCGATTTCGTGGCGACCGGCGGCTACGCGCTGAAAACCTATGAGCGTTTTGCGCGCATCAAGCAGGACAAATCCGGGCGCTGGCGCGTCGCCAACCCGCGCGTGCGGCAAAGCTATCGCCTCAACGTCGGCACCATCGTTGAAGACACCATGCTGAAAGTCCGGCTGGTGCGCTCGCGCGGCGGCGGCAAGGGAGACAAGGGATTGACCGGCGCGCTGGGCCGCGGTGGGAGGCTGCTCGGCGAAATCGAGGAAGCCTTCATCGAGGGCCTCGTGATCGGCGACACCTTTGTGTTCAGCGGCGAGGTGGTGCGCTATGAAGCGCTCGCCGAGGATCAGGTCTATGTCTCCCGGGCCAACGACAAGGACGCCAAAGTGCCGTCTTACGCGGGTGGCAAGTTTCCGCTGTCGACCTACCTCGCCGAACGGGTCCGCAAGCTTCTCGACGACAGACGCGCCTGGAATGCGCTGCCGGATCAGGTGCGCGACTGGTTGTCGCTGCAACGGAAATTTTCGCGCGTGCCGGCGGTGCGCGAATTGCTGGTCGAAACCTTCCCCCGCGGCAACAGGCATTATTTCATCTGCTATCCCTTCGAGGGGCGGCTGGCGCACCAGACGCTCGGCATGCTGCTGACGCGGCGGATGGAGCGCGCGCGGGTGCGGCCGCTCGGCTTCGTCGCCAATGAATATGCGCTCGCCGTATGGGGGCTCGGCGACATGTCGTTCATGATCCGGCACGGCAAGCTCGATCTCAACGCGCTGTTCGATCCGGACATGCTGGGCGACGATCTCGAGGCGTGGCTCGCGGAATCCGCGCTGATGAAACGCACCTTCCGGACCTGCGCGGTGATTTCCGGCCTGATCGCGCGGCGGTTTACCGGTGAGGAAAAAACCCGCCGCCAGGTGCTGTTCTCGACCGATCTGATCTACGACGTGCTGCGCAAGCACCAGGCCGACCATGTGCTGTTACGTGCGGCCCGGGCGGACGCCGCCACCGGGCTACTCGATCTCAAGCGGTTGGGTGATATGCTCTCGCGCATCCAGGGGCGAATCACCCATCGGGAACTCGACCATGTTTCGCCGCTCGCGGTGCCGGTGCTGCTGGAAATCGGCCGCGAGTCAGTTTATGGCGAAGCATCCGACGAATTGCTGGCGGAAGCGGCCGACGAACTGGTCAGAGAAGCGACAGGATAGAACGTGACGGTAGTTGCGCAATCTTCGGACGATGATCAAATGGCGCGCGTTTCGAAAGTTGCGATTGCAGGTGCCACCTTTCTCGCCGATCTCTCGGGCGCGCTGTTCTGGAAAGAGCAGAGCCTGCTCGTCGTCTCCGACCTGCATCTCGAAAAGGGCTCCAGCTTCGCCGCGCGCGGCGTGTTGTTGCCGCCCTATGACACGGTGGCGACGTTGAGCCGGCTTGCCGCCGTGATCGCGCGGCACGACCCGCGCATGGTGATCGCGCTTGGCGACAGCTTCCATGACCGCGACGCGCATGAACGGCTTTCAGTGCCCGACCGCGATGCGCTCGCTGCGCTGCAGGCGCGCCGCGACTGGATATGGATTTCGGGTAATCACGACCCGGCCTTGCCGTCCGATCTCGGCGGCGTGGTCGCCCGCGAAGTCGCGATCGGGGCCATCATGTTTCGCCATGAGCCCACGGGTGCCGCCGGCGAAATCGCCGGCCATCTGCATCCCAAGGCACGCGTGCCGACGCGCGGGCGCACCATGGAACGGCGATGCTTCGCCTGCGACGGCGAGCGCGCCGTGATGCCGGCGTTCGGCGCCTATACCGGCGGCCTGAGCATTCGCGATCCTGCGTTTGCAAGAATCTTCCGCACCCCAGGCCTGATGGCGCATGTGCTCGGCGACACCAAGCTGCACATCATCGCCGCCTCGCGGTGTTACTAGGCCGGTGAACCCATAAGTCTACCGGGCGGACGGCTGCCAGAGTCCGCTCTGCCCCGATAGCGATCAAATTCGCTGGGCAGCGAAATGATGCGATGTGCCAATAGGAGACTCATGCACCGCAACAAATTGCATCTCTATTCGATCACCTCGCTGGCGCTCGCCAGCAACGTATGGGGAACGCTGAGGCCGAGTGCCTTGGCAGTCTTGAGGTTGATAACCAATTCGTACTTGGTCGGTGCCTGCACCGGCAGATCGGCCACCTTCTCGCCCTTCAGGATGCGGTCGACATAACCGGCTGCGCGTCGGAACTGGTCGACGAAATCGGGTCCATAGGAGATCAATCCTCCACTGGCGACGGCGAAGCGGTCGATGTAGAGCGCGGGCAGTTTGTGCCGCGCCGCCAGCGTGATGATCAACTCGCGATGAATCGTGGCGGTCGCGCTCCCTGTCACGATCATCCCGCAGTTTGCGGAGCGTGCGAAGGCCGCGACGGCACGTTCGATCTCGCTGGCGTTCTGCACGTCTATCGGAGACACCACCACTCCCAGCGACGCGGCTACCGCCTGGATGGCACCGAACTGGGCAAGCCCGGCAGGATTGCCCGAGTGCCGAAGGACCGCTACTCGCTTCAACTCGGGCGCAATCTGCTTCAGCAGTTCCAGCCATTTCCCGCCTACACTGTATTCGGCCAGCATGAAGCCGGTGGCGTTGCCGCCTGGCCGGGCTAGGCTGTCAACAATGCCAGCACCCACCGGATCGGAGACGAGCGTGAACACTATCGGGATGGAACGCGAAAATTGCTGGACCGCGGCCACGCTCAGGGTGCTGGCGGCCAGGATTGCCTCCGGCGCGAGCGCAACCAGTTCTGAGGCGTACTTGCGAAAGACCTCGGGATTACCTGCGCTGTAGCGATATTCGATCCGCACGTTGTCGCCGATGCGCCAACCCAATTCCCCCATCCCCTGGACGAAAGCGCCGATGCTGTCCGCTGCTTCCGGATCGCCAGCGGCCCGATTGAGCAGCACACCGATGCGCCGCAGCTTCTCGGGCTGCTGGGCGGGAGCCGCAAGCGGCCAGGCTGCCGCGACGCCGAGTAGCGTAATGAAATCGCGGCGCTGCATGTCCGACCCCAAGCTTGGCTGACGGCATCTTACCTGCCTAAACGAGCATTTTGATAGGGGTTCAAACCGGTGTGCTCCGCTGGTGGACCTGCGCGGCTACCGTCGCCGATGGGTCAAGAAGCACCGTTTTGGCAGGCCGCCGATCACTTCCGGTCCACCCCGTGGAACGGACATTCCCGGAGTTTGTCGGCATGTCTCATAAGCGCCAAAAGGCGACATCATTCAATAACCTCAGTTGCCTGTGCGAGAAGCGTGCTTGGCACCGTGAGGCCCAGCGCTTTCGCAGTCTTGAGATTGATGACGAGATCGAACTTGGTCGGCAGCAACACCGGCAAGTCGGCTGGCTTCTCGCCCTTGAGAATTCGGCCGACATAGACGCCGAGCTGACGAAGCGCACTCGCGTAGTTGCATCCATAGCTGATTAGCGCCCCGTCCACAGCGGCTTCCCGGATAGGGAACATCGCGGGCATCGCATGGCGCGCGAGCACGGCGATGAGACTTTCTCGGTGGCTTCCGAACAAAGTGTCCGGGACAACATTGAGCGCTTCGATCTGCTTTTCGGCAAGACTAGCGATGGCCGACTCGAACTCGCTTTCGGTGCTGGCGCTGACAGACTCGATGGGTACTCCGATGGCGTCGGCAAAAGGTTGCCAACGGGCTTTGCCGCCTAGGTGAGTTGGATTTTTGGGATTTACCAGCATGGCGATGGCTCTTGCCTTCGGCACCAGCTCATGGAGCATTTCCAATTGCTTTGACAGAATTTCGCTACCGAATGTCGTAACGCCAGTAATATTGCCGCCCGGCCGGCTCAGGCTGGTGACGAGGCCGGTTTGGACCGGATCGGTCCCCATCAAAAACACGATCGGGATTGTCTTGGTTGCCGCTTGAGCCGCGAAGGGTGAGACGGTTGCGCCACTCGCGACGATCACGGCCACTTCTCTGCCAACCAGCTCAGCCGCAAATGCCGGCAGCCGATCATATCGCGTTTCCGCCCTCCGGTATTCGATACTAACGTTCTGCCCTTCGACGAAACCAGAACTCCTTTAGCCCGGCGTGGAATTCGGACGAAAGGCTCGTTGTGGAAGTCGCAGATCCGCTCTCAAGAACCCCAATTACGGGCATCGCCGACTTCTGAGCATCAGCAGCGAGGGGCCAAGCCGCCGCCGCTCCACCGACAAGCGTTATGAACTCGCGCCGCTGCATTGCCGGTCATGCCCCCGATGCTCTCAACCCGAGCGTAAGCGATTACGCGATAAAGGTCCAAGCGATCGAATGTCCGAGAATTGGGTCATTCGCGACCGAGCCGAGCCGGCGACCAGTCCGGTCATGTCCGCCATGCCGCCGAAAGCGGAAGTAAATTCAGGCATTAGCCGATTGGCCTTAGGCCTTGCAGTAGATCTTGGGATGGGTTGAGGCTCTTCGCGAAACCCATCACCTCGCCTCACCTCACCGTGCGAGCGTGCCGCATGATCGGCCACGGTTCGCCTCGTTTCCGGGCTGCTTCTTCGTCACCTATTTTGGCGAACGGGATAGGGTTCGCCCAGCAAGACGACGGGTATGGCGAAGAGCTCAACCCTTCTACGGAATCTTTGAGTCTTCGTCATTGCCAGCGATAAACGCAAAGCGTTTGCGCAAGGGAGCGACCGCGACGACTTGTCCGCCGTAGCTCATCAGCGAAGGCGGAAGCAATCCATCCTTCCGCAAGCGACGCTATGGATTGCTTCGCGTCGCTCGCAATGACGATGTCGAGATAGATGGCGCGACAAATTGACCCGACGGGCAAATCAGCAAAAACCTGTCAAGCCCTTCCTGCGAAAATATTCCTGTTCTCGGTTACCCCAAATCAGCCTTAAAACTATAACCATCCCGCCCGAGCGAGGGGCGTTTCGCGATCGTCACGAACGCGCGGCGGGAAGCGGTGGACGCGACAGCGTCGGGCGCGCAAATGGGATCGCAGGGGAGTCCGTGAGGGCTCTGAGCGATCGACCGGCGCGCGGACGAACGGCGCTGCAACCCGTCTTCGCCAGAACTTTGCCGGATCGCACGAGGTCCGGTGGAGCGTTCAGCGAAAATGGTCGCGGACGGCGAAGTCGTGTGGTCCTGACGCCCCGATGCTGGCGTCAAGTCTTGCGGAGATGCATCCAGGCCAACCGGGTTTGAGATGCATCGTCAATCCGCCAGGCGACGGTGGCAAACAAGCCGGTCACCGGGGAGAGCACGAAGTAAGCCGTAAACCATTCGCGCGGGGAAAGCCGGATGATCCGGTTGAACCTGTGGTCTACTCGTGCGCTTCTTGTGCACGACCGCGGGTGCAATCGGCGCCCGGCTTTCCCTGCGCCCTCTGTTGTCGATGAGGGTGAAACCTGACGCAAGCCTCGGGCGCATCGCGCCGCGAGAATGCGGACGCATATTCGCATTCGGAACCGAACCCCGTCCGGTTCGTTGTCGCTGCGGCTGGACCCCTGGGCATGGCAGATCGCAAGAAATCGAATCCGAAACACCACACGCACAAACATTCCGGCAGCGAAAAGCCGGCCTCGAAGATCGAGCCCCATCGGCCGTTTCAGCTGCGTGATTTTGCAAAATCGCTCGGGCCTGGTCTGATCACCGGCGCCTCCGATGACGATCCGTCGGGGATCGGTACCTACAGCCAGGCCGGCGCGCAGCTTGGTTACGGCATCGGCTGGACTATGTTGCTGACCTTTCCGCTGATGGCGGCAATCCAGGAAATCTCCGCGCGGGTCGGCCGCGTCACCGGCCACGGCATTTCCGGCAATGTTTGCCGGCACTATTCGGCATGGCTGCTCAATCTGGTGGTGGCGTTGTTGTTCATCGCCAACACCATCAATATCGGGGCCGATCTCGGCGCCATGGCGGACGCGGCCAAATTGCTGATCGGCGGACACGGCATCGTCTACGTATTGGCGTTTGGCGTAACCTCGGTGGTGGCGCAGATATTCCTCGACTACAAGCGCTACGTCGCGGTCTTGAAATGGCTGACCCTCAGCCTGTTCGCCTATGTCGCAGCGCTGGCCTTTGCCCATGTGTCGTGGGGCCAGGCGCTCGCCGGCGTGTTGATTCCGAAGATCAGCTGGAGCGCGGATTACTTCACCACCATCGTTGCGATCTTCGGCACCACGATCTCGCCCTATCTGTTTTTCTGGCAGGCCGCGCAGGAAGCCGAAGACCAGCGCGTCGATGCGCGCAAGCAGCCGCTCATCGAAAAGCATTATGGCGCGCGAAGGGAATTCCACCGCATCCGCGCCGACACCATCGTCGGGATGGCGTTCTCCAATCTGATCGCGCTGTCGATCATCGTGACCGCGGCCGCGACGCTCAACGCCGCGGGCAAGACCGATATCCAGACCTCGGCACAGGCAGCCGAAGCCCTGAAGCCGATCGCCGGCGCATTTGCGGAAGTGATCTTCGCGCTCGGCATCGTCGGTACCGGACTATTGGCTATCCCCGTACTCGCCGGCGCCACCGCCTACGCCGTCGGCGAAGGGCGGCGATGGCCGGTTGGGCTCGCCCGCAAGCCCAAGGAAGCGGTCGCGTTTTACGCCGTGCTGGCGCTGTCGGCGGCCATCGGCATCGCGCTCAATTTCACCTCGATCAATCCGATCTCGGCGCTGTACTGGAGCGCCGTCATCAACGGCGTGCTTGCCGTGCCCGTGATGGTGCTGTTGATGTTCATGGCGCGCCGCCGGGACGTAATGGGTCGCTTTGTGATCGACGGCCCGCTCTATTGGCTCGGATGGCTCTCGACCGCGGCGATGTTTCTAAGCGTGTTGGCGATGGGGGTGGGATTGTTTGTCGGAAAATCCTAATCCTTCCGGAACACGATCGAGGCCATCCAGCCGGTCATCAGCGCCATGAACGCGGTCACCAGACCATAGACCAACCCGTTCTGGCGGGCAGCGGTGGCGATGAACTGTTCGAAGCCGACCTTGACGATCTCGAACGCGGTTTCGGTGCGCGTTACCAGCGCGCCGTCGGCGAACAATTTGATCTCGACATCATAAGTGCCGATCGGAACTTCGCCCGGCAGCGGAATGCCGGTGCGGAACAGCGTCGGCGTCAGGAACGTCACCGCGGACGTCGCCTCGCGATACAACCCATGCTCGGAGCGCAGCCGCACGAACGCGCTACGGAACGCGTCATTGGGCACGACATCGGCATAATCGGGACCGACGCGTTGGGTCAGCAGCACGTTGTTGAGGCCGAGTTGTTGCCGCCGCTGCACCTCGGGGGAGGCGATGGCGTCGAACGGCCGGTTGGAAAACAGCGCCAGATAGGTCGGCACTTTCAGGAACTGCCGGGAGTCGGTGTTGATCCAGATGCCGAATTTGCGCTCCTTGCGGCGCGTCACCATGTCGGCGCGCGGGCCGCTGACGGTTACCACAAGATCGTAATTGTTGCGGTTGGCCGGCGTCTGCGCGTCTTTCTCGACCGAGCCGAACAGCACCAGCTCCTCGCCGGCATAATTCGGCGTCACCGTCACGCGGTGGTTCGACACCGACGCGATCAGCCGTTCGGCGCGGGCCGGCGACGCGGCGAGCGCTACAGCCAGCACGAGGCTTGCCGATATGAGCGGGGCGCGCGCGATCATCCGCCGCCTCCGGTTTCCCGGATGGTGAAGAGATCCTCCGGCCGGATCACCAACTCGATCGCGAAGCGGACGCCGACCGCGAGCACCAGAAGCCCGAGCAGCAGCCGCAGATGTTCGCCGCGGATCTTCTGGCCGGCGCGGGCGCCGAACTGTGCGCCGGTCACTCCGCCAATCATCAGGATCAGCGCCAGCACGGCGTCCACCAGATGATTGGTCACCGCATGCAGCATGGTGGCGAACACCATGGTGACCAGGGTGAGCACCATCGAGGTGCCGACCACGGTCGAGGTCGGCACCCGCAGCACATAAATCATCAGCGGCACCAGGATGAAGCCGCCGCCGATACCCATCACGGCACCGATGAAGCCGATGATCAGGCCGATCACGACGACGGGGATAACCGACAAATAGATTTTCGAGCGCTTGAAGCGCATTTTCAGCGGCAGCCCATGGATCCAGCCATGGCTGCCGGGACGGCGCGCCACGGCCGCGCTGCCGCCGCGGGCCCGCAGCAGCGCCCGCAAGCCTTCCCAGAACATCAGCCCGCCAACTGTGGTCAGCAGGATCACGTAGGACATTGCAATCAGGAGATCGAGCTGGCCGAGCGAGCGCAGCAGCGTGAAGGTCCAGACGCCGAGCGCGGTGCCGACGCTGCCGCCGGTTAACAATACCGAGGCCAGAACAGGGTCGATGGAGCGGCGCCGCCAATAGGATATCGCGCCAGAGAACGACGAGGCTGCGATGTGGCTCGCCACAGAGGCGACCGCAACCGCGGGCGCGATGCCGACAAAGATCAACAGCGGCGTCATCAGGAAGCCGCCGCCGATGCCGAACATGCCGGAGACGAACCCAACCGCCGCGCCCATCGCCAGGATGAGGAAAATATTGACCGGAATGTCGGCGATCGGAAGGTAGAGCTGCACGCGCGTCTGCTTCTTGCAATTGCCGCTGACCTGGCCCAAGGCCGCTCAGGGCATGGTTTCGAGCATCTGCCGGCAGTGGGATCCGATTGGCGCAGGGCTCAGCGAGCGCGGACCGGTTGCCGCGTCTTTGCATAACCCAGTTCGGCCGCAGGAGGGACTAAAGAATGCGCCGGAAGGCAATTTTTTGCCGCGCATTCGCAGCGCTGCTTTACCTGTGGTGAATAATTCAGATTAATCGGCGCAGCCACAGTGGTGTGGCCCATCGGCCCCGGGGCTCAGGGCTTTCCGACGGGGTCAGTGATGAGGTGCATCGCCAGCGCTTCCCTGGGGCCGAGCCAGCGGATGTCCCTGGTTTCAGACATCGCCTCCACGATCGACGACGAGACCCCCATTTTGGTCATGTAGCCCAGCACCGCGCCTGCGACCCTCTGGGTTTCGGCGACGGGGTCGGCCACGGGCTTGGTGGTCACAAACCGGTGCACGCCGAGCGCCGAGCCCAGCACACCGAAGCGGGTTTTGCCGCCGGCAAAGACCAGCACGCAGGCACTGGCGCAGTAGGAGGGTTTGACCCGGCCCGCGGCCTCGGCGCTGCCGACCGCCGTTGCCAGACCGCGCGACCGGATGATCTCGCCCATGATCGCGGCTTGATTTAAATCGCCACCGGCTGAGGACAGCAGGATCACGTCGCCTGCGGCAAGGTGGGCCTCGTCCAGTCTGTCGCGGAACCAGTTCGCGGCGGCGGGGCCGATCTCGCCCCTGACGAATAATGCCTTCCGGCCACGCGCGGCGCCATCGAGATCGAGTTTGGCGACCGGCGAAGACGTCAGGCTCGGCGAGACATACTGGTCTTTCCAGTAATCCCAGGCGTCGGGCCGCGACAGGTCGCGATAGGCGCGAATGAGGACGCCGGAAACCAACAGCACAAAGATCGCAACCGACCAATAGCGCCGCTTGTTGCCGGCAACGCGAACCGGCGGCGTTGGCGGCTGATCGACCCGCGTGCGCGGCGGTGCGACCGAAGGCCCCGTCGGCGACCTTCGGAAACGACCTTCACCGTCCTGACCATCTTCTCCAGACAATTGATCCTCTGACTTAGAATGCCGTCCGTGGCCACGCTGTCCCGCTTCGAATCCATACTACGCCACTTATGCTATGTTGAAGCGATCGTCCGATCAGATCCGGCGACGATGGATCGGCGGAATGCAGCCGCAAGACAAACCAAGGAATATCGCAGTGAGCCTGGGTGGAATTTCCAACCTCGATTATACGGTCCTGTTGTGCAGCAAGATGGCGGCAACGCGCGCGTTTTACCGCGATATCATGAAGTTTCCGATCGAGACCGACCTCGAGAACTGGGTTAGTTTTCGCGTGGGTGCCGCACTCCTGACGCTGCGGCCCCGTGGAGCGTGGAGCGTCTGCGACGATGGCAAATCAGTGCCCGGATTGGCGGCGGTCCAGCTTGCCTTTCGGGTGCCGCCACCGGCAGTCGATGCCTGCCATGCGGAATTGGTCGCCAGGGGTGTGCCGATCCTAAGGGGGCCAACCGATCTGCCCGACTGGCGCCACCGCACGCTGTTCTTTCGCGATCCCGAGGACAACATCATCGAAATCTACGCCGAATACTGACCGCGATGCGTAGGTCTACTGCGTCGCTGCTGGCGTCGCCGCCGGCTTTAATGCGGCGGCGCGCTTGGTCGCAACCGGCTTGGCTGCGGGGTTGGCCGGCGCGGGGGCACTGTCCCAGCCGCCGGCCGGGGCTGCCACATTGATGGCGTCGTCAGGCTGGGGTTCCGGTGTGAAGGTCTGGATCGCGAGCTTGGCCGCAGCCAGCGACTGGGCATCGAGGCGCTTGGCGATATCGTCACGCTTGCGGCCGGCGTCCGCATCGCCCTGCGCCGCCGCCAGGCTGAACCATTTGAACGATTCGGCGAGGTTCTGTTCGACGCCGATGCCGCGGGCGTAGAGGATGCCGAGGTTGAACTGGCTGTCGGCGACGCCGCGATCGGCCGCGTTCCGAAACCATTGCGACGCGCTCTTGTAATCGGCACCCTTGCCGCCACCGTCGGCGTCGAGCACGGCGAGATTATGCATCGCCTTGGCGCTGCCGCGATCAGCCGCCTGCAAATAATAACGTCGCGCGATCTCGACGTCCTTTTTCACGCTCATGCCCTTCTCGTAGAAGGTGCCGAGCCGGAATACCGCGGGCACCACGCCGGCCTGCGCCGCGCGGTCATACCATTTCGCGGCTTCGTCGAGGTTCGGCGCAATGCCCTTGCCCTCGGCAAAGCGCACGCCGACCTCATAGGCCGCGGTCGGATCACCCTTCAGCGCTGCGGCGCGCAGCACCGGTCCACCGATGCCATCCGGCAGAGCTTCGTTCGGCGGTATCTGTATCATCGCAGGCTTGCCGGAGGCCGGCGTCTTCGGGATCGCGCTGGTGATGTCGCTGGCATCGGTCGGCGACACCGCGTTCTGAGGGATCGCGACCTGCGCACTATCCAGCGTATTCGGCGCCGGACTGTTGTTGGATTGCTTGCCGATCGGGGTCGGCGAAGTCATGGAGGGCGCAGCCGGCGCCGGCGTCGCGGGCCTGGCGCCGTTCTCGGCAGGATTCGCTGACGGTGCCGTATCGGCGGAATTTTCCATCGCCGGCATTTCCGGTGCGCTGCCGGTGTCGAGCAGCGTCATCGCCATCTTGAAGGTGCCGAGGACGATCACGACCACGCTCGCGCCAACCAGCAGCGAGCGGATCTTGGAGGTGATGTTCGAAGGTTCCTTGCTGCCAGCCTTGCCATTGTCGATGGCGATTTTGGGCGAGGCCTTGGCGGCGGCTTTCGCAGCGGCCTTCGCCGCCTTCTCGTTGGGGGGCGCGGCGGCGGCGGCCTGCGCGGCACGGCGCGCGGCGGCGATGAAGCTCGATGAGCTGACCGGCTCCTTGGCGGCTGCGGTAATTTCGTTGATCACGCTCTCGGAAGCCGCGATCCGCTCGGATGGCGACGACGCCCGTCCGGCCGGACGTGTGCCCGGCTCCAGCGGATGATCCGGCGGCAGCTCCGGCGCGATCACGGTGCGCGGAGGTGCGGCGTGTGGCTCGAGGATTTCGCTGACGGCGCGCGGCGGCATCGGCGCGGCGACCGGCGGCAATACCGGCTGGGCGGCATGGAATTCGCGCGGGGCGGCGGCGAAATGCTCCTGCGCGGCTGCAGGATTCGGCAATTCCGGTTTCGGCTCCGGCGAGAAGTCCTGAGGCGCGGGCGCCTGCGGCACATAGGCCGACGGCGCAAAGCTCGACGGGGGCATCGCCGCGCGCGGCGCTTCCTCGCGCGCTTCTGCCGGTGCGGGGGCGGGCGCTGCGGCAGGGGGTGGGGCGCGAACCGCGCGCAGATCGCCTTCGATCGTCGCCAGGCGATCGACCACATGGCCGAGCGTGTTGTGGACGGTCTCCAGCAATTCCTGGGTGCGGCGATCGGTTTCCGACTGGCTGAAACGGATATCGGATAATTCGCGCTTGACGGCATCGACGATGTCGGAGTCCATCGGCTGCGGCGCGCTGTAACTGCGGCTGTTGTCGGCGAGCGCCACCAGATTGGCTTGCTGCCGCTCGAGATGGTGCAGGATGTCCTGCAGCCCGTCCTCGACCCGGCCGAGATTGCCGGAGCCGGGATTGCTGGAGGTCTCAAGCCGTTCCAAAAGGTACGACACGCGCTGTTCGAGATGGGCGAACGCCGATGCGTTGTCGTTGCCGACGGGGATGCGGTCGAGGCGTTCGGACAGGTTGCGCAGCGCGCCCTCGATATATTCCGAGTTATCGCCTGCTGCGGGCCGCTCGCGCGTTTCGATCGACGAGGTCAGTGCGGCAATGCGCTGTTCGAGACTGGCGAACAATTCCTGGTTGCCGCCTGAGCGGGACAATTGATCGACCTTGGCCGACAGCGCATGCACGTCTTCGGAAAGCCGCAACAGCGCGTCGTTGGAGGCAATGTTGGAGACGATCGAACGAAGCGCCGCGATCGCGCCTTCGAGCTGATGAACCGTGGACGGATCGTCGTTCGAACGCAGGATCAGATCGAGCTTGGCGCCGAGATTGCGGATCGCGTCGTCATAGCCGGTGAGTTGCTCGGCAGGCTTCAACGACCGCAGGGCATCGTAGATTTCGCCCAGCGCGCGCTCGATGCCGGCCAGCATCTGGGCGTCGGTGCCGTTCTGGCGGCTGTCCTCGATGCGGCGCGACAGCGAGCGGATTTCGTTCTCGATCAATTCGACCGCCCGGCGCGGCATCGCCTCGGTGATGGCGAGGCGGATTTCGGCGAGTTCGCTGCGGAAAGCCGCAATCGACTGCTCGACATGATCGGGGCGTTGCAACGACTCGATCTGGCTCGTGATCTTGATCAGATGACGTTCCAGCGAGGAGAAATCGGGACCTGCCGGCGCAGGCGCAGGCTGCGGCATCGGCGGCGCGTAGGACGCCATCTGAGGGGCGCTCGGCGCCATCGGCGGCACCTGCCGCGGCGGCGGACCATCCAGTTCGTTCTGGCGCGCGACGATTTCGGCGATCGCCGAATCGAAGGAGGCCGGGTTCAGTGGCGGCGAGGGACGAGAGACTTGTGCTGCGGCGTGCTCGACGGCCTCGGTCTGGCGCTGCCCGTCCTGCATCGGGGCCGGCCGCGCGGTCGGGTTTGAAATCTGCGACAGCCGCGCGTCGAGGCGCGAGATGGCGTCGTTCAACTGCCGCGCGACGGTCGGCTCGCCGCGGGACGTTTCGCCGCGGGGCGCGTCGTTGCGCGGAGCGGGGCGCGAAATCTGGTCGATCTGCCGGGTGATCGAATCGAGCCGCTGGTGGATATCAGCGACGTCGCGGCTTTCCTGGCTCGGCATCGCTTGCGGCTGCTCGTAGGGGGCGCGGAAGCTCGGAGGGGCCGATTCGCCGATGGTGGAATTGAGCCAGTCGCTCAGCGACATGCCAGCACGGCGCGCGGCCGCCTCGGCCCTTTCGCGGACGGATGGATCGATGCCGTCAACACTCCACGATACGCGCGAATTCATGCTCTCGTCCGGTTCCGACTCCGGCGCTCCTTGCGCCTACAGCCTCCCCACGCGTCCCACCTAGGAGACAATCGAATTCCGCGCAGGTCGTCTGCCTCAGATCCTGACTTTTTCGCGTTACGGTAAATAACGAGTTAAGGAATGCGGCCACACGGCCTTAAAGTTACTTTCGGCGTGAAATCGGCCGGGTTCCGTGGTCGATCAGCCGTTGTTTTCGCGCCGGGAGTCCTCGAGCAGCAGGACACTTGAGGGGTGGGAGATCGCGGACAACGCCTCGATCGCCTCTTCGCACCATTCCGCCACAGTGCGTTCATGGCGAAGCCCGATGTGCAGGCCAAGCAGCTTGCCGGTATCGGCGACAGAGGATGCCGTGCCGTCGGGGAACAACTTGTTGAGGATGCGCTCGTAGCGGGCGAAGCGGTCGCGATGGTGTTCCAGCCGGGCCATCAGGTCGGCGCGCAAGGGTTCGATGTCGACGCTATCCAGCGCGCAAAGCCGCACCAGCAGGTCGTCCTTGATCGATGGCGGGCTGCTTGGCCGGGCGGCCCAGTGCCGCAGCGCGGCGCGGCCCTCCGGCGTCAAGGTGTAGACCAGCTTGTTGGGCTTGCCGGATTGGACGACCTCGTGGCCCTGGATGTGACCACGGTCCCTGAGTTTTGAGAGCTCGCGGTAGATCTGCTGGTGGTCGGCTTTCCAGAAGAACCCGATCGAGGAATCGAACGTCTTGGCGAGCTCATAGCCCGACATCGGCCGTTCCGTCAGACAGGCAAGGATTGCGTCACCGAGCGCCACTACGGCGATCCTCTATCTGGCCATCTTGGATCAATCTGTCGCGTTGACTTTATGCACAAAGTTGCATATGCGTCAACTTGCATAAAGGATTGGGCTGAAGGCGCTTTGGAACCGATCGGAGACGCACCATGACCACGACCGCACTCGACAAGTGGTACGGCTACATGAAGTCGCACGACCAGGCGGCGCTCTGGGACCTGCTGCACCCCGATGCGGTGTTTGAGAGCCCCGTGGTCCATGCGCCGCAACGCGGACGCGACATCACCTTCAAATATCTCGCGAGCGCCGAGAAGGTGCTCGGCGGCCCGGGCTTCAAATATGTCGGCGAATGGCGCAGCGACAATGGCGCGGTGCTCGAATTCGAAAAAGAAATCGACGGCATCAAGATCAACGGCGTCGACATCATCACGTTCGCGGATGGCAAGATCACGCATTTCAAGGTGATGGTGCGCCCGCTCAAGGCGATGAACCTGCTGCACCAATTGATGGGAGCCCAACTGGCCAAGAGTTGAGCTTTACCTCCTCGTCCGCCTTGCCACTTCCGCCCCGATATTTGCTGCCTGATCTCCCTAGGACCCCCGGAACCGGATAAGGTCCGCATACGGAACGTAAGCGTCTGCTGCCCAGAAAACTCACCCCAAATCGTCCGCCAATTCATTCTGCCCTGCCGGGAGAACACTATGCCGATCTACAAAGCCCCCGTGGAAGACGTCACGTTTCTGCTCAACGATGTGTTCCAGATCGACCGCTACGACAATCTCCCCGGCTTCACCGACGCATCAGCAGACGTCCGCGAGGCGATCCTGGGCGAAGCCGCCAAGCTCTCGGAGGAAGTTCTGCAGCCGCTCAATCGCGTCGGCGATCTCGAGGGCTGCGTCCGGCATGATGACGGCAGCGTCACCACGCCGAAGGGCTTCAAGGAAGCCTTCAGGCAGGTCGCCGAAGGCGGCTGGCTCGGCTTATCGGCGCCGGCGGAATATGGCGGGCAGGGACTGCCGGTCACGCTGAGCCAAGCCGTTACCGAATTCCAGTGTTCGGCCAACATGGCGTTTTCGATGTATGGCGGCCTGACCATGGGCGCGACCGCAGCGCTGATGGTGCACGGCAAGCCCGAACAGAAGAAGATGTTCGTGCCGAAGATGGTGGCGGGCGAGTGGACCGGCACCATGAACCTTACCGAGCCGCAATGCGGCACCGATTTGGGCCTTTTGCGCACCAAAGCCGTCAAGCAGGCCGACGGCAGCTACAAGATCACGGGCACCAAGATCTTCATCTCATCCGGCGAGCATGATCTCACCGACAACATCGTCCATCTGGTGCTGGCGCGCATCGAAGGCGCGCCCGCCGGGATCAAGGGCGTCTCGCTGTTCGTGGTGCCCAAGGTGCTGGTCAATGCCGACGGCTCGCTCGGGCAGCGCAACGGCGTGTCCTGCGGCTCGATCGAGCACAAGATGGGTATTCACGGCAATTCCACCTGCGTGATGAATTACGACGGCGCCACCGGCTGGCTGATCGGCGAGGAAAACAAGGGCATGCAGGGCATGTTCGTGATGATGAACGAGGCCCGCCTCGGCGTCGCGGTGCAGGGCCTGGCGCAATCCGAAGTCGCCTATCAGAACGCGGTGTCCTATGCCCGCGAACGGTTGCAGGGCCGCGCGCTGTCGGGCGCCAAGGCACCCGACAAGCCGGCTGACCCGATCATCGTGCATCCGGATGTGCGCCGCGTGCTGCTTACCATCCGCGCCTTCAACGAGGCGGCGCGTGCCATGGTGATCTGGACCGCGCTGAAGAGCGACGTCGCGCACCGCTCCTCCGACCCCAAGGATCGCCAGGAGGCCGACGATCACATGGGCCTGATGACGCCGGTCATGAAGGGCGTGATGACCGATGTTGGATTCTCCAACGCTGTACTGGCGCAGCAGATGTATGGCGGCCACGGCTATATCGCCGAACACGGCATGGAGCAGTTCGTGCGCGATGCGCGCATCGCGATGCTCTATGAGGGCGCCAACGGCATTCAGGCGCTCGACCTGGTGGGGCGCAAATTGCCGCGCGACGGCGGCCGCGCCGCGATGGCGTTCTTCGGCGAGGTCGCAGCCTTCGCCAAGGAGCACGGCGGCGACGAGGCCATGAAGTCGTTCGTGACACCACTCTCGACCGCGCTCGGCCATCTGCAGCAGGCCACCGGCTGGCTGATGCAGAACGCGTTGGCAAAACCCGACAATGCCGGTGCTGCCGCCACCGACTACATGCAATTGTTCGGGCTCGTCACCTTCGCCTATATGTGGGCGCGGATGGCCAAGGTGGCGCAGGACAAGATTGCGGCCGGGGGTGCCACGCCCTATCTGACCACCAAGCTCGTGACCGGCCGCTTCTTCATGGAGCGGATGCTGCCGGAGACCTCGGTCCATCTGGCGCGCATCCAGACCGGAAGCGCGACCACCATGGAATTGGCGGCGGAAGCGTTCTGAGATTGTTTCGCTGTTTCCCGCAAACGACCCGCGACTTCTTCGACATCAGGCACGATCCGGAAAAGTGAACACTTTTTTTCCGAAAACATCATGCTCAAGCCGGAGATGGTCTATATATTATGATCCTCATATCAGGAGGGCGTCATGCCTGAGGCATATATCTACGATCACGTTCGCACCCCGCGCGGCCGCGGCAAGGCCGATGGCGCGCTGCATGAGGTCACCGCGCTGGCGCTTGCCACCGTGCCGCTGCAGGCGCTGAAGGAGCGCAACAATCTGGGCAAAGACATCGTCGACGACGTCGTGCTCGGCGTGGTCGATCCGGTCGGCGAGGCCGGCTCAGACATCGCCCGCTTTGCGGCGCTGAAGGCCGGGCTCGGCCAGGCCGTCCCCGGCGTCCAGATCAGCCGCTTCTGCGCCTCGGGCCTCGATGCGGTGAATTTCGCCGCCGCCCAGATCATGAGCGGCCAGCATGAACTGACGATCGGTGGCGGCGCCGAATCGATGAGCCGCGTCGGCATCGGCGCCTCCGGCGGCGCCTGGCCGATGGATCCCTCGATGGCGGTGCCGGCCTATTTCATGCCGCAGGGCGTCTCGGCCGATTTGATCGCGACCAAATATGGTTTCTCGCGCGACGACGTCGATGCCTACGCGGTGCAGAGCCAGCAGCGCGCCGCAAAGGCCTGGGAAGAGGGCCGCTTCAAGAATTCGGTGGTGCCGGTGAAGGACATCAACGGCCTCACCATCCTTGCCAAGGATGAGCACATGCGGCCGACCACAACGATGCAGTCGCTCGGTCAGTTGCAGCCGTCGTTTGTGGCGATGGGGCAGATGGGCGGCTTCGACGCGGTGGCGATCCAGTCGCACCCTGAGGTCGAACGCATCAACTACGTGCACCATGCCGGCAACTCCTCCGGCATCGTCGACGGCGCCGGTGCGGTGCTGCTCGGCAGCAAGGAGGCCGGTGCAAAGCACGGCCTGAAGGCACGCGCGAAGATCCGTGCGTTTGCCAATATCGGCTCGGAGCCCGCGATGATGCTGACCGGTCCGGTCGACGTCACCGAAAAGCTGTTTGAGCGTTCCGGCATGAAGAAATCGGACATCGACCTGTTCGAACTGAACGAGGCCTTTGCGTCGGTGGTGCTGCGCTACATGCAGGCCTTCGACATCGACAGCAGCAAGATCAACGTCAATGGCGGCGCGATCGCGCTCGGCCATCCGCTCGGAGCAACAGGGGCGATGATCCTCGGCACCGTGCTCGATGAACTCGAGCGCACCAACAAACAGACCGCGCTGGTGACGCTGTGCATCGGCGGCGGCATGGGCACCGCGACGATCATCGAGCGGGTGTGATTTCAAGATCGCAGGGTGGGCAAAGCAAAGCGTGCCCACCACCGCGGACACCAGATCAACATGGTGGGCACGGCGCCAAGTGCCGCCTTTGCCCAACTACGATCATCATACGATTTGGCATTGGGAGTGACCAACATGGCCTTCAAGAATTTCAAGCTGGAAACCGACGCCGACGGCATCGTGCTGGTTACGTGGGACACCCCCGGCCGTTCGATGAACGTGCTCGACGAGACTTCGGTCGTCGAACTCGAGGAGATCGTCAAGCAGACCACCGCTGATGCCGCCGTAAAGGGCGTCGTCATCACCTCGGGCAAGGAAGCGCTGTGCGCCGGCGCCGACCTGTCGATGCTCGAAGGCATGAGCCACCAATATGCGGATATGCTGAAAGCCAAGGGCGAGGAAGCCGCCAACCAGGTGCTGTTCGACCAGAGCCGCCGGTTCTCGTTGGTGTTTCGCAGCATCGAAACTTCAGGCAAGCCGTGGGTCGCCGCGATCAACGGGCTCGCGCTCGGCGGCGGTTTTGAGCTGACGCTGTCCTGCCATTACCGCGTTGCGGCGGATAATCCGAAGACCCGGCTCGGCCTGCCGGAAGTCAAGGTCGGCCTGTTCCCGGGCGCCGGCGGCACCCAGCGCGTGCCGCGCATCGTCTCGCCGCAGGACGCGATGCAGCTGCTCCTGAAGGGTGAGGCGATCAACCTCGCCAGGGCCAAGGCGCTCAATCTCATTCACGCGATCGTTCCGGCCGCCGACATGATCAAGGCGGCCAAGGACTGGATCAAGGGCGGCGGCAAGGCCGTCGCTCCCTGGGACGAGAAGAGCTTCAAGCTGCCGGGCGGACCTGTTTTCTCCAAGATGGGCATGCAGATGTTCCCGGCGGGCAACGCGATCTACCGGCGGGAGACCTTTGACAATTATCCGGCGGCGCGCGCCATCATGAGCTGCGTCTACGAAGGCCTGCAGTTGCCGATCGACGCGGCGCTCCGCGTCGAGTCGCGCTACTTCACGCATATCCTGCGCTCGAAGGAGGCCGCCGCGATGATCCGCAGCCTGTTCCTGTCGATGCAGGAACTGAACAAGGGTGCCCGCCGTCCCCAGAATGTCCCGCCGACCAAGGTGAAAAAACTTGCCGTGATCGGCGCAGGCTTCATGGGCGCCAGCGTCGGTTACGTCTCGGCGCGCGCCGGCATCGAAGTGGTGCTGATCGACCGCGACCAGGAAAGCGCCGACAAGGGCAAGGGCCACGCGCAATCCGTGATCGATGACCTGATCAAGAAGGGCCGCGCCAAGGAGAGCGATCGCGACGCCATCCTGTCGCGCATCAGCGCGACCGCGGACTATGGCGTCCTCAGGGATTGCGACCTCATCATCGAGGCCGTGTTCGAGGATAGAAAAGTAAAGGCGGAGACCTATGCGAAAGCGCAGCCGCTGCTGAAGGGTGACGCCATCTTCGCCTCCAACACCTCGACGCTGCCGATCAACTCGCTGGCGGAAGAGTTCAAGGACCAGGGCAAGTTCATCGGCATCCACTTCTTCTCGCCGGTCGAGAAGATGATGCTGGTCGAGATCATCGTCGGCAAGAACACCGGCGATGTCGCGCTCGCCACCGCGCTGGATTACGTCCGCGTCATCGGCAAGACCCCGATCGTCGTCAATGATTCGCGCGGATTCTTCGCCAACCGCTGCGTGCTGCGCTACATCTCGGAAGGCAACGAGATGCTGCTCGAAGGCGTGCCGCCGGCGATGATCGAGAACACCGCCCGAATGGCCGGCATGCCGGTCGGACCTTTGTCGCTGTCGGATGAGGTCGCGCTCGATCTCGGGCTCAAGATCATGAAGGCGACCGAAGCCGATCTCGGCGCCAACGCCATCGACCAGGCGCACAAGAAACTGATGGTTGAGATGGTCGAAAAACAGGGCCGCTTCGGCCGCAAGAACAGCAAGGGCTTTTACGATTATCCCGAGAAGGGCAAGGGCCAGAAGAGCCTGTGGCCGGGCCTCGGCGCCTTGCAGCCGAAGCATCTCGATCCGGATACGCTCGACGTCGAGGAACTGAAGCAGCGCTTCCTGGTGGTGCAGGCGGTGGAAGCCGCGCGCACCGTCGAGGACCGCGTCATCACCGACATGCGCGAGGCCGATGTCGGCTCGATTCTCGGCTTCGGCTTTGCCCCGTTCACCGGCGGCACGCTGTCCTATATCGACTTCATGGGCACCAAAAAGTTCGTCGAGCTCTGCCACAAGTTCGAAGCCAAATACGGCTCCCGCTTCACGCCGCCGAAACTCCTGGAGGAGATGGCCGCCAAGGGCGAGACTTTTTATGGCCGCTTCCCGCCGAAGAAGATGGCGGCGGCGTAGGCCCCATCATTGCGAGGAGCACTTGCGACGAAGCAATCCATTCTTTCTTTACGCGGAGGGATGGATTGCTTCGCGGAGCCTGTCATCGGGCGCCCATTTGCGCGACCCGTTGGCTCGCAATGACGAAACGAAAAGGGCCGGATCATCGATCCGGCCCTCTCTCCAGCCGTTAATGTTCTAAATTTACTTCCGCTTTCGGTGGCATAGCTGACATGGCCAGACCTGCCGCTGGTTCACCCCTGTAGCGAATGACCCATACCGGAAGTCGGCCCCGGGGGAATGTGCGCGTGATCGTGTCCAGTTTTGGTCGTGCAAGGGTTTCGGATATCAGGCATTCATCGGGGGATGGTCAAATGCACCGGGGGTCGACAGTGCGGTTCGAGACGAAGTAGTCGATTTCGCCGTGTGTGATACGATATCCCTCAGTTCTCTGTCACTGAAACTCAGCAGTTCGGTGCGTATTCTCTCCCGTTCGCGCCACGCTTGAATCGCACGCCAATGGCCCTTGAAGAAGCTGGCTCGGTTTCGCGATGTGATCGTCCGCCTTAAATTGTCTGTGCTGTGAGCGATGGTCATTGCGGCGTCTCCCGGAACGTTGTTTCCATGCTTTCGGGGTAGCAAGCCGCATGGCGACGCGCTTGACATTCGGCTTACATTTTCCTTATCGGCGGCTTATTCTTTGCATCGCAACCGTTGCTAGAGCCTCGACAATCGGGGGCCCAACCAAGGGGGTTGGCAGCTTGCGATATTTCTTCGAGAACTACGCATTCGACACGGACCGGCGCGAGTTGCATCGCGGGGCGGATGTCGTATCCGTCGCGCCACAGGTATTCGACCTGCTGGACTACCTTATCCGCAATAGGGAACGCGTCGTCAGCAAGGACGACCTCATCGACGCCATCTGGAATGGGCGTATCGTGTCCGATGCGGCGCTGACAACGCGCCTAAATGCCGCCCGGAGCGTGATCGGCGACTCCGGTGAGGAACAGCGCCTGATCAAGACACTGCCACGCAAGGGCTTCCGTTTCGTCGGTACGGTTCGGGAAAAGAAGCCCGCAGGCGAGGCGGTCAGCGATACTCTTGCGGAACAGCCGAAACCCGCTCTCCCGCTTCCCGACAAGCCCTCCATCGCTGTGCTGCCGTTTGAGACCATGAGCGGCGGTCCGGAGCAGGAATACTTCGCCGACGGCATGGTGGAAGACATCATCACGGGACTGTCGCGTTCAAAATCCGTGTTCGTCATCGCGCGACAATCTACCTTCACGTACAAAGGCAAAGCCGTCGATATTAAGCAAGTCGGGCGTGAACTTGGCGTTCGCTATGTGCTCGAGGGCAGCGTCCGAAAGGCGGCTAATCGCATTCGCATCACTGGACAGCTCATCGATGCCGCAACAGGAATGCATCTCTGGGCGGATCGGTTCGACAGCTTGCTTGAAGATATTTTCGATCTGCAGGATCGGGTGACGAGCAGTGTGATCGGCGCAATCGCTCCTCAACTGCAGCGCGCCGAGATCGAGCGCGCACAGCGCAAACCGACCGGAAGTCTTCAGGCGTATGACTACTATCTTCGTGCGCTCGCCGCCTTTTATCGGCGCACCCGCGAAGAGACTACTGAAGCGCTCAAGCTCACGGAAATTGCCAGTGGTATCGATCCCGAATTTGCCGCAGCGTACGCGCTCGGCGCCCGTTGTTATATTCAAAGGAAATCCTTCGGCTGGCGCACCGATGCTGCCGAGGAAATAGCTGAAACCCGCCGTCTCGCGAGGCGGGCGATCGAACTCGATCAGGACGATCCATCAGTGCTTGCACGGGCCGGACATGCGCTCGCCTTTGTAGTGGGTGAGATCGAGGAAGGCGCGGACCTTGTCTCGCGGGCGATAGATCTAGATCCAAATCAGGCTACCGCACGATATTGGATGGGGTGGATCCGTCTTTGGCTCGGGGAAATCGATGCCGCGATCGAGCAATTCCAAGTCGCGTTGCGTTTGAGCCCGCTGGATCCATCGATATTCACTGCCCATTCCGGGATGGCTTGGGCTCATTTTATGGCTGGCCGCAATGAGGAGGCCTCATCGTGGGCGGCAGCTACTATCCGGCGGCAACCCAATTTCTTGGCCGGACACCGTATCATGATGGCATGCCATGCGATGTCTGGACGCGTTGAAGAAGCACGAAAGACGTGCATGCTCGCACTGCAACTGGATCCCACCCTACGCATTTCCCGAATCAAGGACGTTGCCACATTTCGAAGGGCGGAAGATATCGAAAGATTGGCACAAGCTTTCCGGATCGCGGGCGTGCCGGAATGACCGCTTCTGGCAGATATTGTTGCAAAAGTCTTTTCGGGGAGGCGCACGAAAATTGTTAGAGCCGCTGATGCGTCTAGCGCGCAGCGACGTGAGGGACCATATCGCTTCATCCAAAATCGATCACGGACCTCCGTAGTGGCGTTGAAAAGCGACGCAGCAGCAGAGAAGTCCAAAGATCAAGTTTCGCGAGATTTTTAGGGTTGTTCGATTTTCGACTTTTGCAACACTATCGGACCAAAGCGGACTTCGGACACGACCTAACGGCCAACGCCCTGTAGCGATTGACCCAGAGGAGAAGTCAACTTGGCACGCCCTCAGTTTAGGTGGCGCTTAAGAAATTCCCGCATCCTGCGGGTCGCATCGGTGGCTGCCTCCTCGTTGTATTCCAGCCAGTGACCAAAAATGGTCCTGCCGGGCTGGAGCTCAGGGTAGTAGAAACTGTGGTGAACGCCGGGGTAGACGACTTGCTCGATCGGCACTCCGTCGGTGCGCCAGGCGTCAATTTTCTCGGAGCAGTCTGCCGCCGGCGTCCAATCGTCGAGGGCTCCAACAAGAATGAGTGTGGGTATCACCAGGCGCCCCACTACCCCCTTGCACAAGGGATAAAGCGCAACCACTGCACGAAACCCTAAATTGCTTGGACCGACGAACGGTTCGAACGAATTTGCTTCTGCCACCAAGAGGGCGACCCAACCACCTTGCGAGAAGCCGACCGCGGCCACACGTTGTGGGTCGACGAAGGTCTGGCGAGCCAAGAAGGCTAGGGCACCATAGGCATCCGACCTGCGCATGCCGGCGACGTCCGAATATCCCCCAGTGCAGGCGTGCTCTACACCCCGCGTGGCAAAGCTATCGACCAGCAGAACGACATAACCCGAGCCAACAAGTTCATCGACCAGTTTTCGCTTTGTCGTGTCGGGCATGCCGCCACAGCCATGCAGCCCGATGACCGCGGGAAAAGGCCCAGCACCCTCGGGCTTGGCCAGATACCCCTGTATGTGGTCGCCCCGAATGAGCCCGCCCGAAATGAGCCGTTGATCGGCGCCTTCAAACTCTACGCGCTCCAGAGGCGTGGCCCATGCGTCAGCCGTCGGCGTACATACGGTGCACCATAGCGTCAGCACAACGGCGGTCGCGAAAGCGACAGTTCTAGGCAACGGCGTCTCCCTTGAACGTTTGGCGCAATGCCTTGGGGTCCACACGTCCGATCATGCTCATCGTCGGCCGACAGCCCATCGACCATCCACGGCCAGCCCCGCCGCAGCGGGCTATCGCGCGAGCGATTTAGTGGTGTGCTGGGCATGTTCAGTAGCTTGGAGGTGAAAGTCCTCTACCCAACCTGATGGAGGTGAAGGGTTAGCGACAACGCAAGGGCTGTCGCCGCGAGGCGAGGTCTGAAGGAAGCGTAGAGCAAACGTGCGAGCCGATGGACAAGAACCGGGTACAAGGCGCGAGCGTCGGACGAGCGGGCCACTTACCGCGAAGTCCATATCCATCAAGGATGCGAAGCGTAGATCCGGCGACGGTGCACGGAAGGCGACTGAACTTACCCCAGGAGATCTGCTCTGTGTCGCTTCGGCGACTGAGGGCGCCGTAAGGCGGTCTGACCGCAGGGCAGAAGTCAGCAGAGGGCGTAGTAGGCCATGCCGTCGGCAAGGCTAGTGAGGCACTCCGTCGCCGAAAGGTGGAGCAACAGATAGGCCGAACCGGAAACGATGGCTGAAGGCCCGAACGAGAGGAGAGGCAAGTAGGACATGATATCTCGAGAGCGACAAGCGGCTGAATATCCAGTTGAGACTGGACTTCTCATCGGCGCCGACGGGTGAAGCCCGGCAGGCGGGACGGGGAGACATCGAATCGCTCTCGGTGGTGAGTGAGCACCGAACGCCCAGCCAACACAGAGTCAAATCATGGAGGAGGTATGTGAACGAGCAGAACCTGAAGGAAGCATTGCGGCAGGTTGAAGGGCAACAAAGGTAGCGCGGGCGTCGACCGGATGACGGTCGATCGACGCGGAGGCGTATCTGAGGCAGCACTGGCCGGCTATCCGGGAGCAATTGCTGAACGGGACCTACGAACCGAAACCGGTGAGGCGGGTGGAAATCCCGAAGCCGGATGGAGGGGTGCGAAACTCGGCGTCCCAACCGTGCGTGGATCGCTTCATCCAGCAAGCGGTGATGCAGGTTCTGCAAGGGCGATGGGATCCGACGTTTTCCGAATACAGCTACGGGTTTCGACCGCGTCGATCGGCGCATCACGCTGTGGCTCAAGCGCAGCAGATACATCGCGCAAGGCTACGGATGGGTGATCGATCTCGATTTGGAAAAGTTCTTTGATCGAGTTAATCACGACAAGCTGATGGGCGCAGATCGCCGAAGCGCGATACGAGGACAAGCGGCTGTTGAAGCTCATCCGGGCATTCCTGAATGCCGGGGTGATGGAGAACGGACTGGTCAGCCCCGGCGTGAGAAGGAACTCCGCAAGGAGGACCGCTTTCGCCACTGCTGAGTAACCTCGTGCTCGACGAACTCGACCGCGAGTTGGAGTCGCCGCGGACACCGCTTCTGTTCGTTATGCGGACGACTGCAACATCTACGTTCGCAGCGAACGCGCGGGTCAGCGGGTGATGGCAGAGCATTACGCGCTTCGTCACACAAAAGCTCAAGCTCGAAGGTAAACGAGGCCAAGAGCGCGGTGGCACGACCGCAGGAGCGGAAGTTCCTCGGGTTCAGCTTCACGGCTGGTCCGGTATCAAGCGCACGATCGCGCCGAAATCGCTGGAGCGGTTCAAGCGGCGAATCCGGGAGATCACGCGAAGGGCCAAGGGCGTCAGCATCAAGACGACAATGGAAGAACTGGTCCCGTATATGCGGGGCTGGCGCGGCTATTTCGGCTTTTGCGAAACGCCCGAGGTGTTGATCGCTCTCACTCGCTGGGTCCGGCTGCGATCGCGGGCCGCTCTGTGGCGTCAGTGGAAAACACCACGTCGCCGTCGTGCGGCGCTGATCGCACTGCGAGTCTCGGGGGAACTGCGCAATACGGCCGGCAGCGGCCGTGGCCCCTGGCACATCGCCCGGAGCAAGGCCCTTTCTGTTGGGCTTTCCAACGCCTACTTCAAATCGCTCGGTCTCCCAACCTTGATCGAAACGCGTTAGCGCAACTTCTCGAACCGCCGTGTACGGACCCGTACGCACGGTGGTGTGGGAGGGGCGGAGCCGAAAGGCTCCCCCCTATCCCGATCTTTGGCACAAAGCGGACATGCTGAACGCCAGCGCAAATGTCCGCTTCCAGCGCATAGCGGACCTCGCAAGCTGCCCGCCCGGCAGATTTATGGGTTTATGGTCTGGCGCGAAGACGGGCTTCGCGCTTCTGCCCGGGCATGACGGAGCGAAACAATAAGGGCCGGATCATTGAACCGGCCCTTTGGTCATCGCAACCCGCGAAACCTCACGCCGCCTTCATCAGGCCTTCCTTGGTCAGCGCTTCCTGGACCTTGGGGCGCGCACCGACGCGGGCCTTGTAGGCTGTGAGGTTCGGCAAGCCCGAGAGATCGAACTTCAGCCGCTCCGCCCAGTTCAGCATCGTGAACAGATAGGCGTCGGCGACGGTGAACTGCTTGCCCATCACGTAATCTTTGCCGGCGAGCGCGCTGTCGACGTACTTGAACTTGCCCATCACGCGGTCCTTGAAGAAGGCCTTGGCGTCGTCGGCCAGTATGGGCGAGAACATCGGACCGAAATTCTTGTGCAGCTCGGTCGTGATGAAGTTGAGCCACTCCATGAGCTTGTAGCGCTCAGCGCTGTCGCGGGCAGGCGCGAGGTTTTTGTTCACGGCTTTGTCGGCGATCATCTGGACGATGACCGGGCCTTCCGTGACGAGTTCGCCTGAATCCAGCGCCAGCGCCGGAACCTGGCCCTTCGGATTGACCTTCAGATAGTCGTCGCCGTTTTCCAGCTTCTTGGCGCGCAAATCGACCTTGACCAGATCATAGGGGAGGCCAGCCTCCAGAAGTGCGATGTGGGGGGAGAGCGAGCAGGCGCCTGGCGAATAATACAGTTTCATTGGATTTTCCTTCCGTTTTCCGTCCCTTGGAAATCTTGGCTTAACGTTGCCGGAGGCTGGACGGTTCAGCCCGGTATAACCGAAGCCGATCCAGGCTCCGAATCCCCGTTTTGGCCGGTTTTCTTCACGTGAACCGCTGCGCCCTTCACTTGAAAACGCTATTAGATGACTAAATGCGCCTGCTTGAAATAGTCAAGATTGATGCAGCTGCATTTAGTGCGGTACACTCGGGTGTGACAGATACGGACTAAACCATGAAACGCAAACCTTCGACCGAGGCGACCGCCGCATGGATCCGCCTGATGCGGGTGCAGAGCCGGGTGCTCGATGCCGTCGAGCAGGATTTGAAGAAGGCGGGCTTCCCGCCACTGGCCTGGTATGACGCGCTGCTCGAATTGTCGCGCGCGCCGTCGGGCGAGATGCGCCCGGTCGAGCTGGAGAAGCAGATGCTGATCCCGCAATATTCGACGTCGCGCCTGATAGACCGGCTGGTCGACGAGGGGCTGGCGGCGCGGCGCGAATGCAAGATCGACAAGCGCGGCCAGTTCGTCGAGATCACCGAGGCCGGACGCGAGTTGCAGAAGAAAATGTGGAGCGCCTATTCGGTGGCGATCGAAAAACACGTCGGCTCCAAACTGTCGGATGCCGACGCCATCAAGCTCTGCGGTCTGCTCGACCGGCTGGGCTGCTCCTGCAGCGAAGTCAAGGCGGCCGCCGCCCGAGACGGCGTGCCCGCACGATGATATCCATGCACCCGTTCGTTTTTGCGGACAGCATTGTCCGCAATGTTCCCTGCCACACGGCGCGTTCGGTCGAATCGCCCCACATCCGGATTTTTTATGGCGCGTGACCAAATCGATATGACGCCGCTGCAATCGCGCGACGAACTCGTGGCGTGGCTGGAAGCCGGCGTGAAACCGCCGTCCGAATTCCGCATCGGCACCGAGCACGAGAAGACTCCGTTCACGCTCGAGGGCCATCACCCCGTTCCTTACGAAGGGGCGCGCGGCATCGGCGCGCTGCTGGAAGGCATGCAACTCCTGCTCGGCTGGGAGCCGATCATGGAGCGCAGCAACATCATCGGGCTCTATGATGTCACCGGCGGCGGCGCGATTTCGCTGGAACCGGGCGGACAGTTCGAGCTGTCGGGCGCGCCGGTCGAAACCGTGCACCAGACCCAATCGGAACTGATGGCGCATCTGGCGCAGGTGCGCGAGATCGCCACGCCGTTGGGGATCGGCTTCCTCGGGCTCGGCATGACGCCGTCATGGTCGCGGTCGCAGATTCCTGTGATGCCGAAGGGTCGCTACCAGATCATGACCAATTACATGCCCAAGGTCGGCCAATACGGTCTCGACATGATGTACCGGACCTGCACAGTGCAGACCAATCTCGACTTCTGCTCCGAAGCCGACATGGTCAAGAAGCTGCGGGTATCGGTGGCGTTGCAGCCGGTCGCGACCGCCTTGTTTGCCAATTCGCCCTTCACCGAAGGCAAGCCCAACGGCTATTTGTCGTTCCGCTCCGAAATCTGGCGCGATACCGACAGTGCCCGCGCCGGGATGATCCCCTGGGCGTTCGAGGACGGTATGGGCTTCGAGCGCTGGGTCGATTACGCGCTCGACGTTCCCATGTACTTCGTCAAGCGCGGCGACAGCTATATCGACGTCGCCGGCTCCTCGTTCCGGGCGTTTTTCGAGGGAAGGAACAATTCGCTTCCGGGCGAGCGGCCGACGCTGTCGGACTGGGCCAACCACCTCTCGACGATTTTCCCGGAAGTGCGCCTGAAGCGTTTTCTGGAAATGCGCGGCGCCGACGGCGTGCCATGGGGACGGTTGCCGGCGCTGCCGGCATTCTGGGTCGGCCTCCTGTATGACAACGACACCTTGAATGCCGCTTGGGACCTCGTGAGGCACTGGAATGCCGCGGAGCGTCAGGCGCTGCGCGACGATGTGCCGCGTTTCGGCTTCAAGGCCCGGATCAGGGACCGCTATCTGTTCGAGATCGCGCGGGAATGCCTGAAGCTATCCCACGCCGGTTTGCGCCGGCGCAATCGCATCGATCATTCCGGCCGCGACGAAAGCCGTCACCTCGAGCCGCTGGAGCGGATCCTCGAATCCGGCCGGACGCCCGCCGAAGAAATGCTGGAGAAGTTCAACGGGCCCTGGGGCGGGTCCGTGGAACCCGCCTACAAGGAATACGCTTTCTGAGTCAGCCGGTTTGCCGCAATTTTGGGCCGTTCATCCGCCGTACAGGTTGATGCCGCTCAAATGACGCGACTTGCGGATAGCCCGCATTCGAAAGCAATCGCATGGGGATAGGCCGCCTGCTCGGGGCGTGGATGGTGACGCTCGCCTTTGTGGCGGCGCTCGCGCCTGCGCGGCAGGCCGCGGCCCAGGCCAATTTCGACCGCCCCGGCGGCGACTATCAGAGCGCGCCGGTCACCTCGGGCGATCCCGCCGATTGTGCATTGGTCTGCGAGCGCGACAGGCGTTGCCGGGCCTGGAGCTTCAACTATCCGACCGATGCGACCAGCGGCGCGGTCTGCTGGCTCAAGAGCAACGTACCGGCGCGCGTGCAGAACAATTGCTGCATCTCCGGCGTGCGCGGCGCCGGCGTGGTCGAGCCCAGGAACGGCACGATCGAAACCTCGATCGATCGCTTCGGCGGCGACTACAAGAATTTCGAACTAGAGAGCAGCGACGGCGATGATGCCTGCAAGGCAGCCTGCGCCGCCGACAACAAATGCCGCGCCTGGACCTACGCACGGCCGGGCTATGCCGGCAAGGACGCACACTGCTTCCTGAAGAAAGACATCAAGCCGCCGCGCCGCAAGGCCGGGTTCACGTCAGGCGTGGTGCGGTAGCTGTCATTCGCTATGCGCCGGCAACACCGTGATTTCCGGCCACAGCGTTTTCCATCGCCGGGCTTTCGCTTGGTAATTGGCGGTCGAAAAATTCGCACCCGGATTGGGCCGCACGATCAGGCCGGCGGCGTCGTCAAATCCATCCGGCGCATAGACGTCGTAACCGTCGCGCGTAGGGCGGATGCCGATTCGCGTGTTCCTGGTCAGGAAGCGGTCGATGCCTTCCGTCGAACATCGCAGCGGCAGGTAGGGCAGGCCATGTTTGTCGCCATACCAGAGATGAACGCGGGCCTGATTGCGCGCCTCGACGGTCACGTTGAGGTGAGCGAAAGCATCGTGCAGCTTGCGGATCACGGCGTCCTCGGCTTCCCACGACGTATCGGGATCGAAATAGAAGACGTCGTAATCGTTGATGCCGTAATCGACGGCCCGCCCGGTCAGCACATTCCATACGGTCTGCACCAGGCACCCCGAAACGATCCAGGCATCCGGCAGCGCCAGCTCGAACAGTTTTTCGGCGATGATTACGTTGGCGGGATTACGAAGCGCGGCGGTGAGGAATTCGTCCCGGTCCATGGTGCGGCCACGCGGTCATTGGTTGGTCTGCGCGTCGAATTCCCGCACCGCCTTCTTCGAGGCCAGCGTCCGCCAGTGCCGGCGCAGCAGCGGCTCGACGATGGCGCCTCTCGCCTTCGACAGGCGGATCAGCACCATCGGATAATCCCGGTAGTGATCGGTGAAGTAAAACACCTTCGGCTGGCTCTCGATCAGCATCTCGCGTTCGTCGAGGGAAACGCCGGGTATCACAAGGCTGTCATGATCTTCCCGCAACCGCGCCAGCATTTTCTTGCGTACCTTTAGCGCCGGCGTGCCATAGGAGGTGCCGTCCTCGACCTCCGGCCAGGCCAGCGCCATTTTCCTGACGTCGTCGAAGGTCACGTGCGCAGACCATGATCCGATTGGATCATGGTCTCACACTTTCATTGAGTGAGCATGATCTTCGGATCATGCTCAATGCACGGAGGTGAAAAACCGCGCGAGGCGAAAACCTGACAGCCAGGTCCACACCGGCTGGCTGCGCATGCCCATATCCCACGAGCCGACCACCGCATCGGCGCGGCCGACCAGACTGTCGATCGGCAACAGGCCGACGCCGCCGTCGCGCACGGGGACGCGGCTGTCGGCGGAATTGTCTCTGTTGTCGCCGAGCACGAACAGCTTTCCGGCCGGCACGGTCACTTCCTGCGTGTTGTCGAGCCGGCCATTGTCGCGCATTTTGAAGATCGCATGCGTCACGCCATTCGGCAGCGTCTCGATGAAACGGTAGGCCTGCTCGCTGCCGCCGCGATCGTCCTCGGCCTCACCGATACCATCCGGCCTCAGGGTGGCGGCATGGTCGTTGATGAAGAGCTGGCCTTGCCGCATCTGGATGCGGTCGCCGGGCAGTCCGACTACGCGCTTGACCCAGGCCTGCGAACGGTCGCCGGGCCAGCGGAACACGACCACGTCGCCGCGCTTGGGCATATCGCCGAACAGGCGACCGGTTTCCGGCAGCGTGATCTGGATCGGCAGCGACGCCGCGCCGTAGCCGTAAGGGTATTTCGACGCCAGCAGCGCATCGCCGATCAAAAGCGTCGGCTCCATCGAGCCGGACGGCACATAAAACGGTTCGGCGAGCGCGCCCTTGGCGATGAACACGACCATCACGATGGCGGCCAATTGCATGGCCTGCGCGCGCCAGCTGGTCGGCTTGGCAACAGTGGTTTCGTTTTCGCTCGTCACTAGCCCGTTCCTCCAACCGTGATCCGTTCCATGCGCAGCGTCGGCTGGCCGACGCCGACCGGCACGCCCTGGCCGTTCTTGCCGCAGGTGCCGATGCCGGTATCGAGCTCGAGATCGTTGCCGACCATGGTGATGCGGTGCAGGTCGGTCGGTCCGTTGCCGATCAGCATCGCGCCCTTCAAGGGCGCACCGACCTTGCCGTTCTCGATCTTGTAGGCCTCGGTGCACTGGAACACATATTTGCCCGAGGTGATGTCGACCTGTCCGCCGCCGAAATTCGCGGCGTAGATGCCGTTCTTCACCGACGCCAGGATTTCCGCAGGGTCGCGTTGCCCCGCCAGCATATAGGTGTTGGTCATGCGCGGCATCGGCACATGGGCGTAGCTCTGGCGGCGGCCGTTGCCGGTGGGCTTCATGTTCATCAGCCGCGCGTTCTGGCGGTCCTGCATGTAGCCGACCAGAATGCCGTCCTCGATCAACACGGTGCGGTTGGTCGGGGTGCCCTCGTCGTCGATCGACAGCGAACCGCGGCGCGAGGCCATGGTGCCGTCATCCACGACGGTGACGCCCCTGGCCGCGACCTGCTTGCCCATCAGCCCTGCGAAAGCCGAGGTCTGCTTGCGGTTGAAATCGCCCTCGAGCCCGTGGCCGACCGCTTCATGCAGCATCACGCCGGGCCAGCCGGCGCCCAGCACCACGTCCATTTCACCGGCCGGCGCTGGAACCGATTCCAGATTGACCAGAGCTTCGCGGATCGCGCCATCGGCGGCTTCCCGCCATGCCTTGGTTTCGATGAAGCGCGCATAGCCCTCGCGGCCGCCATAGCCCTTGCTGCCGCTTTCCTGCCGGTCGCCCTGGCCCGCGACCACGGAAATATTGACGCGCACCAGCGGGCGGATGTCGCGATAGCTCTCGCCGTCGGGACGCAGGATTTCGACCACCTGCCAGGTGGCGCTGAGGCTTGCGGTCACCTGCCGCACCCGCGGATCCCTGTCGCGCACATAGGCGTCGATCTCGGCGAGCAGTTTCACCTTGGACTCGAAACCGGGCGCATCCAGCGGATTGTCGTCGCCATAAAGCCGAACATTGGTATGCGAAGGCGCCGCGGCGAGAGTTCCGCTGTAACCGCCGCGCACCGCTGCGACGGCGTCCGCAGCGCGGATCAGCGCCGGCAGCGAGACGTCGGAGGAATGCGCGTAGCCGACGGCGTCGTCCTTGACTGCGCGCAAGCCAAAACCCTGCGAGGTGTCATAGGTCGCCTGCTTCAATCGGCCATTGTCGAACATCAGCGCTTCGGTCTGGCCATATTCCAGGAACAATTCGCCGTCATCGGCGCCTTCGAGCCCGCGCGCGATCTCCCGGCGCACGGCATCACGGTCGAGATTGGCGCGGTCGATCAGGGAGGTTGTGGCGAGCTGGCTGGTCATCAAATCAGTCCGTTGTCGGAGGGGTCGATCCAAGATAGTTGTTTCCCAGCCATTCCGCGAGAGGCGGGATCAACACGTTGCCGAGACGATGAGCGTCATTGAAATTGTTCCGATAACGGAAGGCCATATCGAAAGCTTTCACAGGACCCTCGATGTCGTCGCACGGGAGCGGCGCTATCTGGCGTTTTTGGAAGCCCCGCCGCTCGAAGCGACCCGGGCCTTCATTCTCGACATAATCGGGCAGGGATATCCGCAATGGGTCGCTCTGTCGCGTGGGGAAGTGATCGGCTGGTGCGACGTCACACCCAAGCCGAGGCCGGTTTATGCCCATAGCGGGGTGCTCGGCATGGGCCTTTTGCCGCAGTTCCGCCGCCAGGGGATCGGAAAACGCCTGATCGCACACGCGCTCGCCGCGGCGCAGGCCTTCGGGCTGCAACGGGTAGAGCTGACGGTGCGGGAAAACAACAAGGGCGCGATCGCGCTGTATCGGCAATTCGGCTTCGAGATCGAAGGCGTCCAACGCAACGCCATTTTTGTGGATGGGATTTACGAAAACCTGATCCTGATGGCGGTGCTGTTTTAGAGCATGATCCGGCAAAGTGGGTACCGGTTTTCCCTCGCGACAAACGCGGAACGCGTTTGCGCGGAGATCATGCTCAAACAGAAAGCCACCGCTTACGGCAGCTTGTCGTACCCCTCGCCGAGCCCGTTCAGGCTGAGCGGGAAGCCGATACCCTCTTCGGGGGTCTCAAAGATAATAAAGGTCGCCGTCTTCGCGCTCCGGAGCTGGCCGAGAAGCTTTTCATCCATCACGACTTCCGCGACGCAGCCATTGGGCAGGCAGCGGACAAAACCGGCGCGGCCGACGTCCTGATTGTCGAGTTTCAGGCCAAGGCCTGAGGGCAATAGCACGCCTAGCGGCGCCACCACCCGCATCAGCTTGCTCTTCTGGTCGGCGGTTTTCAGCACGATCACGGTAAGACCGGCGTTGGAGCGGTCCTCGGCTACCACGCTCTGGATCAGGGCGCATTGCTCACCTTGGGCGCCCGGCGGGGTGTCGCAGCGGATCTGCCAGTCGCCATGGACCGAGCGCACCGCGCCTTGGGCGCTGGCGGCCCCGGTCAGGCCGAGCAGGAATAGAGCGGCGAGCAATCCACCCAGCCAGAGGCTTGGGCCCACGTTGCGTCTTGCCTGATGTTTCGAACGCCCCATCCGGGTCGATCCTTTGATAATTACTCGGAGATATTTACTCGGACTGATACCGCAATGACGGCGCCTTGAAGGCGGTCTTTCGGCCAATTCTCGAAGCAATTCCCGCGCCGGGAAGGGTCTCCAGCAGCGAATCAGGTTGCTGCAGAGCACCCTGCCTGTGCGTACATCCGGTAATCCGCCTGTCAAGCGGCGCCGAACTGCGAAACGGCAGATTTTGCCTGATTTACCGGGAAAACCTGACATGCAGGGATTAGCCGGTGGCGCATGGCTTTGCGCCCCACTACTGCATTGCGAGAGCCTGCGAATTATGGTTTGAGAGGCTGGATTTCGAAGCGTTCTAGCGATCTGGCTCCGGTGCTCCTAAGCTACCTCCGGAAGGCTGTTTGCGGGGAGCGGATCGTGCAGCATTTTAGGCCATCCGGCGGAGATGCTTTGGGGATTTATCAAGGGAGCGCGAGCGGCATGAAGATGTCGAAGGGCCAGATCGGCCGGCGGTTGCTGGGATTAGCGGTGGCGGGCATGGCCCTTGTCGCCGGCGGAACGGCTTTCGCCGAATTGGGGCAGCCTGCGCCGTGGGAATACACATTGCAGGAATCGGCCACGCCGGTGATGGACTACATCATCTGGTTCCACAACTGGCTGCTCGGCACCATCACCGTGATCACGCTGTTCGTGCTGGTGCTCTTGATCCTGGTCGTCGTGAAGTTCAACGCCAGGTCCAACCCGGTCCCCTCCAGGACCACCCACAACACCCTGATCGAAGTGGCGTGGACGCTGTTCCCGGTGCTGATCCTGGTTGCGATTGCGGTGCCGTCGTTCCGGCTTTTGTTCCTCGAGCTCGATGTGCCAAAGGCCGACCTCACCATCAAGGCGACCGGCAAGCAGTGGTACTGGAGCTACGCCTATCCCGACAACGGGAAGTTCGAATTCGATTCGCTGATGTCGCAGGACAAGAAGCCGCGACTGCTCGGCGTCGACAATGAGATGGTCGTACCCGTGAACAAGGTGATCCGCGTTCAGACCATCGGCGCGGACGTCATCCATGCCTTCGCGGTGCCGGCCTTCGGCATCAAGATCGACGCCATCCCCGGCCGTCTCAACGAGACCTGGTTCAAGGCCACCAAGACCGGGATGTTCTACGGCCAGTGCTCGGAACTGTGCGGCAAGGATCACGCCTTCATGCCGATCGCGGTCAGGGTCGTGAGCGACCAGGAATTCGCGAGCTGGGTGGAGACCGCGAAGAAGAAATTTGCGACCAACCCGGCGAATTCGTTCGCATCAGTTGGAGCGGCGGCACAGTAAGCCGCAAGACTTCAGGCTGATGGCCTGACGCGTAACGCGACAAGGGCGACGGGACCGCAAGGTCCGAAAAGGGACTGCAAGGCAGGATTTGAACATGGCAACAGGCGCAGCGACACACGACGATCACGCCCAGGGACACGCGCATGACGATCACGCGCACGATCATCCGACCGGATGGCGGCGCTTCGTCTATTCGACGAACCACAAGGACATCGGCACGATGTACCTGGTGTTCGCGGTCATCGCGGGTGTCATTGGTGCTGCGATGTCGATCGCCATCCGCATCGAGCTGATGTATCCCGGCGTCCAGCTCTTCCACGAAACCCATACCTACAACGTGTTCGTGACCTCGCACGGCCTGATCATGATCTTCTTCATGGTGATGCCGGCGATGATCGGCGGTTTCGGCAACTGGTTTGTGCCGCTGATGATCGGCGCGCCTGACATGGCGTTCCCGCGCATGAACAACATCTCGTTCTGGCTGCTGCCGGCCTCCTTCGCGCTGCTGTTGATGTCCACCTTCGTCGAGGGTGAGCCGGGCGCCAACGGCGTCGGCGCGGGCTGGACCATCTACGCGCCGCTGTCGACCTCGGGCCATCCGGGACCGGCGGTCGATTTCGCGATCCTGTCCCTGCATCTGGCCGGCGCCTCGTCGATCCTCGGCGCCATCAACTTCATCACCACGATCTTCAACATGCGCGCGCCGGGCATGACCCTGCACAAGATGCCGCTGTTCGTGTGGTCGATCCTGGTCACCGTGTTCCTGCTGCTGTTGTCGCTGCCGGTGCTGGCGGGTGCGATCACCATGCTGCTCACCGACCGCAATTTCGGCACTACCTTCTTCGCCGCCGACGCCGGCGGCGATCCGGTGCTGTTCCAGCATCTGTTCTGGTTCTTCGGCCATCCCGAAGTGTACATCCTGATCCTGCCCGGCTTCGGCATGGTCAGCCAGATCGTCTCGACCTTCTCCAGGAAGCCCGTGTTCGGCTATCTCGGCATGGCCTACGCCATGGTCGCGATCGGCGGCATCGGCTTCGTGGTGTGGGCGCACCACATGTACACGGTCGGCATGTCGTCGGCGACGCAGGCCTATTTCGTCGCCGCCACCATGGTGATCGCGGTGCCGACCGGCGTGAAGATCTTTTCGTGGATCGCCACGATGTGGGGCGGCTCGATCGAATTCAAGACGCCGATGCTGTGGGCGGTCGGCTTCATCTTCCTGTTCACGCTCGGTGGCGTCACCGGCGTCGTGCTGGCGAACGCCGGCGTCGACCGTGTGCTCCAGGATACTTACTACGTGGTCGCGCACTTCCACTACGTGCTGTCACTCGGCGCCGTGTTCGCGATCTTCGCCGGCTGGTACTACTGGTTCCCGAAGATGTCGGGCTACATGTACAACGAGACCATCGGCAAGCTGCACTTCTGGTTCACCTTCGTCGGCGTCAACCTGGTGTTCTTCCCGCAGCACTTCCTCGGCCTGTCCGGCATGCCGCGCCGCTACGTCGACTATCCCGACGCGTTCGCCGGCTGGAACCTGGTGTCCTCGCTCGGCTCCTACATTTCGGGCTTCGGCGTCCTGATCTTCATCTACGGCGTGATCGACGCTTTCGTGCGCAAGCAGCAGGCCGCCAATAACCCATGGGGTCCGGGCGCCACCACGCTGGAATGGACGCTGCCGTCGCCGCCGCCGTTCCACCAGTTCGAAGTGCTGCCGCGGGTGCAGTAATCTGAATTTGCGGCGCGTTATTTGGGCGCGCCGCGGCCTTGAACCAAGCGAGATCAATCTTGTCGGTCGTCGATCACAATGCCATCGAAATGCCCCGGATTTCCGAGGCCGAGGTCGGTGACTACCTCGCGCTCCTGAAGCCGCGGGTGATGTCGCTGGTGATCTTCACCGCTCTCGTTGGCCTCGTCATCGCGCCGGGTCACGTCCATCCGATCCTGGCGTTCACCTCCATTCTCTGCATCGCGGTCGGCGCCGGCGCCTCGGGCGCGCTGAACATGGCCTATGAAAGCGACATCGACGCCAAGATGTCGCGCACCGCCAACCGGCCGATCCCGCGCGGCCGCATCACGCGGGAGGAAGCGACCGCGTTCGGCATGACGCTGGCGTTCTTCTCGGTGATGACGCTCGGCATCCTCGTCAACTGGCTCGCGGGCGGGCTGCTGGCGTTTACGATCTTCTTCTATGTCGTGATCTACACCATGCTGCTGAAACGCTGGACCGCGCAGAACATCGTGATCGGCGGCGCCGCCGGCGCGCTGCCGCCGGTGGTGGCGTGGGCCGCGGCGACCGGCTCGCTCGCGGTGGAACCGGTGCTGCTGTTTTTGATCATCTTCTTCTGGACGCCGCCACATTTCTGGGCGCTGGCGCTGTTCCGCAGTGACGACTATGCCCGCGCCGGCGTGCCGATGCTGCCCGTGGTCGCCGGCCCCGACGCGACGCGGCTCCAGATCCTGCTCTATACGATCGTGCTGGTCGCGATTTCGGTTGCACCCTGGCCGCTCGGCTATTTCGACGCGGTCTACGGCGTCACCTCGCTGGTGCTCGGTGCCGGCATGATGGCGCTTGCGATCAACGTCTACCGCCGCCGCCAAGGGTCCGCGGCGCTGCGCGCGACGCGAAAACTGTTTGCCTTCTCGATCCTTTATCTGTTCGCGCTGTTTGCGACGCTCCTGCTCGAGGTCGTCGTCCGCGCCATCATGCCCGTGATCGGGTAGGAGGCGCATGGGACGCCAATGGACGACAAGCGGATGCCAGATGAAATCGTCCTCACCGAGGCGCAGAAACGAAGCCGCCGCCATCGCTCGATCGCGATCGCGCTCGCGCTCGGCGTGCTCGTCGTGTTGTTTTTCGCGGTTACCATGGTCAAGGGGCCGGCCGTCCTGGTGCGGCCGATGTAACTTGGCAAATGTAACCTGGAAAATGTGATGGACACAGCAAACCAACCGATCGAGCGAGAGGGACCGAGCGCAAGCAAGACAGCTTCGCGCCGCGGCCTGACGCGCGATGCGGTGGTGGCCTCGATCTGCGGCTTCGTCGTGGTGCTGATGGTCGGTGCATCCTATGCCGCCGTTCCCTTCTATAACTGGTTCTGCCGCGCCACCGGCTTCAACGGCACCACCCAGGTCGCGACCTCGGCGCCGTCAGGCGCGCCGCTGGCGCGCAAGATCGCGGTGCGGTTCGACGCCAATATAGCGCCCGGCCTGCCCTGGAAGTTCGAGCCGGAGCAGACCGAGATCGAGGTCAAGCTCGGCGAAGTCGTTACCATCTTCTATTCGGTGACCAACCAGGCGGCGCGGACCACCTCCGGCCAGGCGGCCTATAACGTGACCCCGCTGACGGTCGGATCTTACTTCCAGAAGATCAACTGCTTCTGTTTCACCGAACAGACCATGGCGCCGGGCGAGAAGCGCGACATGCCCGTGGTGTTCTACGTCGATCCGGCGCTGGCCGCGGACAGCGAAAACGACAGCCTGAACACCATCACGCTTTCCTATACTTTCTATCCCGTGCGCGATCCGGCGCCGAAGCCTGTGGCTGCAAGCGAACCGGATAAGCGCAAGGGGAGCCTGTGAGCTGAAGGGAATTTCGAGCGATCGGGATTTCCGGATTTGATTTTTGAGACGAATATGTGCCGAAGGGTACGGCACCGCTAACGGAGAGACCGCAATGGCTACGGCGCAAGCGAAGCATCACGACTACCACCTCGTCGATCCGAGCCCGTGGCCGGCCGTCGGCGCCGTCTCGGCCTTCATCATGGCTGTCGGCGCCATCAGCTGGATGCACCACTTGTACTCCGTGGCGCCGATCGTGTTCGGTGTCGGCACCATCGGCGTGCTCTACACCATGGCGAGCTGGTGGGGCGACGTGATCCGCGAAGCCCAGTTCAAGGGCGACCACACCCGCGTGGTGCAGATCAGCCACCGCTACGGCATGATCCTGTTCATCGCCTCCGAGGTGATGTTCTTCGTCGCCTGGTTCTGGGCTTTCTTCAATTCCGCGCTGTTCCCCGCCGACGCCATTCACGCCACCCGCGACGCGGTGTTCGGCTGCGGCGCCGGAACGGCGGCCGGCGCCTGCAGCGTGCCGGGCACCTGGCCGCCGAAGGGCATCGAGACCTTCGACCCCTGGCATCTGCCGCTGCTCAATACGCTGCTGCTCCTGACCTCCGGCACCACGGTGACCTGGGCGCACCACGCGCTGCTGGAGAACGATCGCCAGGGCCTGAAATACGGCCTGATTCTCACCGTCATCCTGGGCGCTTGCTTCACTTGCGTGCAGGCCTATGAATATGCCCACGCCGCGTTCGGCTTCTCCGGCAACATGTATGGCGCGACCTTCTTCATGGCGACCGGCTTCCACGGTTTCCACGTGCTGATCGGCACTGTGTTCCTGCTGGTCTGCCTGTTCCGCGCCTATGCAGGGCACTTCACGCCCACCCAGCATCTCGGCTTCGAATTCGCCGCCTGGTACTGGCACTTCGTCGACGTGGTGTGGTTGTTCCTGTTCGTCTGCATCTATGTCTGGTTCCGCGGCGCGGAATCGGTCGCGCACGCCGCGCATTGATCGCAGGCCCGTAGCGTTTCCGAGCGAAGTGGGCACCGGTTCGCGTGAAGGAAACCGGTCAAACAAAAGAGTAGCGTGCTACAAGGGGCGGTCGCGCGACCGCCCCTTTTCATTTGCAAAGCGAAGCCATGCCAGGTGAAGCGGTACCCACCCTGACCGAGAGCGCATGGCGCGGCATCGCCTGCCGGTGCCCGCGCTGCGGCGCGGGCAAGCTCTATGCGGGTTTCCTCAATTTGCGGCCGAACTGCGAGGCCTGCGGGCTCGATTACGCCTTCATCGATGCCGGCGACGGGCCTGCGATCTTCATCATCATGATTGCGGGCGCCATTGTCGTCGCAGCCGCCTTGATCGTGGAGGTGAAATACCAGCCGCCGTTCTGGCTGCATGCGGTGTTGTGGCTGCCGCTGATCCTCGCGACCACGCTGTTGCCGCTGCGCTCGATGAAGTCGCTTCTGATCGCGTTGCAGCACCATCACAAGGCAGCACCCGGCCGATTGATCGATCGCGAGCCGAAATGACCGGTGTCGTTTCGCGACGGCGCGGCACGGCCGGCTTTGCCATTTTCACGCTTGCGATGGTGGCGGCTTTCGCTGCCCTCGGGATTTGGCAATTGCAGCGGCGGGTCGAGAAGCACGCGCTGATCGCGGCGCTCAACGAGCGGCTGGTGGCTGTGCCCGAGGCTCTGCCTGCGCCAGCGCAATGGAACGCGCTGACGCCGCAGAGGGACGAATTCCGCCGCGTCAGTTTCACCGCGACCTACGCAAAACTTCCCGACGCGATGGTCTATAGCTCCGGCTCCACCGTGCGCGAGGATATTTCCGGACCCGGCACCTGGGCGTTCCTGCCGGCCAAACTACCTGACGGCGAGACCGTCGTGATCAACACCGGCTTTGTGCAGAACACGATGCAGGATCGCACCCAACAGGACCGCGCGGTCGGCCGGCTCGTCACCGGCCAGCCGGTGAAACTGACCGGCTATCTCCGTTTCCCCGAAGCTGCCGGCACATTGACGCCGGCAGAGGATATCGGAAAGCGTCTCTGGTTCACCCGCGATCATCTCGCCATCGCCCGCGCGCTGGGCTGGGGTGAGGGCGGCAGGACGGTCGCACCGTTCTATATCGATCTGGAATCGCCGGTTCCCGAGAACGGCATTCCAAAACCCGGGCCTCTGACCGTCCACCTCAAGGACGATCACATGCAATACGCCATTACCTGGTTCACGCTGGCTTGCGCGGTGGTGATCGCGTTCGGCGTTTGGTGGCGCGCGCAGCGGCGGGCAGTATGACCGGCCGCATGCGAGACATGCAACGGCTGGCTGGACCGCGGATTTCAAATGATGGATCATTCGCCACCCCACTAGCCAACGCCACAGGCCATCCATGTCCGACCCATCCTCCGGCAGCATCGATACGGCACACCCCCTGCTGTTCCAGCCGTTTCAAATCCGCGGGCTGACGCTGAAGAACCGCCTGGTCGTGCCGCCGATGGTGCATTACCGCGCCGAGCCGGGATCCACCTGCGGCATGTTCCATCACGTGCATCTCGGCCGCTACGCGCTGGGCGGCTTTGGTCTGGTCTTTGTCGAGGCCACGGGCGTCGAGGAGATTGGCCTGATCAACGAGTTTGACCTCGGCATCTGGGACGACGCCCAGGTGGAAAGCTTCAGGCCGCTGATCGCCTTCATGAAGCGCGAGAACACGGCGATCGGGATTCAGCTTGCGCATGGCGGACGCAAGGCGTCGTCGCAGCGCGCGATGGACGGCATGGGCCCGCTGACACCTGAGGAAATCAAGGCGGGCGCCAAGCTGTGGCAGCCGGTCGGGCCGACCAGCGAGCCCGTCGCGCCGGGGTGGCTGATCCCGCGCCAGCTCTCGACCGAAGACTGCCGCGCCATGGTGCGCACCTGGGCGGCCGCCGCCAGAAACTCGGTCGCGGCGGGTTTTGACGTGATCGAGATCCACATGGCGCATGGCTATCTGCTCGCCTCGTTTCTCTCGCCGGTGTCAAACACGCGCAACGACGAATATGGCGGCGACCGCAACGGGCGCATGAAGTTGCCGCTCGAGATCGTCGAGGCGGTGCGGCGCGAGATGCCGGCGGCGATGCCGCTTTTCGTGCGCGTGTCCTCCGTCGACGGCGCGCAGAACGGCTGGAATCTCGATGACACGGTGGCGCTAGCGCATGAATTGAAGGCCCGCGGCGTCGACATGGTCGACTGTTCCTCCGGCGGCATTTCCGGCTCGGCGACGGCAGCCCAGGTGCCGCGCGGCCTCGGCTTTCAGGTTCCTTACGCCGAGCGGGTCCGCAACGAAGTCGGCATTGCGTCGATGGCGGTCGGCATCATCCTCGAGGCCGAGCAGGCAGAAGCGATCCTCGAAAAAGGCCACGCCGACCTGATCGCGGTCGGCCGGCAATCCCAGTTCAATCCCAATATCGCCCATCACTGGGCCCATGATCTCGGCATCAATCGCAAATTCGAGGACTGGGCGCCCGAATATGGCTGGTGGCTCGAGAAGCGCATCCGGACCATGGAGGGTTTCGCCACCCCGACCGGTGCCGTGAAGCACCGATAACGTGGTTCATCCCGAAATCGGCAACTCGCTCTCCGGATCGAAAAAGTGCAGCCGGCCGGGTTGCGCCGAGAGGCGGACCTGATCGCCGCTCGCGATTTTCGTCTCCGGCGCCACGCGGGCCACCGTGATGCTGTGGCCACCGACCCGTGTCTCGAGCAGGATCTCCGAGCCGAGCTGTTCGATGACTTCGACCCGCGCATCGAAGCCGAGACCAGCCGCGGCGTCGCCGAGCGCGAGATGTTCGGGCCGCACCCCCATGATCACCAGCCGGCCGTTGTATGGCCCGAGCGCGCGTGCATCGGCCACGCTCGTGAGTTTGAGGCCGGCCGCCTCGACCGCTGTTGCGCCGGCATCAGCGCGTACCGTGACAGTGATAAAATTCATCGCCGGCGCGCCGATGAAGCCGGCGACGAATTTGTTGGCGGGCTTGCCGTAGACCTGCAGCGGCGTGCCGACCTGCTGCACCCTGCCGTCGCGCATGATCACGACGCGGTCGCCCAGTGTCATGGCCTCAACCTGGTCGTGGGTCACGAACACCGAGGTGGTCGGGATCTGCGCGTGCAGGCGTTTTATCTCGATCCGCATCTGCGCGCGCAGCTTGGCGTCGAGGTTAGACAGCGGCTCGTCGAACAGAAACACCTGCGGATTGCGCACGATGCAGCGGCCGAGCGCGACGCGCTGCTGCTGGCCACCGGACAGCTGCTTCGGTTTCCTCTGCATCAGGTCATGCAGGCCGAGCATGCCGGCGGCGCGATCGATCGCGGCCTTGATCTCGGCTTCCGAGGTCTTCTTGTTGCGCAGGCCGAAGGCGAGATTGTCGTAGACGCTCATGTGCTGGTAGAGCGCGTAGTTCTGGAACACCATGGCGATGTCGCGGTCGCGCGGCGGCAGATGGTTGACGACGCGCTCGCCGATGCGGATATCGCCGCTGGTGATGTCCTCAAGTCCTGCGATCATGCGCAGTGTTGTCGACTTGCCGCAGCCGGACGGGCCGACGAGCGCCACGAATTCCTTGTCAGCGATCTCGAGATCGACGTCTTTGACGGCGTGGAACAGCGAGCCATAATGCTTGTTGAGCTTGCTGAGTGAGATCGCTGCCATTTATCCGCCGTTACCAAACTGATGTGAACTAAAGGGAAATCCCGCCGCGATGGACCACGGCGGGATTTTTACTTCGACTATTGCGCCGCCTTGCTGACCAGCGGCGCGCCCTCGGCAAGAACCTTGGCGATGTCCTCGCGCTTGCCGGTAACGGCCTTGGTGACGGTGTCGTTGAACGCCTTGTGCACGGCGGGCCATTGCGGGAAGTAATAGGCGCCGCGCACCTTGTCGGGGGAATCCAGCACCGATTCCTTCAGCAGCTTCATGAACGGATCGGCGGCTGCGATCTTGGGCCAGAACTCGGTGTTCGGCGGCGGCGCGCCGGTCGCTTTCCACAGCTTCATCTGGCCTTCCTCGTCGAGCATCATGGCGTTGAGCATCTGCTTGGCGAGCTTCTTGCGCTCCGGCGAGATCGATTTTGGGATCGCCCAGCCCCAGATGTCGTCCCAGGCAAAAGGCTTGCTCCGGTTGGGCCCGAGCGGGAAGCGCGCGGCGGCGACCTTGCCGGCGATCTTCGACTTGGCCGGATCGTTGAACTGGCCCCACCACAGCGAGTCGGCCACCGTGAACGCGGCGTCGCCCGCCATGAACACGGCGTTGGCCTCGTTGCGGTCATAGGCCGGCATGCCACGCGGTACGATCTTGTGGGTGTTGATGGCGTCCCACCAATATTCGGCGGTCTGCTGCATGCAGGGTTCGGTCAGGCCCGACTTCCAACCGGCCTCGGCGAGCTTCTTGTTGTCGCGCTCATAGGGCGGCAGCAGCACGTCGCAATTGTTGCCCCACATCGACCAGAACCAGCTGAACCAGGTGTTGTTCATCGACATGCCGCCGACATAACCGAACTTGACCTTGCCTTCCGCCTGCAGCTTCTTGCTGACGGTGACAAGCTCTTCCAGCGTCTTCGGCACTTCCTCCGGCTTGACGAGATCGGAGCGGTAGAAGAACACGCTAAAGGTCTGGCCCATCGGCACCACCGTGTTTTGGCCCTGTGCATTGGCGAACACCACCGGCGCCATGCTCCATTTGTCGGCAAATTTGTTGGCGTCGACGTCGTCGGTCGGCTCCAGCAGATGCGCCCAGGTCTGTCCCCAGTCGTCATTGTGCCAGATCACGTCGTACTGGTCGGAGTTCGACGTCAGCGACGCCGTCATCTTCTCGACATAGACGCCGTAGGAATTCGGCACCTTGACGATCTTTACGCCGTTCTTGGCGCCCCAGGTCTCGAACATCGCGATCGAGGCGTCCTGGATCGGGCTTGGCTGATAACCGATCCGCAGTTCCTTCACCTGCGCGGCGGCGCTGCCCGTCGCCGCCACCAGGGCCGCGGTCGCCGCGATCGCCCATTTTGTTAGTTGCTTCATAGCTTCCCTCCCTCGTTATTGTCCTTGCGCGGTGTTCTCTCGTCGAGTCCTTCGGTTCTGCTTCTAGATACGCAAACCCCTGATCACATATTTCTGCCCGAACAGCGCGATCAGGAAGGCCGGCACCAGCGCCATCACGGCGGTTGCCGCCATCAGGTTCCAGCGCAGTCCCATCTCGGTGACGAATTGCGCCATCACGACCGTGATCATCGGCACGCGGTTGCCGGTCAGGATCAGCGCAAACAAAAATTCGTTCCAGGTGAACAACCAGCACAAAACCGCCAGCGCCGAAATCGCAGGCAGCGCCGACGGCACCGCGACGCGGATGAAGGCTCCCCATCGCGTGCAGCCGTCGATCATGGCGGCGTACTCCATCGACGGATCGATACCGTCGAAAAATCCCTTCATCAGCCATGAGAAGAAACAGATATGCACCGCGACATGCGGCAGCAGCAATCCAGTGTAGGTGTCGTAGATGCCCCAGCTTTGGGTGACGAAGTACAGCGGCAACACCCAGGAGATATAGGGCACGCAGCGGAATACATAGATGGTGCCGAACCAGATCCGCGACGCCGGCCCCGTGAACCGCGACAGCATGTAGCCGCTCGATACCGTCACCAGGAGCGAGAACACGGTAGCCAGCGTCGCGATCAGCGCGCTGTTGAGGAAGGCTTCCACGATCCGGTCGTCGCGCAGCACCTCGGCGAAATTGCCGAGCGTGAATTCCGTGCCGCGATGGACATAATAGACCCCTGACTCCGGCCGCAGCGAAGTCAGCATCAGCCACAGCACCGGAAACGCGAACGCAAAGCAGATGCCGAACAGCGCCAGCGCGAACAGCGTCTTGCGGCTCCATTTGGGCAGGCCGGGCAAGAATTGCGGGCGGGTCACGATTGGCATCAGCTTACACCCTTGCTATGCGGTCGACGAGGCGATAGAGCGCCACGCCGATCACGAGGATAATCAGCCCGCCAATGATCGCGGCCGCCGACCCGCGGCCGAGATCGAGGTTCAGGAACGCGTGGACGTACGCATAGAGTGAGAACAATTCGGTCGAACGGCCCGGCCCGCCGCCGGTCAGGGTCCACACGATATCGAAGGTGCGGAAGGCGTCGATGGCGCGGATCACCACGCACACAACGATCACCGGGCGCAACATCGGCAGCGTCAGGTAGCGAAACACGCGCCAGGTCGTGGTGCCGTCGATCGCCGCGGCCTCGAACGGCTCCTTCGGCAGGCTCTGCAGGCCGGCGAGCAGCAGCAGAGTGAACCACGGGGTCCAGAGCCAGATGTCGGTCAACAGGATGATGCCGAAGGCGCTCCAGCGCTGCACCAGCCATGGCTGGCCTTCCAGGCCGATCGCCTCCAGCACCGCGTTGACGATGCCGAACTGGTCGTTGAAGATCCAGCGGATCATGATCGCGGCGACGACCGGCGCCACCATCAGCGGCAACAGCAGCACAGTCTGCACCAGCTTTTGCCCGCGAAACGGGCGGTTGAGCAGCAGCGCCAGCGCCAGTCCCGCCACCAGCGCTCCGGCGACGCTCAGCACCATGAACAGGAAGGTGTTCGGCAGCACGACGTAGAGGAACGCCGGGTCCGTCATCACAGCGTAATAATGGCTGAACCCGACCCAGATCTTTTTGGGATTGTACAGCGCCCAGTCACGGAAGCTGGCGTTGGCCCCGATCACGATCGGCAATACCTGGAACAGCAGCATCAACAGCGCCGCCGGCGCAATCAGGAACAGCATGAACCGCTGTTGCTCGCCGAACACTGGACGCCGCGATGCCGACAAGCCTGTCACCCCGCCTTTGCACCAAAACTGTCACGACTCTTGTGGCCGGTACGTGCATAAAGCCCCTGCAAGGAGGATTATGGGCGTGGCGTCGGAGGCTAGTCAATCCGCATTGTGGTGCATCGCCTATTCCTCATCCGCGCCCGGCGTCTGCCGCAGCATGAAATGACCGAACGCCGAGGCGATCGGCCTGGTCCGGTCGTCCTGCCAGGCCTGCGCCTCGAAGGCTACGACGCGCCGGCCCTGCTTGACGATCGATACGTTGGCGTAGCTGTCCAGCGCCCGGCCCGAGCGCAAATAATTGATCGTCAGGCCGATCGGCTTGGGCGGCGACACGCCGAGTTCGCGCGTCACGCCCACGATCGCGGTGGTTTCGAGGAAGGCGCCGGTCATGCCGCCGTGGATGGCGGGCAGGATCGGATTGCCGATGATCTTTGTCGAGAACGGCATCACCAGCGTGCCATCCTCACCGACGCGGATGCCGAGACAACGCGCGAACGGGCTTTGCGCGAATGGGCTATCCGGATCCTCCGGCGCGTCAAGCGCCGGCAGCGCGCGGTCCACCTTCGGCCGGTCGAGAAGCATGTTGGTCCGGTTCGCGCCGACCATGAAGCAGGCCGTTGCGGTGGCGACGGGATCGTCCTCGGATTCCTGGTAGGCGGTCGAGCGCACGAAGGCGATGGATCGGGTGACGCGGTAGCAAACCGAATGCGCCTTGATGTCGAGGCCGGGCGTTGCCGGCTTCTGGTAGTCGATCCGCAGATCGAGCGTTGCGATCGCGCGCCTGCCATCCAGTGCGAGCTGGACGGCCATGCCACAGCTCTCGTCGAGCATGGCGGTGACGACGCCGCCGTGAAGAACGCCCGTCCCGGTGTCGCCGACGAAGACAGGGCGGTACGGCAGGCTCGACCAGGCCTCGCCAGGGGCGGCGCGGTCGAGCTGAAGTCCGCTGATGTAACCATAGACGGAGCGGCGGCCCTTGATGGCTTCGGCCAGTTCGTCAAACGGCAGCGGCGGGTTGAGTACTGGTGTTTTGGACATCTTCAGCCATTCGTCACATGCACTTTGGGTGTCCGTCCAGCGTTCCACTTTCCGCCGACCGCCCGCTCGATCTGTGCCGCGAGCTGCAGCAGCAGCCCATCGTCAGCCTGTTTTGCGATAGCCTGGATGCCGAGCGGCAACCCATGCTCATGTTCCGCCAGCGGCAGCGAGATCGCCGGAATCCCGCATAGATTGGCGAGCGGCGTGAAGGCGAAGTTGCGCCACAAATTGTCGAACCAGTCCAGCACCGATGGATTGTCCGATATCGTCAAATATTCCGTCGTGCCGACTTTCGGCGTCGGCAGCGCGGTGATCGGCGTCAGGATGATATCCCACTGTTCGAAGAACGCGCCGAAGCCGCGCGATGTCGTGTTGAAGACCGCCTGCATGCGCGCCCGTTCTGCAAATGAAATGTGCCGGCCTGCTTCCCAGATCCGGATATTGACCGGCTCGACAAGATCCGCCGGCGGCCTGTCCAGTCCGCGCGCCGCGAGCATGTTGCCGATCACGACCGCAAAATTGCTGATGTAGCAGGTGGTCTGGGCCTCGAAGGCGGCGCGATAGTCGATCGCCGGCAACGCGTATTCCACGTGATGGCCAAGGCCTTCGAGGAATCGCCCGACCCTTTCGAGTTCTGACGCGATTTGAAATGTCGCCCGATAGTCGCCCCATTGGTGCGAGAGCGCGACCTTAAGCGGTTGCGGATCACGCTTGATCATATCCAGGTAAGGCTCCGGCGAGGTCCAGAACGGCATCAATTCGCCGGGCGCCGGCCCCCGGCACGCATCCACGAACGCCGCAGTGTCGCGTACCGAACGCGACTGGCAGCCCTGGATCGATACGAGTCCTGACAAATCCGAAAGGTGCGGCGCGAGCGAGAACACGCCCCGTGAAACCTTGAGACCGATGTTGCCGTTGACGCCGGCCGGAATGCGGATCGAACCGCCGCCGTCGGTGGCATGCGCGATGGGTACGGCGCCCGCCGCGACCATGGCGGCGCTGCCGGCTGACGATCCGCACGTCGTGTAGTCCGTGTGCCACGGGTTGCGCGTAACATAGACGGCGGGATTGTCTGCCGAACTGCAAACGCCGAACTCGGGCGTGGTGGTCCGTCCGATCAGGTTAAGTCCAGCCTGGCGCATCTTCGCCGTCAGGAAAGTGTCAGTAGTGGCGCGATTACCGCGCATCAGGAGCGAGCCCATTTCCTGCAGGCGCCCCTTCATCGTCGGGCCCAGGTCCTTCATGAGGAAAGGCAGGCCGGCAAACGGCCCCGCGAGATTGGCGCCGTCCGTGCCGGGACCTTCGATCGCGTCCTCAAAGACCTCGACCACGCCCGACAGCGCTGGATTGAGCTTCGCGATGCCTGCGTTCGCCTGGCTTGCCAATTCCCTGGCCGTCAGCTCGCCCTTCCTGACGCGCGCGGCCAGCGCCACGCCGTCATGTTGCGTCCATTCGTTCCAGCCCATCGGCAAAGTCATGCGATTCCATTCCTTATCGGTGCGGCGCCAACCTTAGTTTCGCGACCTCGCAAGTCAATCAATGGAGATGCACGGCAATAGCGGCTCGGGCGGCTCGCGCCGCCCTGAAACACCCCGCGTTTTAATCGGAATCGCGACGGAGTCCCTTGGGTCACGGGCTGGAGGTCGAACCACGCCCGACCCTCGTCCACTCACCTCAACAGCGGACGTCAAGCGCGGCACTGGCCGCGCACCTGTGGGAATTGATACCGCAACTTAGTCCGACGGGATGTCGCCAAAGGTTTCGCCATTGGAACTTCCGCCGATCTGGATTGTTTTGGTTCCAAATTGAATTGCAAGTAACCGATCGTTCAGTGTGCATTCACGGCGATCGTCACACCCCGTTGCGCATCCCAAGCCGACCACGACGACGAGCACCATTGTCGACAACGGCACGTTCAAGACCAAGACCGAACCGAGATCCTTCTAGGAGAAAGGGCCGCGGCACTGCCGCGGCCCTTTTTGTTTGGTCGTTGTTCGGTTGTTGCGCGGGCGTGCCGAATGGCTGCCGCCGGCACCCGCAAGCAGTTCAGTTACTGCCGCTCGACGTTGGTGATCGTCTTGCCGCCATCCGCGTCGGAGATGGAGAATTTGACCCGGTCGCCGGCGTGCAGGGTGTTCAACAGATTGCCCTGTACCTTTACCTTGAGCTCCTCGGGGGTGCCGGCGTTGGCGCCGATCGTGCCGCCTTGGGTTTGCGGCTTCTGCATCTGGATCGAGATCGTCCCATCGAGCCGGTCGATGCGCGTAACCGTTCCGGTAAGCCCCTGCTGGGCCAGGGCCGCCGAACCGAGGGCGGTAAGGGCTACAAACCCAGCCAACGTGATGTTTGCCATTTTCATGGAAGTCTCCCGGCTTTTCGAACCGTTAGCGATAAGCTTTGGCGAGCGGATTTGTTCCCGTGTGGAGCACCGGAATCGCTGGGTTGGCCTCTCGCATTGTGCCCGACGGGCAAATCAACAAAAGCGAGTCAAGACCCTCTAGAGAAAATATTCCTGTTTTCAGGTGACCCCAACTCAGTTCAGAATTAACCCCATCCCGTCCCGAGAAGAGGGGCGTTGGCCATCGTCACGAACGTTGGGACGGGTTGCGGTGGACGCGGCAGCGTCGGCGCGCGCAGATGTGAACGCAGGGCGGGCTTTGCCCGTGAGCGGCTTACGGCGCGCAGACGAACGACGTTGAAGCGTACGGCAAAACCGTGTGGTCCTGGCACCCGTTGCTGGTGTCAAGTTGATGGAGGTTCACGAGCCCAACCGGGTCTCGATGTGCCGCTAATCCGTCAACGACGGTGACAAGACGAATTCGTCACCGGGGAGAGCGCGGCATAAGCCCTAAAACCATTGCGCAGGGAATGCCGGAGTGCTTCCGCTGAACCTGTATGCTCGTGTGCACTTTCTTTTGTGCACGTCGCACACGAGACCGCGGGTGCAGCGCGCGCCCGGCATTCCCTGCGCCCTCTCTGTTTTCGAGGGCGAAAAATTCGTGCATGCCTCGGGCGCATCGCGCCGCGAGATCGCGGACACTCATCCAGTTGTCATCGCCCGGCTTGCCGCCTTTGCTAAAGCTTCGGCGGCCGAGCGCATTCGTGGCCCGGCGAAGCCCTGGCGGAGACGGTATTCCAGAAACGGCAGTGATAGAATCGAGCAGCTACGGCGTACTGGATACTCCGCTTTTGGAGTATGACGGTTCTCATAAAAATCACAACGATATCAGTATCATAGATCGATGCTTCACCATGAGCGGCCATCCCCCCGCCAAACCCCCAACATTACATGGCGCTTTGGCTGTGAATGGCCTAAAGCATCCCCATCTCATTCAAATCCGTTGGGCCAGGTGGCCCGCGCATCTTCCAGCCGGCTGCTTCGACCGTTTGGTTCGAGGCGTTTTCAATGTTTCCGGCGCAAATGCGCAAATGAAGGTCCGATCCCGTGACATCCCTGACCACAAGTCCGCCGCTCGCCCGAGCCTTGGCCGAGCGCAATTACAATTCTCTGACGCCGGTGCAGACCGCCGTGTTGGCCAACGACGCATCCGGCCGCGATCTTCTGGTCTCGGCGCAAACCGGCTCCGGAAAAACCGTGGCCTATGGGCTCGCGATCGCCAGCGATCTGCTGGGGAATGCCGACAGTTTTGAGCAGGCCGCCGCTCCTTTGGCGTTGATCGTCGCGCCGACACGCGAGCTTGCACTTCAAGTTCATCGCGAACTCGCCTGGCTCTATCGCCATGCCGATGCGCGCGTGGTTTCCTGCGTCGGCGGCATGGACCCGCGCCGCGAGCAGCGCGAGCTCGCCGCCGGCGCGCATATCGTGGTCGGCACGCCGGGGCGGCTGTGCGATCATCTCAGACGCAACCGTCTCGACATTTCGGAATTGAAAGCCATTGTGCTCGACGAGGCCGACGAGATGCTCGATCTGGGCTTTCGCGAGGATATGGAATTCATCCTCGAGACCACGCCCGACTCCCGCCGCACGCTGCTGTTCTCGGCAACTCTGCCGCGCGGCATCGTGGCACTGGCGAAGGAATATCAGCAGCAGGCTTTCCGTATCGAGGTCGGTGGCGACGAAGGCGGCCATGCCGACATCGATTACCGCGCCATCCGGATCGCGGCCGGCGACGTCGAACACGCGGTGGTCAACACCCTGCGCTTCTTTAAATCGCCGAGCGCGCTGGTGTTCTGCAACACTCGCGAGGCGGTGCGGCATTTGCAGGCGACGTTGCTGGAGCGCGGCTTTTCGGTCGTCGCCTTGTCGGGCGAACTGACCCAGAACGAGCGCACCCACGCGCTGCAGGCGCTGCGCGACGGACGCGCCCGCGTCTGCGTCGCGACCGACGTCGCGGCGCGCGGCATCGACCTGCCGAACCTCGATCTCGTCATCCACGCCGATATTCCGAACGATCCGGAAGTCATGCAGCATCGCTCCGGCCGCACCGGCCGGGCGGGCCGCAAGGGGGTTAGCGTGCTGCTGGTGCCCCCAGTGCGAAAACGGCGCGCGGAGGTGCTTTTAAATCTTGCGGGCATTGACGCGATCTGGGGCACCGCGCCGCAGGCCGACGAAATCCGCAAGCTCGATCAGGAGCGCATGCTGAAGGATGCGCTGTTCGCGGAAGAGACCACGCCCGAAGATCTCGTGCTTGCGCAGGCCCTGCTCGCCGAACGGTCAGCGGAGGATATCGCCGCGGCGCTGGCAAGGCTTTATCGCGCGCGGCTGCCTTCGCCGGAAGACATCATCGACCCCGGTGAGCATCGTAGCCGGTCCCGCGAGGATCGCGGCCGGGAAAGGGACAGCCGGTCGCCGCGCGGCGAGGATCGGCGCGCGGATGCGCGATCGAAGCCGAGAAAGCCGTCGCAGCGTCATGCCATGGGCGAGGGCAGCGTCTGGTTTCGCGCCTCGATCGGCAGCCGCAAGAATGCGGAAGCGCGCTGGTTGTTGCCGATGATCTGCCGCCGCGGCGGCATCGACAAGTCCGACATAGGCGCTATCCGCGTCATGGACACCACCACCGAGTTCGAGATTTCCGCGCGCGTCGCGGACAAATTCGCGGTGAAGATCCGGCGTCCCGACAAGGAAGACAATATCCGCATCGAGGCACTGCCCGATGGCCCGCAGGCGGCGGAGAGGGCGCCGAAGCCACATGGCAAGTTCGAGGGCGGCAAGCCGCATGGCGGAAAATCCCGCCGCGAAACCACGCCGGGGTTTGACACGAATGCGCGTTACGATACCAGGAAGCCCCATCGGGAGAAGCCCGCTTTCGCCGGCAAGCCCAGGCATGACGGCGGACGTGCGGCAAAGCCTGCATTCGGAAAGAAGAAAAAGAAGAAATTCCGCGACTGATTGACGGCTTATATCCGCGTGAACGGCGCGTGGTGCAGAAGGCCCGTCATTGAAATGATGATGATCGTCATATAAAAGACGATCAGCATCAAGGGAAACGGGAGAGACGAATGGGAACGACAATTGTCATCGGTGTCGGACCGGACGAGGGGCTTGGCGCGCAGCTCTGCAAGCGGTTCGCCGCCGAAGGCTTGCATGTAATAGTGGCCGGCCGAACCAAGACGGCGCTGGATGCCGTCGTGGCCGACATCACAGCTGTCGGCGGGCGCGCCACCTCTGTGGTGGCCGATGCGACCAATGAAGCCGATATCGTCGCGTTGTTCGACAAGGCCGGCGCCGACGTTGAACTTGCGATCTATAACGCCGGCAACAACACCCCGGGCAGGATCATCGACATGGAGGCCGGCTATTTCGAGCAAAGCTGGCGCGTCGTGTGTTTCGGCGGCTTCCTGTTCGGGCGCGAGGCGGTCCGCCGCATGGTGCCGAAGGGCGCGGGGACCTTGCTATTCACGGGCGCGAGCGCCTCGCTGCGGGGCCGCTCGGGCTATGGCGCCTTCAATTCGTCGAAAGCGGGATTGCGGACGCTGGCGCAGGCGATGGCCAAGGAATATGCCGGCGACGGCATTCACGTCGGCCACGTTGTTGTGGACGGTGCAATCGGTGGAGAGAAAATCAAGATACGGTTTCCTGAAGCCGCCAGCCGCGAGGAGCGCCTGATCAGCATTGAGGGCATCGTCGACGGTTTTGTGTTCCTTCACAAACAGCCGCCGCGGGCCTGGTCGTTCGAACTCGACGTGCGGACCTCACACGAGAAATGGTGATCGGCTTTCCCAATACGCATCGGTTGTGGCATGACGTCATTGCAGCGATCCCGGCGATTGCCCTAGGAAACGATCATGCCTGACTTTCCGAACTCGACCACTGTTCTGGATTCCATCCTGTTCCGCGACGCCTTCGGCACGCCTGCGATGCGCGAGGTGTTTTCGGACTTCAGTCTGATCTCGCGCTACGCCGAAATCGAGATCGCGCTGGCCAGGGCCGAGGCGCGCTGCGGCGTGATTCCGGTGGAGGCGGCGGAAGAAATTGCAAAGCGAACGGACGTCAGCGCGCTGGACTTCGATCTGTTGCGCAGCGAGACCGATATCGTTGGTTACCCGATCCTGCCGCTGGTGCATCAGATGGTGAAGCAATGCGGCGAGGCCGGCCGCTACGTGCATTGGGGCGCGACCACGCAGGACATCATGGACACCGCCGTGATCCTGCAGGTCCGCGCCGGTCTTGCGATCATCGAGGCGGATATCTCGGCGCTGCGCGGCATCCTCGCCGATGTCTCCGGCCGCTATCGCGATACGCCGATGGCCGGGCGCACCCATCTGCAGCAGGCGCTGCCGGTGACGTTCGGCTACAAGACCGCGATCTGGCTCGCGATGTTCGATCGCCACGCCGAGCGCCTCGCGCAATTGAAGCCGCGCGTCCTGGTCGGCCAGTTTGCAGGTGCGGCCGGTACGCTGGCTTCGCTCGGTGACAAGGGGTTTGAGGTGCAGCAGGCGCTGTGCGAGGAACTCGGCCTTGGCGTGCCCGTCTCGACCTGGCACGTCGCGCGCGACGGGCTTGCCGAAGTCATCAATTTTTTCGGCCTCGTCACCGGCTCGCTCGGCAAGATCGCACTCGACATCATGATCATGGCATCGACCGAATTCGCCGAACTCTACGAGCCGTTCGTGAAAGGCCGCGGGGCGTCGTCAACCATGCCGCAGAAGCGCAATCCGATTTCTTCCGAACTGATGCTTGCGGCATGCAAAGGCGTGCGCCAGCACGCCGGCCTGATGCTGGACGCGATGGTGCAGGATTTCGAGCGAGCCACTGGGCCCTGGCATGCCGAATGGATGGCGATCCCGGAAAGTTTCGTGCTGACCGCGGGCGCACTGCATCAGGCCAAATTCGCGCTCGGCGGCCTGATCGTCGACGAGAACAGGATGGCGAAAAATCTCGACATCAGCCGCGGGCTGATCGTCGCCGAAGCCGTGATGATGGGGCTGGCGGCCGACATCGGTCGGCAGGAGGCGCATGACGTCGTCTACGACGCCTGCCGCGCCGCCAGCGAGAAGGGCATGACGCTGGCCGATGCGCTCTCGGCGGATCCGCGGGTCTCATCGCGCATCGATCGCGCGACAATCGATCGCCTGACGTCGCCGAAAAATTATCTCGGCCTCGCGCCCCAGATGGTCGACCGGGTGCTGGCGGCGTCGAAGCGCTAGGCATCATTTGCCCAAGCGTTCGAAAAGATGATCTAAAGAATTTCACCAGAATTTCCCAAGGTCTCTCACACCTATTTGTACTAATGCTGCGCACGTCTGTGAAACAACTCACGGGTGTTGTTCTCGTGCGCTGACATCCTGCCTGCACGAAACATGGAGTTCGATCATGAGGCACACAGGAACAATGACGTTACGCGGTGCATCCTTCGTCAGGAAGACATCTGGTCTGCGAGTAAAGCGCAGGAGCCTTTTCACGCGCATGATCATAGCGCTTCAACTTTCACGTAGCCGCCAGACGAGACACATCGTTCATCACTACCGCCATTTGATTGCCGAGGATTTCAGGGGCCAGATGGCGAGTGCAATCCTCGATTTCAACAACGAAAGAAAGGGCAGTCAGAATGCCAATGGAGATCAGGCGGCCGTCCACACGAATCATCGAACAGACCCGAGCGCCTGACGTGACCTCGCTCAGCCTCACCCCGCTTGCCATCATCGCTGTCCTTGCATTTGTCCTCCATCTCGCCGGTGGCATGATGCTCGACCGCTCGCAGGCGAGCGGGATGATCGGAGCGGGGTCCGTGGTGGTAGACGATGAAGTCGGCTGCGCCGTGGAGCCGAGGCAGACGGAGCGGTCGCTGCCATACGACTAGGCATCGCGGAACATCGACGAGAACGGCTTCCGCCGGTCCATTCTTGTGCTAATGCTGTCGTCAAGTGCTTCGCCGGCCATTGCCCGGTTCTGTGTTCCAGGCCGAAGGGATGCCGGCGGAGCCACGACCCAACAGCTTTGCCCGAAAAAATCATGACCGAACATCAACGCCATCTCTCTGCCTCGATCGACCCCGTGAAGCTCGATCGCCTCGCCGAAGTCGCCGTGAAGGTCGGCCTGCGCTTGCAGCCGGGCCAGGACTTGCTCGTGACCGCGCCTGCGGTGGCGCTGCCGCTGGTGCGCCGAATCGCCGAACATGCCTACAGGGCCGGCGCGGGCCTGATGACGCCGTTTCTGTCCGACGAGGAGATCACGCTGTCGCGCTATCGCCACGGCCACAATGACAGTTTCGACCGCGCCGCGGGCTGGCTCTACGAGGGCATGGCGAAGGCGTTTTCAGCCAACACCGCGAGGCTTGCGATCGTCGGCGACAATCCGATGCTGCTGTCGGGCGAGGATCCGACCAAGGTCGCGCGCGCCAGCAAGGCCAATTCGATGGCCTATCAGCCGGCGCTGGAAAAGATCGTCAATTTCGAAACCAACTGGAACATCATCGCCTATCCAAGCCCGTCATGGGCGAAGCAGGTATTTCCCGACGTCGCCGAGGATGTCGCGGTGGCGAAGCTGGCGGACGCGATCTTCGCGGCCTCGCGCGTCGATCAGGATGGCGCGGTGGCGGCATGGGAGAAGCACAACGCCGTGCTGCGCGAGCGGACCGAATGGCTGAACGGCCAGCGCTTCCACGCGTTGCATTATAATGGTCCGGGCACCGACCTGACGATTGGCCTTGCCGACGGTCACGAATGGGAAGGCGGCGCGTCGATGGCCAAGAACGGCATCACCTGCAACGCCAATATCCCGACCGAGGAAGTCTTCACCACCCCGCATTGCCGGCGGGTGAGAGGGCATGTCGTCAGCTCCAAGCCGTTGTCCTACCAGGGCACGCTGATCGACAATATCGCGGTGCGGTTCGAGGAAGGCCGCATCGTGGACGCGAAGGCGTCTCGCGGCGAGGAAGTGTTGAAGAAAGTGCTCGATACCGACGAGGGCGCCGCGCGGCTCGGCGAGGTGGCGCTGGTGCCGCATTCGTCGCCGATCTCGAAAAGCGGGCTCTTGTTCTTCAATACGCTGTTCGACGAGAACGCGGCTTCCCACATTGCGCTGGGCCAATGCTATTCGAAATGCTTCATCGACGGCGGCAGGCTGACACCGCAGCAGATCGCAGCGCAAGGCGGCAACAAGAGCCTCATTCACATCGACTGGATGATCGGCTCGGCCGAGACCGACATCGACGGCATTCACGCCGACGGCCGCCGCGTCCCCGTGTTCCGCAAGGGCGAGTGGGCGTGAGCGGACGGGCCGCTGCACGAGCGGCCGAACTACCGCAGACGGTCAGGCCGATTTTGCCAGCACTTGGCCCTGGCCTTCGCGCACGAAGGTCTCGAAGGTCTTCGGTTTGCAGCCGCCAAGTTTTTCGATCGTATCGGTCACCGCGAAGCGCGCCCGTTCCGGGTCGAGACCCGCGGCGCGCAGTGCCTTCCAAAGCGCGGAAAGATGTTCGAGCGCGTGGGCATTGAGGCCCCGCGCAAGCGCGTCGCTCCGCCACTGTTCGTCCGAGACTTCTTCGTAGCGCACGTTCTTTCCGAGAACGCGCCCGAAGGTGGCGATGATCTCCTGCAGCGAAATCACCGTGCCGATCACCGGATAGGCGGTACCCGCCGTCAAGGAGGGGCTGGTCAGGAGGCCGACGGCGACCCGCGCCACATCCTCGCCCGCGACCAGTGGAAGCACGGTCTGTTCCTTGCCCCAGGGTAATCGGACGGCACCCTGCGCCGGCAGACTCAAGCGGACCAGCGAGGCGAGATTCTCGTAGAACACGGTGGCCCTGATGTGCACGGCGCCTATTCCTGCCCATTCGAACACCTGTTCGGACAGATAGTTCTGCCGCATCCGCGGGGTCGGGGCATCGACCGACGATTGCAGCATCACCAGATTGACCAGGCGCGTGATGCCCGCTTCGCGCGCCGCGACGGCCATCGCGGCGGTAGCGTCGAGCAACCCGTCCTGCACCGGGTAGGCGAAATAGACCGAGGAGGTGCCCTGGATCGCGCGTTGCACCGAGCGGACGTCGAGGAAATCGCCCTCGAAGATGTCGGCGCCCAGCGCGCGCAGTTGCTCGGAGCGTTCGTCAATCTTGTGGACAAAGGCGCGGACGGGAATGCCGCGTTTAAGCAGCATTTCGGAGACGTGCCGCCCTGTTTTGCCTTGTCGGCCGCCGGCCGCTGAAGTGACGAGGACTGGTTTCACCATGGCTTAAGCCTTCTTGTGCATTTTGCTTGCGGTAGGTACCATGCGGTACCAATGACTTGAATGTATGGTACCAATGGGTACCAAGTCAAGGGGGATCATGACTGCAAGACCGACACCGAAGACGCGCCCTGAAGCAGCCGACGAAGTTCCCGCGCGCCGGCGCATTCTCGATGCGGCCTTCTCGGCGTTCATGGAAAACGGCTTTGCCGAGACCAGCACGCTTGAGATCGCAACGCGCGCGCGGGTCTCGAAGCGCGAACTCTATGCACTGGTCGGCAGCAAGCAGGAAATGCTCGCGGCCTGCATCGCCGAGCGTGCCAAGCGGCTGCAGTTGCCCGCCGAACTGCCGCCGTCGCATGACCGCGAGACGCTCTCACGCACGCTGGTAACGTTCGGGACGCAGCTGTTGCATGAGGTCAGCGATCCCATCGTCATCGCGGTATTTCGATTGGCGATCGCGGAGGCGGTAGGTGCGCCCGAGGTCGCCCGTGAGCTCAACGCGATTGGCGTCGAAACCAGCAGAGCCGCGTTGCGAGAGATCATGACCCACGCAAAATCGGCCGGAGTCCTCGGCGGCGACGCTGCCGAGATGGCCGAGCAGTTTGCCGGATTGCTCTGGGGCAATCTGATGACAAGGCTATTGCTTCGCGTCGCCGAGCGGCCTAGCCCTCGCGAGATCTCTCGACGCGCCCAGGCCGCCACCACGGCCTTGCTGCAACTCCATGGCCGTCAGGCTACCCCGAGCCGGTAAATGTCCGTCGCCGTCTTCGAAAACATCGCCGTCTTCTCGGCCTCGCTGTATGGCGCGGCGAGGCGCTTGAAGGCATTGAAGATCACCTGATAACTGCACTGGCCTTTATCCGGCGGGAAATTGCTTTCGAACATGCATCGGTTGGCCCCAAAGGCCTCGATGCAGGTTTCGATATAGGGCCTCCACGCGGTAGCTGCTTGTTCCGACGAAGGCGGCATCGGCCGCAGATGGAAGTCATAGCCGAGCAGGCACATCGCGAGCCCGCCTAACTTGACCACCACATTTTGGCATTTGGCGATTTCCTGGATCGAGGCCTTCCACACCGGAAAGATCTCCTCGCGCTTGCCGGCATAGCTGCCGATGCCGATCGGCCCGCCGCAATGGTCAAGCACGATCTTGGTGTCCGGAAAGGCGCGGGCGAGGTCGGTGAGCTCGCCGATCTGCGGATGAAACAGCCAGGCGTCGAAGCTGAGATCGAGCGGGGCGAGGCAGGCGAAACCCTTGCGGAAGGTCGAATCGAGCAGCAGGCCCTTCGGTCGCGTCGCATACATCCCCGCGACGTTGGGATCGGCATCCCACGCCGAGGAATGCCGGATGCCGCGGAAGCGGCCATTGCCGGCAACGATCTCCGCCTCCAGCACGGGTTTCGCGCCTTCGCCCAGCAGCAGGTTGACGTGACTGACAATGCCGGCGCAGATCGCGGCCGGGCCGTAGCCGCCGCTCGCGGCCATCGCCGCGACGCCATTGGCGAACTCGACCTCGCCGACGGGGCGGAAGGCCTCCGGCCCGTTGGCGCGGTACATCGAGCGGCAATCGACATAGACGGTGGCGATGATGTTGTGGCCGGAGGCGACGTCGGACGACATCTCCTCGATCATGTAGCGCAACCCGCCACGGTCCCAGAGATGGTGATGCGGGTCGACGATCGGACGTTGGGGCTCGATGATTTCTTCCGTGTATCGCGCCAACCAGTCTTCGCGCGGATCGGCATAGAGCCCGCTCTTCGAGGCGGGGGCAGTGCTGACGGCCATAACGTTTCGCTCCCTGATTTTTCTTGTTTTGTATCTCGTGTGTACCGGCTCAGACCCCGTCGAGAATAATGACCGTCGGCGTGCCGGGCAACGTGTCCCGCGAAATCTTCAGGGTCCGCTCGCTACGCTGGTCGATCTCGAATTGCTGACCGATCAGGCGCATGAATTCGTCGAGCGGGGTTGCGAAGCGATGCATCGGCAGCACGACGGAAGCGCGCAAGCGCTTCGTGATTTCGGACACGCCGTCAAGCGACATCGTATAGGTGCCGTCGATCGGCACCATCACGATATCGAGCCGGCCGATCGCGGCGAAATGAGTCTCGTCGAGCTTGTGATGCAAATGGCCGAGATGGCCGATGCAGAGGCCGGCGACCTCGAAGATGAAGATCGAGTTGCCGTCCTTGATCATCTCGCCGCCGGAACCCTCGCCGTAATAGCGGCGGATGTCGGTGGTGACGTTGCGGATATAGACGTCGCCGACACGCAGCGCGTGATGGGCGGGTTGTCCGTTCTCGCCCCAGCCGCGCAGCACATGCTCGATCTTCGGATCGGGAAACAGCGTGTAGTGCGTCGAGTGCGCGCGGTTCATGGTGATTACGTCGGGCAGCCGCCCGGTCCGGTAGGCACCGCTGAAATCGGTCGCGATCCGGACGCCGCCGGGCGTGTCGACAAAATACGTGGAGTGCCCAACATAGGTGATGGCGACTTCTTCGGCTTTCGCGGCGACGGGGCGAAGGCTGACCGGTGTCGCCCGCGGCGGCGCGTTGGCCATCGCCAGGCATTCGCTGCGGAGCGGTTGCTGCGCGGCCGCCGACGCAATCAGCGAACCGAGAAAGGCGGTGACGAGCGCTAGCGATCGCAGCATGGCAGGACCCGTTGCGGCGATGGCCGCAGGCGATACTGTATCGCCGAATTCCGCACTCGTCATGATGACAATCGCGCACGGCTGCGAACCGGATTTGCTTCATCTGCGTTGCGCAATGCCGTATCATGGAATGCCGCCACGGAGTGACGCCTTGACCGAACAAGCTCCTATCGCGCCTGCCACGCGGGCACCCTCATCGAAACGGCTGGAACCGCTGCGCCACGTCGATGCCGGCGTGCTCAGGACAGCCTATTACGAGGCGGGTCCGGTGACCGGACCGGCCGTGTTGCTGATGCACGGTTTCCCTTACGATATTCACGCTTATGTCGATGTTGCCCCCCAGCTCGCAGCCGAAGGCTGCCGCGTCATCGTTCCCTATCTGCGCGGCTACGGCCCGACCCGGTTTCGCGACAAGGCGACGCCGCGTTCGGGCGAGCAGGCGGCGATGGGCGCGGATTTGATGGCGCTGATGGATGCTCTCGGCATCAAGCGCGCCGTGTTGGCCGGCTATGACTGGGGCGGCCGGGCGGCCTGCGTCGGCGCGGCGCTCTGGCCGGAGCGCTGCATCGGCCTGGTGTCGGGGAACAGCTATTTGATCCAGGACATCGCCAAGGCCATGGTGCCGGCGCGGCCGGACCGGGAGGTCGCGCTCTGGTACCAATATTACTTCCACATCGAACGCGGGCGCGCGGGACTGGCCGCCAACCGGCGCGGGATCGCCAAATTATTATGGCAGCAATGGTCGCCGGGCTGGCCGTTCGACGACGCTTGCTTCGAGCGCACGGCAGTCGCGTATGACAATCCTGACTATGTCGACGTGGTGATCCACAGCTATCGTCATCGCTTCGGCCTTGCCGACGGCGATCCGCAATATGCCGAACTCCAGCGCAGACTGGCGGCGCAACCTCCAATCACCGTGCCCGCCGTGACGCTGGATGGCGACGCGGACGGCGTCAGCCCGGCGACCGACGGCAGCAGCAGCGCGCCGAAATTCACCGGCCGCAGGGTTCACCGAGTGGTGCCGCGCGCCGGACATAACCTGCCGCAGGAAGAACCCGAGGCGTTTGCCGCAGCGGTGATGGAATTGATCAAGGCATAGGCAGGCTTTGCTGCATGGTGGTCGATCGCTCTCAGGACAGCAACCGTACGGATTGGCCTTGTGCCTCCATCAGCTTGACAGCCGTTTTGTCGAACGAAGCAAAGGTGTCGGCTCCGAGCCAACTCCCTTCATAGGCGATCGCGCCGTCAGCAAAGTCGCCGCCGATGTCCAGCATGGCCAATCCGGCTTCGGTCGCCGGACGATTTACCGCGACGTTTGCAGCATTGATCAGTCGCCTGATCGCTTCCGCGATGTCGTTCGATCGAATCTTGTAACCTTGTGAGAGCACCCAAACCAACTCGCAAAGCGCGGGTATTGAAACCGCCACCACTTCTGCTCTCTTCAACGCGGCCTGAGCGGCCCTGCTTTGCTGTTCATGGTCTTCAGTAATGGCTCGAACCAGCACGTTGGTATCGGCGGTGATCTTCATCGTTTGCCGGCCCAACCCCGGGCTGCAATTCGATTCATGTCCTCGATCGACAGAGACGGCCCATCACTTCGTTTCAGGAAACCGAAAGCATCTGAAATTTTTCCGGTTGGCCGGACCGCCTTCACTTCAATCCTACCGTCAGGAAGCTTGTTCACAGAGATCTTTTCACCGGGGCGCACGCCCAGGTGTTCAAGCACGTCCTTACGTAGCGTGACTTGACCTTTAGCCGTGACGGTAAGTGTGCTCATGACAAAACCTCGGGTCCAGGCAAAATGTAAGGCAGAAGAGCCTTACATTCAAGGTCGATTCATGAGGAATTATTCGGGCAGCCGCGCCATCGATACCGCCGCGGGCTGATCTTCCACGAGGCGGCGAGAATAGCCGCCGTCATCGCGCCGCTGATCAGCGCGGCGACCGGGATCGATATCGCGAGCGCCGCGGTCGCGGCCCATCCGATCGAACAGAAGGCTTCCGCAAATGTCGCGACCCGAGACGAGGTCTGCCGGCGACGAAACTGGCTGCGCTTGGCCTGCACGCGAAACCAAAGCTGGATCGCACCGGCCGAGACGGTCGCGACGATGACGAAGAGCGCTGTGATCGCCGCTTGCAGCGGCGAGGCAAAGGCCATCGCGGCGACCAGTGGCGCGAAGATGGCGCCGATCGCGATCAGCACCACTTCCACTTTGGCGCGGATCACGCGCGAGGCCGGCATCGGGGCGGTCGCGACCAGGTCGGCGGCGTCCTCGCCCGAAATCGTCAGCCAGGCGAGACCGCCGGCGAGCTGGCCGGCCGCCATCACGATCACGGGCGCGATCAAAATGGTCGCGGCCGAATTGTCGGAAAAACTGCGCCACAGCATCAGCGCCGGCGGCACCAGATAGAGTAGTTGCATCAGGCTCTGCGACACCAGCCAGGGGTCGCGCCGCAGCAGCAAAAATTCCTTCCAGCGCAGCGCCTGTTGTCGCGAGCCACGGCGAAACACGGTTGCGCGCGACCCGCGGCGGGTCGTCGTTGCAGTTGCGGAGGCGCTGGCGACAGTACCGGCGAATTTCGGCGAGAAGATCGCCATCACGCCGCCAAGCAGGACGAGGCTTGTGGCCAAGAGAAGCGACAGCGCCTCATTGTTGCCGATAGCAGCATGCGCCGGCCACCAGAGCGGGCTGTCGGGACCGGGGGCATAGGCCGCCGCGGCATCCGAGGTCAGCACCGCGAACCGCGACAGTGTGCCGTAGGACAGGATCGCGGCGACCTGCAATGCGATGACAAAGCCGGCGCCGATGATGGCGGCGAGGATTTGCGCGACCAGCCGCGTCCGGCTTGGGCCGATCAGGTGAAACAGCAGCACCGTGATCGCAATCGCTACCGCCGCGGCCGACAGGCCAATGGCGATGACGACGCCGAACGCCGAGAACCATCGGAAGCCGCCGCCGATCACGAGAACATCGACGAAGGGGGTGGAGAACAGCAACGCCATGCCCGTGACCGACAGCGCGATCGCCGCGATCCGCACCGAGAAGATATTGGTCAATTTGACCGGCGACGACATGATCAGATCGAGATCGGCGCGGGCGTAAAACACCCTCGTCACCAATTCGATCGCCTGCGACAACATCAAGGCCCAGGCCAGGAAAATCGTCGCCGTGATGACGATCCGTGCCGGCGTGTCGAGCGGGGCGTGCAAATCGGCAAACCGGCCGATCACCGCATAGGCCGGCAGATGCAGGAAGGCGGCCAGCAGCACCAGCCCGATCACGGCGCGCTTTCGCTTAGCGCGCGCGCCCGTCATCATTGCCAGCCATTCGCGCCACGCCAGCCGGATTTCGTGCCGGGCAAACCAGGTGAGCGCCGCGGCCGAGCTCATGCGGCGGCCGCCTCGGTGTCGACCAGCGCGATGAACATGTCTTCGAGGCTGGTGTCGTTGCGGCCGTTCTGCTGGCGTAACTCGGCGAGCGTGCCTTCGGCGACCAGCCGGCCCACGGCGATGACGCCGATCCGATCGGCCATCCGCTCGGCGACTTCCAGGATATGCGTCGTCATGATCACGGTGCAGCCGGCGCGGACGCGCGCCTGCAATAATCCCTTGACATGACGCGCCGACAGCGCGTCGAGGCCGGTCAGCGGCTCGTCGAGGATGATCAGACGGGGATCGTGCACCAGTGCGCCCGCCAGCGCCACCTTCTGGCGCATGCCTTTGGAAAATCCTTCGCAGCGCTCGTGCAGATGCGGCTCGAGCCCGAGCGACACCAAAAGATCATGCGCCGTGGATTGGGCCGTATCGGCATCGACGCCCCAGAGGCCGGCGACGAATTCGAGATATTCCAGTGGCGTCAGCTTGTCATAGATCATCGGCTCGTCCGACACCCACGCCATGATCTGCTTGGCGGCGACGGGGTCTGCGAGCGCATCGATGCCCAATATAGAGACAGAGCCGGCGTCGGGGCGCAGCAGGCCGGCCACCATCCGCAGTGTCGTGGTCTTGCCGGCGCCGTTGGGGCCGAGCAGGGCGTAGAATTCGCCTCGGCGCACGGTCAGATCGAGCGCGTCGACCGCCGGGCGGTCAAAACGCTTCGTTAACCCTCGCACCTCGAGCGCCGATTGATCAGGGTTCATGATTTCGAGACGATCCGGGTTCGCATGTCGCTCGCGACCATGGACCCAAGAACTTTCGGCGCGGTGAATCGAAAACCCCAAATCGCGCAGATATGAACAACTTCCCACCCTGCGGCATTTCTCCGCCATTGGTACTACGGGTAGCAACCAGCGCTTTGTTGACAGGGGTCGGCGCTTTGGGCTCAATGGGACAGGACATATGCGGCTTTTCAGCGCTTCCGACACAAGGGCGCGAAAGCTGGATGCGAAACGGCGATCGCTAGAATCGCCGGGCATCCGGGGAGGGAAACGATGCTGGACTTCGTTCAGCAACTGGTGAGTGGCATCGCGCTTGGCTGCGTTTACGGCCTGATCGCGCTCGGCTTCGTGCTCGTTTACAAGGCAACCGAGGTCGTCAATTTCGCCCAGGGCGACTTGATGATGCTGGGCGGGTTCTTCGCCTTCACATTCATCGGCATGCTCGGCCTCAACTACTGGCTCGGATTCGCCGGCGCGGTGGCAGCGATGGCGTTGTTCGGCATGCTGGCCGAACGCGTCGTGGTGCGCCCGATCCTCGGCTATCCGCAGTTTTCCATCATCATGGCGACCATCGGGCTCGGATATTTCCTGCGCTCCGTGGTCGGCATGATCTGGGGCACCGACGATTTCAAGATCGAGACGCCGTTCAGCCAGGGCGTCTTGCGGATCGGCTCGCTGGTTCTGGCCTATGACAAGCTCTCGGTGATCGCCGCGACGATGATCCTTTGCGCGCTGTTGTACCTGTTCTTCAACCGCACCACGCTCGGCACCGCGATGCGCGCCAGTTCCGAGAACATGCTGGCGGCCTACTACATGGGCATTCCGGTCAAGCGCGTGGTGTCGATCGTCTGGGCGATCAGTGCCGCGGTCGCGACCTGCGCCGGCGTGTTGCTGGCGCCGATCACCTTCATTCACTCCAACGTCGGACTGGTGCTGGGATTGAAGGCGTTTCCCGCCGCCGTCCTTGGCGGCTTCGGCTCGATTCCGGGAGCGGTGGTCGGCGGCGTGTTGATCGGTGTGATCGAGAGCATGGCTGGCTTCTATTTGCCGCAGGGCTGGAAGGACGTCGCGCCCTACATCGTTCTCCTCGTGGTGTTGCTGCTCAAGCCCGAAGGCCTGTTCGGCCTCCATACACGCAAGAAGGTGTAGGGGCTGAGATGCGGTTTCTGTTCAAGACCGATTACGAAGACGACATCAGGCTGTTCCCGCACAGCGGCTACATCGTTTCCTACGGTATCCTGTTCGCGCTGCTGGCAATCGCCCCCTTCGTGCTGTCGAGCTATCTCGTCAGCCAGCTGGTGTTCGTCTGCATCTACGCCACCGTCGGCGTCGGGCTGATGATCCTGACCGGCTTTACCGGTCAGGCGTCGCTCGGCCATGCCGCCTTTCTCGCCATCGGCGCCTATACGGCGGCTTATCTCCAGCAATACAACGTGCCCTTTCCGGTGTATTTCCTGGCCGCGGGCCTCTTGACCGGCGTGATCGGGGCGCTGGTCGGATTCCCGGCACTGCGGCTGCAGGGCATCTATCTCGTCATCGCGACGATTTCGTTTGCCTTCATCGTCGAGGAAATCCTGGCACGCTGGGAAAGCGTGACCAACGGCAATGAGGGCATGCGCGTCAAGACCATGAGCGTGCTCGGCGTGACCGTGCCGCGCGATAGCCCGACCTTCTATTTCTTTTGCCTTGGCGTTTTGATCCTGACCATCGTCGGCACGCTCAATCTCTTGCGCTCGCCGACCGGCCGGGCCTTCGTCGCGATCCGCGACAGCGAGACGGCGGCGCGCAGCATGGGCATCAACGTCTCGCTCTACAAGGTCAAGTCGTTTGCGATCAGCGCGGCCATTACCGGATTCGCAGGCGTTCTGTTCGCCCACAAACTGTCCTTCATCAGCCCGGAAATGTTTACCCTCCAGCTTTCGATCGAATTCATCATCGTGATCCTGATCGGCGGCACGTTCAGCCTGCACGGCGCGGTGCTCGGCGCGATCTTCCTGGTCATGATCGATCCGTTCCTGACCTATCTGAAGGACGACATGCCCGGCGTGATCGCAGGCGTTGCCGCAACCCTTGGCGCGGGCAAGGAAACTGTGGGGCATGTTCAGGACAGGGCGGCCGCCATTGCTTCCGCCAACGGCCTCAAGGGCGCGATCTACGGCGTGATCATCGTGCTGTTCGTGCTGTTCGAGCCGCTCGGCCTTTACGGGCGCTGGCTGAAGATCAAGCTCTTCTTCCAGCTGTTCCCGCTCTACAAGCGCGCCACCTTCAAGCGTCAGAAGATCTATGTGAAATCGGAGCGGAACAGATGAGCTATTTCCGCGCCGAAAACCTGTCCCTGCATTTCGGCGGCCTCAAAGCCGTCGACGCCGTCAGTTTCGCGGTGGAGAAGGGCGAGATCCTCTCGATCATCGGCCCTAACGGCGCCGGCAAGAGCTCGATATTCAATCTGATCTCGCGCATCTATCCGCCCACCTCGGGCAGGATCTTCTTCGAAGATCAGGACATCACGCAAGAGCCGGCCTACGACATTGCAGGCCTCGGCATCGCCCGCACCTTCCAGAACATCGAATTGTTCGAGAATGCGACCATGCTGAGCAATCTGCTGGTCGGCCGGCATCGCCACTCGACCACCCAGCTCTGGCAGGAATTGCTGTTCCTGCCGAGCGTGCGCGCCAATGAAAAAGTCCATCGCCACCGCGTCGAGCAGGTGATCGAGTTCCTCGATCTCGAAGCCTATCGCGACAAGCTGATCTCGGGATTGCCCTATGGCGTCCGCAAGGTGATCGAGCTGGCGCGCGCGCTGTGCTCGGAGCCGAAGCTGATCCTGCTCGACGAGCCGTCCTCCGGGCTGAACGTCGAGGAGACCGACGACATGTCGTTCTGGATCCGCGACATGAAGACCGAGCTCGGCATCACGGTGCTGATGGTCGAGCACGACATGACGCTGGTGAACCGGGTCTCCGACCGCGTGATCGCGCTCAATTACGGTCGCGTGCTGGCGATGGGCTCGCCCGCCGAGGTGCAGCGCCATCCCGACGTCGTCGCCGCCTATCTCGGCGCATGAGGATGATGCCATGAGCACGACCGACATCATCCTGAAACTCAGCAATATCGAGAGCTACTACGGGCCAATCATGGCGATCCGGGGCATCAGTCTCGAAGTGCCGCGCGGCCGGATCGTGACTCTGCTCGGCGCCAACGGCGCCGGCAAGACCACCGTGCTGAAAACCATTTCCGGCATTCTCGATCCGCAAAAGGGCTCGATCGAATTCCTGGGCAAGCCGATCCAGCGCATGGAAGCCGACAAGATCGTGCGGCTGGGCTTGAGCCACGTGCCCGAGGGGCGCGAGGTGTTCCCGTTCCTCTCGGTGCGCGAGAACCTGATGATGGGTGCCTATCCGCGCAAGGATCGCGAAGGCGTGGCAGAGGACCTCGAGCGGGTCTACGGCTATTTCCCGCGGCTGAAGGAGCGAATCAACCAGCCGGCCGGCCAGTTGTCCGGCGGTGAGCAGCAGATGCTGGCGATCGGGCGTGCGCTGATGAATCGGCCGACGCTGCTTCTGCTGGATGAACCGTCGCTCGGGCTGTCACCGATCCTGGTGAGGGAGATTTTCGAGATCATCCGGCGCGTCAACGAGGAGCAGGGTATGTCGATCCTCTTGGTCGAGCAGAACGCCAAGGTGGCGCTGGAGACGGCGCATTATGGCTACGTGCTGGAAATCGGCCGGGTCGTGATGAACGATACCTGCGATCGCTTGATGAATTCAAAGGACATCCAGGAATTCTATCTCGGCGCCAAGGAAGAGGGCGCCCGTGGCGAGCGGCGCTGGAAAAAGAAGAAAACCTGGCGGTGAAGAACGTGGCGTTAGGAATGAGTTGGAGCTAAATTCCGGCCCTGCTTCGAAAAAGACCGGCCAAAGCCGGCATCCGGAGCGGGCGAGAGAGGGAGAGAACGAGCATGGCCAGACCGGCAGTGCTGACGGTTGCCGACACGATCGCGAAGAGTTTCTTGATGGCGGTGGAAACGCGCGGCGACCGGCCGGCGATCCGCGAAAAGAAGTTCGGCATCTGGCAGCCGACCAGTTGGCGGCAGTGGCTGCAAATATCCAAGGACATCGCTTACGCTCTTCACGCCATCGGCTTTCGCCCCGGCGACGTCGCCTCGATCATCGCCAACGCCGTTCCCGAATGGGTGTATGCCGACATGGGCATCCTCTGCGCCGGCGGCGTGTCATCCGGCGTCTATCCGACCAACTCGTCGGCCCAGGTCGAATATCTCATCAACAATTCCGCAACGCGGGTGATCTTCGCTGAGGATGAGGAGCAGCTCGACAAGATACTGTCGTGCCGCGCGCGTTGCCCGAGCTTGCAGAAGATCGTCGTGTTCGACATGGAAGGCTTGAGCGCTTTCAGTGATCCGATGCTGCTGTCGCTGGCCGAATTCATGGCGCTGGGGCGCAACGCCATTCACGACCATGAAACGCAATGGGACGCGATGGTCGGAAGCCGCGGCGCGGATGATCTTGCCATCCTCGTCTACACGTCAGGCACGACAGGCCCGCCCAAGGGCGCGATGCATTCCAACCGCAGCGTTACCCATCAGATGCGTCACGCCAACGATCTGTATCCTTCTACCGACGCCGAAGAACGGCTGGTGTTCCTGCCGCTCTGTCACGTCGCCGAGCGGGTCGGCGGCTACTACATCTCGCTGGCACTGGGTTCGGTGATGAACTTCGCCGAAAGCCCGGAAACCGTGCCGGACAATCTACGCGAGGTGCAGCCAACCGCATTCCTTGCGGTGCCGCGGATTTGGGAGAAGTTCTATTCCGGGATCACGATTGCGCTGAAGGACGCAACCCCGTTCCAGAAGTGGATGTACCGCCAGGCGCTTGTGATCGGCAACAAGATGACCGAGAGCAGGCTTGAGGGCCAAACGCCGCCGCTTTCGTTGCGACTCGCCAACAAGGCCGCCTACTGGCTGGTATTCCGCAACATCCGCCGAATGCTCGGGCTCGATCGCTGCCGGCTCGCCTTCACCGGTGCGGCGCCGATCGCGCCGGATCTGATCCGCTGGTATCTCGCGCTCGGCCTCGACATGCGCGAGGTCTACGGCCAGACCGAGAATTGCGGGGTCGCCACCCTGATGCCGCCCGACCGCATCAAGCTCGGTTCGGTCGGCAAGGCCGCGCCATGGGGCGAGGTCGCGATTTCCCCGCAGGGCGAAATCCTGATCAAGGGCGACTTCCTGTTCATGGGTTACCTGAACCAGCCGGAAAAGACCGCCGAGACCATCGACTCGAAAGGCTGGCTGCATACCGGCGACGTCGGCTCGATCGACAATGAGGGTTTTGTCAAGATCACCGACCGCATGAAGGACATCATCATCACCTCCGGCGGCAAGAACATCACGCCGTCGGAGATCGAGAACCAGCTAAAATTCTCGCCCTACATTTCGGACGCCGTGGTTATCGGCGACAAGCGGCCGTATCTGACTTGTCTAGTCATGATCGACCAGGAGAATGTCGAGAAGTTCGCCCAGGACCACGACATCCCCTTCACCAACTATGCGAGCCTGTGCCGCGCGGCCGAGGTCCAGGACCTGATCCAGCGCGAGATCGAGGCGGTCAACGCCAATTTCGCGCAGGTCGAAACCATCAAGAAATTCTTTCTGATCGAGCGTCAGCTGACGCCCGAGGACGAGGAATTGACGCCGACCATGAAGCTGAAGCGCAGTTTCGTGAACAAGCGCTACGCGGCCGAGATCAACGCCATGTATGGCGAACGAGCGGTAGCGTAGCGACGGAAACTGGAAAGCGAATTGTAGAAACGGCGAAGGATTGAGAAGGCCCCGCCCTTCGCGCAACACGGGCCAATGAAGAGGAGACTGTAATGTCGAAGTCGTTCAAGGTGCTGGGCCTTGCGGTGAGCGCCCTTGCGCTAACCCATCTGCCGGCGTCAGCACAAACCAAGGTCACCAATGAAGGCATCTCGGCGACCGAGATCGTCATCGGGACCCACCAGGATCTGTCCGGCCCGATCAAGATCTGGGGCGTTCCGGTTTCCAACGGCATGAAGATGGCGATCGAGGAAATCAACGCCGCCGGCGGCATCCACGGGCGCAAGATCAAGCTGGTCCTCGAGGACAGCGGGTACGATCCGAAGCGCGCCGTGCTGGCGACGCAGAAGATGGTCGAGCGCGACAAGATTTTCGCGATGGTCGGACCGATGGGTTCGCCGACCGTGCTGGCCGCGCAGGACATTCTGTTCGACGCCGGGGTGCTGCAACTGTTCCCACTGACGGCAGCGGAATTCACTTTCAAGTTCGATCCGGCCAAGCCGCAGGAAAGGCTGAAGTTCAACAATTTGCTGCCCTATGTCGAGAGCACGCGCGCCGCGGTCAAGTACATGATCGAGGCGAAGAATTTCAAGAAGCCCTGCATCATGCATCAGGACGATGAGTACGGTAAGAACGTGCTCGATGGCTTCACCCAGCAACTCACCGCGATGAAGCTGACGCCGGCCTCGGTCACGAGCTTCAAGCGCGGCGCCTCCGACTTCTCGGCGCAGGTCGCCAAGATGAAATCCGACGGCTGCGACATGGTCCTGCTCGGCACGGTGATCCGCGAGACCATCGGCGCGATGGGCGAAGCCAAGAAGCTCGGATGGGACGTGACCTTCCTCGGCGCCACGCCGGTTAACGTGCTTGAAGTGCCGGCGCTCGGCAAGGAAGCGGTGGAAGGACTTTACGCTGCCGCTCGCTTTCGAAATTCCCTACGAAGACACCGCCAAGGGCAAGGTGAAGGACTGGCTTACCAACTACAAGAAGATGTTCGGCACCGACGCCAACACCCAGGCGATCATCGGCTACAATGCGATCGAGACGTTTGCCTTCTATGCCAACAAGGCGGGCAAGGATCTGACCGGCCAGAAGATGCTCGACGCGCTGGAGTCCGGCGACAAGTTCCTGGATATCTTCAATTCGCCGCCGACCATCTTCTCGAAGACCAACCACCTCGCCAGCACCGTCACCCAGATACAGCAGATCAAGAACGGCCGCTGGGTGCTGTTGAAGGAAGGCCTGATGTTCTGAGGGAAGATTTGGGGCCAACGACAAAGGGCTGCGCGATCGTCTCGCGCAGCCCTTTTTGTTGTCAGTTCGGACTCTGCTTCGCTTATTGCTTGGCCTGTTCCGTGGACGGGACCTGCTTCGGCCGGATCGCGTCGGCGGTGCCCTGGATGAAGGCCTGAATTTTCACCACGTCGTCTTCCTTCAGCTTGCCGGTGAAATCGGGCATACCCTGGTCGCGGAACGGGCCCTTGAATACGAAGTCCTTCAGGTTTTCGATGGTTTCCTTGGGGACGTAGCCGAGGTTTCGGACATTGCCGCCATTATGGACTCCCGGCACGCCGTGACACTGCACGCAGGCGGCGACATAGATCGCGGTGCCATCGGGAACGTCCTTCGGGTCATACTTCACGCCGGCGAGCAACCCTTCGGTCTGGTATTTCGCGAAGGCCGGCAGCGGCGCCTTGCCGTCGACCGCGAAGGTATAGACCGTGCCCGGGCTTTGATATTCGGTGACGCGTAGCGGCCATACCGAACACGCCGCCCCAGCCGACGGCGACAGACACATATTGTTTGCCGTCGATCATGTAGGTCGAGGCCGCCGCGACCACGCCGGTTCCGGTCGGCGACTCCCAGAGCTTTTCGCCTGTGGTGGCGTTGTAGGCGATGAAGCGCCCGTCCGCCGTGCCCTGGAATACAAGGTTGCCGGCGGTCGTGAGGGTGCCGCCGTTCCAGGGCGCGACATATTCCGCGCGCCAGGCTTCCTTCTGCTTCACGGGATCCCAGGCAAGCAGCCGTCCGAACGGCTTGTTCTGGGGAGGCGTCGCGTCCAGCATGAAGCCGATGTTCCAGCCAGCGGTGCCGCCGAATTTGCCCGGCGTCGGTGGCGTTGTGGCTAACGTCTTTTCCGGAGTCAGGTTCAACGGAACGCCCTGCGCCGGCAGGTAGACAAGCCCGGTCTGTGGATTGAACGACATCGGGTGCCAGTTGTGGGCGCCATATGGCCCCGGGATGCTGTCATAGCCGGCTTGTCGCCGCGCGCGGCTCGCCACTTCGATCGGCCGGCCGTTGGCGTCGTAACCGGTGGCCCAATTCACATCGACGAAGTTCTGCGCCGAAATGAATTTGCCGTTGGTGCGGTCGATGACGAAGAAGAAGCCGTTCTTCGGCGCGTGCAGGATGACCTTGCGCGGCGCGCCGTCGATAGTGATGTCGGCCAGGATCATCGGCTGGGTGGAGGTGTAATCCCAGTGTCGCCGGGCGTTTCCTGATAGTGCCAGACATATTTTCCGGTGTCGGCATTCAGCGCAACGATCGATGCGAGGTAGAGATTGTCGCCGCCGGACGGGCTGCGGATATTCCGGTTCCACGGCGCGCCGTTGCCGGTGCCGATATAGACCATGTTCAGATCGGGATCGATAGGTGATGGTATCCCACGGCGTGCCGCCGCCGCCATTGATCCAGTATTTGCCGGCCGGATCCCAGGTCTTGGCCGCCGCCGCCATCGAACTCGTCTTCGAACGGCTTTGCGGGATCGCCCGGCACCGTGAACCAGCGCCAGGCCTGATTGCCGGTCTCGGCGTCATAGGCGGTGACGTAGCCGCGCGCGCCATATTCCGCGCCGCCCTGGCCGATCAGGACTTTGCCGTTGAAAACGCGCGGCGCGCCGGTGATGGTGTAGGAGTGCTCCTTGTCGATCAGCGTGTCTTTTTCCCAGACTTTCTGGCCGGTCACCGCGTCGAGCGCGATCAGCCGTCCGTCATAGGCGCCGACGAAAACCTTGCCCTTCCACAGCGCCACGCCGCGATTGACGACGTCGCAACAGCCCTTGTAGCCCTTCTCGCGATCGACGCCGGGATCAAAGCTCCATATCCTCTTGCCGGTGCGCGCGTCGATGGCGTGCACCACGCTCCACGACGCGGTCTGGTACATGATGCCGTCGACCACCACCGGCGTCGCCTCGACGCCGCGCGAGGACTCCAGCGGATAGCTCCACACCAGCCCGAGCTTCTTGACGTTGTCGGTGTTGATCTGGTTCAGCTTGGAAAACCGCGTCTCGGCATAATCGAGACCGATGGTCGGCCAGTCGCTCGAGGTCGCGGTATTGGCCTTGATCGAGGCGCCGTCGACCGCCGAGGTAACGGCCTTGATGTGATCAGGCGATCCCTTGGCGGGAGTTTGCGCCAGCGCGCTCGTGCAGGAAAACGCCAGACCAAGTCCGATCGCCGTCGCGAAGCGCGCCGGCCGGTGCAAACTGGAAGTGGTTTGGGAAAAAAAACGACAAGCAGAATCAACGCGCGGCGAACGTGTCATCTCATCTCCTCCCAATGATCTCTAGTGGATCTGTCGGGATGGTATGCCCGCGAAAATGACGGCGTCAATCAAGGGAAGACTGCGAAAGGAAAAAGAGAAAATTTGTATCGCCATGTTTTCGCCAAACGGAATGCAACAGGCCTCCCGGCTGCACTGCAGCATCGGACCGCGCATCGGGACCCCAAGTTGCACCGCAGATGTCGTGCAGCGCCAGCTACTGGCGTCGGTCTTCTGAAAACGCGAACGATTTTTCGACTCTGAGCCGGTGCGCGACCGGCAGGCTTTCGCGGCTTCCGGGCGCTGCTTTCGCCTACCCCGATCGCAGCCGGCAGGTACCCTACCGCTGATCAGCAACAAATGGATTGGCAGTGCGGTGAACGAATTCACACCACTGCCTACGTCCGAGGAGGTGCCCCTCAGCTTAGAGTCGGATGCGGCTGTAATCCGCAGCTCTACGTTGAGTTGCCTTTATTGCACTCCATAGCGCGTGAAGTCAGCGCCAATCTTCGCCTGGATTTCCTTTGCCGCTGAGATATCGGCATCACCGCCAACTTTATCGCCCTTCTTGAGCTTGGCCAGCCCGCGTCCATAGAGCGCGCTCGCCAGCTTCGGCTCGAATCGCAGCGCAGAATTATAATCGTCGATAGCCGTGTCGAATTGACCCATCTTCATGTAGGTCAATCCACGCGAGTCATACGTCGCGGCATCGGTAGACTCCGACTGAAGCGCCTTATTGCAGTCCTCCAGCGCCGCCTGCAACTCACCAAGGATGGCGCGGGTCCAACAGCGACCGCTCCATGCGGCTTTCGAATTGGGCTCAAGACGAATCGCCTCGTCATAGTCGCGGGCCGCGCGATCGTACTCGTTCTTTTTCTGGTATGTTTCGGCACGGTTGACGAAGGCCTTGACGTAGTTGGGATCGAGCCTGATCGCCTCATCAAGGTTTTTGATCGCGAGGTCGTATTCGCCCTTCTTCAAGTAAGCTACGCCGCTGTTGTTGAAGGGCTTGGCGTTAGTTGGATTGAGCTTGATCGATTGATCGAAATCCTGAACGGCGCGGTCGTAGTCCCCCTTTTGGGCATAGGCGTCGCCACGATTATTGTAAGCGATAGCCGCAGCCGGCGTGTGTTCGCCCAAATCGATGATCGCCGTACAACCATTGATCTGAAGATCAGGCGAGGTGCGATCGATGCCGTTGCACAACGCAAGGTTCTCGAGAACGCTATTCTTAGGCTTCGGGTCCTCCGCCGCCGCCGGTGACCCGAGCAACAGCAAAATGAGGATAGGCACCACGCCGTTGATGATGCCACCCCTTGCGATCGATTCCATATCAAGCTTCCCGGCCTTTGGAATAGGGCACACGCCGCCGCTTTGGCAAGCAGACGTTGCTGCCCGGATATGGCGACTTGGCACCGAGAATTGCTTTCGCCTAAACGGCAGCCCTAGCACCCTCGACAGATGTTCAAATTGGGCTTGTGATCGGCTTTTTGTTCGGGTTGCTGAACCCAGGGCGCCGCCCCCTTCGTAACCTTACTCTTTCCTTCTTCAATAAGGGTCGAAAATTTGACTGTCCCTACATCCGAAATTTCGACGTGTGGCGTGGTGCCTCGAATCCCCATGGTTGCGACGGGAGTGTCGATCTTCATGTCGCCAGTCTTCGCTATCTTGCCAGCAACAAAAGTGAACGTTCCTTTGCTTAGATTGAACAAGGTCGAGTTGGACTTCCCGTTCGGGTCGTACACGAACTCGTTCAAAGTCATATTGGCGTTGTTCGTCAGATTGAATGAGGTGCCATCAGTAAAGTTGATGCTGACCCGGCCATCGGCTCCGGTCCGAACCACATCTCCCTGGTAGACGAGATCACCAACTTTCGTCTCGCCGGCTTGACTGGCGAGTGTCGCCTGAACGACCACCGCATTCACATGTTCAATTGTGACCGAACCGGTGGCGGCTACAACTTTTCCAATGGGGTTTATTGCGGCATCCTGAACGGCAGGTTGGGCAGCACCGCTTTGCGCTTGAGCCGGATCAGGTAAAAAACCGGCTGCAGCTAAGACGAAAGCTGTCGTCAATACGGTAATCATATGCTTGCACATGATCCTCCTCCTTGAGAAGGTATCTTATTCGTATGGCCACCCGAGCCTGCTGGACTAAGGCCTAAATAGTATAAGATAAACAATTGGAATGTAGCATAGTTTTAACTATTTAGGAGAAGAAATCAAGCCGGGCTCAGCAACCAATTTGGGCGCTGCGGACGGCTCCGGGTCCGGCGCGGCCGCGAGCATGGGTGCGTCGACATACTGCATGACGCCGTATTGATCGATGACGTACAGCGGCCGGTAATTCCTGATATACGCGTCCTCGACCATTGCCATGCGACGGTTGTCGAGTGTGAGCCAATGGCCATCCAGCCGCGCTGCAGCAACGGCGTGAACCTCGCCGCGGATGGTGTCGCGCATGATCACGATCCGTAGGTCCTCGGGCGGGATGCCGGCCCGGCGCAGGGCTACGAATTTCGCGATCGCGTAATCTTCGCAGTCACCGCTACCGGTCGTGAAGGTGAGAAGCGGCGAACTCCACACGTCAATCTCGCCATATTGGGCCAGATCGCTCATTGGGTGGATGGCGAGATTGATGGCGCGGTTGATCTCGCCGAGGCGGGCGCGTCCCTCGCGGGCTTTCGCATTGTCCACGATGGCGAGAAACCGAAGCGCCGCCGGCGATGCGCAGCGTTCCCGATCCCCCTCGCATAGCGCCAGTTGGACCCGCTCGTCGTCGAGCTTGCGCTGGACACCTAGCCATTTCTCCCGCAGTCCGCCGCCGGACAGTCGGAATGCAAATACCCCGAATGGCTCGGCGGATTTCCTGACCAGATCCGCAGAACCGGGGGAAAGCAGCGTCCCAGCGGCAAGGTCTGACGCAGGCCCAAATGAGACCATGCCCCAAGCCATCACGGCGACGCCCAACGCGCGCGAGTAATTGAAAATTCCCATCTGACGCCCCTGTCCGGGCATCGACGAGGCTCATTAGCCAGCTCGTGACCGGATCGTTTCGCCGGCGATGATGGGGGGTGGGGCTTTTATTCTTTTTAACGGCGGCCGCCCTTGGCTGGAAAGTGCGAAACAGGCTGAAATTCGTCTCACCATTTTGCTGAAAATACTACAGATCGCCATTTTGGGACGGGAGCCCTCGCAGGGCTGAAAAAGGACATCCGACGGTTGCATTCACCGTTATTTCCGCGGGATATGGCTAATTCACCGGATTAGTTCCCTTTGTTGCCCAGTTCACAGTTTTCACCCGACAATTGGCGTAGTATTGTGTAAGCAAGAGTGGTAAAACAAGATTATTAAAGTATATGTTTTTGATTTTATAGATTAGATTGCTTCGTTCTTTTGTTACCAAGCCAGTTTTATATTAAAGAATCGGCTCTGAATACTTCGCCATTCCAAACTTTGGCGGGACGGATAATTGCCCGAATGCAGCTGGCCGAGACCTCACAAGCAAAAGATGGTTTCGCTATTCGGTTCCCAAATGATATGCAAACTCATACTCCGAAATTATAGAAATATTAACTCTGCGGGGCCCTTTGAACTATCCCGGCAAATTTGATGTCAAGCTGCCCGTTGACGCCAAGCTGCCCGGTGATGGCTTGGGTGCGCATTCCCATGGGCATGACATCGTTTCTTCTCCGCACGCTCCTTCGGATGCGATTATCGTCTCCGACCCGAATCTGCTTTTGAATGGAGATTTTAGGCGATCCGGCGTCGACCTGATTGTTTCCAAGGACGACGACGAACTGGTCCTGCAGGATTACTTCAGAAGCGAGAAGCGCGCCGCGCTTTCGTCTCCCGATGGTGCGCATCTCACCGGCAATATTGTCAACGCGCTGACAGGGCATGTTGAGTACGCCCAGGCAGGAGGCGCGCCGGATGCCGCCAAGGTCATCGGCCATATTCAGACGGCGATCGGTTCCGGCACCCTGACGCGTGCGTGCGGCATTGCCGTTCAGGCTAAGGTTGGCGATCCTGTTTGCCAGGGCGACGTCATCGAGACCGCAGCCGACGGTCGGGTTGGACTTCGCTTCATCGACGGCACCGGCTTCATGCTATCCGGTGGCGCGCGCATGGTGCTGGACGAATTCGTCTGCGACGGCAACGGGACCTCGCATTCGGCCCTGTTCGGTGTCACCCGAGGGACCTTCGCTTTCATTGTCGGCCAGGTGGCCGAGACCGGTTGCCTCAGGATCGACACGCCTGTTGGAAGCATTCGGGGCCGCGCTCGTACCGGCGGGATCGGCATGATGTCGCTCACCGCACTAATCTTCTCCCTTATGAAGGAAGTCGAGGCCGCGGAATTTTCCTCGCAGCGCCCATTGTTGGATTCCTTGGATGACGACAAGATAAACCCCAAAGACCTGCAGCTAAACGGCACAATCGAACTCTTCATGAGGGACGGGCGACACTTCACCCTTGATGATCCTTCACAAACAATCGTCATTAGCGGGAGTGGGTCCATCAGCGTGGTTACGAATAGTGCCACGCAAATGGCGGAGTTGCAGAGGTTCCAGCAGGAGGCGCTCGCCGCCTACGCGCTGGGGACTACACGGGCCAACGAGCACAGGTGGAGGCGGATCGAGTACACCACCTTCATTATTACTTTCGCCGCAGGGGCTCCAACCAATCAATTTCGACCAACCAGCGCCGCAAAATTTGCGGAGCGCAACGACACAGTCGGCGTCCGTTTCACCTACGATCCTTCTCGAAGCTCCGGCGCCTTCGAAACCGCCGGTTCTGACACTTGCGGTCATCACGCCGATGGTCGGCAACAGTTCGGTCAATACCGCCCATACGCTCAATGCCAGCGGAGCCAGTACTGGGTTTGCCATCAACGGCACGACGGATGGAGTGGAGAACGGGCAGACCGTGACGGTTACGATCGTCAACGGCTCGGGCGTGACGGTAGAAACATTTACCACGACGGTGGCCAACAATGCGTGGTCGATAAATGTCAGCCCGACGAATGCCCGAGCGCTGAGCGACGGCAACTACACGGTGACGGCGGACGTCTCAAACGCGCTCGGCACTGCAACGGCGCGGGCCTCGCAGAACGTGACAGTTGACCAGACACCGCCGGCACCGCCTGGCGCGGCGCTGACGACCGACAGCGGCAGCTCGAACAGCGACCACATCACGAACGTCGGTGCGCTGTCCCTCGCCGGGATCGAGAGCGGCGCGACGGTCGAGTACTCGACCAACGGTGGCACGACCTGGACGACGTCGTTCACGCCCCGTTGAGGGCCTCAACACGGTTCTGGTTCGCCAGACGGACGCGGCCGGCAATGTTTCGGGTGTGAGCAGCTCTCAGCTTCACCCTCGGCACCACCCCGCCAGGGGTCACTTTTGACACGGTGTCGTTTACCGACACCGGGGTGCAGGGCGACCACATCACCGACAACGGCCAGGTGACGCTGTCGGGGACGGTGTCGGACAATGTGACGGTGTCGCAGGTACAGGTGTTCAACGGCAGTCAGCTGCTTGGCACGGCGACCGTCGACAACGTTCATCACACTTGGACACTAACAACGACGCTGGCGCCGGGCGCCTACAATCAGTTCAACGCGACGGCGATCGACGAGGCCGGCAACCCCGCCAACGCGACGACGACGCAGACGGTCCAGGTGAACGATGCGCCGGTATTGGCGCCGATCAGCCCGACGCTGACGGCGATCACGGAAGATCAGACCACCAACGTCACCAATCCGGGGCAGACGGTCTCGTCGTTCATCGGCGCGAGCATTAGCGACGTCGACGCCGGGGCGGTTAAGGGGATTGCGATCACCGGTCTGACCTCGACCAACGGGACCTGGCAGTACTCGATCGACGGCGGCACGACGTGGACCGCGATCGGCGCGGTGAGCAACAGCACTGCGCTGCTGCTGGATGCCAGCGATAAGATCCGGTTCTTGCCGGACGGCATCAATGGCGGCACCGACACCATCACCTATCGGGCGTGGGACGAGACCGCGGGGACCCACGGGACCACGGCCGACACCAGCACCAACGGCGGGACCACGGCGTTCTCGACGGCGACCGACACGGCGCATCTGACGGTCACCAGCGTCAACGACGCGCCGGTGGCGACGATCACGCCGGCGACCTACAGCGCGACCGAGCAGATCGAGCCTGAACCTCAAGAGCAGCATGTCGGTGAGCGACGTCGACAGCCTCGGCGGGACCGAGACGGTGACGCTGTCGGTGACCGAGGGTACGCTGACGGTGACGGCCGGCACCAGCGGGGCGGTGGTTGGCGGCAGCGGCAGCAATACGGTGACCGTCACGGGCACGCTGGCGCAGATCAACGCGCTGCTCAACACCGACGGCAGCAGCACGGTCAGCTATATTGACGCCACCGACACGCCGTCGGCGAGCGCGACGCTGACGCTGTCGATCAACGACAACGGCCATAGCGGCGGGGCAGCGCTGACCGGCAGCGACACGGCGATCATCAACATCGGGTCGGTGAACGACGCGCCGGTGGCGACGATCACGCCGGCGACCTACAGCGCGACCGAGCAGGTCGAGCCTGAACCTCAAGAACAGCATGTCGGTGAGCGACGTCGACGGCCTCGGCGGGACCGAGACGCGTGACGCTGTCGGTGACCGAGGGTACGCTGACGGTGACGGCCGGCACCAGCGGGGCGGTGGTTGGCGGCAGCGGCAGCAATACGGTGACCGTCACGGGCACGCTGGCGCAGATCAACGCGCTGCTCAACACCGACGGCAGCCAGCACGGTCAGCTATATTGACGCCACCGACACGCCGTCGGCGAGCGCGACGCTGACGCTGTTGATCAACGACAACGGCCATAGCGGCGGGGCAGCGCTGACCGGCAGCGACACGGCGATCATCAACATCGGGTCGGTGAACGACGCGCCGGTGGCGACGATCACGCCGGCGACCTACAGCGCGACCGAGCAGGTCAGCCTGAACCTCAAGAGCAGCATGTCGGTGAGCGACGTCGACGGCCTCGGCGGGATCGAGACGGTGACGCTGTCGGTGACCGAGGGTACGCTGACGGTGACGGCCGGCACCAGCGGGGCGGTGGTTGGCGGCAGCGGCAGCAATACGGTGACCGTCACGGGCACGCTGGCGCAGATCAACGCGCTGCTCAACACCGACGGCAGCCAGCACGGTCAGCTATATTGACGCCACCGACACGCCGTCGGCGAGCGCGACGCTGACGCTGTTGATCAACGACAACGGCCATAGCGGCGGGGCAGCGCTGACCGGCAGCGACACGGCGATCATCAACATCGGGTCGGTGAACGACGCGCCGGTGCTGGATGCTCATTCCGGCTCGCTGAGTTACACCGAGAACCAGGCCGCGACGGCGATCGATACGGCGATCACCGTGTCCGATGTCGACAGCGCCAATCTGATCGGCGCGACGGTGCAGATCACCGGCAATTTCGTGTCCGGACAAGACGTGCTCGGCTTCACCAACCAGAACGGCATCGCCGGCAGCTATAACGCCGCCACCGGGGTGCTGATGTTGACTGGCCAGGCGAGCCTGGCGCAATACCAGGCTGCCCTGCAATCGGTCACCTATTTCAATTCCAGCGACGATCCGTCAGGCCAGACGCGCACAATCAGCTACCAGGTGAACGACGGCTCGGCCCAGAACAATCTGAGCAACGTCGTCACCGCCACGGTCGCCGTCGCACCGGTCAATGACGCGCCGGTCATCACGTCAGGCGCGGCGGCGGCGCGGGTGTCGGAGGAGGGCTTGACGAACGGCGTCCCCGACACACTGCCGGCCGGCCTCGACACGACGAACAGCACGAGCGCGAGCGGAACGATCACGGCTACGGACGTGGACGGCGATGCGCTGACAATGAGCCTGGGTACTCCGAGTGCGTCGCTGACCTCCGGCGGGGTGGCGATCGCATGGACGCTCCAGGATGCCGGTCACACACTGATCGGCAAAGCCGGTACGGCGACGATCATCACGGCGACGATCACCGATGCCGGCACTTATAACGTGGCGCTGAGCGGGCCGATCGATCATCCGATAGCCAACCAGGAGGACAACACGACATTTGCCGTGCCGGTGATCGTCTCCGACGGCCATACGACGACTCCGACGACACTGTCGGTCACCATTGAGGATGACAGCCCAAAGGCTGTACCAGTCGAGGTATCAATCGTCCCGACCGACAGCAAGACCAACGTGATGTTAATCCTCGACTTATCCGGGAGCATGGACACCAGCTCGGGATTGACTGGTCTCACACGCCTCGACGTGGCGAAGGCGGCGATCAACGAGCTTTTGGATCAGTACGACAACCGTGGCGACGTCATGGTGCGGATCGTCACTTTCTCGGACACGGGCGCCGCGGTTGGCAGCGTCTGGCAGAGTGTTGCTGACGCCAAGGCCGCGATCGCGGGCCTCTCAGCCGGTGGGAACACCAATTATGACGCCGCGCTCCTCACCGCGATGGGGGCATTCACAGACGGCACCAAACTGACTGGCCCCGGCACGCAGAACGTGTCGTATTTCCTATCCGACGGCGATCCGACGGCGAGCAGCGATTGGCCGCAAATTTCCGGCACGCAGTTAGCGAATGGCATCCAGGCGAACGAACAAGCTGTGTGGGAGTCTTTCCTTACGACCAACAAAATCGTTTCCTTCGGATTAGGCATTCCCAACGTCGGTACTCCGGCGAACCTCGATCCGATCGCCTTCGACCCGGCGTCGGGCGCGCAGCCTGCCGACACGCCGATCATCGTAACCGACCTGAATCAGCTCGCGAACACTCTCGTTTTTACCATACCGCCCGTCACCGGAGGTGTCCTGGCCGGTGCTGTCGGTGCACCCCCCAACTCGTTCGGCGCCGATGGCGGCTTCGTGCGGTCGATTACCGTCGATGGCGTTACCTACACCTTCAACCCGGCGGCGAACGGTGGAGCGGGTGGCATCACGACCAGCGGCGGCGGCAGCTTCACCTATGACGGGACGACCAAGACGCTAACCGTAGACACCGACACCAATGTCGTCGGTGGCGAGTTGGCCATGGTGATGACGACCGGCGCTTTTACCTTCCAGCCGCCGGCAGGCTTCAGCAGCAAGTCCGTGGGCTTTGTTCTGGTCGACCGCGACGGGGATACGGCAAGCAGCACGATTGATTTCTCCGCCGCGGCAGGACCCGATCACCCACCGATCGTGCGCGATGATCATGTCATCACGAACATCAGTGGCGGAAGTGGGACCAATATCGTCATTCCAGACTACGCGCTGCTGTACAACGACAGCGATGCGGATGGCCAGACGATCGCAATTACGGGTGCAATCACGAATGTGCTCGGGGCAACCTCGGTCACGCACGCCTCCGGCAACGTCACGTTCACGGACAACAACACGAACGGCGGATCGTTCACCTACGCCGGCTCGACGACGTCGCCCGCAGCTTCAGACACCGGCGATGTGACCATCGATCGGAGTCAAACCGGTACGACGCTCACCGGCACCGGCTTTGGTGAGATCCTCATCGGCCGCGATGGCACCAACAACACCATCAACGCCAACGAAGGGAATGATGTGCTCATTGGCGGCACCGGAAACGATTCCCTGACCGGTGGCGCGGGCGCCGACATGATGACCGGGGGCGGCGGCGTCGACACATTCATCATCAACAGCGCGCAATCTCCCGGCACCGTCGGCGGGTCCGGGGATGCCGGCACGATTTCCGGCTATGATGTTATTACCGACTTTGCCACGGCCACCGACATCTTAAATCTGCAGGGCACGGCAGCTGCCGCAACTGGTACGAATATTAACGGCACAGACTCCTCTCTGACAATCAATGGTCAAACAATCAAGTCGCACACAATTTCAAACGGAATGATTACGTTTGACGACGCAAATCCCTTTGGTTCGCCGCTAACTCTCTCATCTACAGCGGATGTTGCAGCGGCTGTCGACTACCTGCATCGGAATGATCTTGGTAACGCGGGCGCAACGGTCGCATTCGTCGCAAATATCGGCGGAACTGCCCACACGTATGTTTTTGAGCAAGTCGGGAACTCGCCAAACGCGGCAAACGACATCCTTGTCGACTTTGCGGGTGTGACACTGTCCAACCTAACCGCATTGATCCCCAGCCATATCCTTCCAGCGGGTGTTTCCGGCAGCCCCATGAACCTGGGCCTCACCGATCCGGCCGGCCACGTGGGTTCCGTAACGGTGGCAATCGCCGGCGTTCCTTCCGGCTGGACCTTGAGCGAGGGCACCAACAACGGCGATGGCAGCTGGACGATCCAGGCCAGCTGCTGTCTCGATGCTCTCCATCGCCTCGCCCGCCGATTATACGGGCGCGATGGCGCTCGAGGTCACGATGAGCTGGACCAACGCCGACGGCAGCAGCGGATTCGCCAGGGTCACCGACAACGTGGAAGTCTTCGCGCAAGGCGCGCCGGTCTTTGCCTGGTCGGGCGAGGATCACCTGACCGGCTCGAGCGGTAAGGACCTCTTTGTTTTCGCGCAGCCGATCGGTCATGACACGATCTACAGCTTCGATGCTGCTCACGATCAGCTTGACTTGATCGGCTACGCCAGTTTCACGAGCTTCGCGGATATCGGGGCGCATCTGGCAGACGACGCCAACGGCAATGCGGTGATCACGCTCGGAGACGGACAGTCGATCGAATTGCAGGGCGTGCATGCGGGGGCGCTGACGGAGAATAACTTCGTTTTCGATCAGACGCCGACGGTCGATAACGCCGCGACGATGACGATCGGCGACGGAGCCCTGCTGCCCCTGAGCGGCACGATCGTCAATACCGGCACCATCGCGCTAAACTCGACTGGTGATGAAACCGACCTGCAGCTGATCGAGCACGGCGTGACGCTCGAGGGCGGCGGCAAGATCCTGCTGTCCGACAGCGACGCCAACATCATCTCCGGAACGAGTTCCGGCGTCACGCTAAACAACGAAGACAATACGATTTCCGGAGCCGGCCAGCTCGGCAATGGCGAATTGACCCTGACAAACGCCGGCACCATCGATGCTACCGGCACTCATGCCCTTACGATCGATACCGGCTCGAACCTGGTGACGAATTCAGGAGTTCTGGAAGCGTCGGGCAGCGGCGGGATGATGGTCGCGAGCGGCATCGTGAATTCGGGTGTGCTGTGGGCCAACGGCGCCACCCTCACGGTTCAGGGCGCGGTGAGCGGAAACGGTACTGCCACGATCGATGGTATCGGCACTCTCGACTTCGAGGCGTCTACAACAGCCAACGTGGTATTTGGTTCGGGGACTGGCGGTACGCTCAAGCTCGGGAATTCGTTCCACTTCAATGGCACGATCTCGGGATTCGGGGGTTCGGATGTCATCGATCTGGCGAATGTCGCAGCCGCCAACGCGTCAATCAGCTATCACGAGAACACCGCGGGAACCGGCGGAACGCTGGCAATTTCGGATGGAGCCCAAACGCTCGAGCTGTCCCTGCTCGGGCATTATTCGGCTGACAATTTCAGTATCGTTGCGGACCAGCTGCACGGGACTTCCATTACCTATGTGCCTCATGACCTGATGCTGTGACGGGGTTGCCTCCAGCGTCGCCCGGCCTGCATCCGGCCGATCAAGCCTTACGATCAACGTCAATAGACGCATATTTCCCTGTCCAGTGGCGCCATTCCCCGGGCGCAACCAAATTGCGCAGCGCACGCTCGGCTTTTTCTTCTTCATAAACTGCGATTTATGACGGAGAGGTCTTTTCTCACGCCTTTTCACGTGGTATGGAACTTTAATAAACATTTAAATTATTTAATTTGGTTTTTGGGGGCTTCGTGAATTACGCCGGCAAAGTCGGGGCTAGCAGCACAAACCCTTTTTCGATCGCTCATTTTGATCTCGGTGGGCTTCCACAATCGGGGAATGCAGACTCCTCCATTACTATTCCCGACGCCCACCTTCTCTTCTCTGGGCATTACGAGCGGTACGGCAGGGATCTGATTATCTCCGATCAGACGCATCATTTTGTAGTACCGAATTATTTCCACGGCGATAGACGTCCATTACTCGTTTCGCCGGATGGAGCGCCGCTCGATTCCGCGTTCGTCACTGCCATGACCGGCCACGCCGAGTACGCACAGGCTGGAGGCAATCCCGCCGCCAAGGTGGTCGGGCACGTTGCGAAGATGACCGGCAGCGCCAGCGTCGTTCGTAACGGCGTGACGATCGATGTACAAACCGGGGATGCGGTCTATCAGAGTGATGTCGTGCAAACCGGGAGCCGCTCCTCGCTCGGCCTGGTGCTTAACGACGGCACTACTTTCAACCTTTCCGCAAATGCACGGTTGATGCTCAACGACCTGACGTTCGACGCAAGCAGTACGTCGAACTCATCGTTCATCACGCTGGTGGAGGGAGCCGCTAACTTCGTCGCCGGCCAAGTCGCAAAGACCGGGGACATGAAAGTCGCTACGCCGGTTGCGGTTATCGGAATTCGGGGAACGGCCGTAAAACTTGATATTTCAGCCGCCGATGGAAAAGTAGATGTTTCAGTGATTGATCAGCAGGACGGTCAGGTCCATTCCGTCCAGGTGTTTAAGTGTGTGCCGACAGGAGTGACAGACCCTCAAACAGGGGCTACGTGCAGCGCCGGGGATACAATCGGAACGGTCACCAGCAATGGACCGTCACTGTCGCTTACTCCGACGACGGGTTTTGACGTTACCGTTCAGGCGATCAACAAGACGCCGGCCCAGGTCGCGCAGGAATTTAGCGCATTCCAGGCGACAATAGACACCTACAACGTTCAAAAGCAGATCGATCCGAATCTCCCGCAGCATACCGAAAACAATGGTGGCAACAATACCAATCCCCAACAGACGAGATACGCAACCTTAGGCAGCACGCCGCCTAACCCACCAGCTACGGACCCCCGTTCTGAAAGTACAGATCGAGCAGTTCAAATTCTGATCGCCGATTCGGTCGTCCCTTCGACGGACCTCGCCGTTACATCATTAGGGGCTATCGCACCTGCAACGACTTCAAGTTCCACTGTTAATGCTACCAGCCTCCCGATCAGTTTGCCGCTGAGCACCACGGCTCCGCCGATTACCGCGAAGCTGACCTTCAGTGCCGGAACGTCGTCAAGCGACAACATCACCTCAAATGATGCGCTGAGCGGGACCGGCCTTGCCAACACCGCGGTGTATTTCACGATAGACGGCACTCCAACCGCTTCCACCGTGATGACTGACGCCAACGGAGCATGGTCATTCACGCCGAGCGGCCTTGCCGATGGTGTGCACACCATTGTGGCGAGCCAGACTGACACTTTAGGCTACACCGGCACGGCTTCGCTGAGCTTTACGCTCGATACCACGGCACCCAGCGGCGGCCCGCCGAGCCCGGTTGTGGCGTTCTCGAACACTGACAACATTACGGCGACGACGGCGCCCACTTTTACCGTGGCGTTGAGTCCTTCAGTAGCCGTCGGGGATAAGGTCCAGCTGCTTCTGGATGGCTCGCCGCTGGCACATGCGGTGACGCACGTCATTACGACAGCCGATGTGACGGCAGGTGTTGTCGACCTGACAGTGACCGCAGGCGACCTCGGGGCCGACGGCAGCAAGCAGGTGACGGCGCAGTTCAGCGATGCGGCGGGTAACAGCTCGACCACGTCGGCGCTGAGCTTCACGCTAGACACCACGGCGCCGGTGATTGCGATCACCAGCGCCGGTGGCCCGATAAGCCAGGCGGCACAGACTATTACCGGCGTGGTCGATGCCACCGAGGCCGGGACCACCGTCACCATTCTCGACGGTGCCACCGCCGTCGGCACCGCGATCGTGCAGAGCGACGGCAGCTGGAGCACCAGCGTCACGCTGTCGGGCAATGGCACACACAGCATCGTGGCCAAGGACACCGACACCGCCGGTAATACCGGCACCAGTACGCCCGTCGTCTTTACGCTGAGCACCATCGGTCCGACAGTGACCGAGAGCCTGACGACCGATACCGGTTCGTCGGCGAGCGACAAGATCACCTCGAACGATGCGCTGACCGGGTCGGGCGCAGCTAATACAGTGGTTACGCTGAAGGAGGGCACCACTGTCCTGGGCACGACGACTGCGGATGGTTCCGGCAACTGGTCGTTCACACCGACCGGCCTATCGGATGGGTCACACACCATCGTGGCGAGCCAGACCGACGCATTTAACAACATTGGCACAGCGGCGCTGAGCTTCACGCTAGACACCACGGTGGCGGCGCCGTCGGCGCCGGACCTGACGGCGGCGACCGACTCCGGTTCGTCCAGCACCGACAACATCACCAGCGTGACGACGCCGACCTTCACCGGCAGCGGCGCGGAGGTTGGCGCCACGGTGACGCTGTTCGATACCAACGGCACGACGGTGCTGGGCACCGCGATTGCGGACGGCTCCGGCAACTGGTCGATCACCAGTTCGACGCTGACGGGCGGCAGCCACACCCTGACCGCCAAACAGACCGACATTGCCGGCAACACCAGCGTGGCCTCGGCCGGCCTTTCGGTGACGATCGACATTGCGGCGCCTGTGGTTTTGATCACCAGTGTGGGCGGTACCATCAACCAAGCGGCCCAGACCATCACCGGAACCGGCGAAGCCGGCACGACGGTGACGCTGTTCGACAACGGCAGTTCGACGGCGCTCGGCACCGCGCTCGTGCAGAGCGACGGCAGCTGGAGCACCAGCGTCACGCTGTCGGGCAATGGCACACACAGCATCGTGCCCAAGGACACCGACGCCGCCGGCAACATCGGCACCAGCAGCGCGGTGACCTATACATTGAACACCATCGGTCCGACAGTGACCGAGAGCCTGACGACCGATACCGGTTCGTCGGCGAGCGACAAGATCACCTCGAACGATGCGCTGACCGGGTCGGGCGCAGCTAATACAGTGGTTACGCTGAAGGAGGGCACCACTGTCCTGGGCACGACGACTGCGGATGGTTCCGGCAACTGGTCGTTCACACCGACCGGCCTATCGGATGGGTCACACACCATCGTGGCGAGCCAGACCGACGCATTTAACAACATTGGCACAGCGGCGCTGAGCTTCACGCTAGACACCACGGTGGCGGCGCCGTCGGCGCCGGACCTGACGGCGGCGACCGACTCCGGTTCGTCCAGCACCGACAACATCACCAGCGTGACGACGCCGACCTTCACCGGCAGCGGCGCGGAGGTTGGCGCCACGGTGACGCTGTTCGATACCAACGGCACGACGGTGCTGGGCACCGCGATTGCGGACGGCTCCGGCAACTGGTCGATCACCAGTTCGACGCTGACGGGCGGCAGCCACACCCTGACCGCCAAACAGACCGACATTGCCGGCAACACCAGTGCGGCCTCGGCCGGCCTTTCGGTGACGATCGACACTGCGGCGCCGGCGGCGCCGTCGGCGCCGGACCTGACGGCGGCGACCGACTCCGGTTCGTCCAGCACCGACAACATCACCAGCGTGACGACGCCGACCTTCACCGGCAGCGGCGCGGAGGTTGGCGCCACGGTGACGCTGTTCGATACCAACGGCACGACGGTGCTGGGCACCGCGATTGCGGACGGCTCCGGCAACTGGTCGATCACCAGTTCGACGCTGACGGGCGGCAGCCACACCCTGACCGCCAAACAGACCGACATTGCCGGCAACACCAGCGTGGCCTCGGCCGGCCTTTCGGTGACGATCGACACTGCGGCGCCTGTGGTTTTGATCACCAGTGTGGGCGGTACCATCAACCAAGCGGCCCAGACCATCACCGGAACCGGCGAAGCCGGCACGACGGTGACGCTGTTCGACAACGGCAGTTCGACGGCGCTCGGCACCGCGCTCGTGCAGAGCGACGGCAGCTGGAGCACCAGCGTCACGCTGTCGGGCAATGGCACACACAGCATCGTGCGCCAAGGACACCGACGCCGCCGGCAACATCGGCACCAGCAGCGCGGTGACCTATACATTGAACACCATCGGTCCGACAGTGACCGAGAGCCTGACGACCGATACCGGTTCGTCGGCGAGCGACAAGATCACCTCGAACGATGCGCTGACCGGGTCGGGCGCAGCTAATACAGTGGTTACGCTGAAGGAGGGCACCACTGTCCTGGGCACGACGACTGCGGATGGTTCCGGCAACTGGTCGTTCACACCGACCGGCCTATCGGATGGGTCACACACCATCGTGGCGAGCCAGACCGACGCATTTAACAACATTGGCACAGCGGCGCTGAGCTTCACGCTAGACACCACGGTGGCGGCGCCGTCGGCGCCGGACCTGACGGCGGCGACCGACTCCGGTTCGTCCAGCACCGACAACATCACCAGCGTGACGACGCCGACCTTCACCGGCAGCGGCGCGGAGGTTGGCGCCACGGTGACGCTGTTCGATACCAACGGCACGACGGTGCTGGGCACCGCGATTGCGGACGGCTCCGGCAACTGGTCGATCACCAGTTCGACGCTGACGGGCGGCAGCCACACCCTGACCGCCAAACAGACCGACATTGCCGGCAACACCAGTGCGGCCTCGACCAGCCTTTCGGTGGTGATCGACACTGCGGCGCCGGCGGCGCCGTCGGCGCCGGACCTGACGGCGGCGACCGACTCCGGTTCGTCCAGCACCGACAACATCACCAGCGTGACGACGCCGACCTTCACCGGCAGCGGCGCGGAGGTTGGCGCCACGGTGACGCTGTTCGATACCAACGGCACGACGGTGCTGGGCACCGCGATTGCGGACGGCTCCGGCAACTGGTCGATCACCAGTTCGACGCTGACGGGCGGCAGCCACACCCTGACCGCCAAACAGACCGACATTGCCGGCAACACCAGCGTGGCCTCGGCCGGCCTTTCGGTGGTGATCGACACTGCGGCGCCGGCGGCGCCGTCGGCGCCGGACCTGACGGCGGCATCGGATTCCGGCAACGCCACGGACAATACCACCAACATCGCGTCGGCGACGTTTACCGGGACGGCGGAAGCCGGTTCGACGGTGACGATCTTCAGCGACGGCGTAGCGGTTGGCTCGGGCGTTGCGGCGGGCGGCAATTACTCGATCACGACCTCGGCGCTGGCGGACGGGCCGCACAGCATCACGGCGAAGGCGACCGACACCGCCGGCAACACCAGCCTGGCCTCGGCGGCGCTGTCGGTGGTGATCGACACCGCGGCGCCGGCCGAAACATTGGCGATCACCTCCATTGCCGACAGTTCATCACCAACTGACCAAACTATCACTGTCTCGGGCTCCAACAGCGCACTCGCCCCGGGTGATAAGGTACAAATTAGTGTTGATAACGTAATCTGGACCGATGTCGTTCAGAACACCGCGACGACCTGGAGTTTCGCCGATAGCGTCCCGCGCACCGCAAACTTCATCTATCGGACGCGGATCGTCGACATCGCCGCCAACGTTGGCGCCATCGCCACCCAGGCTGTGCTCGTCGCCAATAATGGCGGTACGATCTCGGTTGGAGCCTCATCGGGTCTCGTCGCCAAGTTTACGGGAACGGCGGGCGGCACGCTTCAGTTGGGGCCGTCTCCGGGTATTACCGGCACCGTCAACGCGATATCGATCGCAAGCGGACTGGTCGCCATTAGCGGCGACGCCAGCGTAACAAGTAGCACAGGCGACGCCATCGATCTGAACGCGACCGGAGGCACTCAGGCCGCCCCCGCAAATTTGAGCATAAACCTGACCGGCCCCATCACCGGCGCGGCGAGCGGCATCGCGGCCATTCAAAACGCATACGGTTCGATCACGGTCACCGCGTCCGGGCCGGTCATCGGTCTGGCCGGCCGCGGCATCTACGCCACGCAGAGCGCGACCGGCGTTGGCAGCATCCTGATCAACGGATCGGGGAATGTCACCGGCACCGGCGCCGCCTTCAGCGGCATCGTCGCGCAGAATCTCGAATACCGCCGACAGCAGCAGACGTCACCGTGAGCCAAACCGGAAATATCAGGGCGGCCATGATGGCATCCACGCGCAGATGAACGGCAACGGCAACATCACCGTCACGACCGGCGCGAGCACGACGATTACGGGACAGTCGCTCTACGGCATCGAAGCGGCTTCCGAACGGAATCGGGAAGCATCGGCGTGACGATGGCGACCGCCTCCGGCGATATCATTAATTCCGGCAGCGTCGGCATCAACGCCTACAACCAGGCGACGTCGATTGCGCAAGCGGCCAACAGTCTCGATTGCGGTCACGGCCTACGGCACCATCAATTCCGGCACGACATACACCGGCGGCGGCAGCCGATCGGCCGGAATTCTGGCGGGATACAAGGGAGGCACGACGAATACGGCGAATACCACGGCGTTCGGCAACGTGACGCGTCGACAATTTTGCGAACATCAACGCCGCTGGCGGCGACGGCATCCGGGCGCTACAATTTCGGTCCCGGAAACGTCACGGTCAACGATCATGGCGGCACGATCAGTGCCAAGGACATGTTCGGTATCACGGCATCGAGCAACAGCACCGGCAAGGTGTCGATCACGACGATCGGCCGGCACCGTCATCAACTCCGGGTCTTCCGGCGATCCAGGCGATCAATCAGGGATCGACGGTTCCAGCCGGGGCCCTGTCAACCGTGAGTGTAACCGCTTTTGGTACACATCCATTCGGGCAACCATCTGACACCGGGTGGCTCTCAGCCTCAGGCGATTTCCGCCGGATATTTCGGCAACAACGGCACCTCGAATACCGACGATCAATGGCACGGTCTTTGTCGACAATTTTGCCAACGTGACGGCCGACGCCGGTACTGGCGTCAACGCCTACAACTGGGGCAATGGCAGCGTCACGCTGATCCGACCGGACGCGGGCACCCAAGATCGTATCGGGCGCGCAATACGGGATTACGGCGTACTCGTCGAGTTCAGGTGCCGGAAGCTCGGGAAGCGTGACCATCAATGTCGGCGCGAATGCGACGATTACCGCACGGGCGCTCTATGGCATCGCGGCTATCCAGGGCAACATAAACAATTCCGGGAACGTCTCGATCACGACAGGGGCTGGCGACATCATCAACTCCGGCGGCACGGGAATCAATTCCAACAGTATCGCCACCAGCGCGGCTTCAAGCCAGATCATCCATCACGACGCTCGGCGGCACCATCAATTCCGGTTACAATTTCTTCCGGGAGGCGGCACACCGTCCGGCATTTCTGCCGGCTACGGCTACCAATGGTGCCCTCAGTACGGCTCTCCACGGCAACGTAATTGTTGACAATTCGGCGACCATCAATGCGGTCTCCGGGGCCGGGGTCAATCTTTACAACAACGGCGTGGGCAGTGTCAGCGCTACGCTGCGAGCCGGATCGATAACCGCCGCGCAGGACGGCGTGAACGCGTTCTCCGCAGGTGGTGGCAACATCACGATCGATAATCGCGTCACGATCAATGCGGGAACCCATCGGCATCAATACCGACAACGGCGCCAGCAATCCCTCCAGTGTCAACGGTCTGATCTCAGTGATCAACTCCGGCACCGTCAATGCGCCCGGCCTGCCGTATATTCCGGTTGTGAACATCAACAACTCGAACAGCAGCCAGACCGCAACTCTCAGCAATAGTTCCGGTGGAACCATTGCAGTCGGCCTTTTCGGGCGGACGACCAGCAACGTCGCGGTCTCGATCTTTTCCGGCAACGGCGCGATCACCAATAGCGGCACGATCACCGGCAACGTCGCGCTCTTCGCGAATGGCAACTTTACCAACGCGATCGGGGGCATCTGGAACCTTAACGGCGATAACAGGTTTGGCACCGGTGCAACTGCGATCAGCAATGCCGGCACGATGAACGTTTCAGGCTGGGCCTTCCTGTCAGCCAATGGCGGCCCGGGCAGCCCGATTGCGTTGTCGAATACGAGCGCTATCAATGTCGCGCAAAACAGTGTTGCTCAGATCTTTGCCAATGTGAGCGGGGTTGGCACGATCTCGATGGGCGATCGCTCTGCGCTTGAGATCAGCGGCTCGGTCGCCGCTTCGCAGGGATTCAATATCCTTGGCAGGGGGCTGTTGACCTTCGACAACCCTTCGTCCCTCGGCGCAAATTTGCCACTCAACTTCACCGGCAGCGCCACGGGCAATCTCGGCACCATCATCTCGCTGATCAACGGAGGCATTTCAGCCGCCAACATCGCCGGCGCGACGTTGACGGTAAACGGCGCGTCCCAGAGCTACTCGTTCCAGCTGTCCGGAAGCGGTGTGTCCGGCAACTACTTCGACGTTCTTTCCTCCGATCGCATCATCCTCGTGCCGACCACGGCGACGGTCATCTCGAACGTCACCACATCCCAGTCGCCGGCTACACCGGTAAACTTCTACATCCTCGATAACGACCACATCAACAGCAGCACTGGACCTGGATTTAACCTGGCGACGAATGACGGCGTTGCCACGAACACGTATACGATTGTGGCCAATGCGAGTTCGGACGTTGTGATCAACGGCGCGTTTCCCGGCCTCCGAGTCGCGACGCAGGGCGCTAGCGGCGCGATTATTAACGCAGCTAATATTTCCGGTCCAACCCCCAGCACTGGTCCCAACACTGGCATCACCGTCGACACCACCCTCAACAGCAACAACGCCAGCGGTTCAGCCGATATCGTCAACTACGGTAATGTCAGCGGTGTCACCAACGCGATTGCCGCCAACACGGTCAATGGCAAATTAATATTGTCAGCGGGTTCGCCACGCTGACCGGAACGAACTCGTACGGTATCTTCGGCAGGGCCTCGGGCAGCGGCGGCGTCAACATCATGACGTCGTCGGGTGGCACGATCAATGCCGGCCTCATCGGAATCGCTGCATTCGAAGCGCAGATGCCGACCGGTGGCGCGGGCGGCAACGTCACTGTCTATAACTCGTCCAACATCACGAGTGGCACGAACACAGCAAACCTTGCCAACAGCGGCGCGGCCGGCATTCGCGCGGGTATTCTCAACAACAACACGTCGGTGCCAAACGCCGCGATCACCGGCGACGTCACGATAGAGAGCCGCGGCAGCATCACCGCACAGGCCGGAGCCGGCCTCTATGCCTTCAACTACGGCTCCGGAAACACCTCGGTGACGCTGGCGCCGGCTCAGACGATCACGGCGGTCAATGGAGGAGTGACCGGCACCGGCACCGGCCTTACCCAGTACGGAATCTTTGCATTCACGTATGGCAAAGGCAGCGCGCTGGCCAATGTTGGCTGGGGAACCACGATCACCTCGGGTGGCACCGGTGTCAACGTCGGCAACCAGGCTACCGCGATCGCGTCCGGCAGCGGCAGCACCGTCTCGGTCTACAGCCAGGGGTTCATTTCGTCCGGCACTAATGTCAACAACAGCGGTAGCGCACCCTCCGCGATCCAGGCTGGCTACAATCCTGGCGGTAACGGCTCGTTCAGTTCCGCTGTCTACGGCGACGTGATCGTCAATGTAGCGAGCGACGGCAATCCCTTCGGCAACCCCAATCCGACTCTCCTCGCTGCGGCGGGCCCGGGCATCCTTGCGTACGATTATGGCGTCGGTAACATCGCGGTTAGCGTCGGCTCAGGGGTATCGATTCAGGCGCTGACGGCCGCGACGGCATCTGGGGGCGGCAATGCTCCCTATGGCATCGCGGCAACCAATCGTGGTTCGGGTAACATCTTTGTCAGCACGTCGGGTGGATCGTCCATCAATTCCGGAAGCAACGGCATTAACGCAGTCAACGACGCAAATCCGACAGCGGGCTCGGATCTTGCCAATCTCTTCGCTGCTAATGCCGCCGCTGGCAAACCTGCCGTGATCGCCGTTACGACTGCTGGCACGATCCATGCCGGCAGCCAGTCGACCAATAGCGGTAACACGCCGTCCGGCATTTCCGCGGGCTTCTTCGGTAACGGCGGGCAGGCGAATCTGTTGGTCAACGGCAACGTCTTCGTCAACAACGCCGCCAACATCACCGCAGACGCAGGTTACGGGATCAACGCCTACAATTATGGAAATGGTGATGTCACCGTCAACTCGGCGTCAGGAACGACCGTTTCGGGCGTTTTGCAGGGCATCACCGCGCACCGCGATGCCGTCGGCGCTACCGGCGACATTGCCATCAACCTCTACAACAACGTGATCGTGAGTGCCTCGTCGAATGCGGCTTCGAGCTACGGCATCAATGCATCCACCGCCGGCAAGGGAAGCATCTCGATCATCACCAATCCGGGCGACATCATCAATTCAGGCAGCAACGGCATAAATGCCGTCAATCTGGCTCCCCTTATTGAAGCGTCGTATGACAGCTCGATCGTCGTGACCGCGAACGGAACGATACATTCGCGCAGCGCGTCTACCGGCACGGGAAATCAACCCGCGGGCATCAGCGCCGGCTATCTGGGCCCTGCGCCCGGCGGGGTTGTCACGACCACTTATCCGCTGACCGATATCCACGGAGACGTTGTCGTCAATAGTTCCGCCAACATCACTGCTGATGCGGGCGACGGCATCCGCGCCTATGATTACGGGATTGGCGATGTCTTTGTGAACGTTCTCGGCGGAACGATCACGGCACTGGACGTCGGCAGTTCGACGCCTGGCTTGGGGATCGGAATTGTGGCCACCAACTACGGCTCCGGCAACGTACGTGTCGCGACGGCCGCAGGCACCTCGATCGCCTCCGGCTCTTCAGGCATCGTGGCGATCAACAAGGCGCCGTCCAGCGGCCCGTTCGTCGTCCCGTCCACGAGCGAAGCTTCGGTACTGGCATTCGGTACGATCGTTTCCGGCACGATTCCGACCGGTTCAGGTGATCCCGCGGCCGGCATTCTGGCCGGGTACAACCCCGCCAACGCCAATACGCCCAACAACAATATTCACGGCAATGTTTCGATCGACGATTACGCGAACATCACGGCAGCGGCGGGCACCGACGGCATCCGCGGCGTCAATTATGGCACCGGCGATATCACGATTGTCGCCGAGGTCGGAGCGACCATTTACGCCGGGCGCTATGGCATAGCGGCCTTCGGCAACTACGGCGGCAATGTTACCGTGACGAACTATGCAACCGTCAACGGTGCTAGCGCGGCAATTGATGCGACGACGTCAAGCGGTGTTGTCACAATCGACAATTATGGCATTCTCATAGGAAATGTCATCTCGAGCAATGTGGCATTCCACAATGAGGCGGGCGCGCTCTGGTATCTTTCCGGCAGCAGTTCGTTTGCAACCGCCACCGATGCCCTGATCAACGATGGCACGATCAACGTGAAGGCCGGAACCTTTAATGTCGCAGCTTCGGTAACCGGCGCAGGTTCATTCACGATTGCCGACGGATCCACTTTGGAGTTTGGAAGCCCGGTTGCTGGCGGGACGACCGTTTCCTTCCTCGGGGCAAACGGAACGCTTCGGATTGATCATTCCTTGACCGCGATCTTCAACGGTCAGATATCCAATCTCAACGGGACCGCGTCCGGTCACGACTATGTCGACCTGGCGGATTTGGCCTGGACTGCACTGGTGACCACCCAGTACCAGGCAACCGGCGTAAATGCCGGTACCCTTACGATCCGTGACGGTATCGGGCACATCGAAGCCTTCAGCCTGGTCAACTACACCGGATCGGGACATTTCAACGTCCAGGACGATGGCCACGGCGGCACGGTCGTTTTCGATGATCAGGCGCTGTCGATGAGCGGCGATCTCACAGTCGTCGCGGTCAAGGGAAGCGCCGTGCTGCTCGACGCCATCGACCTCGTTGCCGTCGATCCCAATACACCGGCTGGTAGCCTGACCTTCACGGTGACACAGGCCGCCTACCACGGTCATCTGCTCAACAGCCACACCGGACTGACGCTGGGCGCCGGCGCTACATTCACCCAGGCCGATCTCAACAACCAGTTCATCAGTTTCGTTGCTGACGCCGTCTACACCGGTCAGCAAAGCGAGACGAGCGGTCAGGACAGTTTCACTGTCACGCTGTCCAATGGAGCAACCCAAGCGGCGTCCGCGATGGTCGTCAACGTCAATATCGAGGATGCGGAATTCAAGGTGCTCACTGCAAGCGGCTACGATTTCGACAGTGAGGATCCGATCAGCCGCATGGGGGCGGGAACGGTCCAGAACGTGACGTCAACTTCGTTCACGATTTACGACAATACCGACAATCGCGACTTCCTGTTCACCGGCAAAGGCTTCGCTTACAGTGCCGGCCACTTTACATCCGGCACCATCAACTTCATCAGCGAGGTCGATCACGCCAATCCATCGAATGTTATTACGACGCTCGGTCTGAACAGTGTTGCCGCCGCCTCCTGGTACGCCGCTGCTGTTGCTGCCGCCGCGGGCGATCGCAGCCGGATCGAAGCGCTGACAAGTACCTGGAACTTCAATTTCAACGGAGGCAGCGGAAGTGATGCCTTCGGCGCCAACGATTTCAACGACCGGTTTGTCGGTAACAGCGGCAATGATGTTTTCGAGGGCGATTTCGGCTACGACCGTGCATATTACGGCAACGCCACTGGCGCCATCAACGTTCAGCTTGCGAGTGGCGTGGTGACCGGTGCGAATGTCGGAAGCAATCCTGCCGGGACCGATACCCTCAAATCGATTGAAACCGTTACCGGCACAAACTTCGATGATACGTTCAATGCGACCGGTTTTAGCGCGAGCAGCGTGAATGCCGGCAGCACCGTCACTGCCAACTCCGGCGGTTTCTTCAATGAATTCGAAGGACTCGGTGGCAACGATCAGATCACCGGCAACGGCTCCACCCGCGTCTCGTATTATCACGCTACCGCCGGCGTAACCGTCACCTTCACGGAAGGAAGCTGGTCCAGTACCTCAAGCGGCGCTTCGGGAACCGCGGCCGGCGATTCTTCCGTGGGAACCGACACCTTCACCGGCGTCAGCTACATTCGCGGCTCGAATTTTGCTGATGTCTTCTATGGCAGCAACAACCCGTCAGGCACAGCCGAGAACTTCGAGGGATTGGTCGGTAACGACACGATCAATGGCGGCGGCGGTTTCGATCGCGCGAGTTACAACGTGGCCTATTCCGGCACCGGCATTAACGTGCAGCTTGCGGCAGGCACGGTTACGGGCGGCGCGGATATCGGGACCGACACGCTGACATCGGTAGAGGCGATCTGGGGAACCGAGTTCGCCGATATTTATAACGCGACGGGCTTCACCGCAGTCAGCGCCAATGCGGGAAGTGCCAGCGTCAACGGCAGCGGAGCCGCGTTCAACGAGTTCGAAGGTGGCGGCGGCGACGACAACATCACCGGCAACGGCAACACCCGTGTCTACTTCGGCCATGCCACCGGCGGCGTCGTGGTGACGCTGGGTTCAAATGGCTCCGGTACGGCTGATGGCAGCTCCATCGGGCATGACACGTTCGTGAGCGGCGTCAGCGCCGTGCGCGGCTCGGAGTTCAACGACATCATTACCGGCAATGGCGGTAACAACACGCTTGAAGGCCAGGGCGGCAACGACCTCCTGATCGCCAATGGCGGCAACGATACGATGACCGGCGGAACTGGCAGCGACATTTTCGTATTCAAGGTCGGTGTGAGCGATGGCAATACGCCGCCCACCAACATCGATATCATCACCGATTTCAGTCATGCCAGTGGCGACAGGATCGATTTGCGGTCGATCTCGTCGATCCACAGCCTGTCCGATCTCCTGGCGTTTGGGGTGCAAGCCGGACCCGATACCGTCTTTACATTCGCGTCCGCCGACCCAACTTCGCTCACGCTCAAGAACATCACCATGGCCGGTTTGACGACCAGCGACTTCATTTTTGCAAGCTCGCTGGGCTCATCGGTCTCCGTAACGGTGCAGACGCCCGACGGTTACGATTTCAGCACGCTGTATGACGACCTGGCGGTCGGCAATCCGCACCAGCCAGCGAATGACGCCACCCACATATTCGTCGTCGGCGCCGGTAAGACCTACGAACTGATTGGGTCGTTTACATATGCCGGCGGCAATCCTGTCACCGGGGCAGTCCAGTCCGGCAGCACCATCACCGAGATCCATATTTTCGATACGATGGATCCGACCCAGATTACGCAGGACCATGTCCTGGTCGACACCAATGGCTGGAATATCGATGCTGCAGCCTTCTTCACCGGCGGTTTGGTGGCGCTCAACGGCATCTTCAACTCTGCTACCTACAGCATCGTCGGTGCCAGCGGCGTAGTCACGACGGACATCAACTCTCACCTCGCCAACGATGTGTTGTTCGGCGGCGATCATGCCGACGTGTTCAACGGCGTGGCGGGCAATGACACCGTAGATTATTTCCATGCGCCGGCTGTTTCAGGGTCGATCGGCATCACGGCCGATCTATCCAACCCGGGAAACAATACCGGCGCCGCCCAAGGCGACATCTACAACTCGATCGAGAATCTGCGCGGTTCCAGTTTTAACGATGTTCTGACCGGAGATTCCAACAACAACGTGCTCGAGGGCGGGCTTGGAAACAATACCCTCAACGGTGGCGGCGGATTTAATACCGCGAGTTACGAGCATGCAACCGGGGCCGTTACGGTCAGTCTGAACGCACTCGTTGTCGCCAGTCCGCAGAACACTCTTGGCGCCGGCACCGATACGCTGACAAACATCCAGGGGCTGCGCGGATCGAGTTCTGATGACCATCTGACCGGCGGCGGCACCAGTGTTCTGGAGGGTGGTGCGGGCAATGACACCTTAACGGGCGCTGTCGGCGGAAGTGACACCGCAAGCTATGAGCACGCTTCCGTCGGTGTCACCGTCAATCTCGCTATCACTGCTGCGCAAAACACGGTCGGGGCGGGCACGGATACGCTCACCAACATCGCCAATTTGTCGGGCTCGCAATTCAATGACACCCTCATCGGCAATAGCGGCAATAATACCTTGTTTGGCGGCGGAGGCGACGACACCTTCGTATTCAACAAGACGGCCCCTGGCGGCATCGGTCACGACACCATCAGCGACTTCGCCTCGGGACAGGACCATATCAAACTTGACTACCTCGCATTCACTCCGGGCGATGCCAATAGTTTCACCCAGTGGCTTTCCAGTCATGTCACCACCGCGAACAGCGGCAGCGATTTGCTGATCGACCTTGATGGGAACGGCGCCAACACGATCCTGTTGAAGAACGCTTCCGTTGCCGGTCTGCACGCCAACGATTTCATCTTGCACGCCTAATCTCCGGATCAGGAAATCCGGAAGGTGACAGCGGACGACGGCCAAAGCTCGATCGCGAAAGCGCGACTACTTCAACCTGCACTCTCCGGGTGCGCTGCTCGATCCGGGCGTGCCGATGGGTGCGTCATGGTCCAAAGGTCGCGTGCCGATTCGAGCGGCTCAAGGCCGTTGCGCAACCACCATTCGCTTTCCTTGCCGGCGCGGTGCAACTCGCGGTGATGTGCGCGGCAGAGAGGCACCGTAAATTCATCACTGACCTTTTGTCCCAGTCCGTGCGGCTGCGCAAAACGCAGATGGTGCGGGTCGCAGGGCTCCCGTCCGCAGACGAGGCAGGGCTGCCCGGCCACAAAGCGCAGGTGCTGCTTGTCCCGCAGCCGCTTCGCTTCGGGCAGGGCCAGCACACTTTTGTCAATAGGGGACCGGGTCTCCTCTTTCGCGGCTGGCGGATCTGGTTCGGCTAGTGAGAGGTTCTCATCCGGTACCATCTGGCGGCGGGCGAGCCGAGATTGAAACACCTCTCTGATCTTGTCCCCATCTATAGGCGTCAGGGTGTTGGCCCTTGGCCACGCCCGGATGGCCCAGGCGTCCAGATCGTCTTTGAGCCCCAACCCTTCCAACTCGGCCAGCAACTGGTCCCGCAGCGTTGCCGAGGCTTCAGCGGACAGGACGCCGGCACCGTTGGCGCCCTTACGGGGCCGCTGAAACGTCTCCGTTCGGGATGGCGGCATTTGACCACTCGAACCCGAGTTTATTGCCGGCGGGCCATTTTTGGGGCCTGGAGGGTCAACCCCTCGAAGGGCAAGGTCGGGCGCATCGAGATCATCCTCCCCGGCGATCCCGACCAGCGTGAACAGGGCATAGCGCCGGGCATAGGTCAGGGCCGCGCCCATCCGATGGGGAGCAGCTGTCTCCGAGGCCGGGCAGACCGGCCAGTCGGAGGAGACCCACTCACCGGAGGCGTGCACCAGCGTGGTCGTCAGTCTGATCAGGCCGCTGTCCCGATCGATGGCTGTGCTCTGGACCGTTGCGATCTCATGCTGGCCCAGGCATTTGCGGACGATGTCGAGGCCTGTGGAAAGGGACGCATAGCGAAAGGTCCGCTGCCCCTCCCGCGGGAACGGCGACTCGATGGTGGCGGTGAGCGACTTTTCCGGATTGACGATCTCGGATTGCGCCTTGGCCAGCGCCGCCGCCAGTGTGCCGATCTTATTGCTGGATCGCTGCATGGCGCGGCTCCTCACTCACAATGTCAAAACTGATCGCGCCGGACTTCGAGCGTTTGGCGCGGAGGCCATGACCGGAGGCTTCCCTGGCATCCTCCGGCACCAGTGCCTTAAGCTCGGTGCGGGATCGCTCGTGGTCCTGGGCCGCCTGCCGGGTCGCCTGAAACAGACCTGCAAACTCGGCCCAGGCGTTGGAGCCGCTCATGTCGACGGTCCGGACCGCCTCGATCTTTGCCCGTGGCGGCTCGACGCCGAACAAATGAGGGGGCTCGCCGTTCTGGACGCAGCGCCAGAATTTCTTTTCCGCTGTGAGTAGCAGGTGTTGGTAGAGCGGATCGGCATGAACGGTAAGTTCGACCCATTTTCCGCCCCCGGTGATGATGGAGAGGACCGCCGATCTGGCGTTGGTGACCCACATGTTGTGCTGCAGCTGCGCCATATGCTTTTCGGCGGCCGCTTCTTCCGAGAAGGTCCAGGGCAGCATGAACTTGGCCTCGAACACGGCGCCAGTCCCCTGAACCAGGCCGTCCAGCGTTGCCGCCATCCAGCGCTTCACCGGATGAAACACCTGGCGCTGAACCGCGGTGACGAGCCCGCCGGTGTGGCGTTCGTACCAGTGCCGGTTGAGCTCTTCGGTCACGATGCCGAGCTGGACAATCAGGTTGGCCGAAAAGTCTTCCGGGTCGATTTCGCCGCGCTTTTCCCGCCACAGCCGCAGCAGGGCTGCTTCATCGTCTCCCATGATAATCCGGGCGTCCGACCCGCCGATAAAGCCGCGGCGGTCACGTGTTGACAGTACCATTCTGCTCTCCATTGATCGTTGGTCAATGGCGGCCAGTCCTCGACCTCCGCCATACCCTCGCTGCGTCGAACAGTGGGGGTCCTGACGGCGCTTTGAGCGGGGCCGAAAATGATCGTGGCGTGAATGGCAGGCCGTCTCGAAAAACGGCTGGCCAGCTCCTAAGCCGGGTTACGTAAAGGCTGGCCAACCGAACTTCTGCCGCGTGCGGCGAGGCCTGCGGGCGGCTTCGAGATTTCGGAGCCATGTCTCCAAATGCAGGTGCCGTGCTGCCCAGGCCAGCATCGCGCAGGAAATTGCGAGGTCATCACTCTTACCTTGCGGACAGGTATAGATCGCCCCACTGTCCCGATATTCCAGCTCCAGATTGGCGAGCTGATCATAGGCCTGTCGGATCAACGGCCCTTCCGCAAAACGCACCAGATCCGACTGCAGCTCGGTATGGAATAGCTCGATCAGAAGGTTCTGCCGATCGTATAGACCGGCAAATGACCATGGCGGACTGGCCGCCACTCGGCATTCATGCCATCGCCATAGCGGCTGATCTGAAGGCCAACCACGCGCGGTCCAAACGTCTGCACTAACACCTCGGCGTAGGTGGGGTCGTTGCTGAGGTCCGCCACGATCAGCGCATTGTGCTGGTGGCGCTGGTCGACCGCCGCCAGCGCGCTCGCCCGCGCATGTCCAAACAAGCCCTGCGGCAGCTCTTCGGCTTCGCGGATCCCGAGCAGGCGTCGTCCGCAGGGCGAGTTGCCGCCAACCACGGCGGTGGATCGGTCGCGGGTGCGGCCGACATCATGGGCAATGATCGTGGGTTTGAAAATTGGCCAGCTCGTCACGTCATCCGGGCGGTAAATCATCGAAAGGCTCCGTTTATCTGAAGATGGCGGAATGGGTTGACACCAGGCACGGATTGTTCAGCGGGCGGCGCAAAGGCCGTACCTGCCGGTACCAGCGGCGTGCGAATTCGGGTGGCGCGCTCATAGAGCAGCGCCAGCACCCGCACTTGGTGGGATCGCGCACATGCATTGCCGGCGATCCCGTGCGGGCAGAACGACCTGCTCGTGATCGACTGCGACCGGCATGGCGGCCCCGATGGAGTCGAGGCTTTCAGGAAACTGGTCGCAGCCAAGGGCGGCTTGCCGCGTGACATGCCGGTGGTGTCGACCCCGAGCGGCGGAGCGCATCTGCATTTCAAGCAGCCCAATGGCGAAGCATTCAGCAATAGCCGCGGGACATTGCCGCGAGCCGTCGATGTCCGTGGCAACGGTGGCTTCGTGATCGCGCCTGGCGCGCGCCTGTCGGACGGCCGTGGCTGGACCGCGAGGGCAGGACGCGCGCCTATCCATCGGGTACCGCCACTACCGCACTGGCTCGACGGCATACTGCGCCCGCCGCAGCGAGAGGAGTGGGACGCGAGGAGGTGCGCTGCGGTGCGCTGGCACAACGGCTCGACGCCGGTGAGACGCAGACGCTGCTCGACATGCTGGTGCGCGCCGGTTGGCTGCGCGAGGTTCCTGTGAAGGTGTCGGGACCAGGACGGCCACCGCGCAGATGGGAGCGCGCCTATGAGTTTTCCGCCGCGCGGCAGCGGGGATCAATACCCCGTGCTGCTGATGGGCGCGACATCGACGACATGCGCACCAAAGCGGGGGTCGAGCGCGCCGTGGTCGATGTGCTGCGTAAATTGGGCATGCTGCCGCCGCACCACCACCAACAAAGCGGCTGCGGATCGTCGAACCAGAACGATGAGAACAGCGTGCTCGCGTGAACGCACTTGTCATAGTTTGGCGTCGGCTTGCCGTCGGCATCGAAAGATCGGGCATAGCCCGATTGTCCGGTCCGCGCCACATCTGCAACGCGGTACGAAAGTACCGGTTACGCGGTGCAGATTGTATCGTCATCTAACATTGCTCGACATTGTGAACTCAATCACTAGTTCAGGCTTAGAGGCTGGCCTAGACTTCAGTGCTTCCGCCGAAGCCATCCTCCGACGTCGTTGAGCGGAATCATTTAACGAAAAGGCCTCAATCCATCATTTAGTCGCGAAAGCTCTGGGAGCGTCCGATGCAGACCAACATTTTTGTTCAGCAGATACTGAATTGTTGTTCTCTGATCGCAAAGCTGATTTTCGCTATCCTCATCCTGGGCTCCCCCGCGTCAGCACGGCCGTATCACCCCGCGACCGAGGTAGGCGTCCGATGCCAACAGGAATATCAGAACAACTGGCAGACTGACGTGGGGAACAGCGACGTATGGCGACGCTGCAGCAATTTCATTAGCCAGATAGGCCAGACGGACAACGTCAGATTTTATTTCAATCTGCATGGCGCCAAGCAGCCGCTAGAGAAAACCAACGATGGTTGTGGCCAGAGCTGCGGTGGCGCGGATTCCGTTGACATCCTCTACATGAACACGCATTCCGGCGTTAACAGCTCGAGCGCCTTTTGGGCAATGTGGGATCAAGGCAGCAATGCGGTTACATCGAACATGCGACTAGGCGATAACAGTCGACAGTTGATGGTGCTGGCTACCTTTTCCTGCTCCACGCTGCAGACCAGCGATGGAGCAGCAGCTGTGCTCGCCCGCTGGCTCGGTACCTTCTCCGGTGGTTTGGTGATGACAGTCGGCGCACACAACCTTCTCTACTCCGGCAATGACCAATCGGCGACTGAATTCGCCAGTCGAATGCAGGATGGAGAGCCCATCTCCCAAGCCTGGCTGGAATCAACCTGGTACGCCGACAACGACAATGCCCCGAGCGCAATGGCCACTGGAGCCAACGCCAACGACTGTTGGAACAGGATGAAGGTCTCCCTGCCAACGCTTTTTGGCACTCCCGTGCTTCGCGATTCTCAAATTGGATATGTGTGCTGGAGCAGCTGGAACTAGGGAGAGCAGGCAATGCGCTATCAATACGCATCGGCAGCCCTTGTGCTCAACGTCCTCCTGACGACCTCGGGCGCCGCACCGGCAAGCGCTGAGACTACCGCTCGCGCAGAGGAGAATGCCCGGCGCTCCCTCACCACCGTGCTCGGGGAGCGGACCCTTCCGATCCTTTCAAGGCGCAGCGTTCGGACACCCGAGGCCACCGTATTGATTCTGACCGACTCCATGAAGAAACTGGATCAATCCTTCTCGGTCGAACGAGCGACCAGAGAAGGTCAGCGCGGCCGCCTTCTCGTTACAACAACCGACTGGAAGTTGACCATCTTCGGCGACGGAAGTGCCGCTGAGTTGGTAAATCTCAACGCGTCGAGCAAGGCGCATGAGAACCGTCTTGAACCGGTCCGCAAGATGTCGCCTGAAGCGTTACAAGCGGCAGGGCGGGACTTCATAGCCCGGTACTTAACGGATACAATCGTGCTGGGACCCGCGGAGAAATTGGAGCCTGAGCTGACATCGGCGCGCATGGAAGGCGGCGTGGCGGCGAACGGGACCTCCGCCTACTCAACCGTCGTCGCGAACCGAGTTGTATTCACCAGGGAGATCGACGGAATACCGGTGGTGGGCGCAGGTTCTAAAGTAACGATTACGTTTCTCAATGATGGCGCTATCGAGTCGTTTCGCTATGACTGGCCGCAATATGTGGCCACAGACCGGATGCAAGCTACCGTCGATATAACCGAAATTCTCAATAGGGTCGGCCGGACAGTCGGTTTGCCCGCCCAGGCCCTGCAGAGAGAAGGTGAACAATCGACCTTGTCACCTGAGCAGTCCAGACGGGGCAGGACCACGTTGCGGCGACTTGCCTGCGGTTATTATGACCCGGGCGTGATGGCGCGTGACGCCGACGCGCCCATTCAGACCGGTTGCTACTATCACCTTGTCGAGACGCGTGGTGAAGGCGACTTCATCACCCGGGCTGCACGGTCCGGAGCTGTCCCTGCCGGACGGCGCGTGGAAATCGACCCTCGATGGCCCGAGGCTGCACGGATCCTGGGAGTAGACGGCTCCGCTGCGCCGGACGCGACGGAACGTCCCGTAGCCCCGAGAGAGCGCCAGTAGGATGGTAAATTGCGCTCCTATGGTTGCTCGAGAGTACGTCAAACAAGCTCGCGCCTTCGGACGTCGCACTTAAGCTCGGAGCACGCTATCGCTCGGGTGGATGGTATGCCCCGCCAGGAGTTGTCGCCCTCTGCGGTGCTGGGCCGGGGTCCAAATTAGGTTCGGCGTTAGCGATGGTCCCGGCTCTGCGGAGCAGCATATGAAGGTTGCACCCGCCCGGGACACGGAGGTTCACGCCCCATTTAAGAATTGAAGCGGGTCAACCGGCGAAGAGCCTTTGCGGATCTCGAAATGCAGCTGCGGCGATCCGACCTCGCCCGACTGGCCGGACTTGGCAATGATCTGGCCGCGCTTAATGGCGTCGCCGCGCTTCACCAGCACTTCTCTAGCGTGGGCATAAGCGGTGACGTAGCCGTTCGAGTGCCGAACCAGAACCAGGTTGCCGTAGCTCTTGACCTCATTGCCGGAATAGTCGACGACGCCGTCCTCGGCCGCCCTCACTGGCGTGCCTTCCGGCACCGACAAATTGATGCCGTCATTTGCCTTGCCATTGGTCTTGGCACCGTAGCTGGTGATCACCTTGCCGCGCACCGGCCAGCGGAATGTCGGCAGCGCGCCGGTTGCCTCGGTGACTTTGACCGGTGTTTCGGTAGATAACTCCGCGGGCGCCGTCGTCGCCTGCGCCATCCGGGCTTTCTCCTGAGGTTTCGGAGTCACCGCCGCTAATTTGGTGGTAGGCGACGCCGATGCAGTGGCCCGTTGTGCGCTCTTCGCGCCGGGCACCGTAAGCTTCATGCCGAGCTTGAGCTTCGCCGACCGATCGAGATTGTTGGCTTTCGCGAGTTCGGCGATCGATACGTGATTGCGGCGCGCGATGCTGAGCACGGTGTCGCCGCGATTTACGACGTGAACTGATGGCGTCGCTGTCGTGGCGGCAACGGCCTTGCTCGGCGGAGCGGCTGTGGTCGGTCGCGGAATGATCAGTTGCTGGCCCGGCGACAGGGCGCGCGGTCCCTTGTAACCATTGGCCTGCAGGATCGCGGCGGGCAAAACGTTATAGTGGCGCGACAGGGTATCGAGTGTATCACTCGTGCCGACGATGATCGTGGTGCCGCCATGTCCCGATCCGTGGTTCGCCGCGACCGAGCGTGGCGCGGCACTGCCGGCGGTCTCAATCGGTTGGCCGGGCGGAGCATAGGAAGTTACCTCGCGCGCCCCTCCCGAGGAGCTGGCGCTCGCGGTCGGATAAGATTGCGATGCTGCGTTCGCAGGGGCCGAGGATTGGCGAAGCGATTGCGGATGGGCATATTGCGGAAGTTCGCGGCGCTCGACCGGAGCGGGGACCGAAGCCGCGGCTTCGGGTTGTGAGGCAAAAGGATTGGAATCTTGGGAGAGCCGTGTCGACATGTCGGCGCTGCAGCCGGCAAACCCAATGGATATCAGCGCCAGCACCGCAACGTGCGGCAGGCGGGGCGCACAACGCAACTCGACGACATGGAACATGGTTAATCACTCGTACACAACGAATTACTGTTTTGAGTAAATACCTCCCCAGTCAACAACCGCTTAACTCTTGAAATAACACGTTAGCGGAACAGCCAATCCTGGCTTTATGGCTCGCGGGCGAAGCTTCGCGATTTCCACCAGCTATTCGGCTCACTTGGAGGACCGACAGCAGAACGCGCCGGTGCCGCGCTGACCGAGTTATTCTCGAAGCCAATCAAGAACGCGAAGCCTCACCGCAGATATGATCTAACATTTGAGAATGGCGAGCCCGTGTTCACGCTAAATGAAATTTATCGTTGGCTTGATGAGATTCGTGAGGAGATGTTCGGACCAACTCCCGAGGATTAGGTCGCGAGCCTCAATCTGGCGTCGCAATCCGTTCGCTCTATTCGAGGTGGGGTCTGCTTCGCCCCCGAAAGCAGTCATTGGACGGTCCGTTTAGTGCCAGGAAAAGACCCATGCACCGCAGCAAATGGAGACCGCTGGATGGTCGCAAGCGGGTGGGCAGTCGCCTATAGGCGATATTCGCTTTACTACGTTGCTGATGAGGACGCCGCGCGGCGGAATATCTGGTCGGGCGACTTCGATATGCCTTAGGATTGACGCGCGCAGCGTAGAACCGATGATGTGACGATCGCCATGAAGCCGCAGCCGGAACCATCAGCCCAGGAAGTACTGGCCGGCTTGGTCGAGCGCGTCACCTATCACAACGCCGAGAATGGCTTCTGCGTGCTGCGTGCCAAGGCACGAGGCCACCGCGATGTCGTGACCGTGGTAGGCTATTCGGCAACCATCGCAGCGGGTGAGTGGATCACCGCCTCGGGCGAATGGGTCAACGACCGCACCCATGGCCAGCAGTTTAAAGCAAAGTTTCTGCGCACTTCGCTGCCCGATTCGGCCGACGGCATCGAAAAATATCTCTCGTCCGGCATGATCCGGGGCGTTGGCCCGGTTTACGCCAAGAAGCTGGTGCGCGCCTTTGGCGACAAGGTGTTCGACGTCATCGAGGCGACACCGGACCGGCTGCGTGAAGTCGACGGCATCGGGCCAGTTCGCGCTACCAGCATTCTCGCTGCCTGGGCCGAGCAGAAGGCAGTCCGGGAAATTATGGTCTTCCTGCATAGCCACGGTGTCGGCACGGCGCGGGCGGTGCGGATCTTCAAGACCTATGGTTCTGACGCCATCCAGGTCATGACCGAAAACCCATACCGGCTGGCGCGCGATATTCGCGGCATTGGCTTCAAGACCGCAGACGCCATTGCAATGAAGCTCGGCATCGAAAAGACAGCGACGATCCGGGTGCGCGCGGGAATTTCCTATGCGCTGACCGAGGCGATGGACGAGGGGCACTGCGGTCTGCCGACGGAAGAGTTGATCCCGCTGGCCGAGAAGCTGCTCGAGGTGCCGCAGCAACTGATCCGTACTGCGCTTGATCTCGAACTGCAGGAGGGCACCGTGATCGCCGACCAGGTCGGTGTGACGCCGTGTGTTTTCCTGGCCGGTCTGCATCGGGCGGAACGCACCATTGCCGATCGGCTGACACGGCTGGCAAATGGCACGCTGCCGTGGCCCTGGATCGATCCGGACAAAGCCTTGCCGTGGGTCGAGAAGCACATCGGTCTGGCCCTGGCCGAAAGCCAGGTCGCGGCGGTCCGTCTTGCACTGATGTCCAAGGTCACTGTGATGACAGGCGGTCCCGGCGTCGGCAAAACCACCATCGTCAAAGCCATCCTGCGTATCCTCGCCGCCAAGGGCACTGAGATCCTACTGTGTGCGCCGACAGGCCGCGCCGCCAAGCGCATGACTGAGGCGACCGGCTTGGAGGCCAAGACGATCCACCGGCTGCTGGAGGTCGACCCCAAAGGTGGAGGCTTTAAACGCGGCGACGACAACCCGCTCGACTGTGATCTGTTGGTGATTGACGAAACCTCCATGGTCGACGTCATGCTGATGCAGTCGCTCATGAAGGCAGTGCCGGACCGGGCCGCTCTCTTGATCGTCGGCGACATCGACCAGCTTCCGTCGGTCGGGCCCGGCCAGGTGCTGGCCGACATCATCGCGTCCGGCGCCGTGCCGGTGGTGCGCCTCACCGAGGTGTTCCGGCAGGCCGCCCAGAGTCGCATCATCACCAGCGCTCATCGCATCAACCAAGGCTCGATTCCCGATCTCAATCCGCCCGAAGCTGAGAGCGACTTCTATTTCGTGCAGGTGGAGGATCCGGAGACCGCCGTCGCCCGCATCATCGAGCTGGTCAAAACCAGGATCCCCAAGCGGTTCGGTCTCGATCCCATCCGCGACATCCAAGTACTATGCCCGATGAACCGCGGCGGCGCCGGCGCACGGTCGTTGAACATCGAGTTGCAGGCCGCACTCAATCCCGCCGGCGATCGCAAGGTCGAGCGGTTTGGGTGGACGTTTGCTCCCGCCGACAAGGTGATGCAGATCGAGAACGACTACGAAAAGGAGGTCTACAACGGTGATATTGGCACCATCGACGACGTCGATTCCAATTCGGGCGAGCTCATTGCCAGCTTTGATGGCCGGTCCGTCACATACGGATTTGGCGAGCTCGACATGCTGGTGCCCGCCTACGCTGCGACCATTCACAAAAGCCAGGGTTCGGAATATCCCGCCGTGATCATCCCGGTGCTCACCCAGCATTACGCCATGCTGCAGCGGAACCTGCTCTATACCGGCGTCACGCGCGGCAAGAGGCTGGTCGTACTGGTCGGACAGAGGAAGGCGGTCGCCATCGCGGTGCGCAACGTGTCGGGGCGGAAGCGGTGGTCGAAGCTCAGCGAGTGGCTGCGGCCAAAACCGCCTGTCTCACGACCGTTCGGCCTGGCGAGTTGAGCCAGGCAGAGGACTTTTTGCAGGATCCGGTCACAGTGGCTCGATGGCGTCGAGCCAGCCTGGACGCTACTCACCTTCGACAGTTTACGGGCACTAAGTTTTTTGAAGCCCGGCTGTACGATTTCATCCATGAGCCACAAGGAGTTCGCTTCGGCCCATTTCGGCTAGACCGGGAGCAACGTCCCCACGCGGACTGTGTGCCCGAAAAGAACTGAAACTCGCTCTCTTGTCGTTGCCGGAATCGGAACAGGCGCGGCCTTCGGCGGCGGACTCCCCTTGAAGACGAAGCGCCGCCGGGCTTCGTGATAGGAGGGATCGGCTCCGAAGAAATTGACCTTCATGCGCTCCAATTCTTCTGCACGATAGTTCGCCAGCGGCTTGATGCTTTCGTCTTCCATACGCCGCTCATGCTTTTTGCGGAGGAGCGCGCGAAATTCCGGGTTTGCGGCGAGAAGCTTGGCGCGGTCTCTTATCTCCGCTTCAAAGCTTCGCGCGTCTTCGCCGAACACCTCGTCGAGAAAACCGATATCGCGCGCCGCCCGCACCCCGATTGGTTGACAAACTTGCGTCAGCTCCAGCGCCCGCGCTTGCCCAACTCTCTTCGGCAGCAAGTATGTCCAATATTCCGATCCATAGAGCTCGCCCATGCCTCTGTAATGCGGGTTGAGGACGATTCCGGAGGCCGAATAGATGTAGTCCGCCGCGAGCGCCAGCATCGCGCCACCAGCACCAGCATTGCCGCGCAATCCGGCGATGACGAGATGCGACATGGTATTGAGAATCTCGACGATCAGATCGTCGATCGCGTTAATATTGCGCCAGGATTCTTTAGCCGGATCATTGCTCGCCTCAATGATGTTGAGATGGATGCCATTCGACCAGAAATCGACGCCGCCGAGCAATACGATGACTTTCGTCGGCCGCGAACGCGCGAGGAGAAACGCGTCGCGTAGCCTATAGCACTGGGCAGTGCTCATCGCGCCATTGTAAAAGTCAAAGGAGAGATACCCCACATCACCCTCTTCTTCATACACGATCTCGCGGAAAGTGTGGTGGTCGGTAGGCGCGTCGATCGCAAGAGGCGCTTCGGGTACCCCGCGCAACAGCGGGCCCAACACCTGCGTCGCTGGCAACTTGATCCCAAGTGGGGCGCAAAGAGCCGAACTACATGGTCGGCAGTCGACGTTCGCATGTACAACGCGGTACTCTGCCTCCTGGGGCGCGCCTTGACCCTTCGCGCTGAGATGTGAGATCCACACGGCGCCGTCGATCGTGCTGATGCAGATCGCACCGTCGCGTTGCGCGATGATCTCGCCCGTCGGACCTTTGAGACGATCTTCAACATGCGCGCCATAAAGAAAGCACGTTCTTCCAAGCAGCGTATCGAGCACGCCCGGGATGCTGTCGGCGGCGCTTATTTTTGCGGCAATCTCCTTCGTCGAATCCCGGCTCCAGTCGATCGCGCGATCGCTTTGACGCATCGTCGGCCGCCAGCAACCGATTACATCTGCGCTACTGTAGTCAGGCGGTTCGGGCTTGAACTGTCGCAACTGGAATTTTTCTACCGCCTCCAGGACGCCACGCACGGCGGCTTCAGTGACCTGCCGGCGGTACACGCTGCTTTTGGCAATCGAGGAGCCGGAAAGCGCAAAGTTGTACGAAGCCCAAATCGCGCCCGCGTCCATTTCCGCCGCCGCCTGCAGGACCGTCACGCCCCATATCGTCTGTCCCGTCATGATTGCCCAATCCAGTGAGGATGCGCCGCGGTCACCTTTCACCCCAGGATGCACGATCAAACAGACGTATTTGGACCAAATGGCCTCGGGAATCTTTCGTTTCAACATAGGTGCGATGATGAGGTCCGGCGCGTGTTGCCCGACGGCGTCAAGCATTGCCGATTCGCCGGTGGCGAGCGCGACGTCGACAATATGTCCGAGCTCGGTCAATTCGATAAAAAGTCTTTGGCTGAGACTGTTATGCGCTGTGGTGAGAAAAAGTATTTTCATCTGTCACTCCGTGACGCGTTTTCAGAAACGGCAAAAAATCCGGGTTTGGGGGCACCTTGATGATGTCGAGAATTTCACCGCCGCCCTTCTCGAATCGATCGGTGAACCCCCGGCGCCCATCTGCCGAAAACTCCCGACCAGAGCGTCGGGTTGAGTGATGCCTCGTAAATAGTCGCCCACAAGCGCTGAAGATTCTTCCAGTTCCGACATGTTTCTAGCCTAGGCGACGAGCCGCCTCCTGTTCGCCAGTTAGTGTGTGGAAAGTGATCCTGGCCTCTTGGGTACTTCACAACAAATGCTTCGCGCGCAATGTGAGGGAGCTCACAGTCACGTAGAGGTCCAGGCCATCCGCGCAATCTTATTGGCAAGCGCAATGGTGGCGACCTTGGTCGGGCGCCGCGCCAACAACGCCGTGGAGGAGCCGTCCACAGCATCAAAACGAAAGTCGCGGCCTTGCGGCGGGATGTCTGCTTTGCACCCGGTGAGCGGACATCGTCAGGCTGTCTCGGCATGTCCGAATTGTGCAGCCAACAGGCGACATAGCCCGGCCAGCTCGCAAATCCTCGAAATCGTGCCTGAGGAAGTCCGAGCGGGCATCGTCACTGCTTCCTGTCGGTTCAATTCGCCAAAGCTGTTGCGATGATATCCGAACCCTTTTCCGCGACCATGATCGTGGCAGGATGGATGTTCGGCGATGGCATGGCCGGCATGACGGAAGCGTCCGCGACCCGCAAGCCATCGATGCCACGCACGCGCAACGCGCTATCGACCACCGCGTTGTCGTCCTCCCCCATCCGGCAGGTGCCGCAGGGATGAAACACAGTCGAGCCAACCTTGCGGACATAGTCGGCGATTTGCTCGTCGCTTTTCACGTCAGGTCCTGGCCGCAATCGTTCACTGACGAGCGAACGGAACGGATCGGTTGCCGCGATCTGGCTCGCTATGCGAAACGCCGCCAACATGATTCTGACATCGTCGGGATGGGTCAGGTAGTTGGCGAGTATCCGTGGCGGCATTCGGCCTTCTCTATCGCGCAGCGTGATCTCGCCCCGGCTTTTCGGCCGGCAGACGCTAAAGATAAAGCTGAAGCCGGGCCAACGATGCAAGCCATTCACAAGACCGTCCGACGAGTAGTTGAGAACCTGGTACTGGATATCCGGCATCGGCTCGGACGGGCTCGATTTGGCGAACAGCGTTGCTTCGGTCGCACCGACGGCCATCTGGCCGGAACCGGCGATTAGCCACTGCAACGCGAGTTTTGCCGACTTGACCGGCGACATGACGGCTTCGTTGAGCGTGCCGGGTGAGTGAGTTTTGAACGCAAAGCTCGACTGATAATGATCCTGCAAATTCTTGCCGACGCCGGCGAGATCGAGCTTGACCTCGATGCCTTGGGCGGCAAGCTCGCCGGCAGGCCCGATGCCGGAGGCGAGCAGCAGCACCGGCGAGTTGATCGAACCGCCGGACAGGATCAGTTCACGCCGCGCACCGATGTGCTGGATCCGGCCACCGCGTTCGACCTCGACACCGACGGCGCGGCGGCCTTCGAACAGAATCCGGCGCACATGGGTTTTGGTCATCAGTTCGAGATTGCGCCGGTTGAGGTTTGGCTTGAGATAGCCAACGGCAGTCGAACGGCGCCAGCCATTGTGGACGTTGAGGGGCGCGAAACCGATACCGTCTATGCGCTCGCCGTTGAAATCCGGGTTACGCTGATATTGCAGCCGCTCGCAGGCGTCGACGAATGCCTTTGCGACCGTCGACGGCCGCTTGATGTTCGAGATCGTCATCGGGCCGCCGGTGCCGCGCCACTCATTGGCGCCGTTAACGCAATGTTCCATCCGCTTGAAGTAGGGCAGCACATCCCTGTAGCCCCAGCCTTGCGCACCGAGCCGTTGCCATTCGTCATAGTCGCTTGGTGCGCCCCGCAGGAACACAAGTCCATTGATGGAGCCGGAGCCGCCCAATACCTTGCCGCGTGGCCAGATGATGCTGCGGCCGCCGAGGCCTGGCTCCGGTTCGGTCGCGTAGCCCCAGTTCACGTTCGGATTGCGGAAGAGCTTGCCGAAACCCATCGGTATGTGGATCCACGGATTGCGGTCACGTCCACCGGCCTCGATGGCGCAAAGCGTAATATTTGGATTCTCTGTGAGACGCGCCGACAGCACACACCCCGCAGACCCCGCGCCAACCACAACGACATCAAATTCGGCGTCAAATCCAAGTTTACTCATGATTGCCCCTTTGCCACGATTGCACTCGCGAGAGAGGTTATAGCGGTGACCTGCTTGTCCACGCGGCTTTAAAATCGTCACCAAAACACCGGAGCCATCATTTAAATGGCTCTCGTGTACTTTGATAGCGCTGAAACCGTCAGCAAGCACAGGTACCGCTGCCCCGGCTTCAATGCTGCAGTCGCAAGCTTTCTGGAAACCGGCGGAGCGCCTCCTAAGAGAGTAACAATGCTGGGTCGTTGGCACCGCATGGACGGTACGGGATTTGCGATTAGTGAATTGCCGCCCGTCACCAGTACCAAAGCGTTGCGCGGGCGAGCCACGACGGAAACCAAGACGGCTTTCTGTTGATTGCTTGCTCCTTGCTCTCTGTTGATGCACCCTTGTGAGAGCACCGTCACGCGCTCTAAAACGCCGATAAATATTTCCAGACAGCAGGCGTTGTGCTTGCTTTAATGATGTTCAGGTGTTGGCCTCCAGAGGCGGTCTATGAAGGTCGAAAGCGGGCACCGAGGTTGCAGCGTCTTAAAGCCAGGATAGCTTCACGATCTATGTTGCAGTGCTTCTATAAACGCATTGCGAAGAGCCGGTGCGCTGACCTTTATATTCTGGCAGACGAGGCAACCCGGCATTAACATCAAGGCCGTGCAGTCGAACTGGATGTCGCCAATGAATGAAGCGAGCGCGACATTTGCGTGGGGGAACGTATCTGAGGACTTCGCTCTGTTCAGAACGCTCAGTTCGGAACAGCGGATGACAGCTCTGAACGCAATGGTTCGCCTGGATCTGGTGCGGGGAGAAATGCTCGTTGCCCAGGGGGGCCCCTCGGACTCATTGTTTTTGGTGCTGCACGGTGCGCTAGCTGTGTGCAGAAAGGGCGAGCTCGAACCTCTCGCCGAGCTCCGTGCCGGCGAATTGGTTGGCGAAATCGGCTTCTTCGCAAATGTCCCGCGCACTGCCAATGTGATTGCCATCCGCGACACCAGCGTGCTCGTGTTGACACGTGCAGCCTACCAGAAGCTTGCCAGGGACGCCCCCGCCATTGTTGAGGCAGTACTTGCGGCGCTCGCGCTCCGTTTTGGCAAGGAGACTGCGCGCCTCGCGCCGCTTCGCGCGTCGCCAAAGGCCAGAACGGTGGCCCTAATCGAAGGCGGACGCGAGCTGTTGCCTAGCGCCTTTGATCGTCGAATGCGCGATGGGCTCGCCGCCACCGATGCGGAGATCGTCGATGTCGCCCGCGTCAATTCAAAGTTTCCCGGGCGAGCCCCGGATGCACCCGATGTCGCTGAATGGCTCAACAGACTAGAACACGCCGCGCCGCTGGTAGTTTACCTCGGAGATCACGATGCCAATGCCTGGACACGCAAGGCTATCCGCCAGGCCGACATGGTTGTGTTCGGGTGCCGTGGCGATGCGCCGGTGGGACCCTTGACGGATGTCGAGACTTTTGCCTGCGAGGTTCACCCAAGGTCGGCGCGACGCCTCGTTCGCGTTCATGATCGACGGAGCAGTCACGTCAATGGAACCGCGGCCTGGCTTGCTCGGCTGCCCTCCTTCATGCATCACCATGTCGCTCTGGAGGATCAAGTTGATTTCGACAGTCTGGTCCGTTTCCTGTCGGGTCGCGCGATTGGATACGTCGCCGGCGGCGGTGGAAGCCTTGGATCGGCGCATGTGGGGGTCTACAAGGCCTTCTGCGAGCTTGGCGTGATATTCGATATCTTTATCGGCACCAGTGTCGGCTCTGCCATGGCGGCCGGATTTGCAAAGAACCTCGAAGCAGAGGATCTTGAGCGCGGCACCCACGATATTTTCGTCAGGAGTCGCAGCTTCCGGCGGCCAACCTGGCCGCGTTACGCCTTACTGGATCATAAGGCGTTCGATCGGGCGCTCGCCAGTCAATTCGGCCACGACTGCCGGATCGAGGATTGCTGGCGGCCTTTCGCGGCAGTCGCAACCAATCTTTCGACCCATAATCTGGAATTGATCCGCTCGGGATTGCTGTGGCAGGCGGTGCGTGCCTCAAGCGCAATTCCTGGATTATTGCCGCCGTTCTACACGCCGGAAGGTGCGATGCTTGTCGATGGATGCCTGATCGATAATGTGCCGCTGGCATCGATGCATCAACTAAAGAGTGGCCCCAATCTGGTTGTGCATTTCGGCGAGCCGGCGGCTGAGCTGTTTGATGTCGCGTATGATGCGTTGCCCGGACGGCTCGAGCTGATCGCGGCAATGCTGATGCCGTTTCGTAAGAAGCTGCTTCCCGCCGCGCCGAGTGCCGTCAACGTGCTGTGGCGAAGCCTCGTGGCGCATCAGCGCTACGATACGTTGCCGACGGGACCGCTCGATCTGGTAATACGCCCGCCCTGTCCGCTCGGGATCGACGTGACGGACTTCGACCGCCATACGGAGATTTTTCAGGCGTCCTACCTTTGGGCTCGACAAGCTATCGTGGCGCTGGAAGCAGAGGGCAACCCGGCAATGGCCGCCATCCTCGCTGCCGGAAAGCCAGCAACAATGCGAGGCGCCGAGCTCGCCATTAATGCTCTATCCAGCTGAGCTACGGGTGCGTCTCGCCGTCCATTTCGCCGATTGGCCGCGCCTCGGGCAACGCCCTTTGGGAGCATCGTCTCTCGCGTGGCGTTGTGGTCCTGCGAGCAAACTCAAAACCGTTTTGACGCGGCGGGGTACTTTACTCAACGTCTCGACAAAGGAACTCGAAAACGGTACCGGTGAACGCCGCCGGATTCACGACTGGGCGCATCGTGAATGAGATTCGAGAAGCTCACCTGCAGAGCTCTTGGAATGCATTTGCTTACCCCGTCGTTGATCAGCTTGGCGTGGGCGTGCGACATCTCTCCATGCGTGACCAGCGTCGGATGGTTGAGGGTCTTCAGCAATCGCACGAGGTTGGCGGCGATGGCGAAGGGGCCCTGGCGCTCGATCCGAGCAATATCGAGGCATTGACCCGGACTTGGGTGATTGAGAAAGCCAAGCGCCTCGTTGAACACGGCCGCGATGTCGTGATCCTGCTCAACTCGATCACGCGCCTCGGTCGCGCCTACAACACCGTGGTGCCGTCCTCAAAAATGGTGGCCTTATTTCTACATATTTTCAGTGGCTTATATAGCATATGTTGTGCCGGTGCAGGCTCGATGGATTCAAATCATAGTCACGCGCGATTTGGCCGCCCGGCTCGCCCGCCGCCAACCGTCGGTCGATCTCGGCCCGCTTGATGTGTTGGCAGGTACCGCATTTTCTCGCCATTCTACCCAACTCCTACGCTACCGATCTACTTCGCAAATCGAACCTGGTGTGTTCGCTCCCGGCTCACTTCCGCGGCGCGCGGCGCGCACAAATATCCTAATGTGACGTTACCAACCCGCCGCGCCCTTCTTGCGTGGCAGGCTGTCGGTTAATTATGAGTTAATCGGGATTTTGCCTGGCTTCGGGCGACCAAACAGGTTCGGGACCTAGCGAAGCTGGATCGCGGCGCCACCATCGCGACTTATTGTTTGGGGGGCTGCAAGGAACGGCGTCTTTCGAATTATTCCGTTATTCGTCGGCCATTCGGAATTCTAACGGGATGCTAGAATTCGCTGTTTCCCCGAAGAATGAAGCGCCAAGGAGTAATCCGGGGTAACCAAAACTGGGGCTTGGTCCCGCTCCCGAATTCACCCGTTAAATTCCGAATCTCGAAAGGGGGCAAACGGAAGTTAAGCCAACGCGTCAAGAATCTGTGCGGCGGGGTGCCGCAACCGGTTGGAACAATCCGTTCCGGCATGATACCGAAGGTGCATGAGACGACTGAAGGTATTCCGAAGGTGGATAAAGCGGCGCTTTGGCTACGCCCGGCTGGCGTGTCTTGCGCTCCTGATTGGATTCGCCGCGCTGCGGGTGCTGGATCCTGCCCCGGTCGAGGAGCTTCGCGTCCGGACCTTCGATGGCTACCAGCGGATTGATCCGCGCAAGAAGATCGCACGGCCGGTTACCATCGTCGACATTGACGACAAGAGCCTGGAAAAACTCGGACAGTGGCCCTGGCCGCGGACCCGGATTGCGGACCTGATCACGGAGCTGACCCGGCTCGGCGCCGTCGTGATTGCGTTCGACGTGGTGTTTTCGGAGCCAGACCGGCTCAATCCGGACGCCGTGGCCGACACCCTGCGCAATCTCGACGAGGCAACCCGCGAGCGGTTGCGGGCGCTGCCGAGCAACGATCAGGTGTTCGCCGATGCGATCCGCGCGTCACGCGTGGTGCTGGGTGAATCGGGATCCGCACAGGAACTGGCCGCGCTCGACAAGACACTTCCGGTGACGGGACTGGCGATGCTCGGCGAGGAACCGCAGCGCTTCATGTTCGATTTCCCGGGATTGCTGCGCAATACGCCGGTACTGGAACACGCCGCCGCCGGACGTGGACTTTTCACGATCAATGCCGAACGGGACGGCATCGTGCGGCGGGTGCCGATGATCATGCTGGCCCAGGGCCAGACCATGCCCTCGCTCACGTTCGAAATGTTGCGAGTGGCCACCGGTTCGGGCACGATCCTGATCAAGGCGGAAAAGGCCGGCATCAAGAGCCTCGCCATCAAGGGCTTTGTGCTTCCGACCGACGGTAATGGCCAGCTTTGGATTCACTACGCCCGTCAGGATCCCTCGCTCTACGTTCCAGTGATCAACGTGCTTGAACGGACGGTCGCGCCCGACAAGATCGCCGGCAAACTGGTGTTGATCGGCACCTCTGCGGTCGGACTGAATGACATCAAGACCACGCCGGTTTCGCAGAACATGCCAGGCGTGGAAATCCATGCCCAGGTGCTCGAAAGCGCGTTGACCGGAGTGGTGATCTCGCAGCCGACCTACGGCATCGGGATCGAATTCGGTACCGCGCTGCTGTTCGGACTTCTGGTGATCGCGTTCGCGCCGATGTTCGGACCGGTCACGCTGGTGGCCCTCGGCGCGGTGTTTGCGACCGGGCTGATCGGAACCTCCTGGTATTTCTATTCACAGCACCGGCTATTGATCGATTTCACCTACCCCTTGATGTCGACGACTGCGATCTATCTGACGTTGATCTTCTCGAGCTTCGTCCGCGAACAGGCGCAGCGCCGCCAAATTCGCTCGGCGTTCGGCCAATATCTGTCGCCCGCGCTGGTCGCCCAGCTGGCGCAGTCGCCGGAAAAGCTCGTGCTCGGTGGCGAGGAGCGCGAGATGACCATCATGTTCTCCGACATGCGCGGCTTCACCTCGATCTCGGAGACCTACAAGAGCGACCCGCAGGGCTTGACCGCGCTGATGAACCGCTTCCTGACGCCCTTGAGCAACGCGATCCTCAATCGAAAAGGCACCATCGACAAATACATGGGCGACGCCATCGTGGCATTCTGGAATGCGCCGCTCGACGACAAGGAGCATCACCTCAACGGCTGCGAGGCGGCGCTCGACATGCTGGAGCAGGTCGATATGCTCAATCAGGAGCGCGAGCAGGAAGCGGAGGACGAGGGCCGTCCGTTCATTCCGCTCAATGTCGGTGTCGGGCTCAACACCGGCACTTGCGTGGTCGGCAACATGGGATCCGACATGCGCTTCGACTATTCGGTGTTTGGCGACAGCGTCAACCTGGCGTCGCGCCTCGAAGGGCAATCCAAGGAATACGGTTTTCCGATCATCGTAGGTTCGACGACTGCGCTTGCGGTCAAGGAGAAGTTCGCGATCCTCGAACTCGACTTCATCATGGTCAAGGGCAAGAAGGAGCCCGAGGTGATCTACGCGATCGCAGGCCGTGAGGACACCGCGCAATCCGGCCGCTTCCAGCGGCTGCGCAACCTCACCATCGAAATGCTGGCCTGCTATCGCAGCCGCGACTGGGATGGCGCGCTGGCGGCGATCGAGCGCGGCCGCCGCACCGACGAGGCGAATTCGCTGGAGCTGCTCTACAAATTGTACGAAGTGCGCATCCGCGGCTATATCGAAAACCCGCCGCCGGAGGACTGGAACGGCGCCTACGCGCTGCTGACGAAGTAATTCCCGTCGTCCCGGCCCCCGTGCGCAATTGCGCACCAGGCCGGGACGACGGTGAGATCTTACTCCAGCCCGATCGTGGTCAGGTCCTGGAACCAATGCTGCGCCTGAACGAATTTCTTGACCTTGGGCGACAGCGCATGCGGGTTGGTATCGTGCACCACCCACACCAGCACGGCGTCGTCGACGATCAGCGCATGCGCCTGCGCCAATAGTTCGTCCTGCCTGGCGGTGTCGAACGTCTGCTTGGCTTCGTCGATCAGCGCATCGACCTTCGGGTTCTTGTAGCCGCCCCAGTTGACGCCGACCGGCGCGATCTGGCCGGAGTGGAAAAAGCGCACGATGGCGTAGAGCGGATCGGAGGTGACATAGGCGATGTTGTTGGAGGTGATGCCGGCGTTCATCTCGTCGGCGGCTCCCTTGCGCCAATGCGTATATAATGTCTCGAGCTCGACCACCTTGAAGTCAATCTCGATGCCGATTTCCTTGAAACTCTGCTGCAGGAATTCGTTCATCGGCAGCGACAGCATCTGCCCGGTGCCGCCTTGCGCGATGATGAAGGTGGTCTTGAGCGGCTTCTCCCTGGAGTAGCCGGCTTCCTGCACCAGCTTCTTGGCCGCCGCCACATCGTATTTGAGCTCGAAGGTCGGCTTGCCGAACCACGGGCTCGACGGGTCGACCTGGCCCTCGGCGGGCTTTGCCAATCCGTTCATCAGGCCGACGACACCATCGCGGTCGATCGCAAGATTGAGCGCCTTTCGCAGGCGGACATCCGTCCACGGCGACCCCGGCAATACGCTCAAGTGATAGTTCCAGACATGCGGCGTGATGTTGTCGACGATCCGCATGCCGGCGGATTTCAACTGCGGCACCGCGTCGGGTGCCGGCGTTTCAATCAGATCGACTTGGCCCGCGAGCAACGCGTTGGTGCGGGTCAGCGCTTCCGGCATCGGAATCAGGATCAGTCTGTCGGTCTTCGGAATCCGCTTCTTGTTCCAATAATCCTCGTTCTTGGTCAGTTCGGCGAGTTCACGCGGCACCAGTTTTGTGAGCTTGAACGGCCCGGTGCCGGAAGGCTGGCTCGCGAACTTGTCCCAATCCTTGCCGAGCTTCTCGTACTGCGCGGGGCTCGAGACCAGGAACCAGAGCATCTGGTAGGGGAAGAACGAGTCGACCGTCTTGGTGGTGATCTCGACAGTGTCGTCGTCGATCTTGGCGTAGCTCGCCACTGAAGGCAGGCGGGTCTTCACCTGCGCGCTCTGGCGCTTGTCGAATTGCGGCGCCTTGTCGTTCAGCACCTTGTCGAGATTCCAGATCACTGCGTCCGCGTTGAATTCGCTGCCGTCATGGAATTTGACGCCCTTGCGAAGCGTGAAGCGCCATTTGGTCTTGTCCTTGTCGTCGACCTTCCACTCGGTGGCGAGCCCCGGCACCAGCTTGCCGGGCCGCTCCGACACGTCCATTTCCCAGGCCACCAGCGGGTCGTAGATCGTGTAGGCGGTGAATTGATACGCGCCGGCGCCGCGGTCCGGCTGGCCCGTGGTCAGCGGGATGTCGGCCATCGAAATGCCGTAGCGCACCACGGATTCGGCGTGCGCGGATGTGGCGGGCAGACCGGCGCCGATGGCGAGCACCATCGCGGCGACGGGTAGCATCGAATTGCGGGTGCGCATGGACTAAGCTCCGTTCGCGAGTATTGGGAATACCGCATGCCAACGTGCAAGGTTGATGCCAGAATAGGCAGCGCTGTCTTTTATGCGTGCGTTCCGGGAAGAAACCGTATGTTCAACGGTTATTAGGCGAACAACTATCTCCGTTGGCACAGGCGTTGCATGATTTGCACAAGAATTAGTCACCCCAAGTTGAAAAGGCTTGCTGCAATGCGTTATGGAAAATCGAAAAAGACGGCGACGGCGCTGATGCTGGCGGTGGGGCTGACCGCCGGGCTGCCTCAGCTTGCCGGCGCGGAGACCGTGCTGCGCATCGGCATGACGGCCGCCGATATTCCGCGCACGCTCGGGCAGCCCGACCAGGGCTTTGAGGGCAACCGCTTCACCGGGCTCACGATGTACGACGCCCTGACGATGTGGGACCTGTCGTCGGCCGACAAGCCGAGCGTGATGATTCCGGGCCTTGCGACCGAATGGAAGGTCGACGATGCCGACAAGAAGAAATGGACCTTCAAGCTCCGCCCCAGCGTCACCTTCCACGACGGCTCGCCGTTCAACGCCGACGCCGTGGTGTGGAACGTCGAGAAGGTGCTGAAGCAGGACGCGCCGCAATTCGACGCCAGCCAGGTCGGTGTCACCGCCTCGCGCATGCCGACGCTGGCGTCGGCGACCAAGATCGACGACATGACGGTGGAATTGATCACCAAGGAGCCCGACAGCTTCCTGCCGATCAATCTCACCAACCTTTTCATGGCGAGCCCAGCGCAATGGCAAAAACTGTTTGCCGCAGCTGAGGGCACCGACGCCAAGGCGAAATCGCAGGCCGCCTGGGCGGCTTTCGCCAAGGCTGCCTCCGGCACCGGCCCCTGGAAGATGTCGAGCTTCACGCCGCGCGAACGGCTCGAACTCGTCAAGAACGACAATTACTGGGACAAGGCGCGCGTTCCCAAGATCGACAGGATGGTGCTGCTGCCGATGCCGGAAGCCAATGCGCGTACCGCGGCGTTGCTCTCCGGCCAGGTCGATTGGGTCGAGGCGCCAGCGCCGGATGCTGTCGCCGAAATCAAGCAGCGCGGCTTCGCTCTCCAGTCGAACGAGTCGCCGCATGTCTGGCCCTGGCAGTTCTCCCGCGTCGAGGGCTCGCCCTGGAACGACATCCGCGTTCGCAAGGCAGCCAATCTCTGCGTCGATCGCGAAGGCTTGAGGGACGGCCTGCTCGCCGGCCTGATGGTTCCCGCCACCGGCACCTTCGAGTCCGGCCACCCCTGGCGGGGCAAGCCGACCTTCGAGATCAAGTTCGACAAACCCGCCGCGCAGAAACTAATGCAGGAAGCAGGCTTTGGCCCCGGCAAAAAGCTGTCGGTCAAGATCCAGACCTCGGCGTCGGGATCGGGCCAGATGCAGCCGCTGCCGATGAACGAGTATCTCCAGCAGGCGCTGGCGGAATGTTACTTCGACGTGAAGCTCGACGTCATCGAGTGGAACACGCTGTTCACCAACTGGCGGCGCGGCGCCAAGGATGCCTCCGCCAACGGCGCCAACGCCACCAACGTCACCTACGCGGCGATGGATCCGTTCTTCGCGCTGGTGCGCTTTCTGCAGTCGTCGATGGCACCTCCGGTGTCGAACAATTGGGGTTTCATCAACAATCCCAAATTCGATGAACTGGTGACCAAGGCGCGCCAGACTTTCGACCCCGCGGCACGCGATACGGCGCTCGCCGAACTGCATGCGGCTTCCGTCGACGATGCGGCATTCCTCTACGTCGCCCACGACGTCGCCCCCCGGGCCATGAGCCCGAAGGTGAAAGGTTTTGTGCAGCCGAAGAGCTGGTTCGTGGACTTCTCGCCGGTGTCGATGGCGCCGTAAGCGGACGGTATTCCTTTTCCCTCCCCCCTTGCGGGAATGGTCAGGGAGGGGGTGGCGGCATCGGCACCGCCCGTGTGGACCCCTACCCGACCCCTAAGAGCGAGCTTCGCTCGTCTCGACACCGCAAGGGGAGGGGAGGTTGCGCGGCTCTATCGCGCTCAACATCTGAAGGTCATTCGTGCTCGCCTATATCGCCCGCCGTATCATCTATGTGATCCCGATCGTGATCAGCGTGGCGCTGGTGTGTTTCCTGCTCGTGCACATCACGCCGGGCGATCCGCTGGTTGCGGTGTTGCCGGCGGATGCGTCGCAGGAACTCGCGGCGCAATTGCGCACAGCCTACGGTTTCGACCGTCCACTGCCGGTCCAGTTCGGGCTCTGGCTGTGGCGCGCGGTCAATGGCGATCTCGGTAATTCCATTGCCACGGGGCGCCCCGTTCTGACGGAAGTGATGCGCGCGGTCGGCAACACCGTGACGCTCGCGATTGCCGCCGCCCTGATCGGATTTACGCTCGGACTATTGTTCGGCCTGATCGCCGGTTATTTCCGCGACACCTGGATCGACAAGTTAGCAACTTCGATCGCGATCGCCGGCGTCTCCGTGCCGCATTATTGGCTCGGCATGGTGATGGTAATCATCTTCTCGGTGCAGCTCAACTGGCTGCCCGCGGTCGGTGCCGGTCCGGGCGGCTCCGGTGCCTGGGGCTGGGATTGGGAGCACATGCGCTATCTGATCCTGCCCGCGATCACGACCTCGGTGATCCCGATGGGCATCGTTACCCGCACGGTGCGGGCCTTGACCGGCGACATCCTGAGCCAGGATTTCGTCGAAGCCCTGCGCGCCAAGGGCCTGCGCGAGACCGATGTGTTCCGCCACGTCATCAAGAACGCGGCGCCGACCGCGCTTGCGGTGATGGGCCTGCAACTCGGCTACATGCTCGGCGGCTCGATCCTGATCGAGACCGTGTTCTCATGGCCGGGCTCGGGCCTGCTGCTCAATTCGGCGATCTTCCAGCGCGACCTGCCGCTCCTGCAGGGTACGATCCTGGTGCTGGCGTTGTTCTTCGTGACCCTCAACCTCCTGGTCGACATCGCGCAAGCCTCGATCGATCCGCGCATCAAGCGCAGCTGAAGCATAGGGTTCAACTGATGAGCGCGATCACAGACTTAGCCCTGCAGGCGGCACCCGCCACCAAGGCGCGCGGCTATTGGGCGACTGTCGGCCGCCGCATCACGCGCGACAAGGTCAGCATGGTCTGCGCCTTCATTCTGGCGCTTATCTTCCTCTCCGCGCTGTGCGCGCCGTGGCTGGGGCTGGCCGATCCTTATCAGGGTTCGATGATCAGGAGGCTCCGCCATATCGGCACGCCGAACTATCCGCTCGGCACCGACGAACTTGGCCGAGACATGCTGGCGCGGTTGGTCTATGGCGGAAGACTGTCGCTCGTCATCGGCATTCTCCCCGTGATCTTCGCCTTCGTGATCGGCACCTCGCTCGGCCTCGTCGCAGGTTACGTCGGCGGCAAGCTCAACACCGCGATCATGCGCACCGTGGACGTGTTCTATGCGTTTCCGTCGGTGCTGTTGGCGATCGCGATCTCCGGCGCGCTGGGCGCCGGCATTGTCAATTCCATCGTCTCGCTGACCATCGTGTTCGTGCCGCAGATCACCCGCGTCGCCGAGAGCGTCACGACCGGCGTGCGCAACATGGACTTCGTCGAGGCCGCACGCGCTTCCGGCGCCGGCCCCTTCACCATCATGCGCGTGCACATGCTCGGCAACGTGCTGGGGCCGATCTTTGTTTACGCCACCGGCTTGATCTCGGTGTCGATGATCCTCGCGGCTGGCCTGTCGTTCCTGGGCCTGGGCACAAAACCGCCGGAGCCGGAATGGGGCCTGATGCTCAACACGCTGCGCACCGCGATCTATGTCAACCCATGGGTGGCAGCATTGCCCGGCGCCATGATTTTCGCGGTATCGATCTGCTTCAACCTGCTCAGCGACGGCATGCGCAGCGCCATGGACATCAGGAACTGACGCCATGACCGAGGCGGGCCCCGTCGCACTGCTGGAGAAAATCGAGGATGTCGGCGGCGCCGCGCAGCCGCTGCTGCAGGTCTCGGGCCTGACGAAGCATTTCCCGGTGCGCGGCGATCTCTTCAGTGCGCGAAAAACCGTGCGTGCGGTCGACAATGTGTCGTTCTCGATTGCGAAAGGCGAAACCGTCGGCATCGTCGGCGAATCCGGCTGCGGCAAGTCGACCACCGCGCGGCTTCTGATGCACCTGACGAAGCGCGACGCCGGCGACATCGTCTATGACGGCATGCAAGTCGGCCGGACGCTGTCACTGCGCGAGTTGCGCCGCGGCATGCAGATGGTGTTTCAGGACAGCTACGCCTCGCTCAACCCGCGCCTGACTATCGAGGAGTCCATCGCTTTCGGCCCGAAGGTGCACGGCATGGCGGACGCCGCCTCCCGTTCGCTGGCGCGCGAGCTACTGGGCAAGGTGGGCTTGCGGCCGGAGATCTTTGCCAACCGCTATCCGCACGAGATTTCCGGCGGCCAGCGCCAGCGCGTCAATATCGCGCGCGCGCTCGCGCTGTCGCCGCGGCTCGTGATCCTCGACGAGGCGGTGTCGGCGCTCGACAAATCGGTCGAAGCCCAGGTGCTCAATCTGCTGGCCGATCTGAAGCGCGAATTCGGCCTGACTTATCTCTTCATCAGCCACGATCTCAACGTGGTGCGCTATATCAGCGATCGCGTGCTGGTGATGTATCTTGGCGAGGTGGTCGAACTCGGCCCGGTCGACAAGGTCTGGGACGCCCCGGCGCATCCATATACGCGGGCGTTATTGGCGGCGATGCCTTCGGCCGATCCTGACAACCGCACCCAGACGCCGCCGATTTCGGGCGATCCGCCCAATCCGATCGACCCGCCGTCCGGCTGCCGGTTTCATACCCGCTGTCCGTTTGCGGAGCCGCTCTGCGCAAATGCGACGCCAAAACTCAGCGACCTCGATACAATGGGCCATCAGGCGGCGTGCTACATGTCCATTCCGGGTTCAGGGCACAGCCGAGCACCGGCCAAAGGAATGCATAAGGGAGCGACATGACAAAACCCAGTCCCAAAGAGGTCAAGGCGATCACGGATGTCGCGGGCGTGCCGTCGACGCCTGAAGTCGCGGAGCGTATCGCCAATTCGATCGGGCCGGCGTTCGAAGGCTTTGCGCCGATCGCCGGCACCTTGCCGTTCGATCTGGAGCCCGCGAGCTTCCTTCTGGTACAGACCGCAAAGGTGTCGACATGAGCTCCGAGCCGGCCCTTATGTCGCTGGTCGCGGTCGCCGGGGCGATTGCTGCCAAGGAAGTCTCGTCGCGCGAGGTCACGAAATCCTGCCTGCAGCGGATCGCACAATGGCAACCGCGGCTAAACGCCTTCATGGCGATCGAGCCGGAATCCGCACTTGCGGCCGCCGACGAGGCCGACGCGGCGCTCGCCAAAGGCAACCTTCGCGGCCCGTTGCATGGCGTGCCCTTGGCGCACAAGGACATGTACTACGACGAAGGCAAGGTGGTGACGTGCGGATCGCTGATCCGGCGTGATTACGTGGCCACTACCACCTCGACCGCACTGCAACGCCTGAAGGACGCTGGCACCATTCGCCTCGGCTCATTGCAGATGGTGGAGTTCGCCTTCGGGCCGACCGGCCACAACCCGCATTACGGCGCGGTGCGTAACCCCTGGAATGTCGATCACATCACCGGCGGCTCGTCGTCCGGGTCTGGCTCGGCGGTTGCTGCACGACTGACCTTTGCCGCGCTGGGATCGGATACCGGCGGCTCGATCCGGATGCCCGCGCATTTCTGCGGCGTGACGGGACTGAAGACCACCGTGGGGCGCATCAGCCGTGCCGGCGCGATGCCGCTGTCGCAATCGCTCGACACCGTAGGTCCGCTGGCGCAGAGCGCGGAGGATTGTGCGCTGCTGCTCGGCTTGATGGCGGGCGCCGACCCCGAAGATCCCACCACATCGACGTTACCCGTGCCGGACTACATGGCCGCTACCAAAGGCTCGATCAAGGGTCTGAAGATCGGCGTGCCGACCGCGTTCTATGTCGACGATCTCGATGCCGGGGTGGCGCGGATCCTCGACGAGACGATTGCTACCCTGAGACATGAAGGTGCCGAAATCGTCTCGGTCGAACTACCCGACCAACGCCAGCTCACCTCCGCCTGCCAGCTCGTGCTCGCGGTCGAAGCCGCCGCATTCCACAAAAGATGGATGATCGAACGTCCGCAGGATTATGGCGCACAGGTCCTGATGCGGCTGCAAAATGGACTCGCCGTTCCCGCCGTGTCCTATCTCGAGGCAATGCGCTGGCGCGGTCCGGCGCTGGCGGCGTATTTGGCCGCGGTCACCGGCACCGATGCCGTACTGGCGCCGGTCGGACCGGTCCCGGCGCCGACCATCGCCGAGAGCGATGTCGGTAACAGTCCGAACGCCGAAGCGGTCATCCAGCGGCTGACCCGGTTCACGCGGCCCGTCAATTATCTCGGCCTGCCGTCGCTGGCGATTCCCTCCGGCTTCACCCCCTCCGGTCTTCCCGTCGGCATGCAGTTGATCGGCCGCTCCTTCGATGAGGCCATGCTGCTGCGGATCGGCGCCGCCTTCCAACGGGCGACCGACTATCACCAGCGGGTACCCAAAGTGGCATGACCAAGCTCGTCGACATCCAAAATCTCAACATCCGCTTCACCGGCGAGCGCACCGTGCATGCGGTCAACGATCTCTCGCTTTCGCTCGGCGAAGGCGAGGTGCTCGGCCTGCTCGGTGAGTCAGGTTCGGGCAAGAGCGTGACCTTGCGCGCCCTGATGCGGCTATTGCCGAAGAAGCGGACGCAGATTTCGGGCAAGGTTGAGGTGCTGGGCCGTGACGTGCTGGCGCTGACCGACGAAGAGTTGTCGGCGTTTCGCGGCCAGACGGTATCGATGATCTTTCAGGAGCCGGCGCTGGCGCTCGATCCGGTCTACACCATCGGCCGGCAAATCTCCGAGACGGTGGTGCGCCATGAAGGCAAGAGCGAGAAGGAGGCGCGCGGGCGGGCGCTGGAAATGCTGGAAGTGGTACGGATTCCCTCCGCCAAACGCCGGCTCGAGGCCTATCCCCACGAAATGAGCGGCGGCATGCGGCAGCGCGCGATGATCGCGCTCGCGCTCGCCTGCAAGCCAAAGATCCTCCTGGCCGACGAGCCGACCACGGCGCTCGATGCCACCGTGCAGATCCAAATTCTGTTGCTGCTGCGCGAATTGCAGCGCGAGTTCGGCATGTCGGTGATCTTCGTGACCCATGACATCGGGGTTGCCATCGAAATCTGCGACCGCGTCGCGGTAATGTATGCCGGCCAGATCGTCGAGCAGGGCATGCTGCGCGACATCGTGCGGTCGCCGGCGCATCCTTACGCGCGGGGCTTGCTGGCGTCGACGGTTCACGGCGCCAAACGCGGCCAGCGGCTGGAGACCATCCCCGGCACGCCGCCTTCGCTCGACAAGGCACCTTGTAGCTGCTCGTTCGCGCCGCGCTGCGGCTTCGCGCAAGCCCGCTGCACCGAACAACTGCCGCCCCATGTAGAGATTGCGCCAGATCGCATCGTGCGCTGCATCCTGGCCGAGCCGGCCGAGGCGGCACGCGCGTCAGGCCGCCACGACTTGAGCCGCTACCCACCCAGACCCGGGTCCGCCCAGCGTTCGATCTGGGATGGCCCCACGACCTGTTTGGGCTGATGCGGATTGAGCGTGCCAGCGCTCGCGACCCAGCCTTTTGAAATGATCTGCATCGCAAACAGCTTGGCGTCGATTTCCGATTTGAAGGTCCGGGTCGTGCGGACCATGCTGGTCGCGCTTTCATCCGTCCGGTCCGGCCCAAAACTCACATACCAAATATCGGGTTGCGTCATGTCTGGATAACGCGAATTGCGACTGAAAGTTTCGCCAGAAGCGGGCAGGGCGGCAGAGGGGGTCGTCACACCGGGGAATTATGGGTAGGCTAGAACCGCGGCGTCAGGAGGCGTGCCGCGAACCGGGGGGAATTTTTCCGATGAACATCTCCAACGAAGGCATTATCGTCATTCTGTTTGTCGGCCTCGTCGCCGGCTGGCTCGCCGGCAAGATCGTGCGCGGCACCGGTTTTGGCATCATCGGCGACATCCTCGTCGGTATCGCCGGCGCGCTGGTCGCAAGCTTCCTGTTTCCCAAGCTCGGCATTCACATTGGTACCGGCCTCGTCTCGGAGATCATCTATTCCGCGGTCGGCGCCATCATATTGCTGTTGATCGTGCGGCTGGTCCGAACCGGCGGCCGTTTGTGAGACCGCTCTAGCCTTTCGCCCGGCCGACCGCGTCGATGATCCATCGCCGCACTGCGGCAATGCGCCGGTCCCGCGCCTGTTCGGTGCGGGACACCAGATAGATCGTCTCGCGGTGCGCGGCCTCGAACGCAAACTGCGCGACCAGCTTTTTGCCGAATCCCGGCCGTGCCCTGATCAGCGGCGCCATCGCGAGCGTGACGCCGAGCCCGTGCTCGGCCGCCTCCAGCATGACGGGCACGCTGTCGAGCCAGAGATGGCCGCGCGGGGTTAGCTCCGGAAAGCCGGCCTCCTTGAGCCAGACCTGCCAGCTGCGCGGTTGCGTCGTCAGATGGATCAGGACCTGGCGGGACAGGTCTTCGGGCGCGCGCAAGCCCGCCTTGACCAGCGCTGGCGCACACACCGGCAATCCCGTGACGGCAACCAGAGGTTCGAATTTCAGGCCGGCCGAATGTTCGCGGCCGTAACGGATCGCGACATCGACCCGTGAGGCGTTGAAATCGGCATATTGATGCGTGGCCTCGATCCGCAGCGTCAGAGCGGGATTGCGCCGCTTGAACTCCGGCAGCGCCGGCAGAAGCACGGTCGAGGTGAAAAACGGCAAGGCGCTGATCCAGAGTTCGCTGCCGCCGTCGCGCCGCTGCCGCAGCATCTCGCGGCCGGCCTCCTGTAGCCCCGCCAGCGCCACCGAGACCTTGGCGAGATAACGCTCGCCATCGGCGGTTAGCCGCACCGAGCGCGCGCCGCGAACGAAGAGTTTTATGCCGAACAGCTGCTCCAGCCCGCGAATCTGGTGGCTGATCGCGGACGGGCTGAGCGCCAGGTCGCGCGCGGCGCGGCGGAAACTCAATTGCGTGGCGGCGCGCTCAAAGGCGAGCAGCGCGGTCAGTGGCGGGATCGCCCGCAGCGGCAGGTCCGCACCACCGGATGGATGAATTTCGTTCATCTCAGGTGATAAAATCCCTTTTGTGATGAGCGCTATCGTCGGCCAGATTCCCCCAACACTCAATGTCATTCATCTCTGGGAAATCACGCCGTGGCAATCTTCGAGCCCCAAAAAGCCCCCCATCACTGGCAACCCACGACGCTGGCCGCCGGACCCTTTGCGGGTTTGCAGGGCGGGGCGGTCGCAAGCCTTTTGACCGCCGAGATCGAGCGGCTGGCCGGACCACGAAACTGGGGCACCGCGATCGCAGCCTCGGCCTGGTTCCTGCGGCCGACGCCGATGGCGGAACTACGGACGCAGCTCTCTGTGCTGAGCGAAGGCGGCCGCGTCAGCGTGATCGACAACACGCTGTGGGCCGCGGGCGACGATCAGCCGTGCGCCACTGTAAGAGTGACACTGTCGCGCGAACGCGCGGTCGATATACCCGGCTTTGCCGACACGGCTAGCGAAGCCGCCGATCCTCTGCGGTTTCCGGTGCGCACCGTCAGGGCCGCCCACGGCCGGCCCTGGTTCATGGACGCCATGGAAGCGCGCGCCGGCGACGGTGTCGCCTGGTTCCGTCTTAACCAAGCCGTCATCGAGGGCGCCGGGCCGTTGGCGTCTGTGCTGGGTCCGGCGGATTGGACCCATGGCATCGCCCGCCCCTTCCAGAACGTGGTGGCCGATCCAAACCCAAATCTGACGGTCCAACTGTTCAGGCAGCCAAAAGGCACGTGGGTCGGGGTTCGCGCCGAAACAAGGTGGCGGCCCGCCGAGGGCCTCGGAACCGGCAGCGGCGTGCTGCTCGACCTCTACGGCGAGATCGGCCGGGTCTCGATGTCGGTGATCCTGGTGCCGTTTCCGAAACCCGAGCCGGCCGCAAGGCCCGCGCCGGCTCCGATCTAAAGCCCCTTGAGGGGCTCACTTCTCCGTGCCCCGGCCACTGTCATGGGCATGAACTGGATTCAGGTTAACCTGACTTAAATAGACGCTGGCCACAAAGATCGGTAAAACCAGCCCGTCACCTAATCCATTTGAAGAGACACGAATTAATGGCAGCCGCTCCCGGCGTCCGGCGATCCGAACTCGGTGAAGCGTTGCGCGCCTGCCGCAGCGCGTTCCTCGGCGTCGGCGTCATGAGTTGCATGATCAATCTGCTGTATTTGACCGGCTCGGTTTTCATGCTCGAGGTCTACGACCGCGTGCTTCCGAGCCGCAGCGTGCCGACCCTGGTCGGCCTGGTCGTTCTCGCAGGCGGCCTCTACGTCGTGCAAGGCGGCCTCGACCTGATCCGCGGACGGATTCTCGGCCGCATCGGCACCTCGCTCGATGAGGCCATCAACGCCCGCGTGTTCGAAACCATCGTGCGCCTGCCGCTGATGGTGGGTAACCGCAATGAGGGTCTGCAGCCGCTGCGCGACCTCGACAACGTCCGCTCCTTCCTCGGCAGCATGGGACCGGGTGCGTTCTTCGATCTGCCGTGGCTGCCGCTCTATCTCGGCATCTGCTTCGCGTTCCACTGGCTGCTTGGCGCGACCGCGCTGGTCGGTGCCATCATTCTGGTGATCCTCACCTTGATCACCGAAATTCTGTCGCGCCGGCCGGCCCGCGAGGCCATGACGCTTGCGGCGCGGCGCAACGATCTGGCGCAGACCAGCCGGCGCAACGCCGAGGTGCTGGTCGCGATGGGCATGTCCGGGCGGCTGACCAGGCGCTGGAGCGAAGCCAACGAGACTTATCTGGCCGGCAACCAGCGCGCCAGCGACGTGGCGGGCGGCCTGGGTGCGGTCGCCAAGGTGTTGCGCATGATGCTGCAATCGGCGGTGCTGGCGGTCGGCGCCTATCTGGTCATTCATCAGGAGGCCACCGGCGGCATCATCATTGCGGGTTCGATCCTGTCTGCCCGAGCGCTGGCGCCGGTCGATCTCGCGATCGCGCACTGGAAAGGTTTCGTTGCCGCGCGCCAGAGCTGGCACCGCCTCAGCCGCCTGCTGGAACAAATGCCGGCGTCGGGCACGCAGACCTTGCTGGCGAGCCCGTCGAAGCGCCTGTCGGTCGAGAGCGTCAGCATCGTGCCACCCGGCGATCAGCGGCTGATCGTCCAGGACGTCACGTTTGCGGTCGAGGCCGGCACCGGCGTCGGTGTGATCGGACCGAGCGGATCGGGCAAGTCTTCGCTGGTGCGTGCTTTGGTCGGGGTCTGGATGCCGTTCCGTGGCAAGGTGCGGCTCGACGGGGCGGCGCTCGACCAGTGGTCGTCGGACGTGCTCGGCCGTCATGTCGGCTATCTGCCGCAGGACGTCGAATTGTTCGCCGGCACGATCGCCCAGAACATCTCCCGATTCGATCCCGACGCCAAATCCGAAATGATCATCGCCGCCGCCCGCGAGGCCGGCGTGCATGAGATGATCATCAAGATGCGCGAGGGTTACGATACCCAGATCGGCGAGCAGGGTACGGCGCTGTCGGCAGGGCAGGCGCAGCGCGTGGCGCTGGCGCGGGCGCTGTACGGCAATCCGTTCCTGATCGTGCTCGACGAGCCGAATTCCAATCTCGACAGCGAGGGCGATGAGGCGCTGACCCGCGCGGTCCGCGGTGCGCGTGAGCGCGGCGCCATCGTGGTGGTGGTGGCGCACCGGCCGGTCGGCATCGAAGGCGTCGATCAGCTACTGGTGCTCAAGGACGGCCGCATGCAGGCCTTCGGTCCGAAGGAAGCCGTTCTCGGACAGGTGCTGCAGCGCGTCGCGCCGCCTGCGCCGATCAAGATTGTCTCCGACGCGGGAGTCGCCAAATCATGACCGACGAATTGCGCGGCGCCCGCCGCTCGATCCGGGCGCATCTGATCACAGGTCTGGTGCTGGTGCTGGTGCTGGCCGGCGGGTTCGGCGGCTGGGCTTCCACCGTCCCGATATCGGGCGCGCTGATCGCGCCGGGCGCGGTGGTGGTCGATTCCAACGTCAAGAAGGTGCAGCATCCGACCGGCGGCGTGGTCGGCGAGGTCCGGGTGCGCGACGGCGACACCGTCAAGGCCGGCGATATCGTCGTGCGGCTCGACGAGACCGTGGTCAAGGCGAGCCTTGCGATCGTCGTCAAGACGCTGAACGGATTGTGGGCGCGCGCCGCACGGCTGGAGGCCGAACAGCGCGGTCTCGACCAGATCAAGTTTCCGCCGATGCTCACCGATCGCGTCGACGATCCCGACGTCCGGGACGTCATGGCCAGCGAAACCAAACTGTTCGAGGTTCGCGTCAACGGGCGAGCCGGACAAAAGGCCCAGTTGCACGAACGGGTGACGCAGCTGAACGAGGAAATCGCGGGCCTCTCGGCGCAGGAAAAGGCGAAGGACAAGGAAATCGCGCTGGTGGAGAAGGAACTGGTCGGCGTTCGCCAACTGTACGATCAGCATCTGGTGCAGCTAACGCGCCTGACGACGCTGGAGCGCGATGCCGCCCGCCTGTCGGGCGAGCGCGCGCAATACATCGCCTCGCGCGCGCAGGCCAAGGGCAAGATCACCGAGACCGAGTTGCAGATCATCCAGGTCGACAAGGACATGGTCAGCGAGGTCTCCAAGGATCTGCGCGAGACCAACGACAAGACCGGCGAATTCGTCGAGCGCAAGGTCACCGCCGAGGATCAGCTGCGCCGCATCGACATCCGCGCGCCGCAGGACGGCATGGTGCTGCAATCGACGGTCCATACCGTCGGCGGCGTCATCACGGCCGGCGACGCCATCATGATGATCGTGCCGCAGGCCGACGATCTGTCGGTGGAGGCCAAGGTCAATCCGCAGGACATCGACAAGCTGCAGATCGGGCAAAAGACATTGCTGCGCCTGTCGGCCTTCAACCAGCGCACCACGCCGGAACTGAACGGCAAGGTCACAAGAGTCTCGGCCGACGTCACCACCGACCAGCGCACCGGGCAAAGCTACTACACCATCCGCGTCTCGATGCCGCCGGAAGAAGTCGCGCGCCTCGGCAGCGACAACAAGCTGATCCCGGGCATGCCGGTGGAAGCCTTCGTGCAGACCGGCGACCGCACTATGTTCTCCTACCTGATGAAGCCGCTGAGCGACCAGCTGATGCGGTCATTCCGGGAGAAGTGAGCAGGGCCCGCGCGGCGAATCCTGCAGTGCGGCGCTTTGACGAATGCGTCATTGCTGCCTGGCAAAGGCTTCGACTGTATCGGCGAGTTGATCTATCCGCGACGAATCCCGCACGACGCGCAGCCGCCTGGCGAGGTCGGTCAGGGTAGCGCTCAAATTGCAATGCTGGGCAACCAGCCATTTAAAATTCGGCAACTGAAATTCGAGATCGATGGCTTCGCCAAGACGATTGCTGTATGACGGGTCGATCTTCTGGACGTTTTTGCGCAGCGCGGCCTCGTAGGCCTCGCAGAGTTCCGGCGTCGCCTCGATGTCCAGTTGCCACAACTCTCGCAGGTCGACCAATCGGTCGCGCTCCGGCTCCCGCAGCAGCGCAACGGCGTCAGCCTGCCGGGTTCTGGCGTAACGGGCATTTTCCAGGGCCTGACGGGCGCGTAGGTCGCTGCTATTGAGATATTCGAGGTAGTCGCGGAGCGGGGAGTTGGGGCCAAGCGCCGCGAATTTGGCTTCGTCGCGCGAGCGATATTCCGCCGATACCCTTTCCTGTTCGGCGCGCATGCTTTCGTAGACGGCTTGTGCCGCCGCCTCGCGGGCGGGGGCGACAAGCTGATCGAGGTACGACGCCCAAACCGAAGCCGCTATCAGCGCGACAATCGCGCTGCCGGCAAGTGCATTGGTCAATGCTTCCGACAGCGACTGAGCGAGGGCGGGAATGCGGACACACAGCGCATAGAGCACGATGACCGGCGGTACCAGCGTCGGAACGATCAATGGCCAGCCGCCATGGGCGGCGTAAAGTCTTGCAGAGGTAAAGGAAGCGTAGGCCGACAGCGGCAGCAGCACGCAAGCACCGACCGTCGCCCAGATCGACATCCTGCCGTTCTTGATCGCGGCCAGCATCAGGCCGGTGAGTACGATCCAAAGCGCGTTGCCAAAGAGCGCGACAAACGCGCCGGTGAGTGAATCTCCGGCTGCGTCGCTGTGCCCGGAATCGTAGAGCGTAGCCAATTGCGCCGCGTAGAGCAGTCCGGCCAGCAACGAAAGCGCCACCGCCCCGATTGGCGGCGAGCGCAGTTGCCCTTCAACGGGACGCGGTTCGTTCATGAGGATCGCCTACGACGCACCCTCAATCAGAACCGATCATGTTCTAGTAGCACCGCGTGATATTGACGGTCTGTTCTCCGCCGCCGCGCCCGGGAACCGTGACGGTCTCCGCACCGCAGCTCGACACATAGGGCCGGTCGGATGGCGCGACATTCGGCGGAAAGCGATGCGCCCAGTCCCAGGGAACGTCGTAGGTATAGGTGTAGCGGACATCGTTCGATGCCGGTTGCGACTGCACCCCATCAGCCAGGGGTGTACCATCCGGTCCGTAGTAGCCGTCCGGTCCGTAGTAGAAGCCGCCGACGGCGGGGCCCACAAAACCTCGGCGGTGATGCCGGAACGCATGGACTCCCGGGGCGCGGGCCATCGGATGTCCCGCGGCAACGCCGCCACCATGGGCGCCACCGGGAGCGCCTCCCGACCTGGCGTAGGTCTCGTTGGCGGCAAACATCAGCGCTGCGGCGCCGAGAGAAGCGATAATCGCCCAATGCATTTTATGCGTCATGGCACGTACCAATCCGTTGGTTACTGAGCGGCTCCCCCAACGTACGCTAGGCCGGGCATTTCGCGCCCGCAAATGCATAATTAATAATTAGTTAAGATGTAAGCTTAACGGGGAACCGGCGTCGATCAGCGTCGTCCCGGCGTCCGACGATAGCCCTCTATCTCCTGTCATATTCGTCCGGTCCCATCGCGAAAGGCCATTGCTCGTGGCCGGGCGCGTAGGTGCGGTTGGTCTCGGCCGGGTTGCGGTTGACCAGCGGCCGCATGTACATCGGGTGGGTGGCGCTGCGCACCTCGTGTTCGACCGTGAACAGAGGCTTGCCGCTGGCGAGGTCGATGATGTCACGGAAGCGGTACTGGTACTGGTTGTCTTCCTGCGAGACCAGGCCGCGCTCCAAAAGTTTGCGGTAGGGACCCGAAAAATTCGTGATGTAGATCTGCACGTGGTGGCCGTCGAACTCCGGCAGCCGTCGGTCGGTCTCGCGGAATTGCACGTACTGGTCCTTGCCGACCTTCACCCGCGCCATGGTACCGTCGCCGTTCCTGAGTTCGGCCTGCATTCCCATGATCTCTGGATAGAAGCCGCAAATGCCTTTTGCGGTCCCGACTGGGACGTCGAATTCGACATAGGGGATACCAAGCGTGATGCGCCCGAAGCGCGCCGCGTCCGGCTCGAAGCAGCGCAGGCGATTGCCCCAGGGACAGATCGCCTCGACGTAATCATTGTGCTCACTGTACGCAAATTTGGTGCCCTCGAGCTTCTTCGCGACGGACGCCAGCCGATCGAGCAGGGCCGCGCGGCCCGAAATGACGATGCCGGTATGGCCCCGCACCACCTGCGGCGCGCCGTTCGGCAGATGAAACTGGCTCTTGCCGACATTAACCCACATGTTGGTGTCGGACACCATCAGATAGGGATCGCGGGTCAGCCCGAGGCCGGCGACATAGAACAACGCCGCCAGACGCTGATCGGGGATCGTGACATTGACGTGCTCGAGATGGATCGAGTTGCCCAGATCCTCTGCGGCGCGATCGAATTGTGGTTGCATGGATGCGGTCCTCGATAGGGCTCTCGGAACAGTATAGGGATGCCAGGCGGCCTGATCCAGCAGCCCGGGCCCGCGTGGGATGCAGGCCAGACATCGCGCCAGGTGACGCGTCGATTTTTTCCAGGCTTTGCCGCGATGTGCCGGGCCGACATTGTAGAGAAAGGTGATAGGATAGCTCCGATCAGGTAGGTGACGGGACTGGAGCGGGTGCCGAGATGATCACAATTCCTCAACTGACCGCGCAAGCTTTGGCCTTGTTCCTGTCTCGGGAAACAGAAGGCCGGTTCGGCTCTTCGCATGCGGGTTTGACGCAATTGCTGCCCTTTGCCGCCAGGCTGACGCTGGAGTGCATCGGCAACAGCGATGCGCTCTATCACAATATCGAACACACCATGCTGGTGACGCTGGTCGGGCACGACATCCTGGCAGGAAGGTCGTTGCAACGGACCACCACGGCGACCGACTATGCGAACTTCATTATGGCCTGCCTTGCCCACGATATTGGCTATGTCCGCGGCATCGTCCAGGGCGACGACGACAAGGATGGCAGCTATGTCGCGGATATCAGCGGCCGCAAGGTCAAGCTGCCGGTTGGATCATCCGACGCCGCGCTGGCGCCCTACCACGTCGACCGCTCAAAGCTGTTCGTCATCGAACGCCTCGACGCCGTCGATGAAGTCGACGCCGGCCGGATTGCCCGCGCGATCGAATACACCCGCTTTCCCTATACCAACATCCCAAAGGGAGATCTCGACGACCTCAACGAGGAGGAAGGATTGCTGCTCCGCGCCGCCGATCTGATCGGCCAACTCGGCGATCCCAACTACATGCGGAAATCGAACGCCCTGTTTCATGAATTCGAGGAAACCGGGCTGAACAAGTCGCTGGGCTACGCCACGCCCGCGGACATCATCTACAAGTTCCCGCACTTCTATTGGACCAACGTCGCGCCGCAGATCCAGCTTGCGATCAGCTATCTCAACGTGACCTCCAGCGGCCGGCAATGGATCGCCAATTTGCACAGCAATGTGTTTCGGGCCGAGCGCGAGGTGAATTTGGCGGGGCCGCAGCGATAGAACGACGGAGACAACCTCAATTGTCGTCACCCGCGACCTGTCCGCCGTAGCTCAACGAGCGAAGGCGGAAAGCGGGTATGACGACCTTGTGTGGGATCGCGGCGCCGCCTCGCTATCCTCTACCGCCCCAAATTCTGCAGCAGCAAATCCAGCGCCGTGCTCGCAAATCTCTGCATGTTGGCCTGACGGTCCGCACTCCCGGTCTCGAGCGTGAACACCGCGCTCTGCGGGCCTGCGACGGCCATGCAGCTATGACCGGCGGCATCGCCGTAGCGGTTGCCGGTCGGGCCGGTCGCGCCGGTTTCGGACAGGCCCCAGTCGCTCGAAAAGCGTTTTCGAATTTGGCTCGCCAAAAGTTTCGCGTAGGGCTCCGAGGCCGAGCGGATGCCCTTCATTGCCTCATCGGGAATATCCATCAGGATCCGCCGCGCGTCGCGCGTGTAGATCACGCCGCCGCCGAGGAAATAGGCCGACGCGCCCGGCACCGACAGCAGCGCGGCCGAGATCAGTCCGCCCGTAGACGACTCCGCGATCGCAATCGTCTGCTTCCGCCCAATCAGCTTTGCGGCGATCTTCTCGGCGATGGTCACGAGTTCTTTCATCGTTTCTCAACTCCGGCGCAGGATTCGTTTCAGCAACGGCTTCTTCTCGGGCTCAGGCTTGTCGGCCAACGAGTGATAGACCACGCGAATGAAATTCTTGGCTGCAAGCTCGGTCGGCGCCCATTTCCTGTCGAGATCGGCAAACGGTTTTGCCGCCACCACATCGTCCTCGCTCTTTCCTTCCTTCACGAGCACTGCCATGCGGTCGCGCGCGGTGACGAGCATGGTGCGGTATTCGGCGAGCGCCGCCTTGTCGGCGATCGGGCCGTGGCCCGGCACTATCCGGCTCTTGGCGTTGGTCAGCTTGAGATAGATATCGGTCGCCGCGATCATGCCCTTGATGTTGCCGCCATTGGCGAAGTCGATGTTGGGATAGCGGCCATTGGTGAAGGTGTCGCCAGTCGACAGCACGTTGGCGGTCTTGAACCAGACATAGGTGTCGCCGTCGGTGTGGGCGTTAGGGATGTGCTTGAGATCGGCGACGCGGCCGGGAAGCCTGATCTTGGAAAAATTGGTGTAGGTGTCGGATGGCAGCGCGGCCTGGGGTGCCGGCGGCGTCTTGGCGCCGGTCAGGCCATTGGTGGTCCCGGCCGCCAGCCGGTTTTTGACGTTGATTTGGGAGGTGATGGTGACGCCGTCCCTGGCGAAGAGTTCGTTACCGCCGGTATGGTCGCCATGATAATGCGTGTTGATCAGGTATTTGACCGGCAGGTTGGAGATGGAGGCGATCGCGGCCTTGATCTTGTCATGCAGCGGCGCGTACTCACCGTCGACCATGATGATGCCGTCCTTGGCCACCGCCACCGTGATGTTCCCGCCCTGGCCTTCCAGCATGTAGACGTTGTCGCCGAGGTCGGTGGTCTTGATCTCGACCTTGGAGAAATCGACCGGTGGCGGGGCGGCGGGCGGTTGCGCTTGCTGCGCCAACGCGCTGCCTGCCAGCAAAAGGGTGACGGCAATCGCCGCACGTCCGGTACGAATCATCGAGAACCTCCCCAAAGCCCATATTTTGTTGGCGACCCATGTTTTCCTAGCACAGGGTGCCGGCGTTTGCCGAGTTGCGGGCCTCAGGTGAGCCTGCTTGAATACGGCCAAGGAACCAAGCGGCGTGGCTTACAAGATGCCGTGAGACCGCGGCTGAGGAAACATCATGACGTCACCGATCGCGGGCGGGGTGGATTGCGACCTGCATCCGGCCGTGCCTCATCTGACCAGCCTGCTGCCGTATCTCAACGATTACTGGCGCGACCAGGTGACAACGCGCGGCATGACCGATCTGGTGTCGCAGTCCTATCCGACCAATTCGCCGATCAGTGCGCGCCCCGACTGGCGACCGGCGCAGGGCAAGCCCGGCTCCAGCCTGGCCGACATGCAGAAGCAGGCGCTCGATCCATTCCGCGTCAGCTATGGCATCTGCAATCCGCTCTACGGCGTGCAGATGGTGTTTTCGGAGGACATGCAGGACGCTTTCTGCCGCGCGGTCAACGACTGGCTGGTGGAGGAATGGCTCGACCGGGATGCGCGCCTGCGCGGCTCGATCGTGATCCCCCTGCAAAGCGTCGAGAAATCGGTCGCTGAGATCGAGCGCTGCGCCAGGGACAGCCGGTTCGTCCAGGTGCTGATGCTGGTAATGGGCGACATGCCCTTGGGCAAACGCGCCTACTGGCCGATCTATGCCGCCGCCGAGCGGTTGGGGCTCCCCGTCGGAATCCACGCCGGCAGCAATTATCACAACCCGCCGACCTCGGTCGGCTGGGGTTCCTACCACGTCGAGGATTATGTCGCACAAGCGCAGGCGTTCCAGACCCAGCTGACCAGCCTGATCATCGAGGGTGTGTTTGCCCGGCATCCGAATCTGAAGATGGTGATGCTGGAAAGCGGCTTCACCTGGCTGCCGTCCTATCTGTGGCGGCTGCACAAGTTCTGGCGCGGGGTGCGGATGGAAACGCCCTGGGTCGACCGCGCGCCCTTGGAAATTGTGCGCAGCAACATCCGCTTTTCGCTGCAGCCGGTCGACGCGCCACCCGATCCCGCCACATTGAATCGCCTGTTTGACCATATGCAATCGGACGAATTGCTTCTATTCTCAACCGATTATCCGCATTGGCAATTCGACGGCGACGAGGTGTTGCCGGCGGGGATTTCGCAAGATCTTGTGCGCAAGATCATGATCGACAACCCGCACGCGACCTATACCCGTCTGAAACAGCCCGTGATCAAGGAGACGACGCCATGAATGTGCAGTTTCGTCCGGAGCCGGCTGCGTCTGTCAGCGTCAAAACCGCAATCGCCGATTGCGACATTCATCCGGCGCGCAGGAGTCTCGACGATCTCTTGCCCTATATGGCGCAGCGCTGGCACGATCATATGAAGACCTACGGCAAACAGGCCTATCAGGGCATGATGGAAGGCCCGCCCTATCCGAAGGCGCAGCCCAATGCCTCGCGCCGCGACGCCTATCCGCCGGAAGGCGGCCCGCAGGGCTCGTCGCTGTCGTTCATGCAAAAGCAGCATCTCGATCCGAACAATGTAGCGCTCGGCGTGCTGTGTCCGCTCAACACCGGGCAGGGGCTGCGCAACCAGGATCTGAGCGCGGCATTGGCGACCGCGATCAACGACTGGCAGATCGCCGAATGGACCGGCAAGGACAGTCGCCTCAAAGGCTCGGTCGTAGTCGCCAACGAAGACGGCCCGGCGGCGGCCGCCGAAATCCGCAAGCGCGCCGGCGACAAGAATTTCGTGCAGGTGCTGCTCTTGAGCCGCAACGTCGAGCCGCTCGGCCAGCGCCGCTACTGGCCGATCTATGAGGCGGCGCAGGAAGCGGGCCTGCCGATCGGTGTGCACGCCTTCGGCTTCGGCGGCAACCCGATCACGGCGTCGGGCTGGCCGAGTTTTTACATCGAGGAGATGGTCGGCCATTCGCAATGCCAGCAGACGGCATTGGCGAGCCTCGTGCTCGAAGGCGTGTTCGAACGCTATCCCAAACTCAAGATGGTGATGATCGAGGCCGGCTTCGGCTGGGCGCCGTCGCTGTCCTGGCGGCTCGACAGGAATTTTGAGCGGCTGCGCAGTGAAGTACCGCACCTCAAGCGCCGGCCGTCCGAATACATCCGCGACCACATCTACTGGACCACGCAGCCGATGGAGGATCCGGAACGGCGCGAGCATCTGTTCGAGGTGATCGACTGGGTCGGCTGGGACAAGCTGTTATTCGCGACCGACTATCCGCATTGGGACTATGATGACCCGTCGCGCGTGCTGCCGGCCGGCGTCAGCGACGCCAACAAGCAGGCATTCTATCTCGACAATGCGCGGAAGCTTTACGGTCTAATCTGATGGTTCGTCACGTCATCGCCCCGGTGGACGAGCTGCCGCCGGGGACGCGAAAATTCCTCACCATCGACGAGCGGCCGATCGCGATCTTCAACATCAAGGGCGAGTTCTTCGGCCTGTTGAACCGCTGCCCGCATCAGGGCGCGGCATTGTGCGAAGGCCCGCTGATTGGCCTGGCGCAATCATCCGACCCCGGCGAGATCGAATACACCAAATTGGGCGAAATCATCCGCTGTCCCTGGCACGGCTGGGAATTCGACATCCGCACCGGCCAATCCTATTGCGACCCCAAACGCTTTCGCGCCCGAGCCTATCCCGTGAATGTCGAGCCGGGGGCAGCCGTGGTGAAAGGCCCGTATGTCGCCGAGACCATCGCTGTGTCGGTCGAAAGCGACTACGTGGTGGTGGATTTGTAGCTTCCGCCGTCATTGCGGGGAGCGTCAGCGACGAAGCAATCCAGCCATCCGTTATGCCGCGATATGGATTGCCTCGCTTCGCTCGCAATGGCGGTGCTAGACGGATCGCGCTTCAAGCCGCTGCCGCCTCCGGCGCCGCCACCGGTTCGGGCAAGCCGGCATCGGTTTTCGCCACGGTTGGAGCGGCTCGCGCCACCAGCCGGTCGAGATCGCGAACCGTCTGCTCGATGAACTTCACTCGCGCCTGCGACAAAACAACCCGACGGGCAAATCAGCAAAAGCTGTCAAGCCCTCTTTCGGAAAACATTCCTCTTCGCCGCCACCCCGACTCACCGCTAGATACCTCGCGTCCGTTCCCGGCAAGAGGGGCGTTTCGCGATCGTCACGAACGCGGGATCGGACGCGGTGGACGCAGGCGCATCGTCAGACGAACGATGCCAATGCGTACGGCGAAGTCGTGTGGTCCTGACGCCCCGACGCTGGCGTCAA
>CAWGSN010000007.1:0-239821 GCA_963825225.1 uncultured Alphaproteobacteria bacterium
AAAGCCGGTCACCGGGGAGAGCGCGAAGTAAGCCGTAAAGCCATTGCGCAGGGAAGGCCGGGATGCTCCCGCTGGACCTGTATGCTCGTGTGCGCACCTTCTTGTGCACATTGCACACGAGACCGCGGGTGCAGCGCGCACCCGGTCTTCCCTGCGCCCTCTGTCTTTCAGGAGGGACAACAATTCGAGCAAAGCTCGGGCAATACATGCCGCGAGAATGCGAAGTCGTATCTGCTCTTTGAAATTTGAAAACAGAACCTCGCCCCGTCATTGCGAGGAGCGCGGCGACGAAGCAATCCATTCGTCCTTTACGAGGTTAGATGGATTGCTTCGCTTCGCTCGCAATGACGAACTCGGCGCGCAATGACGGTGTCAAACATGCCCCATCATCCGCCGCTCCTGCGCATAGCGCACGAGCGCGACAAACCGATAAATCCCGTGCACGAATTTTCCATAGGGCATGGTGACGAAGAGAGCGAACACCACGCCGAGATGAAGCGCCAGCAGCGGTCCCATCGCCGGCGTTTCGCGCAGTAACAGCAGTACGATGCCGGTCAAACTGGTCAGGAACAGCATGGCGATGAAGGCGACGTCCATGCCGAAGCGCGTCTCGTCGACCAGGTCAGGATCGCGCTTCCATTTCTCGGCGAGCAGGCCTGCCGGACCGATCAGGAGACCGATGCCGCCCAGCGTGCCCAGCACCACCGGCAGGTCCCACCACGGATAGGGCGCCTCGCGCGCGAAAAGATAATGATAGAGCGTCGCCACACAGGTGGCGGCGAAGCAAAGGCCAAAACCGTAGAAGGTGAGATGGTGAAAAATCTTGCGGCGGTCGGTTGGGCGATCGTCCTCGTTGAAGCAGCCGACGCCACCGCCGTCGAGATAGCGCAACTCGCCGGCATCGCGAATGGCCTGGAAGATCGAAGCCGTATCGGTGCGCATGCCGATGGGTTCGCCGATATCGCGCCAGAATGCGCGGACGCCCATCACCAGTGCTGCGATCGCGTAGAGGAATGCGGCTCCGAACAGCGCCGCCATCGCGTTATGCGGCATCAGCCTATAGAACGCGCCCGCATCCGTATGGACGCCGAACAGGACTTGGCGGTCGTTGAAGGCGGCAAAGCCGAGGATGAATGCGGCGACGCTGAGCGCGGCCGTGATGCTGATGATAAGGCCATTGCGCGCGAAGACGCCGGCGAAGGCGCGCGGCCAGGTATAGGCGGCGTAGGATTCGTGCCGCGCGATCGCCAGCGTCTGCGGCACATTGACGTTGAATTCATGCGGCGGCGAGAACTGGCAATCGGTGTAGCAGGCGCCGCAGCCATGACAGAGGTTGGCGAGATAATTAAGGTCGCCGTCGGAAAACGAGCGTCGCATTTCCATCGCCGGAAACACCGCGCAGAGGCCCTCGCAATAGCGGCAGGAATTGCAGACCGTCATCAGGCGGTCGGCCTCCTCGAGAATTCTCGTTCCGTGCATGCGCTTGCGCTTCCCGTTACCTGGTCAGGCCTTTACGTTAGACGGCCGTTAGTTTTTTGCATTTCTGGCCGCTTCCCGTCCCGCCACACGTCCGAACACGCTGCCGATGGTCATGCCCATGCCGGCGGCGTAGCCCTTGCCGAGCACGTTGCCGGCCATGATCTCGCCGGCGGCGAACATGTTGGCGGATGGCTTGCCGTCCTTCATCACCATGCGCGACTGCTGGTTCACGCGGGTGCCCAAATAAGTGAAGGTGATGCCGGGCCGCACCGGATAGGCGAGATAAGGCGGCGTCTCGATTCTGCGCGCCCAATGCGTCTTCGGCGGCATCACGCCTTCGGTGCGGCAATCGTCGAGGATGGTGTGATCGAATGTGCCGGGGCGCACCGCGGCGTTGAAATCGGCGATGGTTTTTTCCAGCGCCGCCGGGTCGAGCTCCAGCTTGCCCGCGAGTTCGGCGATCGAGGGCGCGCCGATCGGCGGAAACAGCGTCGGCATGAAGCTCGTGACCACGGTCGTATCGAAAATGATGTAGGCGATCTGGTCGGGCTGCGCCGCCACCAGCCGGCCCCAGATCGCGTAGCGCTTCGGCCAGATGTCTTCCCCCTCGTCGTAGAAGCGTTGCGCGTGCTTGTTGACGACGATGCCGAATACGACCGAGTCATGCCGCGTGATGATGCCGCCGTCGAACTTCGGCGCGCGGGCGTCGATCGCGACCGCATGGCATTGCGTGGGATCGCCGATGTCCTGCACGCCGCTGGCGAGCAGCATTTTCAGGATCGAGCCGCGGTTATAGGGCGTGCCGCGGATCAGGAAATTGTCGGCGGCCTCGCCCCAATACTCCTTCAGCCACTCGATGTTGGCCTCAAAGCCGCCGGCGGCGGCGACCAGCGCCGAGGCGCGGATCTCCGTGGCGCCATCGATCGGCTGCTTCAAACTCGCGGACAGGAACATGCCGTCCTCGATCTGAAGATCGGTGACTTCGGCGTCATAGACGATCTCGACGCCGAGTTTTTCGGCGGTGAGATAGAGCGCGTTCAGCATCGCCCGGCCGCCGCCGAGGAAGAACGAGTTGGTGCGGCCGAGGCTGAGCGTGCCGCCGAGCGACGGCTGCCAGCGCACGCCCTGTTCGACGATCCAGTTCAGGATGTCCTTGGACTCCCTGATCATGAATTTGGCGAGTTCTTCGTCGGTCTGCCCGCCGGTCACGCGCAGCAGATCATCCCAGAATTCCTCTTCGGTGTAGGGCCCGGTGAGGATGTCGGTCGCCGCATCATGGGCGCAGCGCATGTTGCGGGTGTGGCGGGTGTTGCCGCCGCGGTAGAATTTCGGCGCGCCTTCCAGCACCAGCACCGAAGCGCCCGATCGGCGCGCGCTGATCGCGGCGCACAGCGCGGCATTGCCGCCGCCAATCACCAGCACGTCGAATTTACGTTTCAAATCGGCCATGCGCTCTTGTTATCGTTGTTTGCATGGAAATCAAACTTGCCCCGGGCTACGGATTGCGACGATGTCGCATACGGTTCGTATCGCGGAATTTCTGTAACGTCAGGGCTTGTTCTGCACCGATGCAATCAGCCATTGCCGGAACGCGGAGAGTTTTGGCGGGTCGGTCCTGCCCGCGGGCGAGACCAGATAGAATCCGGCGTCGGTCGGCAGCGTGATCTTGAAGGGAACGACCAGGCGGCCCTTGGCGATGTCGTCCTGCACATAGGCGGTCCGGCCCATGGCCACGCCGAGGCCGTCAATCGCGGCCTGCACGGTCATGAAGATGAGGTCGAAGGTAACGTCCGGCTGTTTGGAGAGATTGGTCGGGAGACCTGCCGCCGTCAGCCACAGCCGCCAGTCGTCGCTGTTGGCGTTGCTGGTGTGCAGCAGCACGTGATCCCTGAGGTCTTCAGGGCATTTCAGCGGCTTGTTTCCGTTGAGCAGGGCCGGGCTACACACCGGGAAAAGCTCGTCTGCCATCAGCCAGTCGGCGCGCACGCCCGGCCATTGACCGCGGCCATAGCGGATCGCCGCATCGACATTGTCACGCTGGAAGTCGATCAGGCTGGTCGAGGTGGTGATGCGAACATCGATGCCGGGGTGGGCTTCCTGGAACGCGGAAAGTCGCGGCAGCAGCCATTTGGCGGCGAGCGAGGCCAGCGTCGAGACCGTCAGCACATGGTCATCGTCCTTGCGCAACAGGCGGTCGGTGGCGAGCCGCAAATCGTTGAACGCGGCGCGGATCCCCGGGAGGTAATCCTTCGCCTCCGGCGTCAAGGTCAGCGCGCGGTTTTGGCGGACGAACAGGCGGACGCCGAGTTCTTCCTCCAGCCGCTTGATCTGATGGCTGATCGCGGTCTGCGTGACGTTCAGTTCGGAGGCGGCCTGCGTGAAGCTCAAATGCCGGGCCGCAGCCTCGAAGGCGCGCAATCCGTTCAGCGAAGGTAGCCTGGCTGTTGTCATCTCCCGCCATTCCAATACATGAGTTTATATCATGCGAAGCGGTACAAAGTGTCGTTTGTGGAAAGCCCGGATAGCATCGATATTAGCCACAACAGATTATCTATAGGAGTTGAAAATGTCTACTTTCACACATGAATCGATGATAAATCATCATGGACATAGCCTTTTGAACCAACTGGCCGAGACCCTCCATGTCTGGCGGCAGCGCTACGAGCAGCGCCGCGAACTGGCCCACTGGTCGGACCGGGAGCTGCACGACATCGGCTTGTCCTCCAGTGACGCGATCTACGAGGCCTCAAAACCGTTCTGGCGGGCATAAAAGGCAGCCAGGCCGGCGTCGCCTCGCCTGAGGGACGCCGGCCATCTTTTTTTGCGAGCGACGGGAGCGTGCGATGACGACGATGCGTTTCGACGATCTCAGGCAATATTCAGACGTGCTGCGCGCGCGCGGCGGCAATGCCGTCACCGTGCGCTTTGTCGAGCCGCGCGATGCCGAGCCGCTGCAGAACTACTTCCGTTCGCTCACGACCCGCTCCCGCTACAACCGCTTCCTCGGCGCCGCCAGCGAGCTGCCGGCGTCCCTGCTCGAGCAGTTCATCCATATCGGCGAGGAAGACCGTTTCAGCGTGGTCGCGACCATGCTGGTCGATGGCTATGAGACGATCGTAGGCGAAGCCCGCTATGCGTTTGACCCCGACGCCGCCAGCATCGAGTTCGGCCTGTCGATCGACGACCGCTGGCAGGGCCATGGCATCGGTAAGGCACTGTTGAAAAATCTCGAATGCCGCGCGGCCTCGTTCGGCGCCGATCGCCTGTTCGGCGACACGCTGCGCTCCAACGACGCCATGATCAGCCTCGCCCGCAAATCCGGCTACGCCTTCATACCGAGCCCCGGCGACTGGAAGCTGGTGCGCTTCGAAAAACATATCGACGTCGAACCGCGCGATATCCCCTGCGCGAGCTGGAAACTCGCCGCCGCCTCCCGCCATCTCGCGATCAGTCCTCTCGCGAGCTGACCAGACTAGGCCCGGTTCTGGCCGCACCAGAACCGGGCCGTTTCTTTCCCTCGATATTGATTGAAAACCACCCGCGCTCGCCGGCCACTACCAATCAAAGGCTGATGCCAGCGCCTGGCGCTGGCATCACCGGCAAAACTCCAATTATTCTGCGGCGGTTCGGGTACGCTGGACGCTGTATCGGCTGGCCGGCACGGCACTCGAAAGCTTGCCGGACATCGCGCGGCGTGCGGCGTCGAACGCATCCCATTCCGCCTTGTCGGGCAGAGACGGAATGGTGATGGTCTCGCCCTGGTCGAAACCGGCAAGCGCGGCGTCGACCATGTTCTCGGCCGACATCACGATCTCCGTCGGCAAATGCTGAACCGGCAGGCCGGCGACGTCCCAGAATTCCGTCGCGGTTGCCCCGGGCAAGACCGCCTGGACACGGACGCCCTTGTCGGCCAGCTCATGCTGGAGCGATTGGCTGAAGGCCAGCACGAACGCCTTGCTGCCACCGTAGACGCCATTGAGCGTCTCGGGCGAGATCGCCACGATGGAGGAAATATTGATGATGCTGCCGCCGCCGCGCGCGACGAAGCCTGGCACGGCGGCGTAGGTCAGCCGCGTCAGCGCGCCCACGTTCAGGCGGATCATTTCATCCATCTTCTCGACATCGGAATTGAGCAGCGGCCCCGCCGCACCGACACCGGCATTGTTGACCAGCAGCGTGATGCCGGCATTCGACCGCAAGGTCGCCTCGATCCTGGCAAGATCCGCCTTGTCATTGAGATCGGCCGCGATGGTTTCGACCGACCGGCCGGTCTCGCTTTTCAGGTGCCGGGCCAGTGCGTCGAGCCGGCCCTGGTTGCGGGCGACCAGGATCAGGTCGTAGCCGCGCTTGGCCAGGCGGTCGGCATAAATGGCGCCGATGCCTGCGGAGGCGCCGGTGATCAGCGCAGTTCCCTTGGGTTTTTCCTTGGATTTGATGGCGCTCATTGTCTCTTCTCCTCTGCTTCCCCCCGACGATTTCGGGAGCGGTGGCGGAAATCTAGGCTTGCGGGCCGGTGTCTCAAATGTCATATAAACGACGTTTTAGGACATTGTGGAGAGCGGCATGCAACGCATCGGTTTCATCGTTTTCCCCGGCTTTCAGGTCATGGGTTTGGCCGTGATCTCCGCCTTCGAGTTCGCCAATATCCACATCGGCGAGCCTGTCTATGAGGTGCATCTGCTGTCCGAGACGGGCGGTGCCATCCGCGCCTCGATGGGGATGAACGTCGTGGCCGAACCGTTCGACGATGCGAAATTCGACACGCTGATCGTCGGGGGCGGCACCCTGATCGAGCCGTCGACGCCGAGGCTCATCGAATTTTTGCGGCAAGCTTCGGAGCGATACCGGCGCGTCGCCGCAACCTGCACCGGCGCGTTTGTCCTGGCCGAAGCCGGCTTGCTCGACGGGCGTCGCGCGACCACGCATTGGTACCACGCGCGCGATTTGCAGGCCCGGTTTCCAAAGGTGAAGGTGGAGGAGGACCGCATCTTCATCGCCGACGGTCCGGTATGGACTTCGGCCGGTGCGACCGCGGGGATCGACCTCGCGCTGGCGCTGATCGAAAACGATTTCGGCGCCGATGTGGCGAGGGCCGTGGCCAAAAAGCTCGTGGTCTATCACCGGCGCGCCGGCGGCCAATCGCAGTTTTCGGCGCTACTGGAGTTGGAGCCCAAATCCGACCGCATCCAGGCGGCATTGGCCTATGCGAAACGCAATCTCGCCTCGAAGCTTTCGGTGATAGAGCTTGCGGAGGCGGCGCATTTAAGTCCGCGCCAGTTCAGCCGCGCATTCCACGCCGAGACCGGCCAATCGCCGGCCAAGGCGGTCGAGAACCTGCGGGTCGAGACCGCCCGCCTGATGATGGAGCAGAGCCGCCATCCGATCGATGTCATCGCGCGCCAAACCGGCTTTGCCGATCGTGACCGGATGCGCCGCGCCTTTCTGCGCGCCTTCGGGCAACCGCCACAGGTGATCCGACGCAATGCACGCGCCGAGGTCGCCGCGTGATCGACTTTAACCGCCCTTGAACACCGGCTTGCGCTTGTCGATGAAGGCCTGCACGGCTTCCTTGTGATCGGCTGTCGTGGTCAGGCGGACCAGGCGCTCGGCTTCATGGTCGCGCGCGGTGGCGAAATCGAACAACAGCGCCTCGTCGAGATTGTCTTTCATATAGCGCAAGGCAAACGTCGGCCCCTCCGCCATGGATTTGGCGAGCGCAAAGGCTTCGGTCTGAAGCTTGTCGTCCGGCACCACGCGGTTGACGAGGCCGATCGTCTCGCATCTGGCCGCGTCGATCTTCTCGGCGGTGAACATCAGTTCGCGCGCTCGCGATGTCCCGACCAGCCGCGTCAGCAGCCAGGCAATGCCGTAGTCGCCCGAGAGCGCCACCCGCAGATAGCCGGTGGAGACGAACGCCGATTGCGCGGCGATGCGGATATCGCAGGCCATCGCGAGCGCAAGGCCGGCGCCGACCGCGGGGCCGGGCAGCGCCGCGATCGTAGGTTTCCGTACCGAGACCAGCGCACCGGTCAAGAGGCGCTGCCGCTCCTGCAGATCGGCGACCTTCTCGTCATAGGACATTTCGAGCTTCTTCTTGTCGCGATGCGCGCCCATGCCCTTGATGTTGCCGCCGGCGCAGAACGCAGTGCCAGCGCCGGTGATCAGGAGCGCGCCGACTTCCGGGTTCTCCCCGCAGGTCTTGATCATGGTGCGCAGCGCCGGCGTCAGGTTGTCCGACATCGCATTGCGGACTTCGGGCCGATTCAGCGTGATGATCGCGACGCGGTCGCGGATTACGCACAGCAATTCATTGGTGCCGGTGTCGATGGTAATTTCGGTGCTCATGTTTTCCCCCGTATTGTTGTTTTCCCGCGTCATTGCGAGGGGCGAAGCGACGAAGCAATCCATGCTGGCTTTGCGGCTCCATAGATTGCTTCGCTTCGCTCGCAATGACAGATATACCGCTTAAAACTTCTCGACCCACGGCCGCAATTCCATCTCCCAGGTCCAGGCGCTGCGCGGCTGTTGCAGCACGCTCCAATAGCTGAATGCAATGGCGTCGGGATCGAGCATCGAGTCCGGCCGGTCGGCAGGCTCGTTTCGGGCCGCGCTGCGGATGCCGCCATCGATGACGAAATGCGCGACGTGAATGCCCTGCGGCGACAATTCGCGCGCCATGCTTTGGGCCAACCCGCGTAACGCAAACTTGCCCATAGCGAACGGCGTCGACTGCGCATAGCCCTTGACGCTGGCGGAGGCGCCGGTGAACAGGATCGCGCCATGCTTGTTGGGTAGCATCCGCGCCACCGCCTGCTGCGCCACCAGGAAGCCGCCGAAGGCGCTCACCGCAATCGCGTTGGCGACGTCTGAAGGCACCAGGTCGGTGAAGGGACCGCGCGCCCGCCCGCTGGCGTTATAGACGACGAGATCGGGTGCGGCGATCTCGCGCTCGACCTGACCGAACAGCCGTTCGACGTCGTCGGGGTTGGCCGCATCGCAGGCAAAGGCGCGGGCGCCGGTTTCGGTGCAGAGCGCGCCAAGCTTTTCGATTTTGCGGGCGGCGAGCGCAACGCGGATTTTTTCGCGGGCAAACAGCCGCGCCAGCGATGCGCTCAATCCCTCGCCGGCGCCGACAATCAGGGCGGTTTTGTAGGTTGGCGTCTGCATGGGCGCTCTCCAGAAATGACCGGGAGTCGATATCTAGGTGCGCAATCCCGCGAGACAACCCGTCGCTGACAGAACCAGATCGAGATCCCGCTTATCGGCGATTTCGGCATATTTGGCGCGTAACATACCGAGCGAGCGGGCGTGATACTTCTGCGGCTTCTGGGTCCAAATCTTGTCGCCGAGCATGACGGTGAATTCTTCCTTGCCTTCCCTGAGCGCAGTCTCGTTGGCTAGCGTCCATGGCCAGAACTGTTTTCCAACCAGTTTGGTCAGGATCGGCATCAGGGTTGGTGCCAGCGCGGTCCAGGACTCGAATGCACCTTCGGCCCTCGGCCACAGCATGCGATGCACCCAGTCGAGCACGTTTGGTGCGCCGCCGCCGATCAGGGCGCCGACGGTTGGATCGGTCCACATTTCGTAGAATTGGCCCCAGAGACCGAAATCGCCATAGGCGGGACGCGCGCCGAATAGATACGGCCGCGTGGCGAGATGAGCGTCGAGTAAGCCGAGCATCTCCTGGAGCCCGGCCTCGATCTGCGGCGCGGTTGTGGCGTTGGACCCGACGAACCAGACCCGGTCCACCATCCTCGCGCGGACTTGTGCGGCGAACTTGTCATGCTCCTGCTCGCTGGCATTGGGCGCGCGCATCCGCGCGATGCGTCCGGCCGACGAAATCTGGTCGACGTCCCGCGCCCAACGGGTGTGGAACATCCATTTGTTGCCCCACTCGTCGCCGAATTCCTCGATCAGCGCGGAGATGAATTGCACGACCGTGTCGGTCGGATGGATCGATGGCTCCGGGTGAAGTTTCTCGACCTGGTCGATGATCGGGGTAGAATCCTGGATGCCAGTTCCGTCAGGCGATATCACCAGCGGGATGATCGGCATTTTTGCATGCTTCTCATATTCCGCCTGGCTTGCCGCATTGCGCAAAATCCATTGATGCGGAATTCCCTTGTAGCGGAAATAGGAGCGTACTTTCACCGAGTAGGGCGACATCTCGGCGCCGATGATGCGATATCCGTCTGCCATGGGGTGGTCCTCCAATTATGCTTGTTGACGGCTTGATCGCCTGCGTTATCGGTAGATGATCAAGATCGGGCGGAACGAACAAGAGATAAATATGCAGCCACGCAAGCATGATCGCGAAGCCGCCCCGGTGGACAAACCGGGATTGCTCGCGCCGGACACCTCGGGGATGAACTTCTACCGGGCCGATCCGGCGCTGGCGGATCTGCTGCGGCTGCATCTCACCGAGCCGCTGTTTCGCCACATCGAGCCGCATCTCGACCGGCTCGGCGAGCTTGCCGGCGGTCATCTCGACGAATGCGCGCGGCTCGCCGACCGTCATACGCCCGTGCTGCATCAGCGCGACCGCTTCGGCCGTGATTCTCAAACAATCGAATATCATCCGGCCTATCGCGAACTGGAGAAGGCGGCGTTCGGCGAGTTCGGCATTCACGCGATGTCGATCCGCAAGGGCATTCTGGGCTGGCCGGACAAATATCCTGTTGTTGCCAAGCACGCCTTCACGTTCCTGTTCAACCAGGCCGAGTTCGGTCTGGGGTGTCCGATCAACGTCACCGACGGTTGCGCCAAGCTGCTCCATCATTTCGGCAGCGAGGCCCTCAAGGCCAGGTATCTCGATGGCCTCACGCAAACCGACATGAACAAGTTGACCCAGGGCGGTCAGTTCATGACCGAGAAGGAAGGCGGCTCCGACGTCGGCACGCTGACCACGACAGCGGTGCAGGAAGGCGATCACTGGCGGCTGCATGGCGAGAAATGGTTCTGCTCCAATGCCGACGCTGAGGTGGTGATGCTGCTGGCGCGCCCCGAGGGCGCGGGGCCCGGTACGCGCGGTGTCGGACTGTTCCTGATGCCGCGACGGCTCGAAGACGGCTCGCAAAACCATTACCGGATTGTTCGCCTGAAGGACAAACTCGGCACCCGCTCGATGGCGTCCGGCGAGATCAAGCTGGGGGGCGCGATTGCGTACGCCGTCGGCAAGCTCGATCGCGGCTTCGTGCAGATGGCCGAGATGGTCAATTCGTCGCGGCTCTCCAACGGCGTCAAATCCACCGCGTTGATGCGGCGCGCGCACCATGACGCGATGACGGTGGCGCGAAATCGCGTGGTGTTCGGCCAGCGCATCATCGACCTGCCGCTGGCGCGGCGGCAATTGATGAAGATCATGCTTCCGACCGAGCAGGCGCTGTCGATGAGCTTCCTCACCGCGGATGCGCTCGACCGCGCCGAGGCCGGCAGCCAGGACGCGGCGGCGTTGCTGCGCATCCTGACGCCAACCCTGAAGTTCCGCGCCACACGCGATGCCCGAAAAGTCTGCGGCGATGCGTTGGAGATGCGCGGCGGCATCGGCTACATCGAGGAATTCGCCACCGCGCGGCTGTTGCGCGACGCCCATCTCGGTTCGATCTGGGAAGGCACCGGCAATATCGTCGCCATCGATGCGCTGAAGCGCGCGGTCGGGCGTCACGGCGCCGAAGCGGCGCTCGGCGCCGATCTGCACGCCCGCCTCGACGACAGCGCCAATGTGCCGCAGGCCTGGCGCAACCGCTTGCGCGAACTGACCGACCGCGCCATCGATTTTGCGCGCGAGGTCGCCAGCAAGTCAGATCATGAGGGCGATGCGCGGCGTGCCACCAGTCTGCTCTATCATGTCGCTAGTGCCGTGGCGCTGGCGTGGGAGGGTGGACGCATCCACGAGATGCGCGGCGACGCCAGACGGCTGCTGCTGTCGCGCATGGTGATCGATCACCGGGTGTCGGCCAACGATCCGTTCCAGTTGGCGGAAAATGCCGCCCAGCGCGCGATCACCGGGCATCTGCTCGGCGATCGTCCGGTCGGCATGGCCGAGGTTGGCGAATTGCTTTTGGCAGCATAGGCTCATGCCGCTGCATGCGCGATTTTACCTCTCCCATCGAAGTCGGATTTATCCGGCTTCGACAGAATAAAGTGCCAAACTCGGGTAAACCCGAGTTGGGCGGGAGAGGTGAAGAAGGTCTCGTGCTGTAACGATAAACAAAAGAGGGAACACCGATGAAGGCCGCCGTCCTGCATGAAATCAACCAGCCGCTCGTGATCGAGGATGTCAGCGTGCCGAATCCCGGCCCGCGCGAGGTCCTGATCCGCACGCGCGTCGCCGGCCTCTGTCATTCCGACCTTCACTTCATGGAAGGGCTCTACCCGCATCCGCTGCCCGCGGTGCTTGGTCACGAGTCCGCCGGCGTGGTCGAGAAGGTGGGCTCCGATGTGACCTATGTGAAGCCCGGCGACCACGTCGTGACGTGTCTTTCGGTGTTCTGCGGCACTTGCGACAATTGCACCACCGGCCGCACGGTGCTCTGCACCGACACGACAGTGAAGATGCTGCCCGGCCAGTCCAATCGCCTGTCCTGGGCGCGCTCGGAGAAACTCAACCAGTTCCTCAATCTGTCGTCGTTCGCCGAGCAGATGCTGGTGCACGAAAACGCCATCGTCAAAATCCGCAAGGACATGCCGCTCGAGCTGGCGGCGCTGATCGGCTGCGGCGTCATCACCGGCTACGGCGCGGTGGTGAATACGGCCAAGGTCCAGGCCGGCGAGAACGTGGCGGTGATCGGCTGCGGCGGCGTTGGCATGGCCGCGATCAATGGCGCCGCGATTGCGGGCGCCGGTCGCATCATCGCGATCGATACCAATCCGGTTAAGCTGCAGCTTGCCACCAAGCTCGGGGCCACCGACATCGTCGACCCCCGCAATGGCGACGTGGTGCAGCAGGTGCGCGACCTCACCAATGGCGGCGTGCATCACTCCTTCGAGGTGCTCGGCCGCAAGGAAACCGCGGAGCAGGCTTTTGGCATGCTGGCGCCCGGCGGCACCGCGACCATCGTCGGCATGATCCCGTTCGGCCAGAAGATCGAGTTGCATGGTTTCGACTTCTTGCGCGAGCGCAAGATCCAGGGCTCGTCGATGGGCTCGAACCATTTCCGCGTCGACATGCCCCGCCTGGTCGAATTCTACATGCGCGGCAAGTTGCATCTGGAAGACTGGATTTCGGCGAAGCTAAAACTGTCCGAAATCAACCAAGGCTTTGCGGCGATGAAGGCCGGCAAGACCGTACGCAGCGTCATCATGTTCGATGCTTAGTCGTCGTTCCCCCATGCGCAATTGCACATCATAGCTCGTAATTCGCACGCCCCGGAGTAACGGTCACCGCGACACGTGCGCGGATACCGCGAGCCAGCGGCCGTTCTGCTTCGCCCAACAGTCGGTATATCTGCCGTGGGCCTGCTGGCCATCCGCGGTCGTATAGCGCGTCGCGGCGTGGATGATGGCGAAATCGCCGAGCACGCGAATCCTGACGTCTTCTGCCCTCAGATTCTTGATCGTCACCGGCACGGCCGTCTGCTTGAGAAAGGCCGCGCGGTCGACCAGCGACTTGTCGGGATTAGAGCAATAGAAATCCTGCGCCAGAATCTCGTCGAAGCGCTTGACGTCGCAATTCTGCACCGAGGCGACATAGTCGCGGTTGAGGGCCGTTAGCTCCTCGATGTCGTTGCTCATGTGTAACTCCGCATCTAGTCGTCGAACATCGACGGTGGCTTGAACCCGCCTAATTCGCGCTCGATCAGCTCGGCCAGTTTCAGCGGCGTGCGGTCTTCCAGCCAGGGGCCGACGATTTGCACGCCGACCGGTAGGCCGTCCGGCGCGTAGCCGGTGGGGATCGCGGTGGCGGGCAGGCCGGGCAGCGTCGCGATGCCGGGCCAGGCGAGTTGGTCCGGATAGACGAAATCCTTGCCGTCGATCTTGATGCGGCGCTGTTCCTGATCGGGCAAGTGATCATGCGAAAAGGCCGGCGTCGGCATGATCGGGCAGATCACGGCATCATAGGTCCCGAACAGCTCGCGCCATTGTGCGCGCAGGTGGATGCGGCCGCGATCGGCCATCAACCAGTCGCGATGGCTGAGCGCAATGCCGCGCAGGCGCTCGGCACGAAGGCTCATGTCTTCAGGCGACAACGCGCCGGCTGCGGTCTTTGCGCCGGCATAGTCCTCGGGCGTAAAGGATGCCGCGAGAAACGACAGCAGCATCCGCATATAGAGCCGCGTCGAGGCGGCGAAGTCGGGCAGTAACGGACTGCCGCGTTCGATCTTGACGCCGGCTTTGGCGAGATTGGTCGCCAGCGCTTCCAGCGTTCCGCGCACCACCCGATCGGTCGGCATCAGCGGATCGGTGTCGATCAGCAGCACGCGAAAATTCTTCAACTCGTCGTGCCGCGATGGCGGCAGCGCTAACTTGTAGCCCTTGCCGGCCTCGAGCGGGTCGGGCCCGGCAATCGCATCGAGCAGCAGCGACAGATCGGCCGCACTGCGCGCCATCGGTCCGATCACCGTAAGGTCGCGGTCGAACGGCAGCGGCGGCAATGACGGCGGGATCTGGCCGCGGTTAGCAACAAGATTGAAGGTCGGCTTGTGCGCATAGACGCCGCAATGAAACGCCGGGACGCGCAGCGAGCCGCCGATATCGGAACCCATCGACAGCGCGCCATAGCCTGCCGCCAGCGCCGCCGACGAGCCGCCGGAAGAGCCGCCCGGCGTGCGGCCGAGATCGAACGGGTTGTTGGTGGTGCCGTAGATGTCGTTGTAGCTCTGCCAGTCGCCGAGCCCGAGCGGCACGTTGGTCTTGCCGAGGATCACACAACCAGCGTCCTTGACGCGGGAGATCGACAGCGCGTCTTCGGTCGGGATGAGGTCCTTGTGCGCCGGAATGCCCCAGGTCGTCGGCAGGCCGGCGACATTGTAGGATTCCTTCACCGTCATGGGGATGCCGAGCAGCGGCTTGCTCGCGCCGCGCGCCAACTCGGCGTCGGCGGCGCGGGCAGCTAGCAGGCCGCGCTCGAAATCGCGCACGCACACCGCGTTGATTTTGGCGTCGTGCCGCTCGATGCGTCCGATGGCATCCTGCGCCAGTTCGACGGCGGAAACTTTCCTTGCAGCGAGCGCCGCCGACAGTTCGGTAGCGGTCTTGAAGCTCCATTGCGACTTGGCCAAGGCGTACTCCCGGTCTTGATGCGACGCGGATGATCCGCAGTTTGGGTGCGGGCCGCAAGAGCAATAGCTGCACAGCGGCCGGGCCGCCATGCTGACAGACTGCTGACAAACACGCTGCACGCCGTGTAGTCTCCCGATCAACAACCGATGACGGTAAGGCGGGGAGACAACAATGCGACCGGGATGGGTGGCTTCCGCTGCGATCGTTCTTGTGATCGCCAGAGCGACGACGGCGGCCCACGCCGCGGAAATCAGGTTGGCCGAACAGTTCTCGATGGGCTACCTGCAATTCAACGTCATGAAGCGGGACAGGCTGATCGAGAAATACGCCGCGCAACGCGGCCTGAAGGACTTCAAGGTCTCCTGGCAGCGCTTCAACGGCCCGGTGGCGATGAACGAGGCGCTGCTGTCGAATTCCACCGACATCGTCAGCGGCGGCGTGCCCGGCCTGATCACGCTGTGGGACAAGACGCAAGGCACCTCGTTCGAGGTCAAGGGAATCTGCGCGCTCTCTTCGCAGCCGTTCCTGCTCAACACCGCCAATCCCGACATCAAGTCAATCAGGGATTTTGGCGAGCGCGACCGTATCGCGGTGCCCTCGATCAAGGTGTCAGTGCAGGCGGTGCTGTTGCAAATGGCGGCGGCTGAAGCCTATGGCGAAGCGAACTACGCGAAACTCGATCCGCTCACGGTGTCGATGTCGCCACCGGATGCGACCATCGCGTTACTGAGCGGCGCGGGCGGCGTCTCGTCGGCCTTCAGCGTGCCGCCGTTCCAGTTCCAGCAGCTGGAGCAGAAGAACATCCACACCGTGCTGTCGTCGTTCGACGTGCTGGGGCCGCACACCTTTACGGTAGCGTGGACCTCGGCGCGGTTTCGCAAGGACAATCCCGAGCTTTACGCTGCCTTCCTCGACGCCGTGAAGGAAGCGACCGCCATTATCGCGGCCGATCCGAAAGGCACGGCGCAAAGCTGGATCGACGATTCCGGTTCCAAGCTGCCGCTCGAAATGGTGACCAAGGTGGTGACCGGCCCCGGTGTCGAATGGACCATGACGCCGGTGGCGACGATGAAATTCGCCAAATTCATGTACAAGGTCGGCACCACCAAACACGAGCCATTGTCGTGGAAGGAGATGTTCTTTCCGGAGATCGGCGGCCTCAACGGCAGCTAGCGCAGAGCCGTCAGACGCTACGCCGCGCCGATCAGAATGCCGACGCCGAGCACGATCACGCCGCCGAGCACGATCTGGAACACCGCCTGCAGGAACGGCGTGTCCATGTAGCGCGAACGGATGAAGGCGATCGCCCACAATTCGAAGAACACGACGACTCCCGCGATCGCGGTCGCGATCCAGAACGCGTTCGGCCACGCATCCGGCACCAGATAGGGCAGCGAGTGGCCGAGCCCGCCAAGTGCGGTCATGATGCCGCTCGCAGCACCTCGCAGCCATGGCGAACCGCGCCCGGTCAGCGAGCCGTCGTCGGACAGCGCCTCCGCAAAGCCCATGCTGATGCCGGCGCCGATCGAGGCGGCAAGGCCTACCAGAAACGTCTGCCAGTTCTGATGCGTCGCGAACGCCGCGGCGAACAAAGGCGCCAGCGTCGAGACCGAGCCATCCATCAATCCGGCAAGCCCGGGCTGGACATATTGCAGCACGAACACACGCCGCCGCGTCCTGTCTTCCTCCGCGCGCACGTCGGGGCTGAGGATCGCGTCGGTCAGTTTGGTCGCAAGTTGCTCGTGGCCCTTTTCCTCTTCGGCGAGGTCGCCGAGCAAACGGCGCACGCCGACATCTTCGGCCTGCTCGGCGGCCTTGATGTAGAACTGCTCGGCCTGGAGCTCCATGGTCTCGACCTCTTTACGGATGGTGTCGAGCGGCAGATTTTTGGTCAGCCAAACCGGGCGACGCTTCAGGAATCCCTTGACGTCCTCGCGGCGGATCGGCGGCAGATGCTGGCCAAAACGCTGCTCGTACATTTCGAGCAGCCGGTGGCGATGGCCACGTTCCTCCTCGGCCATCTCCTGGAAAATTTTAGCGGAGTCCGGATAACGCCCGGCGAGGTCTTCGGCGAAGGTCATGTAGATGCGGCTGTCCTCCTCCTCGGAGGAGATCGCAACGGCCAGCACTTCGCGCTCGGTCAGATCGGCGAAATTCTTCACGGGCAGCGCCCTTTAGCAATTTAGAATGGTTCTAAACTGTTATAGGCGGAGGCCGATGCGGGGTCAATCGCCTAGCGGCCGACGCAGGCCGTTTGAAGGAACGCCAGCAGCAGCCGGCTCACCTCGGCGGGCTGCTCCTGCTGCACCCAATGGCCGGCGCCATCGACGAGATGGCAGCCCATCATGTTGGTGCAGGCGGTCGATTGCATCGCCTCGAACACACCGGGCCGCTGATAGGTGCCCCAATCCTGCTTCCCCGAAATGAAAGTGGAAGGCGTGTCGATGGTGCGGCCCGACCAGGTCTGCAATTCCGAAAGGAACGCCCCCGAAGTACCGCAGCGATACCATTGCAGGCCGCCCTGAAAACCCGTCCGAGCATACTCGGTGCTGTAGAAGGAAAGCTCGCGATCCGGCAGCCATTGGTTGGCCACAATTGCGGCGGCCGACGGCATTTCCTCCGCAACAGTCGCTGCCATGTCCTTCGCGAGATCCATCACATAATAGGTCGGTAGTTTGGCGAGTTCGCCCGCCGACCATGATTTCAGCGGATACGGCGCGTTGTCTTTCCAGTCAGCGCTCTTGTGATGATAGTAGGCGCGCAGGAAATCATGCACGCCCTGCGGCGCGTGGTGCATGTCGGCATTGGCCTCGCGCGTCGAGTAGTACCATTGGTAATGTTTTCGCGGGCGCGGCAGCGCCGCCAGCTCGCGATGCACGGGGTCTTGTTGTGCCGGTCTGGCCGGCCCATCGACGGTGTTGAAGGGCAGCGGCGGGGGCCCCGCGAACGGCGCGCTCATCATCACGACCGAGCGAAACACGTCGGGCCGCAGCAGCGCGCACCATGCGGCGACCGATGAACCAAAATCATGCCCGATCACGGCATCGACGCTGGCGTAGCCGAACGCCGACACCAGCCCCAGCGCATCGCGCACCAGATTGGTGAGCCGGAACGAGGCGAGGTCGCCGTCGTAGTTCGCGTCCCATCCGGTGGTGCGGCCATAGCCGCGCTGATCCGGCGCGATCACGTGATAGCCGCTAGCCGCCAGCTGCGGCATCACCTTGCGCCAGCTAAACGCCAGTTCGGGAAAGCCATGCAGCAACAGCACGCAGGGTCGGCCGCGTGTCTCGAAGCCTGCCTCCAGCACATGCGTGGAGAGGCCGTTGATATTGCCGACGGTGCGCGAACGGATGGTGGCGGGGAGCGGGATGTCGGGCAAGTCTGTGGTTGTAGCCATCATGCGCACCCCTTTCGTCGTCCCGGCTCCGTGCGCAAACTGCGCACTAGGCCGGGACGACATCGTTGTTGTCGCTACGACTTACAGCCGCTCGACAATCGTCACATTCGCCATGCCGCCGCCCTCGCACATGGTCTGCAGGCCGTAACGCTTGTTGCGCTGCTTGAGCGCGTTCACCAGCGTGGTCATCAGCTTGGTGCCGGAGCCGCCAAGCGGATGGCCGAGCGCAATCGCGCCGCCGTTGACGTTGAGCCGCTCGGGATCCGCGCCGGTGGTCTTCAGCCACGCCACGGGTACCGCGGCAAAGGCCTCGTTGACCTCGAACAGGTCGATGTCGTCGACCGACATGCCGGCCTTCTTCAGCGCGCGTTCGGTCGCGTGCAGCGGCGCGTCCAGCATGATCACGGGGTCGCCACCCATCATGGTTAGATGATGGATCCGCGCCATCGGCTTGAGGCCGAGCGATTTCAGGCCTCTTTCGTTGACGACCATCACGCCCGAGGCGCCGTCGCAGATCTGGCTGGCGCTGGCGGCAGTGTGCTTGCCGTTCTCCGCGATCAGCTTGACGCCCTTGATGCCGTCGAGGCTGGCGTCGAAGCGGATGCCCTCGTCGATGTGGTGGGTGTCGGTCGAACCGTCGGCACGGGTGATTTGCAGCGGAAGGATCTCGTCCTTGAAGCGGCCGGCTTGCGTCGCGGCAATCGCGCGCTGATGGCTGTTGTAGGAGTAGGCGTCGAGATCATCCTTGGAGAGCCCGTATTTCTCCGCCATCATTTCCGCGCCGGTGAACTGGCTGAACACGATGTTGGGATAGAGCTTCTCGAGTCCAGGGCTCTTGTAATGGCCGAAACCATTCTTGGCGGGCAGCGAGGAGGCGAGGCCCATCGGCACCCGCGTCATCGACTCCACGCCGGCCGCGATCACGCAATCCATGGTGCCGGACATCACCGCCTGCGCCGCGAAATGCAGCGCCTGCTGCGAGGAGCCGCACTGGCGGTCGATCGAGGTGGCGGGCACGCTCTCGGGCAGCTTCGAGGCCATGACCGCGTTGCGGCCGATATTGTTGGACTGTTCGCCGGCCTGCATCACGCAGCCCATGATGACGTCTTCGATTTGGGCGGGATCGGCGCCGGTGCGGTCGATCAGCGAATCCAGCACGGAAGCGGCGAGATCGGCCGGATGCCAGCCGGCGAGACGTCCCCCCTTGCGGCCACCGGCGGTGCGTGCAGTGGCGACGATATAGGCCTCGGCCATGTCTATTCTCCCTGAATCTCTGATTGTTGTTGGTTGTCGTCTGAATGATGGGTCGGATTTAAGGGGCGGCTCGGGATTTAGTCAATCAATCAATTAACTCTTGAGTGCAGGCGCGGCATGCGCTTATGTGCGGCCCGGATTTCCGGCAGGCAGTGATGGGATCACAGTTGAATACCAGCGTACCGACCAGGCCTGCGAACGGCAAAAATACCACCGCCGAGAAGTTGCTCGTGGCGGCGAGCGAGCTGATGATCGAGCGCGCCTCGATCGAGGTGTCGCTCTCTGACATCGCGCAGAAATCCGGCGTCAACGCAGCCCTGGTGAAATATCATTTCGGTAACAAGGACGGGCTGTTACTGGCGCTATTGGCGCGCGACGCCGCGACCGAGATGTCGCAACTCGAATATCTGATCAGCCAGCCGATCACGCCGACCGCGAAGCTTCGTCTCCATATCGGCGGCATCATCCGCGCCTATCACCAGTTCCCCTATATGAACCGGCTGATCCATTATTTGCTGCATGAAAGCAGCACACAGGCTGCCGACGAAGTGTCGAAATTCTTCGTCGCCCCGCTGTTGGAGTTCCAGCGGCGGCTGCTGGCCGAGGGCATCAAGGCCGGCGAGTTCCGCAACATCGATCCCGTGATGTTCTACACCAGCCTGATCGGCGCCTGCGATCACCTGTTCTTTGGCCGGCACGCGATGTCGCGCGCGACTGGCGTCGGTCCCGTTACCGACGAAGTCTGCCGCCAATACATCGAGCACATGGAAGCGCTCATCTGCGGCGGCATGCTGAATGAGAAGAAGCCGCGAATGGCGAATGGCGAGTAGCGGATGGATTTATTTTATTCGCCACTCCCTATTGGCTAATCGCAAATCTAGAGAAGAAACGCCCAAGGAAAGGTTACAAAGATGCAGTTGAATGACGTTGCCGTTCTCATCACCGGCGGAGGTTCCGGTCTCGGCGCCGCCACCGCCCGCGCCATGGCTGCCAAGGGCGCGAAAATCGGCGTGATCGACCAGAACAAGGAAAACGCCGAAAAGGTCGCGGCCGAGGTGAAGGGTGTCGCGCTGCACGCCGACGTCACCGACGAGGATGCGATCAAGGCGGCGATTGCGAAGGCGGAAGCAGCCCACGGCATCGCGCGCGTGCTGATGAACTGCGCCGGCATCGGCGGCTCGCAGCGCACCGTCGGCAAGGACGGCGTCTATCCGCTGGCAAAATTCGTCCGCATCATCAACGTCAACCTGATCGGCACCTTCAACGTGCTGCGCCTGTTTGCCGAACGGCTGGCGACCGCGCCGCCGATCGGCGAAGAGCGCGGCGTCGCCATCAACACCGCGAGCGTCGCGGCTTATGAAGGCCAGATCGGCCAGATCGCCTATTCGGCTTCCAAGGGCGGTGTCGTCGGGCTCACGCTGCCGGCGGCGCGCGATCTCGCCAGCCTCAAGATCCGCGTCAACACCATCGCGCCCGGCCTGTTCCTGACGCCGCTCTTGATGGGGCTGAACGAAGAAGCCCGCAAGAGCCTCGGCGCGCAGGTGCCGCATCCGGCCCGGCTCGGCGACGCCTCCGAGTACGGCAGTCTCGCGGTCCACATCGTCGAGAACCCGATGCTCAACGGCGAGACCATCCGTCTCGACGGCGCGATCCGCATGGCGCCGAGGTAAACAGTCGTCGTCCCCGCCCAGTGCGCAATTGCGCACGGGGGGCCGGGACCAATACTCCGCGGCGGTTCTTGTTGCAGAAGGTCTCTGCCATCATGCCACATCGACACGACACGGCGTATGGGTTCCGGCTCGCGCTTCGCTCGGCCGGAACGACGGCGGAGAGGAACACTACGTGACTCAAGGCGGGCTTGACGCGGCGGCCGAGCCTTATATCGATGCGATGATGACCGCCTCGCCTGTTGGTCTGAGGCTGTCGAAGGAATGTCTCAATATGAGCGTCGACGCCGGCTCGATCGAAGCTGTGATTGCGATGGAAGATCGCAATCAGGTGCTGTGCAGCCGCTCGGAAGAATTCAGCGAAGGCATCAGGGCCTTTCTTGAAAAGCGAAAGCCTGTCTATATCAAGCGATAGAACGACAAGAACGAAGGATCCGAAAAAGGACCGAATTCCGGGAGACGCAATATGAGTGGGAATACAGCCGAGGTGCTGACCAAGCCCGGCTTTCGCAAGATCGAATGGCTGAAGCGCGACATCGATGTCGAGCGGCGGCCAGACGGCGTGATCATTTTGAAATCACGGATCCCGCTCAAGGCTTACGAGAAGCATATTCCGGCGTCGCTTGCGAAATGGGCAAAGGAAGCGCCCGAACGCACCTGGCTGGCGCAGCGCGCTGGCGCCGACCGGCAATGGCGCAGGCTTTCCTACGGCGAAGCCAAGCGCCTGGTCGACGGACTGACGCAGGGACTTCTCAACCTCGGCATCGCGCCCGGCCGTCCCGTGGCGATCCTGTCCGGCAATTCGATCGAGCATGCGCTGATGACGCAGGCCGCGATGCAGGCGCGGTTTCCGGCTGCACCGGTGTCGCCGGCTTACTCCCTGATGAGCCAGGACCACGTCAAACTGAAATATCTCTTCAGCCTGATCAAGCCTGCGGTCGTGATGGTGCAGGACGGCCCCACCTTCGAGAAGGCATTGAAGGCGCTCGATCTCGCCGGCGTCACCGTCGTGCATGTCTTGCGGCCCTGCGACGGCGTCAAGAGCGTGTCGTTTGCCGATCTTGCCGCCACGCCCGCGACCAGGGACGTCGAGCAATCGATTGCGCAGATCACACCGGAGACCGTCGGCAAATTACTCTTCACCTCGGGCTCCACCGGCATGCCCAAGGCCGTCATCAACACGCAGGAGATGATGTGCGCCAATGCCGCGATGATGATGCAGGTGCGGCCGCGCGGTGCCGATGGACCGATCGCGACGGTGCTCGACTGGATGCCGTGGAATCATACCATGGGCGGCAATGCCGCGTTCAATCCAATTCTGGTCGACGGCGGCACGCTTTATATCGACGATGGCCGACCGATGCCGGGCCAGCTTGAAGAGACCATGCGTAACCTGCGCGAGGTGTCGCCGACCTATTACGCCAACGTGCCGGCCGGTTACGCGGCGCTGGCCTCCACCATGGAGAAGGACGATGCGCTCTGCCGCAGCTTCTTCAAGAACCTGATTCTGATGGCCTATGGCGGCGCACGGCTGCCGGACGATCTCTATGACCGCATGCAGGCGCTGGCGATACGCGCCACCGGAGAGCGCATCGTATTCTACACCGGTTGGGGCTCGACCGAGACCGCGCCGACCGCCACCGGCACCTATTGGGACACTGAGCGCGTCGGCCTGATTGGCCTGCCGTTCCCAGGTGTCGAACTGAAGATGGTGCCCTGCGGTTCGAAATATGAACTGCGTCTGCGCGGAATCAACGTTACGCCGGGCTATTTCGGCCAACCCGACCTGACGAAGAAGATGTTCGATGAGGAAGGCTTCTACTGCATCGGCGATGCCGGTGTCTTCGTCGACGACAAGGATCCGCTGCAAGGCATCGTCTTCGCCGGCCGCGTGGTAGAGGACTTCAAGCTCACCACCGGCACCTTCGTCCATGTCGGCTCGTTGCGCACGGATGCGATCGCCGCCGCAACGCCCGCAGTGCACGACGCGCTGGTTGCAGGCCAGGACCGTCCGTTCATCGGCCTGTTGGCCTGGCCCAACCTCCACGCCTGCCGTCAGATCACGGGCAATTCCGACGCAAGTTATGAAGAGGTCGTCAGGCATCCCGCCGTCATCGCCTGCCTGAAGCAGGGCCTGCAGGCGCATAATGCTTCGACCACGGGTGCCAGCAGCATGCGGATCGCGCGGGCCATGCTGATGGTCGAGCCGCCCTCGATCGACGGCAACGAACTCACCGACAAGGGCTACATCAACCAGCGCGCAGGCCTCGAACGCCGCGCCGCGCTGGTCGAGAAGCTTTACGCCGATCATCCCGGCGAAGACGTGATTATACTTTGATGAAAGCGACTCTCTCGCCTCGTCATTCCGGGATGTGCCTCTTGGCGCAGGCCTCAGATGTGCAATTGCACATTGTGGCTCACTCGCCCAACACAAAATTGATGCTCGCATCATTTTTGTCGCACGGCTCGCGCCCCGGAATGACGATTTCCTTTTCCATCATCAACTCGAGTAACCCGCCATGAATTTCGATTTCTCCGACGAACAAAAACAGATGCGCGACGAGGCGAGGAAGTTCCTTGCCGAAAAGTGCCCGCCGAAAGCGGTGCGCGCGGTGCTGGATGGCAAGGCGACCTATGACAAGGAATTGTGGAAGGGGCTCGCCGAGATGGGTTTCCTCGGGGTTGCGATCCCCGAAAAGTTCGGCGGCGCCGGCGCCGGCCATCTCGAACTCTGCGTGATCGCCGAGGAAATGGGCCGCGCGCTGGCGCCGGTGCCGTTCTCCTCGACGGTGTATCTCGCGGCCGAAGCGCTGCTGCTGGCCGGCAGCGAGGCACAGAAGCAGCAATGGCTGCCTGCGATTGCGTCCGGAGAGGCGATCGGAACGCTGGCGCTGTTCGAAGGCAAGGGCAATCCGTCGCCGCAGGGGATCAAGCTGCAGGCCACCGGCGCCACCCTCAATGGCACGAAGAAGCCGGTGCCGGATGGCACTATTGCCGATTTTGCCGTTGTTGCCGCCCGCATCGGATCGACCGGGCGCGACTCCGATATCTCGCTGTTCCTGGTCGATTTGAAAGCCGGCGGCGTCGATGTCAAGTCGCTGACCAATGTCGATCCGACCCGCGGCCAGGCCGAACTCACCTTCAGGAATTGCAAGGCCGAGCCGCTGGGTGCGGCCGGTGACGGCTGGAGCATTCTCTCTCAGGTGCTCGACCGCGCCGCGGTGCTGCTCGCCTTCGAGCAGGTCGGCGGTTCCGACCGCGCGCTGGAGATGGGCCGCGACTACGCGCTCGATCGTATTGCATTTGGCCGGCCGATCGGCTCGTTCCAGGCGGTGAAGCACATCCTCGCCGACATGTATGTTTCGGCCACTTTGGCCCGCTCGAATTGCTATTACGGTGCCTGGGCGCTCTCGACCAACGCCTCGGAATTGCCGGAAGCGGCCGCAGCCGCCCGCATCAGCGCGACGCAGGCGTTCCAGCATTGCTCCAAAAACAACATCCAGGTCCATGGCGGCATGGGCTTCACCTGGGAGTTCGATTGCCATATGTACTACCGCCGCGCCAACGCCACCGCGCTGACGCTCGGCAGCCTGTCCTACTGGGAAGACGCGCTGATCGACCGCATGCGCAAGCGGAATGCGGCGTAATGGCCATCGCAAAGGACCATCGTCATGAACTTCGATGACACCCCCCAGGAGGCCGCGTTCCGCGCCGAGGCGAAAGCCTGGATCGCGGCCAATGCGCCGAAGCAGTATGAGGAAGAGTTGCGCAAATCCTCGCTCGGCCGCACCGCGCTCAAGGACGCCAACATCCTCGAGGTCGCAAAGGCGTGGCAAAAGAAAAAGGCCGATGCCGGCTGGGCCTGTCTGCATTGGCCGAAGGAATATGGCGGCCGTGGCTCGTCGCCGATCGAACGCGTGATCTGGCAGCAGGAAGAGGGCCCGTTCGGCAAGCTCTCAGGCATGTTCATCATCGGGCACGGCATGTGCGGGCCGACCATGATGGCGTTCGCCGGTGAGGAACAGAAGTGCAAATATCTGCCGCCGCTGGCCTCGGGCGAAAAAATCTGGTGTCAATTGTTCTCCGAACCCGCCGGCGGTTCGGACGTCGCAGGGCTTCGCACCCGTGCGGAGAAGAACGGCGACGACTGGATCATCAACGGCCAGAAGATCTGGACCTCGGGCGCGCACTACTCTGATTACGGCATCCTGCTCACCCGCACCGATCCCAATGTCGCCAAGCACAAGGGGCTGACCATGTTCTTCCTGGACATGAAGAGCCCGGGCGTCGAAGTACGGCCGATCAAGCAGGCCAGCGGGCAATCGGATTTCAACGAGGTCTACTTCACCGACGTGAAGATCCCGGATTCGCAGCGGCTCGGCGCCGTCAATGACGGCTGGAACGTCTCGCTGACCACGTTGATGAACGAGCGCATGTCGATCGGTGCCGGTGTCTCCACCGGTTTCCCGGAACTGTTCGAGTTCTGCAACGGCCTGATGCTGGAGGATGGCCCCGCGATCGAGGATCGCAATGTGCGTTCAAAACTGGCGAACTGGGCCGTGAAGGCGAGTGGGCTGAAATACACCAGCATGCGCGCGATCTCGGCGCTGTCGAAGGGCGAACGTCCGGGACCGGAAAATTCGATCGGCAAGCTGGTCGCGGGCTCGATGGTCCAGGAGGTCGCTATGTATGCGCTCGACCTGCAGGGCGCCGCCGGCGCCTTGAGCGGGCCGGAAGACGCCGAAGTCGCCGGCAAATTCCAGGCGATGCTGCTGCGCGCGCCGGGCACCCGCGTCGAGGGCGGCACCGACGAGATCATGCGCAACATCATTGCCGAACGCGTGCTTGGCCTGCCCGGCGACATCAGGGTCGACAAGGACGTGCCGTTCAACAAGATTCCGACCAAGGGACGCACGTAAGCAGCGCGAAAGGAGCCGCCATGAACTTCGACGATACCCCGCAGGAAGCCGAATTCCGCGAGACCGCCCGCAAATGGATCGACGCCAACGCGCCGAAGCAATACGAGGCGGAGCTTTCCAAATCCTCGCTCGGCCGCATCCGGCTGGAGAAGGAAGAGATTGTCGATGTCGGCAAGGCCTGGCAGAAGAAGAAGGCCGAAGGCGGCTGGGCCTGCCTGCACTGGCCGAAGGAATATGGCGGCCGCGGCGCCACCCCGATCGAGAAGGTGATCTGGCAGCAGGAAGAGGGCTTCTACGGCAAGCTGACGCAGCCGTTCCAGATCGGCGAGGGCATGTGCGGGCCGACCGTGATGGCGTTCGGCAGCGAGGAGCACAAGAGGCATTATCTGCCGAAGCTCGCGTCTGGCGAACATATCTGGTGCCAGCTGTTCTCGGAGCCGGCCGGCGGCTCCGACGTCGCGGGGCTGCGTACGCGCGCGGAAAAGCAGGGCGACAACTGGATCGTCAACGGCCAGAAGATCTGGACCTCGGGCGCGCATTATTCCGACTACGGCCTGTTGATCACGCGCACCGATCCCAACGTGCCCAAGCACAAGGGGCTCACGATGTTCTTCCTCGACATGAAGAGCAAGGGCGTCGAAATTCGACCGATCAAGCAGGCCAACGGCATGCAGGAGTTCAACGAGGTCTACTTCACCGACGTCGTTATCCCCGACAGCCAGCGTCTCGGCGCGGTCGGCGACGGCTGGAACGTCTCACTCACCACGCTGATGAACGAGCGCATGTCGATCGGCTCAAGGCTTGCGACCGGCTTCCCCGAAATGTTCGAGTTCTGCTCGAATCTGATGACCGATGACGGCCTTGCCATCGACGACCCCGCGACGCGCTCAAAACTTGCGAACTGGGCGGTGAAGGCGAGCGGACTGAAATACACCAGCTACCGCGCGATCTCGTCGCTGTCCAAGGGCGAGCGACCGGGACCGGAAAATTCCATCGGCAAGCTGGTCTCGGGCGCGATGCTGCAGGACATTGCAAGCTATGCGATGGATTTGCAGGGCGCGGCCGGTGTCTCCACCGGCGGTGACGAGGAAGAGGCGCGCGGCCAGTTCCAGCAGATGCTGCTCAGTTCGCCGTCGATGCGTATCGCCGGCGGCACCGACGAAATCCTGCGCAACATCATCGCCGAGCGCGTGCTCGGCCTGCCCGGCGATATCCGCGTCGACAAGGACGTGCCGTTCAACAAGATCCCTACCAAGGGGCGATGAATATGTCCGATGCGGCACCTAAGTCTTCGAAAGCGCGCTACGCGACCGATGATCGCATCGGCGTGCTCGAAGAGCTGTTGCAGGAGCGCTATTCGGTCCGTGCCTTCCTGCCGCAGCCCGTGCCGCGCGAGACCATCGAGCATGTTCTCACCGTGGCGCAGCGCACGGCGTCATGGTGCAACAGCCAGCCTTGGCAGGTGCTGATTGCGAGCGGCGCGGCCAAGGAGCGATTTCGTAAGGCGATCTACGCCGAGGCTGCCTCGGGCGCCAGGGACGACCATGATTTCACGCCGCCGCGCGAATATCTCGGCGTCTATCTCGAACGCCGCCGCGAGAGCGGTTTCCAGCTCTACAACACGCTCGGCATCCCACGCGGCGACAAGATGGCCTACGCCAAGCAGGCCCTGGAGAACTACAATTTCTTCGGCGCGCCGCATGTGGCGATCATCCACACCGACGAGCCGCTCGGGATTTACGGCGCGATCGATTGCGGCGCCTATGTCAGCAATTTCATGCTGGCGGCTCAAGCGCTCGGTCTCGGCACCATCCCGCAAGCCGCGTTGGCGCGGCATTCCGGATTGATCCGCCGTCACTTCAAGCTCGCCGACGATCGCCGCGTGGTCTGCGGCATCTCGTTCGGCTATGCCGACCACGCGCACAAGGTCAACAGCTACCGGACCTCGCGCGCGCGCGTGGCCGATACCGTTACTTTCGTCGATGAATAGAACTTACAGGAAAACCCCGATCGCCAATGCGGTCGGGGCCTTTCGCTGTCTGAATTCAGCCGAGATCAGTAGGTGCAAACATTGACCGTGCGCAGGCGCATGCCGCGAGGGGTCTGGACCCACTGCTGCTGCAGGCAGTCGCTGACGCCGGTGTTGATGTAGAGACCGCCGAAGCCGAGGCCGTAGCCGTGACCCCAACCATGGCCCCAATGGCCGTGGTGAAAGCCGCCAGCGGAAGCGGGCGCGGCAGCGGCAATGGTGAGGGAAGCGGCGGCGATCAGTCCAAGGGTAATCTTGCGAAGCATTGTATTCTCCAGTTGAGTGGCGCGAGGCCGTTGTTTCGTCCCTGCACCTCTGTCGGAGCGACATTGCCATTCGTTCATGCGACCTGCCGAGAATCGTGTTTCCGGACTGTTTCGTGGGGTGTGCGGCCTAGAACCTCGGCGGCCGCTTTTCGGCGGCCGCCTTGATGCCTTCGTTGATCTCGGCGCCGCGCATGCTCTCGCGATGGCGGAGGTCGGCGGCGGCTTCATCGAGCTTGCCGCGGGCGAACTCGTTGATGGCGCGCTTCATGCCGCGCATCGCCACCGGGGCGTTGCCGGCCAGAATGGCGACAAGCCTGTCGACTTCCTCGTCCAGATATTCCACCGGCACCATGGCTGTGAGGTATCCGATCCGCAGCATTTCGGGTGCGGTGATTTTTTGCGCCGTCAGAAACAGTTTCTTGGCGTTGTCGACACCGAGCCGCGTCACATAGCGTTCGATGCCGCTCCTGTAGTAATGCAAGCCCAGCCGCGCCGCCGGCATGAACATTTCAGCGGTATCGACGCCGATGCGGAAATCGCAGGCCAGCGCCAGATCGGTCGAGCCGCCATAGACGCCGCCATTGAGCCGGCAAATCGTCGGCACGCCGAGGTCCTCCAGCCGGTTGACCACCACTTCGAACGCCGAGCCGGCGCTCGGCTCTTCCCTGGCGCTGGTGGCGCGATCCGCGACCGAATTGAGATCGTAGCCGGAAGAGAAGGCGCGGCCGGTGCCGGTCAGCACCAGCACCCGGATCGAAGGGTCAGCCTCGATCCGGTCGAACAGTTTTAACAGCTCGCCGAGATCCTCGCTCTGCAGCCGGTTCAGATGTTTGGGCCGGTTGAGGCGGATGGTGGCGCGCGCGCCGCTGATCTCGAGTAGCGGCGCGGTTGCCGCCTCGGCGGAATCGGACATCTTGTTCTCCACTCTTGTTCTTACTTGTTTTCCAAAGCGCGCCGTTTGGCCTCCGCGTCGATGGTCTCGGCGAGATCAGGATGCCGCGCCATCAGGAGGCGGAAGTCGACGAGGTCGAGCACCAACAGCTTCGACAACCGCGTGGTGGTGATATTAGCGGAGCGCAGATTGTTGCCGAGCAGCGCCATCTCGCCGAAGAACGCGCCCTCGCTGAGCCGCACCTTCTTGCCGGGCAGATCGACCTCGACTTCGCCCGCGGCGATGAAGTACATGCAGTCGCCGGTCTGGCCCTTGCGGATGATCATGGTGCGCGGAGGCAGATCCATGGTGCGCAGCATGTGGGTGACGTCGGCGATGGCGGCGGGCCCAAGCGCGGCAAAGAACGGCACCTTGCTGACGGACTCCCAGGTTCTCAGGAAGTTGTCGCGGCGGGTCTCCGCGGCGAAACCGGTAGCGAGAATGCCGGTCCAGAGCCCGAACACCCCGAGGCCGCAGATCATCACCATCGCTGCGACTACGCGGCCGAGCGGCGTGATCGGCACCACGTCGCCATACCCCACCGTGGTCAAAGTGACGACCGCCCACCACATGGTGGCCGGAACGCTGCCGAAGGTCGCCGGCTGAACGTCACGCTCCAGGAAATAGACCGCGACCGAAGCCAGGATCAGCACCATCAGGAAAATCACCAGCACGCTCAGCAGCGGGCCGGATTCCACCACCAGCACGCGGCGTAATTGCCGCAGTCCCGGGATGCCCGGAACCACCTTGAGGCCCCACAGCACGGCAAGCAGCCACGCCGTTTTGGGGTCAACGCCACCGATGATGGCGACCGGTATCGCTGTGGCGCCAACGGCGTCGACCAGCCCGCGGCCGGAGAGAGCATAAGCCCAGGTGCGCTGCGATTGCTCGGCGTGGCGCAGCCGCACCGCCCATTCGAATGCGAAATAGGCCCAGCATGCCCACAACACGGCATCGACCCAGTGATGCGCTGCCTCATAGGCGGGGGCGACCGTGAGCAGCACCATCACGCCGATGCCGATTGTCACCGCAATATAGGCCGCTGTGGTCATGTTGCGGCCGGCCGTGGCGGCGACGAATTGCGCCAGGGCCGGATGAACGGGCCGTTTGGACATCGGAAGACGCCGCATGATCGGTGCAAAAAACCTGATAAAGGGTCGCGCTAAAGGGTGATCAACCCGCATAAAGTGCCCGCCTCCGGGGAGGCCGTCAACGACCGCCGGCAAACAGCGTTATCGCGCCGACGGGCCCGCCGGTTCAGGTCGGACTCCGGGCCAGGCAGGGGTCCGAATTTTGCCCCGGATGGGTGAGAATCCCGACAAAACGTCGCTTTTCCCCGTATATCAAAAACGACTTGCGAACATTACGATAGCGGGCACTGCAACAGAGTAGTGAAGCTTTTCACTCCCTAGAAATTGGTTGGCCATCCAATGGATACGTCTCATCTGGCAGAACACGCGGGAACAGCGGGTGCGCTTTTCGCGTCAATCTTCGTGGTCGCCACCACCACGATGCGGACGATGATCCCTTTGCGGATTTTCAGCATCTTCGCGAACGTCGTGCTGTTTGCGACGGCAATTCCGACCCATAACTATCTGGTCATGGTGGTGCAGTCGGCGATGCTCGTGGTCAATTCATATCGCCTGCACCAGATGCTGCAGCTCGTGCGCGACGTGAAGAAATCGGTCAACAGCGATCTGTCGATGGAATGGCTGAAGCCGTTCATGACCGAGCGGCAATGCACGGCCGGGGAAATCCTGTTCTACAAGGACGAGAAGGCGGAGGACATGCTCTACATCGTCAGCGGCAAGTTCAAGCTGGTGGAGTCCGGCATCGTGTTGCCGGTCGGCGCCATCGTCGGTGAACTCGGCATGCTGTCACCGTCAAACATGCGAACCCAGTCGCTGGAATGCGTGGAAGCCGGCCTCATCCTGAGCGTCAGCTACAGCAAGGTCGAGGAGCTCTACGTGCAAAATCCGGCTTTCGGCTTTTACTTTCTGCGCCTCGCCAGCGCCCGGCTGTTCCAGAATATCGAAACGCTCGAGCAACGGCTGGCCCAGCAGATTGCCGCCGCCTCCGCCGCGCCGAAGATCGCGTAGAGGCCGGGAGCCAAGGGAGTGTCAGACCGCGGTATCCTGTCGTCGTTGCGTTATCTGTTCGCCGATTTCATCGGCGAGGACGACGACACGCCGCCGTTTCTCCCCGAGGGCCTGCCGGAGGCCGTGACGCCTGTGGCTAGCGACGCCATCCACCTCCTGATCGACTATCAGGGCCCGAGCTACGCGCAGCTTTATGTCGACCGGCTCCAGCGGTTCGTCGGCCGGAACGGGGTCGATGTTGCAATGCTCACCGAAATCGCGCGGCTGATGGCGGCGCGCATGAGTTATGAGGATCCGATCCGGATTGCGCAGCTCAAGCTTGCCGAACTGGACGAGGCGCCTGGCGCGCAGGCCGCTTCCTCCGATATCAGGAAATTCCGGGTTGATGAACTGGTCGGTGCGCTTCCCGCCATTGTCGCCGACTATATTCTCGATGCGCTTGACTGGGTGGGATGGGCGCACAAGCCGGTCTCGATCCGTTTCAGTGCGGCAAGCCGCTGGGGCATTCGCCGTCTGAAGATGGAAGCGGGGCTGCGGCGGTGGCGGCTGTTCTCGGTGCGTTACGCCAAGGAGCGGGTCTGGGTCGAGCGCTGGCTGCATATGGTCAGCCGCAGCCTGGCCAAGCAGCCCGGGGCAGCGTCCGAGATCGTGCAGACCGCAACCATGATCCACGGCTATGGCGACGTCTATCGCCAGGGGCTTGCGGACTGGCACGCGATTATCGACGGCCTCGCCAAGCCGACCTTCGACGGCGTGCTGGCTTTGCCCGATCTGGCCGGCGCAGTGGCGGAGGCACGCGCCGCGGCGCTGCCGGACTCGCGGCAGGCCGCGCTCAAGCGCAAGATCGCCGAGATCCGGGCGCGCGTCCCCGCCGGCGCCAGCGCTGCGGCGGGCTGATGTTTTTCGGCACGAAATCCCGTCGCAGGTATCGAGCGGGTGTTTTCGCTGCGCTTGCAACGGTCGTCCTGAGTGGCGCCGGTCAATCCCCCGAAACGCGCGTTCTCATCGATCGCGTGCATATCCTGGACGGTCATGGCGGACCGCCGGTGCCGGGTCGTATTCTGATCGAGCGCGCGCGTATCGCTCAGATCCTGCCCGAATCCGTGGCGGCACCGGCGGGGGCGACGGTTATCGATGGCGAGGGTGGCTATCTGTTGCCGGGTTCATCGACATGCATGCCCATTTGATGCAACCCCGATGCCGTCCGGAGAATGGCCGCATCGAGCGGTTCGATCGCGCCGTTTCCGAACGGATGATGTCGGTGCTGCTCGACTTCGGCGTCACCACCGTGCGCAGTCCGGCGACGCCGACGGTCGATGGCCTCAAGCTGCGCGACGACCTCAACGCCGGCCGCGTCCGGGGGCCGCGCGCCTTTGCGTCCACGGAACTGATCGACGATCCGAAACTGACCGACGAACAGCTCCAGGCCGTGGTCCGCGATGCGCTCCCTTACCATCCAGACTACTTCAAGGTTTATGCCCGCCTGTCGCCGCAGGCCGTCGAAAGCGTGATCGACGAGGCGCACAGGCACGCGATTCCCGTGATCGGGCACATGGGACGAACTTCTTGGCTTGAAGCGGCGCGGCTTGGCATCGATCACCTTGCCCACGCCGCCGACTGGTCGCCCAAGACGCTGACCGAGGAAGCGAGGAAAGCCTATTTCGCCGCGACCCGCGGGCGCGACAGGCGCAGCGCGTTCAAGGCCCGGATCGACTGGCTCGAAAGGTTCGACCTGACCTCTCAAGAGGTGCGCGACATGATTGCCGAGGTGGCCAGGCGAGGCATCTCGGTCGACCTCACGCTGATCGCCTATGACGGCAAATTCGCCGCACCGAATGGCGGACGTTACGCCGGAAACCGGTTTGCACGCGTAGTGCCCGAGTTGCATCAAGACTGGACGCAGTGCCCGAACATCACGTTGACCGGCGATTGGACCGCCGAGGATTATCGCCGCTGGAACGCGGCGTATCCCAAAATGCAGACGCTGGTGCGCATGATGCGCGATGCCGGCGTGCTTCTGACCACCGGCACCGATTTGACCAATCCGTGGATCATCCCGGGCGAAAGCCTGCACCAGGAATTCGAATTGCTGGTCGCGGCCGGCCTGTCGCCATCCGAGGTATTGAAGATGACCGGCGAAAACGCGGCCCGTGCGCTGCGTTCGAACGATGTCGGCGTGATCGAAGCCGGGCGGCTGGCCGACCTCGTGCTGCTGACGGCAAATCCACTCGACAACATCAGCAACACGCGCACCATCCGCTGGGTCATGAAGGCGGGCGTGCGCGTGTCGAACGGCCCGCCGGCCAAGCCCTGACGATGGATGCTAGAACATGATGAGAGGATCGAACTGTGTCCACGAGGGCGCTGGGCTCCCTCTCCCGCGCTTGCGGGGGAGGGTTGGGGTAGGGGTGCCGCCGCGAGTCGTACTGTTCGTGTGGAGAGAGTTTCCCCCACCCGCATCGCATCGTTCGATGCGATGCGACCTCCCCCGCAAGCGGGAGAGGTGCAGCAAGTCTGCCGCCCGACCAATTCAACCTAATTTTATCAGCCGTTACGCGCTCTGCGCGGTCTTCACGGCCACCACCTTGTCGTCCTGGGGCGGCGGATGGCGCTTGAGGTGATCGCGGCGCATGCCGATCTCGTCGCGCACGAACTCATAGCCGAGCTTGAAGGTGTCCAACCCGTCGCTCGAGATGGTGCCGTCGCGCAGCCCTATCACCGCGCCGCGCAGGATCGCTTCAAGCTCATCCTGCAGCTCATCGAGCGCGTCGAGGGATTTGGCGTATTCCATCCGCTCGCCGATATCGAGAATGGCGGTCGCCAGTTCGCTGGCCTTCTCCGGTGCGACCCGCGTGACCTTGGTGTAGATGCCGGCAAAGATCGAACCGATGATGCTGAGCGCCGCGACGCCCAGATACATCATGTCGCTGTAGCGGTCCATGAACGACTTGATGTCGTCATTGATGTATTCGGCGGCGCCTGGATGGGCGACGATGAAGGCGTCCTTGTCGGTCGCGGCCGGCTCGATCTTGGAGGCGAAGCCGTCGTCGAGCGCGAGCTCGGCCTTGTTCTCGTAGATGATACGCGCGAGGTCGCTCACGGTCGTGGTAGAAAGCCTGGACTGCGCGACCAGCAGCCATTGCAGCCCGATGGTATCGATATCGTCGTCGGGAACAGCCGGCGAGGCGGACAGCATGCCGGTCGCGACCGTCTCTTCGGAAATGGCCGGATATTTGCGGGCGATCGCCTTCGCCGATTCGATCGCGTTCAGGGTAAAGGCGCCGCGCTTGGCCAATTGTTCGTAGCTCTTGTCCTTCATGATCCGCGAGGCATGGGCGACCGCGACCACGGCGCCGTAGCCTGAAGCGAACAGCTTGTCCACGGTCGACCCCGGTGGCGCCATTTGCACGCGCGTGGCGGCTTCGGGCGTCTCGGAGAGTTCGAGAATCGTGCGGACGAGCGTGACGCTGCTTTCGCTGTCGGCCAGCACGGCGATCTTCTTTTTCTTCAGATCCGCTATGGTCTTGATCTTCTTGCCGCCGGGACTGATCAAGAGCATCACGTCGTGATCAAGGATAGCGACGGTGCGGGCGCGCGGCGGGATCTTCGCGTCGGTGCGCAGAATTGCAAGGTTGGCGTCCCTGCGGTCGAACTGCGTGAGCGCCTTGGCGTTGTCGCCGTTCGGCACGATCTTGAGCTGCAGCCGCGAGGAATTGTTCTTCAGCACGGTGGCAAGCCGGGCGGCGAAGCGCGCTTCGGGGCCGTTGGCTTCGCCGACGGCAAATATCAATGTTTCGGAATTGCGCAACCAGGCCCGGCCGCCCCAAACCGTTGCGGCGGTCAGGATCAAGGTCAGAATCGAGAACAGCACGATCTGTGAGCGGTTGCTTTTGACGACCCGCGAACGGCGGCGCGGCAACTCCGGTTGCGACGTTGGGGCTTCAGCGCTCATGGCTCATAACCCGGTCGATCAGGACGTCCCGCCGCCAAATCCGGCGCCGCAGGCCGTCCGAATGAATTCGTAAATACCTAGAAAAGAACGATAATTTTGCCTGCCCGGCAATGATATCCTGCCCACGCCAGATTGCAACTTGCCCCCGGCCGGTAACCTTACTTCAGCTTACCTGCAAGCTGCGCGCGGATGCCGCAGTATCGCCGTTAGGCCACACAATTGTTTTTTCGGACTACCCACAGGTGCATTCCGGCTCGGGAGATGCCATAAACAACGGCAACGTTCGTCCGGGTTTGAGAAGAAAATTGCGCTGACAGCCCAGACCCCCGGTTTTTTGCCACCTCGTCAGTCCCCAGCAAAGGGCGTCAGCTTTGTTGTTTCCCTCGATGTCGTCGTCGGTCCCGGTTGGTGCGCTGGTAGGATGGATGTTGCTTCTCACGGTGAAGCACATCATTGCCGACTTCATGCTGCAAAATTCCTGGATGGCGATCGGCAAGGACCAGAAGACCGGCTGGGCGCTGCCGCTGCTCGCGCATTGCCTGGTGCATCTGGCGGTGTCGCTGCTGCTGATCATGGTCGTCGCGCCGCGGTTCTGGTTCGTCGCCTTCATCGACTTCGCGATTCACATCACGGTCGACCGCCTCAAGGGGATTTGTGCGTCGTCGTTCGGCGTGACGCTGGAGGCGGAGCATCCCTGGTTCTGGACGCTGATCGGCGTCGACCAGGCGCTGCACCACCTGACTGGTTTCGGCCTGTCGATCTTCATGGCGGCGAACTGATCCTGCGGACGGCCAGTATTATTCCGGATGGACATCAACCTGCCTCGCGCGGCAGCATGACCATCGCCAGGCCGTAGCGGCATGGTTTGAGGCGCATTCGATCCGGGCCATTGCCGGACCTGCGAATCACCGGCCATGCGGATTTGATTCGATCGCGGCTGGCAAGCACCCCGGAACACTACTGGCGCGCGTGGTTAACCTTTCATTAGAGAATTGCACTGCATCTTCCGCATAGGGAGAATTGCAATGTTTTCAAGCCGCGACGCCTTCGAGAACGATTTCTGCCCGGTCCGGGACGAATTGCTCGGCGAAATGTACCGCGCCAGCGCCAACGGCCTGCCGCTCCTGGTCGAAAGCGTCTCCTCCGAGGTGCGCGCCATGCTGGCTCTGTTCTGCTACCGCCGCAGCCACCTCCACTCCCTGGCGCTTGCGATTGCGGCAAGCTGCACCGAGCGCGATCTCAACCAGCTGGGTGGCCGCGTCGGCTCGACCCTTTATGCCCTATCCCGCGAACCGGCCGCGCGCGCCGCGCCGTCATCGTCCCACGGCAACCGCAAGCCGATCACGCTCTCGACCAAGCCGCTCTCCACTTTTGCGCCGATCGAAGACGATATCGACGACGAAGATTTCGCTGAAGCGGTGACGGCGTAAGTCCCCTCATGTCGTCCCGGCCTTGTGCGCAATTGCGCACGGCGCCGCGACTCGTGGTGATCTATGCCAGCGGCGGCAAACCGTGCCGCTTCCGCGCAATTGCGCATTCGGGATCGCCTGGCATGCAGGCCCGGCATACCTCGGGCCGCACCGTATAGATCACACACGACGTCACGACGCCGACCGTGCCTGACAGCGCCGAACAGCGGTCGCCGTCGCAGCGCATGCCCGACAGCCGGTCGTTGACGAATTTCTCGGGTATCAGATCGAGGGCTTTATCATCCTCGGTCGTAAAGCGCGGCCAGTTTTGCGAATAGCTGCAGCAGGCGCCGCAGGTCTGGCAGGGGCTTTCGCTGGCAATGGCCGGTCCGGCTTTATCCATGGCCTCGTTTAGCGCGGAATGAACGAGCCGGCCAGTCGCGCCATGGTGCGTGATCATAAATCGAGCTTGATTGGTGCGGGCTTGACCAATGTCCGCTATGCCCGTTAGCGACCAAGTTCCGCATCGCAACGAAATGACGCGATGCGCCGATAAGCGGAAGTGACTTCAAGTACAGTTCGGCGGTGGCAACAACCCGGTCTAGACGTGACGTCGAGCCGTAATTCTGTATCGATCGATTTTGCCGAACATTTCCATAATAACGATCTGTTAGGTGCTTATCGGCAGGACCGATATTCGGGGTGGTACCAAACGGAGCCACTCCAATGACGATCGCGACACACCATGCAAACCGTAGCGCCACACAAGCGAACGTTACGCGATCCGACATGCGTTCGGCTCTCGCCTTGTTGCCGGGAATATTGCTTGCCGGAGCGATTGCAGCGGCCGCCTTTCTCTTGCGCCACATTCCTGGGATGGCCACGCTCAGTCCAATGATCCTTGCCATTGTGATCGGAATGGCATTTCACAATACAGTCGGCACGCCTTCCTTCGCGAAAGTAGGTATCGCGTTCAGCCTTCGGCGACTGCTGCGCTTTGCGATCGTTCTTCTTGGCTATCAGCTCACCTTGACAGAGATTGCGGGAGTCGGAGTGAGGGGATTGCTCATTATCGCGATCACCGTGGTCGCCACCTTCACATTCACCGTTTGGGTGGGCCGGGCCCTCGGGGTTGATCCCAAGCTCTCCCAGCTCATCGCCGCGGGTACATCGATCTGCGGGGCCTCGGCGATCATCGCAACCAACACGGTTACCGAAGCACACGACGAGGATGTTGCCTACGCGATTGCAAGCGTTACGATATTTGGCTCAATCGCCATGTTTGCCTATCCTCTACTGCAAGGTCTCCTGCGCCTCGATCCTCAGGCATATGGGTTGTGGAGCGGCGCTTCGATCCATGAGATCGCGCAAGTGATTGCGGCATCCTTCCAAAATGGCCAACGCGCAGGCGACATCGGAACCATGGTCAAGTTGGCGCGCGTCATGCTGTTGGCGCCCATGGTATTTGCCCTGAGCATCAGGGCGCGGCTTTCGGCAAGGCGCGCGCCGACCAGGTCGGCAACGCCGCCATTCCCATGGTTCGCTTTGGGCTTTATTGCGCTGGTCGGCCTCAACACGGTGGTCGCCATTCCTCCCGACGCAAGGAAGGTGATCGTCACGCTCACGACATTTCTGCTATCCGTCGCTCTCGCCGCCATGGGTCTCGAGACCGACATCTCGAGGCTCTACGCCAAGGGGCTGCGCCCGGCCATCCTGGGAGCCGTCGCGTTCCTTTTCATTGCAACGTCCTGCCTGATACTCATCAAACTTACGCAGTAGCAATCGCACCATGACGTTCGAAAAGCTCCGGCTCTTGTTGATCTGTGGCCGGCAGCGCACTGCCTGTCCGCGCAGTGCCGACAGCGAGCCCGGCGGAATATAAGCAACGCGGCGCCTCCCCCTCATCGCCTAAAAGGCAACTGTGTTGTCCTAGCGGGTGGGGTGCGCCGCAGCGGGATTATGGTATGATGCAGGGTATGACGCTTGAGCAGCTTCGGATCTTTGTTGCGGTCGCCGAGAGGCAGCATATCACTCGAGCCGCCGAAGTGCTGAATTTGACCCAATCGGCGGTGAGCGCGGCGATCGCGGCGCTCGAGGGGCGGCATGACGCCAAGCTGTTTAATCGGATTGGACGGGGTATTGAGCTCACCGAGGTCGGCAAGGTATTTCTGACTGAAGCCAAAGCCATTCTCTCTCGTATTCAAACCGCGGAATTGGCGCTTGCAGAACTCAGCGGCCTGAAGAGAGGAACGCTGTGCGTGCAGGCAAGCCAGACGATCGCAAGCTTCTGGCTCCCCCGTTATCTGGTGGGGTTCCGCCGAACTTATCCTGCGATCGATGTTCGGCTGTCGATCGGCAATACCGCGCAGGTGGCAGCAGCGATACATGCCGGGACCGCCGAACTGGGATTCGTGGAAGGGGAAGTGCTCGAGCCATTGTTGGTAAGTCGCCCCATCGCGCGAGACCAGATGATCGTCGTTGTCGGCTCGGGTCATCCGTGGGCTGACCGCAAGACCCTGGAAGCGGCGGAAATTGCCGAGGCAGAGTGGGTGCTGCGCGAACCGGGTTCCGGGACTCGTTCCGTCTTCGAGCAGGCACTGGCGGGATTTGGCGTTCGCCCGAACGATTTGCGGGTTGCGATGGAGTTGCCGTCAAACGAGGCGGTTCGAGCCGCGGTGGAAGCGGGCCTTGGCGCTACAGCCATCTCGGCTTCGGTAGCGGCACCAGCCATAGAGGCGGGTTTGCTGCATGTCGTCCCCCTGAAACTGCCGGACCGCAATTTCTACGAGTTGCATCACTCTCAGCGCTATCACAGCCGGGCGGCCGAGGCGCTTATCGACATCATCTCCGGGAAATTATCCGTGACGTGACGCCTCTCGCACGGCGTTGCAGGTCAATGCGATAGCTCATTGCTTCCCTTGGCAATGACCATTTTGACCGCAATCCATCGAGCATTGAAATCATTTACAGCAAAAACATGCGTTGGATCGATCATTTGGCGCGGCCTAGGTCAGAGCCACACGCGATCACGGTTGGTCGCGTCTCAGACCGAAAGGGACAGTGCCATGTCAACGACCACAGCAGTGAATACAGTCATCGTGGGAGCAGGACAAGCCGGGCTTGCCGTCAGCTACTACCTGTCGAAATTGTCGCAGGACCACGTCGTTCTCGAACAGGCAGAAGGGCCGGGCGAAGCTTGGCGCAACCACCGCTGGGATTCGTTTACCCTCAATACGCCGCGCTGGCAATCGCGCTTGCCCGGCGTCCAGTACGGTGAAGACGACCCCGATGGCTTCATGCCGCGGGATGAAGTTGTCGCCCATTTCGAAAACCTCGCACGACCGCTGCCGGTTCGCTACCGCACGCGTGTCAGGGGCGCGACGACAAAACCGGTCAGTATGATGTTCAGATCGAGGATGGCGAGCTGATAAGGGCGCGCAATGTCGTCGTGGCGACTGGACTCTATCAGACGCCGAAGATCCCCGCCCTGAGTGGCGATTTTCCAGCCAACATCAAGCAGCTTCACTCCGACACCTATCGCAACCCGCAACAGCTTCTGCCCGGCGCCGTGCTTGTCGTCGGCAGCGCGCAATCCGGCGCGCAGATCGCCGAGGAACTCCATGAATCCGGTCGAAGGGTCTATCTCGCCGTCGGCCGCGCCGGGCGAACGCCGCGGCGTTATCGCGACAAAGACGCGAACTGGTGGTTTGCCAGACTTGGCCAGTACGATCGAAAGGTCAGCGAACTGCCATCGCCGAAAGCGAAGTTCGCCGGCAAGCCGCACATCTCGGGCACCAGGGGCGGCCATACCATCAACCTGCACCAATTCGCGCGAGACGGCGTTGTGCTGTTCGGCCGTCTTGCGGGCATCGAAGACGGTATCATCGAGCTCGCGGGTGACTTGCACGACAATCTGACTGCGGCCGACCGGGCCGAGGCCGAGTTCATCAAGTCCGTGGATGCCTATGTCGCCAGGACCGGAATGACAGTGCCGGAAGAAATGTTGCCGGCCCTTCGCGACGGATTGGCGCAGCCGATGCTGGCCGAGCTCGATCTGAAAGCCGCCGGCATCACCAACGTGATCTGGGCAACCGGCTATAGTTTCGACTTCTCCACGATCAAGCTTCCGGTCGTCGACGGCGATGGATTCCCGATCCAGACGCGTGGGGTGTGCGCGTATGACGGATTGTTTTTTGTCGGACTGCCCTGGCTGCATACCGCCAAGTCCGGCCTGATCTACGGCGTTGGCGAGGACGCGAGCTATATCGCCGATCGGATTGCCGAGCGCGGACTTCCCCGCAAGGATGCGCGGGCAGTGGCGACGCAACGATCTGCTGCTTCGCGCGCGAACGAGTCAACCGCGATGACAAGGACGGCAGACCGCCTGATGACGCTGATTTGGTGGTCCGCGCTCTCGCTCGTTCTGGAAGGTTTTGCGCATACGCCGTCGGCGCTTGCCCAACCGCCCCGGCCAACCCGCCCTACCAGGCCGATCGTGGTGTCACGCAGAAGAACACGCCGTCGACGCCAGGATGATGGCGCTCTTCCGCGGCGCGCAGGTGAACATTTACCTCGCGAAGAAAATCCGCGCTTGCAAATGGAGCTCACAGTGAAACGGAAAGTTATCGCCATGGCGGCAGCCGCCGCCATCGGTTTGACGATCACAGCGGCGCGCGCGTTCCACGACTTCAACGCGACGTCGCCGCGTATCGATTTCCTGGCAACTCCCGCTCGCCAACTGCATCTCGGAATGACGGCACAGGACGTGACCCGCGTCATGGGCGACGCGCCGCGCGAAACGATCTTCGCCGCCGAAGGGGCCAATATGCGCAGGCTCGAATTCCCGGGTGCGATTCCAAGCAAGGTTACCCTCACCGACGGCAGGCTGTCGCGCGTCACGCTCGATGCCTTCCGGGTCGACAAGGGCGATCTCCCCGCGTACAGCCATAAGGCTTGGCCAGGAATGGCCGCCAGCGCCGTGAGGCGCGTGCTTGGAGAGCCTGCCGATGTCCTGCATCACACGCTCTTCGGCATCAACGTCGACCAGTGGGTGTATTCGCGCGCCGGCCTCGCCGACCTCAGCATGTTCTTTAGGGCGGATCGTGTCGTCGCCAGGGCGGTCGGCCGGGAGGTTCCCGCAGATCTCTTCGTGGTTGATTTGCCGTCGCCGCCGGAAGCCAAAAGCGAGGGGCCGATGTCCACGCCTCATCTGGGCCTGACAGCGAGCGACATGCAGGAGATCTATGGCGAGGCAAAATTCCGCGTCGATTACGTCTTCAACGGGCAGCCAGCTTCGCGCGTGGTCTTCGAGACCGGTGCGAAGGGAACGTTCGCCTGCATCACCTTCGTGGACGGCGTCGTGACCGAGTTCGAAAACCTGGGGCAAATGCCCGACGACGCATCCTTCCTGGGGCGCTGACCAGCGTATTTCGAGTAGCCCATGGTGAGGTGTTTGGGCCTCGATGATACCTTCGCATCCCTCGGGAGTAGGTGAACCAAGTCTGCGTACGGGCCGATTCAACCAAAAATCATCCCGCGGGTCAGGTATCCTTCGGCGCCTCCCAGACCAGGCTCCGCCGCCATTTCGCGCGCAACAGGTCGCGCCGCTCCGGGTACTTCTCGTCGTGGTACACCGCGTCGACGACACGGTCGGTGCGGAAACTGCGGAAATCCTTGCGCAGTTCGCACCACGCCGCCAGAATCCGCACCGCTTCGTGATAACCGATGGCGATCGGCCAGATGGTGCGCCGGGTCGCGCGGCCTTGCTCGTCGCGATAGTTCAGAGTGATCTTCTTGCCCTCGTGGATCTGGGCGCGGGTCCGCACCATGTCGATGCGGTCGGGCTCCCGGTACCAGCCGGGACGTGCGCGGCTTGCGGGTTCGAGCACGAACGGCCGCAGGCGTTCGGGAACGGTGTCGGCGACCTTCGCCATCAGGTCCTGGGCGGCACGCGCCAGCACGGGGTCGGCGTGCCCCGCCACCCATTGCGCGCCGAGCACGGCCGCCTCGATCTCGTCGGGCGTGAGCATCAACGGCGGAAGGTCAAATCCCTTCTCCAGGATGTAGCCCATGCCGGCCTCGCCGCGGATCGGCACGCGCTGTTCGATCAGCGTTGCGATGTCGCGGTAGATGGTCCGTTTCGAGGTCTCCAGCTCGGCGGCGATTGCATCCGCGGTCAGCGGCTTGCGGGTGCGCCGGAGCACCTGAATGATCTGGAACAACCGGTCGGCGCGTCTCATGGCACGTCTCTTCTCTTGTCGATTTTTACGGGCCCGTGTTGCCGATGCTGACAGTATGTTGGCAGCAGGGGGTAGGTATATCGGGACAACATCTCAACTGAAGGGAATTTGTCCATGACGATTTTCAGCGAATTTGGCTTCCGGGGAAGCCGCCTGCCTGTTGTGAATGCCAACCTTGTGAATGCCAAGTCCTTCGCCCTGGAACAGCTGGTTTCCATCCACAGCGTCACGTCAGATCTGCGCTGGGCGATGGTTGAGCTGGCATGGCGTTCATTCACCGCAATGTGCGCCTTTGCGCAACGGCAGTTTGTTTCGTGGGCCCGTGGGCACCGTACGCCGCAGGAAGAGGGGGGTCGCGGCCGGCATTGCTGCTGCTGACACCACGGTGGCAGCAGCAGGTCGCTAGGTTCGGGGGCTTCAGGAGATCGGGAGACCTGCATGATTACGCTTTATGGCTTCGGCGCCGGGTTCGGCTTGCCGGAAATCAGCCCCTTTGTGACCAAGACCGAAGTCCAGCTGAAGATGGCCGGTCTTGCCTATCGCAAGGACAGGGCGAAGCCTCCGGCCTCGCCCAAGGGGCAGCTGCCATACATCGTCGACGAGGCCGAGAGCATCGCCAATTCCACCTTCATTCGCGCGCATATCGAGGGCAAATACGGCTTCGATTTCGACGCGCCGCTGTCCTTGCAGACACGCGCGCAGGCCTGGGCGTTCGAGCGGATGATCGAGCACCATGTCTATTGGGCGCTGGTCGGGGCGCGCTGGGTCGACGCTGAGAACTTTGCCAAGGGGCCGGCGCATTTCTTCGACGGCGCGCCGGAACATCTGCGCGAAAAAATGCGCGAGGACGCGCAGTTTCGCGTGGCGGAGAATTATCTGTTGAGCGGCCTCGGCCGCCACGCCCCGGAAGAGGATGTCGATCTGGCCGTTCGCTCGCTGTTTGCGCTGTCGGTGCAGCTGGGCGACAAGCCTTATCTGTTCGGCGACACCCCCTGCGGCACCGATGCCACTGCGTTCGGTGCGCTGGCCGGCATCCTGACGCCGTTCTTCGAATCGCCGCTGCGGCAGCGAGCCGAGCAGTTCGCGAATCTCACCGCCTATGTCGACCGGCTGATGCTGCAATATTATCCGGAGTTCGCCTGGGCGCCGCTGCAGCAGGCGGCATGACTCTTTTTTACGCGTTTTCTTCACGCCAAAAGCTGACTTGCGCCGAGCAGCACACGAAATCCTATTCAATCACCTCGTCGGCTGTGGCGAGCAGCGTCGTGGGCACCGTGATTCCGAGCGTTTTGGCAGTCTTGAGGTTGATGACAAGATCGAATTTCGTCGGCTGAAGCACTCTGGAACACAATTGGGATGGTGGAGGTCGAGGCCCGTGCTGCGCGTGCCGGAGCGGACTGCGGGTGGCCACAATCACCGCTACCGGTCGGGCCACCAGTTCAGGGGCAAGAGCCCGCAGTTGATCGTAGCGTCCTCGTGCCCAGCGATATTCTACGGTGACGTTCTGTTCCTCGGTGTACCCGGCTTCGGCCAGACCGCGATGGAACGCGGCCAACGTCTCTCTCATGCCGGTCGGCGACCCGCTGTCGAGAAAGCCAATCACCGGAATGCCACGCTGCTGCGCCCGCGCAGCAAACGGCCAAGCCGCCGCGCCGCCAACAAGTGTGATGAACTTCAGTTCGCCTCATTGCTAGTCCTGCCTCCGGTGTTCTCAACCCGAGGGTAAGCGATCTACCAGTCTGGGTCCAACCAGTCGAATGTCCGAGATCGGTCAATCGCGTCGGTTTGGCGCTTACCGAGGACTTCCGATCTACCCTCACGAACAGACATCGTCACCGCCCGTCGGCAGGCCTCAAAGGTGCCAAGGCCGGACTCACGCACTGTGACAAAGCCTATTCGATTGCTGCGTCGGCACGGCCGAGCAAGGCCGTAATGACGCTGCTGGCCACGGTCGATCAATTTCTGCGCAAAGCGCCAGCCGTGCTTGACGCCAGCGGCACGGCGGATGGTTTCAAAAATCTCGGAGGCGTAATATCATGGATAAAATCTCTTAGCGCCTCGGTATCGAACGGCTTGCGTAGTACTCTTATATTTGACGGAGCTGCGTTGGCCGCATCGCTGTAACCGGTCGTAAGGACCACCGGCAAATTGGGATACCGCGAACGGATTTCTCTCGTAAGTCCGACGCCGTCGATGGTCCCTGGCATGACGATATCGCTGAAGACGAGATCGATCTTCGTACCGGCTTCAAGCAGTTTCAACGCCGCTTCGGCCGAATCCCGATAGATGGTCTCATAGCCCAGATGCTCGAACAGCGAGGATGTCACTTCCGCCACATCAGCGCTGTCGTCGACAACGAGGACCGTCAGCCGTTGCGAATGCTGTGGTCTTGTTTTAGCAGCGGAGGCCTCTTTGCTGGTGATTTGCTCGTCCGCACAAGACGGTAAATAGACCGTAATCGTTGTTCCTCGTCCGACCTTGCTGTCAGCCGTCACCGTTCCGCCGGCTTGGTGCGCAAAACCATATACCTGCGACAAACCGAGCCCGGTTCCTTTGCCGACCTCTTTGGTTGTGAAAAATGGATCGAACATCTTGGACAGAAGATTTGGCGGAATACCAGTGCCCGTATCGCTAAACGCTATCGCAAGGAAGGCTCCTTTAAGGCTGATTATCGCCGATTTCCTGATTTACCGTCACGTCGTTGACGGATAGCGTGAACGTGCCGCCGTTTGGCATTGCGTCGCGGGCATTAACGGCGATATTGACAATCGCAAGTTCTAGTTCGGCAAGGTCCACTTTAACCAGCCAAACACCGTCACCAATATTTTCGTTGTACACAATGTTCCCGCGCAGCGAGCTTTCAATCATGGTCCGCATGTTCTTTATGGAAGCATTCAAATCGACGACCGTCGGGCTAAGATGCTGATGACGAGAGAATGTCAACAATTGGCGCGTGAGACTTTCTCCGCGTTTGGCGGCGGTCTGTATGGCTTCGATTGCTTTTGGCAGTTTCGGATCGAGCAGGCGTGCAAAGATCTGAGCACTACCTCCAATGATCATCAATAGATTGTTGAAGTCGTGCGCAATCCCGCCAGTCAGTTTGCCGATTGCCTCCATTTTCTGCGACATTGCAAGCTGTTCGCGTGCCTGGACCAGTTTCTCTTCCGCGTCGCGTCGCTCGGTTGCGTCCCGGAGTATATTGATGAAACCGAGCAGATTTCCTGCGTCATCACGGTTCGAAGAGACCGAGCCGGTGATGAAAAACGGCGTGCCATTTTTTCTGATGCGCCAACCCTCAACTTCGTGCTTGCCGCTTTGGATAGCCAATTCCAATGCACGGTTTGGTGCGCCCGCGCGGCGCTCATCCGGTCGATAAAATATTCCAAAATGCTTGCCGATAATTTCTTCAGCGGTGTAGCCCATGATTTTTTGTGCGGCGCTATTCCAACTTGCAACGTGCCCTTCTCTATCGAGCGCAAAAATCGCATAGTCGACAACGCCTTCGATTAGAGTTTGGAAGTGGCGCTTGACGCTGTTAAGCACCAAGGTTTTTCGCTCAATCTGACGGTTCAATTGGTCCTGCACAGAAAGCAAATGGGTTTCGGTGTTTTGGCGTGTCGCAATTGCTGCAGCCAAAGCGAGAGGCGGCACTGATACGCTGATCGAAAGCACGAGTAACGATAGTAGGGCTCCATTCGGATCCGTTTTCGGAAATGGATCGCTACCCACCGAGAAACCCCACACTGCGATTCCGAAGAAAATGAGCGCGGCCGTGGCGACGTTGCGTTGATTGCCGCGCAAACCAGCCCACATCAACGGTAGTAAAACCAGAAAGCCAAGAAGGCTCCGATACGGCAGCAGCACGTTGAGGTCATCGCTGATGAGGTTACTGCCGATGAGCGGGCTGTAAGCAACGATCCCGATGACGCTCACGAGAATAGAGACTGCGACCGATTCCAACAGGCTCCATTTGGAAAAACCACGTAAAGGCATAATCGCCCAGAGCACGACGACCGGAGCAACAACTAAGGTCCCAGCCGCGTCTGCAAGCCACCAGGTCAACCAGGTGACGACAGAATCGGAAAAACCTGGTGTGTCGGCGAGAATGAATCCTGCCAGGGCGATGGTTGAACTAATGATCGTGGTCGGCGCAAAGGAAATGATTGCAAACTTTGCGATATTAGAGGGGGTAGCAAACGTCTGGTGACCGTTCGACCAGCGATCAATCAGCCATGTCCCGGCAAACGCAGCGAGGAGAGTACCGATCCCGACTGAGCCCAACTCTAAGAGCGATCGGTCGGCCATGAGGTAAGGAGAGAGAGAGCCCACTAAAATCGCGGGCCAAATCCGGTAGCCGCGCAGCAGGACTAGCGCGAGCGCGAACCCGGTTGGTGGCCACAACGGCGTCGCGGCCGGATTAATCGCGGGTAGCAATAGCGCGGACCCGGCAAGGCCAATGTAACTCGCGGCGACTATTAAAAGCTCGACCAAGTAGGTCGCAGCACTCCGAGCGCTGTCAAAGGCGGAAATCTTGGGTTCACCAAACCTTGCCCTTTCCATCACAAATCCTTTGCGGTGGGGGACCTCGCTCCAAGGTGGCAGTCTACAGGTTCAATGGCGTGCCTTGAAAGGGGACAAACCCGCAAGCAAGCTATTCATCGGTCATGGTCATGCTCCGAGCGCCGTAATTCTACGATGGAGCCACGAAATAATCACTATTAAGCCAATTTTGCGGAATCAAGTTCCATCGTCCTATTGGATACCCACTAGGAGCATCACATGAACTTTTTTAGTACTCGCAGGCTGACCGGCGAAGAGACTAAGGAAGAGCTCAAGTGTATTCGCTGCGGTGATCGACCCAACATCGTTCAAGTAATGCTTGACCCGCGCAGAGGCAAAACCCTTCGCATCTACGAATGCCGGTGCGGTGAGCGCATTTGGGACGACTAAGGCCGCCGGCTGCGCTATCGCAAGTCGGCCAGGATCGAGCGGGTCTCAGTCTGGTCTCCTTCGCTGAGACGCGGGGTTTGGGCGGTGAGTCGTGGCGGCGATGCATGGCATTTGCCGGGCGGTCACCACACTTCTGCGCCTCAATCCGTCAGCCCGGCGCGGATGCGTAAGCATGTGATCATGAACTTAGCCTTGCAATTCTCAAGATCCGTGCCCTGTCCACTATCGCGGCTGAGCGATGGTTGGCCGTACGAGCTGACACACCGATTTCTGGCGTGGTCTCGGGGCATGGCTACCTCTTAGACCCAAGATAAGCGGTCCATGCGGCGCTGGCTAATGTCTGCGACGTTTGATGAGCGCATGTCTTTTCGACTTCGTTCACTATCGCCGCCGTGTCAATTTTCGCCTGTGTTTGATCACTCGCTGCAGCAACGTAATTGAGTCCCGTCCAGAAACCGTAGATCCAGATGGTCCCCTCTAGCCGATGCTCTTGCGTTGACCGCCAGTAAGCGCAACTCATGCCGCCTATTCCGATCATGTCGACGGAGATCTTGGCATCCTGCGCCAAGACCAGGCAGGCCGGAGCGGCAAAGACCAGCGCCGCAAATAAAACTCGTTTTATCATGCGCCACAATCCGAACGCCCCCTCACCCGATTGCCAGAAATTCACTGCCGCGTAAGTCCAACTGTCGGGCTATTGCAGTGGCCCTTGCGAGCTTGAGCAATGCCGCTATATGCGAGCGCTCCATCGAAGCTAGGTGGAAACCAGCGTCATTGGACCGAGACGCGGACCACGCCGGCTCTCATCATGCCGAGCGCACGCGCCGCGCTGATCGACACATCGATAACCCGACCCCTAACGAATGGTCCGCGATCATTGACGCGGCAGCGTACTGAATGACCGGCGCGCGCCACCGTGACGATGCTTCCCAAAGGCCTGGTGCGATGAGCACAAGTCATCTCACCCCGGTGGCCGTGTCCGCCATAGTAGGAGGCAAGACCGCTTTCAGCGTTGGCTGCGTGTGCGATGGAAAGCAGAGCAGCGGCAAGGAAAGTAGATCGATACATGGTAAAAACCTCGCGCCGCCCCGGCAACAAAGCTGCCGGACAGTGCGAAGCAATCGCGGCAAAAACTTGTCCGTTCAAACACGGTCAATCGCACGCCCAGCTAGCATTGATGTCCAAAACCGGTTCGTTATCGCGCGACCGACAATCTTCCTCCTTTGTTCGTGCCTGGCGGTCGTTCCTTCGTCCCGCCTGCGCGATGGTCCCATCAACAAACATTCTCATGGTCCGTCAGCATGTCTCAAGCGTGCCATATGCGGACTCATGCACCGCAGCAACGGCGTCGCTATTCGATCACCTCGTCGGCGCTGGCGGGATGGTGATCCCCATTGCCTTGGCGGTCTTGAGGTTGACCAGAAGCCAATAAGGGAGGTCGACGCAGATTGACATCATCAACGTTTTGAGCGGAACCTATTGAGGGCCAGCTAGGAGTGCGCCGCATGAAGACGGCTCTATGTACGCGATTGGGGATCGAACTGCCGATTGTTCAGGCGCCGATGGCGGGTGCAGTCGGTCCTGTCCTCGCAGCCGCCGTGTGCAATGCAGGCGGACTGGGCATGCTGGTGCTTTGGCGTGCGGACGCCGACACGATGCGACGACAAATTCGTGAAACGCGAGCTCTGACGTCTCGACCGTTTGGGGTGAATCTTAATCTCGATTTTCCTCAGGAAGAGCGCCTCGCGGTTTGCCTCGAAGAGCGCGTTCCGATCATCTCCTTCTTCTGGCGAGATCCCTTTCACTTGGTACCGCGCGCAAAAGAGGGCGGCGCAATCGTGATGCACACCGTTGGATCGGCCGCGGATGCGAAGCGAGCGATAGACGCCGGTGTTGACATTGTCGTCGCTCAAGGATGGGAGGCCGGTGGCCATGTCCGCGGGACCGTGGCGACGATGCCGCTGATACCGGCTGTAGTTGATGCCGTTTCACCTGCGCCCGTGGTTGCCGCCGGCGGCATAGCGGATGGACGGGGTCTTGCTGCGGCTTTAGCGCTCGGCGCGGCAGGCGCTTGGATTGGCACTCGATTTCTTGCCAGTAACGAGGCCGCAATTCACCCTCGTTATCGCGAACGTATTCTGCAGGCCAATGAAACAGACACGATTTATCTGGAAGACCTGTTCGACGTCCGTTGGCCGAATGCGCCCCATCGTACGCTTAGAAATCAAACTGTTCAGACTTGGGAAGCGACGGGTCGTCCTCCCTCTGGTAAACGGTCGGGAGAGGGGGAAGTGATCGGCACATCGCGATCCATTGGCCCCATTGTTCGCTATCAATCCTACACGCCTGGTGCTGATGCCGCAGGCGACATTGATGCCATGTCGCTGTGGGCCGGACAGAGCGTTGGTCTGGTGTCGAAGCCGCAATCTGCCGCTGATATCGTGCGCGAAATTGCGGAACAAGCTGATTCCATTCTTCGGCGACTGCGTGATGACCGCTAAAGGTCATCGCGTCGTTTTGACCCTGGGCCAGCCACTTCCGGTCTACCCCCGATGAACGGACATTCTCACGATAGGCGGGCAGGTCTCAAAAGTGCCATTACCGGACCTCCGAGCGTCGAGGCCGATGCGTCTTGGGCTCGATTGCTGCGACTGTTCGCAATCCGAGCAGTGCATTGCGCACGATTTCAAGCGCCGGCTCGTTCGGCTTGTTACGATGCTCGATGAGTGCGAGTGTACGCGACAACGCTGGCCTTAACGGTCGTACGATGAAATCGGACCTGTGCGTAGCGACCGCCACTTCAGGCACGATTGCCATGCCGAGATTCGATGCAACGGCGCTCTTCAATGCCTCGACTGTCCCGAGAGGCATGGGCTCCCGCGTCCGTGTCGGATGTCCGGAAAGCCAACCCACGACGAGCGAGTAAGCTGCGCTACTCTGCTGCTCTACCAGCAGATTGTGCCGCGCAACATCGTTGGGCGTGATCTCGTCGGCAACGTTCCGCGTACCGGCGGGAAATATCGCCACCATTTCCTCCGCGCAAAGCGTCGTCGTCTTGAGTTGCTTCTTCTGGACCGGCAGATTCACCAGCGCAAGATCGATCCTGTTATGTAGGATGTTTTCGACGCTAGTCGGCGTTGGCGTATTGGTGATGATCAGATCGATGCCGGGATGATCGAGCCGTATTTTGCGGAGGATCGGCGGTAGTCTGTATACCATTGACGTCAGCGTCATGCTGAGACGTACGCGGCCGATCCAGCCCTCGCGAAATCGGCGCATCGTCGTATCAACGTGATCGCACTCGCGGAAAATACGCTGCGCCGCTTCGACAAGCTCGCGGCCCGGAACCGTAGCATGCGCCTGTTTGCCCAGACGCTCGATGAGCTGCAAGCCGAATCGCCGCTCAAGCTCGCGGATCTGCAAGCTGACCGCCGGTTGCGTCAGGTGTAGCCGGCGCGCCGCGGCAGAGAAGCTCCCGTGCTCGACGACTTCGAGGAGGGCTCGCAGTTGGTCGAGGTTCAGGCCGCGCATTCAAAGTTTTCCTTATCAAAATAATATAAACAATATATTTGCCTTATCTTAGCAGAAGTTGCAAGTGTAGCGTTCCGGGTGGGCGGCGTGTCGATTGTATGCGCGCGCAAATGCGACGCGCAGCTTGGCAGCCGAACAATGCCGCGCGTGTTTCCGATTCCGAGAAATTTTGAACGGATGAAGTGTGTCACATTTTGCAAACTGCTTTTGCGGCGCTATCGAGATCGAGGTGACCGGACCGCCGGAAGCCATGGGTTATTGTCATTGCAACTCTTGCCGTTCCAGCTCCGGAAATCCTTTCAACGCTTTCAGCCTGTGGGATCCCAAGGCGGTCCGGATCAAAGCCGGTTCGCAACATGTCGTGACGTCTCAGAAGCGGGCCATGAGCCAGTGGAAATCATGCGCGAGGTGCGGCGTCCATTTGATGAATTGTCATCCGACACTCCACCTGCTGAACGTTTTCGTCACGACGCTCCCTACTCTTGCGTTCTCACCGAGTTTTCACGCCAACTACGCCGAGACGGTGCTGCCCGTGCGCGACGGCCTCCCGAAGCTGAAAGACTTCCCGCAGGAACTCGGCGGCTCCGGCGAAATGATCGCGGAGTAGTCCACGCGGCGGTAACAAGCCCGGTGGGCGGAAATCACTACGCTTCGAGAACGGGGTGTACGGCTCAGCATGGTGGTCAAAAGACGGTTGGGCGATCCGCGTCACATTCGTGGTAGACAGGAGTAAGAAGATGACGGCGATCCTATCCGAGATAGAGAGCGCACGAGCGATCCGTCTCTCCACGAGGCGAGGTTGGGGCGTGGTCGCCAGCGCATTTGGCGTGATGTTCGCGACGTTCGGCAGTGCGTACAGCTTCTCCGCGTTTTTCACTTCGCTTCAGCAAACCTTCCACGCGTCCCGAGGCGAGATTTCGCTGATCTTCTCAATCGCCGTTCCATTTTATTATCTCGTTGGGGCGATTAGCGGGCCCGTTGCCGATCGGTTCGGCTCTCGATTCACCTGTTTCTTTGGCGTAGTGATCGGAGGCGCGGGGTTGATCTACGCGGCAACAGCGGACGCGCTTTGGCAAATCTATCTCGGTTTTGGCCTAGGCCTTGGGTTGGGTATCGGTTTTTCCTTCGTCCCGTCGCTCGCCGCCGTTCAGCGCCGGTTCGTCCGTCGTCGCGGTCTGGCCTCCGGAATAGCGGTGTCTGGCATAGGTTTGGGGACGCTGGTCGTACCCCCGGTTGCGACGGCACTGATCTCCTGGATCGGCTGGCGGGATACCTGGATTGTGCTCGGAATATTTACTGTTTTGTTCGGCGGCACTGCGGCTCTCTTCACCGACAGCTCGCCTGAGCGCCGCGGAGCGCTTGCCGATGGAGGAATCGCAAATCTCAATTCAGCGGTCGGCTCCTCTCCGCTCGAGGGCCTCACCCTTCGTGAGGCGGTCCGTTCGCGCTCCTTCGTTTTGCTCTACCTTTCTCTAGTTTCAGTATGGATCGGCGCTTCCGTCCCATTCGTGCATCTGGTGCCCTATGCGGAAGATTACCGCCTGTCCCACGGCACCGCCGTGGGGATATTCGGCCTGATCGGAATCGGCAGCGTGGCCGGACGGTTTGCACTCGGAGGACTTGCGGATCAGATCGGCCGGCGACAGTTACTGACGGCGATGTTCGTTGGGCTAGCGTTGGTGCAAATCTGGTGGCTCACCGCAACGCAGGCCTGGCAGCTTGCGATATTCGCGCTTGTTTTCGGCGCTGGCTATGGCGGATTCGTCGCGCTGTATCCCGCCATCACGGTCGACTATTTCGGGAGCCGGAACGCCAGCGGCATCATCGGTCTCCTTTATACCGGTGGGGCAGTCGGATCGTTTGTTGGACCGAAGCTCGCAGGCGATTTGTTTGATCGCTTTGGGTCCTATGCACCTTCAATCACGCTTGGCGCCGCATCGGCCCTGGTCGCTGCCGTACTAATAGCATCAGCGTCAGAGCCGACGGCGCATGACGCTGCTCGATGAAACTGATTGGTTTGGCTTCGGCGTAAAGTGCACATCAAACGGTGGCTGCCGGTGACTCGCTGAGGTCGACCGAGCGATCGAACGACGACTGCCGTGATGACCGCTAAGGGTCAATCGCGTCGTTTTGACCTTGGGGCAGCCACTTCCGGTCTACCCCGGTGACAGTCATTCTCAGGATAGGCGGGCAGGTCTCAAACATGCCAGAAACGGACCTGGCGACCCAAAGGTACCCATCTGTTCACGAGACCCGAAGCTGACATTGGCGATGCCTCAAGAAAATCATTCAGGGGTGTCGGCGCAGGGCCGTCTCGTTCGTCTTTAGGTGAGGCCACTACCGAGGCAAGGTAGAGAGACGACCGGAAGGGCGTCGCCCAAGGAGGTTCTGATGCCGTTGGAGGATTCATCGGTGCCCGAAGTGAGAACCCTGATGAGCGGTCTCGGGTTCGGCGAGTCGCCACGTTGGCGCGACGGACGTTTCTGGGTCTCGGACTGGGTCGCGCATGAGGTTATCGCCGTCAATCTCGAAGGTACGAGCGAGGTCGTCGTTCGCGATCCCTCGATTCCATTGTGCTTCGACTTCCTACCGGATGGACGCCTGATTATCATGAGCGGCCGGCGGATCCTGCGCCTCGAACCCGACGGCTCGCTGGCGACGCATGCCGATCTGACCTGTCTCTCCAAACTCGGCTGGAATGAGATCGTCGTGGACGGTCGCGCCAACGCCTACGTCAACGCCGCCGGCTTCGACCTGATGGCCGGCGCCGATTTCGTCCCTGGGACCATCGCCGTCGTTACCGCGGACGGTTCCGCCCGGCAGGTGGTGGACGGCGTTGCCTTTCCCAACGGTATGGCGGTGACGCCCGACAATTCGACCCTGATCGTGGCCGAATCGTACGGCAGAAAGCTCACGGCCTTCGACATCGAGGCCGACGGTGGCCTTTCGAACCGGCGAGTGTGGGCCGATCTCGGCGATGGCGTTCCCGATGGTATCTGCCTCGATGCTGAGAACGCCATCTGGTACGCCGACGTCCCCAACAAGCGTTGCGTGCGCGTTCGCGAGGGCGGCGAGGCCCTGCAGTCGATCAATCTCGATCGAGGCTGCTTCGCCTGCATGCTCGGAGGCACCGACAGGAGAACGTTGCTTCTGGTGGCGACCGAGTGGCGTGGTCCCGCAGCCATGACCGACGGACGGCGGACGGGTCAGGTGCTGACCGTCAAGGCTCCGGCGCCAGGCGTGGGCTGGCCATAGGAAGCCTCCACCCAACGGACCTGTCGGAATGTCTGCCAGGTTGAAGAAACTTCTTGCAACGCACGGCCGGACCGTCAAAAGGTGACATTCCTGCTTTACCGCCCAAACGCGGACATCCCGCATTCATGAGTCAGCGCTATCGCTCGCCGGGGCGGGCGCGCCCTTCAATGCGGCCAGTTCGGCCTCGAGCTCAGTGATGCGCGCGTCACGCGAGGCCAGCGCCGCCGCCACGTCGGCGGCGTCGAATTTTTGCGGGATGTGCTGCGGACAATTGGTGTCCCACGCCGAAATCCGGAACAGGATCACATGCTCGGGCCGCGCCCTGTAGCCCTGTGGCATCAGCGCTTTGGTCAGCGCCGGATCGTCATCGACCACGCGCGCCTCGCCCCAGATCTTGACGCGGCGGCGATGCGCATAGTCCATCACGAAGATATGCGCCTTCGGGTTTTCCGAGAGATTGCCTTGCGTGATGTATTGCCGGTTGCCGCTGTAGTCGGCGAACGCGATCGTGTTCTTGTCGATGACTTTGACGAAGCCCTTCGGGCCGCCGCGATGCTGGATATAGGGCTGGCCGGAGGCCGATGCAGTTGAGAAATAGAAGCTGTTGGTCTCCGCCAGGAAGGCCGCGAGATTTTCATCGATCTCGGTGCGCCAGCCGCCGCGCTGCTCAACCTGGGCATTGGCGTCGCGCGAGCCTTTGCGGGCCTGCACGGCCTTCACCGCAGGCGTGAACGCGACGTCGCTCGAATAGGCTTGGCTGGGATAGGTGTGAACGTCTGACATCGGAACAACTCCTGAAAGCCAAGTCTTCAAAGCAATGGCCGCCAACGCGCCCGTTCTCCCGCGTTACATGCTCATCTCCGCAATTTTAAACAATTGTCTCAGTTGACACTTCACTGTTGCAATATATGAAATAATGGCATGGACCGTATCGACGCCATGCAGGCCTTTGTCACGGTTGCCGATTTGCAGGGGTTTGCGCCTGCCGCGCGCAAGCTCGGCCTGTCGCCGTCGGGCGTGACGCGGCTGATCGCGGCGCTGGAAGATCGCCTCGGCGCCCGCCTGCTGCAGCGGACCACGCGGCAGGTCGCGCTGACCGATGCCGGGGCGCGCTATCTGGAGCGCGCGCGGCGGATCCTCAGTGATGTCGAGGAGGCCGAAAGCGCGGCCGAGGGCGAACGTACCCGCCCGGGCGGCCGGCTGACGATTTCGGCCCCGGTCGGGTTCGGACGGCTTCATGTCAGTCCGGTCGTGTCGGCTTATCTCAAACGCTATCCCGAGGTCTCCGCCGATTTGCGGCTGTCGGATCGCATGATAAATCTGGTGGAAGAGGGCGTCGATCTGGCGGTGCGGATCGGCCACCTCCCGGATTCGACGCTGGTGGCGCGCCATGTCGGCCAGATGCGGCGGATCGTGGTGGCCTCGAAGGATTATCTCAAACGGCGTGGCGAGCCCCGGACGCCGGAGGCGATCGCCTCCCACGACACGGTCCATTTCGGCGCCATGACCGCCGCCCCGGACTGGCGCTTTGCGTCAGAAGGCCGCGAGATTCGCGTCTCCAGTACGCCGCGGCTTTCGACCAACAGCGCTGACGCCGCCATCCAGTATGCGGAAGCGGGCGGCGGCCTGACCCGGGTGCTGGCCTATCAGGCGGCCGAATCGCTGAAGGCCGGACGGCTCAAGATCGTGCTCGCCGCCTTCGAGCAGCCGGCGCTGCCGATCCACATCGTCTATCCGACCTCGCGGCTGCTATCGGCCAAGGTGCGCACCTTCATTGATCTCGTGACCGAGACGGCCGACTGGCATTTCGGCTGACCCTTGCACGTCACGCGCGCTCGGGCGCGACCGCTTCCTTCTTCGGCACCACCCGAAACGTCGCATTGGCCCGCGCGATCACGACATCATCGGCCTTGATCAGGCTTTGCGCGAAACAGATCGTGCTGCCGGTCTTGATCACGTCGGTCTCGACCGCGAGCCATTGCCCGACCGCCGCCGTACCAACGAAATCGACCGCGAGCCCGACCGTCACCAGCGAGGACACGCCGCCCATCTGGTGCGCGCAGCTATAGCCCATTGCGTTGTCCGAAAGCGCGGCGATCAGCCCGCCATGGATCAGGCCACGGCCGTTGGTATGCGGCTTCGCCAGTCGCAGCCCGATGATCACGGCCTTGTCGGTACGCTTCGAATAAAGCGGCTCCCAGGGTTCGGTGAGCGGGCTTTTGCGGAAGTGAGGCTCAAAGCCTTCTGGAACTTCGGTTGCAGTCATGTGCAGCTCGCGTGTTGACGATACTTGCCGCCATTGAACGCGAAGTGACGACGCGATGCACCGCCTACAAAGTTTTAAACGCGATTTCGGCGGGTGTTTGAAATGGTGCAGGTGCCGCTCACGCCGGCAATTCATACCCCACCGCGCTCTCGGCCGCGATCGTGCGCTGCACTGCGGGCCGGGCCATCATCCGCGCATAATGCGCGGTCAGGTTCGGGAAGGTTTCAGGCTGAGGCTTTAATGAATTGACGAGCCGCCAATACAGCCTGAACAAATGAATATCGGCGATCGAATAGCGGCCGATCGCCCAGCCGCAGCCCAAGCGTCGGTCGGTAATGCCATAGACCTGTTTGGCGTAGTCCAGGCCGCGCTGCCGCGCCGGGTGCAGCGTGGAAGCAATGAAGGACATCCAGGACAGCGCCTGCGCCTCGGCCTCGATATCGCCCAGTGGCAGCAGTCCGGCCTCAGGAAAACGCTTGGCGAGATAGAACAGGATTGCGGCGACCTCGGTCAGCGGACGCCCGTCGACGACGAGGGTAGGGACCTTGCCCTCCGGATTCAGCGCGAGAAACTCGGGGGCCTGCATGTCGTTCTGCCTGAACGACATCGGCTTGCCCTCGAAGGGCACGCCGATCTCGTGCAGCGCGATATGCACGGCAAACGAACTGGCGCCCGGTGCGAAGTAGAGAGTGAGCATGTTGGAATCCCTCCCCGTCATTGCGAGCGAAGCGAAGCAATCCACAGCGAGCCCGGGAGAGATGGATTGCTTCGTCGCTGACTCTCTCCGCAATGACGGCGCTAAAACGGCAGTCCCACATAATTCTCCGACAGCGACGCCGATGCGGCCTTCGAACTGACGAGATAATCCAGCTCGGCCAGTTGAATGCGGGCGCCGAATTCGCCTTGATCGGGGAATTTATGCAGCATCGAGGTCATCCACCACGAAAACCGCACCGCCTTCCAGACCCGCGCCAGCGCTTTTGCCGAGTAGCCGTCGATCCCGGCGGTCGATTTCTCGTCGTAATATTCCCGCAACGCATGCGAGAGGTAATGCACGTCGCTGGCCGCCAGATTCAACCCCTTGGCGCCGGTCGGCGGCACTCTGTGAGAGGCATCGCCCGCCAGGAACATCCGGCCGAACCGCATCGGCTCGGCGACGAAACTGCCTAACGGCGCGATGCTCTTTTCGATCGACGGTCCGGTGACGAGTTCATCGACCGCCTTCTGGTCCAGCCGGCGCTTCAATTCGTCCCAGAACCGCTCGTCCGGCCATTGGTCGATGTGATCGTCGAGCGGGCATTGCAAATAGTAGCGGCTGCGATGGGTCGAGCGCATGGTGCAGAGCGCAAATCCCCGCGCATGGTTGGAATAGATCAGCTCGTGGCTGACCGGGGGCGTCTCCGACAGGATGCCGAGCCAGCCGAACGGATAGATCCGCTCAAAGGTCTTGATCGCGGAAGGCTTGACGCTGGCGCGGCTGACGCCATGGAAGCCGTCGCAGCCGGCGATGAAGTCGCAGGCGAGCTCGTGGCTGATCCCGTCCTTGAGGTAGGTGACGCGGGGGCGGTCGGTGTCGAAATCATGCGGTTTGACGTCGGCGGCCTCGTAAACTGTGGTGAGGCCGGCCGCCTTGCGCGCGTTCATCAGGTCGAGCGTCACCTCGGTCTGGCCGTAGATGACCACCGTCTTGCCGGTGGCGGCATGCAAGTCGATGCGGTGCCGCGCGCCGCCAAAGGCGAGCTCGACGCCATGGTGGACCAGACCCTCGCGATGGGCGCGCGCGCCGGCGCCGACCTGATCGAGCAGCGCCACCGTGCCCTCCTCGAGCAGGCCGGCGCGGATCCGGCCGAGCACATATTCCGGCGTCTGGCGCTCAAGAATGACGTTGTCGATACCGTATGTGTGAAGTAGTTGCCCGAGCAACAATCCGCCCGGTCCTGCGCCTATGATTGCGACTTTAGTCCGCAATATCCGCTCCCATTGGTCTGTTATAGGGTGGGCGCGCCGGTGTCTGCGGCAGGCCTTGCAATGATAATTATCTCATATAACAATTTTTCGCAAAGCTGGAGCGAAACATTGTTCTCCGCTGCAGCGCACTGCAAGGAGCGGGGCTGATTTTTTGTCAAGCGCGGATGCTGGCTCCGCGGCTTGATGTCCGGCTTGAAAAATCGGGCCAATTATATAACATGTTAACTAACAAGATCGGGTACGTAAAACCCGCCTTCATGCGCAAAGGGAGAGACGATCGATGAGAAAAGCGTTTTTGGCGTTGCTGCTCGCCGCCAGTGCGACGCCTGCGATGGCGCAGGAAAAAACCTTCGAATTGAAACTGTCACATTGGGTGCCGGCCTCGCATCCGCTGCAAAAGTCGCTGGAAGAATGGGGCGCCGCGGTCGAGAAGGCATCCGGCGGCACCATCAAGTCCAAGGTGTTTCCGGCGCAGCAGCTCGGCAAGGCGTTCGACCATTACGACATGGCGCGCGACGGCATCGCCGATGTCACCTACATCAATCCGGGCTATCAGCCCGGCCGCTTCCCGGTGATCGGCGCCGGCGAATTGCCGTTCCTGATGTCGGACGCCAAGGGCGGCTCGATGGCGCTCGACGCCTGGTACCGCAAGTATGCCGAGAAGGAGATGAAGGACGTGAAGTTCTGCCTCGCCTTCATCCATTCGCCCTCCTCGTTCCATTCGCGCCTGAAGAAGGTCGTGGTGCCCGACGACGTCAAGGGCATGAAGGTGCGACCGGCGCACGCCACCATGGCGACCTTCATCACCCAGCTCGGCGGCACCAACGTGCAGTCCTCGGCGCCCGAGGTCCGCGACATCATCGAACGCGGCGTCGCCGACGCCGTCACCTTCCCCTGGGGATCGCTGTTGCTGTTCGGCATCGACAAGGTGACGAAATATGACATGGATGCGCCGATGTACGTGACGACGTTCGCCTTCGTCATGAACAAGGACAAGTACAACCAGATGTCCGACCGCCAGAAGAAGGCGATCGACGACAATTGCAACACCGAAGCCGCCGGCCGCGTCGGCGAGCCCTGGGGCAAGTTCGAGGACGCTGGCATCGAGAAGATCAAGGCGGAGTCCGGCCACGAGGTCTACAAGCTGACGCCGGAGCAGACCGCGCTGTGGAAGAAGGCATCCGAGCCGCTGGTCAAGAGCTGGGCCGAGGGCGTCAAGAAGAACGGCGTCGATCCGGACGCCGCGATGACCGAGCTTCGCGCCGCGCTCACCAAGTACAACGCGCTGGCGCAGTAACGACGTAATACGCAAACACGCGGCGACGGGATTACCCGCCGCCGCGTTCTTCCCGTCATTGCCAGCCGTTCGGAGCGGACATGAATCGCGCGTCTATGGATCGCTTCATCGATACGATCGAGTGGATTGCGGCCGGATTTGTCGGCATCGTCGCCCTCAACATCTTCCTCGCGGTGATCCTGCGCAACACGATGAACTATGCGATCCCGGATTCCTTCGATATCGGGCGCATGCTGCTCGGCATCCTGATCTTCTGGGGCATCGCCGCCACCAGCTATCGCGGCGGCCACATCACGGTCGACTTGATCTGGGCGAATGTCAGTCCGAAATACCAGCGCTGGATCGACGTGTTCGCAACGCTTGTCCTGCTGTTCGTGGTGACCGTGCAGACCTGGACGTTGTTCGACAAGGTGCGCGGCACCTATTACGACAACGTCCTCACCTTTGAAATGCACATGCCGACCTGGCCGTTCTTCGCCGTCGCCTGGGCCGGCGACGTCTCAGCGGTGCTGTTGATCGCGATCCGGACCTACCGGCTGATCTTCCACCCGGAAGACATCCATGATGCCAAAGTAAAGACGGTGGAGTAGGGCATATGAGCGCCGATGCCGTCGCCGTCCTTGGATTTGTCGCGCTGTTTGCGCTGATGCTGCTGCGGGTGCCTGTCGGCATGGCGATGGGCCTCGTCGGCGTCTGCGGCTTCGGCTATCTCACGGGTTTCACGCCGGCGCTGAAACTGGTCGGCCAGACCTCGATGCGTACGGTGACCGACTATACGTTCGGCGTGATTCCGATGTTCCTCTTGATGGGCACCCTCGTCAGCAATTCCGGCATGAGCCGCGAATTGTTCCGCGCCGCCAACGGCTTTGTCGGCCATTTGCGCGGTGGGCTGGGCATTGCCACGGTTGCGGCCTGCGGCGGCTTTGCCGCGATCTGCGGCTCGTCGGTTGCAACGGCAGCAACATTTTCCGCGGTCGCCTATCCCGAGATGCGCCGCTTCGGCTATCCGCAATCCTTTGCCACCGGGGTGATCGCGGCCGGCGGCACGCTGGGTGCCATGTTGCCGCCCTCCACCGTCCTCGCGGTCTACGGCATTATCACCGAGCAGGACATCGGCAAGCTGTTCATTGCGGGCATCGTCCCCGGCCTGCTCGCCATGACCATGTACATGATCACGATCGCGTTGATCGGCTACTTCCGCCCCGGTTTCCTGCCGACCGGCCCGCAGACCACCTGGCGCGAGCGCTTCGCGGGCTTAAAGAACATCTGGGCGCCGGTGCTGCTGTTCATCTTTGTCATCGGCGGGCTTTACGGCCTGCCGTTCCTGCCGCGCTTTACGCCGACCGAAGCCGGCGGCGTCGGCGCCACCGGCGCGTTCCTGATCGGCGTTGCCACCGGGCGGCTGGACCGGAAGAAAATTCTGAACTCGCTGCTCCAGGCCACCCGCACCGCTGCCGCCGTCTTCACCGTGCTGATCGGCGCGCTGATCTTCGGCTATTTCCTCACGGTGACGCAAACCCCGCAGAAGGTCACGGAGCTTCTTACCGGCCTCGGGCTCGGCCCCTACGGCATCCTCGCTCTCATCATGGTGATGTATCTGGTGCTCGGCTGCCTGATGGACGCCATGGCCATGATCATCCTGACGGTGCCGATCATATTCCCGGTGATCATGCATCTCGGCTTCGATCCGATCTGGTTCGGTGTCATCATCGTGATGACGGTCGAGCTCGGCCTGATCCATCCACCGGTCGGCATGAACGTCTTTGTCATCAAGAGCGTCGTCAAGGACGTGTCGTTCTCGACGATCTTCCGCGGCGTTATTCCGTTCGTGGCAACCGACCTGATCCGGCTGCTGATCCTGATCGTGTTCCCGCTGCTGGCAACCTGGCTGCCGACGCGGATGATGACAGGGGTCCATTGATCCGATGACGCCCGTGCTTCAGACCAGATATGTCTTCACCATCACCGCGCATATCGGCGAGGTGACGTCAGCAGGCGAGATCGGTCACGGCGTCCGCCGTATCATCCCGATCACCGGCGGCACGGTGAAGGGCGAGGGCGTCAACGGCAAGGTCTTCGCGTTCGGGGCTGACTTCCAGATCATCCGGCCGAATGAGTTGATCGAACTGGAGGCGAAATACGCATTCGAGACCGACGATGGCGCGGTGGTCTATGTCGAGAACAAGGGCCTTCGCTTCGGGCCGGCCGATTTGCTGCAGAAGCTGAAGCGCGGCGAGCCGGTCGATCCCGAACTGATCTATTGCCGCACCGTGCCGAAATTCGAGACCGGCCACGAAAAATACCGCTGGCTGATGGCAAACCTCTTCGTCGCCTCCGCCGCCCGCCACGCCGACCGCGTCGTCATCGACGTGCATCAGCTGCTGTGAGGTTTTCGTTAGCAGACCGCAGGCGAAAATGAGCTTCCCAGTTTTCACGACTTGCTAGATCGGCGAAAAGGATCAGGCGGCCAGCTGTGTGGCAACCGGAATCGACCTTCGCTCGATATATGGGCGTCCGAGGCGGCAGCCTGCGTATCGGTGCCGCATAAGTCATGTTGCCGCGCGGTCGAAACGCGCGCGACGATAGGTAGCATTGTTTTTTGGTCGCAAAGGCACGTCTCTCTTGGAGAGTGGATTTTATCGATCGTGGGTGCGCTCTCGATAGAGGCCAGCGCATGCTTGAGCTTTGGAACAAATGGTACGAGATCTTGGTCTCGGTCGAGGCACTTGCCATTGTTGTCGTTATTGCCGTGGTGACTGCTGGCGTTATTACGCTAGTGGAAGGTCGGCGGCGTCCGAAATAACATTGATTGGGGAGACGTCGGCAAACCGGTCATCTGGACCATAAGTTGTTCAGTCAATTAGCGGCGCCGGCTCGGTTAAGACACGCCTGTGCAAGAAGGACAAAATGATTGCTTCTCATGCAGGCTGGACAAACAGGAATGCTCCCTGGCGGGAATCATTCTGCACACTCGCGCTGTTGACCATGCTGATCGCGGCTCCCGCATTCTTGATGATCCGCTTGCTGGAGACCGAACTCGTCCTGCCTGCGCTCAGCATTCTGCTTTTCTCAGACGCAATGATCGCCGCCCTCTTGGCCCGAGCAAATTCAGAAAATGTAATGCTAGAAAATGTAACGCTATGGGATATTGCCGGTGCATTCACCATGATGGGTTGCGCCGCGGCGATTCTTAGCGAACCGGATCAAGTGGCGCTGTTTTTCGAGCAGCCGGTCGGACAACATCCGGACACGCCGGCTGTGGGAGATAGTCACCAAGCCCACTGACAGTCGGCCACGTCGGACAGAGTTGAGTTAGAGCGGCCCCGTTATGGTCTGCGGCACGGGATTGCGGCACGTACCGGTGAACCCATTAGACACATACGAATTACCAAAAATCCGCGCCGAGAGCGGGCCATTTCCCCCGGCACCGGGGAGTGTGACCCGTGTTTGAATTTCTCGTTACAGATGCCCTGAACGTACTTTTGCAGGTCGTTCTGATCGACCTTGTGCTCGCTGGCGATAACGCCATCGTCATCGGTCTTGCAGCTGCGGGACTTCCTCAGGCGCAACGAGTCAAGGCGATTTTGATCGGCATCGTCGCCGCGACGATCCTGCGCATCCTGTTCGCCGGGTTAGCGACGCAAATCCTCCAGATCGTCGGCCTCCTGCTCGCTGGCGGGATCCTGTTGTTGTGGGTATGTTGGAAAATGTGGCGAGAGTTGCGCGCGTCCTCCACAGGGCCGACCGGTGCGAAGGAAGCTGCTGGAGCAATCGCAGGAAGCAAACCCCGAAAAACTCTCGTCCAAGCGAGTTGGCAGATTATCGTGGCCGACGTTTCCATGTCGCTCGACAATGTCCTGGCCGTCGCGGGGGCGGCACGCGAGCATCCAGTGGTCATGATTTTCGGCTTGGGGCTTTCCATTGCGATGATGGGCGTGGCCGCTTCTTTCATTGCGCGCCTTCTGCAAAATCATCGATGGATTGCCTACGTCGGCCTGGCCGTCATTCTCTATGTGGCAGTCGAGATGATCTTTCGCGGAACGTTGGATATCATGAAGGTTGCGTCGATATGACATGACATACGGCCGCGTCGTTTCCTGCGTCTGTACCGGCCTCCTCGTAAGAAGCACTTCCGCTCTGGGTCAAATTTCGGAAGTAGGCGCGATGATCGGATAATAATCTGGGTGATCACGTCGACTAGCGATCAACTCACCGGCAACTTCGCTGGCGCGCCTGAGGATTACATCGATCGGCGATTATCGCTTGGTTGCTCTTTTCGCGGAGAAATCGCTGAAAGCTATTTTTGGAGTTTGCAACACAATCTGCCGGAAGCGGACATAGCCGCCTGTCCGAATAATGTCGGCTACTCCCCCAGACGAAAGCGCACTAAGTGGACCGGAGCGCGCGGAAAAGCTGCACTAGAGAGAGCGTCACGATCAGCACGCCTACGGCCGTCATCAAGCCTCGAGCTGGGACATGCTTCACAAACCAGCCTCCGAATGGAGCCGCGAGCACGCCGCCAAGCACGAGTGGAATGAGGTGTTCCAGAGGCACGGCACCAATTTCCGTGAAAAAAGTGGTTGCCGCCGAGACGGTCACGAAGAACTCAGCTGTATTAACCGAGCCTACGGAGTAGCGCGGCGCGTGCCCTGACCCCACGAGCGTTGTTGTTGTCATCGGTCCCCACCCGCCACCGCCAGTCGCATCGAGAAACCCCGCGCCAAGTCCGAGCGCTGAAGTCCAGCCTGCGGGAGTTCGTGGTATCGGCGCGACCCGGCGCGATTTCCAGAGAATATAGAGTCCCATGAGAAGCAAATAGGCGTAGACAAAGCGGCGCGCGGCGGTGACTTCGATGTTCGATAGAACCCAGGCGCCTAAAACCGCCCCCAACACTCCTGCCACGCCCAAGCGTGCCACCATCCGCCAATCCACATTGCGATGATAGATGTGCGAAGCTGCCGATGCGCTCGTGGTGAAGACTTCAGCGGTATGAACCAGCGCGCTGGCATGTGCCGGCGGCAGGCCTATAGCCAACAGCGCGGTGTTCGTCAGCACGCCGTAGGCCATACCAAGCGCGCCGTCGACCAGCTGTGCCACGAACCCCACGGCGAACAAAAGCCACCAGATTTCCATAGAATTACCTCCGGCGATGAAGGCAATTCTACCAGTTTTCGATCAATGTTCGGTGCTACTGCCAGCCGGCTGACAGCAGATGTCCGCTCGGGGGTCAAACTCGGAAGTATCCCAGCTTGCACGGCACGTCCGTTGTACGCTCAAGAGCGGACGTCGCCAGGTCGGGTGCAAATCGTGATCCCCCGTGATCATCTTTTGCCATCTTTTGGGCACGTATGGGGAGGAGGGTGACCCCCGTAACGGGCTGGCGGCCACCGCAGGGGGGCGGCTGCAATGACGCATCGATCCCACGAGATCCCGCAGGATGACCTCCGGAACCTCGTCCGCGTTATCTCAGCTTGCACATTAGGCCTGTGGGCATTCGCAGCAGGTTTGCTGATCGGCGTCTTTCTGTTTTCGTGATCGAAGGCGCCCCGCCCCATACGCGGCCGCCATAGATTTTCCGCGCCCGGCCGCTGCGCGAGGCACGATGCCCGGGGGCGCGGCGGTGCCGTCGGCTAGCGGATCAGCAATGCCGCGAAGGCGCAGGCGAGGCCGATCAACAAGATGCCCGAAGCTATTACTACGACCAGGTCGATTGACCAGGGATGCCCGCGTCCACCGATCAGGTCGAGATGCCAGGAGCGGCTTTCGTCCCGGTATGTGTGAAGGTGCATGGCAGCAGCCCTCCTCGTAAGCGTTGGGGGACCCTCCTTCAATCGGCAATTGCCAAAACAGTTCCCTGGCGGGGTGTAGTCTAGGGTAGTGGGCGTGCACCCGGCATTCCCTGCTCCCTCTTCTTTTCGAGGGGCTAGGCTCATGCAAACCTCGGGCAGATCCTGCCGCGAGAACGTAAGCGTGTGCGTTGCGGCATGGATTGCTTCGCTTCGCTCGCAATGACGAGGCGAGCGCGGAATGCAGGCAATTCCATGGACCATATTGACTCCTGCTGCAATAGTTATAAAATATAACTATTCTGGACAGGAACCAATAAAGCCGATGGGAAACGCCGCCTCCGCTGTCTCAGCTGCCCAATCCGGGCTGCTCAAGATCGAGAAGTCTGGCGCTGTGCTGACGGTCGGCCTTAACCGGCCGGCCAAGCGCAATGCGCTGAACGACGGCATCATCCTCGCGATCCGGGATTGCTTCGCCGATCTCCCTGCAGGGATCGGCGCCGTGGTAATCCACGGCATCGGCGATCATTTCTCCTCGGGGCTCGATCTGTCCGAACTGACCGAGCACGACGCGACCGAGGGCCTGCGGCACTCGCAGATGTGGCACCGGGTGTTCGACCGCATTCAATACAGCCCGGTGCCCGTGATCGCGGCGCTCAAGGGCGCGGTGATCGGCGGCGGGCTGGAACTGGCCTGTGCTGCGCATATCCGCGTCGCCGAACCCTCCGCCTATTTCGCGTTGCCCGAGGGCCAGCGCGGCATTTTCGTCGGCGGCGGCGGATCGGTGCGGCTGCCGCGGTTGATCGGCGTAGCCCGGATGACCGACATGATGCTCACCGGCCGGGTCTATTCCGCGACCGAGGGCGCGGCCTACGGTTTTTCGCAATATCTCACCGAGGCCGGCGGTGCGCTGCCCAAGGCGCTGGAACTCGCCGAACGGGTTGCTGCCAATGCGCCGCTGACCAATTTCGCGGTGCTGCAGGCGCTGCCGATGATCGCGGAGGCCAATCCGCAGACCGGCCTCTTGATGGAATCGCTGATGGCCACCGTGGCCCAGAGCGACAAGGAGGCCAAGCGCCGGATCCGGGCGTTTCTCGATCGCAAGACCGCCAAGGTGAAGCCGACCTGACATGAGCGCGAAATCCAGCATATCGAGCGAAACCACCGCGCGAACTGGCAGCGCGCATCCGCTGCGCGCGATTTCGTTCGGCAATCCCGCCGTCACCATCGACCGCCGCGATGACGGCACCATCTATCTGCGGCCGAAGGCGAAACTGAGCGATTACCCGGTGCGGCTGACCGATCGCCTGCATCATTGGGCCAAGGCCGCACCCGAGCGCGTGTTCATGGCGGAGCGCGATGCCAGCGGCGGCTGGCGGCAAATCACTTACGCGCAACTCCTGACCTCGACGCGGCGCATTGCCTCGGCGCTATTGGCGCGCGGCCTCTCGGCTGAAAAGCCGATCGTCATCCTCTCTGGCAATTCCGTCGACCACGCGTTGCTGGCGTTCGGCGCGCTCTATGCCGGCATTCCCTTCTGTCCGGTCTCGCCAGCCTATTCGCTGGTGTCGCGGGATTACGGCAAGCTCGGCTTCCTGATGAAGCTGTTGACGCCGGGCCTCGTCTTCGCCGACGACGCCACGAAATTTGCCGATGCGCTGCTGGCCAATGTGAGCCATGGAACCGAGATCGCGGCATCGCGCGGCCAGGTCGCCGGCCGTGACGTGACGCTGCTGTCGGATCTGCAGGCGACGCCGGAACATCAGCGCCTCGATGCGGCCCACGACGCCATCGGCCCGGACACGATCGCAAAATTCCTGCTGACTTCGGGTTCGACCGGCAATCCCAAGGCCGTCATCAACACCCAACGGATGATCTGCGCCAACCAGGTCATGCTGCGCGAGACGCTGGCGTTCCTGATGGACGAGCCGCCTGTTATCGTCGACTGGCTGCCGTGGAATCACACGTTTGGCGGCAACCACAATATCGGGCTGACGCTGTTCAACGGCGGCTCGATGTATCTCGACGAGGGCAAGCCGATGCCCGGTGGCATCGAGGAGACCGTGCGCAATCTTCGCGAGATCTCGCCGACCGTCTATTTCAACGTTCCCAAGGGCTACGAATCGCTGCTGCCGTATCTGCGCGAGGATTCCGCGCTCCGTGCCAAATTCTTCCGCCGGTTGCATGCGATGTTTTTCTCAGGCGCTGCGCTGTCGCCATTCGTCTGGAACAGTCTCGACAAACTCGCGGTGCAGGAGACCGGCTTTCGGGTACCGATGCTGACCGGCCTCGGCGCCACCGAAACCTCGCCGTTCTTCATGTCTGTCCGCCCCGACACCAGCCGCTCCGGCCATGTCGGTCTTCCTGTGCTCGGCAACGACGCAAAGCTGCTGCCGAACAACGGCAAGCTGGAAGTGCGCGCCAAGGGGCCGAACGTCACGCCGGGTTACTGGCGCCAGCCCGAACTCACCGCGAAAGCGTTCGACGAGGAAGGTTTCTACAAATTCGGCGATGCGCTCAAGCCGACCGATCCCGACAATCTCGACGCCGGCTTTGATTTCGACGGCCGGATTGCCGAGGATTTCAAGCTGGCCAGCGGCACCTGGGTCAGCGTCGGTCCCTTGAGGGCGCGCTTCGTCGCCGCCTGTGCGCCGCTGGTGCGCGACGTCGTCATCGCCGGCATCAACCGCGACGAATTATCGGCGCTGGTCGTGCTCGACCTCGACGGCTGCCGACTGATCAACCCAACGCTGCCGCCCGGCGACCTCGCCGCCGCTGCGTCCGATCCGTTGGTCCGCGCCGCGTTCCGCGAACGGTTTCAAAAGCTGCTGGCGGGCGCCACGGGTTCGTCGACCCGGATCACGCGCGCGGTGCTGTTCGAAACGCCACTGTCGATCGATCGCGGCGAAGTCACCGACAAGGGGTCGATCAACCAGCGCGCGGTGCTCGAACATCGCAGCGTGCTGATCGAGACGCTCTATTCACCGACGCCGCCGGCGCAGGTGATCGCGCTGAACTGAGTTTCAAAAAGGGTATCAGGGAGAACATCATGCAGTTGAAGGACCAGGCCGCCATCGTCACCGGTGGCGCATCCGGATTGGGCTCAGCCACCGCGCGCCGGCTCGCCGCTCAGGGCGCCAAGGTCGCGGTGTGCGACCTCAACGCTAAATTGGCCGAAACCGTTGCCGACGAAATCGGCGGCGTCGCCGTGGTCTGCGACGTTTCCGATGCGGCTTCGGCTGAAACCGCCATCGCCGCGGCCGCCAAGGCGCATGGCCCGGCGCGCGTCCTCGTCAACTGCGCCGGCATCGGCGTCGCCAAGCGCGTGATCGGCAAAGAGGGGCCGATGGCGCTGACTGATTTCGACCGGGTGATCAAGGTCAATTTGATCGGCTCCTTCAACATGCTGCGGCTTGCAACCGCTGCAATGTCGAAGCTGGAGCCGCTGTCGACCGGCGAGCGCGGCGTCGTGATCTCGACCGCCTCGATCGCGGCCTATGACGGCCAGATCGGCCAATCCGCCTATTCGGCTTCCAAGGGCGGCATCGTCGCGATGACGCTGCCGATCGCGCGCGAACTGGCGCAGTTCGGCATTCGCGTGCTGACCATTGCGCCGGGACTGTTTCTCACGCCGCTATTGGCCAATTTGCCGCAGGATGCGCAGGACTCACTCGCTGCGTCGATACCTTTTCCGCGCCGCCTCGGCCAGGCCGATGAATTCGCGTCATTGGCATTGCATATGATCGACAATCCCTACCTGAACGGCGAAGTGGTGCGGCTGGATGCCGCGCTTCGCATGGCACCGCGCTAGGGCTATTCCATGTTCGTTCATCGCCGCGACGTGCAGATCCAGTGGGGTGATTGCGACCCCGCCAACATTGTCTACTACCCGCGCTATTTTGCGATGTTCGACAATTCGACCTCGATCATGTTCGAAGCGGCCGGCTTTTCGAAGCAGGATATCATCCACAAATACGGGCTGGTCGGCATTCCCATGGTCGATACGCGGGCGAAATTCCACATCCCCTCGACCCATGGCGATTGGATCACAATTGAAAGCCGGATCGAAAGTTTCAAGCGCTCCAGCTTCGAGGTGGTCCACAACGTGTTCAAGGGCGAGGCGCTGGCGATCGAGGCGTTCGAGACCCGTGTGCTGGTCGGCCGTCACCCGGACGACCCGGCGCGGCTGAAATCGGCGCCGATGCCGCAGGAGATCATCGAGCGGTTCATGCGGGGCTGACGAGACCCCGCATGACCTAAAGAAGGGGCTGAATTGGCGATCCGATTTTGTTTAAGACAATAAAGGATACCTAAAGGGAGGAATGAATGAAGAAAGCACTTCTGTCCGCAGCCATCGCGGCGGCACTCGCGCTTCAGGGCTCACCGGCGCTGTCGGAGACCAACGAGATCACGGTCGGGATTTCCATCACCACGACCGGGCCTGCGGCGGCGCTCGGCATTCCCGAACGCAATTCGCTCGACTTCGTGGCGAAGGAAATCGGCGGCGTGCCGATCAAGGTCATCGTGCTCGATGATGGCGGCGATCCGACCATGGCGACCACCAACACGCGGCGCTTCGTCACCGAGTCCAGGGCCGACATCATCATGGGCTCGTCGACGACGCCTTCGACGGTCGCGGTTTCCACCGTTGCGAACGAAGCTGGCATTCCGCATCTTGGCCTCGCGCCGTTCCCGATCAACGAGGCGCGTATGAAGTGGTCGGTTGCCATGCCGCAGCCGATTCCGATCATGGGCAAGGTGTTGTATGAGCACATGAAGGCGCACGCCATCAAGACCGTCGGCTATATCGGCTACTCCGATTCATACGGCGACCTCTGGGTCAACGACTTCAAGGCGCAAGCCGTGCCGCTCGGTTTGATCATGGTCGACGAAGAGCGCTTCGCGCGTCCGGACACCTCGGTCGCAGGTCAGGTGCTAAAACTCGTCGCCGCCAATCCTGATGCGATCCTCGTCGGGGCTTCCGGCACCGCGGCGGCGCTGCCGCAGACGGCGCTGCGCGAACGCGGGTACAAGGGCCTGATCTATCAGACCCATGGCGCCGCCAGCATGGACTTCATCCGCATCGCGGGTGCGGCGGCAGAGGGCGTGCTGATGACGTCGGGGCCGGTGATGGACCCCGAGGATCAACCCGACAGCGCACTGACCAAGAAACCGGGACTGGCGCTCAACAAGGTCTATGAAGCAAAGCACGGCGCCAACAGCCGCAGCCAGTTCGCCGGACATTCCTACGACGCGTTTCTGGTTCTCGAGCGCGTTATTCCGGTCGCACTGAAGAAGGCCAAGCCGGGAACGCCGGAATTTCGCGAGGCGATCCGCCAGGCGTTGTTGACCGAGCGCGACATCGCCGCAAGCCAGGGCGTCTATAACTTCACCGAAAAGGATCGCTACGGTCTCGACGACCGCTCGCGCATTCTCCTGACGGTGAAGGACGGCAAATACGTGCTGGCGAAGTAGGACGGGCGATTGCCTCAATGTTGAAGTGTCAGCCGGCCTCCTCACGGAGGTCGGCCTAGACCGCGCTCTCGCCTTCGTGCTGGAAGCCGAGATAGCTGGCGGCGACCCGCTGGTTCGTTGCGATATCGCGGGCCGATCCGTTCAGGATGAACTGGCCGAGCTCCATCACATAGGCGCGGTCGGCGATCTTCAGCGCGGCTTGGGCGTTCTGCTCGACCAGCAGCACCGAGACGCCAGCGGCGCGGAGCTCGCCGATGGTGCGGAAGATGTCGGCGACGATGATCGGCGCCAGCCCAAGGCTCGGCTCGTCCAGCATCAGAAGTTTCGGCGCACCCATCAAGGCGCGGCCCATCGCCAGCATCTGCTGCTCGCCGCCGGAGAGCGTGCCGGCCAGCTGCTTGCGCCGCTCCTTCAGGCGCGGAAACAGCGTGTAGACCCGCTCGAACGATTTCGCGGCCGTTGCCTTTGCAATCCGGAAGGCGCCGAGCTGAAGATTGTCCTCGACATTCATGGTGCCGAACAATTCGCGATGTTCGGGCACGAGGCTAAGGCCCGCGGCGACGCGATCCTCGATATCGAGCGGCGCCATGCCCTGGCCTGCAAAAGCGGCAAAACCCTTCAGCGGCAGGATTCCCATGATGGCGTTCAACAGCGTGGTCTTGCCGGCGCCGTTGGCACCGATGATGGTGACGATCTCGTTACTGGCTACCTCGAGCGACACCGAGCGCAGCGCCTCGACCTTGCCATAGGCGACGTGCACGTCGCTGACCTCCAGGAGCGCGCTCATGTGGTGGCTCCGAGATAGGCCTTGATCACGTCGGGATTGGTTTTGATCGCACTAGGCGTGCCTTCGGCGATCTTGGTTCCGAAATCGAGCACCACGACGCGGTCGGCGAGATCCATCACAAAGCCCATGTCGTGCTCGACCAGCAGCACCGACATGCCGCCGTCGCGCAACTGGCGCAGCAATGCCGCAAGGCGCTGCTTCTCCATGTGGCGGAGTCCCGCGGCGGGCTCGTCGAGCAAGAGCAGCAGCGGATCGACGCACAGCGCACGCGCGATCTCGACGATGCGTTGCTGGCCGAGCGACAGGCTGCCGGCCAGATGGTCGATCTGGTCGCCGAGGCCGACGCGCTCGATCTGGCGCGCGGCTTCCGCCAGCAACCTGGCTTCATCGGCGCGGTCGAGCCGGAACATGCTGGCGATCGCACCGGCCTGCCCCCGCAGATGGGCGCCGATCGCGACGTTCTCCAGCACGGTCATGTCGGGCACCAGCTTGACGTGCTGGAAGGTTCTGGAAACGCCGAGCTTGACGACCTCCTGAGGCGGGGCATTGTCGACCTTGTTGCCGAGCACGGAGATCGCGCCGCCGGTCGATGTCAAAACGCCGGTGATCAGGTTGAAGGTCGTGCTCTTGCCGGCGCCGTTCGGGCCGATCAGGGCGACGATCTCGCGGGCCTGAACGTCGAAAGAGACATCGTTGACGGCGATGACGCCGCCGAATTGCTTGCGCGCCCTGTCGATGTGCAACAGCACGGACGGCGTCGACGGCGCCCGCTCGCGCGCGGGCAAGGTCAGCGACGTATCGGGGATCTTGCGACCCGGCTTGATCGGCAATCGTGCCATCAGCCACGGCCAGACGCCGGTCGGGGCCAGCTGCAGCAGGCCGACCAGCAGGATGCCGAATACGATGGTCTCGAGCTGGCTTTGGCCGCCGAAAATGTACGGCAGATAACTCTGCAGGACCTCCTTCAGGATCACAACGATGCCGGCGCCGAGCACCGCGCCCCAGACATAGCCGGCGCCGCCGACGACGGCGATAAACAGATACTCGATGCCGGCCTGCGCGCCGAACGGTGTCGGATTCGCGGCACGCTGGAAATGCGCATAGAGCCAGCCGGACAGGCCGGCCAGCACCGCTGCATAGATAAACACCAGAAGCTTCGCGCGCGGCGTCTGCACGCCGAACGCCTCGCCGGCGACATGGCCGCGCCGCAGCGCGCGGATGGCGCGGCCGGTGCGAGAGTCCAGGAGGTTCATGGTCAAGAGCGCCGAGATCAACACCGCGATCCAGATCGCGAAATAGATCGTGCCGGGATCGATCATCCGCAATGAACCGATGGTCAGGGGCGGAATGCCGGAGATGCCGTCATTGCGGCCAAGGAATTCGAGCTTGCTGAACAGATAAAACAGGCCGATGCCCCAGGCGATGGTGCCGAGCGGCAGATAGTGGCCGGACAGCCGCACCGTGACGATGCCAAGCAAGACCGCCGCGATGCCGCTGACCAGCAGCGACAGCGGCAGCGTCAGCCATGGCGAGAAGCCATAGGCGGTGGTCAGCACCGCCGTGGTGTAGGCGCCGAAGCCGCAAAACGCGGCCTGGCCGAACGACGTAAGCCCGCCGACGCCGGTCAGCAGCACCAGCCCCATCGCCACCAGCGCGGCGAGGCCGATATTGTCCAACAACACGATCCAGAACGGCGGGACGCCCGGGATGAACGGGATCGCCGCCATGACGATGGCAAAGATGATGAGGGGAAGCCGCTGCGTCATCGCATCAATCCTTCTCTTCCTCGACTGCGGGCGCTGCGAGCGAGCGCAGCACCAGCACGGGAAGGATCAGCGTGAAGACGATGACCTCCTTGAAATTACTGGCATAGAACGAGGAGAAGGCTTCGACGCTGCCGACCAGCAAGGCCGCGACCGCGGTGAGCGGATAGCTCACGAGGCCGCCGATGATGGCGGCGATGAAACCTTTCAAGCCGATCAGGAATCCGGTGTCGTAGTAGAGCGTCGTGATCGGCACGATCAGGATTCCCGAGATCGCGCCGATGACGGAGGCGAGCAGGAATGCGATCTGTCCCGACAGCGTGGTCCGGATGCCGACGAGGCGGGCGCCGAGGCGATTGACGGCGGTGGCGCGCAGCGCCTTGCCCATCAGCGTGAAGCCAAAGAACAGCCATAGGCCGATAATGAAGGCGACGGTCAGGCCATAGACCGCGATGCTCTGGCCGGTGAAACGCAGCGGCCCCACGGTCAGCGCTGCGTTCGACAGCGCCGGGCCCCGCAGCCCTTCGGCGCCGAAGAACACCAGTCCGAGGCCTTGCAGCGCGAGGTGGCAGCCGACCGAGGCGATCAAGAGCACCAGCACCGATGTGTGCGCGATCGGTTGAAAGGCGATACGATAGAGGAACAGTCCGATCGCCGCGACGATCAGCAGCGACAGCGCGATATTGACGGCAATCGGGGTTTTGGGGCCGGCGAGCCCATAGGTCAGGGTCAGGATGGCAACCGGCAGGACGATGTTGATCGCGGTCGAGCGCGCCACCAGCTTGAGGCGTAGCGACCGGCGTGCCGCAAACAGGTCGAGGCCGAAGGCCACCACGCCCATCGCCACCGCCAGTCGCGCGGTGCCCGGCACCTGGCCCGTTGCCAGCATGGCGTAGCTCAGCGCCCCATAGGTGACGAATTCGCCCTGCGGGATCAGGATCACGCGGGTGACGGCAAACACCAGCACCGTTGCAAGCCCGAGCAACGCATAGATCGCGCCATTGGTGATGCCGTCCTGCAGCAGGAACAGCATGATCGTCGTATTCAAGACCTGGCGCTCCCCCTCACGCGTCGATCCGGTTTCGACCCCTGGGGCCGGCCGGCAAGTCCGATATCGGCAGTTGAAAGCTGCCAACATTTGGTATAATTTATAACAATTATCAAATATAATCTCAAGGCCCGAACCGTTGGCGGGACCTTATTACCGGGATTGCGAGCCTCGATCGATGACAGTTTCCAAGGCGGCCACCGACGCCGTCAAGCCTTCCCGTTCCAATGGCAAGGAAAGCGTCGACGGAGCGGGTGAAAATGCCGCCCTGCAAATGGGTGAACTGTCCGACCTGCTCGGCTACTCGCTCAAGCGCGCGCAATTGAAGGTGTTCGAGGATTTCCTGCGCTGCGTCGCGCCGCTGCAGCTGACGCCGGCGCAATTCTCGGTGTTGTTGTTGCTGGACAGGAATCCCGGCCGCAACCAGACCGAGATCGCCAATACGCTCGGCATCCTGCGACCGAATTTCGTCGCGATGCTCGACGCGCTGGAAAGCCGCGACCTCTGCACGCGGATGCGTTCGACCAACGATCGCCGCTCCCACATCCTGATGTTGACCGAGAAGGGTCGGGCTGTGCTGGCGCGCGCCAAGAAGCTCGTCGCCACCAAGCACGAAGCGCGTCTCAACGAACTGTTGGGTCCCACCGGCCGCGTCGCGTTGCTCGAGATGCTGTCGAAGATCGCCGGCGAGTTTTGACGCCCGCCAACTTCGTCACGATCAAGCCGCGACGAAGCGGCCCGGGGCCGGCTTCGCCTCATGCCCCAACAGGAACAGCCGCTCGACCTCGCTGGCGGGAAGCGGCCGGCTGAACAGGAAGCCCTGCATCTCCGTGCATCCTTCGGACGCAATCCTAGCGTTTGTTGCAGAAAAGGACGTGTCGCTTCTCATTGAAGACGACAATCCCAAGCGACGGATGATTGATCGCCTCTTCGAGCCGCTCACTCAAGTGAGCTGGCTCGGGATGGATGGCACCCGCAGCTGAATCCGCCATTTCCGTGTTCCCCTGCCGCTATTTGCGGCACCCCGGCAATAAGGAGGGGCCATTAAAGGGTCAGGCTTGTGAATTGCATCTTTGATAGGCTGGAAATGCCTCCGGGTTCCGCCGAACGTCCTCAACAAAGCGTTAATGTTTTGCCAGGCAGCCAATAGGGAATCGAGCGGACCTAGGCGGACTCCACCAGGATCACTCTGACATCGTTGACATTGGTGAGCGTCGGACCGGTCAGCAGCAGATCGCCGGTTGCCGCAAAGAACGCGGTGGCGTCGTTGTTGTCCAAATAGGCCTTGGGATCGAGGCCAAGCGATTTCATCTTGGCAAACGTGCTCTGGTCGATCACGGCGCCGGCGGGATCGCTCGCGCTGCCGGCGCCGCCGTCGGCTCCATCGGTATCGCCGGCCAGCGCCGAAATATCAGGCGTCTCCTTGAGCAGGTCCGCCAGCGCCAGGGCATATTCCTGGTTGGGGCCGCCGCGACCCTGGCCGCGCACGGTCACCGTGAGTTCGCCGCCCGACAGGATCGCGAGGCACCTGCCTTCGCGGCGCGCCTTCAGCGCCAGTTGGGCGTGGGCGGCCGCGACGTCGCGCGCCTCGCCTTCGAGATCGGCGCCGAGATCGATGACGGCGTAACCTGCATCGCTGGCCACCTTGATCGCCGCATCCAGTGAGGCCTTTGGTTTCGCAATCAGCTCGAATTGCGCACGGCTGAACGCAGGATCGCCGGGCTTGCAGCTTTCGTTCCTGGAATCGTCCAGCGCGCGACGAACGGCGTCGTCGATCGCAAGATTGTACTTTGCGACGAGAGCGCGGGCGTCGGCCAGCGTGGTCGGATCCGGTACCGTCGGCCCCGATGCGATCGCGGATGGATCGTCGTGCGGGACGTCCGAGATCGCCAGCGTCACGATTTCGGCGGCGTGGCTACCGGCGCGCGCCAGCCGGCCACCTTTGATGCGCGACAAATGCTTGCGCACGGTGTTGATCTCGCCGATCGGCGCGCCGGAGCGCAACAGCGCCCGTGTCACCTGTTGTTTCTGCGTGAATGAAATGCCTTCGACCGGCGCGATCCAGTTCGCCGACCCGCCACCCGACAGCAGCACCAGCAGGAGATCGTCGGCGGTTGCTTCCGCGGCGAGACGCAGCGTGTCGTCGGCGGCCTTCAGTCCGGCCTCGTCGGGCACGGGATGGCCGGCTTCGACCACCCTGATCCGCCGCGTCGGCACGCCGTGGCCGTGACGGGTGGTCGCAATGCCGGTCAGGCGCGCCGGGTCGAGCGCCAGCGTATCGAGATAATGCCGCTCCGCCGCCGCCGCCATCGCCGCAGCGCCCTTGCCGGCGGCGAGGCAGATCACCCGCCCTTTGGGCGCGGGGCCGAGATGCGCCGACAGCACGACATCGGGATGCGCGGCAGCGACGGCCGCGTCAAAGATTGCACGCAGGAGGGGTCGTCGGTCGGTCATCGTTTCACTAGAGCCAGCGATTTTTCGGACGGGAGACCCGTTATCCATCCAATCGCAGCAAAAGAAAACCCCCGCGGGCAGGCCGCGGGGGTAATGTTAAATCGTTATGAGCCGATCGGATAGCCCGATGGCTAGCCGCCAACGTCGCCGCTGATGACGTCGCCGAACAGATCCCATTTTTCACCCTTGAATCTCATGAGCTGAAGCTGGGAGATCGGTGCGAAGTCTTCGGGACCGGTATTAACCTTGATGCCCGGCAGCAGGCCGCCAAGTTCCAGGTTCTTGATGCTGGCCGCCTGCTTCATGACGTTCGTCGCGTGTGAGGTTGTCGCCACAGGCCTTAAGCACATGCACGATGCCCTGTGCGACCGTGTAACCATACATCACCGAGCTATCGACCCTGTTGCCCTCGGGGAAGTACTTGGCGAGGAACTCGTCGAAGGCTTTCATGCCGGCATCGTCCTTCCATTGCGGATCGGACGTATCCTTGAGGTAGTTGGAGGAGATGACGCCCTGCGAATTCTCGACGCCGGCCGGCTTCATCACGCTGCCGATCGAGGAGGAGACGTTGTTAAGGAAGGTGCAGTGGCTTCCATTCGATTTCGGCCATCTTCTTGATCGCCTGCGCCGCGAATTTCGGCGTGGTGACGTTGAAGAAAACGTCGGCGTTCGTTGACTTCAGCTTGACGATGCTCGAATCGATGGTCGGCTGGCTGGTTTCGTAACTTTCCTCGGCAACGATCATCGTAGCGGCCTTGGCGCCGAGGCCGTCCTTGAGGCCTCTCACATAGTCTTTTCCGTAATCGTCGTTCTGATAGAGTATGGCGATCTTGGCGTTCGGCATTTCCTTCAGAATGTACTTCGCATAGATGCGGGACTCACTCTGGTAGTTGGGCTGCCAGCCCATCGTCCAGGGGAACTCCTTCGGGTCGTTCCATTTGGTAGCGCCGGTGGCGACGAACAGCTGCGGCACCTTCTTCGTATTCATGTATTTCTGGATCGCCGAATTCGGTGGGGTACCGAGCGGGTTGAAGATGAAGAGGACCTCGTCGCTCTCGACCAGCTTGCGGGCCTGCTCGACCGTCTTCGGCGGGCTGTAGGCGTCGTCATATGAGATGAAGTTGATCTTGCGGCCATTGATGCCGCCCTCGGCGTTGATCTTGTTGAAATAGGCCGCCTCGGTCTTGCCGATCACGCCGTAGGCGGAAGCCGGTCCGCTGTAAGGAGTAATGTTGCCGATCTTTATCTCGGTGTCGGTGGCGCCGGTGTCGTATTTCTTTTGCGCAAGTGCGCCGCTGCTGGTGGCGGCAAGCAATGCGAGGGCAGCCGAAAAGGCCCCCAATCGCAAATTGATAGCAGGCATTTTGATCTCCCTGGGACCGCGATGGAATGTGTCGTTTATTGACTTGGAGCACTTGGCGGCTGTTGGCGGCATTGAATACCTTTCGGTCGCGCCGGGCAACAAAAAGCCCCCCGCGACAGTGTCGCGAGGGGGCGGTCTTTAGTCTGATGTCCCGGGCAAACTGCCCGTGACGCGGAATATTAATTACTGAGTTCACCGCTGATGATGTCGCCGAACAGCTCCCATTTCTCGCCCTTGAACCGCTGCATCTGCAGCTGCTCGATCGGGGCGAAGTCGGTGGCCGTGGTGGTGATCTTGACGCCGGGCAGCAGCGTATCGGGCGCGAAGTCCTTCAGGCTCGCGGCCTGCTTCATGACGTTGGCGCGGGTAAGATCGTCGCCGCACATCTCGAGCACCTTCACCAGGGTCTGGGCCACGCCGTAGCCATAGACCACGGAGGCGTCGAGCTTGTTGCCTTCGGGAAAATACTTCTCGAGGAAGGCGAAGAACTTCTTCATGCCGGGATCGTTGTCCCACTGCGGATCCGCGCCGTCCTTGGCGTACGCGGCCGAGAGAATGCCTTGCGCATTTTCGAAGCCCGCCGGCTTGATCACGCTGCCGACGGAAGCCGAGACGTTGGAGACGATGTGCATCGGCTTCCATTCGATCTCGGCGATCTTCTTGATCGCCTGGGCGGCAAACTTTGGTGTCGTGATGCTGATGAAGACGTCGGCGCCGGTGGCCTTCAGCTTGACGATGTGATTGTCGATCGTCGGTTCCGATGGCTCGTAGCTCTCCTCGGCGACGATCATCGACGCCTTGGCACCGAGGCCGTCCTTCAGGCCCTTGAGGTAATCCTTACCGAAGTCGTCGTTCTGGTACATGATGGCGATCTTGCCATCCGGCTTTTCCTTCATCAGGAACTTGGCGTAGATGCGCGCTTCGCTCTGGTAGCTGGGCTGCCAGCCGATGGTCCAGGGGAAGTCCTTCGGATCGTTCCACTTGGTGGCGCCGGTGGCGACGAACAGTTGCGGCACCTTCTTGGAATTGAGATATTTCTGGATCGCGCTGTTGGACGGCGTGCCGAGCGGATTGAACAACACCAGCACCTCGTCGCTCTCGACCAGCTTGCGCGCCTGCTCGACGGCCTTCGGCGGGCTGTAGCCGTCGTCATAGCTGACGAAATTGATCTTGCGGCCGTTGATGCCGCCCTCGGCGTTGATCTTGTTGAAATAGGCCGCCTCGGTCTTGCCGATCACGCCATAGGCGGACGCCGGTCCGCTATAGGGCATGATGTTGCCGATCTTGATTTCGGTATCGCTCGCGCCGGTGTCGTATTTCTTCTGGGCGAGGGCGCTGCCGCTGACGGCAACGGAGGCGACGAGCGCCATCGAGAATGTAGCGCTTCTTGTTGTTGGTCTTGAGAGCATCATTACTCCTGGGTTCGGGTTTGAGGGTTAGTTTTTCCTGAGTTTGCCGATCAGCTGCTGGGCAACAATGGCGACCTGCCTTGCGCCGTGCGGCACGAGGAAGATGACAAGGAACAGCAGGACGCCGAATACGGCGCCGGAGAGGCCCTTGGAAATTCCTTCCGCGATGTTCGGCACGAAGATGATGAAGGCGGAGCCGACGATCGATCCCGGCAGCCAGCCGACACCGCCGACGACCATGCCGAGGAACAGCGCGATCGCGAGCACGATGGTGTAGCCGTCGGGCGCCACGAACTGCACCGCGATGGCGCCGAGTCCGCCGGCGACGCCGGTGATGCCGGCGCTGACGCCGAACGCCAGCGTCTTGTACAGCGCGACATTGACGCCCATCGCGGAGGCCGCGATCTCGTTGTCGCGGATCGCCATGAACGCACGCCCCGATCGCGAGCGCAGCAAATTGACCGAAGCGAGATAGATCCCGATAGTGATCACCAGCGTGAAGTAATAAAGCCACATATCCTGCGACATCGGCAGGCCGAACGGCGCGTCCGGCTTGGTCACGACGAGGCCCTGCACGCCGCCGGTCCAATGCTCGAAGAAGCCGAGTTTGAGGATCTGCGGCATCGCCGTGGCTAGTGCGAAAGTCGCGAGCGCCAGGTAGACGCCGGAGAGGCGCAGCGCCGGCTGGCCGAACAGGAAGCCGAACGCAAAGCAGATGATGCCCGCAATCGGCAGCGTCAGCGCGTAGTTCATGTTGGCGTGTTCCATCAGGATCGCCGACGTGTAGGCGCCGACCGCGTAGAACGCGCTTTGGCCGAGCGAGAACTGGCCCGAACCGCCGGTCAGGATGTTGAGCGCGAGAACCGCAAGGCCGTAGATCAGGAGCATCGTCATCTGGAAGATGATGAAGTTCTTGACGAACAGCGGCACGATGAGCAGCAGCGCCAGCATCGCAAGCGAGGTGCCGTAGCCGAGTGTCATGGCTCGCTTCGGAACAGCCTCGACGGCCGGGGCTTCGGTGACGACGTCTTCGACAGCGCTCATGATCAAACTCGCTTCACGATGGGCCGGCCAAACAGGCCGGCGGGCTTGAAGACCAATACGGTGATGATCAGCGCAAGCGCGATCGGCAGTTTCAACTCGTTACCGACGCCGGGAATATAGGTCCCGGCGAGATTCTCGAACACGCCGACCAGGAAGCCGCCGACCACGGCGCCGAGCGGTGAAGTCAGGCCGCCGAGCACGGCCGCGGCAAAGCCGTAAATCAGCACGCCCAGCATCATGTTGGGCTCCAGGAACACCACCGGTGCGATCAGGATGCCGGCGATCGCACCGATGGCGGAGGCCATGCCCCAGCCGAGCGCGATCATCCACGAGGTGTTGATGCCGACCAGCCGCGCCGATTCAGGCAGCGCGGCGGCGGCCCGCATCGCAAGCCCGATCCGGGTGTACTGGAAGAACAGGAACAGGAGGATCAGGAGCAGCACGGTGACGCCGATCATGCCGGCCTGGTGGGTCGAGATCAGCTGGCTGCCGAGGAAGGGTGACGATCCGAACGGCGTTGGATACTGCTTGATCGTGAAGTCCCAGATCAGGCCGGCGACGCTGTTGATGATCCCATATAGCGCGATGAAGCCGGCGACGTTGGTGAGGATCGGCGCCTTGGCCAGTGGCTTGAACAGCAGCCGCTCGATGGCGATGCCGCCGGCGAAGGAAAACGCCAGTGTGATCAGGAACGACCACCAATAGGGCACGCCCCATTGCATGAATTGCCAGGACACGAAGGTCGAGAACATCGCCATTTCGCCCTGGGCGAAATTCAGATGGTCGATCGCCTGGTAGATCATCACGACCGCGAGCGCCATACAGGCATAGATCGCGCCTGTCGCAATGCCGGCCAGGACTTGGTTGGTAAACAGCTCCATGGCGGCGCTCCTCAGTAGCCCAGATAGGATTTGCGGATGTCTTCGTTGTTGGCGATGTCCTTGGCGTTGCCCGACATCACGATTCGTCCGGTTTCGATCACATAGGCCTTGTCGGCGAGTTCCAGCGCCAGTTGCGCGTTCTGCTCCACCACCAGGATGGTGACCTTGTCCTCGCGGTTGATCTTGCCGAGGATCTTGAACAGGTCGCGCACGATCAGAGGCGCGAGGCCGAACGACGGCTCGTCCAGGAGCATCAGCCGCGGGCGCAGCATCAGCGCGCGGGCCACCGCGAGCATCTGCTGCTCACCGCCGGAGAGCGTGCCGGCCTGCTGGGTGTAGCGCTGCTTGAGCACCGGGAAGTGCTCGTACATCCGCTCCAAGTCAGCGACGATGCCGGCCCTGTCGCCGCGACTGATGGCGCCGAGCTGCAGGTTCTCCTCCACCGTCATGGTGGTGAAGGTGCCGCGGCCCTGCGGCACATGCGCAATGCCGAGACGGACGACGTTTTCGGTCGAGCGGCCCGTGAGCGGCTTGCCTTCGAATTCGATCGCGCCAGTCGAACGCACCATGTTGCAGATCGCCCGCAAGGTGGTGGTCTTGCCGGCGCCGTTGGCCCCCAGCAGGGTGGTCAGGCTGCCTTCGTTGAGCGCGAAGGAGAGCCCGTGAAGCGCCTGGACCTGGCCGTAATAGGCCCTCAAATCCTTGACGTTGAGCATCGCGGTCATTGGTCCTTGCTCCCCAGATAGGCTTTGATGACATCCGGGTCGGCCTGAACCTGGGCCGGTGTTCCCTCGGCGAGCTTGCGGCCGAAGTTGAGTGCGACCACGTGGTCGGCGATCGACATCACCAGACCCATGTGATGTTCGACCAAGAGCACGGTCATGTGGCGGTCGTCGCGAATGCGACGGATCAGATCGCCGAGCACGTGGACTTCTTCGTGGTTGAGACCGCCGGCGGGTTCGTCGAGTAGCAGGATCTTCGGATCGGCGGCCAGCGCGCGGGCGAGCTCGACGCGTTTCTGGGTGCCGAAGGGCAGGCCGGACACCGTGGTATGGGCGACGTCTTCGAGGTCGAGATAAGCGAGGATCTCATGGACCTTCTTGTTGACGTCGGCTTCACCGCGGCGAACCCAGGCGAGCTTCAGCGAGTCCGAGACGATGTCGCTCGAGGTGCGCGCGTGGGTGCCGACACGAACGTTGTCCATCACCGAGAGATTAGGAAACAGCGCCACGTTCTGGAAGGTGCGGCCGATGCCGATTTCAGCGATCCGGTGCGGCGGGCGCGTCAGGATGCTCACTCCTTCCATCAGGATATCGCCGGAACTCGGCTGATAAAGTCTTGAGAGGCAATTGAACAGCGTGGTCTTGCCGGCGCCGTTCGGTCCGATCAGTCCGAGGATTGCGCCCTTATGCATGTCGAAGGACACGCCATTCAGCGCGATGATGCCGCCGAACACGACGCTGACGTCGCGAACCGCAAGCAGGGGAGAATTTCCCTGCGCGAGCTGTGCCTGCGTCATCTCGTCCCGCCCGTACGATTCACGGAGCGGGAATGACCGCGCGAACAACCGCGCCGGTCATGATGAAGGCTACCTGATCCCCTCGGCCACACGTGCAACTTTCCCTCCTGCTTTCAACTTCTTGCTTTCTTCTTTTTTGGATTGCGGGGCTACGCCACCCAGCGCCGCCTCGATGTTCCTTACCATCGCCACAAGGCGAGGTCCAATATCGTGGCGCAACCGATCTTCCGTGAAGCGGAATGCGGGCGCGCCACAATTGAAGGCATACGGCCCGGTTCCGTCATTCAGCTTGAGCGCGGCGCCGACCGCAGCCACATCGTCCTGCCATTCGCCGGCGGAAATGGTAAATCCGTGCCGCGCCACCGTCTCGCCGGCGCGCTCGATGCCGTCGCGCATCCGGGCCCAGCGGCTGCCGTAATGCTCGCGCAGTTCGCGCAATAAAGAGGCGCGCGCCTCCGGCGGCAGCGCCCAGATGTAGGCGCGGCCCATCGCGGTGGTCGCGATAGGTATTCGCGAACCGACGTCGAGCTGCACGCCGAGCGTCAGCCCGTTACGGCTCTGGCCGAAATAGATCATGCTGTGACGGTCGCGGCCGCCGACCGCAACCGCGCCGCCGGTCTCGCGCATCACCTCTTCACGATAGGGTTCGGACAGATGCCGAACGCCGAGATTGGCAAGCGCGGCATACCCCAGGGCCATGGCTGATGGCGCGAGCTGATACTTTTCGAACCGCGGAACGGGTGTAAGATAGCCCAGCTTGGTCAAGGTGTAGGTCAGCCGGGAAATGGTTGGCTTCGGCAAATTAGTACGGGCAGCGATCTCTTGATTGCCAAGAAGCCCGTCGTTGGGATGGAATGCGCGCAACACATCAAGTCCGCGAGAAAGCGCGACGACGAAGCTGCGATCTGTCGCCACTTTCTTCCCTGGACGTTTCATTGCCTGCTGCTGTGCCGAGCTCGTTGACAAGGGACGTGCTTCAAAATAACCCTCCCTGTCAAGATGTGGAATTTAATTTCGCAGTGCGAAATCAGCAAAATGCCGTAGCTACTCAACGCAAGTTCAGGCAGCAGTCCAAGAACAAGGATCAAGGGAGAGTCCCGTGAACGAAGTCGTAAAACTCGAACGTCATGACGCCATCGCCATCGTCACGGTCAACAGCCCGCCGGTAAACGCGCTCAGCGCCGCGGTGCGGAGCGGCATCTTCGAATGCATCAAGACCGCGATCGCCGACGCGGAAGTGAAGGCGATCGTACTGACCTGCGGCGGTCGCACCTTCATCGCCGGCGCCGACATCACCGAATTCGGCAAGCCGCCGAAGCCCCCCGGCCTGCATGAAGTGCTGACCGAGATGGAAAACTCACCGAAGCCGATCATTGCCGCCATTCACGGCACCGCGCTCGGTGGCGGTCTGGAAGTAGCCCTTGCCTGCCACTATCGCGTGGCGACCAAGGAAGCCAAGCTCGGCCTGCCCGAAGTGAAACTCGGCCTGCTCCCGGGCGCCGGTGGTACGCAGCGCCTGCCGCGCGCGATCGGTCCGGAAATGGCGGTCAAGATGATCGTCAGCGGCGATCCGATCAGTGCCGCCGATGCGCTGAAGAACGGCCTGATCGAGGAGATCGTCGAGGGACCGGCGTCGGGCGGCGAGGCCTTTGCCCGCAAGGTGCTGGCGGAGAAGCGCCCGCTGCGCAAGCTGCGCGACGACGACTCGAAGCTCGCCGCGGCGAAAGCCGATATTTCGATCTTCACCAACGCGGTCGCAGCCCTCACCAAGAAGGCGCGCGGGCTGGAAGCGCCGTTTGCCGCAGCGGATGCCGTGCGCGCCGCGATCGAACTGCCGTTCGACGAGGGGTTGAAGAAGGAGCGCGAAGGTTTTCTCAAGCTGGTGTCGAGCGACCAGTCGAAGGCGCAGCGTTATGCCTTCTTCTCCGAGCGTGAAGCCGCCAAGATCGCTGGCGTTCCGGATGGAACCAAGCCGCGCAATGTAGAGCGCGTCGCCATCATCGGCGCCGGCACCATGGGCGGCGGTATCGCGATGTCGTTCGCCAATGCCGGTATCCCCGTGACGCTGATCGAGACCGGCGAGGAGCAGCTCAAGCGCGGCATGGGCGTGATGCAGAAGAATTATGAGGCGACCGCTGCGCGCGGCGGCATCCCGGCGGATGCCCCCGCCAAGCGCATGGGCCTCATCACGGGTGTGGTTGGCCTGGAGAACGTCAAGGACGCTGACCTTGTGATCGAAGCCGTGTTCGAAACCATGGCGGTCAAGAAGGAGGTGTTCACCGCGCTCGACAAGTTTGCAAAACCCGGCGCGGTGCTCGCGTCCAACACCTCCTATCTCAACATCGACGAGATCGCGAAGGTGACCAGCCGTCCGCAGGACGTGCTCGGCATGCATTTCTTCTCGCCCGCAAACGTCATGAAACTTTGCGAGATCGTGCGCGCGGAGAAGACCGCGCCGGATGCGCTGACGACGGCGGTTTCGATCGCCCGCAAGATCGCCAAGGTTCCGGCGGTGGTCGGCGTCTGCGACGGCTTCGTCGGCAACCGCATGCTGGCGCAGCGCGGCAAGCAGTCGGAAAAACTGTTGTTCGAAGGCGCGCTGCCGCAACAGGTCGACGCCGTGGTGACCAAGTTCGGCATGCCGATGGGTCCGTTCGCGATGGGGGATCTGGCCGGCCTCGATATCGGCTGGCGCTCGCGGAAGGACCGCGGCATCAAGTCGGAGATCGCCGACGCGCTGTGCGAAGCCGGCCGCTTTGGCCAAAAGACCGGCAAGGGCTATTACAAGTATGAAGGCGGCTCGCGTTCGCCGCTACCCGATCCGGAAGTCGAGAAGCTGATCGCGGAGACCCTTCAACGCCTCGGCCGCAAGCCGCGCGTGGTCAGCGACGACGAAATCCTCGAGCGCATGATGTACCCGATGATCAACGAGGGTGCGCGGATTCTCGAAGAGGGCATCGCGGCGCGTCCGAGCGATATCGACGTGATCTGGCTGTATGGCTATGGCTGGCCGATCTACCGCGGCGGCCCGATGTTCTATGCCGACCAGGTCGGGCTGAAGCACATCGCCGACCGGCTGTCCTACTACGCCAAGGAGACCAACGATCCCTCGCTCGAACCGGCGCCGCTGCTCAAGCGTCTCGCCGCGGAAGGCAAGACCTTTGCGTCGCTGGCACAGGCCTCGAAAGCAGCTTGATGGGATTGGAAAAGATGCCGTGTCCCCGCGCACAGTCCCACCTCTCCCACCGGGAGAGGTCGGATCGCCCTTGCGGTCCGGGTGAGGGGTTACGGCACATCGATAGACCGTACCCACTCACCCCAGCCCTCTCCCCATGGGAGAGGGGGCGCACCGAATCCTGAGAAGCTGAAAAATGCACCCCGGCGAAAAATTTTATCCGGAAGGCGTTCGTTGGGACGATCCGATCGCGCGTGGCACGCTGCCCGACCTGCTGTCGGCAGCGGCCAGCGAGTTCGGCGCGCGCCCCGCGATCGAGTTCCGCGATCGGCCGATCAGCTATACCGGGCTTGAAGCCCTGGTGGAGACGGCGGCTTCCGCCTTCCTGCGCGCCGGCTACGGCAAGGATACATCGGTCGCGCTGTTCCTTGGCAATTCGCCCGATCATCCCGTCAATTTCTTCGGCGCGCTGAAGGCCGGCGCCCGCATCGTGCATTTGAGCCCGCTTGACGGCGAGATTGCGCTGTCGCACAAGCTCTCGGACTCCGGCGCGCGCGTGCTCGTCACCAGCAATCTGTCGGCTCTGTTGCCGACCGCGCTGAAATTCCTGGACAAGGGCCTCCTCGATCGCCTGATCGTTTGCGAGGACGATGATTGGGGCAAGGTCGGTACGCCGCAGACGACGTTGCCGGATAACCCCAAGATCATCACCTACAAGCAATTCGCCGATGGCGCGACAAAACCTGCGCAATGGCCGCAGATCAGCGCCGACGACGTCGCGCTGCTGCAATATACCGGCGGCACCACGGGCCTGCCCAAGGGCGCCATGCTCAGCCACGGCAATCTGACCGCGGCGGTATCGATCTATGACGTCTGGGGCAAGCCGGCGCGCGCCGAGCGCAATGCGATCGAACGCGTGATCTGCGTGCTGCCGCTGTTTCATATCTTCGCACTGACGGTGGTGCTGCTGTCGTCGATCCGGCGCGGCAACCTGATCTCGCTGCACCAGCGCTTCGACGTCGAGGCCGTGATGCGCGACATCGAAGTCAAGCGCGCCACCGCATTTCTTGGCGTGCCGACGATGTGGATCGCGATCGCGTCGCTCCCCGATCTCGACAAGCGCGATCTCTCCTCGCTGGTCAGTTGCGGCTCCGGCGGCGCACCGCTGCCGGTCGAGGTCGCAAAAATCTTCGAGCGCAAGGTCGGCATGAAGCTGAAGAGCGGCTGGGGCATGACCGAGACCTGCTCGCCCGGCACCGCCCATCCCAAGGAAGGGCCGGACAAGCCGGGTTCGATCGGGCTGATGCTGCCGGGGATCGAGATGGACGTGGTTTCTCTCGAGGACCCGACGAAGTTGATGCCGGTCGGCGAAGTCGGCGAAATCCGCATCCGCGGCCCGAACGTCACCAAGGGCTACTGGAACCGGCCGCAGGAAACCGCGGAAGCGTTCGTCGGCGATCGCTTCCTGACCGGCGACATCGGCTACATGGATGCGGACGGCTATTTCTATCTGGTCGACCGCAAGAAGGACATGATCATCTCCGGCGGCTTCAACGTCTATCCGCAGATGATCGAGCAGGCGATCTACACCCATCGCGCCGTGCAGGAAGTGATCGTGATCGGCATCGTCGACGATTACCGCGGCGAGGCGGCGAAGGCCTTCATCAAGCTGCGGGCGGATGCGCAACCGTTCACGCTGGACGAGTTGCGCGCCTTCCTCACCGGTAAGCTCGGCAAGCATGAACTGCCGGCGGCGGTCGATTTCGTCGATGAATTGCCGCGCACGCCGGTCGGCAAGCTTTCGCGCCACGAATTGCGTCTGCAGCAACCTTCGCCGCAGGCCGCCCAACCCAAGCAACGGTCAGCTCAGTAGAGATTTCGTGTAATTCGAATTCGTTCGCTCACAGGAGGATCCGATGGATCTGGCTTTCAGCAAGGAAGAGATGGCGTTTCGTGAAGAAGTGCGGGCCTTCTTCAGGGACAACGTGCCGCCGGCGACGCGGCAGAAACTGGTCGAGGGCCGCCATCTGTCGAAGGATGAGATGGTCACCTGGTGGCGCATCCTGAACAAGAAGGGCTGGGGCGTCTCGCACTGGCCGAAGGAATATGGCGGCACCGGGTGGACCTCGGTGCAGCACTATATCTTCAACGAAGAGCTGCAGATGCACCCGGCGCCGGCGCCGCTCGCGTTCGGCGTCAGCATGGTCGGCCCGGTGATCTACACCTTCGGCAATGAGACGCAGAAGAAGCAATATCTGCCGCGCATCGCCAATGTCGACGACTGGTGGTGCCAGGGTTTTTCGGAACCGGGTTCCGGATCGGACCTCGCTTCGCTGAAGACCAAGGCCGAGCGCAAGGGCGATAAATACATCATCAACGGCCAGAAGACCTGGACCACGCTGGCCCAGCATGCCGACATGATCTTCTGCCTCTGCCGCACCGATAGCAATGCGAAGAAGCAGATGGGCATCTCCTTCATCGTGTTCAGCATGAAGTCGAAAGGCGTCACGGTGCGCCCGATCGAGACCATCGACGGCGGCCACGAGGTCAACGAAGTCTTCCTCGATGACGTCGAGGTGCCCGTGGAGAACCTGATCGGCGAGGAGAACAAGGGCTGGGATTACGCAAAATTCCTGCTCGGCAACGAGCGTACCGGCATCGCCCGGGTCGGCGTTTCCAAGGAGCGGCTGCGCCGCATCAAGGAACTGGCGTCCAAGGTCGAATCCGGCGGCAAGCCTGTCATCGAGGACCAGGGTTTCCGCGAGAAGCTGGCGGCCTGCGAAATCGAGCTGAAGGCGCTCGAACTGACGCAGCTGCGCGTCGTCGCGGATGAAGGCAAGCACGGCAAGGGCAAGCCCAACCCGGCGTCCTCGGTGCTTAAGATCAAGGGTTCGGAAATCCAGCAGACCACCACCGAACTCCTGATGGAAGTGATCGGCCCGTTCGCCGCGCCCTATGACGAGCATGGCGACGACGGCTCCAACGAGACCATGGACTGGACTGCGCAGATCGCGCCGAGCTACTTCAACAACCGCAAGGTCTCGATCTACGGCGGCTCCAACGAGATCCAGCGCAACATCATCACCAAGGCGGTGCTGGGGCTGTGATTGCTTCTCCCTCGCCCCGCACTTCGCGGGGTCGAGACGAGCGAAGCTCGCTCTTAGAGGGTCGGGGTGAGGGGCTCTTCGGTCCGCATACGCCTTATGTGTGTTGGACTCACTGCCTCGCCCCTCACCCGGCGCTACACGCCGACCTCTCCCCGCAGGCGGGGAGAGGTTAAGAAGCCGGCGATCTGCGGCGATAGGTAACGCGACCGCGTTTAGTTAAAGGAACGGAAGAACATGGATTTTGATTTGTCCGAGGAGCAGCGGCTTCTCAAGGAAAGCGTCGACGGTCTGTTGAACGATTCCTACGACTTCGACCATCGCAAGAAATATATGGCGGAGAAGGGCGGCTGGAGCAAAGCGGTCTGGAGCAAGCTCGCCGAACAGGGCCTGCTCGGCCTTCCCTTCGCGGAAGACGACGGCGGCTTCGGCGCCGGCGCGGTGGAAACCATGATCGTGATGGAAGCGATGGGCAAGGCGCTGGTGCTGGAGCCTTATCTTGCGACCGTTGTGATCGCCGGCGGCTTCCTGCGCCACGGCGGCTCGGCTGAGCAGAAGGCCGCGCACATTCCCGGCATCATCGACGGCAGCAAGACCTTTGCCTTCGCGCAACTCGAAAAGAACTCGCGTTACGACCTCTCTGACGTCGCGACGACCGCGAAGAACAAGGGCGGCGCTTACGTGATCGACGGCGAGAAATTCGTCGTGATCAATGGCGAGAACGCCGACACGCTGATCGTGACCGCGCGCACCAAGGGCAGCCGCCGCGACGCCAGTGGCGTCGGCGTGTTTTTGGTGCCGGCCAATGCCAAAGGCGTCGGCCGCAAGGGCTATCCAACCCAGGACGGCCTGCATGCCGCCGACATCACGCTGACCGGCGTCGAGGTCGGCGCGGACTCGGCGATCGGCGACCCCGAGAATGGTCTCGCGCTGATCGAGCGCGTGGTCGACGAGGCGCGCACGGCGATGTGCGCCGAAGCGGTCGGCGCGATGGATGAATTGCTCAAGGCCACGGTCGAGTATCTGAAAACCCGCAAGCAGTTCGGCGTGCCGATCGGCAGCTTCCAGACCCTGCAGCACCGCGCCGCCGACATGTTCGTCGCCGTCGAGCAGGCCCGCAGTATGTCGATGTTCGCGACCATGGCGGCCGATTTCGACAATGCGAAGGAGCGAGCCACTGCGGTTGCGGCGGCAAAAGTTCAGGTCGGCAAGTCGCTGAAGTTCGTCGGCCAGCAATCGATCCAGCTTCACGGCGGCATCGGCATGACGCAGGAGGCCAAGATCGGCCACTACTTCAAGCGGCTGACCATGATCGAGAACACTTTTGGCGACACCGATTATCACCTGCGCCGCGTCACCGATGCAGGCGGGTTGGTTTAAGACCACAGTCATTGCGAGCCAACGGGTCGCGCGAATGCGCGCCCGATGACAGGCTCCGCGAAGCAATCCATATAGCCGCAAGGTCGGATATGGATTGCTTCGTCGCTTGCGCTCCTCGCAATGACGGCAAAAAAATCAGTGAGGAAACAACAATGAAAAACACCCCGTTCGATCTCACAGGCCGGGTCGCCGTCGTCACCGGTTCGAGCCGCGGCATTGGTCGCTCCTCGGCGGAGCTTCTGGCAAAACTCGGCGCCAACGTCGTGATCTCCAGCCGCAAGGCGGATGCCTGCCATGAAGTCGCTGAAGGCATCAAGAAGGCGGGCGGCGATGCCCATGTCATTCCCTGCAACATCTCGCGCCGCGAGGAAGTCGACGCGCTGATTTCGGGCACCACAAAGCATTACGGCAAGGTCGACATCCTCGTCTGCAACGCCGCGGTCAACCCTTATTACGGCCCGCTGCTCGACATCAAGGACGAGGCCTTCGACAAGATCATGGCCTCCAACGTCAAGAGCAACATCTGGCTCTGCATGCAGGCAATCCCGCAAATGGCCGAGCGCGGCAACGGGTCGGTGGTGATCGTTTCCTCGATCGGCGGGCTTCGTGGTTCCACGGTGATCGGCGCCTACGGGATCTCCAAGGCGGCGGATTTCGCGCTGTGCCGCAGTCTCGCCGGCGAATGGGGCCCGAAGGGCGTGCGCGTCAATTGCGTGGCGCCGGGCCTCGTCAAAACCGATTTCGCGCGCGCGTTGTGGGAAGACGAAGAGAGGTTGAAGCACCGCTGCGCGACCACGCCGCTGCGGCGGATCGGCGAGCCCGACGAGATCGCCGGCGCGGTCGCCTATCTCGCCTCCGACGCCTCGACCTTCATGACCGGCCAGACCATCGTGGTCGACGGCGGCGTCACCACGGCGTCGGTGTAGCCGTCTCTGCTCCCTCGCCCCGCACTTCGCGGGGTCGAGACGAGCGAAGCTCGCTCTTAGAGGGTCGGGGTGAGGGGCCCTCTCCGTCGAATTCGGTCCGCGTGTTGAGACTGGTACCCCCTCACCCGGATTGCTTCGCAATCCGACCTCTCCCCGCAAGCGGGGCGAGGTTAAGAAAGTGTCTCGCCACCCGGCCCATATTGACCTTGGCCCGCCAATCCGCTTGCCTTGGCGTAGCCAATCAACCTTTCGGGAAGAAATGCCATGTCTTTTGTGTTGGCCATCGATCAGGGCACCACATCCTCGCGCGCCATCGTGTTTCGATCGGATATTTCGATCGCCGCCACCGCGCAGCAGGAATTCCCGCAGCATTTTCCGGCCTCGGGTTGGGTCGAGCATGAGCCGGAAGACATCTGGACCTCGACGGTCATAACCTGCCGCGACGCGCTGGAGAGAGCGGGCCTGAAGGCAAAAGATATCGCCGCGATCGGCATCACCAACCAGCGCGAGACGACCGTGGTGTGGGACCGCGCCACTGGTCAGGCGATACACCGCGCTATCGTCTGGCAGGACCGCCGCACCGCCGACATCTGCGCCAAATTGAAGAGTGAAGGCCATGAGCCCGCAATCTCGGCCAAGACCGGGCTGATCATCGATCCCTATTTTTCGGGCACCAAAGTGGCCTGGATCCTCGATTCCGTGCCGGGCGCGCGCGAGCGGGCCGGCCGCGGCGAACTGATGTTCGGCACCGTCGATTGCTATCTCTTGTGGCGGCTCACCGGCGGCAAGGTGCATGCCACCGACGCCACCAACGCCTCGCGCACGCTGCTGTTCAACATCCACACCGGCGACTGGGACGATGAACTGCTGAAAATCCTGCGCGTGCCGCGTTCGATGCTGCCCGGGGTGAAGGATTCCTCCGCCAAGTTCGGCGAGAGCGTGGCCGATCTGTTCGGCGGCGCGATTCCGATCGCAGGCATCGCCGGCGACCAGCAGGCGGCCACCATCGGGCAAGCCTGCTTTTCGCCGGGCATGATCAAATCGACGTACGGCACCGGCTGCTTCGCCCTGCTCAATACCGGCTCGACGCCGGTCGCGTCAAAGAACAAGCTGCTCACCACCATCGCCTACCAGCTCGGAGGCAAACGAACCTATGCGCTGGAAGGCTCGATCTTCGTCGCCGGCTCTTCGGTGCAGTGGCTGCGCGATGGGCTGGGGATCATCAAGCAGGCCGCCGAGACCGGCCCGCTCGCCGACCAATCCGATTCCACCCAGAGCGTCTATCTGGTGCCGGCCTTCGTCGGCATGGGCGCGCCCTACTGGAATCCGCGCGTGCGCGGCGCGCTGTTCGGGCTGACCCGCAACACCGGCCCCGCCGAGATCGCGCATGCCGCGCTTGAAAGTGTCTGCTACCAGACTTTTGACTTGCGGGCCGCGATGCGCGCCGACTGGCCGGACGCCAAAGCCGCCAACGTGCTCCGCGTCGACGGCGGCATGACGGCGTCGGACTGGACCATGCAGCGCCTCGCCGATCTGCTCGACGCGCCGGTCGACCGCCCGATGATCCAGCAAACCACCGCGCTCGGCGCCGCCTATCTCGCGGGGCTACAAGCCGGCGTCTATCCCGAGCCGTCAAAGTTCGCCGACAACTGGCGGCTGGAACGTCGCTTCAAGCCCAACATGAGCAAGGCCACACGCGAGCGGAAGCTCGCGGGGTGGGCGCGGGCGGTGAAGGGCGTGCTGGCGAGCGACGAGGGGGAGGGGTGAGCCCGCACGCCCTCAATAATTATATCTGACGCCGACACTAAAACCCTGCGCCACCAGCGATGAGGTGTTGAACACCGGCATCGGACGCTGCGGGCCGTCGGGCACGACCGGCGGAATGAGATTGGGATTGATGGTGGTATCGATCAGGCCGCCGGCGCGTTGCACGCCGGTCCAGTACAGCACGTCGTAACTGGCGACGATCTGCCACTGCGGTGCCACCTGGTAGCCGGCCTTCAGCGAAATCTCCGGCACCGCCGCAAAGCGGGTTTGCGAGAAATTGCCGATATTGCTGGAGAGCGCCAGCAATCCGCCCGGCGACGTGGTGGCGACTCCGCCGGCGGTAATGGTCGTTGTGCCATCGATGGATGCGCTGTTGAAATTGGCGCCAAGCGCCACCTTGCCGCGCCATTCCAGCGTCCACGGGCCTTGCCTCCATTCGCCGGCAAGGCCGAGATCGACGCCGTGAAAATTGCTGGTGGCATTGAACGCATCGGTGTCGCTGAGCGTGCCGACGCCGAAATCCAGGACGACCGGAACCGACAGTTTGTCGGACGAGTGCAGATAGCGATAGCCGATCAACGCGCTGACGCGCTGGCCGCTCCACATCCCGATTTCCTGGCGGTAGAGCGCGCCGGCCCCCAGTAACCGCGACAATTCGCTCACCGCTACCGTTCCGGTGAGGAGGCCGGGAAACCCGACCAGCGCAGTGTCCTGCAGGTTGGTTAGAGCATTGAAAAACGGCTGTGCCAGGATCGGATGTGCGTTGGAGTCGGTGGCGAAGCGGGTCGAGGCACTCTGCAGATCGAAGAAGCTGACCTCGATGCCCTTGCCGTGTCGCGGGTCGAACCAATATCCTGCTTGCAATCGGCCACCCGAACGCCAGCCACCATTGACGGCCGAATCGCCGAACAGCACGGTTGTGCCGGGCGCGCCGAGAACGCCGGCCTGCGCCAGTGGCGTGCCGGCTGGGCTCGCGGTCACCATCGGCGGAAGCCGGTCGCCTTTCACGGTCCAGCCGAGGTAATCGATCTCGGCCCAGAACGAGCCGCCGGCATCGGAGGTTTTCGGCGGCGCCTTGGTAATCGGCAGGTCGGCGGCGGCAACGGTACCTGCGGCCAGCGGCATTGCGGCAAGCGCGGCGACAAAGGCCGCCATCGATGCCGTCTTGAATCTTGCACTGTTCATGTGTGCCCCTGCGCCCGATTGATACACGTATGTCTTGGCGCGGCAAGGTTCGGCAGCAGAGCCGCAGCCGGCGGCGGCAGCGAATTTGCAGGCCTGTTGCCTTGGAGCACCTTTGGAGGGGGGCAGGGATCCCCTGGAAGATCTTCTGGTCCGCCGTGATAGCGAAAATCCATGCTAACTGAGGTCGTTTCGCGAAAACGCTAAACGACGAGCAGCCAAAGAACTAGCGCGAGCGTTCGCTCACTGAAGAGTTAGTTGGTGATGATCTCCCTATGATCCAGACCGAATGCGATGGTTCCGTGATTCGATCTGCTGCAGTTGGCACTGACGCTGGCGTCCGACATGAGGGCTGACGAAAGATGATCCTTCCCGACGGCTACTCCGATGTTCCTCCCGGCAAGATCGCCGCCGTCGTCACGCATCTGGAGATGACCGAGCGTCCGGTTCTGCCTGCCGATCCTGCGGGTGTCTGGACGCTCCGTCGGGTTGAAACGCCTGATCTCGACTGGTTTCGCGATCTCTATCGCCGGGTCGGCGAGGAATGGCTGTGGTTCTCCCGGATGCGGATGAGGGATGCTGAACTCGCCGCGATCATTCATTCGCCGCTGGTTGAGATCTATGCGCAGGTGCACGAGGGCCGCGACGAAGGGTTGCTGGAGCTGGATTTTCGCGACGCTGGCCAATGCGAGCTCGCCTTCTTCGGCGTCACCGCAAGACTGATCCGCAGCGGCGCCGGCCGCTGGTTGATGAACCGCGCGCTGGAGCTGTCATGGTCGCGGCAGGTCGTGCGGGTCTGGGTGCACACCTGCACTTTCGATCACCCGTCGGCGCTGGCGTTCTATCAGCGCGCGGGCTTTCGTCCGTTCCGGCGGCAGGTCGAAATCGCCGACGATCCCAGGCTCGACGGCACCGCGCCGCGCGATGCCGCGCGGCATGTTCCGATCATCGTGTAAGGCCGCAGGGCTACTCCTTACCGTCATCACCCGCGAAAGCGGGTGATCCAGTATTCCAGAGGCTTCAGCGATAGAACCGCAAGGCCGCAGTGTACTGGATACTCCGCTTTCGCGGGTGAATGACGAGGTGTGATTGAGGCACCGTCAAAACACGTCCTGCTTCGCCCGCGACAGCGAAAAGCCGTGGCGGTCGGCATTGAAGCAAGTGACGCCTGTTTGCTCCGACGTGCAGGTAAATCCGCCGCGCTGCCAGACCTCGCCGTACGCCAGCACCGGCATGCGCGGCTCCATGACCGTGTCGCCGTAGCAGAGGCGGGCGGCATTGCCTTTCGATCGCATCTCGAAAGCCTTGCCCCATTCGAGATCGCAGTCGGTGGGCCGGCGCGCCGTCACCGTCGCTTCCATGATGTCGCAGCGAAGCGTGTTCTGCCTGTCGTAGTCGAAATATTGGCAGGCGATATTTTTCGACGGCGACTGGAAGCCGGCAGCGTCGCTTTGGGCATTCGCAGCGCCGGCGAGGAACAGCAGGGATAGCGCGAGGATATTTTGTGACAGGCGCATGTCGGTTCCTCCGCGGACTGGGAATGTCATGCCCGGACTTGATCCGGGCCGCCATCTACCTTCAATATGACACCTTCGAACAAGATGGATGACCGGGAGTGCAGACAAGGAGTCAGCGCAAGCAGATCACTGCGCCCGGCCATAATGTGCGAGCATAACATGATCCTGATCGGCCAATACGACTCCCCCTTCGTGCGCCGCGTGGCGATTGCGCTGCGGCTTTATGGTTTGCCTTTCGAGCACCGGCCGTGGTCGACCTTCGGCGATGCCGACAAGATCGCAGCCTTCAATCCGTTGCGCCGGGTGCCGACGCTGGTGCTCGACAGCAGCGAGGCGCTGATCGAGAGCACCGCGATCCTGGATTATCTCGATGACCTGGTCGGGCCGGAAAAGGCGATGATGGCCGCACACGGCGATGTGCGCCGCCGGCAATTCCGGATCTGCGCGCTGGGCGGCGGATTGGCCGACAAGGGGGTCAGCCTGCTTTACGAACGGGTGCTGCGCAAGGATCAGCTCCAGCTCTGGATCGAGCGCTGTGAGGGGCAGATCGGCGGCGTGCTCGCGATGCTGGAAAAGGAGCGCGCCACGGTCAAGACGCCGTACTGGTTCGGCGAGCGCATCGGCCACGCCGACATCATGGTGGCCTGCGCGTTACGCTTTACCGGCGAGGCGCATCCTGCCTTGTTCGATGGGCGCTATCCGGCGCTGAAGGCGCACGCTGCGCGCTGCGAGGCGCTACTGCCGTTCAAGGAAATCGTGCAGCCCCTGGCGCCGCCGAAGGGGTGAAGAGGCTTCTCTCTTTCCACCGTCATTACGGACGCGCCGCTATTTGCAGTCGCGGCAGATCGTCAGCTTGCGCCTTAGCTGCTCATCTTCCCCGGAGTCGGCCGGCGGCTGACCCGCGATGCTAACGGGCTCCTTCTTTAGCTTCGATCGATTGGCTGCGCGCGGCCTGACAGGTACCTTTGGAACGGGCTCGTCTTCGATGCCGGTGGTGAAGCCATCGTAGTCAGCGGCTGGTTTCGGCGGCGGTGCGTCCCTGGCGGTGACCGGTGGCGCCGAGCGTCTGGCGGTCGCCGTTGGCTGAGGAACGTCATCGGTTGCCATTGGCGGCGAAGCACGGATGATCGCCGGAGGTGGCACACCCTCGTCCGGCGATGGCGCCGGCCGGGCAAGCGAAAGCGGAGGGGCAAGCGAGGTTTGGCATCTGGCGCTGTCATGCAGCCAAAAATTGACAGAAAAAAATCCAATGGCAAATAACGCAGCGTTCTTCGTTCGCATTCTGGTAACCGCTTCAATCTGAAATCAATTACAGCGAGGCCCTGTCTCGCCATTACTGATCCAACTCATGGCGGTCAAAGTTGACGGAAATGGGGAGCAGGATCAGGCGCTGTTCGATCCGAGGCGCTATGGATTGAGTCGCCTCGCCCGCAATGACGATCCGGAGATAGCAGGCGCGACAAATTGACCCGACGGGCAAATCAGCAAAAAGCTGTCCAGCCGCTCAGCAAAAAATATTCCGCTTTCGCCGTCGGGCAAATCAGTGATTTGAATCCGCCCGTCTCACCCGACAAGAGGGGCGGCTCGCGATCGTCACGAAACGCGCGGTGGGATGCGGTGGACGCGGATGTGCCTTTGACGAATGGCGCTGAAGCGTACGGCGAAGTCGTGTGGTCCTGACGCCCCGACGCTGGCGTCAAGTTGGCGGATTCATTCGCAAGCGACGGTGGCAACAAAGCCGGTCACCGGGGAGAGCACGAAGGAAACCGTAAAACCATCGCGCAGGGAAGGCCGGGATGCCTCCGCTGGACCTGTATGCTCGTGTGCGCATTTCCTTGTGCAATTGCACACGAGACCGCGGGTGCAGCGCGCACCCGGCTTTCCCTGCGCCCTCTGATTTCAGGGGGCGACATTTTCCAGCAACACCCGGGCGCATCGCGCCGCGGGAATGCAAGCGCATTTTTGGAGCACCGTCATTGCGAGCGCAAGCGAAGCAATCCATCGCGCCACGCAAAGAAAGAATGGATTGCCTCGCTTGCGCTCGCAATGACGCGGCGGTGCTCACGCCTTCTTCGGCCGCATTGCCTCGGGCGTATCGGGCTGCACGGAAGGATGCGCCTTGGCAAATTCCGGCAGCGCCATCGCGGTCTCGAAAATGCGCTTCACGGTCGGATAGATCGAAAGATCGATCTGCTGGTTGATCGCCACGGTGACATGGCCGACCATGCAGATGTCGGCGAGCGTAGGCTGATCGCCGTGGCAAAAGCGGCCCGTGTCCTTGTGGCCGGCGAGGTGGCCTTCGAGCGCCGCCAGGGTCTCCACGATCCAGTGCCGCCGCCAGGCAGCCTGCTGCGTATCCCGCAGATTCAGTTCGTGATCGAGATAGCGCCGCACCCGCGGCGTCAGCAGCGGATGGCCCTCGCAGGCGACCATTTGCGCCAGCGCGCGCACCCGGGCGCGGCCGAGCGGATCGGCCGGCAGCAGCGGCGGAGTAGGGTGCGTCTCCTCGAGATATTCGAGGATGGCGAGCGACTGGAACAGCACGGTGCCGTCGTCCAAAACCAGCGACGGCAGCGCCATCTGGGGATTGACTTTGGCGTACGCGTCGGCGCGGTGCGCATTAGCGTCGAGATCGACGAACACGACCTCCGCCGGCAGGTTTTTCAGGTTGAGCGCGATCCGAACCCGAAAGCTCGCCAGCGATCGCCAGAAGGAAAAGAATTTCATGGGGGGCTCCGCGTTTTCTTCTCTTCTCCCACAAGGGGAGAACGGAAGGAAGAGCTACGCCCCAACCGCCTTCTTGCGCCAGGCCAGGTGCACCGCGCAGGTGCAGCCGGGCGGATGCGATGTGACGTCGTTCGCCGGAACCGCCACCATCGGCGCGGGCGCGGCCTCTTTGGCAACCTGGTCCCGCGACGGAATGTAATTCAGCACCGGCGCCAGCCAGCGCTCGGTCTCGGTGACACTCATGCCCTTGCGCGCGGCGTAGTCCTCGACCTGGTCGCGCTCGATCTTGCCGACGCCGAAATAGAAACTTTCGGGGTGGCTGAAATAGAGCCCCGAAACCGAGGAGCCCGGCCACATCGCAAAGCTCTCGGTGAGTTTGACGCCCGCGGTGTTTTCAGCATCGAGCAGGCGGAACAGCGTCGCCTTCTCCGTGTGATCGGGCTGTGCCGGATAGCCGGGCGCGGGGCGAATGCCGGCATATTGCTCGAGGATCAGCTGATCGGAGGTGAGTGTCTCGTCCGGCGCGTAGCCCCAGAACTCCTTGCGCACGCGCTGATGCATCCGCTCGGCAAAAGCTTCGGCCAGCCGATCGGCCAGCGCCTTGCACAGGATCGAGGAGTAATCGTCATTGGAGTTCTTGAAGCGGTCGGCGACCACGTCCTCGCCGATCCCGGCGGTGACGACGAAGGCGCCGATATAGTCGGGCACGCCCGAGGCCGCCGGCGCGATGAAGTCCGACAGCGCCGCGTTGAAGCGCCCTTCGCGCTTTTCGAGCTGCTGGCGCAGCGTGTGGAAGGTCGCGATTTCTGCCTTGCGGCTGTCGTCGGCGTATACCCTGATATCATCGCCCACGGCATTGGCGGGCCAGAAGCCGATGGTGGCGCGGGCCTTGAACCATTTTTCCTTGATGATGCGGTCGAGCATCTTGCGCGCGTCGTCATAGAGCGAGCGCGCGACTTCGCCGATCTTGGGATCGTCGAGGATGGCCGGAAAACGCCCGGTCAGTTCCCAGGTCTGGAAGAACGGCGTCCAGTCGATGTATTCGGCGAGTTCCGCAAGATCGTAAGCGTCAAAACTCCTGATGCCGAGGAATGCCGGCTTTGTCGGCGGCGTCTTGGCGAAGTCGATCGCGACCGCGTTGGCGCGGGCATTCGAAAGCTTCAAGCGCTTCTTGTCGGCCTGAGCGCGGAAATGTGCCGCGGAAATCTTGGCGTATTCAGCGCGGATGTCTGCGGCATAGGCCTCGCGGCGGTCGGGCGAGAGCAGCGACGACGCCACGCCGACGGCGCGGCTGGCGTCGTTGACGTGCACCACCGGGCCGCCCTTGTAGTTCGGGTCGATCTTCACGGCGGTATGGACGCGGCTCGTGGTGGCGCCGCCGATCAACAGCGGCATGTTCATGCCCTGCCGCTGCATTTCACCGGCGAGGAAACTCATCTCGTCGAGCGAGGGCGTAATCAGGCCGGACAGCCCGATGATGTCGGCGCCCTCGGCTTTCGCGGTCTCGATGATCTTCGCGGCAGGCACCATGACGCCGAGGTCGATCACCTCGAAATTATTACATTGCAGCACGATACCGACAATGTTCTTGCCGATGTCGTGGACGTCGCCCTTTACGGTCGCAAGCACGATCTTGCCCGCGGCGTTGCGGCCGTCGCCGGTGATGCCGTTGGCGAGGTTGCGCGCCTTTTCCTCTTCCATGAACGGCATCAGATAGGCGACTGCCTGCTTCATCACGCGGGCCGACTTCACCACCTGCGGCAGGAACATCTTGCCGTCGCCGAAGAGGTCGCCGACGATGTTCATGCCGGCCATCAGCGGGCCTTCGATCACGTTGAGCGGCCGCTCGACCGTTTGCCGCGCGGCTTCAGTGTCTTCCTCGATGAATTCCGTTATGCCGTGCACCAGCGCGTGGGACAGCCGTTTCTCGACCGGCCATTCGCGCCACGCGAGGTCCTGCTCCTTGGTCTGCTTCTCCTTGCCGCGGAATTTTTCCGCAAGCGCCAGCAATCGCTCGGACGCGCCGGGGTCGCGGTTGAGGATGACGTCCTCGCAGATTTGGCGCAGCTCGGGGTCGATGTCGTCATAGACGATCATCTGCCCGGCATTGACGATGCCCATGTCCATGCCGGCCTTGATGGCGTGATACAGGAACACCGAATGCATGGCCTCGCGCACCGGCTCGTTGCCACGGAACGAGAACGAGAGGTTGGAAACGCCGCCGGAAATGTGCGCATGCGGCAGGTTCTGGCGGATCCAGCGCGTCGCCTCGATGAAGTCGACGCCGTAATTATTGTGTTCCTCGAGCCCGGTCGCGATCGCGAAAATATTCGGGTCGAAGATGATGTCCTCTGGCGGAAAGCCAAGCTGGTCGACCAGGATATCGTAGGCGCGCTTGCAGATTTCGGTCTTGCGCGCAAACGTATCGGCCTGTCCGACTTCGTCGAACGCCATCACCACCACGGCGGCGCCATGCCGCTTGGCAATGCGGGCTTCGTGGATGAATTTCTCGACGCCTTCCTTCATCGAGATCGAATTCACCACCGGCTTGCCCTGAACGCATTTCAGGCCCGCCTCGATCACGGTGAATTTCGAGGAGTCCACCATCACGGGAACGCGCGCGATGTCGGGCTCGGCGGCAACGAGATTGAGGAACGTCACCATCGCGGCTTCGGAATCGAGCAGGCCCTCGTCCATGTTGACGTCGATGATCTGCGCGCCGTTCTCGACCTGGTCACGCGCCACCTGAAGCGCTGCGGCGTAATCGCCCGCGGTGATCAGCTTGCGGAATTTCGCCGAGCCCGTGACGTTGGTTCGCTCGCCGACATTAACGAAGGGGATCGCGGGCGTCAGCTCGAACGGTTCAAGGCCCGAGAGCCGCAGGCGCGGTTCGATCGCGGGAACGGCGCGCGGCTTGTGCGGGGCAACGGCTGCGGCAATCGCCGCGATATGGTCCGGCGTGGTGCCGCAGCAACCGCCGACGATGTTGACGAGGCCGGCAGCTGCGAACTCGCCGATCAGGCGCGCCATGTATTCCGGGGTCTCGTCATACTGGCCGAATTCATTGGGCAGGCCGGCGTTCGGATAGGCGCACACCAGCGTATCGGCGACGCGGCCGATATCGGCGATATGGGCGCGCAGATCTTCCGCGCCGAGCGCGCAGTTGAAGCCGATGGTAATGGGTTTTGCATGCCGCACCGAATTCCAGAACGCTTCCGGCAATTGCCCGGACAGCAGGCGGCCGGATTTGTCGGTGATGGTGCCAGAGATCATCACGGGCACGTCGATGCCGCGGGCCTCGGTGATCTCGGAGATGGCGTAGAGCGCGGCCTTGGCGTTGAGCGTATCGAAGATGGTTTCGACCAGCAGCAGGTCGGCGCCGCCGTCGAGCAATCCGTTGATCTGTTCGCCGTAGGCCTTGCGCAAATCGTCGAAGGTGACGGCGCGGTAGCCCGGATTGGAAACGTCGGGCGAGATGGACGCTGTGCGGTTGGTAGGTCCGAGTGCACCGGCGACGAACCGCGGCTTGCCGTCCACGGCGGTGACACGTTCAGCGGCGGCGCGCGCGAGCTTTGCGCCGTCGCGGTTGAGTTCATAGGCGAGATCCGACATGTCGTAGTCGGCCTGCGCGATCGAGGTCGAGGAAAACGTATTGGTCGCGACGATGTCGGCGCCGGCGCGCAAGTAATCGGCGTGGATGTTCTCGATCGCCTTCGGCTGCGTCAGGATCAGCAGATCATTGTTGCCCCTGACGTCGCGGTGGAAATCCGCAAAGCGCTCGCCGCGGAACGCGGCCTCGTCATATTGCAGGCCCTGGATCATGGTGCCCATGGCGCCGTCGAGCACCAGGATGCGTTCGCGGGCGGCCGCGAGCAGGGCGGTTCTTTTTGGCGACACGGGCACGGTCATCGGATCAGGCAGCCTTCTGTGCGCCATTGGGGCGGATGCCCAGCAAATGGCTGATCGCGAACACGAGGTCCGCGCGGTTCATGGTGTAGAAATGAAAGGTATCGACGCCGTGCTTTGCCAATTTTTGCACCTGGCCCGCCGCGACGGTTGCGGCCACGAGCTTGCGCGTCTCGGCGTCGTCGTCGAGCCCTTCGAACTTGTCCGCCAGCCAAGACGGCACGGTGGTGCCGGCGCGGGTCACGAAGCTGCGCGCCTGCTTGAAATTGTGCATCGGCATGATGCCGGGCACGATCGGGATGTTGATGCCGCGGGCGCGGACCCGATCGAGGTAGCGGAAGTAGAGATCGTTATCGAAGAACACCTGCGTGATGGCGCGGGCGGCGCCGGCATCGATCTTGGCCTGCAGCGTGTCGATATCGGCGTCGAGATCCGGGCTCTCCGGATGCTTCTCTGGATAGGCCGAGACCGAAATTTCAAAATCGGGATAACGCTTCTTGATGCCAGCGATCAGATCGGGCGAACTTTGATAGCCGTCGGGATGCGCCTGGTAGGCCGTGCCGATGCCGGTCGTGGGATCGCCGCGCAGCGCCACGATATGGCGGACGCCGATCTCGTGATAGCGCGCCACCACGTCGTCGATCTCGCCCTTCGGAGCGCCGACGCAAGTCAGATGCGCGGCGGGCGTCAGGCTGGTCTCTTTGAGGATGCGGGCGATGGTCGAATGGGTGCGCTCGCGAGTCGAGCCGCCGGCGCCGTAGGTCACCGACACGAAATTGGGGGTGAGCGGCGCCAGCCGGTTGACGGTTTCCCAGAGCGAGCGCTCCATCTCCTCGGTTTTCGGCGGGAAGAACTCGAAGGAGATCTTGGGCGAGTGGAGCGCGCGGTGGCCGTCGGACGCGGCAGACTTACCTTCAGTCATGGCACTCACAAAGCTCCACAGGTACAGACGAACATCAGGCCTGGCGGCAGTCCGCTAAAATATGCCAAACGCGGACACCCAAACAGCCCATCATAAATGGGAATCTGCCCAATATTTGTACAGTTTCTGAAAATTATGGCCGTATGTCCAGTTTTGTGGGCAGAATTGATCCTCACCCGTTTGGCGAGCAAATACAGTATTTGAAGGTAAAATCTTCTCGAAAGGTCGGAAATTGCTTCATGTCATCGTGTTGGGCAACTCCAAATAATCGTTGATTTGTCATAGATCGTCCCATCTTTGGAGGTGTCCGGAGCAATTCCTTCCCCATCGGCGCGGACCTGATCTGCACGCGCCGGGCCTTTGTGGCTTTGAGCTGCCGCACTAGTTTAGGGCGATGATCCCGCTTTCCGTCCTCGACCTTTCCGTCGTCACCACAGGCACGAAACCCGCCGCGGCGCTGCGCAACAGCATCGACCTGGCGCGCCATGTCGATGGGCTCGGCTATGTCCGCTACTGGCTTGCCGAGCACCACAACCTCGCCTCCGTCGCGAGCCCCGCGCCCGATCTGATGATCGGGCAGATCGCGGCGGTGACAAACAACATCCGCGTCGGCTCCGGCGGCGTGATGCTGCCCAACCACGCGCCGCTGATGGTGGCCGAGCGCTTCAAGATGCTGGAAGCGCTATTCCCCGGCCGGATCGACCTCGGCCTTGGCCGCGCGCCGGGCACTGATGGCGCGACAGCTTACGCGCTGCGCAGCCGGCTCGATAAACGCGAAGGCGACGATTTCCTCGAACGGCTGCATGAGCTCACCCTGTGGGAGACCCGCGATTTCCCACCTGGCCATCCCTACAACAATGTGGTGGCGATGCCGGATGATTCGCCGCTGCCGCCGATCTGGCTGCTCGGCTCCAGCGATTACAGTTCGGAACTCGCCGCCCAGGTCGGCATGGGTTTCGCGTTCGCGCATCATTTTGCCTCCTATGATGCGGTCGAAGCGATGACGCATTACCGCGCGCGCTTCAAGCCGTCGGGTTGGCGTACCGCGCCGCACGGTATTCTGGCGGTCGCAGCGGTTGGCGCGGAAACCGACGCGGAGGCCGAAAAGCTCGCGTCCTCGATGGATCTCAACCGCCTGCGCCGCGATCGCGGCCAGTATCTGCCGTTGCCAAGCGTCGAGGAGGCGCTGGCCTATCCCTACAGCGATGCCGAGCGGGCCTCGATCGCGCGCAACCGCTCGCGCCTGTTCGTCGGCAGCCCGGCGACGCTGATGGGGAAGCTGCAGCCGATGCTCACGGCAAGCCAGCCGGATGAACTGATGATCATCACCGCCGTCTACGACCACGACGCGCGCAAGAAGTCGTATAGTCTGCTTGCGGATGCATTCGGGCTGGGCAAGAAAGCAGCGGCGTAACGAATCATGGACCGATCGCATGTCGCATGATCGGTCCGCCTGGATCTCCCGCCGCGCCACACTGGCCGGTTTCGCCGCAGCCGGCGCCGGGTTGATCGGCCACGCATCGGCAGATGCCGCCGGTCCGACATTCTCCGCCTCGGGACCCAACGCGCAAACTTACGGGGCGGCGGAAGGGTATCCGGTCCCGGATCCTGCAACGGCCCGGCGGCAGGGCAATCCTTGGGAGCCGCGCGATCGCGTCGGCGCATTCACGCATATCGACGCCATCTATCCGACACGGCTGGTCAAACGAGCCGCTGCGCCATGGAGCTACAAGTGGGCGCCGGCCGCATTGTCCGATCCGTTGCGGGACCGTGTGACCGGTTATCTTTCGCGCAATCCCGTCACCGGCCTCCTGGTCGCTCGGGACGATCAGATCCTGTTCGAGCATTACCAATATGGGCGGACCGACCGCGACCGGTTCGTTTCGCAATCGATGGTCAAGTCGATCACCGGCTTGCTGATAGGCGTCGCCATTGCCGACGGTGTGATCAAATCGGTCGATGATCCGTCCGAGGCATACGTTCCCGGCTTCAAGGGCAGCGAATACGGCGCCACTACGATCCGCGATCTCCTGCACATGTCATCGGGTGTCGAGTTCGGTGAGGAGCTGGAGCATGGACGCGACCTCAACCGGCTGTGGAGGGACATGGTTCGCGGCTCCGGCAAGGGCACCATCGCCAGCATCACGCAGTTCAACCGGCGGATCGCGCCGGCGGGAACGAGGTTCTACTACGCCAGCATCGAGCCGGATGTGCTCGGCGTCATGCTCCGTTACGCCACCGGCAAATCGCTGTCCGACTACCTGCAGGAGAAGATCTGGGGGCCGATCGGCACGGAAGACGACGCGAAATGGCTGCTGGATGCCGAAGGATTCGAGTTGGCCCATTTCGGCTTCAACGCCGTGTTGCGCGACTATGCGCGGCTTGGACGCCTGCTGGCCCATGACGGTGCGTGGGAAGGAAGGCAGATCATTCCCGCGCCATGGATGATCGAGGCGACGACGACGCGCTCATCGGACGGCTACCTCGCGCCAGGAGGCAGCTCGCCCGATTCGCTCGGCTATGGCTACCTGATCTGGCTCCTGCCGGGGACACGGCGCCAGTTCGCGCTGCTCGGCTCTTACAGCCAGCTTGTGCTGGTCGATCCGCCATCAAAGCTCGTGATGGTGCAGACTGCGCTCGAGCGCGGCGACGACATCTGGAATCTATGGTCGGCGGTGGTCAAGCAGTTCGGCTAATATCCCATTCACTCCATCTTCTCGCTGAACGTCGCGCGGAACGGGTGGGCCGGATAAACGCCGACGATGCGGAACTCGCGCGAGAAGAATTTCAGCTCTTCCAGCGCAAAGGCGAGGCCCTTGTCGTCGGGATGGCCGTCGACGTCCGAGTAGAATTGCGTGGCGAAGAAATTACCGTCGACCATGTAGCTTTCCAGCTTCGTCATGTTGACGCCGTTGGTGGCGAAACCGCCGAGCGCTTTGTAGAGCGCGGCCGGCAAATTGCGCACCCGGAAAACAAAAGTGGTGACCAGCGGTCCCGATCCCCGCGCAGCCCATTTCTGTTCGCGCGCCAGCACGACGAAGCGCGTGGTGTTGTGGGCTTCGTCCTCGACGTCCTCGGCCAGGATATCGAGGCCGTAGATATCGGCCGCAAGCTTCGAGGCGATCGCGGCTACCGTCCGGTCGCTGCGCTCGGCGACGTCGCGCGCGCTGCCGGCGGTGTCGGCCGCGACGATCGGCCTGACGCCGAGCTTTCGGATGATGCGGCGGCATTGGCCAAGCGCGTGGACATGGCTCTCGACCGTCTTGATGTCACTGAGTTTGGCGCCTTTCGGCGCCATCAATTGATGACGGATCGGCAGGAACCATTCGCCGACGATGAACAGTCCGGACTGTGGCAGCAGATGATGGATGTCGGCGACGCGGCCGGCGACCGAATTCTCGATCGGGATCATGCCGAGGTCGGCCTCGCCGGAGGAGATCGCGGCCAGCGCGTCCTCGAAGGTCGGGCAGGGCAACGGCTCGGCGTCCGGATAAGCCTCGACGATGGCGATATGGGAATTTGCGCCCGGTTCGCCCTGGAATGCGATTTTCAGTTTTTTTGTCATGGGGTCTTGTATCAGCCGATCAAGCTTTGGCTAGAGCGTTTTCAAGCGAAGTGGAGGCCGGTTCGCGTTAAGAAAACGCGTCAAAACAAAAAGATAAAGCGCCGTTCCGATCTAGTCGGAACGGGCCTTTAGTAGTTGGCGGGTGGTTTCAAGGTCGGCCGGCGTATCGACGCCACGTGGGACCGTGTCCACGATCATCACGTCGATCCGCATGCCGGCCTCGAGCGCCCGAAGTTGCTCGAGCTTTTCCTGTTGCTCCAGCGGCGAGGGCGGCAGCGCCACGAAGCGCTCCAGCGCGGCGCGGCGATAGGCATAAAGGCCGATATGATGATAGCGCGGCCCGATCCCGGCAGGCGCCGTCGCGCGCGTAAAATACAGTGCGCGCAACCGTCGCGGGCCGATCGGCGAGCCGACCGCCTTCACCACGCTCGGCGCGAGGTCTTCCTCCTCGGTGTGGATCTCGGCCGCCAGCGTCGCGATATCGACCGCGGGCTCATCCAGCGGCGGCAGCACGGCGCGGATGTTGTCTGGCGTAATGGTCGGAAAATCGCCCTGCAGATTGATCACGATCTCGGTCTTGCCCTCGGGATCGAGGGTTTCCAGCGCCTCGTAAATCCGGTCCGAACCAGACGGGTGATCGGGACGGGTCATCACCGCCAGGCCGCCATGGGCCGTCACCACGGAAGCGATCTCCGGCGTATCGGTCGCGACTGCCACTCGGCCTATTTGCGCGGCTTCCGCCCGCCTCAGCACATGGACGATCATCGGCACGCCGCCGATATCCAATAGCGGCTTGCCGGGCAGCCTTGTGGCTGCCATGCGGGCGGGAATCAGCACCAGAGTGCGGTTTTCGATCATAGGGCGCAAGGTCACGGGCGGAGCGAAAACATGCCGGAAATAATGGGGATTGGCGGAAAGTCGGAGCGTTTATACGGGTTGCCAGAGCCCGGGCAAACCGATATCTCAACCCTGCTGAGGGTGCAGCGCGAAAGCCTGATTCCTGATGCGCATCCGCGGCCGTTTTGCCGGCCTTTAAAGTCGATCTTTTAAGGCCTGGAGCCTGATCCAATATGGACTCCTTCGAACTCAACAAGATTATCGGCGCCATCCTCGGCACCTGCATTTTTGTCTTGGTGACGAGCTTCGCCGCCCAGGCGATTTTCACGCCCCACATGCCGGAAAAGCCGGGCTTCGAGATCGCCGTGAAGGAAGAGGCGCATGGCGGGGCTCAGGAAGCGGCAGCGCCGTCCGAACCGATCGAGAAATTGCTCCAGACCGCGTCGGTCGAGAAGGGTGCCGCCGCCGCCAAGAAGTGCGCAGCCTGCCACACCTTCGAAAAGGGAGGCCCCAACCGGGTCGGCCCGAACCTCTACGGTGTCGTCAACGAGAAAAAGGGCGAGGGCCGCGGCGGTTTCAATTTCTCGGCCGCCATGAAGGGCAAGGGTGGCACCTGGACCTTTGAAGATCTCAACAAGTTCATCAGCAATCCGAAGGGCTTTGTTCCGGGCACCGCGATGGGTTTTGCTGGTATTCAGAAGGACAGCGAGCGCGCCGACGTGATTGCCTATCTGCGCACCCTCTCAGACAATCCAGCCCCGCTGCCGACGGCGGCGAAATAACATTTCGACAGTCCGGCATGGACGTCCGAACCAAGACTACGGCCAGGCATTGCCTGGCCGTTTCCGTATCGGCTCGCATTGTTGTTATCGGGACGTTTGGTCGCACCGGAACTGCGGGTGGGCTATTATCATGAGGAAAAAGCAACGTAATTTGTCGAACCCTTGCCTTATATTGGGTCCTCACTGGAGCATGATCCGGAAAAGTGGGTACCGGTTTTCCGCAAAGATCGCGCGCCAGCGCTGGTCAGTAACAGGAACTCTGCATTGGCGATTACCCGACGACATCTTTTGCAAGGCACTGCTGTTGCCGCGATGGCCCCGGCACTGGGGTTCAACCACTTGATCCCCGCGATCGAAACGGCTCACGCGCAAACTGCCCCCGATGGCCTGGCATGGCGACATGCCGTGTCGACCTACGGAGACATCAAATATCCGGCCGGCTTCAAGCGGTTCGACTACGTCAATCCGGATGCGCCGAAAGGTGGCATCGTGCGGCTGTTCGAACTCGGTACCTTCGACAACTTCAACATCGTGATTCAGGGATTGAAGGGATCGATCGCCAACGGCGCCACCATGATCAATCAAACGCTGACGACGAGGTCGCAAGATGAACCGTCGACGGCTTATGGGCTGCTGGCGGAAGCCGCCGCCTATCCCGACGATTTCTCCTACGTCGTCTATCGATTGAATGCAGCCGCGCGCTGGCACGATGGCAAGCCCGTGACGCCTGACGACGTCGTCTTCTCGTTCAACGCGTTCAAGAAGAACAGTCCGATGTACAGCGCCTACTATCGGCACATCGTCAAGTGCGAAAAGGCCGGCGAGCGTGACGTCAGATTTACCTTCGACGGGCCCGGGAATCGCGAACTTCCCTCGATCGCCGGCGAAGTTCCGGTGTTGCCGAAGCACTGGTGGGAAGCGACCGACGCGCAAGGGCGCAAACGCGATGTGACGGCGACAACACTGGAGATTCCACTGGGGTCTGCGGCCTATCGTATCAGGGAGTTTGTTGCGGGCCGCACGCTGGTGCTGGAACGGGTCAAGGACTATTGGGGAAAGGATCTGCCGCACAGCATCGGTCAGGATAACTTTGACGAGCTTCGGTTTGAGTTCTTTCGCGACGACACCGTTGGGCGCGAAGCATTCAAGGCGGATCAGCTGGACTGGTTTACGGAGCGTAGCGGCAAGCAATGGTCGACAGCCTACGATTTTCCTGCCGAGCGCGAAAAGCGCGTCATCAAGGAAAAATTCCCGGATGCGAGTTCGGGGAGAATGCAAGGTTACGCGTTCAACTTGCGCCGGCCCCTATTTACCGATGTCAGGGTCCGCCGCGCATTCAATTTTGCCTATGACTGGGAGGAGTCGGACCGGCAACTCTCGAACGGAGAGTACCATCGCGACGGCAGCTATTTTGACGGCATCCCCGAACTTACCTCGTCGGGACTTCCCGAAGGTCAGGAGCTGCAGATTCTCGAAACGGTACGCGACAAGGTGCCTGCCGAAGTCTTCACGACGCCGTACAAAAATCCAGTCGGCGGCAATCCGGAGGCGGCTCGCAACAATCTGCGCGAAGCGACCCGGCTGCTGAAAGAGGCCGGATTCGAGGTTCGCGACCGCAAGCTGATCGATCCGGCAGGGCAGCCTGTCAGTGTTGAATTCCTGTCCTCGGATCAGGGTGACGAGCGGAGCATTCTTTTCTACAAGCCGTATCTGGAGCGGCTCGGCATCACCGTGAATATTCGCACCGTCGATAGCGTACAGTACCAAAATCGGCTGCGCAGTTTCGACTTCGATATCACCACCGCTGTATGGGGGCAGTCGCTGTCGCCGGGCAACGAGCAACGCGACTTCTTCGGGTCGGAGGCCGCGGATCGGCCCGGCTCGCGCAACCTTCCCGGCATCAAGAATCCTGCAGTCGACGCCCTGATAAACCGTATCATCTTTGCCAAGGACCGCGCCGAACTCGTCGCGAGTTGCAAGGCGCTGGATCGAGTGTTGCTCTGGAATTGCTACATTGTTCCGCAATTCGCTGCCGGATTTTCGCGCGCCGCGCGCTGGGATCGGTTCAGCCATCCGGAACCGTTGGCCAAATACGGCGTGTCCGGTTTCCCGACCGTATGGTGGTATGACGCCGAGAAGGCAGCCAGGATCGGAAAGCGCAGTTGAAGGAAAAGCGCATGGCGCACCTCAATCGCCGGCACGTGCTGGGTCTCGGCCTCGGCGCGTTGGGTGCGGCCAGCTTCAGGCCGGCGACCGCCTCGGAAGTGGGCGTCGAAACGCACGGATTGTCGGTGTTCGGCGACCTGAAATACCCCGCCGACTTCCACCATTTCGACTATGTGAACCTGAATGCGCCAAAGGGCGGGCTGTTTTCGAGCATTCCCACGCTGCGCCTCAACAACCAGTCATTCTTCACCTTCAATTCGCTCAACGCCTTCATATTGAAAGGGGAGGGCGCGTGCGGCATGGAATTGACCTTCGCGACGCTGATGGCGCGGGCGGGCGATGAGCAGGATGCGGTGTACGGCCAGGTCGCGAAGTCCGTGCAGATTTCCCCGGACAAGCTGACCTACCGTTTTGCGCTGCGGCCGGAAGCGCGATTTCACGACGGCACCAGGCTGACCGCCCTCGACGCGGCCTTCTCGCTGACGGTCCTGAAGGAGAAGGGCCATCCGCTCGTCATCACGCAATTGCGCGACATGGTGAAGGCCGAGGCGCTCGATGATTCGACGCTGGTCGTCACTTTCGCCGAAAAGCGCGCGCGCGACGTGCCGCTTTATGTCGCAACGCTGCCGATTTTCTCGAAGGGCTATTACGCGACACGGCCGTTCGACGAATCGACGCTCGAGACCCCGCTCGGATCGGGGCCGTACAAGGTCGGCAGGTTCGAGCCCAATCGCTACATCGAATTCGAGCGCGTCAAGGACTGGTGGGGCGCGGATCTTCCCATCAGCCGCGGCCATTTCAACTTCGACGTCGTGCGTCTGGAGTTCTACCGCGATCGCGACGTCGCCTTCGAGGGGTTTTCCGGCAAGAACTATCTGTACCGCGAGGAATTCACCTCGCGCATCTGGGCGACCCGTTACGACTTCCCCGCCGTCAAGGACGGCCGCGTCAAGCGCGAGGTCTTGCCCGACGAGTCGCCGGCCGGCGCGCAGGGCTGGTTCATGAACACCCGCCGCAAGCAATTCAAGGATCCGCGCGTGCGCGAGGCGCTGATCCTTGCGTTCGATTTCGAATGGACCAACAAGACCGTCATGTACGGCGCGTATGCGCGCACCATTTCGCCGTTCCAGAACTCGGACATGGTGGCGACAGGCTTGCCGTCGCCGGAAGAGCTCAAGCTGCTCGAGCCGTTCCGTGGCAAGGTGCCGGACGATGTGTTCGGCGAACCCTTCGTGCCGCCCGTCTCCGACGGCTCGGGGCAGGATCGAACCCTGCTGCGCAAGGCCTCGCAACTGCTCACCGACGCCGGCCTCGTCGTCAAGGACCGCAAGCGGCTGCTGCCGGACGGCGATGTCTTCAAAATCGAATTCCTGCTCGACGAGCCCTCGTTCCAGCCGCACCACGCGCCGTTCCTGAAGAATCTCGGCACGCTCGGCATCGAGGCGACGATGCGGATGGTCGATGCCGTGCAGTTCCGCGCCCGCGTCGAGGACTTCGACTTCGACATCACCACCGAGCGCCTCACGATCTCTCCGACGCCGGGCGATTCGATACGTCCGACCTTCTCCTCGCAGGCGGCTGCGACCAAGGGGTCGTATAATCTCGCCGGCATCGCCGACCCCATCATCGATGCGCTAATCGAGAAGATTCTGGCCGTCGATACCCGCGCCGAACTGACGACCGCCTGCCGCGCCTTCGACCGGGTGTTCCGTGCCGGCCGTTACTGGGTGCCGCACTGGTACCGCGCCACCCATCCGCTGGCCTATTGGGATGTGTTCGATCATCCCAAGACGCTGCCGCGCTATCAGATCGAAAATTATGCGACCATCGTCGGGGAGCGCATTCTGTGGTGGTATGACGCCGCCAAGGCCGCGAAACTCGAGCAGGCGAAATAATTCATGACCAATTATATCGCCCGCCGCATTCTGCTGATGCTGCCGACGCTGTTGGGAATCCTGCTGGTGTCGTTCGTGGTCGTGCAGTTCGCGCCGGGCGGGCCGGTCGAGCGCGTGCTCGCCCAACTCACCGGCGCCGATACCGGCGGCACCTCCCGGATATCCGGCGGTGGCGGCGATTTCGGCAACCGCGGCCAGACCGGCGCGCACGCCGATGCCGCCGTCAGTTCGAAATACCGCGGCGCGCAGGGGCTCGACCCCGAGTTCATCAAGAAACTGGAAGCGCAGTTCGGCTTCGACAGACCGGCGCCGGAGCGCTTCGCGCTGATGCTGTGGAATTTCGCGCGCTTCGATTTCGGCAAGAGCTATTTTCGTGACGTCAGCGTGCTGCAGCTGATCAAGGAGAAGCTGCCGGTCTCGATGTCGCTCGGGATCTGGATGACGCTCCTGACCTACCTTATCTCGATCCCGCTCGGCATCCGCAAGGCCGTGATGGACGGATCGCGCTTCGATACCTGGACCTCGGCCATCATCATCGTCGGATTTGCGATTCCAGGCTTCCTGTTCGCGATCCTCTTGATCATCCTGTTTGCCGGCGGGTCGTTCTTCAACATCTTCCCGCTGCGCGGCCTGACCTCGGACGGCTGGGCGCAATTCCCCTGGTACTGGAAGATCATCGACTATTTCTGGCACATCACGCTGCCGCTGATCGCGATGGCGCTGAGCGCCTTTGCCACCATGACGCTGCTGACCAAGAATTCGTTCCTCGACGAGATCCGCAAGCAATATGTCATGACCGCGCGCGCCAAGGGCTGCAGCGAGCGGCAGGTGCTCTACAATCACATCTTCCGCAACGCCATGCTGATCGTGATCGCTGGCTTTCCGGGCGCGTTCATTCACGCCTTCTTCTCCGGCTCGCTGCTGATCGAGACCATCTTTTCGCTCGACGGGCTCGGCCTGCTCGGATTCGAGAGCGTGCTGAACCGCGACTATCCCGTCGTGTTCGGAACGCTGTTCATCTTTTCGCTGGTCGGCCTGGTGGTCAATCTGATCTCGGATCTTGCCTATATGTGGATCGATCCGCGGATCGATTTCGAGGCGCGTGAGGTCTGATGACGATCACCGCGCCCCAGCCGGTCGAGACCACGACGCAATCGCCGCTCGGCGAGGTCGTCCCGATGACGCGTCATGCGTTCGCGCCGTCGCCGCTCAACCGCCGCCGCTGGCAGAACTTCAAGGCCAACCGCCGCGGTTACTGGTCGTTCTGGATCTTCATGATTCTGTTCGTGGTCTCGCTGTTTGCCGAATTGATCGCCAACGACCGGCCGTTCCTGATCAAATATGACGGCCATCTCTATTGGCCGGCCTTTGTCAGCTATTCCGAGACCACATTCGGCGGCGACTTCGAAACCGCCGCCGACTATCGCGATCCCTATTTGCAGAAACAGATCGCCGACAAGGGCGGCACCATCATCTGGCCGCTGATCCGCTACTCCTACGACACCCACAATCTCGATCTGCCGACGCCGGCGCCGTCGAAGCCGACCTGGATGCTGACGGAGGAGCAGTGCAGGGAGGTGGTGCAGAAGAAGCATCTGGGCGGCTGCCGCGACCTCGAATACAACTGGCTCGGCACCGACGATCAGGGCCGCGACGTGGTCGCGCGTCTGATCTACGGCTTCCGCATCTCGGTATTGTTCGGCCTGACGCTGACGATCTTCTCCTCGATCATCGGCATCGCCGCCGGCGGCGTGCAGGGCTATTTCGGCGGCTGGCTCGATCTGATTTTTCAGCGGCTGATCGAGGTTTGGAACGCGATTCCTTCGCTGTACCTGCTGCTGATTATATCGGCGGTGCTGCCGCCGGGCTTCTTCATCCTGCTTGGCATCCTGCTGCTGTTCTCGTGGGTATCGCTGGTTGGCCTCGTCCGGGCCGAATTCCTGCGCGGCCGCAATTTCGAATACATCCAGGCGGCCCGCGCCCTCGGCGTCTCCAATGCCGTGATCATGTTCCGCCATCTGTTGCCGAACGCGATGGTGGCGACCATGACGTTCCTGCCGTTCATCGTGTCGTCGTCGGTGATGACGCTGACGGCGCTGGACTTCCTCGGCTTCGGTCTGCCGCCGGGCTCGCCCTCGCTCGGCGAATTGCTGTCGCAGGCCAAGGCCAACGTGCAGGCGCCGTGGCTCGGCCTCGCCGGCTTCTTCTCGGTCGCGATCATGCTGTCACTGCTGATCTTCATCGGCGAAGCCGCGCGCGATGCCTTTGATCCGCGCAAGACGTTCAGGTAGGGATCGCATGGACGCCATCAACCAGCCTCTGCTCGATGTCCGTGACCTCTCGGTGGCGTTCGGCGACACGCTCGCGGTCGATCAAATCTCGTTTTCCATCAAGCGCGGCGAATGCGTGGCCCTGGTCGGTGAATCCGGCTCCGGAAAATCCGTCAGCGCGTTGTCGATCCTGAAGCTGCTGCCGTATCCGTCCGCCTCGCATCCCTCCGGCAGTATCCGCTTCCGCGGCCGCGATCTCCTGACCACGGGCCAGAACGAGATGCGCGAGATCCGCGGCAACGACATCTCGATCATCTTCCAGGAACCGATGACCTCGCTCAATCCGCTGCATACGATCGAGGCGCAAATCCGCGAGATATTGTTTCTCCACAATGGTATCAGCGGAGCGATGGCGCGGGTGCGCACGCTCGAGCTGTTGACCCAGGTCGGCATTCCCGATCCGGAAACGCGGCTGCAGAGCTATCCGCACCAACTGTCCGGCGGCCAGCGCCAGCGCGTCATGATCGCGATGGCGCTTGCCAACGAACCGGATTTGTTGATTGCGGACGAGCCGACCACCGCGCTCGATGTCACCGTGCAGGCGCAGATCCTGGCGCTATTGGCCGAGATCCGCGCGCGGCTCGGCATGAGCTTGCTGTTCATCACCCATGATCTCGGCATCGTTCGCCGTATCGCCGACGTCGTCTGCGTCATGAACAGCGGCAAGATCGTCGAGCAGGGGCCGGTCGAACAGGTTTTTACGGCGCCGAAGCATTCGTATACGCGTGACTTGCTGGCGGCCGAGCCGAAGCCCGATCCGGCGCCGCCGCGTCCCAATGAACCGGTGGTGATGTCGGCGGATAATCTCAAGGTCTGGTTTCCGGTCAAGCGCGGCCTGTTGCGCCGGACGGTCGATCATATCAAGGCGGTCGATGGCGTCAGCCTTGCGGTGCGCAAGGGCGAGACGCTCGGCGTGGTCGGCGAATCCGGTTCCGGCAAGACCACGCTGGGCTTGGCCCTGCTGCGGCTGATTTCATCCGACGGGCCGATCGTGTTTCTCGGCAACAACATCCAGGGCCTGCGTTTCAAGGCCCTGCTGCCATTCCGCCGCGACATGCAGATCGTGTTTCAGGATCCGTTCGGCGCGCTCTCACCGCGCATGTCGGTTGGCGACATCGTCGCCGAGGGGCTGACTGTGCATCAGCGCCAGCTGTCGCTCGAGGAGCGCGAGACGCGCGTGATCAAGGCATTGAACGACGTGGGCCTCGATCCCAAGACGCGGTTCCGCTATCCGCATGAATTCTCCGGCGGTCAGCGCCAGCGTATCTCAATTGCGCGCGCGGTGGTGCTGGAGCCGAATTTCGTCGTGCTGGACGAGCCGACCAGCGCGCTCGACATGCTGTTCCAGGCGCAAATGGTCGATCTGTTGCGCGAGCTGCAGCGCAAGCGCGACCTGACCTACATGTTCATCTCCCACGATCTGCGCGTCGTGGCATCGCTTGCCAGCCATCTGATCGTGATGCGCCGCGGCAAGGTGGTGGAAGAAGGTCCGGCCGCCCAACTGTTCAAGAATCCGAAGAGCGACTACACCCGTGCGCTGTTCGCCGCCGCGTTCCGGATAGAAGCCGTGCCCGATGGTGCGATCGAGATTTAGAGCCGTTTGATCGCGGCGACTTCGCTGCCCGCCGCCTTGATGCGGGCGATGGCCTCTGCCGTGCGTTCGATCACGGTAGCCATATGATGCGCATTGGCATGGACGATGGTGTCGGCGTCACGCGCGATCGCGACATGGCCTTTCCAGAAGATCAAATCGCCGCGTCGCAATTTTTTGGTTTCCGCCGCGCTCAATGTTCGGCCCAGGCCATCCTGCTGCATGTCGCTGTCGCGCGGGCAGCCGGTGCCGGCGGCGTTCAATGAGATTTGCACGAGACCGGAGCAATCGATCCCAAGACTGCTCTTGCCGCCCCACAGATAGGGCGTGCCGACAAAGCGCTCGGCGACCGCCACGAAATCCTTCTCCATGGCCTCGATGGCGCCGACATGCCGGCGCGGCAGGTACCAGCCTTCGCGTGTCACCGCGAACGCGCCATCTTCGCGCGCGACTGTGACTGTGGCTCCCATCGACAGCGTGTCGAGCGGCGGTTGCTTGATCGAAGCGGCCGGAAACGCAAAGGTCCGCAGGGCCGTCACCTTGTGTGTCGGCGCCGCGGCAGGTTTGCCGAGCGCGGCATTGGGAATCCAGCCGACATAGCCGTCGCTGTTCAATTGGCCCCAGGCAAAGCCTTCGCCGTTGCGGTCGTAGATCGTGACGCGTTCGCCTTTCAGCGCCTGCGTCAGCAGCCTGGCGTCGGCCGCGGGCGCTTCGCGCATTGGTGCGAGCGCCTCAACTATCTCGAATTCCTGGCCTTCGACAAAGCGTGCCGCTTTGACCTTGCCTTCGAGATATTTGGCGGCGAGGTCGCCCCTCGCCGGCGTCAGGCGCGGATCATCCATAGCGTTCGCTCAATAATTTGTAGATCGCGCGCGCGGCCTGACATTCGCCGCCTTCGGGGCGCGCCGGCTTGGCTGACGAGGTCCAGCCATAGATGTCGACATGCAGCCAGCTCTTGGCCTCGGTGACGAAACGTTGCAGGAACAGCGCGCAGGTAATCGAGCCGGCGAAGCCGCCCGACGGGGCGTTGTTGATGTCGGCTACCTTCGAATCCAGCCAGGAATCGTAAGGCGGCCACAGCGGCATGCGCCACAACGGATCGTTCTCCCCCTTCGCATGGCGTGCGACGTCCTCGGCCAGCGTCTCATCGTTTGTGTAAAAGGGCGGTAAATCCGGTCCTAGCGCGACCCGCGCGGCGCCTGTCAGCGTACCCAGATCGACCAAAAGATCGGGCTTCTCCTCGTCGGCCAGCGCCAGTGCATCGGCCAATACCAGCCGCCCCTCGGCATCGGTGTTGCCGATCTCGACCGTCGGCCCCTTGCGCGACTTGAAGATGTCGAGCGGACGGAAGGCGTTGCCGGCCACCGCGTTCTCGACCGCGGGGATCAGCACCCGCAGCCGCACCTTCAGCTTCGCGTCCATCACCATCTGGGCCAGCGCCAGCACATTGGCGGCGCCGCCCATGTCCTTCTTCATGATCAGCATGCCGCTGGAAGGTTTCAAGTCGAGCCCGCCGGTGTCGAAGCACACGCCCTTCCCGACCAGCGTCACCTTGGGATGCGCGGGATCGCCCCAGCTGAGATCGATCAGGCGCGGCGTGCGGCTCGAGGCCATGCCGACAGCGTGGATCAGCGGGAAGTTCTGTCGCGTCAATTCATCGCCGACGATGGCGTGGAAACTGGCGCCGAAGCGTGCCGCGAGCCCTTGCGCGGCCGCCGCCAGCTCCTCCGGGCCCATATCGTTCGACGGCGTATTGATGAGATCGCGCGCCAGCGAAGCGGCTTCCGCCATCCGCTCGATGTCGGCGACGTCGACGCCGTCGGGCGGCACCAGCCGGACCTCGGGCCTGTCCGCCTTGCGATAGCGGCCGAAGCGGTAGCACCCGAGCGCAAAGGCCAGCGTCGCGAGCCGGGTGTCGTGCGGCGCATTGGCAAAGCGATAGACGCCAGGCGGCAGCAGGCCAGGTAGCGTGCCAGGGCGGAACAGGTCGCGGGATTTGCTGCTCTCGTCTTCGAGGCCGAAAATGACCTGCGCAATCTTTCCGTCGGAAGCGGGCAGCGTCAGGCACTTGCCGGGCTTGGCGCTGAAGTCGTTGGCGAGCGCAAACTGCCGGGCTTCTGGGGGAAGTTCCCTGCTAATCGCGGCCCAATTCGTCCTTGTGGCGAAATAGATCGGAATGGCGGATGTGGCGGCTGCGGTCTCGAACGGGGAATCCATGCTGGTCTCGCAAGATAGGGGCGGGGGGCGCGGTCAGGAGCCGCCGAGGTTGCAGGATATTCGTGCTACTTCAATGGTGAAGGCGCAAAATTTGCCGTGAAATCCGGCCGCGCGGAGTGCCCGCAGATACCGGCCGGCAGGTCCTCCCTGCCCACCGATTAACCAGCCGTTAGGGTTAACAGTCTATTGCTGGCGCGTTCGGCTCCATTCGTCCGATACAAGTGAGTTGAAGTGCCATGCGCCGACAGTCCAGCCTCGCCCGGCCAAGATTTGCCCGGCCCAGCCTTGCCCGGCTTCTCGCATCCGCGGCCGTGACGGCGATATTGGCCGCAAATCTCGGCGGCTGCCAGACCATGTCCGATGTGACGGGCGCGCTGACGTCGAAGGCTGACGCCGCTCCCGACGATCCGAGCCGCGCCGTCGAAGTCTACGGCGAACGCTATCGCGCCAACCCCAAGGACGCCGCCGTTGCTCTGGCCTATGGCCAGGCGTTGCGCGCCAGCGGCCAGCGCGCCCAGGCCGCCGCCGTGCTCGAACAGGCGACGATCGCCAATCCCGGCAACAAGGCGCTGCTCGCCGGCTACGGCCGCGCGCTCGCCGACAACGGCAATTCGCAAGCCGCCTTCGACGTGCTCAGCCGCGCCCATTCGCCCGACAATCCGGACTGGCGCATCCTCTCGGTGCAGGGGACCGCGCTCGACAAGCTCGGCAAGCACGAGGAAGCGCGCCGCTATTACGCCTCGGCGCTGAAGCTCGCGCCCGACGAGCCGTCGGTGCTGTCCAATCTCGGCCTCTCCTACATGCTGACGCGCGATCTGCCCGACGCCGAGCAGACGCTGCGGCGCGCCTATGGCAATCCGCGGGCGGATGCGCGGGTGCGGCAGAATCTGGCGCTGGTCGTGGGGCTACAGGGTCGGTTCGCCGAAGCCGAGACCATCGCCAAGGGCGATCTGCCGGCCGAAGAGGCGGCGGCGAACGTGGCTTACTTGCGCGAAATGCTGAGCCGCAAGGACAATCCGCGCAGCGGCGGAAAAACCGTCCCGGTCGCAGCCCTCAACCGGCCCGACTGATCAATCCAGCCTGACCAATTCCGATTTGGCGAACGGACCAATCCTCAAACCAGAGGATTGATCAGTCGCGCCGCAGCGGACCGATCAATCGCGATTTAGAGGATCGGCGTGATCTGGAGCTTGATGTAGGTCGGCCCGAGAATGACGATGAACAGGCACGGCAGGAAGAACAGGATCATCGGCACGGTGAGCTTGGGTGGCAGCGCCGCCGCCTTCTTCTCGGCCTCGTTCATCCGCATGTCGCGGTTTTCCTGCGCCATCACGCGCAGGCTCTGTCCGAGCGGCGTGCCGTAGCGTTCGGACTGCATCAGGGCCAGACAGACCGACTTGACGCCTTCGAGGCCGGTGCGCTTGGCCAGGTTTTCATAGGCTACCTTGCGGTCCTGCAGATAGGACAATTCGGCCGTGGTCAGCGCGAATTCCTCCGACAGCCCCACCGATTGCGACACGATCTCGGCGGAGACCTTGCGGAAGGCGACTTCGACCGACATGCCGGACTCGATACAGATCAAGAGCAGGTCGAGCGCGTCGGGAAAGGCCCGCTTGATCGACAGCTGGCGCTTGCTGATCGCGTTCTTCAGGAACAGCATCGGCGCCTGCAGTCCGAGATAGGCGGCCCCGACGCAGATGCCGATCTTGACCGGCAGCGACTTCTCCATGTGCGTGATCACGAAGACGTAGAGCACCGCGCCAATGAAAAGCACGATCGGCGTCACCGCGCGGGCGAACAGGAAGGTGACGTAGGGCGCATGGCCGCGATAGCCGGCCATGATCAGCTGGTCGCGCGCAGCTTCCTGCGCCAGCCATTTGGTCAGGTTTAAGTCTTCCACCACCTTGGAAACGAGCTGCTTCGGGGTCTGGCGCAGCGACACCCTTTCCGTTTTGGCGAGCCGCTCGCGCTCGCGCTGCCGGATTCGTTCGCGCTCGCTGGCGACCGCTTTCATGCGCTTGGCGAGGCCTTCGCCGGCAAACAGCGGCATCACCAGCGTGTAGGCGGTCGCGCTAGCCGCGATGGCGGCGAGGAACATGGTCATGAACCGGGCGTCGTGAAGCTTGGTGATCAGGAACTCAATCATTGCTGCACCGTCAGAAGTCGAAATTGATCATTTTCTTCATCACCAGGACGCCGATCGTCATCCAGCAGACGCAGGCCACTAGCATGAACTGGCCGGTCGGATGGGTCCAAAGCAACGAGATGTAGTCGGGGGTCGTAATCCAGACCAGCGCCATCACGACCGGTGGCAGCGAGCCGATGATGCCGGCGGAGGCCTTGGCTTCCATCGACATCGCCTGAATCTTCTCCGCCATCTTCTTGCGGTCGCGCAGCACCCTCGACAGGTTGCCGAGCGCTTCGGACAGATTGCCGCCCGACTTCTGCTGGATCGCGATCACGATGCCGAAGAAATTGGCTTCCGGCACCGGCATCCGGTCGTACAGGCGCGCGCAGGCTTCGCCGAGCGGCATGCCGATCGCCTGGGTTTCGATGATGGCCATGAACTCGCTCTTGAGCGGCTCCGGCGCGTCGGCCGCGACGACCTTGATCGATTCGAACAGCGGCAATCCGGCCTTGATGCCGCGCACGATGACGTCGACAGCGTCGGGAAGCGCTTTCAGAAACGCCTTTTCACGTTTTTTCTTGAGGTAGCCCAGCAGCCAGCGTGGCAGCCCGAAGCCTGCGGCGAACGCCATGCCGACGCCGCCAAGCAGTCCGCCGCCCGCCCAGAACGCCACGGCGAACGCCACGGCCGCGAAGATGCCGGACACGATCCAGAACTTCTGGGTCGTCCAGGTAAGCCCGGCCTGGCCGATGCGGGTGCTCAAGGGGACGGATTTTTTCTTCAGGCGGCGCGCCTCGAGATCCTTCAGGGTTCCCTCGACCTGTTCGCGGCGCGAGCGCTGATTCCTGTCGGCCTGGAGCGCCGCCGCGGGTTCGGGACGTGCGATCGAGGCGCGGCGCGTCAGCGCCTTTTTCTCGCCCGACAGCTGCGGATAGAGAAAGACCCATGCCAGACCGCCGATGGCGGTGAAGGCGAGAAAGGCCAAAGCGAGCATTTGTATGTTCATCGCGTAACTCCAGGCTCGGGAGCGACTTCGGCGGCATCGAGCGCCAACGCGAGCCGTTTCTCTTCACCGTAATATCGCGCGCGTTCCCAGAACCGCGGACGGCCAATACCGGTCGAGCGATGCCTGCCGATGATCTTGCCGTTGGCGTCTTCGCCGACCATGTCGTACAGGAACAGGTCCTGGGTAATGATGGTATCGCCTTCCATACCCATCACCTCAGTGATGTGGGTGATGCGGCGCGAACCGTCGCGCAGGCGCGCGGCCTGGATGATGACGTCGATCGAGGCGCAGATCATCTCGCGAATGGTGCGCGAGGGAAGTGAAAATCCGCCCATCGTGATCATCGATTCGCAGCGCGACAGGGCTTCGCGGGGATTGTTGGCGTGCAGCGTTCCCATCGAGCCGTCGTGGCCGGTGTTCATGGCCTGCAGAAGGTCGAATGCCTCAGGTCCGCGGACTTCGCCGACGATGATACGCTCGGGCCGCATACGCAGGCAGTTGCGGACCAGTTCGCGCATGGTGACCTGGCCTTCGCCTTCGATGTTGGGCGGCCGGGTTTCCAGCCGTACCACATGCGGCTGCTGCAACTGCAGTTCGGCGGCGTCTTCGCAGGTGATGACGCGCTCGTCATGCTCGATGAACTGGGTCAGACAGTTCAGGAGCGTGGTCTTGCCCGAGCCGGTACCGCCGGAGATCAGCACGTTGCAGCGGACGCGGCCGATAATCTGCAGGATTTCCGCGCCTTCCGGCGAGATCGCGCCGAACTTGACCAGCTGATCGAGGGTCAGCTTGTCCTTCTTGAATTTGCGGATGGTAAGCGCGGGCCCGTCGATCGCCAGCGGCGGCACGATGGCGTTGACGCGCGAGCCGTCGGCAAGGCGCGCGTCGCAGATCGGCGAGGATTCGTCGACGCGCCGGCCGACCTGGCTGACGATGCGCTGGCAGATGTTGAGCAGCTGCTGGTTGTCGCGGAACCGAATGCCGGTGCGCTGGATCTTGCCGGCGACTTCGATGAACACCGTGCCGGCGCCGTTGACCATGATGTCGGCGATGTCGTCGCGCGACAATAGCGGTTCCAGCGGGCCGTAACCCAGCACGTCGTTGCAGATGTCGTCGAGCAGTTCTTCCTGCTCGGCGATCGACATCACGATGTTCTTGATCGCGATGATCTCGTTGACGATGTCGCGGATTTCCTCGCGCGCCGACTCGCCGTCGAGCTTGGCGAGCTGTGCAAGGTCGATCGCCTCGATCAGGGCGCCGAAGATCGTCGCCTTGACCTGGTAATAATTGTCGGATCGCCGCGCTTCGATGGCGGGCGCCGGCGGTGGCGGTTTTGCGGGCGCCATCGGCGGAGAAGCGACGACCGGCGCCGGCATCTCGCGCGCAGCGACCGTCGCCGCAGGCGCCGGCGCGGGAATGGCGGGCTTCGGCGCCCGCGTGTCGTTGTCTCCGCTACGCTTACCAAACACGATCGTACTCCACGCGGGCGGCCTACTTCTTGGCCCGCAACTTATCGATCAGGGGCGACAGGAACGACCCCTTCGGCTTCTTGGTCTCGCCGCGGCCCGTCAACCGCTGCGCTATCTGCAGGAACATCTCGGTGGTGCGATGATTGGCGGAGATTTCCGCAATCATCTGGCCGTTATTGGCGGCCGAGCCGAACATCTGCGGCTCGAAAGGGATCGATGCGATCGGCTGGCTTTCGATCGCCTTGGCGAACTCGCTGGCGGGGATCTCGGGGCGTTTCGGTATGCCGACCTGGTTGAGGCAATAGAGCGGTGCGCGGTCGTTCGGCCGCGATGCCTTCAAAAGGTCGAAGATGTTCTTGGTGTTGCGCAGATTAGCGAGATCGGGAGCCGCGACGATCAGGATGTCGTCGGCCGCGATCAGCGCGCGCTTGGTCCATCCCGACCATTGATGGGGGACATCGAGCACGATGCAGGGCATCGTGGTGCGAAGCGTATCGAAGATCGCGTCGAAGGCGTCCGCGCCGAAGTCGTAGACCTTGTCGAGCGTCGCCGGCGCGGCCAGCAGGCTGAGATGGTCGGTGCATTTCGACAGCAGGCGGTCGATGAACGCGGTATCGACCCGGTCCGGCGAAAACACCGCGTCGGCAATGCCCTGCGGCGGGTCCTGGTTATAGTCGAGGCCGGCGGTGCCGAAGGCGAGGTCGAGGTCGGCGACCACGGAATCCAGCGCCAGATCGCGCGCGATCGCCCAGGCGACGTTGTGTGCGACCGTGGATGCGCCGACGCCGCCCTTGGCGCCGACCACGGCAATGATGCGGCCGACGGCCTTGGCTTCCGGTGCCGAGAACAGGTTGCAGACCGAGCGAACGATGTCGATCGCGGTAACCGGGGTGATCACATAGTCGCTGACGCCACGGCGCACCAGCTCGCGATAGAGCGCGACGTCGTTGACACGGCCGATCACGATCACGCGGGTTCCGGCGTCGCACACGGTGGCGAGCTGATCGAGGCCGAGCAGGATATCGTTGCGGCCCTCGGTCTCCAGGATGATTACGTTCGGCGTCGGCGCCGAGCGATAGGCCTCGATGGCGGCGGCCATGCCGCCCATCTGGATCTTGAGGTGAGCCTTGCCGAGACGGCGGTCTTCGCCGGCCGATTGTACGGCGGCGGCGGTTTCCACCGTCTCGCAAAACGCCTGCACCGACACCCGCGGCGCCGGCGCGATATGATCTTCCGTCGGCGGCGATGCGGCGTCCGGCTGCTGTTCGGGGTTCTGGCGCGCGTAGCTGATCATTTGCCTGTGTCGCTGAGTTTGGCCTTGTCAGACTCGGGATAGGTGGTCGCAGTCGAGGTGCCCTTGCGATACTTCTCGAAGGCGGCGTTGCGCCGCATCGCATAGGCGGGCGTCTCCGAACGCGGTTGCACGAGGTCCGATGGATTGTCGATCATCGCCGCCATATTGCGCTGGTTGGAGCAGCCGAAATTGTAATAGGGCTTGTTGTCGAAGTAGCCCTTGTTGTTGACCGACGGTCCGAGATCCTCGGGCCACAGGCCGCAGGGGCCGGCGGTCGCCGAGATCTTCGGATAGTTCAGCCGGATCGCCGCCATGTGCCTGGGGTCTTCGGGATGATACTGCCGGACGGTGACGGCGCGGGGCGGCACGCCGGCGGCCGCCAGCGTCGCCTGGATCTCGCGCAATGATTCCGCGGCAGCGCGGGCGTTCGGCGTATTGACGGGCACGTCGATGCTGATGCCGCCGGTACCTTCCTTGAGCCAGGTCTGCGCCACTCCCATCACGTCGTCGCGCTGGGTCGCGGAAATGCCGCCGCGCCCGCGACCGACGAAGACGATGATCGACCGGTCGGCTTCCTGAATCGCGATCGGGTGACGAAGGCGGTAATCGTCGGGGACGCTCGCCGTCGCCACCTCATCGCCGGCGTGCTTACAGGCGCTCAGCACCACCGCAAGACCGAGCAGCGCTCCCGCGAGGCGGAGCGCGCGCTTGCGATCAGCCGATGTTCCGGATGTCCTCTGTGGTGTCATCGTCCCGCCTCAGTCCGTAATAAAGCCGTAGGTGCCGCGATAATTCCGTGCCGGCTCGACGCGGCCCGGAACGCCGTAGATTCGATTGATGCTGCCCAACAGATCGCTCTGGGGGTCCGATGCGCTGGCAAAGCCGTCATCCGGGCGCGACAGGTCCTTTTGTGCGACCGCGCGAACGACGTAAGGGGTGACCAGAACCATCAACTCGGTCTGGCTGTTGACGAAGTCGCGGCTGCGGAACAGCGAGCCGAGCACCGGCAGTTGCGCGAGACCGGGAAAGCCGTTGATGGCTTGTTTGGTCTGCTCCTGGATCAGGCCGGCCATCGCCATCGAGCCGCCCGAGGGGATCTCCAGCGTGGTTTCGGCACGGCGGGTCTTGATCGAGGGAATGGTCAGGGAGTTGACCTGGGTGGTGGTAACCGCCTGCGCGAGCGTGATCGAGTTGTCGTTCGACACTTCGGACACTTCAGTCATGACGCGCAGGCTGATGCGGCCTTCGGTCAGCACCACCGGCGTGAAGTTGAGCGAAATGCCGAACTTCTTGAAGCTGATCTGGGTCGAACAGGCACGCGAGACCGGGTCGCAGGAATAGCCTGCGGGAATCGGAAACTCGCCGCCGGCGATGAAGGTCGCGGATTCACCGGATATTGCGGTCAGGTTGGGCTCGGCCAGTGTCCGCACCACGCCTGCGCTTTCCATGGCGCGGAGCGTCGCCGACACCGACGGGATGTTACCGGTGCCGCCGAACGTTCCACTCGCTACGTTGGTTGGGACCAGCGGACGGCCGTAAGCGGTAAACGGATTGGCGTTGCTGAAGTTCACGACCGCCGTGCCGTAGGTCATGCTGGCGGTGAGATCGATGCCCATCTGCTTGATGATGTTGCGCGCGACTTCGGCTACCGTCACCTTCAGCATCACCTGATCGCGGCCCCGGACCGCAATCGAATTGACGACCTTGTCTGCGCCGCCGGCGAGGCGGGCGGCCAGATCGTTCGCCTGCTGCGCGTCAATCGGGCTTGCCGCCGTGCCGGTCAAGACCACGCCGTCGCCGACGCCCTCGATGTGGATGTCCGAATTCGGAAACGATTGCTTGAGCGCGGCGCGCACGCCGTTGAGATCGCGCGTGACCGCGATGTCATAGGCCGCGATCTGCTGGCCGGCGGAATCGAAGAACACGATGTTGGTCTGGCCCACCGCCGCGCCGATGATATAGGCGCGCTGGGCGGAACGGACGACGGCGTTGGCGATCTTGGGATCGGCGACCAGCACATCCTTGATGTCGCGCGGCAGGTCGATCACGATGGATTTTCCGACTCCGAGCGCAACAGGGTGCGCATTCATTTGCCCGTCGATTGCTGCGGCGGGTGCTGCGACGCGATAGTCGGCCGCCACCACCGGGGTCAGGGCCGGATTGAGCGTCAGCGCCGCGACGGCTGAAAACGACAGGGCGCGGACGATAAAGGTCCGCATCGTCGATCGATTTCCCCTGCACTTCATATCGTCCGTCCTCTCGGTCACGTCTGCATCGACTGTCGGCTGGCGGCACCGTGGCGAAGGGCGCTGATGCTTTCACCGCGCAGGTTGATGAAATGGCTGTCGGCCGGGGCTGCCGGCCAGGTCTGCGGCTGCAAGGTATGAAGCGGCAAGACCAGCTCCGCTGGCGCGGCAGGCGTGTTGTGGCACGCGGCAATGCCGCCAACGCCGTTGGCGATGGTCAAGTCGACAATGCGAGCGGTATTCATACGCTTCACTTTCCACATTACGCCGCGACGCTTCCGCCGCCGTGATGGGAGTTGACCAGCTATTCGTCAAAGCATGGTTAATGAGGCGTGAGTAAATTGCCTTAACGGAGCGTTACCAACCCTGGGATCAGCGCATTGCGAGGTGGGCAAGGTCGACTGCCTTGATCCACTCGGTCTCCGGATAGACCATGAGCGCGCCGATCGCGAGCGCGATGCCGTAGGGGATCCCGCTCTGCCGGTCGTGCAGGCGGAGCAGCCAGGCCTGGCCCGTGAGCGGGTAGGGCAGTGGCCATTGCCGGAACTGGAGCAGCAGCAGCGTCAGCGCGCCGCCGAACAGCGACGCATGGATCAGATAATTCATGAGATGGTCGAAACCGAACCAGAGCGCCACCCCAGCCGCCACCTTGGCATCGCCGCCGCCGACCCAGCCCATCGCAAAGCAGGCAAAGGCCGCGACCAGGACCGCGGCACCGGCACCCAGATGCATCAGGAAATCGTGCAGGCCCATTCCGCCCAGCAGCGCGAGAGCCAGAAAGCCGGCCACCAGCGCCAGCGACACCCGGTTCGAAATCGTCATGGTGAAGAGGTCGCTCGCGGCCGCGAACGCCATCAGGGCCGGAAACAGCACAAGGCGGGCGATATCGAGGATCATGAAGTCACACAGCCCGTGCTGCCAAGGCGGGGTCCAGGAAGACGTCCAAGGGGAGGTCCAAGCATGCGGCGAGCCTATCCACGAGAAATGAACAATCGGAAAACGGCCGCGCGCGCCGCAGGGCACGGCAGAGAACCCGAAGCTTTCGCAAACGACAAGGGCCCCGGATGACCGGGGCCCTTGAAGCAGCTTGCGACAATCGCTTATTTCAGCGAGGTCGAGATCGTGGTGAAGTTGCCGGAGAGCTTGGTGCCGACGCCCTGGACGGCGGTGATGATCGCAATCGCAATGCCGGCGGCAATCAGGCCGTATTCGATGGCAGTCGCGCCGGACTCATCCTTGACGAAACGCGAAACGAGATTCTTCATAATAGATAACTCCTGTGTACACGTGGCTGGTCAAACTATCATTTGGTCTCGCCGGCGTTCTCAGCACCGTGACCATGGCGTTACCCTAAAAGCCGACCATTGCGGCGCAGTTAATTCGATCGCGCAAAAACGCCGGGAACTCGCTGTTCTTACTCAGAGTAAACGCGCAATTAAGCCAATTGATAAAATGCAAAAATGCCGCGCACCGCGTTTGTTGGGCGCGCGCGGCCGGCCCCGGTCGGTGTGCGGATTCACGGCTCCTTAAGCGCGAGGGGATACCCCTGACATCTCCGATCGAGCGAGGCCGTCATGTCGAGTTTGCCTATGGAAGTCATCGAGATGGTGGGCCAGACCATGGCGAAGGTGGTGCCGGTCACGATCGGTCTCGCTTTGGTTTTCACGGTGCTCTCGCATTTCTGGGCCTGCAATCCGGGCAAGCCGTGGTGGCGCAAGCGCGAGCTCGTCACCGACATCTGCTACTGGTTCTTCGTCCCGGTATTCGCGCGGGTATTTCGTATCGGGCTGCTGGTGCTCGGCGCCGGCTTTGTCTTTGACATTCACGACGTCGACGCGCTGGTCGCGTTCTACGACAATGGCCATGGTCCGCTGTCGGAGCTTCCGCTCTGGGTGCAGGCGCTGCTGTTCCTGGTCGCTTCCGACTTTATGTTGTACTGGCTGCACCGCATGTTTCACGGCGGCGCCTTCTGGAAATACCACGCGATCCATCATTCTTCGGAAGAACTCGAGTGGATTTCCGCGGCACGATTTCATCCCGTCAATCTGTTCATCGGAACGATCATGGTCGACGTCATCCTGTTGATGGCGGGCATCTCGCCGAACATCATGCTCTGGGTCGGCCCGTTCACGACCTTCCACTCGGCCTTCGTTCACGCCAATCTGAACTGGACGCTCGGCCCGTTCAAATACGTCCTCGCCACGCCGGTGTTCCACCGCTGGCATCACACCTCGCTCGAAGAGGGTGGCAACACCAATTTCGCGAGCACCTTTCCGCTCTGGGACATCATGTTCGGAACGTTCCGGCTTCCCGAAAGCCGGCTGCCGGACAATTACGGCATCGACGATCAGCCGTCGTTCCCGAGCGAGATTGCCGGGCAGATGGCCTATCCGTTCCGGAAATAGGACATTTTCGAGCGAAAGCCTGTTGGCGCGATTGCGATTTGCTTCCTTAACCTTGCTTTGACCTATGTCTGACAAGACTAGCTTCGGCGGCGGAAGCGTCTGCCGCGTCATGTATGAGTAAAAGCGTATGAACACCGCCCGAATAGCCGTTCTGGCCATTGCCATTGGTGCAGGCTGCATTGCCGCCTATCTTGCGAGCGGTTCCGACAAGGAAGCTTCCGCACCGGTCGCAGCAGTCCAGCAAATCCCGACCATGGATGTCCTCGTCGCCAAAGACGATATCGGCCTCGGCCAGACCGTCACCGCCGAAAACATGCAGTGGCAGACCTGGACCGAATCGACTTCGAGCGGCAGCTTTCTTCGCCGGAAGGACCGGCCAGACGCCATCACGCAAATCGTCGGCTCCATTGCCCGAGCGCCGTTCATTGCGGGGGAACCGATCCGCGAGCAGAAACTGGTCAAGGCCAACGGTTCAGGATTCATGGCAGCCATCCTGCCGAGCGGAATGCGGGCCGTCTCGACGGAAATTTCGGCGGAAACCGGCGCCGGCGGCTTCATCCTGCCGAACGACCGCGTCGACGTCATCTTGTCGAAGCGCGAGAAGCAGGTAGCGAGTTCCGATACTCCGGCGGGGCCCGACATCGTCTCCTCCCAGACCGTTCTGACCAATGTGCGTGTTCTCGCCATCGACCAGGCGCCCAAGGAAAAAGAGGGACAAAATGCGGTGCTGGGCAAGACGGCCACGCTGGAAATGACGCCTGACGACGTGGAGATTTTGGGAAAAGCCCGCCTGAGCGGGACGTTGTCACTGGCATTGCGCAGCATCGCAGATGGCAAAACGACCGTCGTTGCGACCGTCACCAATAGCAAGCTGATCACGGTTTACCGCGGAAGCGGCAGCTCGGACGTGCTTAGCTGCACGCCGCTTTGCGCCCGCCGGTAGCGCGCCGGCCTTTGTAACAGCCGGTCTTCCTGCAATAGCGTCGAGCGGAGGCGGCTCACGGCCGGGACGTGTCTCGTTCGCGCCAATCGCTCCGGGTTTGGGCAACGCCAATCAACAAGATGGTTAACATCCGCTTAACAGAACGGGCCGTTCTGCGCCGATCGGACGAAACACTTCAACAATCAGTTTCGCGTAACTCTTGCGGCAATTCCTCTCGCCTGAGGTCGCTTCGATGCCCTCGCATATCCGCTCCTTCCGCAATGTGTTGAATCGGTTCCGCCGCAACCGCCGCGGGGCGACCGTCGTCGAGTTCGCGCTGGTCGCGCCGATGTTCTTCGCGCTGCTGTTTGCGATCATCGAAACCGCCTTCATGTTCTTCGCCAGCCAGGTGCTTGAGACCGTGACGCAGGATTCGGCGCGATTGATCCAGACCGGTCAGGCGCAGACCGGGGCTTACACCGCGGCGCAGTTCAAGGCCGATGTTTGCGCCCGCATCACCGTGATGTTCGATTGCGTCAACGGCATCTCCGTCGACGTGCAGAGCTATCCCTCGTTCGCCTCCATCAACGTCGCCAACCCGATCGATGCCGGCAAGAACTTCACCAATCCCAACAATTACAGCCCCGGCGGACCCGGCGACATCGTCATGGTGCGGCTGTTCTATCAGTGGCCGATCATCGTCACCAAGTTCGGCTACGACCTCTCGAATTTGAACGGCAGCAAGCGGCTCTTGAGCGCGACCGCCGCGTTCCAGAACGAACCTTTCTAGGCAAGGCGATGAACCCGATGACCAGAATGAAGCTTCGCGTGCGGCGTTCGGTGCATGACCTGTCCGGCGATAACAGCGGTATCGCCGCCGTCGAATTTGCCATGGTGGTGCCGCTGATGCTGGTGCTGTTTTTCGGCACGGTCGAGTTCTCTTCCGCGCTTGCGATCGACCGCAAGGTGACGATCATGTCGCGGACGCTGTCCGACCTGACCTCGCAGAACATCTCGATCACCGACGCGCAGTTGACCAACATTTTCAACGCCGGCACCGGCATCATGACGCCGTATTCGTCGTCGCCTGTCAATTCCACCATCACGGAACTATACGTCGATCCCGCGACGAAGGTCGCCCGGGTGCAATGGAGCAAGGGCGCAGCGCCGCGCGGGGCCGGATCCACGGTCGCGATCCCGGCCGCGCTTCAGGTCGGCGGCAGCTATCTGATCTACTCGGAAGTCAGCTACAAGTACGTCCCGAGCATCGGTTACGTGATGGCGAAGGGCGGGATCACGATGAGCGATTTCACCTATACCCGCCCGCGGCAGTCAACCTGCGTGATGTACAACACCACCGTCTGCACAACGACGTGATGCGTTGAACTGAACCAGAACGGTCGAGCAAGACGAAAAGAAAAAGGCCGCACCAAAGGTGCGGCCTATCGCTATTTCGAGGCAATTTTTCGGGGCGCGCCGTGGTGCGCCCTAAAAAATCGCTTTATCCGGCGGCGCGCAGATTGTCGGCCGAAGATTTGCCAGAGCGGCGATCGGCCACGATTTCGTAAGAGATCTTCTGGCCTTCACGCAGCGTCCCGAGCCCGGCACGCTCGACAGCGCTGATGTGCACGAACACGTCATTGCCGCCGTCATCCGGCTGGATGAAGCCATAGCCCTTGGTTGCGTTAAACCACTTCACGGTTCCCATGCTCACGGGGGTAGTCCCTTCTCAGATATACAAGTCGTAGCCCATCTCGCGATGGGCTGGTGAGATCGAATTTTTGGAAGGGTCGTCAGCGTCTAAACCGGCTGTACCGGTGGATAGCTAATGTCGTCCAGCCGAAAATCGATGGCTAATATTATTCGATAGTAGGGTCCAAAACAATCCTGACCTGCACGATTTTTTGAACCGGCAGGCCGGAATGCCGCCATCGCGCGCGACGTGACGCTGTCGGCGCGATGGCTTAGGTGTCGTTGGCAGGCCTGTTAGCGGCGGCGGAACTGGCCGCCGCGTGGCGGTGCCCCGCGCGGGGCACCGGCCGAGGGACGCTCGTCCTTGTGGCGGAATATCAGCCGCCCTTTTTCCAGATCGTAGGGCGACATTTCGATCGTGACCCGATCGCCTGCCAGCGTTTTGATCCGGTTCTTCTTCATCTTGCCGGCGGTGTAGGCAACAATCTCGTGCCCGGCGTCGAGTTGCACGCGGTAGCGCGCGTCGGGGAGGATTTCGGTCACCAGTCCTTCGAACTGGATCAGCTCTTCTTTAGCCATATTTGTCTCCAGATCGATCGAGGCTAGCGCTGCGGTCGGTGGGTACGGTTGGGTTGGGTATTCGGGCGACTCTCGCGATGCAAGAAGGCGACGCCTTTAATGCCTTCGCTGTTGCCGCCCTGCGCCGGACGCGGCAACTCATGCCGGGTCGGCTGCGGCGCGGCATTATTACCACCTCCACGGCGGTGGCGGCGAGGGCCTTTTGATCCCGGCGCCTGCTCATGGGAACGGACGCCATGATTGTGGCCGTGACCGTGGGAATGGCCGCGCGGCGCGGACCGTGCGCCCCGGTTCTGGGACGGCGCGGGTGCGGCATCGCGACTACCCGGCGTGCGGCGGTCTTCGCGGGGCAAGGCCACGCGGATCAGCCGCTCGATGTCGCGCAGATAGCCCATTTCCTCGGCGCCGGCGATCAGCGAGATCGCAACACCGTCGGCGCCAGCGCGCGCGGTGCGGCCGATGCGATGGACGTAGGTTTCCGGCACGTTCGGCAGGTCGAAATTCACCACATGGCTGATGCCGTCGACGTCGATGCCGCGGGCGGCAATGTCGGTGGCGACGAGCGTGCGGATCTCGCCGGTGCGGAACGCCGCCAGCACGCGCTCGCGGTGGTTCTGCGACTTGTTGCCGTGGATGGCGTTGGCGTCGATACCGGCCTTGGCAAGCGCCTTCACGACCTTGTCCGCACCGTGTTTGGTGCGGGTGAAGATCAGCGCGCGGTCGACCGGTTCCTGCTTCAGCAGCTGCGCCAGGACGCCCTGCTTGGCCGCGAAATCGACCTGGATGATGCGCTGGGTGATACGCTCGACGGTGGTGGCCTGCGGCGTCACCGCCACGCGGGCGGGATCGCGCAGCATCGCTTCGGCAAGCTCGGCGATGTCCTTCGGCATGGTGGCCGAGAAGAACAGCGTCTGCCGCTTGATCGGCAATTTGCCGACGATTTTGCGGATGTCGTTGATGAAGCCCATGTCGAGCATGCGGTCGGCTTCGTCGAGCACCAGGAACTCGACCTGTCCGAGCTTGAGCCCGTTGCTTTGCACGAGATCGAGCAGGCGGCCGGGGGTGGCGACCAGCACTTCGATGCCCTGCATGATGGAACGGACCTGGCGGCCCATCGGCACGCCGCCGATCGCCAGAGCCGAGGTGAGGCGGATATGGCGGCCATAGGCGTTGAAGCTGTCGAGGATCTGGCCCGACAATTCGCGGGTCGGCGACAGCACCAGCACGCGGCAATTCTTGGGCTGCGGCTTGATGCGGTTCTCCAGGATGCGGTGCAGGATCGGAAGCGCGAAGGCTGCGGTCTTGCCGGTGCCGGTCTGGGCGATGCCGACGACGTCACGGCCGGTCATTGCGAGAGGGATGGTCTGGGCCTGGACGGGCGTGGGCGTGAGGTAGTTTTCTTCCTTGAGTGCACGCGAAATGGGATCGGCAAGGCCGAAATCCTGAAAGGAGGTCAAAAGATAGGTTCTTTCCATTAAAAAGGCAGGCGCCCGGCTCATACAGCCAGGAGCGCGCGAGGGGGGTGTCAGAGACACCCGCGTGTTTGGGGCGTCGGTTTTGCTAGGCTGAAGGGGCAAGCCAGAAACCGTTAGACGGGCTCAGAACACGCGGCTCGCAAGGACCTGATGATTCTCAAGGTCACGGGCTTCATATGGAACATGAACACGGCGCTTTCAAGGTGAATTCGCATGCTTTGGCCCGGCGCGGTTAAGAAAGGCCCGGCAATCGCTGATTTCGCGCCCTTGGGTCACCCGGTTGCCACCGAAGCGCCAAAATATCATGCCGGAAATTTAGCCAAAGGTCCCGATTTGCCTAAAAAATAGATTACTTGCCGTAAAAGAATACATTTTTTGGGTCCAAAGATTAGGCAGATTTCCCGCCGTATTGCCCGGCGGCGGATGATTCTCGAATGAATTGATAGGCTTACCCTGCTTTGGAGCCGTGGCACGGTTCTTGCGATTCCGTTAACGCAGGCGGCCGTGGGGCCGTTTCGCAGCGTTTCACGCCTGCGTCAGGGAGATGACATTTCATGCTTACACAACTTACTCACGATATAGCGACGCTGAGCCGCCGCCGCTGGCTTGCGGCGACTGCTGGCCTGGTTTTGGGCCTCGCTGCGTTCACCAACGCCAAGGCGGCCGACGACACCATCAAGGTCGGCGTCCTGCATTCGCTTTCCGGCACCATGGCCATCAGCGAAACCACGCTGAAGGACACGGTCCTCTTCCTGATCGACGAGCAGAACAAGAAGGGCGGCGTTCTCGGCAAGAAGCTCGAGGCGGTCGTGGTCGACCCGGCGTCGAACTGGCCGCTGTTTGCGGAAAAGGCCCGCGAGCTGATCACCAAGGACAAGGTCGCCGTCGTGTTCGGCTGCTGGACCTCGGTGTCGCGCAAATCCGTGCTCCCGGTGTTCAAGGAGCTGAACAACATCCTGTTCTACCCCGTGCAGTACGAGGGAGAAGAGAGCGAGCGTAACGTGTTCTACACCGGTGCGGCGCCGAACCAGCAGGCGATCCCGGCGGTCGATTATTTGATGAAGGACGAAAAGGTGAAGCGCTGGGTGCTGGCCGGCACCGACTACGTCTATCCGCGCACCACCAACAAGATCCTCGAAGCCTACTTGAAGTCGAAGGGCGTCAAGCAGGAAGACATCATGATCAACTACACGCCGTTCGGTCATTCCGACTGGCAGACGATCGTGGCCGACATCAAGAAGTTCGGCTCGGCCGGCAAGAAGACCGCGGTGGTCTCCACCATCAACGGCGACGCCAACGTTCCGTTCTACAAGGAACTCGGCAACCAGGGCATCAAGGCGACCGACATTCCGGTTGTCGCGTTCTCGGTCGGTGAAGAAGAACTCGCCGGTATCGACACCAAGCCGCTGCTCGGCCATCTCGCCGCCTGGAACTACTTCCAGTCGATCAAGGATCCGGCCAACGAGAAGTTCATCAAGGCGTGGCAGGCCTACACCAAGAACCCGAAACGCGTGACCAACGATCCGATGGAAGCACACGTCATCGGCTTCGACATGTGGGTCAAGGCGGTCGAGAAGGTGAAGTCGACCGACGCCGACAAGGTGATCGACGCGCTGCCCGGCATCGAGGCCAAGAACCTGACCGGCGGCACCTCGAAGATGCTTCCGAACCATCACATCACCAAGCCGGTGTTCATTGGCGAAATCAAAGCCAACGGCCAGTTCGACGTGGTGTGGAAGACCCCGGGCCTCGTGGCCGGCGATGCATGGTCGAAGGAGCTCGAAGGCTCCAGGGACCTGATCGGCGACTGGGTTGGCAAGAAGTGCGGCAACTACAATACCAAGACCAACAAGTGCGGTGGTCAGGGTTCCTGAACGACCCCTGGAGCATGAAGCGGAAAAGTGGGTTTCCGAAAAGATCATGCTCAAGCAAGAAGATAAACTTCCAAGTGACCCGGAAGGCGGCGATGTCGCCGCCTTCCTTTTACTCCTGCCGGGGTAGTTAAAGTGTCTGCCAATTTCTATGACCGTCTTCGCGCGCTTTTTTTCTCCGTCTTCCTGATCGCAGCGTTTGCTGTGCCGGCGCTGGCGGGGCCGTTCGACGATGCGGTCGCGAAATTCGCCAATGACGAATTCTCGGACACCGAAGAGGCGATCGGCGCCATCGCCACGTCGGGAAATCCGCTTGCGTTCCCCATCATCAGCGCGCTGCAGGACGGCCGGTTGTCGGCCGATCCGGAATCCAAGAAAGTTTTTGTCAGCGGGCCCGACGGCAAGATCATCGATGCCGCGACGGGTGCCGCGGTCGCGAGTTTGCCGGATGGCGCGGCGGCCGTGCGCCTCAACAACCGCCTGCGCCGCACCGTCGAAGCGGCACTGGGCGGCCTGACCCTGCTATCGCCCGATCCCGCGAAGCGGATCGCGGCCGCGCAGTCGGTCTTCAAGAGCCATGAGGAGGCCGCGCTTGCGGTCCTCGACGGCGCACTGGCGAAAGAAACCAACAAGGCGGCAAAGGCCTCCTTTACCGAGGCCCGCGCTGCCGTCCTGCTTTACAAGTCCGACGCCACCGATGTCGAAAAGCTCGAAGCCATTGCCGTCATCAAGGCGCGCGGCGATCAGGAAGCGCTGGCGCTGCTGACCGGCCTGGGCGGCGACGTGCCGCCGCTGGTGGCGCAGGCCGCGGCCGGCGCCATCGCGTCGATCCAGAGCAATCTCGCGCTGTGGTCGATGGTGCAGAACGCCTGGTACGGCCTGTCGCTCGGTTCCGTGCTGCTGCTCGCCGCGATCGGCCTCGCCATCACCTTCGGCGTGATGGGCGTCATCAACATGGCCCACGGCGAGATGGTCATGATCGGGGCCTACACCACCTTCGTGGTGCAGGAAACCATCCGCACCCGCTATCCCGGATTGTTCGACTACTCATTGCTGATCGCGGTTCCCATGGCTTTCCTGGTCGCCGGTGGCATTGGCGTCCTGATCGAACGCAGCATCATCCGCTTCCTCTATGGCCGCCCGCTGGAAACGCTGCTCGCGACCTGGGGTCTCTCGCTGGTGCTGCAGCAGGCGGTGCGCACCGCGTTCGGCCCCACCAACCGCGAGGTCGGCAACCCCACCTGGATGAGCGGCGCGTTCGAGTTGGGGCAGATCACCATCACCTATAACCGGCTCTGGATCCTGTGTTTTACGCTCGCCGTGTTCGCGATCCTGCTCGCGATGCTGCGCTATACGGCGCTCGGACTTGAAATGCGCGCGGTGACGCAGAACCGCCGCATGGCGGCGTCGATGGGGATTGCCACCTCGCGCGTCGACGCCCTGACCTTCGGCCTCGGCTCCGGGATCGCCGGGATCGCCGGCGTGGCGCTGTCGCAGATCGACAACGTCAGCCCCAATCTCGGCCAGAGCTACATCATCGACTCCTTCATGGTGGTGGTGTTTGGCGGTGTCGGTAATCTCTGGGGCACGCTGGTCGGCGCCTTCACGCTCGGCATCGCCAACAAGTTCCTGGAGCCGGTCGCCGGCGCTGTGCTAGGCAAGATCGCCATCCTGGTGCTGATCATCCTGTTCATCCAGAAGCGGCCCCGCGGCCTGTTCGCGCTCAAGGGTCGGGCGATAGAAGCATGACGCCGCACGTTCTCACCCGCTCGCTCGACCGCAGTGCCACGGTTTTCCTGCTGATCGTCGCCGGCCTCGGCGTCCTGATCCCGCTGTCGAACCTGCTGCTGCCCACGGGCTCGTTCTTCCAGGTGCCGACCTATCTGGTGGCGCTGTTCGGCAAATACGTCTGCTACGCCGTCCTGGCGCTTTCGATCGACCTGATCTGGGGCTATTGCGGCATCCTCTCGCTCGGCCACGGCGCGTTCTTCGCGCTCGGCGGCTACGCCATGGGCATGTATCTGATGCGCCAGATCGGCAGCCGTGGCGTTTACGGCAATCCGATCCTGCCCGACTTCATGGTGTTCCTGAACTATCCGAAGCTGCCGTGGTACTGGCACGGCTTTGACATGTTCTGGTTCGCGGCCCTGATGGTCATCGTGGTCCCGGGACTGCTGGCGTTTTGCTTCGGCTGGCTCGCGTTCCGCTCTCGCGTCACTGGCGTCTATCTCTCGATCATCACGCAGGCGATGACCTATGCGCTGCTGCTGGCGTTCTTCCGCAACGATTTCGGGTTCGGCGGCAACAACGGCCTGACCGATTTCAAGGATATTCTGGGCTTCAACGTCCAGGCCGACGGCACCCGCGCGGCGCTGTTCCTGCTGAGTTGTCTGGCGCTCATCATCGCCTTCCTGATCTGCCGGGCGGTGGTGACGTCGAAGCTCGGCAAGGTGCTGATCGCGGTCCGCGACGCCGAATCCCGCACGCGCTTCCTCGGCTACCGCGTCGAATCCTACAAGCTGTTCGTGTTCACGCTGTCGGCCTGCATGGCCGGCGTCGCCGGTGCGCTCTATGTGCCGCAGGTCGGCATCATCAATCCCGGCGAATTCGCGCCGGGCAATTCGATCGAGGCGGTGATCTGGGTCGCCGTCGGCGGCCGCGGCACGCTGATCGGGGCGGCGCTCGGCGCCATCGTCGTCAATTACGCAAAAACCGTGTTCACGTCAGGCCCGCTGGCGCCGTACTGGCTGTTCATGCTGGGTGCGCTGTTCATCCTGGTGACGCTGCTGCTGCCGAGGGGGATCATCGGCACCTTCAATGCCTGGTGGGAGCCGTGGAAGGCGCAACGCCTGACGGCTGCGGCCGAAAGTGCGGCGCACGAAGACGGCGTCAGCGAACCGAACCCGGCGGAGTGAGCGCATGAACGTCATGGATACCCGCGCCACCTCCGCATTGCTCTATCTCGATGGCGTGCACGTCTCGTTCGACGGCTTCCATGCCATCAACAATCTGTCGCTGACGCTGGCGCCCGGCGAGATGCGCGCCGTCATCGGCCCGAACGGTGCCGGCAAGACCACGATGATGGACATCATCACCGGCAAGACCAGGCCGGACGAGGGAGTGGTGCTGTTCGACGGCGTCACCGACCTTACGCGTCTGGACGAGACCCGCATTGCCGAACTCGGCATCGGCCGCAAGTTCCAGAAGCCGACGGTGTTCGAGAGCCAGACCATCGAGGACAATCTGCGGCTGGCTCTCAATGTCGATCACAGCGTCAAGGGCACTCTGTTCTGGCGCGAGAGCAGGCCGGAAACCGAAAGCATCGAGCGCGTGCTGGAAACCATCCGCCTGAAGGACGCGCGCAATCGCTTGGCGGGAAGCCTGTCGCACGGCCAGAAGCAATGGCTCGAGATCGGCATGCTGCTGGCGCAGGATCCGAAACTCTTGCTGGTCGACGAGCCGGTTGCGGGAATGACCGATGTCGAAACCCATCAGACCGCGGAGCTGCTCAAGGAAATCAACAAGGAAAAGACAGTCATGGTGGTCGAACACGACATGACCTTCGTGCGCGAACTCGGCGTCAAGGTCACCTGCCTGCATGAAGGCACGGTGCTGGCCGAAGGGACCATCGATCAGGTCTCGTCGAACGAGCGGGTGATCGAAGTGTATCTGGGGCGCTGATCCATGCTGAACGTCAACAATATCAGCCTTTACTACGGCGCGGCGCAGGCGCTGCGTGGCGTCTCTCTGACCGCTGAACCCGGCAAGGTGACGTGCGTGCTCGGCCGCAACGGTGTCGGCAAGACGTCCCTGCTGCGCGCAATGGTCGGCCAATACCCGATCGCCGGCGGATCGATCACGCTTGAGGGTAACGATATCACGGGCCTGAAACCCTATGAGCGCGCGCGCAAGGGCATCGGCTTCGTGCCGCAGGGCCGCGAGATTTTCCCGCTGCTGACGGTCGAAGAGAACCTGAAGACCGGCTTTGGGCCGCTGAAGCGCGACGACCGCAACATCCCCGATGACGTGTTCTCGCTGTTTCCGGTGCTGAACACCATGCTCGGGCGGCGCGGCGGCGACCTCTCCGGCGGCCAGCAGCAGCAGCTCGCGATCGGTCGCGCCCTGGTGATGCGGCCAAAGCTCCTGCTGCTCGACGAGCCGACCGAGGGCATCCAGCCGTCGATCATCAAGGACATTGGGCGCGCCATCTCCTATCTGCGCAGCCTCGGCAACATGGCGATCGTCCTGGTCGAACAATATCTCGACTTTGCCTGCGAGCTCGGCGACAATTTCGCGGTCATGGACCGGGGCGCGGTGAAATATGCCTGCGACCGCAGCAACCTCGATCCCGCCGAAATCAGCCGCCAGATGGCGTTGTAGTTTTCATTGGTTTTTGTGACGCGGCCGGTTTGGGGGACGGATGCGGACCGACACCACGCGCGCGATATCAGCAACTTTCGCGGCCAACCGGGCCCAGGGCGCGGTCAGATTCGACGTGAAATCCCAGGACGGCGTCACCCGCCGCGGCAACTTGCATGAATCCGGATCGCTTCGCGTGCGGTTTCCCTCGCCCGAGGGCGAAGGACTTCTCTGGCGTGTTCGTCAACACGGCCGGCGGCATCGCCGGCGGCGATCGTTTCGACATCGATATCAGGGCCGGCGAGGGCGCGCGGCTGACGCTGACCACGGCGGCGGCCGAAAAAGTCTATCGCGCGGGCGGACCCGCAGCAGGGCTCAACATTGCCTTGAAGGCCGAGGCCGGCGCGCACCTCGCCTGGCTGCCGCAGGAGACCATTCTGTTCGACCGGGCGCGGATCTCGCGGCGTATTGACATCGATCTGGCGGCGGACGCCCGGCTTCTGCTGTGCGAAATCGTGGTGTTCGGCCGCGCGGCGATGGGCGAGCGGATGCGCCATGGCGAATTCATCGACCGCTGGCGCCTGCGCCGCGGCGGCAGGCTGGTGTTCGCTGAAACCATCCGGCTCGACGGCGAGATCGGCGAAAAACTCGCGCAGCCCGCCATCGCCAACGGCGGCGTTGCGATCGGCACCGCGCTGATCGTGCCGGGCGACGAGGCCGTGGTGGAGCGGATCCGCGAAGGCACCGACACGTTCGGCGGCGAGGTCGGAATCTCCGCCTGGAATGGATTTGCAATGGCGCGCTTCTGTGCCCAAGATGCGGCCCGGCTCCGCGCCGACATGATGTCCGTGCTCGGCCGTGTCTCGGGCATGGCGCTGCCGCGGCTCTGGCTTAATTGAATTGATCGAATCACTAGAGTGCTCGCATGAACCTGTCTCCCCGCGAAAAAGACAAGCTCCTGATCTCGATGGCCGCGATGGTAGCGCGCCGAAGGCTCGAGCGCGGCGTCAAGCTCAACCATCCCGAAGCGATCGCGATCATCTCCGATTTCATCGTCGAGGGCGCGCGCGACGGCCGCACGGTGGCCGATTTGATGCAGGCCGGCGCCCAGGTATTGACCCGCGCCCAAGTGATGCCCGGCATCCCCGAAATGATCCACGACATCCAGGTCGAGGCGACATTTCCGGACGGCACCAAGCTCGTCACCGTGCATGAGCCGATCAGATAGGAGTCCACATGATCCCCGGCGAACTCTTTATTAAGGACGGCGAGATCGAACTCAATGCCGGCCGAAAGACGGTGACGCTGTCGGTCGCCAATACCGGCGACCGACCGATCCAGGTCGGCTCGCACTACCATTTCTTCGAGACCAACCCGGCGCTGAAATTCGACCGTAAAAAAGCGCGCGGCATGCGGCTCGACATCGCCGCCGGCACCGCGGTGCGCTTCGAACCGGGTCAGACCCGCGACGTGCAGCTCGTGGCGCTCGCGGGAAAACGCGTGATCTACGGTTTCCGCGGCGACGTGCAGGGGAAACTATGAGCGTAAAAATCAAACGTTCCGTCTATGCCGACATGTTCGGGCCGACCACCGGCGACCGGGTGCGGCTGGCCGATACCGATCTCATCATCGAGGTCGAGAAGGATTTCACCACCTACGGCGAGGAAGTGAAATTCGGCGGCGGTAAGGTGATCCGTGACGGCATGGGGCAGTCGCAGGTCACCAACCGGCAGGGCGCGGCCGACACCGTCATCACCAACGCGCTGATCGTCGATCACTGGGGCATCGTCAAAGCCGACGTCGCGATCAGGGAAGGCATGATCTCCGCGATCGGCAAGGCCGGCAATCCCGACATCCAGCCGGGTGTGACCATCGTGATCGGGCCCGGCACCGACGTGATAGCGGGCGAGGGAAAAATCCTCACTGCCGGCGGTTTCGATAGCCACATCCATTTCATCTGCCCGCAGCAGATCGAGCACGCGCTGATGAGTGGCGTCACCTCGATGCTGGGTGGCGGCACCGGCCCGTCGCACGGCACCTTTGCAACGACGTGCACGCCGGGTCCGTGGCACATGGCGCGGATGATCCAGTCGTTCGACGCCTTCCCGGTGAATTTGGGCATTTCGGGCAAGGGCAACGCCTCGCGCCCGGCGGCGCTGGTGGAGATGATCAAGGCCGGCGCCTGTGCGCTCAAGCTCCATGAGGATTGGGGCACCACGCCTTCCGCGATCGACAACTGCCTGTCGGTTGCCGATGATTACGACGTCCAGGTGATGCTGCATTCCGATACGCTGAACGAGTCGGGGTTCGTCGAGGACACGGTCAAGGCCTTCAAGGGCCGCACCATCCACGCCTTCCACACCGAAGGCGCCGGTGGCGGGCACGCGCCTGACATCATCAAGATTGCTGGCTTGAAGAACGTGCTGCCGTCCTCGACCAACCCGACGCGGCCGTTCACCCGCAACACCATCGACGAGCATCTCGACATGCTGATGGTGTGCCACCATCTCGATCCCTCGATCGCCGAGGATCTGGCGTTCGCCGAAAGCCGCATCCGCAAAGAGACCATCGCGGCGGAAGACATTTTTCATGATCTCGGCGCGCTCTCGATGATGTCGTCGGATTCGCAAGCCATGGGGCGGCTCGGCGAAGTCATCATCAGGACCTGGCAGACCGCCGACAAGATGAAGAAGCAGCGCGGCGCGTTACCCGAGGACAAGGCAAACAACGACAATTTCCGCGTCAAGCGCTACATCGCCAAATACACCATCAACCCCGCGATCGCCCATGGCGTCTCAAAGCTAATCGGCTCGGTGGAGAAGGGCAAGCTGGCAGATCTGGTACTGTGGTCGCCGGCCTTCTTCGGCGTCAAGCCGGATTGCATTATCAAGGGCGGCTCGATTGTGGCCGCTCCGATGGGCGATCCCAACGCGTCCATTCCCACGCCGCAGCCGGTGCATTACCAGCCGATGTTCGCCGCCTACGGCAAGTCGCTGACCGCTTCCTCGGTGGTGTTCACCTCAAAGGCCGCAATGACCGGCGGTCTGGCGCGCAAGCTCGGGATCAGCAAAAAACTCTATCCGGTCAAGAATACCCGCGACGGCATCTCCAAGAAGAGCATGATCCATAACGGCGCCACCCCCAAAATCGAGGTCGATTCCGAGACCTATGAGGTGCGCGCCGACGGCGAGCTTCTGACCTGCGCGCCGGCCGAGGTGCTGCCCATGGCGCAGAGGTATTTCATGTTCTAAGGTCCCTCCCGGCGATCAAAGCCGGAACAAAAGTCCGGGAGGATTAAAGTGATCTACGTCGTTGCCACACTGATGGTGAAACCCGAAACGCGCGCCGAATTCATTGCGGCGGCCACCGCGTGCATCAAGGAAACCCGCAAAGAGCCGGGTAATATCGCCTATGACCTGCACGAAAGCGTCACCGACCACTCCAAAATGGTGTTCGTCGAGCAGTGGGAAAATGCCGAGGCGCTGGTGCCGGACGGCGGAGCACTCGAAAGCCTTTGGCCGCGTCGTCGTGAAATGCCTCGCCGCGCCGCCGAAGATCGAAATCATCACGCCCGAGAAGATCGACGTCCGCTAATCAAGAAACAACAAGGAGAAAATCCATGATCTACGTCATCGCCACCACGCCGATGAAGCCGGAAAACAAGGACGACTTCATCAAGGGGCACAAGGCCTGTACCGCCGAAACGCTGAAGGAGAAGGGCTGCATTTCCTATGACGGCCATGTGAGCGTGAACAATCCCAATCTGTATGTGGTGGTGGAGCGCTGGGAGACCCGCGACGACCTCAACGCGCATGGCCGTGCGCCCCACATGAAAGTGTGGCGGGAGTATTCCTCGCAGATGAAGACGGCGCCGACAGTGATCGAGATCATCAGCGACGGCAAAGTGGAGAAGTTCTAGATTGCGTTTTCAAGCGAAGTGGGAACCGGTTCGCATAGCAATCAAGTTGACGCAGATTGCGTAGACTTATCTGCGGTAGAGAAAAACGCGTCAAACAAAGAAAGCTCATGATCCGCGCGACACGAGTGATGGGCCAGCACCGCTGGACAGAAGCCGGCGCCGATACCGTGGTGCTCGATTTCGACGATCGGCACCGGCGGCGGATGGCAATGGTTGGCACCCGCGGGCTCGAATTCCTGCTCGACCTGGAAAACGCCACGGTGCTGCGCGGCGGCGACGCGCTGGTGCTGGAAGACGGCCGCCTGATCGAGGTGGTCGCCGCAGCCGAGCCGCTGCTCGAGATCCGCTGTAACGATCCGCTGCATCTGGTTAGAGTTGCCTGGCATCTCGGCAACCGTCATTTGCCGACACAGATCATGGCAAAAGGCCTGCGCATTCGCCGCGATCACGTGATCGAGGCGATGGTGAAAGGGCTTGGCGCGCGCGTGATCGAGATCGAGGCGCCGTTCGATCCCGAAGGCGGCGCCTATGCCGGCCACACGCATGCGCCGGAAGCCGCGCACGCGCATACGGGCCATGATCATTCCTCGCATGATCATGGCCATCATGATGATAATCACCATCATCATGACGAGCATTGCGACCACGATCATCACCACCACGATCACTCCCATGCTCATGACCACAAATGAGCCTGTTCCGGCCGAGATGCGGGGCGGGATGACGGACGACGAGGCAGCGGCGCTGTACCGGCTGATGACCTGGCTGTCGCCGGCCTTTCCGGTCGGCGCATTCTCCTATTCCAGCGGCATTGAATGGGCGGTGGAGGCCGGTGACATCGCCGACGCCGCCTCGTTGCGCGGCTGGCTGGCGGCGATGCTGGTCGATGGCGCAGGCTTTTGCGACGGCGTGTTGCTGGCGCAGACGCACCGGGCGGTATCTGCAAATGACGATGGTACCTTGCGCGTGATCGCCGAGCTGGGGGCGGTCTTTGTGCCGTCGCGCGAACGCCAGCTGGAAACAACAACGCAGGGCCGCGCCTTCATCGAGATCGCACGCGCGGCCTGGGCGTGCGACGGATTGGACGCGCTGGTCTCCGCTTGCGGTGGCGTTATCGTCTATCCCGTCGCGGTTGGCATCGTCAGTGCGGCGCACAAAATTCCGCTGGCGCCGGCCATGCATGCCTTCCTGCACGCGGTGGTCTCGAACTGGATTTCAGCGGGCGCGCGGCTGATCCCTCTCGGACAGACCGACAGCCAACGCGTTTTGGCCGCGCTGGAGCCGGTGGTGGTTTCAACCGCGAAGCGCGCGCTGGAAGTATCGATCGACGATCTCGGCAGCGCGACCTTCCGCGCCGATCTCGCAAGCCTCCGCCACGAGAATCAGTACACACGGTTGTTTCGCTCATGATAACGCGACGCCCTCACCAGCCGTCGTCCCGGCGAACGTCGGGACCCATAACCACAACTGTGTGGTGTAAGAAAGCCGTCTGCCATTCTCGCGAAAATGAGAAGGCACGGCGTATGAGTCCCGGCTCGCGCTTCGCTTGGCCGGGACGACAATGATAGAAAGAGCATCTAACATGTCCAGTTCTCATGGCCCGTTGCGGATCGGTGTCGGAGGTCCCGTCGGCTCGGGCAAAACCGCGCTGATGGATCTGCTCTGCAAATCAATGCGCGAGCGCTACGACATCGCGGCGATCACCAACGACATCTACACCAAGTGGGATGCGGAGTTCCTGGTGCGCTCGGGTTCACTGACGGCGGACCGCATCGCCGGTGTCGAGACCGGTGGCTGCCCGCACACCGCGATCCGCGAGGACGCCTCGATGAATCTCGCAGCCGTCGCCGACATGCGCGCGAAATTCCCCAACCTCGATCTGGTGCTGATCGAATCCGGCGGCGACAATCTGGCCGCGACCTTCTCGCCGGAACTGGCCGATCTCACGATCTACGTCATCGACGTCGCGGCCGGCGACAAGATCCCGTCCAAGGGCGGGCCAGGCATCACCCGGTCGGACTTGCTGGTCATCAACAAGATCGACCTCGCGCCTTATGTCGGCGCGTCGCTGGAGAAGATGGACACCGATGCGAGAAGGATGCGCGGCGAGCGGCCGTTCGTCATGACCAACTTGAAGAAGAGCGAGGGGCTGGAGCGCATCATCGGCTTCATCGAGGCCAAGGGCGGTTTGCGGCCATAGGCCAAGGCCAAGGCGGCTAATGGCGACAGGATGTCGCGCGCGTTAACATTTGTGGCAGGCGCCTTCCCTGGAACCGTTCGAACCGGCTGGAACCAAACCGGCCCTCGCTGATTAGCTCCCTCTGGCCCCGCCAAATCAGCGTTAACGGTGGCCGCGTTGCCCGCTGCCAACCCCGTTAGTTGCGTGCTGATGTTCACTCATTCATATTCGCCCGCGATCGTCCTTTCCCCGGCTACTGTTTGTTGCTGCCCCGGCAGATCCAAAATGCTTCCCTTACGTCTTCGCCAACACTTCATTCCCGAGTAATCGAGTGGTTCGGCTGGGTTTCATCATCGGCTTCATCGCGCTGATCGGAGGTCTGCTCTCCGGTCTCGCGGCCTATCGCGTCCATGAACAGGAACTGACGCTTGACGGCATCGCGCTGGCCCGCGCGATCGACGTCCACGCCAGCCTGGTGCAGGATCGCCTGACCGAGCGCGAACTGCTGGCGCGCGTGGCGTCCGGCCTGTTTCGCGCCCCCTCGGTGATCAAGCCCAACATGCTGCAGCCGCTGCGCTCGTCGATCTATGCCTTCAAGACAGATTTCGTGGTCGCGAACTGGATCGCGCGGCTCAAGCCGAATGAGTTGGAGGCCGCGCGCGAGGTGCTGAAAAGCGCGGGCTTCACCAATCCGACGATCAGGGATTTCGACGACCGGCCGCTGGATATGAAGGCGATCGACAAGCCGATCAACGTGCTGATGGACCTCGAGCCGCGCAGCCCGGACACGCTTGGTTTTCCGGGTCGCGCCTATGACAAACATTCGGTCATCGGACCGATGCTGGCGCAGGCGATGGCGGGCGGCAAGCCGGTGGCGTCGGACCCGATTCCGCTGTTGCGCAAGGATGGACCGGTCGGCATCGTACTGGCCGCGCCCGTGCTGCAGGAAGCCACCAGCGAGACTGCGGGCTTCGTCACCTTTTCCTACGAACTGGCGCCGCTGATGCTGACCAATGACGACCGCTCGCTGTTTGCGGTGGTGCTGAAAGATCCGCGCGACGCCAATGACGAGTTCGTAGCCAACGACCAGGGTGCCATTACCCTGCAGCCGGTCAGGCCGGAGGGCCCGGCGCCGTCGATGGTGCGAACCGTGACGTTCGGCGGCCGCGACTGGTCGCTCGGCTATTACGCCAAGACCAGCGCGGTGGCGCGGGCGCAACAGACGGCGATGATCGTGGCAGCGATCGGATTGGCGCTGACCGGCATCGTCTGCGGCCTGTTCGGCTATGTCGCCTACAACAATCTGCGGCTCAGCCGCGAGATCCAGGTGCGGATCGGCTTCGAGCGGCGGCTCACGGCCGTGATCGACGAACTCAACCACCGGGTCAAGAACATCCTGGCCGTGATCCAGTCGATCGTGACGCGAACGCTGCGCCACGGCTCCGACATCGACGTCTCGCGCGAACTCCTGATCGGCCGCATTCATGCGATGTCCAATGTCGTGACGCTACTCAGCGAGAGCCAGTGGCAGGGCGTCAAGCTTAAGGGGTTGTTCGAATCGCGCGCGATCCCGCATGCCGAGCGCATCGCGGTCAACGGTCCGGATATTGCGGTGAGCGCGCGCGCCGCGCAGTCGCTGTCGCTGTTGTTCTTCGAACTTGCCTCGCATTCCGACGAAGGCCTGTCGCTGGTCGGCAAGCATCCGCATATCGTGGCGAACTGGGAAATATCGGGCGAGGAGCCGGATACGATTTTTCATTTCCGATGGGAGGAGTTTAACACCAGTGCCGCGACGCGGCGCGAAGACAGTGATTTCGGCCTGATCCTGCTCGATCGCGTCGCGCCGGAAGCGCTCGGTGGCACCGCCAAGCGCTACTTCACCGATGTCAGCTATGTCTACGAACTCACCGCACCCATGATCACCGTCGTCGACATGACCGAACGCGACCGCACCGAACAATTCTCCGCCCCCGTGCGGCCGGTGCGGTAGGCGCGCAGTATTTCCGTCATTGCGAGCGAAGCGAAGCAATCCATGGAGCCGCGAAGCAAGAATGGATTGCTTCGGTCTCTGCGCTCCTCGCAATGACAAGGACTGTCGTCGCGCCATGCGCGACCCTTCTTGGAACAACTGCACTTCCCCACGCATTTATCCTCATCACCCAATGATGAGGGAGACATCTCATGGGACGTTATCTGCTGTTGTGGCTGCTCGGTGTTCCCATTCCAATTCTGGTGCTGATCTACGCCTTCGGCGGCTTGCACTGAATTCGAAAAAATCGCACCGACAAAAAAAGGCGGCCCGCACGGGCCGTCTTTCTCATTTCACTCTACTGTACAATCGCGATCACCCGCCATTGCCGCCGATCACCGCGCGCACGGTGTTGTCGGGGCCGAAATCCTCGGCGCCGTCGACATAGAGCAGCGCTGATAATTTGGAGCGGGCGCGGTTGACGCGGCTCTTTATGGTGCCGACCGCGCAGCCGCAGATCGCGGCCGCGTCCTCGTAGGAGAAGCCGGAGGCGCCGACCAGGATCAACGCTTCGCGCTGGTCCTGCGGCAGTTTGTCCAGCGCCACACGAAACTCCTCGAACTCGAGATGCGCGTTCTGCGCCGGCTGGGTCTTCAGGGTTTTGGCGTAATTGCCCTCGGCGTCCTCGACCTCGCGCCGCCGCTTGCGATAGTCGGAGCGGAACAGATTGCGCAGGATCGTGAACAGCCACGCCGGCAGGTTCGAGCCCGGCTGGAACGAGTCGATGTTGGCGATCGCGCGCAGCAAGGTTTCCTGCACCAGATCGTCGGCACGGTCGCCATTACCGCTGAGCGAGATCGCAAACGCGCGCAACGACGGCACGGAGGCCAGGATGTCGTCGCGAAGAGAGTCCGTGAGAGGCATTAATCCCTCCCGTCATTTTTTGCTGTTGGGTCCGCCGTTTGGGCCGCTGCCTCCGGCCCGTCGAGCTTCCGGATAAGCTCCGCAAAGCGGTCTGGCACCCCTTGCCGCACCACGTCGTCGTACATGGCGCGGAGCTGATGGCCTATCCTGGACTGAATCTCGGCATTGAGACCGCCCTGCTTCTTTACTTCCTTCATGATCTGATCCACGCTTCCCCGAGTGTTAAGTCCCTGTATTTCAAGCTTTTCTCGAAATGTAGGTCTTGGCCGCAGCGCTTTTGGTCAGTGCTAATGCGAACGGTGGCCGAAAGTTCCGAAATAACGGAACTGTTGTAGGAACTTTTTCGAAGCTCGAGCGTAATCCGCATGACAGGGGAACCGGGTCCCCCCGTTTTTTGGATAAAGTTGCGCCGGACCAAGGCGTTGCATGCTGCGACCCAAGATGCGGCCCAAGTCGGCCTCAGACAAGGATGGAGTGGGGATGTCCCGATCACAGCTCGTTGCTGAACATTTGCCGCTGTTGCGGCGCTACGCCCGTGCGCTGACCGGAAACCAGGCGTCCGGCGACGCTTATGTCGGGGCCATGCTGGAGGCCCTGCTGCAGGATACCTCGCTGCTCGACGAGCGGCATGGTCCGCGCGCCGGACTGTTTCGCCTGTTCACGCAGATCTGGAATTCAGTCTCGGTCAACGACAACCCAGACGTGGCGACGCTGGCGTTGCCCTCGGAGCGCCGGCTCTCGAACATCACGCCATTACCGCGGCAGGCCTTCCTGCTGCTGTCGCTCGAAGGCTTCTCCGAGGAAGAGGTGGCCTTCATCCTCGGCACCGACATCGCCGAGACCCGCAAGCTTGCGGACGCCGCCGGCCGCGAGATGGCGGCCGAAATCGCTACCGACGTCTTGATCATCGAGGACGAGACCTTCATCGCGATGGACCTCGAGAGCCTCGTGAAAAATCTCGGTCACAACGTCATCGGCGTCGCCCGCACCCATACCGATGCGGTGGCGCTCGCCAAGAACAAGAAGCCGGGCCTGATTCTTGCCGACATCCAGCTGGCCGACGGAAGCTCCGGCCTCGATGCGGTCAACGAGCTGTTGAAAGTGTTCGAGGTGCCGGTGGTGTTCATCACGGCCTATCCCGAACGCTTCCTCACCGGCGAACGCCCCGAGCCGGCGTTCCTGATCTCAAAGCCGTTCCAGCCCGCGATGGTCTCGGCGGTGGCCAGCCAGGCGCTGTTCTTCCAGCGCAACTCCCGCAACCGTGCACCGAAGGCCGCGGCGGGTTAGTCAAGTATTGTTGCGTTGAATCGAAACGGCGCGCTTACGGCGCGCCGTTTTTTGCTTTGTCGTCCCGGCGCAGGCCTGGCACAGGCCGGGACGACGACGGATAGGGACCACTACCGCGCACTCACCGTCCTGATATCCCGCGCCAGCGCATCGACCCGCGCCGGATCGGAATCCCAGGCGAACATCAAGCGGGCGCCGCCGCCAATGAACGTGTAGAACTGCCAGCCGCGCTGGCGCAGCGCTTCCAGCAGGTCTGGTGCGGCGCGCAGGAACACGGCGTTCGCCTGCACCGGAAACATCAGGCTGAAATCCGCGAGGTCGGCGACCGCGGCCGCGAGCCGCGCCGCGCAGGCATTCGCATGCCGCCCATTGCGCAGCCATGCGCCATCCTGCAACAGCCCGATCCAGGGCGCGGCGAGGAAGCGCATCTTGGAAGCGAGCTGCCCCGCCTGCTTGCAGCGATAATCAAAGTCCTCGGCAAGCCGGGGGTCAAAAAACAGGATCGCCTCGCCGACCGCCATGCCGTTCTTGGTGCCGCCGAAGCACAATAAATCGACGCCGGCCTTCCAGGTCATGTCAGCCGGCGAACAATTCAGCGACGCACAGGCGTTGGCGAAGCGCGCGCCGTCCATATGCAGGCGCAAGCCGAGTGCGCGGCAGGTCGCCGACAGCGCACGGATTTCATCGAGCGAGTAGACCTGTCCGGTTTCGGTCGGCTGCGCGATCGTCACCACGCGCGGTTTCGGGAAATGAATGTCGGATCGGCTGGTGGCGAGGGCCCGCACCAGGTCGGGCGTCAACTTGCCGTCTTCGCTTGCCGCGATCAGAAGTTTCGAGCCGTTGGAGAAGAATTCCGGCGCGCCGCACTCGTCGGTCTCGACATGCGCCGACGAGGAGCAAATCACGCTGTGATAGGACTGGCACAGCGAGGCCAGCGCCAGCGAATTGGCGGCGGTGCCGTTGAAGGCGAAGAACACTTCGGCGTCGCTCTTTTCAAACAATTCCCGGAACGCGTCCGACGCGCGCTGCGTCCAGGGATCGTCGCCATAGGCCCGCGCGTGTCCATGATTGGCCTCGGCCATCGCCGCCCACGCCTCTGGGCAAATGCCGGCGTAATTGTCGCTCGCGAACTGCTGGGGATCGGGGGGCATCTGAATTCGCCTTCGTGGTGACATGCCTGGTAACAGGCCATGGGTTAGACAGCTTTTGCTCAGGGTTGTCCGAATTATGGATTGCGATGTCATAGGTACCCGCAGCCAGCCCCAACTTGGAACATTGACTGTCACGACCGTGGTATCGAAAAGCGTGGCAACAGCCGATACCAAGTCTGAAGTGTAAAATTCAATTGATACAGCTGCGCGGCCGGCAGAGCGCCGAGAACCGACCAAATGGATAGTTCTACGTCGGTTGGGAAATAGTAGCTCGTTGTCTTGAGTTATTTTTGTGGAGTTCGATTGGGATAGCGACCAGAACTAGTAGCCACAGCTTGCATTTGACGCCACATACAGGAGCGCACCACGGTGCGTGCTCCATTTGTATTTCCCATCAAGGACATACTGCGCCTGCGCCGTGGTTGCCATCAGCAGCACGAAGGCGAGCAGTCGCAGATCAGCATGCAGCCTCCTCGTCCAGCACGGCCTTGTAGAGACCGTCGCTGGCGATCTTCTCCAAGAGATCGCTGACCAGCCGTGCCGTGCTGTCCTTGCCCATCGCCCGCGTGGCCTCACGCAGCGACATCAACACGCCGTCGCTGAGTGGCAGCGGTTCGTCTGGCAGCGTCAGGTTGGTACGCTTAGGCCGCGGCCCGCCTTTACGCAGCGATATGCCGCGCCGACAGCACAGCACCACCAGCGTGCTGAGTTTGACGCCGTACATCGCGGCGATCTCAGCCTTGGTCGTACCCTCAAGCAGCAGCGCTGGAATGCGGGCGAACATGTCGTCAGTTATCCGTGACGTTGATCTGTTCATTGCAGCAGCACCGTCGTGTTGCACTCGGCCAGCAGGTCACGGGCGCGTGTGAGTCGGTAGTATTGCTGCAGGTCAAGGGGTTTGTTCGACATCGCCTCATCGACCTGCCAGCGCAAGATCATCAGGTCCACGGCGTCCAGCGCCAGCTTGATCATGGTCTCATTCCGGGTGTCCATTTGCTTGCTCCTTTGGATGTCAGTGGCGGTCGTCATCCCGCTTGATGCGGGACTTGCTCCAGTTGGTTGTGAAGTCGCCGGGATGGCACTTCGCGATGCGGCTCGCCCACGGGCCGCAGGGTCGAAGGGTCAGTCCGTGAGGATCGCGGGTCGCTGGATCAATAACCAGAGGCAGGGCGCGGCGAGTGGGCACCTACGACCTTGACGCAGACCTCATTGAGCTTTCTGCGACATCAGCGTTGAGCGGGCCGCCGCACATATGGCAGTGGTCACCGGTCTTGTGTCGCAGCTGCTCGCGCCCCAAGGCGGCCAGCATGCAGGTTGGCGCTGGCGCGGGGGTCAAGCAATGATCCCGGCGCTGTTGGCGCAAAACCTACTAAACACGATTGTTTTGTATCACGGGACGTTCGGAGCGACTTGTGAATGCACGCCAAAGCTTTGTTATAAGTGGCCGATGCGGTTTGGCTCAAAAACAAAAGCAGAACTTATGGACCGTCGCAATAGGACGGGCCGAGATGCCTGCGCCAGCGAGCACCCGGCCCTGACGCGCCGCGGGTCAGCTTGAATGACCCGGCAGTGTGGTTCTGAAGAATAGCATCGCGCTATCTGCAAATGCGGGTTCGCGCCGGCGTCGCTCAGGATGTTCAAACTAGCATTCGGCTAGTGGCGTGATCGTTCGCTGCTGGCGTGCAAAACCGCAGCCTGTCGTCGCGGTTCTATGCCTTGTTCCTGAACGACACGACCGTTTCCGTCGGCCTCGCCGTGCAGACAGCTTGCTGCGCTTTTCCAAGCCCGTCGCTGCGACGGCCGATTTTCAGCGTGAACGCAACGGCCGCCAAGGCCCGGTACTATCCAGCCCGGCACAGTGGTGGGGCGGAGCCTAGCACTTCCTTGAATTCCGCCAAAAAAAGCAGGGCGCGACCGGCATCACCACGGTCGCGCCCTACATCACCGGTCAATGGGGCAGGGGGAATAACCGGCTGCCGGGATGACTCACAAGCTCCGGAGTCGTTCCAGCGCTCTGTAAATATTTTCGTACACGGTTAAGTGATCGCGCCTGTCCCGAACCGGAACGACCTGGTTCGGGTTGTGTTCCTGATCGCCATGGGGCGAGGGACATACCGACATGTCACAGATTCTCAGGGGAATTTTCGGCGCGCTCGCCATCTCCGCGGCGTGCGGCGCTGTCCAACTTGCGTCGGGCCATGACCTCATGGGCAACAAGCCCGGGGCGCCCGCCGTGCCGGAACCCGGTATCAATCGCGTCGCCAAAGCCGATCGCGCGGCGCTGCCGGTGTTCCGGATGCAGACCCAAACGATTACGCTCCGGCACGGCGGCCTCGCCGACACCTCGGTGCTGGTCCGCGTCCCCGTCGCGAGGGAGGCACGGAACGACGCGCGCAATGGCCCGGCGCCGCCGCCGGCGGCCAAGCCCAGCAAAATCACCATTGCCTGCGAGCCGCCGGTCAGCGTGCTGACCGAGCTGGCAAAGCTGCTTCAGCCTGCCCGCTGCGTGACGTGACCGCGATAGGGCCGTCATTTCCGATTCTCGAATGCTGTGACGTCGGTTAGGCGTAAGCCGTAATCCCTCGTCTCGTGTGATCGCCCGGCGGGTTACGCTATCGCCAACCTGCCCTATGATCCCTGCACCCTCTGATTGATGAGGGCGGAATATCAAGAGCAAAACTCGCGCGAAACGCGCAGCGTGATCGTGAAGGTGCGATTGTTCTTCGAAAATCAATTCACTCCGTCATTCCGGGATGCGCCGCTTGGCGCAGGCCCGGAATCCATAACCACGATCGTGATTATGGATTCTCTGATGTGCAATTGCACATCATAGCTCGTGCTTCTGACGCCCCGGAGCGACGAGAGAAACCCAATTCACTGCATTTGCGCGATATGACGAGATACTCACTCCGCCGGCGCCTCGCCGCCGACATGGCTTTGGCCGCGGCTCGCCAAAAATCCCAGCGCCAGTCCGCCGACCGCGAGAATCGGAATCAGCTTTTTGACGCCAATCGCGCGAACCACCTGGATTCCGGCAGCGACCAGCATGGGGTCGGCGAGCATGGTATGCGCCGCGGATTTCGCGGTTTGTTCGGCGCGCACCCGGATCTGGTTCTTGCGCACCATATAGCTGGTGGCCGCAATCAGCGTGACCACGAAGAAGATCGCAGCACCCGTCAGACACGCCTGCACCGGGCCGTATTTCTCCAGCACGAACACGAAGGCGGCCGCGCACAAGAACGAGGTGGTGACGAACAAGGCGACCGCCGCCGCGGCCGCGAGCGAGGTCAACCGCAGCGCCGTGCCGGTCGAATCCTTGAAGTCATCGATCAGTCGCTGAAACATGGGCTCGCCTCGATCTGAACAGAACATCAACAAAAGCCACGGCGGCGCGCCAGCGCCGCCATCTGGAGATCAAGTCCGGTTTCCTGGCGCGGGCCATTTCCGTCAGCGCCGGATCACCGGCGCCACGTCACGCCGATCAGGAAACCGAGGCCGAGCGCGAGGCCTACGGTTGCGAGTGGCCGTTGCGTGATGACGTCCTCCAGCGTTTCCTCGATCGAGGAAGCTGCGTCCTGAGCGGCGTCCATCATGGCGCTGCCGCGCTCCGACATCTCGTCGACCGCCTGCTCGGCATTGGCGCGGGCCTGCTTGTAGCCGCGGCGCGCCTGCTGGGTGGCGGTGCCGGCAAAACTATTGAGCGCATCGGTGATCTGCTCGGTCAGGGCTCCGATATCATTTTTCACGGCGGTTACATCCTTCTGCAGGCGTTCATAGGTCGCTTTGTCCGTCAGGTTCTTCACTGCGGCTTCGCCATCGGTCATCGACATCGAACGCTCCCGGATACTTGGATTGGTGTCGGTGAGAAACGTTTCGCCGCAGCGGAAGTTCCGGCCGCGAAACCAATCAGTCCTCGGGCAACTGCGGCGAATCGACCGGCATCAGATGTTCCCTGATGATCAGCGCGACGATCAAAAGCGGCGACGACAGGAATGCGCCCATCGGGCCCCACAGCCAGGTCCAGAACGCCAGCGCGATGAATACCGCGAGCGCATTGAGTTCCAGCCTGCGGCCGACAATCGTCGGCGTGATGAAATGGCCTTCGAGGAAGGTCATCACGGCAAAGGCCAGCGGCGCTATCAGCGCGGCGCCGATGGTCGAGAAGGTAACGATGCCGACCATGATCAGCACCGCGAACATCGCAACCGGGCCGATGATGGGAATGAAATTCAACGTCGCGGCGAGGGCGCCGAGGCCCGCCGGATTGGGCATGCTGGTGACCGCGCAGATGACGCCGGTGACGACGCCGACGCCGACATTGATCATCGTCACCGTAAGCAAATAGCTGCCGAGATGTTCCTCGATTTCGTTGAGGATCCGCAGCGTCCGCAGCCGCGCGGCCCGCTCGCCGAAATTCATGATCAGCGCGCGGCGCAGATCCTTCCAGCTCGCAATGAACAGGATCAGGGTCGCGACGAAGAGCAGGAATTCGGCGAAGGTAGGCGACAGGAATTCGAGGGTGGGTTGCACCCATTCGAATTTCGGCATCTGGAAGCCCGTCAGGGTGTTGGGGCCCCCGAGCATGCTTTGCAGCTCCTGCCACAACGCCAGCGGCCGGTCGAACACGTGCAGTTTCTCCTTCAGCAGCGATCCCAGTTCCGGAAGCTTCGTGCTCCATTCCATCACGGGCGAGGCGATCAGGCCGACCATGAAGGTCGTCCCGGCGCCGACCGCGCTGACGATCAGGACAGCCGCCATCGCGCGGGGAATCCGATAGCGTTCGAGCAGGCTGGCTGCGGGCGACAGCATGGTGCCGACGATGAACGCCATCGTGATCGGCAGGAAGAACGCTTTCGCAGCATAGAGCACGGCGACGACGCAGATGACGAGCAGCGAGACCAGCGCAAACGCCACGACCTCCGCGCGGCGAATGACCGGGGGCAGTTCGACGTTGCTGTCGGGCACCGGCGTGCCTTCGGGCGCGTTGGCTTGCAGTCGCTCGGCCGCAGCTTTTCGTTCCCCATTCGCAGCCTTCCGCTCAACCGGCGCGGCGGCCTTCCGTTCATTGGGCGGGGCTTTGTCGCTTGGCGGCGGCTTGCGTTCTTCGGGCAAAGGCTTGGTGACCAAACGTTCTCCGGGCAAGACACGCACAATGGTTCTCCCCCGCGCGAGGCGGTGTTGACGCGGCAACCGCGACGTGGCCCGGCGAACCGAACTGCCAAAGTTCCAAACGGCAGGCAGGGCGTAAAGTTCCATCGCGGAAGTGTGAGCACCCGCCTGCTTGACAGCAGTCGCTGCAGTTTGGGTCGCAGGGAACTGCGAAGCCCCGGTCGCGTTGCCCGTGCAGAGCATCGTCAGATGCACATTCAACGGGGCAGTCCCATGACACACTCCTCCAATCGCCGGCCATCGTCGCGCGTCACGCGCACGCTCGTCTTCGTCAGCGCCATGTTGCTGGCGCCATCCGTCTTCTGCAGCGCGGCAAGCGCCCAGGCGCTTGGTTATGCTTCGACGCAACCGAATGCGTTTCCGTCCGATGGAGTGACGGCAGCGCCCGACGAAGGAGTCGTGCCGGAGCGGCTGCGCCGTGCCGTGGTCGCCTTCAATACTTCTGAAGGGCCGGGTACCGTTGTGATCGATACCGGGAACACCGCGCTCTATTACGTGCTCGGACAGGGCCGCGCGATCCGCTACGGCGTCGGCGTCGGCCGCGAAGGGTTTACCTGGTCCGGCGTGCAGACCATCAGCCGCAAGGCCGAATGGCCGGACTGGCATCCGCCGGCCGAGATGATCGCGCGCCAGCCCTATCTGCCGCGCTTCATGGCCGGCGGCCTTGGCAATCCGCTCGGCGCGCGCGCGATGTATCTCGGCTCGAGCCAGTACCGCATCCACGGCACCAACGATCCCTCGACTATCGGCAAGTTCGTCTCCTCGGGCTGCATCCGCCTGACCAATGCGGACGTCACCGATCTGTTCAGCCGCGTCGATATCGGTACCAGGGTCGTGGTGCTGCCGAAGAATGCGCCGCACATCGAGACAAGGACGACGATCAGTGTCCGCCCGGCGGCAACGCCGGCGCGTCCGGTAGCGATCTCGCCGGCCTCGGGCCGGCAGGCAATGAATCTGACGGCGTCGCAGCTCAATTGAACCGCGGCGGCAAAGACAGGAGACAGGCATGGGCATGAGAAGGATGGCAACGTTGGGAGCGGCGGCATTGGCCTGCGCTTCCGCGCTGGCGCCAACCGCGCAGGCCCAGGATTTCTTCTCAGCGCTGTTCGGTGGCTTCGGCCGGGCCCGGGGGCCCTATATTTCGATGCCGTTTGCCAATGGCGATGGTTCGATGCTGTTTCAGCGCGGCGAGATGCGCCGCTATGGCGGCGGCGGGCAAGCCTATTGCGTGCGGACCTGCGACGGGCGCTATTTCCCGGTCACGGCATCCGACAATGCGAGCCGGGCGGCGTCGTGCAACAGCTTCTGCCCGGCGAGCGAGACGCAGGTCGTCTATGGCAGCAACATCGACAACGCCGCGACCGAGAACGGCAAACTCTATTCGGAGCTACCGAACGCGTTCCGCTACCGCAACGAACTCGTGGCGGGATGCACCTGCAACGGCAAGGACGCGATCGGGCTTGCGCAGGTTAAAATCGAGGATGACCCAACCTTGCGCAAGGGCGACATCGTCGCCGGTGAAAACGGCCTGCTGGTGGCCGGCCGCAGCGACCGGCGCGGCGCCGCGCTGAACTTCTCGCCGGCGTCGGACAAGGTTCGCGCCAAATATCAACGCGTGCCGGTGGTGGCGTCGGAGTAAGTGGAGGTTCGCGAGATTTTATCTTCCGTGATGGCCGGACTTGACCCGGCCATCAATCCGGGTCGAATTATCCGGCCGCCTTGGCTTCGCGGCGGCGGGCGGTGAGGATGTATTCGGTGTAGCCGTTCGGCTGCTCGCGGCCCTTGAAGATGAGGTCGCACGCGGCCTTGAAGGCGATGCCGTCGAAGCCAGGCGCCATCGGCCGATACAGCGGATCGCCCTTGTTCTGGCCATCGACCACGACCGCCATGCGCTTGAGCGATTCCATCACCTGATCCCTGGTGATGACGCCCTGATGCAGCCAGTTCGCCAGATGCTGGCTGGAGATACGCAGCGTCGCGCGGTCTTCCATCAGGCCGACGTCGTGGATGTCGGGCACCTTGGAGCAGCCGACGCCCTGGTCGATCCAGCGCACGACATATCCCAGGATACCCTGGCAATTGTTGTCGATCTCCTGCTTCACGTCGTCCGGCGCCCAGTTCGATTGCGACACCGGAATGGTGAGGATGTCGGACAGTTTCGCGCGCGGGCCACCCCTGGCGAGTTCCTGTTGGCGGGCCTGCACATTGACCCGGTGATAATGCAGCGCGTGCAGGGTGGCTGCGGTCGGCGACGGCACCCAGGCGGTGGTGGCGCCGGCCTGCGGGTGACCGATCTTCTGCGCCAGCATGTCCGCCATCTTGTCTGGCGCGGCCCACATGCCCTTGCCGATCTGCGCATGGCCGGGCAGGCCGTCGATCAGGCCGATGTCGACGTTCCAGTCTTCATAGGCCTTGATCCAGGGCTGCGCCTTCATGTCGTTCTTGCGGATCATCGCCCCCGCTTCCATCGAGGTATGGATCTCGTCGCCGGTGCGGTCGAGGAAGCCGGTGTTGATGAAGCAGATACGCTTGGAGGCGTTCTGGATGCAGGCCTTGAGGTTGACCGTGGTGCGGCGCTCCTCGTCCATGATGCCGACCTTCATGGTGTTCTCGGGCAGCGCCAGCATCTTCTCGACCTCGCCGAATAATTCGCAAGTTAGTGTGACTTCGTCAGGCCCGTGCATCTTCGGCTTGACGATATAGACCGAGCCGGTGCGGCTGTTTCTGGTCGTCGAAGAGCCCTTGAGATCGTGGATCGCGAGCAGGCCGGCGACCGCGGCGTCCAGCAGGCCTTCCGGAATCTCCTCGCCTTTGCCGTCGAGCACGGCATCGGTGAACATGTGATGGCCGACATTGCGCATCAGCAGCAGGCTGCGGCCGTGCAGCGTGAGCTCCTTGCCGTCGGACGTCTTGTAGACGCGGTCGGGATTGAGCGCGCGCGTCAGCGTCTTGCCGCCCTTCTCGAAATCCGCCGACAACGTGCCGTTCATCAGGCCGAGCGTGTTGCGATAGACCAGTACCTTGTCCTCGGCATCGACGGCGGCGACGCTGTCTTCCATGTCGAGGATGGTCGAGACCGCTGATTCCAGGATCATGTCGGCGACGCCGGCCGGATCGTCCTTGCCGATAATGTTGCTGCGATCGATTTTGACCTCGATATGCATGCCGTTGTTGACGAGAAGGATCACGGTCGGCGCGGCGGCGTCTCCCTGATAGCCGGCGAACTGCTCGGCCGACTTCAACGCGGTGGCGTTGCCGCTCTTCAGTTTGACCGCGAGCTGGCCGGCGATCACGCTGTAAGTGGTCACGTCGGTATGGCTGCCGGTGGCGAGCGGCACCGCGGTATCGAGGAAGGCCTTGGCCTTGGCGATCACCTTGTCGCCGCGCGCCTTGTTGTAGCCCTTGGCCCCTTCGCTCGGGTCGTGCGGGATCGCGTCGGTGCCGTAGAAAGCATCATACAGGCTACCCCAGCGGGCATTCGCCGCGTTCAGCGCGTAGCGGGCATTGGTCAGGGGAACGACGAGCTGCGGTCCGCAGATCTTGCCGATCTCTTCGTCGACATTTGTCGTCTCGACCTTCTGGGTCGGCGGCTCGGGCTGGAGATAGCCGATCTCCTTGAGGAAGGCCGTGTACGCGTTCATGTCGAACGCGTTGCCCTTGTTGGCGCGGTGCCAACCGTCGATCTTGGCCTGCAGCGCGTCGCGGACGGCGAGCAACTCGCGATTCCTCGGCCTCAATTTCTGGATGATAGCGGCGAGCCCGGCCCAGAAGGCATCGGGTGATATCCCGGTCTTGGGGGTCGCCTCCTTGGCGATGAAATCGAACAGTTCGGCGGCGATCTTCAATCCGTGGGCATCGACACGATTCATGATGGGCTTTCTCGGGTAGAAACGGCGTTTACAGGCGGCCTTCAGGGGCGAAGGCAGCAAAAAACGCACCAAAGGGCACTTTTCAAGTGCCTTTTAGCGCTAAAGCCGGGTCGATGAGAAGGGGCCCAAAAGCCTAGATATTGGCCGCCAGGTCGACCAGTTCGTCGAACAGGATACCAGTCTCGGCCAGCATCCGCTCGATCGCGTCGGTGGCGTCCGCAACCGTTCGGGCAGAGGTGTCGATCCGCAACTCGCATTGGGCCGGCGGCTGGTAGTCGTTGCCGATGCCGGTGAACGCTTGCAGCGTCCCCGCACGCGCCTTGGCATAGTGGCCCTTGGGATCGCGGCTCTCGCATACTTCGGCCGGTGTCGCGACATAAATCTCGCGGAACGACGTATCGGCGATGCGGCGCGCGGCAGCGCGATCATCAGCCGAAGGCGAGACCGCGGCGACGATGGCAATGTGTCCGTTGCGCGCCAGATGGGTCGCGACTTCGGCAAGCCTTCGGATATTTTCGGTGCGATCCTGCGCCGAGAAACCGAGGTCGCCGTTGAGGCCGGCGCGCAGCGTGTCGCCATCCAGCAAAATGGGCGAACCGCCATTGCCGAACAGCCGGCGTTCCAGCGCGCGGGCCAGGGTCGATTTTCCCGAACCGGGCAAGCCCGTGAGCCAGATCACCGCGCCGTTGTGGCGATAGCGCGCCGAACGTTCCTCGGGGCGCAATGCGGATTCCACCGGAACGATGTCGATCGGAACGGCGCGTTGTCCGGCGTCGACCGACAGCACGAGGCCGCCACCGGCGATGCGGCCATTGACCTCGATCACCAGCCGTCCGGTGCGCGGATTGTCTTGATAGGGATCGGCCGCGATCGGCTGCGCCAGCGAAATGTCGATCTCGCCGACATGGTTGCGCGCGATCGACTTCGTCTCCTCATTGGAGAGTTCGCCGGGATCGACCGCCTTCTCGATCGCGACCACATGGGCCCGGCTCTCGCGGGTGCCGAGGCGGATCAGGATCTGATCGCCCTTGGCGAGCGGCTTGTCATGCAACCAGAAAATCCGGGCGCGAATCCGCCTTGTATCGCGCGGCGTGGCGCCGGCGAGTGCAATGACATCACCGCGCTCGATGAACAATTCGCGGTCGAGCGTGATGCCGACCGAACGGCCGGCGCCCAGGCCGCCTCTGAGCGGCGTCACCGGCCAGCTCTCCACGGATTTGATCTTCGCAATCTTGCCGGCGGGCATGATGACGATCTCATCGCCGGCGCGCAGGCTCCCGGATTCGATGCGGCCGGCGACGATGCGGCGGTCGTCGAATTTGTAGATCGCCTGCACCGGCAGCCGCAGCGCGAGCTGCTCCAGCGGCCGGGCAGGTTCGAGCGCGTCGAGCGCCTCGACGACGCTCGGCCCCTGGTACCAGCCGATCCGCGGCGTGCGTTCGGCAACGCCGTCGCCGTCGCGCGCGGAAATCGGGATCACCGCCGACGGCGTGACGCCGAGGCCGATCAGATGCGCCGATATCTCGTCGCTGATCTGCTTGAACCTGACAGCGCTGAAGTCAACCCGGTCCATCTTGTTGACGACAATGGCGACCTGCTTAATGCCAAGCAGATGCAGGAGATAGCCGTGCCGGCGGGTCTGGTCGCGCACGCCTTCGAGCGCGTCGATGATCAGGACAGCGCCGTCGGCCTGCGAGGCGCCGGTGATCATGTTGCGCAGAAATTCGACGTGGCCGGGCGCGTCGATCAGAACGACATCGCGTGAACGGGTGCGGAAGCGGATCTGCGTGGTGTCGATGGTGATGCCCTGGTCGCGTTCGGTCTGCAGCGCATCGAGCAGGAACGACCATTCGAACGGCATGCCGCGCCGCGCGCTGACCGCTTTCAGCATTTCCAGCTTGCCTTCGGGCAGACTGCCGGTTTCGTGCAGCAGGCGGCCGACGAGGGTGGATTTGCCATGATCGACATGGCCGACGATGACGATGCGGACCTGCGGGCGGGTGGTGCCGTTGGGTGTCGTCGAAACGCTCGAGGGAAGGATCATGTTCATGGCAGCGCCCAACTTGATTGTCCGTCAGAGATAGCCGGCGACACGCAGCCGCTCGAATGCGTCTTCGGTTTCGTGATCGAGCGCGCGGCCGGCGCGTTCCGGCACCTTGGTGCCGTCGAGTTCTGTCAGGATTTCATCGATGTTGGAGGCGGTCGACGCCACCGGATTGGTGATGTCCTGATCGCCCAGCGAGCGATAACGCTTGCCGTCCTTCGCCAGATAGAGCGGAATGATCGGAATGTTTTCGCGCTTGGTGTAGGCCCAGATGTCGGCCTCGGTCCAATGCAGGATCGGGTGAACGCGCAAATGCGCGCCCGGTGGCGGCGAAGCGTTGAACTGGTCCCAGAATTCCGGGGGCTGGTCGCGGACGTCCCAGCCGCCTTCGAGGCCGCGCGGCGAGAAAACGCGCTCCTTCGCGCGGGTTGCTTCTTCGTCGCGGCGAATGCCGGCGATCAGTCCGTCAAAACCAAATTTGGTCAGCGCCAGCTTCAGCCCTTCGGTCTTGCGCGCGGCGGATCGTGCGGCCGGCGGCAAGGTCGGATCGACGCTGTCGATCGACGGGCAGGGCTCGACCTTGAGGTCGAGATCCCACTCTTTTCCGAAGCGATCGCGGAACGCATACATCTCCGCAAATTTCTTGCCGGTGTCGACATGCAAGGCCGGGAAGGGCACGCGGCCGAAGAAGGCCTTGCGCGCCAGCCAGATCATGACATTGGAATCCTTGCCCAGCGACCACAGCAGCGCAAGCTTCTTCAATCGCGCGAACGCCTCGCGCAGGATGTAGATGCTCTGCGCCTCGAGTTCGTCGAGATGATCCATCGGGGGCGGCAGCAGTCGCCCTTCAGCTAAAATTTGCGCGACCTTGGGGCTGTCGTTGAGGTCGACGCTGCGCAACCGGTCTTTGGCGGAATCATTGTTGAGAAGATGCATCTCTGGGCCTTGGCCATGGGAGGCTAAAATTCTATAGTTGCACTGCAATAGAGAAGAAATAATTTTCTCTTTGCAGCCATCGAATGAGACATATATAGAAAATAATTCCAGTCAACCCCGGAAATTGGGGAAGCGAGTATCGCATGCGATTTCTGCCCCTGTTCCTCGATCTGCAAAGCGGCGTGGTGCTGCTCGTCGGAGCGGGCGACCTCGTGCGCGCGAAACTCCGCCTGTTGGTATCGGCCGGTGCGCAGGTTCGCTGGTTTGCGACCGACGGCAATCACGACCTGAGCGGGCTCGACGCGGATGATGTCGCGCGAATCGGATTGGCCAAGGGCGATCCGCTCGCGTCCGATCTCGGCGGCGTCATTGCAATCCTCTGCGCCGGCGCCGGCAGCATTGGCGTTGCGATGTCGGTGCGCGCGAAGGCGGTCGGCCTGCCGGTCAATGTGATGGACGATCTCGCGCATTCGACTTTCATCTTTCCCGCCATCGTTGATCGCGGCGATGTCGTGGTCGCCGTCGGGACCGGCGGCACGTCGCCAGTGGTGGCGCGCCGCGTGCGCGAGCGCATCGAGGCGGTATTGCCGGCACGGATCGGCGATCTCGCCAGCTTCATCGGCGGCTTTCGCAAATCGATGCATGCGCGCATTCCCGAATTTTCGCTGCGCCGCCGCTTCTGGGAGCGCGTGATCGACGGCCCAATCGGCGCGCTGGTGCTTGCTGGGCACACGGACGAAGCTGCGAAGGCGCTGCAAGCGGTCGCTGATCCTTCCGCATTCGCCGGCGCCAATAAAGCGGGCAAGGCAGAGGGCCGTGTGACGCTGGTCGGCGCCGGACCGGGCGATCCGGATCTGCTCACCATCAAGGCGTTGCGCGCGCTACAGGACGCAGATGTCGTTTTCTATGACGAGCTGGTGTCGCCGGAAATTCTCGATCGCGTCCGTCGCGATGCTTCGCGCATTCCGGTCGGCCGCCGCGTCGGTAAGCCCGGCATCGGCCAGGATGCGATCAACAAATTGCTGATCGATGCCGCCAAATCGGGACAGCGCGTGGTGCGCCTCAAGGGCGGCGATCCCTTCATCTTCGGCCGAGGCGGCGAAGAAATCGAAGTGCTGCGCGCAGCGGGCGTCGTCTATTCGGTGGTGCCCGGCATTACCGCAGGACTGGGCGCTGCGGCGCAATTCGAGGCGCCGCTGACTTATCGGCATGAGGCGCTGCGCATCACCTTCGTGACCGCGCACAAGGCCAGGGACGCCGAGACCGTCGACTGGTCGGTGCTGACGGATAAGAAAATGACCATCGTCGTCTACATGGGCATGACCGCGGCGCCATCGGTCCGCGCCGGCCTGCTCGCCGCCGGACGCTCGCCGCAAACCCCGGTCGGCGTCTTTGCGCGGGTGACGCGGCCGGACGCGCAAGCCGTGGTCGGCACGCTCGAACATCTCCCGGCGTTGGTCGACAAGATCGATGGCGGTCCCGCCGTCCTCATCATCGGCGACGTGGTTGCGCATTCCGCAGCCTGGCGCCAATCCGATCTCAACCAAGTGTTCTCCAAACTGCTGGATGCTGCCGAATGACCTCACCGCTACAACAAAAAATCAAAATCACGGGTCCCTCGATGGTCACCGCCAACCGCACTTGGGATGGCGTCGTAATCTATCGCACCGCGCAGCACGGCTGGTCGGCGAACCTGTCGGATGCCGCGATCGTGCGCACCTCCGACGAGGCGCGGACGCTGCTCAACGAGGCCACCGCCGATGATCTAGGCGCGATCGGCGCCTATATTGCGCCGGTCGAGGTCAAGGACGGCGGCAAGATCAAGCCCGGCAATCTCCGCGAACATATCCGGTCGGACGGCGTCACCATCGCGCTTCCGGTTCCGGCGTAAGGCTGATCCATCATGTACGCATATGACGAACTCGATCGCACGCTGATCAACGAACGCGTCTCCGAATTCCGCGACCAGGTGAAGCGCCGGCTTTCCGGTGAACTCACCGAGGACGAATTCAAGATGTTGCGGTTGCAGAACGGCGTCTATCTGCAACTTCACGCCTATATGTTCCGGGTCGCGATTCCCTACGGCACGCTGTCGTCGAAGCAGTTGCGGGCGCTGGCGCATGTCGCGCGCCGTTACGACCGCGGCTACGGCCATTTCACCACGCGGCAGAACATCCAGTACAACTGGATCAAGCTTGCTGAACTGCCGGACGCGCTGGCCGATCTCGCCGAGGTCGGCATTCACGCCATGCAAACATCAGGCAATAACACCCGCAACGTCACTTCGGACCAGTGGGCCGGCGTGGCGCCCGGCGAGGTCGAGGATCCCCGCATCTGGTCGGAACTGTTGCGACAGTACACCACGCTGCATCCGGAATTCTCGTTCTTGCCGCGCAAGTTCAAATTCGCGATTACGGCGTCCGAGCACGACCGCGCCGCGATCAAGATCCACGATATCGGCTTGCGCCTGTACAGGAACGCCGAAGGCGAGACCGGCTTCGAGGTGCTGGTTGGTGGCGGCCTCGGCCGCACGCCATTCATCGGCAAGACCATCAAGCCGTTCGTCCATGGCCGCGATATTCTGAGTTACGTCGAGGCGATCCTGCGCGTCTACAACCAGTATGGCCGCCGCGACAACATCTATAAGGCGCGGATCAAGATCCTGGTGCACGAACTCGGCATCGAGAAGTTCGCCAAAGAGGTCGAGGAGGAATGGCAGCAGATGCGCGACAGCGCGCTGACGCTGGATGATTCCGTCATCGAGGAAATCCGTTCGCGCTTCTCCTACCCGGCCTATGAAAAGCTGGCGCATATGCCGGAAGAGCTGAAAAAGGCGGCGCACGATCCGAAATTCGAGGCCTGGCGCCGCAATTCGGTGTTCACGCACAAGGTGCAGGGCTATTCGATTGTGACGCTGTCGCTGAAGCCGGTGGGTGGACCGCCGGGCGACGCCACCGCCGAACAGATGGACGCGATCGCCGATCTTGCCGAGAAATATTCGTTCGGCGAAATCCGCGTCGGTCACGAACAGAATCTCGTGCTGCCCCATGTCGCCAAGCGCGACCTGCCGGTGTTGTGGAAGGCGCTCGACAAGATCGGCGTCGCGACCCCGAACATCAATCTGGTCTCCGATATCATCGCCTGCCCGGGACTGGATTATTGCTCGCTTGCCAATGCACGCTCGATCCCGATCGCGCAGGAGCTGACGCGGCGCTTCGCCAACCACGACACCGCCAATCTGATTGGCCGGCTGCACATCAACATTTCCGGCTGCATCAATGCCTGCGGCCATCACCATGTCGGCCACATCGGCATTCTCGGCGTCGAGAAGAACGGCGAGGAATTTTATCAGATCACCATCGGCGGCCGCGCCGACGAGAATGCCCAGATGGGCACCCTGATCGGCCCCGCGGTGCCCTATGGCGACGTCGCCGACGTGATCGAAGACATTGTCGAAGCTTATCTCGCGCTGCGCGCGCGTCCCGACGAATTGTTCGTCGATACGGTCAAGCGGCTCGGCGTCGAACCTTTCAGGGAGCGGGTTTATGCCACTCGTTAAGAACGGAAAAATCACCGGCAACTCGTTCGTCCATGTGCCGGATGGCGCCGAACTGCCCGGCGATGGCCCGATCCTCATTCCGGCGGCGCGGTTCCTCGAGGATCCCGACACGATCCTGCGGCATTCTGGCAAGGTTGGCGTGATCTGGCCGAACAACCGCGACCTCGACGATCTCGTGCCCTATCTCGACCGGCTGGCCGCGGTGGCGCTGGTGTTTCCCTCGTTCCGCGACGGCCGCGCCTATAGCCAGGCACGGTTGCTGCGGGAACGTCACGGGTTTGAAGGTGAACTGCGCGCGACCGGGCAGGTGCTGCGCGACCAGTTCGTGTTCATGCTGCGCGCCGGCTTCGACGCGTTCGAAGTGAAGAAGGACAGCGACGCGGAGGCGTTTGCTGCAACCGCCAAGCGCTATTCGGTATTCTACCAGCCGACCGGCGATGGCCGCCTCACTGCGCTGCACCGGCGGATGCAATTGCGTCATTCGGAGAGTGCTGGCCAGTGAACGCGCTCGTAAACCAGGCGTTGATGGAGAAAGCGGTGGATTTGTCGACGGCGCAGGCGCTCGATCGTGCGCTGCGCACCGCATCGCCTGCGGAAATCATCGAGACCGCGCTGAAGACGGTCGGCCGCGACAAATTGGCGCTGGTGTCCTCGTTCGGTACGGAATCGGCGGCGCTGCTCAAGGTGATGGCGGATGTCGATCCGGCGATCCCTGTGGTTTTCCTCGACACCGGCTGGCTGTTCGAGGAGACGCTGGCCTATCGCGACACCCTGATCGCAACGCTTGGCCTGCGCGACGTCCGTTCGATCAAACCAAGCGAAGAGACATTGTCGCGCGAGGATCCGGAGCGCGATCTGTGGTTCTCCGATCCCGATGCCTGCTGCCGAATCCGCAAGGTCGAGCCGCTTGCACGGGCGCTGGCGCCGTTCTCGGCATGGATCAACGGCCGCAAGCGCTTCCAGGGTGGGCTGCGCGCGGAACTCGCCGTCGTCGAAGACGATGGCGCAAAAATGAAATTCAACCCGTTCTCCAATGTCGCGCGCGAGGAGATCGAGGCGATCTACCGGCGCGCCAATCTGCCGCAGCATCCGCTGGTGGCGTCGGGGTATCTTTCGGTCGGATGCATGCCATGCAGCAGCCGGACCGCGCCCGGTGAAGACGCACGCGCGGGCCGCTGGCGCGGTCTCGCCAAGACAGAATGCGGCATCCATACGACCAAGACTTCATAGGATAATGAAGCTGCGCCACCGCTAATAATGAAATGCGGTTTCGTTGACTAAACGCCCCTTCGTCGCGACTTATGTCCAGCGTGCGCCGACGACACAAATCGTCAGGCCCAATGGAGATAGAGATGGTCCGTCGTATTCTGCCCCTCGTCGCCGGGCTGCTGTGGGCGAGCTCGGCGTTTGCAGCCGACTACACCCTGCTCAACGTATCCTACGACCCGACGCGTGAACTCTATGCCGATTTCAACAAGGCGTTCGCAGCCGCTTACCGGAAGGACACCGGCAAGAGCGTCGAGATCAAGCAATCGCATGGCGGTTCCGGCTCGCAGGCACGCGCCGTGATCGACGGCCTGCAGGCGGACGTCGTCACGCTGGCGCTAGCCTATGACATCGATGCCATCGCCGCCAAGGGCCTGGTAGCACTGGATTGGCAGAATCGCTTGCCGCTCAATGCCTCGCCCTACACCTCGACGATTGTGTTCCTGGTGCGCAAGGGCAATCCCAAGGTGATCAAGGATTGGGACGACTTGATCAAACCCGGTGTCAGCGTCATCACGCCGAACCCGAAAACATCCGGCGGCGCGCGATGGAATTATCTGGCGGCATGGGGCTACGCGGAAAAGAAGTTCGGCTCCGCCGACAAGGCGAAAAAATTCGTCGGCGACCTCTACAAGAATGTGCCGGTGCTCGATACCGGCGCGCGCGGCTCGACGGTGACCTTCGTCGAGCGCGGTGTCGGCGACGTGCTGCTGGCATGGGAGAACGAGGCGTTCCTGGCGCAGCGCGAATTCGGCAAGGATAAATTCGAAATCGTCTCGCCGCCGCGCTCGATTCTCGCGGAGCCGCCGGTGGCTGTGGTCGACAAGGTTGCCGATAAGAAAGGCACTCGCGCCGTTGCCGAGGCGTACCTGAAATATTGGTATGCCAAGGAGGGTCAGGAAATCGCTGCGCGCAATTCCTATCGTCCACGCGACCTTGAGATCGCCAAGGAATACGAAAAATCTTTCGCGAAGGTTGAACTTTTCACCATCGACGACGTTTTCGGTGGTTGGACCAGGGCGCAAAAGGACCACTTCGGCGAGGGCGGCATTTTCGACCAGATCTACAAGAACTGATCTGGCGGGCCATTTGTCGAACGAACAGGGGAATGTGTGAGCATCGCGGTTGCACGGCGCAGTACGTTGCCGGGGTTTGGTCTCACCATGGGACTGACTCTGACATGGCTCTCCGTTATCATCCTGCTGCCGCTGGCCGGCCTGTTTCTCAAGACGTTCGAACTGAGCCTTGACCAGTTCTGGGGGATCATCACCAGCCGCCGCACGCTCAATGCGCTGAAGATTTCGTTCGGGCTTTCGTTTGCCGCAGCCCTCGTCAACCTGGTGATGGGAACCATCATCGTGTGGGCGCTGGTGCGGTATCGGTTTCCCGGCCGGCGGCTGTTCGACGCCATCGTCGATATTCCCTTTGCGTTGCCAACCGCGGTCGCGGGCGTCGCACTGACGCAGCTGTTCGGCCAGAAAGGTTGGGTCGGCGCGCCCTTGGCCGAACTCGGCATCAAGGTCGCGTTCACGCCGATCGGCATTTTCATCGCGATGATCTTCATCGGAATTCCCTTCGTGGTGCGGACGGTGCAGCCTGTGCTCCTCGATCTCGACGTCGAGATCGAGGAGGCGGCCGCAAGTCTCGGCGCCAACCGCTGGCACACCGTGTTCAGGGTGATCCTGCCGAGTTTGATCCCGGCGCTGTTGACCGGATTTGCGCTGGCGTTCGCGCGCGCGGTCGGCGAGTACGGCTCCGTGATCTTCATCGCCGGCAATTTGCCGAACGTCTCCGAAATCGCGCCACTCCTGATCGTGATCCGCCTCTCCGAGTTCCGTTACGCCGACGCCACCGCGATTGCGGTCGTCATGCTGCTGGCGTCGTTCCTGATCATCTTTGCGGTCAATCGCCTGCAGCGCTGGGCGCAAACCCGAATCCCGGCGCATTGAGGACGATGCGATGTCAACGCAATCAAGCTTCGTGACCTCTGCGACCGAGTTGCGGGCCTATGCCCCGGCGGCCGACCTCACGGTGTCCTCGCGCAAGGCGCCCGCCCGTCCGCTGGCCAGCGCGTCCGCCGGAAATCCGCGGACCGAGCCGGGCCCGGTCCGCTTCATCATCATCGCCCTCTCGATAACCTTCCTCTCGGTCTTCGTCGTGCTGCCGCTGGTCGTGGTGTTCGCGCAGGCCTTCTCGAAAGGTATCGGCGCCTATTTTGCGGCGCTTGCCGAGCCGGAGGCGCTGGCGGCGATCAGACTGACGCTGTTGGTCGCGGCGATTTCCGTAAGCCTCAATCTGGTATTCGGCGTGATCGCGGCCTGGGCGATTGCCAAGTTCGATTTCACGGGGAAGACCTTCCTGATCACGCTGATCGATCTGCCGTTCTCGGTCAGTCCGGTGATCTCGGGCCTCGTCTTCGTGCTGCTGTTCGGCGCGCAGGGCTATTGGGGGCCGTGGCTGCAGGCGCATGACGTCCATGTGCTGTTCGCCGTGCCCGGCATTGCGCTCGCGACCATTTTCGTGACCTTTCCGTTCGTGGCGCGCGCGCTGATCCCACTGATGCAGGAGCAGGGCACGCAGGAGGAAGAGGCCGCCATTTCGCTCGGCGCGTCAGGCCTGCAGACCTTTTTCCGCGTCACGCTGCCCAATATCAAATGGGGCCTGCTGTATGGCGTATTGTTGTGCAACGCGCGCGCCATGGGCGAGTTTGGCGCGGTGTCCGTGGTGTCGGGTCACATCCGCGGTGAGACCAACACCATGCCGCTCTTGGTCGAGATTCTCTACAATGAATATCAATTCGTATCGTCGTTCGCGATCGCGTCGCTTTTGGCGATGCTGGCGTTGATCACGCTGGTCGTGAAGACCGTTCTCGAACGCCGTCTGGACGAAGGACAGGAACCGCGTGACCATTGAAGTCAAAAACATCGTCAAGAAATTCGGCGCATTCGCAGCGCTCGACAATGTCGACCTGAAGGTCGGCCAGGGTGAATTGCTGGCGCTGCTCGGGCCATCCGGTTCGGGCAAGACAACGCTGTTGCGGATCATCGCAGGCCTCGACTGGCCTGATTCCGGCGAGGTGTCGTTCGACGGCGAGAACGCGCTGGCGCGTGGCGCCAGCGAGCGCCATGTCGGCTTTGTGTTCCAGCACTACGCGCTGTTCCGCCATATGACGGTGTTCGAAAACGTTGCCTTCGGCTTGCGGGTGCAGCCGCGCGCCATTCGCAAGGACGAGGTCGCCATTCGCGCCCGCGTCAAGGAATTACTCGATCTGGTACAACTCGACTGGCTGTCCAACCGCTATCCCAGCCAATTGTCCGGCGGCCAGCGCCAGCGCATCGCGCTTGCCCGTGCGCTCGCGATCGAGCCACGCATCCTTTTGCTGGACGAACCTTTCGGCGCGCTCGATGCCAAGGTGCGGAAAGAGCTGCGGCAATGGCTGCGCTCGCTGCATTCGGAAATCCACGTCACCTCGATCTTCGTCACCCATGACCAGGAGGAGGCGCTCGAAGTCGCCAACCGCGTCGTGGTGATGGACAAAGGCCGCATCGAGCAGATCGGCACCCCCGGCGAGGTCTATGACAGCCCTGCGACTGCCTTCGTCCACGGCTTCATCGGTGAATCCATCGTGCTGCCGGTGGATGTCAGCGGCGGGTCGGTGCGGCTCGGCGGAAAGCCGCTCAATATTGCCGCCAATGGCGCGGCTTCCGGCGCTTCGAAACTGTTCGTCCGCCGCCATGATATGGCGATCGGGCCGGCCGGGTCCGGTTCGCTGGAGGGCGCGGTGCGCCATGTCCGTTCCTTCGGCCCGATCCAGCGGGCCGAAGTCGCACTGTCCGGCGGCGAGGTCAAGACGGTCATCGAGATCGACGCGCCCCGCGACCGGGAACTCCAGGCCGGTGAGATCGTGGGCCTTCAGCCCCGCCGCTACCGGATCTTTGCCGCGCAGGACTGATGCCCGCGCTCCAGGGACGGTGTGCGCCCTGGAATGACCCTAAAATGGCTTCGATCTTCACCATTCGGCCACGGTTGGTATGCAACAACGGCAGATCAATTTGGGGGAATCATGCGGGCGGCCGTTGCTATCATTGGACTTTTGTTGCTGGGCGGCTGCATGGCCGACACCCAGGCGCCGGACCAGCCGACCATGTACCTCAGCATGGCCAATGGCGGTGCCACGCTCGATCCGCAAGCTGCCGCCTCGATGATCTCGCTGTACCGCCAGAACAACGGGCTCGGCACCGTGGCGGTCGATCCTGACTTGATGAAACTTGCGGAAGCGCAGTCGCAGGCGATGGCCAGCCGCAACAAGCTCGACCACGACGTGAAGGGCCCGCTGGAAAAACGGCTGGGCGCTTCCGGATATCCCGCCAAGCTGGCGGTGGAAAACGTCTCGGCCGGCTATCACACGCTGGCGGAAGCATTTTCCGGTTGGCGCGACTCGCCCCCGCACAAGGCCAATATGCTGAAGAACGGTGTCACAAAATTGGGCATAGCGGCGATTTATGCTCCAAACACCAAGTACAAGGTGTTCTGGACGCTCATTCTTGCATCAACCTAAAGCATGGTCCGGAAAAGTGGGCACCGGTTCTCCGAAAAGACCATGCTCAAACAAAAAGATAGAGCGCGATGACGTTTCGAAGAAAAGTCATCACGCTTGAACCCGATAAACTCCGCGTGATCTAACGTGGTATCTCGCTGATTGACGCCGTCGCGAACTGCCGCCACGGTACTAACGTCATTATCCACTAGTTGATGGTCACGATGGATAGTTCCGACTCCGCGCCCGCAACGACGCCTGCCAAAGCACAGCGTGTGCTGGTTCTGCAAGGCGGCGGTGCGCTCGGCTCCTATCAGGCCGGCGCCTTTCAGGCGCTATGTGCTTCAGGCTTCGAGCCGGAATGGGTGGCGGGTATCTCGATCGGCGCCATCAATGCCGCGATCGTTGCCGGCAACGCGCCGGACAAGCGCGTCGATCGCCTGAAGGAATTCTGGAACATGGTGTCGTCGCCGGTATCGTGGAATCCGATTACCAAGAGCGACCGCGCGCGTTCGCTGTTCAACGAGACCAGCGCCGCCTTGATTGCCACCTTCGGCGTGCCTGGCTTCTTCGTGCCGCGGATTCCGCCGGCGCCGATGTGGCCGCCCGGCAGCCCGCAATCGCAGAGCTATTACGACACTGCACCGTTGAAGAAGACGCTGGAAAACCTGGTCGACTTCGACCGCATCAACGATCTGAAGACCCGGCTCAGCGTCGGCGCGGTTGGCGTGACCTCGGGCAATTTCAGATATTTCGACAATTTCCAGTTCAGGAAGCTCGGCAAGAAGATCGGCCCGGAGCACATCATGGCGTCCGGCGCGCTGCCGCCGGGCTTCCCTTCCGTCGAGATCGACGGCGAGCATTATTGGGACGGCGGCATCGCCTCCAACACGCCGCTCGATTTCGTGCTGGATGAGGAGGTCAATCGCGATCTCCTGATCTTCCAGGTCGACCTGTTCAGCGCTCGCGGTGAGTTGCCGATGTCGCTGCTCGATGCCGCCGAACGCGAGAAAGACATCCGCTATTCCAGCCGCACCCGCATGAACACCGACAAGAACAAGCAGATCCACAACGCCCGCATGGCGGTGCGCGACCTGATCGGGAAACTGCCCGACTATCTCAAGAACGACCCTTCCGTCGAACTGCTGCGCAAGGCCTCCAAGGAAAACACCGTCACGGTGGTGCACCTGATCTATCGCAGCAAGAACTACGAATCCTCGTCCAAGGATTACGACTTCTCGCATGTCGGCGTGGTCGAGCACTGGAACGCGGGCGCCCGTGACGTTCATTTGTCGATGCGTCACAAGGAATGGCTGGAACGGCCGCAGTCCGGTGAGACCATGGTGACTTACGATCTCACGGGGGACGTTTCCAGCGCCCCCGCAAGCAAGAAACAGGAGTGAATGCAAATGGGTACATTGACAGGCAAGACCGCAGTGGTGACCGGCTCGACCAGCGGCATCGGATTGGCCATAGCGCGCGCCTTCGCGGGCGCCGGCGCAAATATCGTCATCAACGGTTTTGGCGTGCCGGCCGATATCGAGAAGGAACGCTCCGGCATCGAGACCGACTTCAAGGTCAGGGCTGTCTATTCGCCCGCCGACATGACCAAGCCGGCCGAGATCGCCGAAATGATCGCGCTTGGCGAGAAGACCTTCGGTTCGGTCGATATCCTGGTCAACAATGCCGGTATCCAGTTCGTGTCGCCAATCGAGGAATTCCCGGTCGAAAAGTGGGATGCGATCATCGCCATCAATTTGACGTCGGCGTTTCATGCCATCCGCGCCGCGGTGCCCGGGATGAAGAAGCGCGGCTGGGGCCGCATCATCAACACGGCTTCGGCGCATTCGCTGGTGGCCTCGCCGTTCAAGTCGGCCTATGTGTCGGCCAAGCACGGCATCGCCGGCCTCACCAAGACCGTGGCGCTGGAGCTTGCGACCTTCAAGATCACCTGCAACTGCATCTCGCCGGGCTATGTCTGGACGCCGTTGGTCGAACACCAGATCCCCGAAACCATGAAGGCGCGCAACCTCACCAAGGAGCAGGTCATCCACGACGTGCTGCTGGAAGCCCAGCCGACCAAGGAGTTCGTGACCTCCGAGCAGGTCGGAGCCCTGGCGCTGTTCCTGTGCGGCGACGATGCCGCCCAGATCACCGGCACCAACCTCTCGATCGACGGCGGCTGGACCGCGGAGTAGGCGCTATCGTTGGAACGGACGTCGGCCTCTCCCCGCCAAGCGCGGGGCGAGGTTAAGAGCGAGACTTCCCGAACGCCAGCACGTGCAGCCCGAGCCGATGCCGGACGATCCAGAACAGCAGCACGGTCTCAAAGGCGAGCGAGATCGAGGTGGCGGCCGCGGCGCCATGGCCGCCGAAGCGCGGCACCAGTACTACGCACAGCACCACGTTCATCACAAAGGAGAGCGCATAGGCCAGCGCGCAGATGTGCTGATGACCGAGCATGTTGAGCAGTCGTTCGACCGGACCGATCGCCGAGCGCACCACGAGGCCGATCGCCGCGATGAACATGACGTCGTAACCGACCACGAATTGCGGCCCGAACAGCCACAACAGCGGCTTGCCGAGCGCCAGCAGCACGATGGTGGCGGCGAGCGAGGGCCAGAACGTCCATTGAATCGAATGCGCCACATAGGCCGACAGCCGCGCCTTGTCGCCCAGCGCGTGATACTCCGCAAAGCGATGCGCTGTGGTCGCCGCCATCGCGTAGTGAATGAAGGAGACCAATGCCAGCGTCTTCACGACCGCGAAATAGACGCCGACTTCTTCCGACGGGCGGAATTGCTGCAACACCAGCACGTCGGTGTAGGACAGCAGCAGATAGAAGCTTTCGACCAGCAGAATTGGCAATGAGACCGCGAGCCAGCCGCGGAAATCATAGGCCTTGGCGCCGGGTTCGATGTGGCTGCCGAGCCCGCGGTTCAGCACCACCATTTGCCCGATCATCGCGAGCCAGACCGCAGCAGTGCTGGCCAGCATGGCGACGGTCGCGCCGAGATGGAAGCCGAGGGCAAAGGCGCCGGCAGTGAAGCCGATGATCAGCGACTGGCGCACGATGAACTGCGGCATCAGGCCAAGCCGCATCCAGTCATGCGAGCGCGCGATGCCGTCCTGGGTGTTGGCGACCACGAAGGCCGGCAGCGTCAGGCAGCCGATATAGAGCGGCACGATCGCGTTCGTCTCGATCCACGGCGACAGCATTCTCACCACGCCAGCCAGCAGCAGCGACACGGCGGAAGACACCGCGAACGTCATCCAGCGGCTGCCCGACAGGAAGCCGCGCAGCAGCGCATGCTCGCCGCGGGTGCGATATTCCGGAATGATCTTTTGTGCGGATGCCGAGATGCCGAAATCCATCATGCTGCCGAGCAGCAGCACCCAGGTCCAGACATAGACGTAAACGCCGTAATCCGAGCCGCCCATCCAGCGCGCCAGCAGGATCTGCGAAAGATAGGCGAGCGCGGCGCTGACGACGCGGATGATGAAGATGGTGCCGGCCAGCCGCTTGGTGACGGAGGCTTCGCCCGAGCCGCCAAGCAGGCTGCTAATCAGCGAGCGCAGGCGTGCGATCAGGCCGGCAGGCGAAGCGGTTGCGGATTCGGTGTCCATCACGGCCACAGCGCAGCATCCTCGAAACACGCCGCGAGGCGGGAGCGATGCTCCGAACTATCAACGATTCGTTAAGATTCGGTGCGTCGTTCCGGCGAAGGCCGGAACCGATCACCACCGGGAGTTACGATTTGAAAAATGTATCCACCCACAGCGTTCGAAAACGTCCGCCGCAGCGTATTGGCCCCGGCTTTCGCCGGGGCGGACGGGTGGGGTCAATTCAAACTGGCATTGAACTCGTAGGCCTTGTCGCCGCCGACCAGCGTCAGTTTGAGCGCGGCGCCGTCCGGGCTAGCGCCCGGCGGCAGGCCGTCGAGTTCGAACGAAAACCGCTTCACGCCGGGCGGACTGTGTTCGAGCAACTTTGGAACCGGCAACGCCCAGTCCGGCGTCGGGCCCTCGACGAACAGGCTGACGTCCTTCCCGTCGGGCGCGGTGACGTCGACCAGCACGCTGGTCTTTCCGTCGCGCTTGACGTCGCGAATGGTGAGCGGATTGGGGTCGCCGACGTTGGCGGGCTTCGGCACGGTATTGAGCGCTTCGGACAAATTGGCATCCTCGGTGCTGGCCACGCTGGCGAAGGCGAGTTCCGCCTTGGCGTCGACGGGGATGCAGAGCTTTTCGCAGACCGCGTAATTGATATCGGCCCGAAGCGTCACCGGCTTGTCGGCGTTCTTGGCCACGATCCGCAGCGGCAGCACGACTTGGTGCTTGTAGCCCAGAGAAGCGCCGCCCGCGCCATCGTCGAACTTCTTGGGCGCCGGCCACAATACCGTCACGGCCTCGACATTGTCCGATCTGGAGAAATCGAAGCGCGGTGGGACACCGGAATCGCCGGGCGTTCGCCAATAGGTGTGCCAGCCCGGCTGCAACTGAATGGCGATGCCGCCGAGCAGCACCGGGCCGCTCCGCGATCCCGCCAGCAGGCGAACGGCGGAATGCGCGTCGCGCTGCCAGGGCGAGGAATCCTCGGCGCGAACCGCGAACGCCGTGCAGGCGACAGACAATGTGGCGGCAAGGCCGAGCGCGGCCCGCATGGGAACTATGACGATCATGAGACGTCTTTACAGACAAGTCCCGGTGCAAACCATTGAATTGCTTGTGATCCCAGGGCGAATGCGTTTCCCGGCTTGATTGACAGAAATGCCACCCGATATCAGGATATGAATCAGCAAGAGAGGCCTTTGCGGATGAGCCCTGAAGGCAAGACACCGAAGCCCGTTCGCCGCAAAGCCGCCGGCATTGGCGACAATTCGTCCAATGAAGGCTATCTGGACGGCCAGCTGCTGATTGCCATGCCTGTCATGGGCGATCCGCGATTCGAGCGTTCGGTCATCTACATGTGCGCGCATTCCTCCGAGGGTGCGATGGGCATCATCGTCAACCGTCCGGCCGGCAGCATCGATTTTCCAGGCCTCCTGGTGCAGCTCGATATCATCAAGACGTCGGATCAAATCAAGTTACCGGAACACGCCGAGACCATGAAGGTGCTGAAGGGCGGTCCGGTCGATACCGGCCGCGGCTTCGTGCTGCATTCCAGCGATTTCTTCATCAAGGACGCGACGCTCAATATCGACGACGACATTTGCCTGACCGCGACCGTCGATATCCTCAAGGCGATCGCGAAGGGGACCGGACCGAAGCACGCGATCCTGGCGCTGGGCTATGCCGGCTGGGCGCCGGGGCAGCTCGAAAACGAAATCCAGCATAATGGCTGGCTGCATTGCGACGCCGACCCGGATCTGATCTTCGGCGACGACGTCGATGAAAAATACCAGCGCGCGCTGCGCAAGATCGGGATCGATCCTGGCATGTTGTCGAACGAAGCCGGACACGCGTAGGCAATATCCGTCAATGCCAGGCTTGACCCGGCAACCCAGCTCCTAACGAGATGCATTTCACAAAGCTTGATGGATGCGCGGGTCAAGCCCGCGTATGACAAGATGAGTGCTGGGGCGGGCGTTTTACTTTACTCCGCCGCCTGCTGCGCGACCGTAGGCTGAGTGCCGGCGACCGTGGCGCGGCGCATGTCGCGCGGCTGCGACTGGTCGTAGCGGCGCACGCGATGCATCGTCTGGCGGTTGTCCCACATCACGAGATCATGCAGCGTCCATTTATGGACGTAGACGAATTCCGGCTGGGTGGCGTGCTCAGTGAGGTCGCGCAGCAACAGCCGCGCTTCCGGCACACTCATGCCCTTGATGGCGCCCGCATGCGACGACAGGTAAAGCGACTTGCGCCCGTGCACCGGATGGGTGCGCACCAGCCGCTGCCGCACCGGCTTGAACATTTCCTTTTCCTCGTCGGTATAATCCAGGAAGCCGAGCGAGCCGCGCGAATACATCAGCGAATGCTCGCAGATCATGTCCTCGATCCCGGCCTTGGTCTCGTCGTCGAGCGCGTCATAGGCTGCGCGCATGTCGGCGAATTCGGTGTTGCCGCCCTTGGGGTTCACCACCCGCGCCGACAGTAGTGAGAATTTCGCCGGGATCGGCCGGAACGAACTGTCGGAATGCCACAGGCAGTTGCCGAGATTGAACAGATGGGTGCGGTGGTCCTTCGGCAGCGGCTTGCCATCCTTGCCGAGGTTGGAGACGTCGTTGAGGCCGGATGTCAGCCGGTAGTCTTCCTTCTTGGTCACGGTGCCGCCGCGTGCCTTTTCGCGCTCGCCGAAATTGAGCGCGAACGCCAGTTGCTGCTCGTCGGTGATGTCCTGGTCGCGAAACAGCAGCACGGCGTATTTGTCCATGCCGGCCTCGATGTCGGCCGCCTCGTGCGGCGTCAGGGGCTTGCGCAAATCGACGCCGGAAACCTCGCCGAAAAAATGCGGGTGAAGCTGCCGGATCGTGACCGTCATGGCGTTCTCCTCGGGTGGCGGGCGGTTGTCCCGCTCGATTTGTGTAAAAAATTACTCCTGAAGGGTGCGATGTCAACGTTCCGGGACGCATGCGGCAATGCGCTATCGCGTGTCCCGGACGCGGCGCAGCGTCACTTCGACGGTGCGCCGCAGAGCCGGGACCCAGCGTGCGGGAGAGATGGACCCCGGATCAGCAGCGCAGCATTGCTGTGCAGCATCCGGCGAACGGATCAGGCGTTTCGCGCCATCAGCCCGCCGTCGACGGGGATCACCGCGCCGGTCAGGAACGAGGCCGCCGGCAGGCACAGGCTGAGCGTCATGTGGGCGACTTCCTCGGGATCACCGTAGCGGCCGAGCGCGGTCCGGCGCTTGGCATAGATGGTCTTGTGCTCCTCCGAGATCCGCTCCGTGATCGCGGTGCGGATCGGTCCCGGGCAGATGCAGTTCACCGTGATGCCTTCGCGGCCGAGTTCCACCGCGAGCGAGCGCGTCAGGCCGGCGACGCCGGCCTTCGCCGCGGAATAAGGGCTGTGCAATGCGGTAGCACCGAGCGCCTCGGTGGAGGCGATATTGACGATCCGCGGCGATTTCGATTTGCGCAAATGCGGCAATGCGGCGCGGATGATGCGCGGATGCGCCGTCAGCATCACCGCTAGCCCCTTGGCCCATGCATCCTCGTAACCATCATCGTCGATCGCAACCCGCACGGAGATGCCGGCATTGTTGACGACGATATCGAGCCCGCCGAAATGCGCGGCGACTTCGTTGACCACAGCGGTGATGGCGTCGCGGTTGGCGACGTCGAGCGTCCAGGCTTTCGCTATGCCGCCCTTCGCAGCGATCTCGCCAGCCACGGCCTGTGTCGCTTCGGCATTGATGTCGGTGACGGCAACCCTGGCGCCCTCACTTGCAAACACCAGCGCGGTGGCGCGGCCCATGCCGCTGGCGGCGCCGGTGACGAGAACGGTCAGGCCCTTGACCGAGCGGCTGAGCGCTTTGAAATCTGACATGGAATGACTCGCGGAACAGTGCTGATCGCGTTGCAGGATTGACAAGGCTGGCACCGATCCGCAGACAGGTCAAACCAAGCAGCAACAGGTGCGACGGTGGCCGATATTCCCCCTCTGCAGTTAAGGCGCCTGGAGACGTCGGATGCCGCCCTATACATGGATATCCGGCTGGAGGCGCTGCAACGAAATCCCGAGGCTTTCGGCAGCACGTTTGAGTGGGAAAACGCGCAACCGCTATCCTGGTTCGAAGCTTCCCTTGGCCGCGCAGCTATCTTCGGTGCCTTCCTTGACGGGACGCTCGCCGGAATGGCGGGATTTGCCGCGCAGGAAAGTTCGAAGCGCGCGCACAAGGCGCTGTTGTGGGGCATGTATGTTCGGGCCGCCGCCCGCAACACAGGTCTTGGGAAAAGACTTGTAGCGGCTGTTCTCGACCATGCGCGTGGGCGCGTGGAGATGGTGCAATTGACCGTGGTGAGCGAAAATGAAACTGCGCGCCGGCTTTATGGCGCCATGGGTTTTGTCGAATACGGCTATGAGAAGCGAGCCCTCAAGCAGGACGGGCGATATTACGACGACGTTCTCATGGTCAAGTTCCTTGACGGAGGCCTGAGCTAGAACAGCAACAAAAAGGAGGCAAGCGATGAACGAACTGGATTTCAGCGGCAAACAGGTGCTGGTGGTCGGTGGCTCCAGCGGTATCGGCAACGGCATTGCGCAGGCGTTCAGCGTCAGGGGCGCGCACGTCGCGGTCTGCGGCACCCGCGCTCACGCAGCGGATTATTCGTCCGATGAAGGATCGCACCTCGAAGGCCTCGATTATGCGCAGCTCGACGTCAGCAATCCGCAGGCGATCGAGCAATTCAAGCCGCCGTTCGAGAAGCTCGACGTGCTGGTGCTGGCGCAAGGTGCGGTGATCTACCGGCGCGGCGAGTTCGAAATGGATGGCTTCCGCAAGGTGCTCGAGGTCAATTTGATGAGCCTGATGGCTTGCGCGACGAAATTCCATGCGATGCTGAGCACAAGCAAAGGCTCGCTCATCATCGTTAGTTCCACCGCGGCCTATCATTCCACAATGGGCAATCCGGCCTACAACGCTTCGAAGACCGGCGCGCTGGGACTGACGCGCACGCTCGGCGAGGCATGGGCCGGGAACGGCATCCGCGTCAACGGCATCGCACCAGGCCTGGTCGATACCAAGATGACCAAGGCGACGACGGCCAATCCGAAACGGCTCGAGGGCGCGCTGGAACGAATCCCGCTGAAGCGTCTCGGCACGCCCGCCGACATGTCCGGCGCCGCGTTGTTCCTGGCGTCACCGCTGGCGTCCTATATCGTCGGGCAGACCATCGTGGTCGATGGCGGGTTGATCCTTTGAACACAGGAACATCAACGCGGTTCGTCGGTTACATCCTCTGAAACAGGAGTGATCGTAATGGACAAGGATCGGATTGCAGGCTCGGCGAAGGATTTCGCCGGCAAGGTGGAAGGCGCCGTCGGCGACATGGCCGGTGATGCCAAGACGCAGGCCGAAGGCCGCGCGAGCGAAGCGGCCGGCACGGTGCAAAACCTCTACGGCCAGGCCAAGGACGCCGCGCGCGACGCCACCGACGCCGCGGTCAACTACGCCAAGGACGCCTATGAGAACCGCGGCACCACTATTCGTGACGGTCAGAGGGCGGTGGCGAAAACCGTGCAGGATAATCCGCTCGGCGCGCTCCTGGTCGCAGGCGGAATTGGATTTGCGCTGGCGCTGTTGATGACGCGTCCGCCGCGCCGCCCGCCGCCGCGCTGGCGCTATTACGGCTAGCGGTATCTCATCGTTGAAAGCGTCCGCCGCGCGAGGGCACGGCGCGCATTACCGCGTGGTATTGCCTGCCGGCACTTCCGCCGATCGTCCGACGTTAGCCGGCGGCCTCGGTGCTCCGGGCGCGGCCGGTCCGGGCGCACGCGGCGGTGGTGGTGCGATCTGTCGCGGCGTGGTGCCGAAGCCGCCGAAGAAATCGTGCAAGTTCGGCTGACCGGTCTGCGCCGGGGTCTGCGCCGGCCGGAACTGCTTTTTCGGTTTCGGCGGCGCGTTCGATGGCGCGTTGGGGGCCGCCCCCGGCCCGCTTCCATCCGGCGTGGTGGAAGCGACCGGCGATTCGCCCTTGGCCTGTTCGCGGCCGATATCGCGGCGCGGCCAGGCAAAATCATCGGCACGGCCAGCCGGCGGCGCTAGCGGCTCGCCCTTCACCAGCGTTCGCGCGGCGAGTGCATCAACCGCGGCGGGGCGCGAGCCGGGTCCGCCGAGCAATTGATCTGTTCCCACGGAAGAGGCCACCAGCGGCAGGATTGGCCCCGCGAGCGGGCGCGGCGCGGGCTGGCCCGGCACGGCATTGGCGTCGGGGGTTGCCGGTTCGGTCGGCAGTGCGATCGGCCCGGAACGCGAGGCGAGCAGGCGGCTCACTTCACGCTCGACATAATGCGCGAGCTTGCGCGCGCCGTATTTGGTGAAATACACGCCGTCCTTGGACCGCAGCTGGCGGGGTTGACCTTCGAAGTCCGGGCCTTTGAGCACGAAGCGGCCGGCTTCGTCGACAAAGCCGTCCCAGACGTCGACATAGGTGATACCGGCCTTGCGGGCCGCGTCGCGATACAGCGCATCCAGAAACAGCATGTCCGCCGTTCCCCTCTGCCCAAGGATCGCGGGCAGGCCGACCCATAGCACCGGCACGCCCTTGGATTTCAGGACGCCGATCATCTCCTCGATTTTCTTCGAATAGAGCTCGACCCAGCGCTCGTCGCGAAACTCGTAGAGGCCGTTCGGCGAGCGCACGCTTTTTTCCGGCGCTGCGATCTGCGGCGCGTCGGCCGCATCGTCCGGCGACAATTCGGTATCGACCGGCTTGTCATCGGGCTTGGCGGCGGCATCGGCCGAGCCATCCGGTTTTGCACCGGGTTTGGGGTCGCCCGGCTTGGTGCGTGCATCCTTTTTATCGTCTTTCTTGTCGCCCTTCTTGTCGGCCGACTTCTCGACGACGGGCTCGCGCATCGCCACGCGATCATTGAGGCCGAGCATGACGACGATGGCGTCGGGCTTCTCGGTGGCGAGGATGCCCTTCGCGGCGGCGGCCCAATCGGCCGGTTCGCCCTTGGGCTGGTATTTGATCAGGCCGGATACAGTCTTGTGCTTGCGGATCACGCCCATGTCGGGCTGTTCGACGTAAGCGTCTTCGAGGCCATAAGCGAGCCAGTCCGCCATGGCATCGCCGAGCACCAGCACGTTACGCTCCGGCACGGTGTCGCGCTTGGCGGGCGCCGGCGCTCTGGAAAAATCCTGGCGTGGTGCTTGCGGGGCCTGCTGCTGGAACGGCACAAAGAAGTCGCCGCCGAACCAGCCGCCGCCATTGCTGCGCGGCGGCGGCGGCGGCGCCGGCCGTGCCGGACTGCCGAAATTGCCGAAATTGAAGAATTGCGCGGATGCGGGGCCCACGATCCCAATCAACAGCGCGATCGCCACCGCCAGCGCGACCAGCGGGCCGGGCTCGGTGAACACGCGGAAGAAGGGCTTTGGCTTTTGCATCCGGCTCGGTCGCAATGGGTCCTGGAAGACGCCAGCTATAATAGCGGAATCAGGCCGCAAGCGGGCAATTTTCGCGACCATAAATCGGGCCGGAACCGCCACCGTCAAGGGTGAACCGGAAATCTGCACTTCAGGGTTACTTTTGGCGGCCAAACCGGCGTTTCAGCGGCCTCTCAGGCGCTCCAGCACGTCGGAGGAGGCAAATCCGTCCGCGGGCGCCCCGATCGAGGCCTGGAAGCTGCGCAGCGCCTCCCTTGTCTGCCCGCCGAACTGGCCGTCCGGAGTGCCCCGGTAGAAACCGCGCTGGGCCAGCAACTGCTGCAGTTCCAGCCGCTCGGCCCGCGACAGCAACCGTTCCTGCCGCGGCCAGGGCTGCACGAATGGCGGCCCGCCGCGCAGGCGGTCGGCGAAGTGCCCGATCGCCAGCGCATAGGCCTCTGCCGGGTTGTATTTCATGATCACCCGGAAATTCTGCAGCATCAGGAAGCCCGGCCCCTCAGCGCCGGCCGGCGCCAGCAGATAGGCCTTCTCGGTCGCGTTCGGAAACGGCTTTCCGCCCGCGCGCGTCAGGCCCTGTTGCTGCCATTGCGCGATCGTCATCGCCTTGGCCTTGTCCGCCAACATGAAATTGAAACCCTGCGGCAACACGACCTCGAAGCCCCAGGTCTGGCCGGTCTGCCAGCCATCCTTCCTAAGGTTGTTGGCGGTGGAAGCGATCAGGTCGGACGGGTTGTCCACGACGTCGCGGCGGCCGTCGCCGTCGCCATCGACGGCATATCGCTTGAAGGCGGTCGGCATGAATTGCGTCGGCCCGAACGCACCGGCCCAGGAGCCGCGCATCTGCTCGGGGCGCAAATCGCCGCGGTTGAGGATCTCCAGCGCGGTGAGGAACTCATCCCTGAAATAGGCCTGGCGGCGGCCGATGCAGGCCAGCGTCGCGGTGGAATTGAGCACGCTACGATCGCCCATCTGCGTCGAATAGTTCGATTCGATGCCCCAGATCGCCGCGATCGCATAACGGTCGACGCCATAGGCCTTCTCCACAGCGTCGAACTGCGGCTTGTACCTGGCGAGGATCTCGCGGCCCTTGGCGAGGCGATTGTCGTTAACGAGGATGTCGAGATAGTCCCAGATCGCCTTGGTGAATTCGGGCTGCGAATCCATCAGGTCCATGATCCGCAGGTCGGGCTCCAGCCCCGCAGTAAAGCGTTCGAAATTCTCCTGCGTGACGCGGCGCCGGGCAGCATCGGGCCACATCGAGGCGACGCAACTTTGAAAATTCGCCGCCGCCTGCCGGATCGCCGAAGCGGTCATCAGGGGATGGCCGGAGGCGCCGTCTTCGCCGCTCCAAGGTGGCGTCGTCGGCGGCGCGTCGTCCGCGGCCGGCGCTGCCTGCACCGGCGGCGGGTTGGCTGATTTTTGGCCGGAGAAGATGTTGCCGAAGAAGTTCGAGACGTCGTTGGCGCCAGGAGATTGGGCAAAAGCAGGTCTACAAAAAAGCGCCTGCCCGGAAAACAGCAGCGCCGCCGCGAGCATGATCGCGCCGCTTCGTCTGGTCATCGCGACTGCCGTCCAACACATGTCGTATCCGCCCTCAAACATCCCGTTTCAGAAGGCCTTGTCACGGTTTCCAATAGCTTAACAAAGGCGAGATTTTGTTTCTCCCCCTTTGCTGCGCAAGGGGCAGGGGAAGCCGGCCGGAACCACACATCCGCCTTTGTTAGCAGGTGCAAACGGACCACCAACGTGCGATCAAAGCACTTTCCTCACGCGCAAGGCTCCCGACATTCCCATGAAAATCCGCAAAGCCGTTTTCCCGGTCGCCGGCCTCGGCACCCGCGTCCTGCCCGCCACCAAGGCGATGCCGAAGGAAATGCTGACCATCGTCGACAAGCCGCTGATCCAGTACGTGTACGACGAGGCCAAGGAGGCCGGCATCGAGCATTTCATCTTCGTCACCGGGCGCAACAAGGGCGTGATCGAGGACCATTTCGACCGGATGTTCGAACTCGACACCACGCTCGCTGCGCGCAGCAACAAGAAGGCCGAGCAGGACATTCTGGCGCGCGACCAGCCCGCCGCCGGCGCCACCAGCTTCACCCGGCAGCAGGCGCCGCTCGGCCTCGGCCATGCGGTCTGGTGCGCGCGCGATATCGTCGGCGACGAGCCGTTCGCGGTGCTGCTGCCGGACGAACTGGTGTTGAACACGCCGGGTTGCCTGAAGCAGATGATCGAGGCGGCAAGCAAGCTCGGCGAGAAATCCAACCTGCTGGCGGTCGAAGTGGTGCCCGAGCATCTCACCCATCAATACGGCATCTGCGGCGTCGGCAAACGCCACGGCAAGGTGTTCGAGGTCGCCGGCATGGTGGAGAAGCCGCCGCAGGGCACGGCGCCGTCTAACCTTTCGATCACCGGGCGCTACATCCTGCAGCCGGAAATCTTCAAGATCCTCGAAACTCAGGAGCGGGGCGCCGGCGGCGAGATCCAGCTCACCGACGCGATGATCGGTCTCGCCAAAACTCAGAAGTTCTATGGCGTGGAGTTCGAGGGCGAGCGGCATGATTGCGGCTCGAAATCAGGCTTCCTGCGCGCCAACATCGCCTACGGCATGGCGCGCGCCGATTTGCGCGACGGCTTGCGCGCGGAGATGAAGAAGTATCTGGAGAAGTGACGGCGCCGGTGTTGGTGCTAACCGTGGTCATTGCGACGGGGTGGTCGTCTCGCTTGGCTCAAGCCACCAGCGACAATTGCGGGATGCTGGCGACCACGGACTGATTGCGGCCGTTGGCCTTGGCCGCGTAAAGCGCCTTGTCGGCGGAACTCAATAAGATGGGACCAATCAAGTCCGGCGACCGGAATCATGCTCGCGACGCCGACGCTCACGGTCGTGGCTGTTGGATCCTCCGACCAATGCTCGACCTTGCGGCGGATGTTTTCGGCGACGCCGAGCGCGTCGGTCGCCGAGTTACCCGGCAACAGCACCGCAAATTCCTCGCCGCCGAACCGCGCCGTGCAATCGCCGGCCCGCCGCACTGAGTTGGAAATGCAGATCGCAATGCCGACCAGCACCTGATCGCCGGCCTGGTGGCCATAGGTGTCGTTGTAGGTTTTGAAATGGTCGGCATCGATCATCAACAGCGCGACCGGCGTCTTGTTGCGCGCCGCGCGCCGCCACTCCTCATCCATCTCGGTATCGAACTTGCGCCGGTTCTTCAGTCCGGTCAGCGCGTCGGTGGTCGCCATCTCCTCGAGCTGGTCCTCGGCCTGCGCACGGCGGCCGATCTCGCGGGCAAGAAACAACGCGCCACCGAGCACGAACAGGATCAGCCCAACCATCACTGTGCCGATCCGGCTCACTTCGGTATTCCAGAGTTGCAGGATGTCGCGCCAGGGCTTTCCGACCAGAACGACCAGCGGCCGGTTGCCGTCGCGCCAGACGAACAGCCGGGCTATCGAATCCACCGCGTTCACTCCGGTAAACGATCCGCTCGGCTCGGACAATACCCGCCTCATGTTGGGCAGGTGGCTGAGATTCTTGCCGATCAGGTCGAGGTCGAACGGCGTACGCATAATGATGCTGCCATCGCGGCGAAATACCGTGATTGCGTCATCCGGTCCGAGCGTGAGACGGTCAAACAGGTCGTGGAAGTAGCTGAACCGGATTGACCCCGCGACGATTCCGAGAAAGCTGCCGTCGGCGCCCGTGACGCGCCGGCTGAGCACGATCGCATAGGTGCCCCGATGCAGCATCGGTCGGCTGATAAACAGGCCGACGTCGGGTTTGTCGCGATGAACTTGGAAATATTCCTCGTCACTGCGGTTCTCGGGTGCCGGATCGAAGCTCGCGGCGTCGATGGTTAGCCGTCCCTCGGCGTCGAACACCTGGATCGCCCCGAAATGCTTGGCGGTCGCGGCATGATCGAACAGGATCAGGTGCCGAATCTCCTTGCTGACGCTCTTGAGCTCCGGCATCACAAGATTGTTGGTGACGTTGCGAAGCGAGAGGTCATACAGTTCGACGTTGCGGCTGACGTCGGCATCAATGCTGGATGCGAGATTCTCCAGCGTCCGGCGCGCCACCGTTTCCTCACCGTGGCGCATGTCGATCATGACATTGGCGCAGATCGCGGAGAAGCCGATCACGGTGGCCACGGAGGAGGCGAACAACAACTTCGCCGACAGCCGCCACGGCCGATGGGCCTCGTCCTTCCTGACCAGATCCCTCCTGGCCATGTCCTTGCGCCATCCGAACAGCATCGTCCGCTCCCAATCCCCCGTGATGCGCCCGGATTGGTTGCGGCTGCCTTAAATGGCGACAACGATGCGCCAATCGGTTAACGCTTGGTTACCGGAGATCGGCGGCATTGCGAAAAATTGGGGATATGGGTGAACGATTACGACCTGCTGCGGGACTATCTGAAGAAGCAGAAGCTTCTCGAATTCGTGCTGACCTTCGAGCAGATCGAGGAGATCATCGACGCGGCACTGCCGCGCGCGGCGCACCGGGCCTCCTGGTGGGAGACGCTGCGCAGCCCGCAGGAGAAAATGCCGCAACGCGAAGCCTGCCTCGAGGCCGGCTACATCGCAACCCGGCAGGCGGACGGCAAAAGCGTGAAGTTCAAAAGGATGAAGGCGGGGAAATAGTATCACCTTGCAACGTTTGTTGCCCCAATCCAGCGCGGAGCGGAAGTGCAAGCAACGCGCGTCTCATCAGGTTTCCTGCTTGAGAAGTGACACCACGCTACGCACGGATCGTTACCAAAGAGCAATCTAGTTGAATAAGCATTCAAAAAAGTTCCGTAACAGTTCCCGGAACGTTGACGATGTCCAACTCGTTTCCTCCTTGCGCAAAAAAGATAGGAGGAACGATATGAAGAAGGTTTTCTGCGTTCTCGCTGCACTAGCGACCATCGCAGTTGCAGCGCCGACTGTGGCGAGTGCTCAGGGTTTTAGCTTCCGCATCGGCAGCGACCGCGACTACTATCGCGACCGCGATTACTATCGCAGCCCTCGTGTTGAATTCTACAATCATGACCGGGGGTGGCATCGTGGCTGGTACAATCGTGATGCCGACCGAGTTATCATCAGGCGTCACCATTACTGGGACGACTAGTAGAGAATGGCCCCTTAACCGGGGCCATTTTTTTGGTCCGGCGAGCCAGCGTGATGCCGCCGCCCGATCCGCCTTATCCGCAACTCGGGCGACAATCTGCAGGGCTTCATCGGACCATGCGCCTGGCTAGGGGGAAACGCGCTCCCATTCCAGAAAATCGATTTGGTTAAAGGCCCGGCGGGGCTCGCTGAGAAACAACACGAGGCGCAGGCCATCGGTCAAATAGGGCTCGCCGGTGAGATTTACTCGTGGATCGGGCATGGACGATACGCCCACGCCACCCACAAAGCCAAAGCGTGTAACAGCCCCGGACAAGATCAAGTCCTGCATCAAATAGAGGCGGTCCTGATCCACTTCCGGGCTAATGAGATGGGTCGTCAGATACCAGGATTGCGTGGTCAGCTTAATGCCGATGTCGCGACTGACTTGGCCAACCCACACCTGAAGCCCGTCAATCGTGAACGGTGCCAGCCACAACCGTAGATGATTCCGCTGGCTGATGGTGTCGCGCGCTTTCTGCAATGCGACATCCTGCTGGCGCCCAAAGACATATAGCGGACTGACCGGTGCGTTGAGATATTCGCTGCCAAACAAGAAGGCCCGTATAGTGCGGTAAGTGCTGTGGAGATCGAACGGCTCGTCAAGCCTCCAACCTCGCTCGATGAAGGCAAACAGCGCATCAATGCCGTGCCCGACGACTACGATATTGAGCGGATCTCCGTTGACATTGCCGGCCTTGTTGACAGTGCAACAGTGCAACTGCGCCAGCTTTTCGCGTAATGCCGCGAGATCGACGGCTTCTACCGTACCAGGCGGATAAATGCTTCCGAAGTCGACTTTTTCTATCGCATATGAGGAGCCGCCGACCGGCAGCACGAACCTGAACCGAAGCATCTGCCTATCGGTCTCAAACCCGACCTCAAATAGCTTCAAACCGCCTTCACGGTGCGTGAAGACGAACCCCGCAGCGGTTCGCTTTTGCGGGATCACATCCGGCATCGGGGCTTGTGCGACCACCGATGCAATCGATGCATTGGTACTGCCGCGCCACCAAACGCGAAGTAACCGTTCGACTTCCGGGGCCGAGAAATAATTCGGGTCGGTGATAATCGGCAGAAAGCGCAGCCGCAAATCGCTGGCGTTATCTACGTTCAGCCAAACGACCTGGATGCCATGGTCAGCCAGTGATGCGCCGAAATATCGCTCACTTTCGTCGTCGGTCAGCACCGCAGCGCGAATGGTCACGGCACCCTGCTGGCGAACCTCAGTGCGGGACTTAAAGGACTGCTCCGTCGTCTGGTCCGGGCCAGCGTTGTTGGATCGACTGAATGCTGCGAACAGCGAAAGCAGCACCACAATTATGAACGGCCCACGCCATCTCTTCATAATATGCTGATCCGATGCGGCTCGTTTGGCCTAACCCAGGCTCGGAAGACCTGACGGCTTCAATCTTTCTTATGATGCCGCGTGTGCTCCATTGATCCAGGTCAACGCGATCGCCCTGAACTTATCAAGTGGTTTGATCGACGAAGGAGGCGCCCATGCGCTGGATCTACCTCGGCATCATCATTCTTTTCGCCGCAGCGACTATCATCTTCGCGCTGCAGAATTTCGAGATCGTCACGATGTCGCTTCTCGGCTTCAATGCACGCGTGCCGCTCGCGCTGGTGGTCGCCATCGCCTACCTTCTGGGCGCGGCGACGGGGAGCAGCCTGTTGGCGCTGCTGCGCCGATCGTACCAAGGCTCAAGGCAACCGACGGCGGATCTGCACTAGGAGGCTACGCGCTCGACCGGTTCGATTGCGGTGGGATCGTCAGTCCAGGGATTTTTCTGACATATTCTCTCCAACAAATAGGCCGGCATTTCTGCCGGCCTGGTTTACTGAAGAAGCGTAGCAGGACGAGGTCAGTATTTCGCGACGACCGGGCTGGTGCCCCAGCCGAAGCGGTAGTTGATGCGCACAGTGACCATGTCCACGTCCTGGCTGATCCGGCTGTTGACGAAATTGACAAGATTCACATTGGTAGACGTGAACGAATTATTCCTATGGCCCATGAACAAGTGGTCGTATTCAATGCCGGCAGACCAGTTCGGTGCGAAGCCATACTCCCATCCAACACCCACGGTGCCACCCCAGCGGGTCGCGCTTGACCCGACCAGTTCAGTGCCGGAGGCCGTGTCGAGGATGCTTAAGCGGGTGTCTGTCACCGCCGCGCCGCCCTTCACGTAGAACAGCGATGCGTTCCAGGCGTAGCCGATCTGGCCGGTGAAGAGGCCGATGCCACTGGTTTTGGTGCGAGTGGAGAGCGCAGGAAAGACGAGGCTGACGCGTTGGTTGCTGAGATCCGCCCAATCGCCCTGAGCTTCCAGGCCAAACACCCACTGGCTGGCTTGCCAGCGATAACCGAGCTGGCCGCCGACGATGCCTCCGGATCGATCGCGGCAGCCCTGAGCGACGGCTACGCCAGCCGCGTTAAGGAAATCCACACAGCTGTGACTCTGACCCCAGCCGCCATTGGCGCCGATGTAGAAGCCGGTCCAGTTGTAAATCGGGGCGACGTAAGGCACCGGCGCTGCTTTGACAGCCATATCGGCAGCCGAGGCCGGAGCGGCCATCCCGAGAGCAATCAATCCGACCGTCCCCAGCAAAAATTTCTTCATCGCAGTTTCTCCATCCCGTCGCATTTCGCGACCGCCAAGCGCCTTGTTGAAGTTGACTTCCAAATTGCAACTTACCCTATTTTCCCCGGAATACCCGTGGCTGGGACGCAACAGTCCGTTTTTGAAATATGACTGAAACGCGATGGATTTGCGGCTGACGCAAGGCGAATGGAACCCAGACACTCAGACCGAGTCGGCAATTTGTCCGTATCCTCTTGGTTTCATTCGGATCGGCGACACCGAGAGCACTGTCCTTAGGCTTCCATTCGGATTAAGAAGTCGTTTACTCTCTCGATATGCCGCATCCGGCTATCTGATCTCTGTTTACCCAAAGCTTTACTTTTCCGAGCAGGATTAGTTCGCGGCAGATTGCGGTTGTACCTTTGCCAACCGCCGTTTGCTGAGCCGTTATGAATTTTGAAACGCTGACCCGATGCTCTGGGCCTTTCTCTGGCATAGGGGCTTACCTCCGATAAGCCTGCAGCGGTCAAAAGCAATTTTAGGTTTGGCCGGATGATTGAAGCCGGATCTTTTTTGCAGGAGTTGGACGACGCCGTCTCAAGGGGATCGGTTGAAAGCCGGCTGCGTGCACTGTGGCATGCGACCGATCTGCTGATAGCCGGCCGGTACACCGACGAAGAAATCTGGGTGTTCGGTGAGGTCATCGGACGTCTAGCAGACGGAATTGAAGTAGCAGCGCGCGCTCAACTCTCGCGGCGACTGGTTCGCACCGACAATGCCTCGATCAACATCGTCAAAAAACTTGCATTTGATGATTCGATTGAAGTTGCCGGCCCGATGCTTCAACACTGCGGCCGGCTTGACGCCAAGACATTGGTTTCGAATATAAGAAGCAAGAGCCAGTCGCATCTTCTGGCAATCTCGAAGCGAAATTCTCTCGCCATCGTCGTAACAGACGAGCTCGTAACGCGCGGCAACCGGGAAGTCGTGAATTCAGTCGCCACAAACAGTGGCGCTCGATTTTCAGACTTCGGCTTTCTCCACATGATCAAACGCTCGGAGACCGATTCAATTCTCGCCGAGCAACTTGGTCTTCGGAAGGATATTCCCAGGCATGTTTTTCAACAATTGATAGCCAAGGCGTCGGACGACGTAAGACGAAAGCTTGAGTGGGAGCGTCCAGATTTGGCAGGCCAAATTCAAGCGTCGGTGACCGACGTCACTGGAGCGCTACAGTCCAAGTTCGGTCCGGCCTCGATGAGTTACTTTAACGCAAAGAAGGTCGTGGTAGCCCGGCATCAGCGAGGCGAGTTGAACGAGAACAGCATTCTGGAATACGCCCGATCGCACAAATTCGAGGAGGCCATAGTTGGACTATCCCTCCTGTGCTGTTTGCCTGTCGATGTGGTAGAGCGAGCCTTGGCTGATGGCAGCAGCGAGATGACAATGATACTCGCCAAAGCGCTCAACTTTGAGTGGGAAACCACCATGTCTCTGCTGTTTCTCCGCGCAAAAGATCACCGTATCTCCGCGCGAAACCTGGATCAGCTGCGAGAAGAGTTTCTACGTCTTAACACCGAAACGTCGCGGACTGTTCTGAGTTTCTACAAGTCTCGGAGGGACACATCACAGGCCGATTCGAATTGGCATCACCTGCCTCAACTTCATGCACACTGAGGATCTATTTTCGATGCAGGAGATGTCCGTTCCGGGTAAGCACAGTCCCAAATGGCATCCCTACCCGGTCAGCGGACATCGCTGCGTTGGGTGTTCCTCGAATTGAAAGAAAGCACCGACAGAGACCGTCTAATCGAACGCGACGCCGATCCGGTAATCTTTGCGCCAGACTACATGGCAAGGAAGTTTCAATCCGTCGTCAGGCATCATTAAGGTGAATGTCGCGGGGGTCTCCCTTTGATCGGAAACCTCAAGTGCCGCGCCGGTAATGGACAGGTCGCGAACCACACAAGCAATTTTGTAGCCACCATACTCGATCTTGGCAGGCTTCATGACGCGGTGGCGGGGTGCAATCCGAGTTTCGGTCATTAGAATAGCTCTCAAAAGGAACGAGAACTGCTGCTCGAGGTAGTATGGCAGCTAAAATCTCTAAATGTTCCTAAGTACTTCGGCCGATGCGGGCAGCACATGTAGTGCCACCGCCCCCTGCACCTGATTGGAGGCAGACAACGGCAAAATATATATTAATCTTTTATCACTGATTCGGGCGTTCGGTTACTCAGAGCGCCTTATTGCCGATATTTGAATTTCAACGAGAGATTGGGCTGGAATTTAGGATTTTGAACGAGTTGATAAAAGCTTCTTTTCAGAATCCGGCTCGTCGCTGGCTCACTCGGTTGAGGCCGCCATATCAAGTCAAGCGTGCGGCTGCCTTTTTTGCTTTCGCCTGGATAGCCGCATGATCGAGCCGTTCCTGCAAGCCAACAAGCCTCTCTGCATCAAATGCAATGCTGAGATGAGATTTTCCTGCAAGGAAGTCGAGAGCTCCGGTTTCGTCCATGACGTTTTCGAGTGCTCCAAATGTCGGAGCACCCAAAGCTACGTTACGCCGGAGCAGGCCGGTCGCGTGGGCGTAGACAGGCGCATTACCCGGGATAGAAGGTCCGGGACCGATACGCGGCCGGAAGCGGAAAAGCAGATGGTTGGTGACCGACGATCGCAAATTGTCCGACGCGCAGGCCAAAATCGGGGGACGAGCCAACAGCCATCCACAGATCAGCTTTCTCTTTTCGCAAAACGCGTCAAACGCGCTATGAGGGATGAGAAGAGCCGTCACCTTTTCTGTGTTGCTTCGGGAGAAAATGATTTTAGAGGCCATGCCGACGTCCTTCGAGTCCTTGAATGGATCGAAGATTTGACGCGGGATTGATGAACTGACCGGCCTGGGACCCCGGCAGTCACTCCCAATCAATCCCAAACTCTTCGGCCTCTTGATTGATCCAAAGCAGGGCAGCCCTGCAATCGAACCAAACCAACCGTTCTTCTTCGACGGAGTCGTCAGAAGTCATGTGCAGAAGAAACTCGTTTTCGCTGATCTTTAAAAGGGTATCGCGCGCCTGTCGTTCTGCAAGCGTTTGGGTATCAAGATATGGATAGGTGCGAGAAGAAATAAGCTGCATGACGAATTGGTGCCGTCAAACAATGACTTCTTGATTGTCTGAGCCAGAAGTTAAGGAGTCCTGAAGTTACCAGGACGGCGCAGCACAATGTGCTCTCGATAATGCGGGTTGCCGAAAATGTTCTGGCTCAAGTTGCGCATCCGGCACCGGCGGGTCGATGTCCGCTAATGGGATAGTCGGGCCGTTCTCCCGCCCCACAAGCGGGAGAAGCTTGCGCGGGGCACCACAGCCAAGGAGCGCGCCATGGCCCCCAGGACTTTAATAGCTCCGGCATCGACATTGGCAAGAACGCTGTCCACGTCTCGACGATTGCGGAGCCATTGTGCTGCGGCAGAAGTGGTCCCGTAGCTAGCTGGAAGCACCGGTTTGCCAATATACCGCCGTATCTGACGGCATGCAGGCGTGCGTCGGCGGATCGTCCAGGGAGAACGGGCCGGCTAGCTAACGTCGCCGGGATGCGGCTTGCGCCGCTATGACTTCATCATCGCTCAATCTCCTTTTCCGAACGCGCTTCTTTTCTCATCCTCTTTTTCCGTTGCTCGATGAGCCACAGCCACGCAAAACCAATGGTGGCGATCACCATGACGATAAAAATGGCGTACTCGGTCATCGGAACCGCCCTGAGTTAATTCATCAATATTGTTCACCGACCAGGATTGCGCTTCCACGTCTCACTCGACCCTTGATCCACATCAAAGAGGTTTGCTCTTTCGCATTATTTTTAACCCAGATGCGACTGTGTTGGAGAGAACCATGGCGCAAACAACCATCGTCTATTTGGAGCGGCGATACACTGCTCTCGAAAAGGAAATTGCGGATGCTTTGCGCCATAGTCCGACTGACGATCGCGCGATCGATGATCTAAAGTACCGCAAGCTGATCATCGCCGACGAGATCCAACATTATCGTCGATTGGTCGAGCGTTTCAGCAAGCACTGCGCTCATTAAACACGATCGCCAAGGCAGCGCTTTATCCTCGGCTTGGGCCCGGCACAGGATCGTCAAACTCGGGATCGCAAGGCATCGGTCCGCGCCTCGCCGGTTCACGCACGGCGGGCTTTTGATCGCTTTTTGAACGCTACTAAACCAAGCTCGCGCGCTTTCGTTTTCACCGAACCAACGTAGCGTCCGAGAGCTCTCGATATTTCTTCCGATCGGCTCGATTGTGTGGGCAATGAAAACCGCTTGCAAAGCGCGGCCGGACCATACAATCCGCCCTTCTCCGGAGAACCAATTGCCCAATTGAAGGCCGCTTCGAGGCCCAAGGTTGCTTGCTTTGTCGCTCCTATTCCTGAAATTGCCGGATCTGAGGCTCTGCACCCCAATAACAAAAACCCTTGGGTTCGGAAGGAAACTGACGCTCGCGATAGAGCAGTTCGTCGGCTATCGATTTTACGCCGGAGGAATATTCGAACACCATGCCGTCGGGCCCCTCGAAATAGAGAAAGCGGGCCGATGAGGATGGATGCCGTCCCGGCCCGAATGTTATCGGGACGTTCCTCTCCTTCAGGAAATAGTAGGATCGCATCACGTCGTCGCCGGTTTCGACCTGGTGGTTGATGTGCTGGATTCCGGCACCGTCGGACGGAAACAACGCGATCGAATGATGCACCTCGTCGATGCGCAACAGCGGGGCATCGCCGATTCGATCGGAGACGCGGGCGTTGCAAACGGTGGTCCAGAACTGCTCGTCGCGGATGACATCCAATGAGCAAAGACCGACATGGCTAAATCCGGTGATTCCGGCGTCGCGGCTGCCGTGGTAGCGCTTTCCGGAACGCTCGGGCCGGTAGACAAGTTCAATGCTGTTTCCACTGGGATCCTTAAAGGCGATGAAGCCCTTGACGTGACGCGCCGCCGCCTCGCTTGCGGTGCCGACACGGACGGCATCCCCGAGCCGCTCGAGCTCAGACGCAGCCATGTCCAGATCATCCTTGTCTCGGACCTCAAAAGCGACCGCTTGATCGGCGGGATTACCTTCGAAGTAGCAGAGCGTATGTTCACGCGCGTCGGACTTGAAACAGATCGTCCCCTTGCGATGCTCGGAAACTTCCAGGCCGAGATAGTCGACCGCAAACCGCGTGGCTCCTTCCAGATCACGGGTTCCGAGCCTGACATAGCTCACATTCAGCAGGCTGATCATGGATCGCTCCTCCCTCTCGCCAGTCAGCAGAATTCAGGTACGTCGCTGTCGCTGCCCCAGGCGCAGAATGACGAACGGCTGCGAGGGAACTGACGCGGCCGATGGGTCGCTTCGTCCGCGATGTCCTCACCTTCGGTGACGAAGGAGAACAACGTCTCGTCGGGACCGGCAAAGGTCAGGAACATCTGGTTCGACGTCGGACGCCGCCCGGGGCCGTGAACGATCTTCACCTGCGCCGATTGCAGAAAATAATTGTTCTGCATCAGGAGATCGACGTTCTCGACGCCGAACTCGATCGCGAGAAGCCCTCTGCTGGCTGAAGGATAATAAGCGAGCCGATGGTGGGCTTGGTCGAACCGGAGAAATGCCGCTTCCCCGACCCAATCGCTGACACGGCCGTTGAACAGGGTTGTCCAAAGCAGCTCGCATGCCGGCACGTCCCGGCTGCGAAGAGCGACGCCCTTCAATCCGACAATGCCGGCATCGCGCGGCGGGAAATAACGCCAGCCCGAATGGAGTGGCCTCACGACGAGCTCAATCATATTGCCGGCGGGATCGCGAAAACTCGCCAGCGCGCGAACCTTCCGCGCCGCGCACGCCTGCGCGGTGCCAATGGTGGTTTCGATGCCCTGTTGCGACAACTCCGTGATGGCAGCGTCGAACTGCGCCTGGCCGTGTATCTCGAAGCCCACGGCCCGTTCCGTGGGCTCGCCGAGAAAGAAGACCAGCGTGTGATCGCGCATGTCGGAGCGAAAGTAAGCGGCCTCTTCACCCCGGTCGACCAGTTGCAGGCCAAGTACGCGCTCAGCGAAATCGACTGCGGCGGAAAGGTCGCGTGTCCCAAGTCGAACGTATCGGAGATGGTCGATCGCGATCATGTGTGGCGCTCGTCACTTGGTCTGGAGGCTCGTTCGCGGTGAAGCCCCGCAGCGCGGGGCTTCTCTACTCCGGAAGGTCTGGACTATTTGTTCGCAAGCTTGGTCGGATCGTTGATCGCCTTGAATGTTTCGAATTCGACGCTGTACAGCGCGCCATTAACCTTCTCGACCCGGCGGATATAGATGTCCTGAACCACGTCGCGGGTCTTCGGATCGATCGACATCGGGCCACGAGGACTTTCCCACGTCATTCCCTTCATCGCCTCCACGAGCGCAGGCCCGTCAGTCTTGCCTTCGGTCTTCTTCAGCGCCTCGTAGATCAGGTGCATGCCGTCATAGGCGCTGACGCTGATGAAGTTCGGCCGTACGTTGGCATTGGCCTTCTGGAAGGCGGCGACATATTCCTTGTTCATCACGGAGGGATGATACGCGGAATAGAAGCCGGCGGTCACGGTGCCGATCATGGCGTCGCTCATGCCCGGCAGGTCCTCGTCGTCGGCGATATCGCCGGGTCCGATCAGCTTGATGCCCGATTTGTCCAGCCCGCGTTCGACGAATTGTTTGGCCAGGATGGCAGCCTGGCTGGCGGGGACAAAGATGAAGAGCGTATCCGGACTGCCATCGCGGGCGCGCTGGAGGAAGGGCGCGAAGTCGGGGTTTGCCAAAGGCACCTTGAGCGATTCCACGATCGCGCCGCCAGCCTGCGCGAAGGTGGCGGAAAATACCCCGGATGCCTCATGCCCCGGCGCCCAATCCGAAGCGATGATGGTGGCGCGCTTCGACCCGTTCTTCGCCGCCCAGTTGGCAAGCACGCTTGCTTGCTGGGCGTGGGTCCAGCTCGTGCGGACAAAATACGGCGACCGTTCCGTGACGATCGACGTCCCCGACACCATGACCACTGTGGCCGTCTTGCTTTCGTTGACCAACGGTGCGATGGCCAGCACGTTCGGCGTAAGGCCGCCGCCCAGGATGGCGACCTTCTCGGAGACGATCAACTCCTGGGTTATCCGCTTTGAATTGTCGGGAACGCTGGCATCGTCCCTGACGATCAATTCGATCTTGCGACCAGCGACCGTGTCGCCATGCCGTGCCATATAGAGCCGGGCTCCGGCGACGGCCTGTTTTCCGACCGGTCCCAATACCCCGGTGAGCGGCATGACAAGCCCGATTTTGACCGTATCCTGCGCCGCAACCTCGCCGGTGAACAACGAACCAGCCATGACCGACGCCGCAAATAAATGGAAAGATTTCCTGAGCATGACGGGCAGCCTCCCTCAGTATCGACTGTCAATGAGGCAGCCTTAGACGTATTTTCCCAGGTGCGGCAGCCGCAAGATTGCCTCGCGCAAAATCAAGAGTGAATAGCCCATGTTTGATTGGGACGATCTTCGGTATTTTTTAGCGGTTGCTCGGCATGGCAGCACGATCGCCGCCGCGAAGGCGCTCAATCTCAGCCAGTCGACGGTTCACCGGCGGTTGGCCGAACTGGAAAAACGCATCGGCCGAAATATCGTGATCCGGCATGCGACAGGGTATCGCCTCACCGAATTCGGCAAGGGGCTGCGGCCCTGGGCGGAACAGGTCGAAAAGGCGATTACCTCAGTCGAACGCTATCTCGTTGCAGCAGACCAGACACCGACCGGCACGGTTCGGGTGACATGTTCGGAGTCGATCGGTTACCGCTTGATGCAGTCGCCGCTGCTCGAAACCTTTCATAGTCGCCATACTGGCCTGCGGGTCGAACTGATCATGAGCGACCACTTCCTCGATATCGCCAAAGGCGAAGCTGACGTTGCGATACGGGCCGGCGTGCCGAATGAGGAAACGCTCGTCGGACGCAAAATCGCCGATGTGCCCTGGGCGCTCTATTGCAGCCGCGCTTACCTGGCGCGCCACGGCCGGGTAGAACGGACTGAAGATATCGCCCGGCATTCGGTGATCGAGTTCGACGGCGACATCAGGGACCACCACGCTGCCAAATGGCTTCGGTCGGTCGCTCCCACTGCAAGGGTGGTCGCCCGAAGCAACACGGTGCCGGGGCTGCTCATGACCGTGAAGTCGGGCGCGGGTCTCGCGCCGCTACCCGTGCCGCTTGGGATGCGGGAGACCGATCTGGTGTCCGTACTCGGTCCCGTACCCGGACTGTATTCGCCCATATACCTGTTGACGCACCCGGAACTCAGGCACATGCCACGCATCCGCGCATTCTTTGATTTCATCATCGCGGAGATCGACAGCGTGCGTCCGGTGCTGACGGCCGGCGCCTAAATTCGTTCAACCAAAATCAGTGCGCCGCCAACGGGGGTGCGTCACCAAGAATGAATGCAACGTGCCGGGTGATCCGCTTGCTCTGCTGCGTATTGACGGCGAATGGCCAAGCCGGAGCCGCGGCACGGCCAAACGCTGCGAACTCGCAACGCCTCATCGCCGTCATGCCTCCGATGCTCCCAGCCCTAACGTAAACAGTTTCTGGCAAAGGTCCGAGCCGTCGGATGCCCGTTCCGGGTCAAAATCGGAAGTGGCGACCGACCGTTTCGATGTCCGCTTCGTCCCCAACAACGGACATCACGCACCGGCAATCCTATGCCCGAAAAGTGCCAAAGCACTAAATCGCTGCGCGATAGCCCGCTGAAGCGGGGGCCTACCCGAGGGCGCGGTAACCAAATGAGAGATCGTCGATAGCGGGCATGTCGGCCTGTCTTGAGGATCGAGGTGTCGTCAACCTCATCCAAGACAGGAGTTGCCCATGAGTACGGTTACGGTCAGCCCGTTGCGCCAGCGCATGATCGAGGACATGAATGCACGCAAGCTCTGTGCGGGGACGCAGAGGGGCCATATTCACAGCTGCAAGCGGTTCGCTGCATTTCTCAAGCGGTCCCCGGACACGGCCACGGCGGAGGATATCCGCCGGTTTCAACTGCATCTTTCCGAGACGGGCGCGAGCATCTGCAATCGCAACCGCATCATGACCGGGCTGCGGTTCTTGTTTCGCGTGACGTTGCGGCGACTGGATCTTGCGGCCGAGATTTATCACCTCCGTGAGCCGCAGAAGATTCCGCTGGTGATGAGCCCGGACGAGACCCGGCGCCTGCTGGCGGTCGCGAGCAGCCTCAAGGTGCGCGTGCTGCTTGGTCTCGGCTATGGCTGCGGCCTGCGCGCCGGCGAGGTGGTCAGGCTAAAGGTCAAGCACATCGACAGCGCGCAGAAGATCATTCGGGTCGAGCAGTCCAAGAGCCGCAAGGACCGCAATGTCATGCTGTCGCCCGACACGCTCGAGCTGCTGCGGCAATGGTGGAAGACGCGCCGGCGGGGTTTCGATTCCACAACTCCCGTGGAGGAGCGCTGGCTGTTTCCAGGCCAAAGGCCCGGTAAGCCGATGACAACCCGCCAACTCAACCGCCTGTTCCATGAGGCGGCCGATGCTGCCGGAATCCGCAAGGGCGTAACGCTCCATGCGCTTCGACACTCCTTTGCCACCCACCTACTTGAACGTGGCACCGATATTCGCGTTATCCAGGCGCTGCTGGGGCACGACAAATTGGACACGACGGCGCGCTACGCCCGCGTCGCCACCGGCATGATCGCTGGCATCAAGAGCCCGCTCGACCTGCTGTCGCAGCCTTGCAAGAAGCCCAAGAAGAACAGGAAAGACCAGCCGCCGACGTAACGGCCCGCGGTCATGTCTCGCCCGGTGCTGGAGGTCGCGGATATCTTCCGCGACCACGGAGCGGCGTGGCGTCGTGCCAATGTCGGTCACGTCAGCCTCGACCAGATGAAGGTGATGTCGGCCATCGAGCGCTGCCGCACGGCGGCGCTCGGCGGCCATGTGGCGCGCTGCGAAGATTGCCCGCACACGGTCATCGCCTACAACAGCTGTCGTAATCGCCATTGTCCGAAGTGTCAGGGCACGGCCGCCAAGGAATGGCTCGCCGCGCGCGAGGCCGATCTGCTGCCGGTGCCGTACTTTCATGTGGTGTTCACGCTGCCGGCCGCCATTGCGGACATCGCCTATCAGAACAAGGCCGTGATCTACGACATCCTGTTCACGACCTCGGCCGAGACCATGACTACCATCGCGGCCGATCCCGAGCACCTCGGCGCCCGCATCGGCATCACCTCGGTGCTTCACACCTGGGGCTCGGCGCTGACGCATCATCCCCATATCCACATGATCGTGCCGGGCGGCGGCATCTCCATTGATGGCACGCGGTGGGTACCGTGCAGGACAGACTTTATCCTGCCTGTGAAGGTTCTCTCGTGCCTGTTCCGGGGATTGTTCCTGGCCAAGCTCGTCGCCGCCCACCGGGCCGGACGTCTGAAGTTTTTCGGCGTCCACGCCCGCCTCGATAACATCAGAGCCTTCAAGACGTATCTGGCGCCGCTGCGCAAGATCGATTGGGTGGTCTATGCCAAGCGGCCGTTCGGCGGCCCCAGGGCCGTACTCGCCTATCTGTCGCGCTACACCCACCGGGTCGCCATCTCCAATCGCCGCCTGATCGCAGCCGACCGCACCGGCGTCACCTTCCGGTGGAAGGATTACCGGATCGAGGGGCCTGGCCGCTATCAGACCATGACGCTGTCGACCCACGAGTTCATCCGACGCTTCCTGATGCACGTGCTGCCCGGGGGCTTCCACCGCATCCGGCACTACGGACTGCTGGCCAGTGGCAGCCGCGCCGCCAACATCGCGCGGGCGCGCGAGCTGCTCGCCGTGCCGGTCCGCTGCGAACAGCAGGATACCTCAGAGGCCCCAGCGGCCGACGAACCCCGCATGTTGCCGCGACCATGCCCCTGCTGCGGCGGACGCATGCTCATCATCGAGACCTTCGCGCGCGGCAGCGAGCCAAAGCACCGACCCACGCCCGCGCTGGCCGCGATCAGAATCGACACCTCATGATGCCGTCATCGCTGATCCAGCACCGCACCGAAGCGCGCCATTCTGGCCGGCTCTCGCCCGGCAGCACACCGGCTTGCGCCGATCAGCAAGACTGGCCCGTGATCGCACCGAAAATCCTGTCGAGCAACGTGCGATCCGCTTGTTCGCGCCAGCACGCCCGCCCAGGATTCCAGCTAAAGCGATCCGATCGCCAGCGTCGGCTCAACTTCCCCAACACTCACGCCGGCGTCAAATCCCCATAGCGCCCGCTGCACCGTCGGTGCCCCACATCCCGCGATTTCCTGCCTTGGCGCTTTTCGGACGCCGGCTCTCCGAGCGTGAGGATGGTCTCGGCATCCCGGCATCCGAAAACCTGCACAACATCGGAAGTCGCCGGGCTTATGCTCTTCCCCATCTTACAGCCATAGAACAGAACTGCGCTGGTCCAGCCTCTCTCCTATCCGGCGAGGCAGAGCGTGTCCCCCGGATTTGCGAAGGGCTATTGAAAAACCCGCCGGCGCGAACCGGCGGGCTTTAGCTATGATGGTGAAATGTTATCAGAGATCGATGCCGACGGTGATGTTACGGCCCATCACCTGGCTAATTTTCGCTGTATTCGCGAGCAACTTCGCCCAGGCCGGGTCGTTCGCCATTCCCTCCTGCGCCTTGCCATGTGCTTCCCAATTGGGATAACGCACTACAACAAGCCAGTCGCCGATCCATGGGCCGGTGTGAAAGCGGGACACTCTTAGAAATTCAGCTCCATGTTTTTCAACAATTTTCTTCGCCTCCTTGGCGTTCTTGACCATTTCCTCGGTCTTATCGCTCTTAAGGCGTGTGAATGAAGTGACAGTCGGCATACGAAATTCCTCCCCTTGGTTTGCGCATCCCTCTGCGGGACCATTAGATGGGTCTAGGAGACGATCCCAAAGGTTCAACAACAGCGATCAATACGGCAAGCCTTAGCGATACTATCCCGCGAGATAGGAAGACGCGCCGGGCTTTGCGCGAAGCGCTTGATACCTGCCTGACGCAGAGTCAATCCACAATTCTTTAGCTGGTTGTGATTGCCGGGGACTTGACGGCCCCCAAGTCGGACTTCCGCTTACCCCCGAAAGCGGACTCAACTCGGACATCGCGCCATGTCCGAAAAGTGCCCACAAGCAGACATCGGCACCTGATCGATCACCTCGTTAGCGCGCAGTAGGAACGATCGAGCGCGTCGTTGACGACGTAAAGTGCGTCCGCGCGACCATTGAGCGATGAGCGGCATCACGTGCCGCAGCGGCGGTGAGGCCCCCACTCGGCCCGCGGGGTGCGGCAACTCCTGCCAACCACTCAACGGAAATTTACTGGTTCGCCCGTTCGGCGGCGGCGGTGGCCATGTATTTCGAATAGAAATGCGCAACCCGCTCGCGCCACATTCCGACGAACGCCCCCGATGTCAGCTTATCAACCGATTTCCACGCGTCTTTGACGGCCGGAAGGGTATTCCGCCAGATCGCGCGTTTGCACCATTTTTCGCCTTTCTCCCTGCCTTCGCTGGTGGCACACATGGATTTCCAAGCGATGCGATCAGGTTGGCTGATGTGCTCGGCGGCGCCTTCCCAGCCTTGTTGATGGATCAAGTAAAGATCACTCAAGGTCGGCTTCTTCTGCGTCACCCACTCGAACAGAACGCCTTCGGTAATGACCTTGTAGGCTGCCGCAATGGCATTGTCGCGGGAATCGAAGAATCTGCCCGGAGCCGAATTTGTTGAACTCGTATTTGCTCAGTTGGAACAGGCCGATATACGACCCCGTGTGTTGCTTGGGGTCGAAACCGGACTCGATCCTGGCAACCGCTTTCATGAAATTGAAATCCAGACCGAAAGCGTCGGAAGCGCGCTTGATCTCCTCGACCGGCGTTCCGACCGGGGTGTCCTTGAGTGACCTTAAGACGATATCCGCCGGTTTCTCGGCAGGCGGCAGTTCGGACCAGACGTAATAGATGAGATACCGAAAATCCTGCGTCACCGGCGCCGGGTTGGAGGCATTGCGCGTTGTCGGCACCGGTTGGGCGACATCATGGTGGCCCAAGTCCACCGATTTTGTCTCGATAAAATCGTCGCCGATTTTGGCTTGGGCCATCAACGACGGTCCGGAACCCGCCCCGGGCACCGAGCCAAGCTCTGCTCCAAGCACTGTTCCAGGTCCGGCAGATGCCTCCGGCACGGCGGCGGAGAGCGAAGGCGCACCGGGCGTCTCGGCGCTCACAGCCGCTTCCGGCATTGCGTCCGGCACGGTCGCGCCTGGCGTGTTTCCGCCAACCTGATGGATCATCCCCGTGAATGTTATGGCACCCACGATGCAGGTAGCCTGCAAGGCTTTCATTGCCCCCAACTCCGCGGCACGGTCCCCGAAAGAACGCTACACGCATGTTCCCCATAAGTCCGAGACGACACGCTAGATGTTTTTTAGTGGAATGTCCCAGGCGAGGGGACGAACAAGGTTGGGATGGGTCACATTTACTGGAACTGTTGCTAATGCGCGACATCCTTATCGCCGCTCGCGACTGCCAAGGCTCTTGGCCTCGACATTCCGCCCACGTGAGACCTTGCAATTTGAAACCCCAGCAGAGAGATTTAACGCCTGTGTTGCGTCGACCGGTTGAGCCGGCTGCCAATAGGCGACATCATTCGATCACCTCGTCGGCGCGGGTAAGAACAGTTTCTGAAATATTCAAGCCGAGAGCCTTGGCTGCTCTGAGATTAATGATGAGATTGAACTTTACCGGCAACTGCACAGGCATGTCGGCCGGCGCTGCGCCACGCAAAATTTTGTCGGTGAACTCCGCAGCACGCCTGAAAAGGTCCATAAAGTTCGGCCCGTACGAAATCAGGCCGCCTGCGTCCACGAATTCTCTAAAACCAAAGATTGTTGGTATCTTTGCGGCGGTGGCTGCTTTGATGATTTTAGATTTATTGGCATTTGTAAGGGGCTCACTATACACATAAAGCGCGTCAGTTTGGCTCGTGAGTGTTGCCATCGCAGCATCAATGTCGTCGGCTGTTTGGATTTCCAGTATATTGGCCTCTATACTCAATTTGGCAGACGCCGTTCGAATGGCGGTCACCTCGCGCATGACACCTGAGAGTTTGCTGTTAACTAGTGCAGCGAGGCGGCGCACATTTGGAATGATGTCCTTTAGCAATTCAAGACGTTTGCTGCTGAGTTCAACGGGCTGGATGGATAGTCCAGTCACATTCCCACCAGGTCGGGCCAAGCTATCAACCATTCCGCTAGCGACTACATCACCGTAGGCGGCGGAGACTATCGGAATGGTTGAAGTTGCCTGCTTTGCAGCGTCGACGCCGGACGCTGACGTAACAATCACGTCAACTTTTTGCCGCACGAGTTCAGCGGCGAATTCAGTCGTTTGCCGAACATCTCCCGCCGCCCAGCGATATTCGATCTTGACATTGCGCCCATCTGTCCAGCCAAGCTCCGACAGTCGCTGCGCGAATGCTGCTACCCATGCCCCATGAGAAGCTTGTGTTCCTGCCACAAGGAAACCGACGACCGGTGGCTTCGCTGATTGTTGGCCGTAAACCGCTGACGTGGAGATCACGGCGACCCCGCCCATCAACAGCGTGAACTCCCGTCGCCTCATTCCATCACCCAACATCCTTGGCCATTCCGGTGGATCAAACCATACGGAATGCTTTTCAGCCAGTATGCTCATTGGGGATCGTGTCATGTCCGAAACGGAAGTCGCGGTCGCGGCCTACTCGATCAAATCGCTGGTGCCGCGAGACGGGATGGCACGTCACTCTGGAAGTCCTGCTTTGCGGAGCGCATCGATCACAATCGGATTTCGCAGGTGTCGGGCTTTCAACTTGGATAGTCGGAAATCGGGCTCGATCTCAAGAGCCTGGTTCACCGCTATCCTAGCTTCAGCATCTCGCCCCAGAAGCGTAAGCGCTGCCGCGAGGCAGCGATGAGCCGGTGCGTAAGTCTGGTTCCTGTGGATAGCGTTTTTGGCCGCGGCAACTGCCTCATCGAAACGACCGAGATGGATGAAGGCAAAGCCCAATCCCGTGAAAGTTAGAACAAGGGACGGATCAAACGGGCTCATTCGAACGCACCGTTCAAAGCTTTGGATCGCTTCTTCAGGTTGTCCGCAAATGAGGCAAATCCAACCCCGTTGATACCACGCGTAGAATGCGTTGGGGTTCAGGGCGATCGCACGATCCACCATGTGCTTCGCAGTAGCGTCGTCGCCGGAAAAGAAGGCGGTTGCCCAGCCAAGTGAGCCTAACGCAGCAGCGTCGTTTCCGTTGATACTGAGTGCCAACCGGATAAGCCTGAACCCTTCTGCAATTTCCGATTTCGGATCGACCGCCCACACCTGAAGGACATTCGAGAAGTGGCAGCTCCCTGCCAGCCTCGCAGCAAAACCATACCGAGGCTCGATCTCCAATGCGCGAGAGGCAAGCCGAAGAGCTTCGGCTGTCCCGCTCCGAGTCCATGACCAGAAATGCGGTAATGCTCGAAGACAAAGGTCGTAAGCGCTAAGGTTGTTCGTCCGCCGAAGGGCTAAATCCACTTCAATTTCAAGCATCTTCGGGGCAATGGCACAGACGACACGCTCCGCTATCCGGTCCTGGAGAGCGAAGATATCACTCAGGTCACCTTCAAATTGATCAGCCCAAAGGTGCATCCCGGTTGCGGCATCGATCAACTGGCCGATGATGCGGACCGTTCCCGCTGCGTTACGCACGCTGCCCTCCAGTACGTATCTTACACCGAGTTCACGCCCAACCTGTTTGATCTCGACGGCCTTGCCCTTGTAAGTAAAACTCGAATTGCGCGCGATCACGAAGAGAAAATTGAAACGCGACAACGCCGTGGTGATTTCGTCCACCATGCCGTCAGCGAAGTAATCCTGATCGGGATCGGAGCTCAGATTGGTGAAGGGGAGAATTGCAATTGAGGGTTTATCGGGCAGCGTGAGGGCTGGCCTCGGCGGTTCTATCGGGTTGTCGGCGGCAGCCGCTCCTGCGGGCCGCTCCTCTTCCCGCACTGTACCGACGAAACGGAAGCCCTTGCGCGGCAGTGTCTTGATCAGGCGCTGTTCCTCACCGGAATCGCCGATCGCAGTCCGGGCGGCGTTCAGGCGCGTCGTCAGCGCCGCATCGGACACGCTGCGCCCGTTCCAAATGGCGTTGATGAGGTCGTCCTTGCTGACGACACGCTCCCTGTTGCGGATCAGGTAGTCGAGCAGGTCGAATACCTGTGGCGCGACGGAGACGACGTCCGCCCCGCGATGCAGCTCGCGCCGGTCGGTGTTGAGCGCGTAATCCTCGAAGAGATAGCGCAAGTTGCCATTCCTTCTCGGGGGCACCTCTGAAGCCCCCTGGAGCACGAAGAATAAGCTGCCGGTAAGGAAAATGTAAGCCACCAGTTAAGCGCGCCGGTGCATCTTGCGGCAACTTCACCTGGTGAAACAGTCCAGACAGGACATACCGCAATGAGCACGATCCACGGGACCGCCGGGCTGGGACCGGCAACCGCAAAGCGGCAGGTCTACAGTCCTCTCGAAACATATTGGAATGCATTTCAGGAGTGGCGCAAACGTGAGAGGCTGCGAACCCAGCTGTGTCGCCTGACAGACAGCGAGCTTGTGGACATTGGTATCACGCGCGGTGAGATCGACTACGTCGCCTCGAACCGAGGTATCGACCCGCGAGGCATCCGATCCGCCGAATGGGCCCGGTATCTACCAACGGTGGACGGCCAATTTGGACCCTTCCAGACGCACCAATGTCCAGAAACCGACTTCCGATAGGGGTCAAAATCGGAAGTCGCCGCCTCGCGGCGGGATGTCTGCTTTTGCCCGGCGAGCGGACATCGGCAGGCTGCCTCGGCATGTCCGTTTTGTGCTGCCAAGTTCGGACCTTTGCGATGTTGCCGCGGGCTGAGAGCTGCTATAGTTGCGGTGTTGCGCGAGAGGGGGATGATCATGTCTCCACCAGAACTGTCCAGCAGCGACGCGGAGCGACTGCGCGCCTTCGAACGCCAAGGTCATGATGCTCTGGCAACAAGCTATCAAGCATTCTTTGCGGCGGTGACCACGCTGGCCACCAACCCCCTGCTCGACGCCGTGCGTCTGCGCCCCGGTACACGTCTGCTGGACGTCGCCACCGGGCCGGGTGCTCTCGCAGGCAAAGCCGCAAGTCGTGGCGCGCGCCCGATCGGCATCGATTTGTCGCCGCAGATGGTAGAACTAGCGCGACAGCTGCACCCTGCCATCAATTTTTATGAAGCTGATGTAGAACATCTCCCATTTCCGGATGATGCGTTCGATGCGATCGTCTGCGCTTTCGGGCTCGGACATTTTCCCCGACCGGAAGTTGCTGTCGCAGAGTCTGTTCGGACCTTGTTACCCGGTGGACGCATAGCGTTTTCTTGGTGGGATGATCCGTCGCGCCAGCGTATCCAAGGCGTCTTTCGCGATGCCATTGCCGAGGTTGGCATATCGATGCCGCTAGACGTGCCACAGGGCCACAATGTCTTCCGCTTCTCCAACACTGGAGAGTTCCTCCGGCTGCTAGAGGGAGCTGGGCTCATCGAGGTGGCAATCACGGAGCACGCGACGACCTATTCCGTCCCGGACACAGAGACCCTTTGGCGAGGCGGTTTGGGCAGCCTCGTTTTGACCGGCGCTGCCATCAAGCAGCAAGATAGGGCGACTCAGGACCTGATCCGTACCGCTTTCGAGCGTTGCGCCAGCGTCTATAGATCAGCCAATGGCCTGAACCTGCCGATCGCATTCAAGGTTGGCTCGGGCCAGCGGCCGACTTGATGGTTCTGATAAAGCGAGAATGTCAGCTAATGGGATGGCCAGGCCGTGCCGCCGCAACCAGCGATAAGCTGTGCAGGGGCGTCAACCGCACTTGATGTCGCCTCTGGGTCCAGACTGTGTGAAAACGCATCTGAGCCAAGGATGCGCAGAATTGTTTTCTCAATTGCCCTCTGCCAGCAGCGCCTACCAGTGCGATTGGTTTCCGCGGCGACGAAATCGAGATGGACATTCTACGCGCAAATTTAGCGTCTGAGTTTTCACACTGCCTGGGTCAAAAACGGAAGTCGCGGCCTCGCGGCGGGATGTCTGCTTTGCCCCGGTGAGCGGACATCGTCAGGCTGTCTCGGCATGTCCGAAAAGTGCCAAACCCGGACTCTAGCGAACCCAGGTGCTTCATGACCGGGCAAATAGTCTTTCCCCTATCTCTTTGATCAAAAAAGCTGAGCCTTTGTCCGATAGATGCAGCCACCGCCGCCGGGTTCTGCGGCGGTGGCTGTGCTCGGATTGAAGGTCAACGCTTGGGTAGCGACGCCATCACCTCGCCCGCGTCCGCATCCTCTAGGCAAGGCGAGACTGTCAACGGGAGTAGGTCAGCCCATTGGGTGACCCAACGATACATGGCCTTTGGATCACTCGATTCGGAAATCGCAAATCCCTGACCGTTCATGCTATGCCAACGCCCCAACATCTTGACGCCCTCGGGTGGTGCACCGCCCGTTTCTAGGAAGCGTGCGACTGCTGCATTGAAAGTGCCTTGAGGTACAGTCCAAGAAACCATGAACTTCATGCGAGTCTCCCATATTTGCAATTAATGGGTGAATGTCGCGGCTTCGCCGCTTGCGCACGATAGCGCCTAGACATCGAATAACAATGGCAAATCGGTAGCGAAAAGTGCCAACAACAGACCTCGTCGGCGCGCGGCAGCACCGCCGAGAGGCTTCAAAAATTGGCGGGTAGCCCTACGGCCTGAGCGCCGGCCGGCACTGGATTAAAATCAAGAACCGCAAGCATCCCACAACGAGTCGTGTGGCGGTCACGGGAACTCATCCCAATGTGGAGATGAAACGACAAGGCTCACGCCCGTCCCGAACTCACGTGTGAGCTTCCGATCGGTCTTGAACAACCGTTGTGCGGCCTCGACGTTCGTGGCGCAGCGCTCGAGCCAGCGAGCCACGAGAAAATCAACCCGCGCGGCAAATCGCAGCTGAGCCGCTGCCAGCACAAGCCTCGCGTCCAAGCTCTGGTCGGATGGTCTCTTGACGTCGTTGCGGGCGTTCATCTTGCCCTCCTGCCGGTTCGGCGGAGGGAACGGCCCTGCGCCGAGAGTTACACTCTTGCTTTGCGGATCAGCCCTGCTTCGAGCTGAAAATTCGGACCCCGTGTCATCACGGACATGCACGACCAATCGGCCAGCCGAATAACCGGCCGGACGCGGGCGGCAGTCTCTGCGATGTGTGAGTGTGCTTTGCGCATCACGGTCCTCAAGAGTGCGGGCAGTTTCACCCGCGGCGAATGTCATGATCTAAGCGCAGAGAAAATTCAGCGCGTCAAATGTTTTATGTTCACGAGATACGGAATTGTCGCGTGCTAGCAATTTTCGAACGCCGGCGCGGTCGGCTGCGTTCGAAAAATTCAGGCTGTGGTCAATTAGCGGAAGCGGCGGTTTACCTCCGCTATGTCCGGTCTACCCCGGAAGATGGTGTAATCGGCCGGCCCAGCTTGTGGATAGCTGAAGATTTTGGGTGCTGCGCTTCAGGCTGATGGTGAAAACGAGGTCTTTGGTGACGGCCTCAAGCATCAGAAGGAGAAGCGCAGCATGGACCATTTTGCTGGATTGGACGTATCGGTCAAGGAGACCAGTGTCTGCATTGTGGATGACACGGGCAGGATCGTGAAGGAAGTGAAGGCAGCGAGCGAGCCTCAAGCCCTGCTGAAGGTTCTGGGGAACCCCGCCTACCGCTTCAAGCGGATCGGACTGGAAGCTGGGCCGCTATCGCAATGGCTTTTCAGTGGGCTAGCGGAAGCAGGCTTGCCGGTGGTCTGTGTCGAGACGCGGCACATGCAGGCGGTGCTGAAGGCGCAGATCAACAAGACCGACCGCAATGACGCGCGCGGCATCGCTCAGATGATCCGGGTGGGACTGTACCGTCCGGTGCATGTGAAGACGCTCCGCAGCCAGAAACTGCGAATGCTGCTGACCCATCGCAAGCTTCTGCAGTCGAAGGCGATTGCCATCGAGAACGATCTGCGAGGTACTTTGCGCAACTTCGGCCTCAAGGTCGGAATGGTTGGCCAGGTGAGGTTCGAGGCCCGCATCCAGGAGCTTGTCGAGAATATCCCCGACTTGGCGGTACTGGTGGAGCCGCTGCTCATCGTCCGGCGGGTGCTCCGTGAACAGATCGTCATCCTGCACCGTCGCTTGCTGGCTATCGTCCGGGAAGATGAGGTTTGCCGGCGCCTGATGACGACCCCCGGTGTCGGCCCCGTGGTGGCGCTGACCTATCGCGCGACTGTCGATGTGCCTGCCCGGTTCCGCAAATCCAAGTCAGTCGGGGCGGTGTTTGGGCTGACGTGCTCCAGGTATCAATCGGGCGAGATCGATTGGAGCGGTAAAATATCGCGCTGTGGCGATGAGATGATGCGGACGATGCTCTACGAAGCAGCTCAGAGCATGATGCATTCAAAGAAATGGTCCTGGCTCAAGGCGTGGGCCATGCAGATCGCCAGGCGCCGCGGGATGAAAAAGGCGATCGTGGCTCTGGCACGCCGGCTGGCCGTGATCCTGCACCGCATCTGGGTTGATGGTACCGAGTTCCGGTGGAGCCGGGAGCAAGCCGCGGCAGCAGCATGAAAACCGTTCAGGATCAAACCCCGATAGGAGAAAACTAGAGCTCCACCGAGCGGTGGAAAGATGTCCCTTGCGGGACGATGGATGAGGTGAGTTCGTATGTCCGCTTGGACCTGCCGTCACACTGACGGCAAGGCCGTCCAAAAGATTGTTCCGCCTCGTCCTCGGATCCCATGATGGAAGGGCCCAGGTGCCGATTCCGAAGAGAAGCACGAGCCCGCGAGCGACATCGACACCGCATTGATGGATAGTCTGAAAGTGCTTGACCCCGAAGGGCCGATTAGAGAAGACGAGCCGCTGCTCATCGTCCGGCGGGTGCTCCGTGAACAGATCGTCATCCTGCACCGTCGCTTGCTGGCTATCGTCCGGGAAGATGAGGTTTGCCGGCGCCTGATGACGACCCCCGGTGTCGGCCCCGTGGTGGCGCTGACCTATCGCGCGACTGTCGATGTGCCTGCCCGGTTCCGCAAATCCAAGTCAGTCGGGGCGGTGTTTGGGCTGACGTGCTCCAGGTATCAATCGGGCGAGATCGATTGGAGCGGTAAAATATCGCGCTGTGGCGATGAGATGATGCGGACGATGCTCTACGAAGCAGCTCAGAGCATGATGCATTCAAAGAAATGGTCCTGGCTCAAGGCGTGGGCCATGCAGATCGCCAGGCGCCGCGGGATGAAAAAGGCGATCGTGGCTCTGGCACGCCGGCTGGCCGTGATCCTGCACCGCATCTGGGTTGATGGTACCGAGTTCCGGTGGACCCGGGAGCAAGCCGCGGCAGCAGCATGAAAACCGTTCAGGATCAAACCCCGATAGGAGAAAACTAGAGCTCCACCGAGCGGTGGAAAGATGTCCCTTGCGGGACGATGGATGAGGTGAGTTCGTATGTCCGCTTGGACCTGCCGTCACACTGACGGCAAGGCCGTCCAAAAGATTGTTCCGCCTCGTCCTCGGATCCCATGATGGAAGGGCCCAGGTGCCGATTCCGAAGAGAAGCACGAGCCCGCGAGCGACATCGACACCGCATTGGTGGATAGTCTGAAAGTGCTTGACCCCGAAGGGCCGATTAGAGAAGCAGACATCAGACGGAGGGATCGGTATGTCCGTTAAGTGCAGCCGGCTAAACCGGACTTGCGTCAAACTGCGCGCCACTTAGCGGACCTGGCGAAGGTCTCTGCGGCGTGGAAAGCGATCATAGTGCCCGGCGGCCGCGACGAGAGGGGTTCTCTTTTGCGCGCCGCCGGCGTTTGCTCCTCGCAGCGGGAGGACGGGCGATGCGGGGATCCCTGGGGGAGAAGATCGGCGAAGGCGTCTTTGCGGACGTCCACGCGCCTCGACGGACCGACCCTGCTGCAGCTCTCGCGCAGCGGCGCCATGACCTTCGGGCAAGCGGGCGCGATCCTCGCGTCCCTCTACCTATCCGTTCACATGACGCCCCCGCCGCCGGACGTACTCTTTCTGCGCGACTTGATGGACGACTCGTTGCGGCTCTCCGGCGGCATTGTTCCGAAGCACATCGCCACCGGCATCCTCGCCCTGATCGAGCGCCTGCGGCCGGGGGACGGGCTGTGCCATGCCGACCTCCACCCCGGCACCGTGATCATGACGGCGGGTGGTCCGAGGATCATCGACTGGACCGGTGCGATCCGCGCGCCTGCCGCCCTCGACCTTGGGTGCTGCCACATCGTCCTGACCGAGCTCGCCCCGGAAGTCGCCGACGATCCGCAGCGGCCGCGCGCCGTCAATGCGGCCGCGCAGTCCGAGTACGCGCGGCTGGCCGGCATGTCCCAAGCGGCGCTGACGGCGGCGATGAAGCCCTACTTGCCGATCGTCCGCGTCCTCGTCCTCCTCGGGGGGGCGGCGAGCGCTCAGCGGGAGCGGCTGATCCAGCGCGTCGAAGCGACCCTGCGCCCGGAGCACTGAATTTTTTCAGTCGCGCGCGCGAGTCGGAGTGGCTTGTCGAAGCGACTCGTTGGTGTCCGGCAACCCACAACGGACATCGGGCCTGATCAGTATCTGAGGCCGGTTGGGTGCAAATTTGTCCTCGCCGCCCCATCGCAAGGTGCTAGGCTTTGGGTATTGGGGGCACATGCGACGGCGAGAGTTCATCACGCTTTTTGGCGGCACGGCGGCGACGTGGCCGCTGGCCGCGCACGCGCAAAAGCCGATGCCTGTGGTCGGGTACCTTGGCGGCGGAGGCGGCCCAAATCACTTTCTGAAGGCGTTCCATGCCGGTCTGAGAGAGATGGGCTTCATCGAAGGCCAGAACGTGGCAATCGAATACCGGTTCGCCGAAGACCGTGTTGAGCGGGTGCCGGAGCTTGTGGCCGATCTGGTCCGCCGGCGGGTGAATGTGATCTGCACGAACAACAACGTCGCTACGCTAGCGGTCAAGAAGGCGACCTCCAAAATCCCGCACGTCTTCGTGATCGGTCTCGATCCGGTTCTTATGGGTCTTGTCTCAACCATCAACCGGCCGGGCGGCAATGCTACCGGCGTGTATTTCCTTACTACCCTACTGGCGCCGAAGCGGTTGGAGCTGATGCGGACGCTGCTGCCTCAAGTCGAGGTCGTTGCCGCTCTTGTCAATCCTGACAATCCGAATGCCGAGGATCACATAAGGGACTTGCAAGCTGCGGCGGGCACATTTGGCCTGCAGCTGCTGGTTCTCAAACTCCGAGAGGTAGCGGACCTCGAACCGGCGTTTGCAACTCTCGTGCAACAGAAGATTGGTGCGGTGCTCGTCATCAGCGACTCGTTTTTTGTCACTAACGGCCGTCGGCTTGTCGACTTGGCCGCACGCAGCGCCATTCCCGCAATGTACCCTTGGCGCGAGTTCGCAGACGCCGGCGGTTTACTGAGCTACGGCGACAGCCTGAACGATGCCCACCGTCGTATCGGCCTCTATGCCGGCCGCATCCTCAAGGGCGAACAAAGCCGGGCGGATGCGATCTGTTCACGGAGCACCCGCCGACGTTCGAGCAGCGGCTCAACCAGACCGCCAAGTCTGGGACATGCTCGACAAGCTCCAGGTTGCGGCCTCGAACCTACCTGCCAACCTTCCGACCTGAGGCCGAAGTCGCGCAAAGTACCCGCAGATCGTTCTCGATGGCACTCGCCTTCGACGCAGATAGATTGCGATGAGTGAGCACATTCGCAGTTTCTGAGCAGAGCGTGTTCACATGCCGGACGGTAAAGTCCACTCGAAAATCTAAGCGATGCCGGCGTGAAATTGCGGTCGGCCACGGTGAAATTCGCCACCTCCGCCGTTGATATCCTCCTGCAGAGCCAATAGGAGGATGGCTGGCTGAAGCTGAACGGATCGATGCGGTCCCCCAAGTCGTCCGCGAGAAGCGCCGGCGAGGCCCAGAGATTCTGGACCTCAGCGCAAATCGAGTTTTTCAACAGTATCGGCACAAAACGGACCTCAGGGAATGTCCGTCCAATGTCCGCTTTCGGGGGTGAAGCAGAGTGCGCCGGGAGACCGGCAAGGAGTAGATGGTGCAAGTCCATCACGATGAAGGAGTAGCGAACCGCATCGACCCCGAGTCATGCGCAGATGCCCGCGAGGGCATCGGCGAAGCGTTGACAGGGGAGCGCATAGGCCAGCCATTGAGCCGCGAAAGTACCCTCATCCTGGGTGCCGACGTCGTTCTGCTGACGGAAGGCAACACGGATGGGCGCGATAGTGCGAGCGCCCAGACGGCCCGGCGTGGTCGTAGACACTGGCATGTGCGGACGCTCTTTGCTCGGGAACCGGGAGATCTCATGGTCGGCCAGCGCCAGCATGCGTGCTGCACTGGTCCGTGTCGGGAAGGCGAGGAGCCGTAGCCGATGATGTACGATCATGAGAAGTCTGACCCCGCCATAGTAGCTGTGAAGCCGACGAACAAGGCCGGGCAACCGGCTGCGGAGTTGGCGGAGCCAAGGGCGGGGGCCGAGGGGAATGTGAGTCAGCAAAGCACGGGCCGGGCACAGTACCGGGGAACCGTGTCACAGGCGCTGAGGCGCATACGGCAAGCTGCAAGGCAAAGGAAGAAGGAGAAGTTCACCGCGCTCTTCCACCACGTCAGTATCGATCACCTCGAAGAGGCATTCTTTGAACTCAAGGAGAATGCTGCACCTGGGGCGGATGGGCTGACATGTCGGGACTACGAGCAGCACCTTGAGCGCAATCTCGAGGACCTGCATGCCCGCGTCCATCGGGGAGCGTATCGGGCACTACCGTCGCGGCGCGTTTACATACCCAAGCCGGATGGTCGGCAGCGCCCGATCGCGGTCGCCGCCCTTGAGGACAAGATCGTCCAGAGGGCCACGGCTGCGGTGCTGAGCGCGATCTACGAGGAAGATTTCCTCGGGTTCTCGTATGGGTTTCGGTCCGGACGCGGCACGCACGATGCGATGGATGCGCTCTTGGTCGGGATCACCAGCACAAAGGTGAACTGGATACTGGACGCCGACATCCGCTCGTTCTTCGACACGGTGAGCCAGGAGTGGCTCATCAAGTTTGTGGAACATCGCGTCGGCGACCGACGCATCATCCGCCTGATCCAGAAATGGCTCAAGGCAGGCGTCCTGGAAGACGGGGTCGTGACGGTCAGTGACAAGGGGACCGGTCAGGGATCGGTAATCTCACCGCTCCTGGCCAACCTCTACTTGCACTACGTCCTCGACCTCTGGGCTGAGCGCTGGCGACGGCGTGAGGCTGTGGGCGACATGATCATCGTGCGCTACGCTGACGACTTCATTGTCGGCTTCGAGCACGAGAGCGACGCCCGGCGCTTCCTCGACGAGATGCGTGAGCGGTTACAGGAGTTTGCGCTGTCGCTTCATTCGGAGAAGACCCGGCTGATCGAGTTTGGACGCTTGGCGGCGGCAAACCGCAAGCGGCGCGGGCTCGGCAAACCGGAGACCTTCACCTTCCTGGGCTTCACCTTTATCTGCAGCAAAACTCGTCGGGGAAAATTCCAAATCAAACGGAAGTCCCGGCGGGATCGCATGCAGGCAAAGTTACAAGCCATCAAACAGGAATTGCGACGGAGCATGCATCAGCCGATTCCCCAACAGGGAAGATGGTTGCAGCAGGTCGTCACCGGCTACTTCAACTACCACGCGGTGCCGACAAACAGTTCGACACTGACCGCGTTCTTATTCCACGTCACCAATCTCTGGCGGCGCACGCTACGGCAGCGGAGCCAGAAAGACTGGACGACCTGGGAGCGGATCAAGCGGTTGGCCGACGACTGGCTCCCGAAACCGCGAATCCTTCATCCGTGGCCAGAGACTCGCTTCGCCGTTAGACACCCGAGGTGGGAGCCGTGTGCCCGAATTGGGCTCGCACGGATCTGTGCGGGGGGCGCGAGGTAACTCGCGTCCCTACCGCGAACATCCCGCCGCAAGGCCGCGACTTCCGTTTTTGGACCCAGGCTGTGTGAAAACTCTGATGGCCGACTTCCGTGTAGAACTTCCATCTCGATTTCGTTGATGTAAAGGTCGGATGTGCTGGTAACTACTTTCGCAAGAAGGCAATTGAGAAAACAATTCTGCGCCTCCGTTGCCCCAGCTAGTTTTCACACAGCGCACTTCGGTCCTGGCTCGATACCATTGCCCCAGAGCGCTTTCCTTCTGGAAGCGCAGGAAGCGCCACGCCAGCTGAATGAGACCGCGCCGCACGCGTGCATTGCCCGCCTTCGCCAGGCCCTTTTCACGTCGTTTGACCCCGCTCTCGTCGGGTGACCCGGTGAGGCCGGCGTAACGAGCCACGGCCCGTCGATCTCGAAGGTTTCTCGACAGGATCTCCTGCACCAGCATATCCGCTGTCTCGACACCAACACCGATGATGCTTGCCAACATCCGCACCATTGCATGCGGGCCAGTGCTCGGCGCCTGTTGCAGGCGTTCAAGCCGAGCCTGCTCGATTGCATTGATCTGCTCGCGGACCCAAGCCAGTCGCGCCATATCGCGCCGCAATTCATCAAGCATGTTTGGTGGGATTGGCACGCCCTCCGCTGTATACTGTGCTTCAAGGCGCTGTGGCGCTTTGAGCAGTTCCGGCTTGAAGCCGCGGATGCCAAGACGGATCAGCGCCGCTTTCATGCGATTGATAATCCTAGTGCGTTCACCGATCAGGCTTTCGCGCTCGCGGCTTGGGCGCCTGGCGTCTTCTTCCTCAAGCGTTGGGATCGCGACCATCTTGCAATGACGAGGCTCACCGCGCAGCCATCCTAAGAACACACGAATGAGCATTTCGGTGTCGAGACGATCCGTCTTTGCCCTGCGATGCTCGCGTGACACCGCGACGCTGGTCGAATGGATGACAAAAGGCTCGATACTGCGAGCGCGCAACCAACGGGCCAACCAGAATCGATCCCGGCCGGCCTCGAAAGCCAGAACGATCCGAGTGATCATTCGACCGACTTTCATCGCATGATCCCGCCAACCCTCCACCAAACGCAACAGCGCCGTTGGATCGGGATCCAATTTCTTCAAGGGTCGTCTTTCAATGCCAGGAACAACTCCGGCGGCGAGCCAGCTTGATTGGCTCATCTCCAGCACGACAACCATGGTGCTATTCTGTTGAAGCTGGACCCAAAGCGGACATGAGTCAGCACTGCTAACCTTTGCTAACTGATACGCGCCAGTGGCCTTAGCCTTCCCGTCTGGGAAAATGTCGCATAAAATGGCTCGGGCACCCCAAGTTTCATTTGGAGGCCATCATGCATCGCAAGTTGAGTATGCTCGCTTTCGCGGCTCTCTTCCTCAGCTACGCAACTCACGTCGCAGCACAAATGAATGTTTCGAAACGTCCCAGTATTTTGTCGCTCGGGGTTGCCGGCGTTGCAACTCCTCAGACCAATTTATTGTCCGTCGCAGCGCCGCTCGCGAATCTCACGAACCGCGCAGTGGCTGAGGCCAAGATCGATCGCGTCCGGTTGGCGACGGCTCCGGTGCAAACGCCGTTGCCCATGATGGTCGGCGACATCCGCGCAGGCTCCAGCGTGATCGTGCAGGCCGAACTCAACAGTGAATCTCTCCGCAGTGGTCAACGTTACGAACTCGTCATGCAGGGCACCTATCGCATGCAGGGCACCTATCGCGGCGGCAAAGGTGCCCCTCGCAAATTTGAAGTGCACACATTCGTGGTTATGCCACCGCCCTCTGAGGGTTCCGGTGAGGTACGCACGACCCAAGTGCCTTCGCAGAAGGTCGAAGGGGGGCGGTATCCGGCCCGGCCACCAACTATGGACAGGGACGTCAACTCGGGTGCCCCGCCAGTGCCGACGAATCCTGCAGTGCCTGGCGAGCCTACACCCACGACAACCGAGATCAGACCCGTGCCGAAATGAAAGTGCCAAACTTGCTTATCGTGCTGAGGCTACCCCAGTTTCGCGTCCTCACCCGGCAAGCGTCTAGGGGGAACTATTAGCTTACAGGGTTTCTGCGACACACCGGGTCTCAACACCCCCCAAGTTTCCTTTGGAGGCCATCATGGTTCGCAAGCTCAAATCTCTCGCTATCGCGGCTCTGTTCCTGGGCGTCTCACCTCAGGCATATGCCGCCACCGTCAAGTTCAACACGAACAATTCGGTGGGGATTACCGGAGCCGGACTTAATTGCAGCGGCAACTCGGCCGCCGCATGCGCAGAGCCGAGCGGCGCCAGCGGCAATGGCGTGATCTTCGTATCAGCGAACTGGAGAGTTGCCTTTTCGACGGACGGCGGCAGCACCTTCAAGGTGCTCGATCCGACTACGATATTCCCTAACGATGCCGTCGGGTTCTGCTGCGACCAGATCATCCAGTACGCGCCTTCTATCGACCGTTTCATCTGGCTTCTGCAAGGCACTGGGTACCGGCTCGCCGTCGCTAGTCCGGCCGATATTAAAAACAGCAATGGAACGGCGTGGACTTATTGGAACCTGTCCCCCAATCTTTTCGGAAAATGTACCGGGCCTGACTATCCCGACCTCTCGATTGGAGACAATTCGCTTTACATTAGCTGGGACGCAGGCGGCGGTACTGGATGCACTGCGGGCTTCCAGGTAGTGCGCACGTCGCTTGCCGGCATTCAGGCAGGCGGTACCATAACGCTTGAGTTCACCGATCCGGCGAATGCGCCGAGCTCCAAGATATGGGGAGAACATCTCACGCAGAACACCGGCGATGAGATCTTCTGGGCCGGACACAACGGAAATACCAAACTGACGGTGTATTCGCTTAAGGAAGGCTCGAACACCTATTTCTGGCGCGATGTCGGCATCTCGAGTTGGGCAAATAACGCGCCTACATCGACAACACCAGACAACCAAGATTGGCTGGCAAAGAACTTCAACGGCCCCGGCGGGAATTCATTCCCGCGCAACGGCATCATTGGTGCAGCCCGGTCCGGGAATCAGCTCTGGTTCGGCTGGACGGCAGGCACTGACGACAAGTTCAAGCAGGCGCACATCGAGATCGTTACACTCGATCGCGGAAACAATTTCAGCAAGACGCAACAGGTGCAGGTCTGGAACAACAGCTACGCCTTCGCTTACCCCGCGTTTTCCAGCAATGCCTGCACCGGAGAACTCGGGATGTCATTCGAATATGGCGGCAACGGTAATTTCGAGAACCATGTAGTAGGCTTCTGGGGAGACTTCGTCGCCTACATCACAACAAGCAGTGACGCGGGAACGAACCGCTTTGGAGATTACGTGACGATCCGCCGTGCACCTCCGACTCGAAATGAGCCCGGGAATCTCTTCACCGCCTTCGGCTTTGGAGTCAACAAACAGACTCCGCCGAATACCGGGAAGAAGACTGATGTTCGATATATTCTCTTTGGCAGGCCCTCCTGCGGTTGACCAGCGCTTGCCGACGAGGTGATCGAGTAAGGCTCCTGATGTCTGCTCCTGGCACAGACTGTGTGAAAACTCAGACGCTGAACTTGCGCATAGAATTTCCATCTCGATTTCGTCGTTGCGGAAACTAATCGCACTGGTAGATGCTGCTGATGGTAGGCAATTGAGAAAACAATTCTGAGCGTCCTCGGCTCAGACGCGTTTTCACACAGCCTGGGTCAAAAACGGAAGTCGCCCTCGGCGCACCTAGTTCTTGCCGAACCACTCATCGTAAATTTTTTGATATCTGCCGTTCTCGCGCAATGCCAGGAGCGCTTCATTCACCTGCTTGCGCAACGGACTGTCGGTCGGGAAGACGATACCGTAGTCTTCCTTGTGGAATACACCGCCGACGACTTGCGCCAATCCCTTGCCGTCATGCGCTACGTAATAGAGGATCGCCGGTGCATCAAACACGACGGCGTCGACCTGCTTTTCCAGCAGTGCGTCGTAGACGGCGTCAAGGCTCACGAACTCACGGACCTGAGCCTTGCTCTCAGTCAGATAGGCGGCGGCCGTGCTGGCTCGCGTCGTCCCGACAAGCCGGCCAACCAGATCCTGCGGCCCATTGATCGACCCCCTGATTTTTTGCGCGGTCAGTGATGCTGTGAGCTGCGCGGTATAGAAGGCCACGAACACCACCGCCGTAAACATCCAAAGCACGGCAACAATCCGGGCCATCCAGTGCCGAGGCATATGGTCGGCCTGTGTCGCGAGGGTGCCCGCAGCCCAGAACATCGCATGGAAAATTCCCGGAAAATAGTTTCTGCTCGGAATGATTCCGTTGCGATGGTGTCGCTCCACCACCCAGACCAGATGCGCGGGGATCATAATCAGAAGCAGCGCTATGCCGAGCCAGATCAGGAGGGTGCGCGAGAAGAACAATCTCATCAGATGCACCGGACTTGGGTCGGCATTCTCGGCGGCGCCGCGCACCAGGATTTGCAGGCCGGCATTCAAGATCGGCTGGGAGAAATCGAACATGCTTTCGCGTTCGGAAGTGATCGAAATGGCCGCAATGCCGAGATCAGCCTGACCGTTCCCCACGGCATCCAGCACCTCACCCACGTCGGACATGACAAGGTATTCCGTCTCGCGATTTAGCCGTGCCGAAATGCTGTTCCAGAGATCAATGCTGAATCCTCGGAGGGCGCCCTTGTCCTCGATGACCATGGGTGGCACCACTCGCGTGGCCACGCGGAGCTTCGAGGCACTTCCCTGCGCTGGCGATCCCGGGACGCAGAAGGCAAGCAGTGCCAGGATGACGCAGCTCCGCGCGAAGGCCGACACGACTATCGCATCCAACGCGTGCAACCGGGTCGAGAGAATCAGACGTAGCATCGGATCGCCCCAACTCTCCTGAATTCGATACATCCTGAACAAAGGAAGCCAGACCGACGAGCCCAAAGACTAGACGCCGCCCGCTCCCTCTAAAGATCGAAATTAGTGGGCAGCATGACCACGTCGCGAATTGTCATGCCGCGCGGCCGCGTCAGCATGAACATCACCACATCAGCCACTTCGCTGGCCTCCAGCAGACTTCCCGACTCCCTGGCTTCCTTCAGCTTCTCAGGCGGCCAGTCCGCGAGCAGTGCGCTGATGACGGGTCCGGGTGAGATTGAGCCCACGCGAATGCCGTGCTTGAAGACCTGGCGTCGCACCGTCTGGACAAAGCAGTTGATCGCCCACTTGGACGACGCATAGACCGGCTCCCATGGCGTCGGAAAATGGGCCGCCAGGGAACTCGTGACGATGATGTCGCCCGTCCGGCGCTCGATCATGTGAGGCAGCACATCGTGCACATTCTTCATCACGACGTTGACATTCAGGTTCAGCATCCGGTCGATAGCCGCGGTGTCGGCATCGACCAGGTCGCCGCCGACATACGTACCCGCATTTGCATGCAGGATGTCGAGTTGGCCAGCCTTCTCCAGGACTCTGGGCAGCAGCGTAGCGCAGTCCTTTGGGTCGAGCAGGTCGATGACCAACGGGATCACTGCGTCGCCATGCTTGTTGCAGAGCGCCTTCAGCGCTGCCTCGTCGCGGTCGACCATCACCACGCGCGAGCCTGCGGCCAACATCGCCTCGGAGCTGGCCAATCCGATGCCCGACGCCGCCCCGGTCACGGCCGCAACCTTGCCTTCCAATTCTCTCGCCATAGGCTTCACCTTGCTGAGGTGACCACAACACGCGCCGTTCAACGCATTGCGATCGGGGCCCCGCCGTCGACGACATGGCCTTCTGCGGCGGAGCATAACGGTTTCGGAACGGTCCGCCATTGCGAAGATGACGGCTTCAGCGCGGTCCGCAACGAAGTCTGCTCGCCGACCACGAACGGACATGCCGCGGGTCTGAAACAATTTCCGAAAAGTGCTCGGCATGGCTGCAGGGCGCCGCGTCATCCGGCGTGCCGATTGAGACGAAATTCTCCTGAAAGATCAATCCGAGTCTACCTGTCCAGTCCTGTCTGCAAAAATATTCCGCTTTCGCCGTCGGGCAAATCATCGCTACAGACTCGCCCATCCTGTCCTACATGAGGGGCGTATCGCCATCGTCACGAACGTTGGGACGGGATGCGGTGGACGCGGCAGCGTCGGCGTGACAAGGTAATCGCAGGGCGGGTCTTCCGTGAGCGGTTCACGACATGCAGACGAACGGCGTTGATGCGTACGGCAGAGCCGTGTGGTCCTGGCACCCGTTGCTGGTGTCAAGTTGATGGAGACGGGTCGACCCAACCGGGCGCGGATCATGGCCGTGAATTCATCAATGACGGTGACAAGACGAATTCGTCGCCGGGGAGAGCGCGGGATAAGCCGTAAAGCCATTGCGCAGGGAATGTCGGATTGCCTCCGCTGCCCTGTATGCTCGTGTGCGCACCTTTTTGTGCACATTGCACACGAGACCGCGGGTGCAGCGCGCATCCGGCATTCCCTGCGCCCTCTTTTTTTCGAGGGCGGAGATTACTTGCAAACCTCGGGCGCATCGCGCCGCGAGATCGCGAAGCCGTATCTGGATTGACCACCGTCATTGCGAGGAGCTCTTGCGACGAAGCAATCCATTCTTTTCTTGGCGCGGTTAGATGGATTGCTTCGCTTCGCTCGCAATGACAGACAGGCTCGCAATGACAGTAGAGCTAGCTCGCCGCCTCCAGCCGCTCCTCGGTCAGCAGCCGCATCGCGGCGTCGGCGTCCATCGGCTCGCCGAAGGCAAAGCCTTGCGCGTATTCGCAGCCCAATTGATAGAGCTCGACTGCATCCGAATCGGTCTCCGCGCCCTCGGCGACCACGTCCATGCCGAGGTCGTGGGCGAGCGCAATGATCGATTTCAGGATCACCGGGCGGGTGCCGCGGCTGGTGGTGCGCACAAAAGACTGGTCGATCTTGATGGTGTCGAACGGGAAGCGCTGCAAGTACGCCAGCGAGGAATGGCCGGTGCCGAAATCGTCGAGCGACAGGCCGGTGCCGAGTTCGCGGATCCGCGTCAGCATCTGTGCGGCGTGTTCCGGGTTCTCCATTACCAGCAACTCGGTCAATTCAAGCTTGAGCGTGCCGCGCGCCACCGACGAGCGCGACAGCACGGTGCGGATGTCGTGGATCAAATCGTGGCGCAGCAACTGGCGCGAGGAGACGTTGACGCTGGCAAAAATCGGTTCGCGCGAGCGCATCGCGCGCTGCCAGACCGCGAGTTGCCTGGCCGTCTGGTCCATCACGAACATGCCGAGATCGACGATCAGGCCGATCTCTTCGGCGATCGAGATGAATTCGGAAGGCGACATCCGCCCGAGCTTGGGGTGATCCCAGCGCGCCAGCGCCTCGAAGCCGGCGATCGAGCGATCCTCCAGCCGCACGATCGGCTGGTACAGAATGGTGATTTCCTGGCGCTCGATGGCGCGACGCAATTCGCTTTCCAGCGTCAGGCGGTCGGTCTTGCGGGCGCGCATCGCCGGCTTGTAGACGTCGATGCGGTCGCCGCCGATGCGCTTGGAATGATACATCGCCAGTTCCGCGTCCTTGATGATCTCCTCGGAGACCTGCGTCTGCGGATCGGACAGCGCCAGGCCGATGGAGGCGGTCAGGAATATCTCGCGGTCGTTGAAGGCGATCGGCGCACGGATGGTCTTGCGGATGGTTTCGGCAAACGCGGTGATGCGCGCCGAATCCTGTTCCGACATCAGGATCAGGCCGAACTGGTCGCCGGCGAGCCGCGCCAGCGTGTCCTGCGGTTTCAGGATCCGGGTCAGCCGCCGCGCCAGCGTCAGCAGGATAAAGTCGCCGACCGCAATGCCGACGGAATCATTGACCTGCTTGAAGCGGTCGAGGTCGATCACCATCAGCGTCGGCCGCAGGTTCGGCATGGTCTTGGCGAAGTTCGCCACCGCGCCGAGGCGGTCGATGAACAATTTGCGGTTCGGCAGGCCGGTGAGGTTGTCGTGCACCGAGTCATGGAGCATGCGCTCCTCGGCGTTCTTGGTCTCGGTGACGTCGGTCAGCGTGCCGACCACGCGCGAGACCTCGCCGTCGGAGCCGACCACCGGACGCGCCTTCAGCGCGAACCACATGAAGTGGCCGTCGGGGGTGCGCAGCCGGAAATCCTGCACCAGGCGGCCGCGGCGCTGGTCGAGCACGCTGTCGAGCGCTGCGCGGAAACGATCCTGATCGAGCGGATGCAGTACCTCAAGCCATTTGGCCGCCGGGCCTTCCAGCGTTCCTCTTTTGAGGCCGAGCAGGCTTTCGGTCTCGGGGCTGGTGAACACCTTGTCGGCGGAGACGTCCCAGTCCCAGATCAAATCGCCCGAGCCTGTCAGCGCCAGCGCGCGGCGTTCGACGTCGGAGACGACGCCGGTGGTGGCGCCGCCGCCGGCGAATGCGTGCTGCATGACCGTAAACCCGATCAGCATCACGATCAGCACAAGTCCGCCGAGCAGCGCGGGGCCGACGATGTCGTTGGTGACGGAGCCTGCCACCGCCATGCCGGCCGCGATCACCCAGACCACCAGCAGGAACCAGGTCGGGATCAACAACACCGCACGGTCGAAGCCGTGCGTGGAGAGATAGACGATCAGCGCGAAGCCCGCGAAGGCGATCAACACCAGCGACATCCGCGCGATGCCCGACGCAACCGCGGGATCGAACAAGGCGAGCGCCACCAGCGAGCCGAGGAAGGCCAACCAGCCGACCGTGATGTGGGAATAGCGCACATGCCAGCGGCTGAGATTGAGATAGGCGAACAGGAACACCAGCAGCGTCGCGGCGAGGATGGCTTCACCCGCCGCCCGCCAGACGCGCTCGGCGTTGTTCGACATGTCGAGCACTTTGCCCCAGAATCCGAAATCGACGCCGATATAGACCAGCACCGCCCAGGCGAGCGCTGCTGCGGCCGGGAACATGATGCTGCCCTTGACCACGAACAGGATGGTGAGCACCAGCGCCAAGAGACCGGAAATGCCGATCACGATGCCCTGGTAGAGTGTGAACGAGTTGACCTTGTCCTTGTAGGCGTCGGGCTCCCACAGATAGAGCTGCGGCAATTTATCGGTGCGCAGTTCGGCTACGAAGGTGATGACGGCGCCCGGATCGAGCGTGATGCGGAAGATGTCGGCCGTGGCGCTCTCCTGGCGCTCGGGGCGGTCGCCCGTCGAGGGCGTGATGGTCGCGATACGCGACAGTCCAAGGTCGGGCCACAGCAGCCCCGACGACACGATGCGGTAATGAGGGGCAACAATCAGACGGTCGAGCTGGTCGTCAGTGTTGTTGGCGAGCGCGAACACCACCCAGTTCTGGCCGCCTTCACGGGCGCGCACCTCGATGCGGCGGACGATGCCGTCGGTGCCGGGCGCGGTCGAAACCTGGATGCGGTCGGAATCGCTGCGTTGATGGTCGAGCACCGCGGTGAGGTCGATCGCAGGCGCGTCACTGCGGACGCTGACCGCGTCAATGGCGCGCGCCGGCGGCGCGGTCGCAACAATCATGAGGCCTAGCGCAAGCGGCGCAAGGCACCTGATCAGACGCAATGTCAGTACTCCGCGATCAACGAACTCTCAGGGGCGCGCGAACGGCCCGACGTTTCCGCGATAAATGACATGAAAGCGAAGGAAATCAAAGGGTTTCCGCCTTTGCTCAGGTCGCGATCGTTAAACCGCCAACACAATTTTGCCAATATGTTCGGAGGTCTCCATCCGCCGGTGCGCATCCGCGGCCTTTTCCAGCGGGAATGTGCTGTCCATCAGGGGTTTAACGCGTCCCTCCCGCAGCAGCGGCATCACCCTGGCCTCGATCGCCGCGACCATCGCCGCCTTATCCGCATTACTACGGGGACGCAGCGTGGAACCGGTGTGGTGCAGCCGTTTGACCATCACCTTGGCGATGTTGACGGTGGCCTTGGCGCCGCCAAGCGTTGCGATCTGCACGATACGGCCGTCGATCGCGGCGGCGTCGTAATTGCGATCGATGTAATCGCCACCGACCATGTCGAGGATGACATTGGCGCCCGCGCCATTGGTCGCCGTCTTGACCTCGGCGACGAAGTCCTCGGTCTTGTAGTTAACCGCGCGGTCGGCGCCGAGCTTGAGGCAGGCATCGGCCTTGTGCTGCCCGCCCACGGTGACGATCACCCTGGAGCCGAAGGCCTTGGCGAGCTGGATCGCCATGGTGCCGATGCCGGACGAGCCGCCATGGATCAGAAGCGTTTCGCCGAGCTTCAACGTGCCGCGCTCGAACACATTGTGCCAGACCGTCATCAGCGTTTCCGGGATGGCGCCGGCCTCCTGCATCGAGAGCGCCGGCGGCACCGTCATCGCCTGCGCATCCTGCGCGATGCAATATTGCGCGTAGCCGCCACCGGCCACCAGCGACATCACCTTGTCGCCGAGCTTGTGCTTGGTGGCGCCTGCGCCGAGGGCGACCACTTCGCCCGCGATTTCGAGGCCGGGCAGGTCGCTGGCGCCGGGCGGCGGCGGGTAGGCGCCGGACCGTTGCGCGACATCCGGACGGTTGACGCCGGCGGCGGCGACCTTGACCAGGATCTCGCCGGAGCCGGGTACCGGCACGCTGCGGGTTTCGGGCAACAGCACTTCGGGGCCGCCGGGCTTGCTGATGCCGACGACGGTCATTTGCGCGGGCAGCTTTTCCATGATTTGTCCTTGCGAAATGCGGAACTATTTGAAGGCGGCCCCTGATTAGCCAGCCGTCGTTCGGCTGGCAACCGCCTCAAGGGATCGTCGCGCACGGAGGAAACGCATGGCCATCGAGGATGACGACAAGCCGAGGAAAAAAGTCACCCACGAGATCGGGCAGGACCTGTCGCTGTTATCGGTCGAGGAATTGACCGAGCGCATCGCACTGATGACTTCGGAGATCGAACGGCTGCAACAGGCCGCCACCAAAAAGCGGGCCTCAAAGGATGCGGCGAACAGCTTTTTCAAGTCGTAAAAACCCTCCGGCGTTCCGGACGGGCCCGATGACAGGCTCGGTGCGATCCGGCGAGTCAACCTGCAAACTAGGCCAATGGCCGACATGGCAAACAAAGCCTGAAGAAAATCGTTCGTTTACGATCAATTAAGCTTTCGCGATTATGACTGTGGTCGTCCTCGTTTGGACACCGAGTGGCTCCTGTCCACTCTGTTTGACGCCTCCCTGTTATCAACTTCAAAAGCCGCCGGAAACGGCGGCTCTTTTTTGTCCACGCATGGGCTGGAAACCATAAATCCGGTTGCGGCTGGACTCTCGCCCCCGCCCGCGCAATGATTTGTTCATCATAAGCCGGCGGCTTGGAAAGCCGGCAGCGTATTAGTGGCGTGAGGGCGTTAACCATGGCGGACCGTTTGCACAGCGAATCCGCGCTCGTTCAATTCAGCGAGCGGCTGACTAATTCCGCGGCATTTGGAACCCTGTTCCGGGAAGGCATGGATCTGGTCGAGGAGACCGCCGCCTATCTCGACGGTGACGGCCGCACGGAAGCCAAGGCGCTCGAACGCTCCGTCAGCCTCACCTATGCAACCGAAAGCATGCGGCTGACCACGCGGCTGATGCAACTCGCCTCATGGCTGTTGTTGCATCGCGCTGTGAAGGAAGGCGAGATGACGCTGACACAGGCCAATCGCGAAAAGACCAAGGTCAAGCTTTCGGCCGCCGATCCTGGCCCGGAAGACGTAATCGTGAAACTGCCGCAGCAATTGCAGGACCTGATTGCGCGCTCGATGAATCTGCAGTCGCGGGTGCGCCGGCTCGACATCTCGATCCATGCCCCTGCGACGGAACGCGCGCCGATCGGCAATCCGCTGGTGCCGCAGCTCAATCGCCTGAAGGCGGCGTTCGAGCAGTAATTCCAGTCACAATCACCAAATAAAACGCCCCGGGAAACCGGGGCGTTTTGCATTTCTCGGCAGCAAGGCGAGGGTTCCCAAAACCCTCAGTCCTTCTTGAGGAAGCCCGAAAACTTCTTCTGGAAGCGCGACACGCGGCCGCCGCGGTCCAGGATCTGCTGGGACCCACCGGTCCAGGCCGGATGCGACTTGGAATCGATGTCGAGGTTCAGCTTGTCGCCTTCCTTGCCCCAGGTGGAACGGGTCTGGTACTCCGCACCGTCGGTCATCACGACCGTAATAGTATGATAATTCGGGTGAATTTCAGCTTTCATGGCATATCCTTCGGCGCGCCGGCGCCCGTCTCAAAATGTCTGGGATACGGGATTTGGGCGGCTCTATAACGTAAGCCAGCCGCCAAGACAAGCTACGTATGTCACCCGATGGGCAGTCTGGTGGATTTGCCAGCGCCGCCTCCGGGGCCTATCTGGGGGCGACGAAACGGATCTCTTTTTATGAGCGCAGCCGAACAGCTTGAAGACGTCAGGAGCGTGCCGCCACGGCGCGACGCGTTGCTCGAGGAAGAGGCCTTCATCGAAGCCCAGCTGACGCAGTCGCCCGTCAAAACCGGCGCGAAACTTCGCCCGCTGCTGGCGCTCGCGCCCTACATCGTGCGCTACCGTGGCCGCGCACTGCTCGCCTTCATCTCGCTCACGATCGCAGCGATCACCACGCTCGTCGTCCCGGTGGCGGTGCGGCGCATGATCGACTTCGGCTTCAGCCCCGAAGGCATCGCCATGATCAACAGCTATTTCAGCGTGATGATTGCGGTGGTCGCGGTGCTGGCCGGCGCCAGTGCGTCGCGGTTCTATCTTGTCATGACGATCGGCGAGCGCATCGTCGCGGATTTGCGGCGCGACGTGTTCGCACATCTGATCTCACTGTCGCCTTCGTTTTTCGATTCCGCGCGCAGCGGCGAACTGGTGTCGCGGCTGACGGCGGATACCACGCAAATCAAATCCGCGGTCGGCGCGTCGGTGTCGATCGCGCTGCGCAATCTGATGCTGTTCATCGGCGCCACCACCATGATGGTGATCACGAGCCCGAAGCTTTCGGGCTTCGTGTTGCTGGCGATCCCGGTGATCGTGATTCCACTTGTTGCGTTCGGGCGCTGGGTGCGGCGGCTATCGCGCAATGCGCAGGATACGCTGGCGGATGCCAGTGCCTATGCCAGCGAACTGGTCGGAGCGATCAGAACCGTGCAGGCCTATACCAGCGAACGGCTGGCCGCGACGCGGTTCGGCCGCGAGGTCGAGCAGGCCTATGATGCAGCGCGCAGTTCGACGCGGGCGCGCGCGGTACTGACCCTGATCATCATCTTCATCGTGTTCTCCAGCGTCGTGGTGATCCTGTGGGTCGGCTCGCACGACGTGCTGGTCGGTTCGATCAGCCCGGGGCGGCTCGGCCAGTTCGTGCTGTATGCGGCGTTCGCTGCGACGGGCTTAGGCCAGCTCAGCGAGGTCTGGGGCGAAGTCTCGGCCGCCTCGGGCGCCGCGGAGCGGCTGTTCGAGATCCTGCGCGTCAGGCCGCAGATCGCAGCGCCGGCCTCGCCAATTGCGCTACCGGTGCCGGCGCGCGGCGATGTCGGATTCGAAAATGTCAGTTTTGCTTATCCGACGCGGCCGGAGGTGCTCGCGGTCGACGGCATCTCGCTGTCGGTCAAGGCCGGAGAAAAGGTCGCGATCGTAGGCCCCTCGGGCGCGGGCAAGAGCACGCTGTTTCATCTCTTGCTGCGCTTCTACGATCCCGCCAGCGGAACAATCTCGGTGGATGCTGTGCCGATCAATTCGGCCGATCCGCGCGAGCTGCGTTCGCGCATCGCACTGGTGCCGCAGGACTCGGTGGTGTTCGCGGCCACCGCGCGCGAAAACATCCGTTTTGGCCGGCCCGACGCCAGCGACGCCGAGGTCGAACGCGCCGCCGATCTCGCGCACGCCACCGAATTCATCCGCCGCCTGCCGGATGCTTTCGAGGCGCAACTCGGCGAGCGCGGCGTGACGCTGTCCGGCGGCCAGCGCCAGCGTATCGCGATTGCCCGCGCCATCCTGCGCGATGCGCCGCTGCTGCTGCTCGATGAGGCAACGTCGGCGCTCGACGCCGAAAGCGAGACGCTGGTGCAGACCGCGCTGGAAGAATTGATGCGTCACCGCACCACACTTGTCATCGCGCACCGTCTGGCCACGGTACTGTCCTGCGACCGCATCATGGTGATGGACCAGGGCCGCATCGTAGAGCAGGGCACCCATGCCTCGCTGGTTGCGGCGAGCGGGCTCTATGCGCGGCTGGCGCGATTGCAGTTCGAGGGGATTTGAAGAGGTAGCGCTATCCCTTCCACGCCATCTTCAGCACCGGCCGTCCGGACGTCGGATTCACATCCTCTCCCGCATGCGCAAATCCGTTGCGCTCATAGAAACGTATCGCGCGGGCGTTGTCCTTGTTGACGAGTAGCGTCACGCCGCCGGGCGACTGGCGCTTGGCCTCGTCGACCAGGGCGTTGGCGAGCTCGGAGCCCCAGTGGTCCGGGCTGACCACAAGCTGGTCGAGATAGCCTGACGCATCGATGGTGACGAATCCGGCCAGCGCCCCAGCCTGTTCGGCGACAATGATCGCAGCGTTCGGCACCAGTTCATTGCGCCAGCGCTCGCGCCACCACGCTACGCGACCTGCGAAGTCGATGGATGGATAGGCCTGCTGCCAGGTTTGCTGCCACAGCGCGATGGATGCGTCTTCGTCATCGGCGCAATAGGGGCGGAGGCTAAACGCGGGGGTCATCGCTTCGCGATTCTTGTTTTGGGCATGAGTGATCCGAAAATCGGTGCCCACTTTTCGGGATCATGCCCTACCGTTCCGTCAGCTTCAGCTCGATGCGGCGGTTGCGCTTGTAGGCTTCCTCGGTAGGCGCCGTGTCGAGCGGCTGAAATTCGGCAAAGCCTGCCGCCACCAGCCGTTGTGCGGGCACGCCGAGCGAGACGAGATATTGCACCACCGAGATGGCGCGCGCCGAGGACAATTCCCAGTTCGACTTGAACACCGGGCTGTTCAGAATTGGCCGCACGTCGGTGTGGCCGTCGACCCGCAGCACCCAGGCGATTTCGCTCGGGATCTGCTTGTCGAGATCGATCAGGGCGGTTGCGAGCTTGTCGAGCTCGGCGCGGCCCTCGGGCAGCAGCAAGGCCTGTCCGGTGTCGAAGAACACTTCGGACTGGAATACAAAGCGGTCGCCGACGATCCGGACATCCGGCCGGTTGCCGAGAATGTTGCGCAAGCGGCCGAAGAATTCCGACCGATAACGCGTCAATTCCTGTACCCGCTGCGCCAGCGCGATGTTCAGGCGTTGTCCGAGATCGGCAATGCGGCCCTGCGATTCCTTGTCACGCTTCTCGGAGGCATCGAGCGCCTCTTCCAGCGCCGCCAGCTGACGGCGGAGAGCGCTGATCTGCTGGTTCAGCACCTCGATCTGCGCCAGCGCGCGCGCCGTCACGCTTTTTTCGGAATCCAGCGCCTTGTTGAGCTCATTGGCGCGGCCCTGGGCGTCGCTGCCGGCGCCGGCCAGCCCCTCATAAAGGCCCTTGATGCGGTCGCGCTCGCTTTCGGTCGAGGCGAGGCCGGCGCGCAACTGTGAAACCTGGTCGTCGAGCGACAGCTTGCCGAGCTTTTCCAGCGACAGCAGATCGTTCAGCTGCGCGATCTTGGCGTTGAGTTCTTCGAGTGCCTTGTCCTTGCCGGTGACTTCCTGCGACAGGAAGAACTGCACCACCAGGAACACCGAGAGCAGGAACACGATCGACAACACCAGCGTCGACAACGCGTCGACAAAACCCGGCCAGTAGTTGAATCCGGAATCATTGCGGCGGGTACGGGCGAGGGCCATTCAGATATTCTCCACTCGAGTCTTCACCTCTCCCAGAGGGAGAGGTCGGCGCGTAGCGCCGGGTGAGGGGCTCAGATGCATCGATAGACCGTAACGCCTCACCCGGATCACCAAGGCGATCCAACCTCTCCCGACGGGAGAGGTAAGGAGGCATCCGCCGCTTGCTTTTGAATCCGACAACAATCGCGTTGCTCTAACTTTTCTCGGGTTGGCGTGCGATGCGCTCGAGCAGTTTCTTGATCTCGCGGTTCTGTTCGCCCTGGCCGTCGGCCCATTCGCGGATCATCTGCTGCTCGGTGCGCATATGCGCAACCAGGCCCTGAATGGCTTCGGCGAGATTGGCCATCGCGGCGGTGGTACCGCGGCTGCCGCTGGCGCCGCCTTCCTCGACCACCGCGCGCAGCCGCTCCATCGCATGCTGCAATTCGCTACTAACGCCGGCGCCCTCGCCGCCATATTCGCGCACGGTCGAGGCAAGCCAGTCCTCCAGATCGGTATAGAAGCGGTTCTGTGCCTGGCTCGATTGCAGGTCGAGAAAGCCCAGGATCAGCGATCCGGCGAGGCCGAAGAGTGAGGACGAGAACGAGATGCCCATGCCGCCGAGCGGCGCGGCGAGACCCTCTTTCAACGTATCGAACAGCGAGCCGGCATCGCCGCCCACCTTCAGCCCCTCGATCACCTTGCCGACCGAGCCGACGGTCTCGATCAGGCCCCAGAAGGTGCCGAGCAGGCCTAGGAAAACCAGCAAGCCGGTCATGTAGCGGGAGATATCGCGGGCCTCATCCAGCCGGGTCGCAATCGAATCCAGCAAATGCCGCATGGTCTGCTGCGAAATCGACATCCGCCCGGAGCGCTCGCCGCCCAGGATCGCCGCCATCGGCGCCAGCAGCGTCGGGCGCTGCTCGATCGCAAGGCCGGGATCGGCAATGCGGAAATTGTTGACCCAGGACACTTCCGGATAGAGCCGGATCACCTGCCGGAACGACAGGATGATGCCGATCAGAAGCACCGCGCCGATCAGGGCATTGAGGCCGGGATTGGCGAAGAAGGCGGTGATGATCTGCTTGTAGAGCACCACCGTGACGAGTGCGCACAGCACCAGAAACACCAGCATCCGCACCAGAAAAATCCGCGGTGAGGACAATTTGCTCAGTTCGATCTCCATTTCGGAGCGGGCGGAGGGGCCTGAGGGCATTGCGGGTGTCATCCGTTCGCGAAAAGCCGCTTTGGGAGGCCAATATGGCACAGCGCGGCCGAGAAAAAAGATCGGAAAAGCCCGTTTCCGGCAGACTAAAGGGGAACTCACGTCGAACCCGGGCTTTGACTTGAGCGTATTTTGTAAACGTCCGATGTCCAACCGGGAATTTGCATGACGGTCTCGTATCCCGGGGCGCCGGCTGGGCCGATCCGGCCGGGGACGCATCTCGGATGCCGTGCTGTGACGCCGGTCACGTCATCCCAATGATTGCTTCGACCCGACAGTGATTTCCGCTGCCGCCGCACAAGGGAGGGGTCATATGAGCTTCGTCTCCACCATTATCGGCACCGCCGAACACGTGCCGCTGCCTGACGTCATCGTCCGCGCCGCGATCCACCAGCTTTGTTCGCGCACCGCGACGCGCCTAGCGACGGGAAACGCGGAAAGCGACGCCTGGTTTGCCGACGAAATGGCCGCGCGCGCCATCGCCGAATATACCGACGAGGCCGACGCCCGTCATTTCGAGGTGCCGGCGACTTTCTTCGCCCTCGTGCTGGGGCCGAACTGGAAATATTCGTCGTGCTTCTACAAGGAGCCGGTCTCGACGCTGCAGGAGGCCGAAGAGGAAGCGCTGCGTCAGACCGTCGAGCATGCGGATATTTCCGACGGCCAATCGATCCTCGAACTCGGCTGCGGCTGGGGCTCGCTGTCGCTGTGGATGGCACGGCAATTCCCGCATGCGCAGGTCATGGCTGTCTCGAACTCAAACGCGCAGCGCGAACATATCGAGAGCGAAGCCGTCAAACGCGGATTGAAAAATCTGCGCGTGGTGACCTCGGACATGAAATTGTTCGATCCGAGTGGGCAGTTCGACCGCATCGTGTCCGTAGAGATGTTCGAGCACATCATGAACTGGCGCGAATTGATGATGCGCGTTCGTTCATGGCTGAAGCCGAACGGGCGCTTCTTCATGCACATCTTCACCCATCGCTCCGGCGCCTATCTGTTCGACCGTGCTGACCGCGAGGACTGGATCGCGCAGCATTTCTTCACCGGCGGGCTCATGCCGAGCCATCATCTGATCCGGCAATATGCCGATCTGTTCGAAGTCGAAAAGGAGTGGCGCTGGAGCGGGGTGCATTATCAGCGCACCGCGCAGGACTGGCTCGCCAATTTCGATCTGCGCCGCGACGAGATCGAGGAGGTGCTGCACCACGTCTATGGCAGCGAGACCGCGCTGTGGATGCGGCGCTGGCGCTGGTTCTTCCTCGCCACATCAGGATTATTCGGCTACGCCGACGGCAGCGAATGGGGCGTCAGTCACTACCGGATGAAGGCGGTTTGAATCGACCCGCCATTGGCGGCCGCTTCTTCCTCTCCCCTTGTGGGAGCGTGGTTAGTTAAAGAAGTGCCCATTTAACGGGCCTTTCTTGCATTCTGTTGGGCGCGCTGTGCCAGTTTTGTGCCAATCGGCACAGTGGCGGCCTCCACCAAAAGATTGTTGATGTCGGCGCGCTTGATCGCGTGGCCATAGGTTTTCAAGACCTGCGCCGCGTCCTGCCAGCCGCCCAGCCACGCCACGGTGTGAACGTCGACGCCCTTGCGCAGCAGATCGGTGGCGAAGCCGTGACGGCAGCAATGCGGCGACAGGCGCTTGATGCCGGCGCGCTCGGCGGCGGCTCGCCAACTTTGCTTCACATCCTGGTAGCACCGATAGACGAACACCGGGCGCCCCTTGACGCGCGGCAGCTGTTGCAACGCCGTCACCAGCAGCGTCGGCAGGTTGGCTTCACGCTCAGATAAAATCTTCGTCATCCGGATCAGCGCGGTGCAGCGGTTGAGGGAAAGATCGTCCCATTGCACCGCCAAGGCCTCGCTCGGCCGCGCGCCGGTCAGGTACATGAACAGCGCATAGGCGCCGAGATGCGGCGAGGCATGAGCCATGAACGCCTTGACCCATGCAAGGTCGACAGGCGTCTTGATCTTGGCTTCTTCCTTGAAGCGCGGGATGCGGATGCGCTGGCACAGCTTCGCCCCGGCGCAGTGGTTGATGACGGCCTGCGTCGGCTTGAGCGCCATCCGGTTGCGGCTTTGCCCGGTGGCGTGCCCCCACAGCTTCATCGCCATTTCCTGCACGACGTCCGGGGTAATCTCTCTGACCAAGGTGTCCTTGAAATAGTCCTCGACCGCCGGCAGGAACTGGTCGGACTTGCCGGCGTTGCGGTATTTGATCGCGGCCTGCGCAAAGGTCAGGACGCTTTCCGGACCATCGGTATCACGTTTCCAGGCGCGCTCCTCGATCTGGGAAGCCTTGCGCGCCGCTTTGGTTTTGTCCGTAGTCTTACAAGAGCCTCGTAGTCGTCGTCCGGCGACGGTCCCGCGGTAGTGCCATGTGCTGCCGCGCTGGTAGATGTCGAGGGGCATCGGGTCGCCTCCATAATGTGCTGCACGTCCTGAGGCAATAGAATCATACGATTTCCCACGATCCTGCAAGCACCAAGTTCGCGCGCGATCTCGCGCACGCGCCGCTCGGACCAACCCATGTGGGTGGCGAGATCGGCCGGCGTGATGAACATCGGGAGGATCGTTGCCGTGCGCGGCTCGGCCTCTGGAAGGGTGTGACGGTAGGATGGGAATGTCGCTGTCATGTGGCCTCCATTGAACCGTTCCACCATCTAGGTCTAGGCCGTGCTTCTACGGTGGTCCTCGGTCAGGACGGCAACAGCCCGGCTTGACGAGCAGCTTTATCCAGCAATCGAAGCTGGCGAACGGCTTGATAGATTTTCTCTTGGACCCTCCGCTCTTCGACCAAGCCAGCCAGCGCCGCAAGCTCTAGACAAAGATTTTTGGTATCCGTCAACTTTGGCGGCGATGGCTTGCGCTTGACTGGCGACTTCTTTCTCTTGGGCATGGGCTTCCTCACTGTTCGGTCAGAAGCGCTGGGCGATCAGTTGGACGATTTCGGGCTCGTCCAAATCGTCACAGGTCATTGCGCCGTCATCCCAAGAGATGGCGATGAAGCGGCCTGAGGGGCTGACGCGGTCGATAGTGCCGTACTCGGCATCGGCGAATACTCGGTCGCCAACCTTGGCGTTGTTCTGGGTCATGCGGGTTCTTACCGCCGCAGTAACATCGCTGCAAACAGTCGAGTGTCCAAAATGGACGGCGCGATTAAGCTGGGGCGTCTTGTCGTCGGAGGAGGAGGAGAACAACGGCAAGACGCCCCTTCAGCCCCGCAGGTCACGATGTCGGTCAGTCGCCGCGGTTGCTAATCGCGCTCCCTTAGCGAGATTTTCTGCCTGCCACAAGGGCTGAAGATTGGTGTAGTGGTTCGCGCGCAGCAGCTGCACGGGATCGTTCAGATCGAACGAGGCAAGCGGGATGATATGGTCGACGTGCCACTTGTCGCCGCCCCAGCCCCAGTTCTCCCACGTCATGCCCGGTCGGAACTGCCGTTCGAGATGCTGGCAGGCTTCCCGCGGCGAACAGCCGAGAAGCTCGTGAGTGCGGTGGGACTTGTAGCGGAGTAACCGTTTGATGCGGGATCGTATCCTGTTCCGTAGTCTTACGTGGGGCAGGAGCCGGCGGCGGACCTCAGACCGACGCTCCTCGTGATCCATGCCTGAATGGCAGGGATGGCCGCAGCAAGAGCGTTGAACTGCGACAGGTACAGCGTTACCGGGAACCTGCCCATGCCGTAGATAGAGATCGCGCCCTTATCCGATACCTTGAACGATATCTTGGTTCGGGTTGCGAGCTTAGCCTCCAGCTCGGCAATGCGTGCTTCAGCTTGGGTCAAGGTCAAGACAGTCATGGCGGTACTCTCCTCAGGGTTGTGTCGTCGGCGGTATGCCGTTTCGACACTCTCGCCGCGTCGAACAGCGCTGTCACTCGCCTTGCGTGTGCATATGACCTGCGCAGGTAGACCGGTCCTAAGGGTGAAACGGTGGCATCTAGATACCTTTTCGGGCTTGTCTTTTAGGCCCAGGCTTATCTATTTTAGGCTGTCTATTTATAAGTGCTTGAACCGTCTCACCTTTTCACCGTTTCAAGGCAATATTAGATAAATAGACAAGCTCTCGAAGGGGTGTGCAGGCAA